>NZ_JBCJBI010000006.1:37928-130428 GCF_039062365.1 Collinsella aerofaciens
CGTTGGGGACGTTCTTAAACGACTAGTCAAACAAGAACGTCCCCAACGACTAGGCATGAAAAAGGCAAGGCATAGACCTTCTGGTCATGCCCTGCCTTTTGAATGACAAATTGTCGCCCTGGGCGGCGCGCAGCGTCGACCGGCCCGCCGTTCATTAGAACGGCGGAACCTCTAGAGCAGGGTGACGCTAAAGCTACGTTTATCGGTAGCGCCGGGAGCCAAGGTGATGGTGTTGACCTTGTGCTCAAAGACATCGTCCTCGGTGTCCATGGTGGTGTGACCGGTCCAGGGCTCGAGCGCCACAAACGGAGCGTCGTTGGCGGCAGACCACACGCCGATGTACTTAAAGCCCTCAAAGTCGATCTTGACGCCGTGGCCAGACTTGCGGCCGCGCAGTGTGAGCGTGGAGCCCGGGGTATCGGTGAACATGATGGCGTCGTTATCGAAGCTGCGGTGCGTGATGGGCAGCACGTCCGAGTTATCGGGAGCCTTGTAACTACCCTCGAACGTCATAAGACCGTCGGGCGTGATGATGGGAGCCTCATTAGTCCAAGCCTCGGTAAACGCCAGCTCGTAATCCTCGAATGCCTCGTCCTCGGCACCGGGAGCAGGTACGTTAAATGCGGGGTGGCCGCCCACCGAGAACGGCAGGTCCACGTCGCCGGTATTGGTGACGGCAAAGGTCTGGGTAAGTGTGGCGTCACCAGTCAGGGCATAGGTCATGTTGAGCTTAAAGTGGAACGGAAAGGCCTTGAGCGACTCGGGCGTGTCGGTGATCTCGTACGTTACCGAGGAGCCGTCCTCCGAAACCTCGACCAGCTTGTGCTCGACGATGCGCGCGAGGCCGTGGCGCGGCATCTCGCAGGTGCCAGCCGCAGACGTCGCCGTGTTGTTGCGCAGCGAGCCCACAATGGGGAACAGGATGGGCGCATGCTTGCCCCAAAAGGCGGGGTCGCCCTGCCACAGATACTCGTTGCCGTTGAGGGCAAGGCTCGTGAGCTGGGCGCCCATGGAATCGATGGCCGCGGTGAGGCTGCCGCGCTTGATGGTAGTGACGGTAGACATGCTACTTCCTCCAAAAGTAAACAATAGTGTCGAGGGCTATTGTCCCACTCTTGGCGGCGGGGTTGAGCGACAGGCGCAGTTATTGAGCAATAGCGTAAAGGTCAAACCCGCCCTGCGGAGTGCTATCGACCGTATCGGGCGCCTGCGAGTTAAAGCTCACGGGAACCATGCGCTTTGAGGCGCGGAAGCGCGTGCCGTCGGTGGCGACGGGCGGTTCGTCGACGGTGAGCTCGTAGTCGCCGGGCTTGAGCTCGATGCCGTCACCAGCGGAATTGACGTATTGATACTCGTCAATCGTCTGCCCTTTGAGCGTGCGCCCCACGATGTGGATGAGCATTTGGCTGTCGCCGCGCGCGGTGTCCCACGTCGCGCCGTCCTTGACCTCGACCGACACATGTACCGAGCGCGTGCGGCCGAGCGATTGCTCGATAGACATCTCGACCTTGGCGGCGTCTTTTCGCTGTTGTTCAACATGGCTCCAGACGTTTCCAATTACCGAGCATGCGATAACGCCGGCCATGAAGGCGATAAGGATGGGGCCGAGCGGAGAGCGACGTCCTGCATCTTCCTCGCGAGACAGATTGGGACGACGTGTGGGCGCGGGCGCCTGAGCACCCTGCGAGGGCACGTCGAGAATACTGAAGGATGCCGTGCTGTCGGGGTCGATGTTATGGCGCGGCTGCGGGGTCTTGGCCGGCGAGATGGACATGTCCGCCGGCTCACCGAGTGTGGCCGTGGCATCGGCCTTAGCCTCATCGGCCTCGGCTTGGGCCCAAGCCTGCTCAAAGGTCAGGGGCTCGGCGGCATCGGAGGCGGCATCAGGCTCGACAGCGGCATCGTTGCCGGTCTCGTCCTCGTCGCTCGACACGTCACGCGACGCGGGCTCGTCCCACTCCTCGTCCGGAGCCTCGCCCTCGCTATACCACCATTCAAAGTTATCGATATCCATACGGGGCGCCCCTTAGGCCTCGCAAATAAACACTCGCTAGTCTTATACCCCCAGACGGCACCGAAGCTCACCCGCGCCGGACACGAAAACCGTCACAACATTCGACGTTTTTCCTCGTTTTCGAGATTTTCATCGAATGTTGTGACGGTTTAGGCGGCAGCCACGCCGCGAATGTGACAAAGAGACTGTCCCTTTGTCACATTCTGTTAGAGTTGCAGGGATTGAATCCCGCTTATTCACGCGACATTGGAGTGACAACCTTGACCGCCGCAACCACGCCAAAAAGTAAGTCAACCGCCGCCGCGCTCTCCCCCGCGCGCACCAATCTTTGCCTGGCGCTGCTCGTGCTGTTGGGATTCTCGCTCGGCTGCTCCGAGTTCGTGGTCATCGGCATCGAAAGCGACCTAGCGACGGAACTCGGCGTATCGCTTGCCACCGCAGGCCAACTTATTAGCGTGTTCGCACTGATCTACGCTATCTCGACGCCGGTGCTCGCGCTCAGTACGGGGCGTTTTCGCCGCTACCAGCTGCTCGTGTGCTACAGCATCGTCTTTGTGCTCGGCAACCTGGTCATGGCGTTGGCGCCCAACTTCCAGGTGCTGTTCATCTCGCGCATCATCCTGGGCTCCGTCTCGGGCGCACTGCTCGCCGTGGGCGTGACGTACATCCCCGAGCTTCTGTCTCCGCAGCAAACTTCGCTTGCCATCTCGGTGGTATATGGTGCGTTTTCCGTGGCAATGGTCTTTGTCACTTCGATCGGCAAGTTTGTGGCCGACACGCTCGATTGGCACGTGGCCATGTACGGCACGCTGGCCTTTGCCGTTCTGATCTGCGGAGCGCTCGTGGCGTTTATGCCGCGCGCTGGGCAAACCGACGAGCCCGCCACTTTTCGCGAGCAGGCGGGTCTGCTACGCGAGCCGAGCATCATCACCGGCATGCTCATCTTTTTGTTTGGCGTGGGGTCGGTCTACGTTTTCTACGGCTACGTGACGCCTTATCTTGAGCAGGTGCTGGGCATGGGCACGGTCGAAGCCAGTACCACGCTCATGGCCTACGGCGTGTTCTGCCTGATCTCGAACATCCTGGGCGGATGGATCGATGCGCGCTTTGGCATGAAGGCGCTACTCGTGACGTTTGTGCTGCAGGCTGCAGCGTTACTCGGACTGTTTGCTGTGGGCGGCACCATGCCGCTCGCGCTGGTCTTTGTCTTTAGCCTGGCGCTGCTCATGTACCTGTTCTCGGTGTCGTGCATCACGCACTTTATGGACGTGGCACGCAGCCGCCATCCCAAGTCGATGGTACTCGCAAGTTCGGTTGAGCCCATGGCGTTTAACGTCGGCATCTCGTTTGGCACCGCAGTGGGCGGCACCGTGGTAAGCAGCGTTGGCATTGCATATGTAGGCGCAGTGGGTGCCGCGTTCTCGCTTGTGGCCTGGGTGCTTACGCTGGTGACGATTAAGTTGGCTCGCTGGGAACGCAAGAGGGCGATGGCGCAGGCGTAGATGCGATACTCGAGCTCGATGATGGCGATCGAAAGGAAACCGCATATGCAACGTGTACTGTTCATCTGCTATGGAAACATCTGCCGCTCGACGATGGCCGAGTCGGTGTTTACCGAGCTCGTGCGCCGCGCTGGGCGCGAGGCGGAGTTTGCCATCGATTCCGCGGCGACCTCGACCGAGGAGATCGGCAACCCGCCACACCACGGTACCGTTGCCAAGCTACGCGAGGTCGGGATTCCCGTCGTCGCACATCGCGCACGTCAGGTGCGTCGCGCGGAGTATGGCGACTGGGACCACATTGTCTATATGGACGACGAGAACGCCCGCGCCCTGTACCGAATTTTTGGGAAGGACCCCGATGGCAAGATCTCGCGCCTGCTCGATTGGACCGATCGCCCCGGCGACGTGGCCGACCCCTGGTACACCGGCAATTTCGACGCCACCTACCGCGATGTACTCGCCGGTTGCACCGCCATGCTCGAGCAGCTGTAGGCGCTCGGGCGGCGCGGGCACACGGGCCACGCCATCGGCATAAAACGAGCGTGGATTTTCTCACACTTTGAGCGTTCGAGTGCGCTCTAAACGGGAGAAAATCCACGCTCGTTATCTCGGTGGGAGAAAATCCACACTCATGAATGTGACAAAGGGACTGTCCCTTTGCCACATCCGGGACCGGCCCTAGACCGGCTTGACCTCCAGCTTTATCCCCTCGGCGCAGGAGTCGCCCAAAACATCCGAAAGGGCCCAGGTCGCATATAGCGGCAAATAGAGAACCGCTCCGTTGCGCTCAACGTTGCCTCTCGAGAAAACAATCCCGAGCCTTACGCCATATTCAGCCGTATCAAGCACATGACCGAGCGCAGCGTGCGCGTGGTAATAGGAGCCCGATTTAACCTCGATCGGAACAGCCGTCCCATCCGGTCCGTCGACCACAAAGTCCACTTCACCGCGCTTTTTTGTCTGATAGTAGTAAAGCTGGCGATTTTGGGCAGCCAGCTGCTGGGCCACCACGTTTTCGTAAATGCCGCCCAGATTGGGCTCCTTGCTATCAAGATACGCCGCTTGGGCGACTCCAACGGGGTAGCGCGCCATCAACATGCCCGTATCCGATTGGTATAGCTTGAACTGCGATGGCCGTGCCGTCTTGAGCAGGGGCGACTTTGGCTCGGTTACGATATCGGCTTTGAGAGCAACGCCGGCATCGACAAGCCAGACAAAATCTCGCTGGTACTTCTCATAATGCGCCTTGGGGTCAATGGAATTGAGCACGAAACGCTTGTGTTCGCCCTCAAGCATAATGGGGAGCTGATCGTAGATGCTCTGCACCTGAAGGGTACGCCCGCTTGCATACTTGGAAATATCCCGTCGGTACTGTTCGTTGAGCTCTGACTGTAGCTGACGAACAGAGGCAAGGTCGCCCTGCGTGTCAAGGAAACGCTGCACGACCTCCGGCATTCCGCCGACAACGGTATAGGTCCTGAAGTTTGCCATCATCGCGTCATGAATGTAATCAGGAATGGGCCTCTCGCTGATACACGCGTTACGTATCGTTTGGCGAGCCCCCTCGCTCACCCCGGTTGCCCAGCAAAACTCCTCAAAATCGAGCGGGAACATCCTAAGCTCGTGGACATACCCCACGGGATAGGACCTGACGCCCTTGAACTGAGTCCCGAGCATTGACCCCGAAAACGCCCAGCGGCACCTCCCGTCCTCAACAAGGAACTTTGCCATCGTCATGATGTCGGGGGCCTCTTGGACCTCATCGATAAACACGAGCGTTTTGCCTGGTGCAATCGACTTTCCCGAAAGAAGCGTCACCCTGCTGATGAAATCATCGGCATCCCGCGCCTCGAGAAGAGCATCTTTTGCCTGGCGATTTTCCATGAGGTTAAGCTCGATGTAGGTTGCATGGTTGGCTTTGCCAAATGCGCGAATCGAATAGCTTTTGCCGATCTGGCGAGAACCCGTAATGAATAAGGCCTTTTGCTCGACAGACTTCAGCCAGCGCTCCAGCTCTGCCGCTATTTTCCTGCGCAGCATAGGCTCTCCCCTCAGTGTCATCAAATGAAATGCAAAGTTTTATACGCTTGATTATCGATAAAACGTAGAATTTTTAGAACCTAAAATCGGATGAAATGCAGAGATTTGAGATTACAAGCACAATAGAAGGAACACCACCGGCGAATGTGACAAAGGGACTGTCCCTTTGTCACATTGCGCTCGACTACTCGTCGACAACCTCGGCGAGCCAGACGTTCAGCGTATCGACCTCGGGGCAGCAGAACTTTGCCGTACCAGGCTCGTTGCCAGGCACGGTTCCGCCATAGCGCAGGATATCGATATAGGGAAAGCCCACATGGCAGGCCATGGCGCACATCTTGCCGCGGTCGCGGTCGAAGTCGAAGACGTCACCCGGCTTGTGCCCGTGATGGCAGCGGCATGTGCCCAGCTGGTCCACGCAGCTAATGCGAATACGTGGGCGCCTGCCGCGCGGTGCGCCGAGCGGCTTGTTCTCGCCCGTGACCTCGGTGTCGCTCTCGTCGGCGTTACTCATGGTCAATCACATCCAGGCAGGCCTCGATGGGAAGGCCGGCGGACTTATCCTCCTGGTCGGCATTGCGCTCGATAAGCTCGGCTACCACGCGCATGGCATCGCTCGTCGCACGCTGCAGGCTCCAACCGGCCATAACGCGGCCGACGAGCACCGCCGAGAACGTGTCGCCCGTGCCCGGGAAGTAGACCGGGATCAGGTCGAAGGGAATCGTGAAGTACTCCCCCGCCACATGGTCGTAACCGATGACGACATTCGCACCGTCGACTACGGCGCTCGTAATGACCACCGACTTGGCGCCCAGGACACGCACGGCATCCACAAGAGCGCGGCCCTCATCGGGCGTGATTTGCTCGGCAATGGGCGTATCGGTGAGCAGGCACGCCTCGGTGTAGTTTGGTACCGCATAGTCAGCGCACTCGAGCAGGCTGCGCATGAGACCGATCGTGGACTCGGGCACGCCGGCGTAGAGCTTGCCGTTGTCGCCCATGATGGGGTCGACGAACACCTTGGTGCCCTTTTGCGCACGGCGGTGGCAAAAGTCCGAGATGATGCGCGTCTCTTCCTCGGTCACGATAAAGCCGGTCGAGATGGCGTCGAACTCAAACCCGAGCTCCTCCCAGATAGCGAGACTCTGGCGCACGTACTCAGTGGTGTCATGGATGTAGAACTTGGGATAGTTGAGCGTATCGGACACCAGCGCCGTCGGCAGGTTGTGGATGCGGTAGCCCATATGCGACAGCACCGGCAGCATGGCGGAAAGCGCGACCTTGCCGTAGCCGCACATATCGTTGATCAGCAGCAGCTGAGTGTTCTTCATGAGGGTCTCCCTTGGTTCGGGCACGGCGCAGCAGCGCCACAGTGCGACTAAGTGTAGCGCAGGGGACGTTGTGAGCGGGCGCCAGGGTCGCGAAGAGCGCATTGTTGCGGAAAGGTTTCGGAAATGGGGGGCATAGGCCTTGTGGCCATGCCCGACGATTGAACGCCAGATTGCCGCTTAGGAGCGTTTGCAGCGTCGGCCGGTTACGGCGTTTGGTAAAACGCCGTAACTATAAGGTCATGCCGCCGAAATTGAAAGGCAGATTGCCGCTCTGGCGGGTTTGCAGCGTCGAGCCGTTGCGCGGTTTGGTAAAACCGCGCAACAACTACTTTGGTACCTTGACATTCATTTCTCACTTTGGTACCTTGACATTCATTTCTCATGCTCCTAGATTGGTTAGGCACAAAACAATTCCACTACCTAACTAAAGAAAGGAGCAACACTAATTCATGTGCGATGAACCTCTTAACCTTTGTTCGCACGAGCCCGACGGCGACCCGTCACAGCCGGCGGATGCACCCGAAGCGGTTAGCTCAGAAGACAAGCTTGCCAAACGCATCCTCAATGGCCTGGGCTTTTGCGGCCATTACATGCATTTTCATGGCGGAGGCGTGTCCGGCAAGGCGCCCATCATCTGCCTGCTGGCCAAGCAACCCGGCGGCGAGATGTCGCAGCAGGAACTCGGCATGCACTTTGACCTCAAGCCGGGGTCGCTTTCCGAGATCCTGTCCAAACTCGAGCTCAACGGCCTCATCGAGCGCAGCCGTAACCCCAAGGATCGACGGCAGCCCACCATTCGCCTGACCGAAACCGGCCGGGAAAACGCCCGCATCGACCAGGCAGCCCGCATTCGCTTTAGAGAGCAGGCCTTTGGTGCCCTCACCCACGACGAGCGCGAACAGCTCGCCGAAATGCTCGAGAAAATCCGTGTAACCTGGGAGGAACTGGATGATTAAAACCCTCATGGGAAGCATCCGCGACTATATGAAAGTCACCGTTGCCACGCCGCTGCTCGTGCTTGGCGAGGTGCTCTGCGAGATGCTGATTCCTTTTATCACCGCCAACCTGATCGACGCCATCAAAGACGGCGCCACCGTAGCCGAGATGCTTCCCACCGCGGGCTTTTTGGTGCTCATCGCGCTGACGTCGCTTGCTTTTGGCGCCGCTGCCGGCGTCACCTGCAGCCATGCGAGTTGCGGCTTCGCCAAGAACCTGCGTCACGACCTGTTCTACAAGATCCAGACGTTCAGCTTTGCCAACATCGATGAGTTCTCGAGCTCCTCGCTCGTCACGCGCCTGACCACCGATATCAACAACGTGCAGCAGGCCTTTATGATGATCATCCGTATCGCCGTGCGCGCGCCGCTGGTATTGATCTTCGCCTTTACCATGGCATTTATCATGGGCGGCAGCGTCGCCATGGTCTACCTGGTCATCATTCCGCTGCTGGGCTTTGGGCTGTTCTTTATCATCTTTAAGGTGCGTCCCATCTTCTCGCGCGTGTTCCACAAGTACGACGCCCTTAACGAATCCGTCGAGGAAAACGTCACCGGCATGCGCGTGGTCAAGAGCTACGTGCGCGAAGACTTTGAGAAGGAGAAGTTCGCGACCGCCGCACGCGACGTCCAGATGGACTTCACCCGCGCCGAGAAGCTGCTCGCCTTTAACAACCCCATGATGAACATCTGCGTCAACGGCGCGTTTGTCGTCATCATCTACCTGGGCTCCAAGCTCATCATCACGAGCCAGGGCACGCTGTTCGACGTGGGCCAGCTCTCCTCGATCTTTACCTATGGCTTCCAGATCCTCATGAGCCTGATGCAGCTGTCGATGATCTTTGTCATGGTGACCATGGCCGACGAATCGGCACACCGCATTACCGAGGTGCTTGCCGCCGAACCCACGATCGCTGATCCCGCCGAGCCCGTGCTCGAGGTTGTCGACGGCTCCATCGACTTTGACCACGTGAGCTTTAAGTATTCCGCGCATGCGAAGCGCCAAGCGCTCGACGATATCGACCTGCACATTAAGAGCGGCGAGACCATCGGCATCATCGGCGGCACCGGCTCGGCCAAGTCCACGCTTGTAAACCTCATCGCCCGCCTGTACGACGCCACCGAGGGCACCGTGCGCGTGGGCGGCATGGACGTGCGCGACTACGACTTGGACGCCTTGCGCCACCAAGTGGCCATGGTGCTACAGAAAAACGTGCTGTTTAGCGGCACCATCGCCGAGAATCTGCGCTGGGGCGACCCGAACGCCACCGACGAGGAGGTCCGCGAGGCGGCACATCTGGCCTGCGCCGACGAGTTTGTCGACGGCTTCCCCAAGGGCTATGACACCTGGATCGAACAGGGCGGCTCCAATGTTTCCGGCGGTCAGAAGCAGCGCCTGTGCATTGCGCGCGCCCTGCTGCGTCGCCCCAAGATCTTGATCCTGGACGACTCCACCAGCGCCGTCGACACCAAGACCGACGCCAAGATTCGCGCAGGGCTGGCAAGCTATCTGCCCAACACGACCAAGCTCATCATCGCCCAGCGCATTAGCTCCGTGCAGGACGCAGACCGCATCATCGTCATGGAGGGCGGCCGTATCGCGCAGATCGGTAACCACGACGAGCTGCTCAAGACGAGCGAGATCTACCGCGAGACCTTCACCTCGCAGAACAAGATGTCCGCCGAGGGCGAAGGGGCCGTCGAGGCCGACACCGAGGCATCCGCAACACAAGCTCAGACCCAGGAAGGAGGCGAGGCACATGAGTAAGGCAACGACCGCCGAGCGCGCGCTCAACCGCAAGGGCGGCACCATGTCGCGCCTCATCAAGACGCTCTTTGGCTTCTACCCCGTGCTTTTGCCCCTCGTCGTCGTCGGCGTGGTGCTCTGCGCCATCATCAACTCCATCGGCGCGACCTTCCTTCAGAGCGCCCTGCAGATTATTAGCGAATCGTGGCAGTCGGGCGATTGGGAAGTTGCACAGCCCAAGATCGCACAGCTCGTGACCACCCTCGCCTGCATCTACGGCGTCGGCATCCTGTCCTCGCTGTTCTGGAACCGCGCCATGGCCATCGTCACGCAGGGCTCACTCGAGAAGCTGCGCGAGAAGATGTTCAACCGCATGCAGGACCTGCCGATTCGCTACTTCGACACGCACCAGCGCGGCGACATCATGAGCCACTACACCAACGACATCGACACGCTGCGCCAGATGATCAGCCAGTCGCTGCCCAACCTGCTCATGACGACCATCGTCATCGTCACGGTGTTCTTTATCATGCTGTACTACAGCGTTTGGATGTGCCTGGTCATTGTGGCAGGCGTCGCCTTTATGACCTTTATGACCAAGCTGCTCGGCTCCAACTCCGCGCGCTTCTTCATTGCGCAGCAGACCGAGCTCGGCGTGGTCGAGGGCCATATCGAGGAAGTCATGAACGGCCAGAAGGTCGTCAAGGCATTCTGCCACGAGTCTGCCGCCGAGGCCGATTTTGACGAGCGCAACGAAAAGCTCTTCGAGGTCTCGCAGAAGGCCAACATGTACGCCAACATCCTCATGCCCATCCTTATGAACCTGGGAAACCTGCTCTACGTGCTGGTCGCACTGGCAGGCGGCATTTTCCTGGCGCTGGGCGTGCCCAACCTGAGTATCTCGGGCATGGCGCTGTCCATCGCCGTCGTCGTGCCGTTCCTCAACATGACCAAGCAGTTCTGCGGACAGATCGGCCAGATTTCGCAGCAAATCAACGCCGTGGTCATGGGCCTCGCCGGTGCCGACCGCATCTTTGAGCTCATTGACGAGAAGCCCGAGGCCGACGAGGGCTACGTGACGCTCGTCAACGCGCAGGTGAACCCCGACACCTGGCAGCTCGAGGAGGCCGACCACCACACCGGCATGTGGGCGTGGAAACATCCGCACCGCGCGACCGGCGAGATCGAATACGTGCCGCTGCGTGGCGACCTGGTCATGGACAACGTCGACTTTGGCTACACGCCCGACCACGAGGTGCTGCACGGCGTGTCCGTGTTTGCCAAGCCGGGTCAGAAGGTCGCGTTTGTCGGCGCCACCGGTGCCGGCAAGACGACCATCACCAACCTCATCAACCGCTTCTATGACATCGCCGACGGCAAGATCCGCTACGACGGCATCAACGTCAACAAGATCCGCAAGGCCGATCTGCGCCGCTCGCTGGGCGTGGTGCTGCAGGACGTAAACCTGTTCACCGGCACCGTGATGGATAACATCCGCTACGGCAATCTGGATGCCACCGACGAGGAGTGCATCGCGGCAGCAAAGCTCGCCGGCGCGGACGACTTTATCACCCGCCTGCCCGACGGCTACGACACGATGCTCACCGGCAACGGCGCCCAGCTGTCGCAGGGCCAGCGCCAGCTGATCTCGATCGCACGCGCCGCCGTCGCCGATCCGCCGGCGATGATCCTGGACGAGGCCACGTCGAGCATCGATACCCGCACCGAGGCCATCGTGCAAGCCGGCATGGACAAGCTCATGGAAGGCCGCACGACGTTTGTCATCGCGCACCGCCTGTCCACCGTGCGCAACTCCGACGCGATCATCTGTCTGGACCACGGCCGCATCATCGAGCGCGGCAACCACGACGAGCTGATTGCCAAGCGCGGGTATTACTACCAGCTCTATACCGGAGCGTTTGAGCTGGAGTAGTTCGGCTCGCCGAGATGGCCGATTTGCCGCTCATTCGTCGGGCATGACCCTAAGATCAATGCCCTCCTCTTTCGGGGCAAATCGACTCATCTCAACGACCCAAACACAATGCACCGCAACGAATAAAGCCTCCGCAGCCACACGAGCTGCGGAGGCTTTTTCATGCCGGCCGGAAACCGTATCCCACTTTTCGGGCCCAAAATGGGATGCCGTTTCCCGCTGGACCCCCTCCGGGAAACGGCATCCCATTTCAAGGGGGTAAACCGGGATGTGATTTCCCCTAACGGCACCTTTGGGAAGCCGCATCCCACTCTAGACGCACAAAACGGGATGAGCTTTCCCATGGTGATCCAAGACCAGAAGCATGTCCGATAGCGCGGCCAGGTCAAGAACAACAAGGCAAGCGTCACGCCAATTTGGACGAGCGTCTGCTGCAGTTTGAGGCTGCTGGCCCATATGGTAGAGTTAACCACCCATGAATTTCAGCACACTGCGTGCTACCTGTTCTTTTGTCATTTAGGGGAGTGAACTTGTGAATACTTCTGTCGCCAAGAAGGCCGGCCAGGCGGTGCGCCTGCTCATGATGGTGCTCACGGCAGTTCTCATCTTCTTCTTCATCAATGTTATGCTGCTCGTCTCCGATATCCAGGGCACGGCGCGTGTGGTCAACTACGCCGGTCTGGTGCGCGGTACCACGCAGCGAATCGTTAAGCTCGAGGATGCGGGCCAGCCTCAAGATGACCTGCTCAAAGCCGTGGATTCATACATCAACGGTTTGCGTTACGGAAGTGACGACCTCAACCTCGTCCGTCTCGACGACGATGAGTATCAGGCAAAAATGACCGAGCTTGCAAATTATTTTGATGAGCTTTGCACCGAGATCATCCGCGTGCGCGAAGTCGGCTATGAGAACACCGACATCATCTCCATGAGCGAGGAGTTCTTTGGCATTTGCGACGATGCTACGCGACTCGCAGAGGACTACTCTCAGGAGAAGGCGTCGGCGCTCAACTATCTCGAGGGCTTGGTGATCATCGACATCGTGGGCTTGGTGGCGACCTTTGCGGTCGAACTCGTTCGCGCGGTGCGCACCGCCGCGCTCAATCGCGAACTGCAGAGCAAAGTCTATCTCGACGAAGCCACGGGGCTGCCCAACAAGAACAAGTGCGAGGAGATCTTGGGGCAGGAGCAGCCTGTCTCCGCGGAGGAGCCCGTTGCGGTGTGCGTCTTCGACCTTAACAATCTGCATATGGTCAATAACAACTTCGGCCATGAGAAGGGCGATGAATACATTCGCTCTTTTGCCCAACAACTGGGAAGTGTGGCGTCGGAGACGTGCTTTGTGGGTCGCGACGGCGGCGATGAGTTTATCGCGGTGCTGCGGGATGCCGACCGAGCCGCTGTGGAATCTTGTCTCGCTCGGATTCGCGCGAACGTGAACGAGTATTCCGAAGTCCACCCCGATATGCCCATCAGCTACGCGGTGGGCTATGCGCTTTCCAGCGATTTTGACGAGCCGCCTACCATGCGCGAACTCTTTTCCCAGGCCGACAAGAACATGTACGTCGATAAGAACCGCGTAAAGACAGCCGAGGCAGCCGGGCCGCAACGCGAGGACCGCTAAACCCGTAGCAAAGGGTAGCTAATTTGGGACGGGACTCTTTTGGCTACTTGAGGAGTTGGGCCATGGCGTTGACGAATTTTTGTACTTGGAGGGTGGGCTCGAGCGGATAGTGCAAAAAGACCGGCACCTCTCGCCCGCACAGGAACGGCACGCCCACAAAGGCCGGGTGCACCCCCGACCATGCGCCGCAGGTGAGCACCGCGTCGCCCTTTTCCTCTGCCTCGTTAAAGAGCGCAAAGTCAAAGCTGTCCACGTCGATCACGTCTACGCCGCCGTCGGCCAACAGATCGATACGCAGGCTGTCCATAGCGTCGTTGCCGTGGCGGAGCACGCGCAGACGCATACCCTCCAAGTCGGCGACCGTAATGCGATTCTTGCGCGCCAGCGGGCTCGTGCGCGGCAGGTCGATATAAAACGGCACGTTGACAATGCGGAGCTTTTGGCAGGCGTCACCCCAGCGCGGGGTCGAAAAACTCGACTGCACCACATCGACCTCACGACCGAGGCTGCGCATGACGGTCTCGCGCTCGTCATAGAGGTCGCTTACCGGCACGATCTCAAATCGCAGCGACGGTTCCAGCTCGTGTACGCCCGACCACATCGACAGCGTTTGGCGCCCCGGGCACATCATCGACACACCCAGACGCACGGCACCGCCATCGCCCGCCGCGCGTCGGGCGCGGCGCAGCGCGTCCTCGGACTGCCGCATGATCGAGCGCGCGTCGTCCACCAGCAGAGC
Organism: Collinsella aerofaciens; assembly: GCF_039062365.1. GTDB lineage: Bacteria > Actinomycetota > Coriobacteriia > Coriobacteriales > Coriobacteriaceae > Collinsella. The sequence continues at coordinate 51,854 of NZ_JBCJBI010000006.1, forward strand.
GCCCGCCGGCGTCACCTTAACACCCGAATGCGAGCGCTCGAACAACGTGATGCCAAACTCGGCCTCGAAACCCGACACCTGTTTGACGAGCGCCGGGGTCGACACGCGCAATTTTGCCGCCGCACGTGAGAAGCTTCCCAGCTCCGCGGCGGCCGATATGGCCTCGAGTCGTCGATCGTACACGTCAATCTCCCGTTTTCGCGCCTGTGAACGCATGGCGCCACAGGGGGTCGTTTTGGCAGGTCACGCGCTCGATTGAGAAAAACTGCATTGCACAGTGTAAACCTACGGTTAACGCCATTCTAACAAATATGCAATTCACCTGCGCAAATGCAAAGCATACGATAACCAGCGAAAACCACGTGGGTCGGTTAATGGGAGCGACCCACAGGGAGGCACAAGAAGACAAGAAGGGAAGTTCCTATGAGCAACTGGCTTAAGCTCGAGGGCGATGTCTGCGCCGTGACTGGCGCGCTCGGCGGTATGGGCGTCGAGATTTGCCGCGAGTTCGCCCGCAATGGCGCCAACGTCGTTCTGCTCGACCTGGACGAAGAGAAGGTCAAGGCCGCAGCCGCCGACCTCGCCGCCGAGTTTGGCATCCACGCCGAGGGTTACAAGATGAACGCCACCGACGAGGCCGAGGTTCAGGCCGCCGTCGATGCCACCATCGCCGACTTCGGCCGCGTCGACGTTCTCGTCAACACCGCCGGCATCCTGCGCTTCGCCGCCATGGAAGACCTGCCGCTGAGCGACTGGGAGCAGGTGCTCAACGTCAATCTCACCGGCTACTTCATCACCTCGCAGCGCTTTGGTCGCGAGATGATCAAGGCCGGCCAGGGCCGCCTAGTGCACATCTCGACCGTTGCCAGCCACTCCCCCGAGACGTTCTCGGGCGTGTACAGCTCTACCAAGGCCGGCGTCAACATGATGTCCAAGATGCTGGCTGCCGAGTGGGGCCCCTACGGCGTGCGCTCCAACTGCGTCGAGCCCTGCTTCGTTAAGACCCCGATGTCGGCAAGCTTTTACGCCGACCCCGAGGTCGAAAAGAGCCGCAGCCGCCTGATCGCCACGCGTCGCATCGGCGAGGTCAGCGATATCGCCAACGCCGTCATGTTCCTGGCGTCCAAACGCTCGGACTTTACCACCGGCGACGCCATCAAAGTCGACGGTGGCTTCTCCAACATGATGGGCGACCTCACCGCCAAGCCCGGCGGCCGTCGCGCCTATGCCGACAACTACCTCAAGAACAAGGGTGTCGAGCTTTGGTCCGATGAGTCCGGCGTCGCCAAGCCGACTGACCAGTAAACCAACCTAACAGGGAGACCCGCGGATACGACCGCTCCTCCCCCGTATCGATTAGAAAGAGTCCAATGGCTTCCACCAACTCCAACAAGGGTCGCGCCGTCGTGCTTTCCGCCGCGTGCGTCACCATGTTCTTCATCAGCTCCATCGCGCTGTATTCCGTCGTGAGCAAGAACCTGCTCGCCGTCTACCCCGAGTGGTCCAGCGCTCTTACCTGGGCCTTCCCGGTCTTTCAGACCATCATGGCCGTGACGGGCATCTTCGCCGGCCGCATCTCCGATAAGATCGGCCCGCGCAACGTCGTTATCGCCGCCGCCGTGTGCTACGGCCTGGGCTGGTTCATGTCCGGCACCGTCACCGAGCCGTGGCAGTTCTACCTGTGGTTCTCGCTCGTCGCCGCCATCGGCAACGGCCTGGGCTACAACCCGGCACTCACCACCGGTCAAAAGTGGTTCATCGACAAGAAGGGCCTCGCCTCCGGCATCACCCTGGCCGCTTCGACCGCCGGCCCCGCCGTGCTGTCCCCAGTGCTCGCCTCGCTGCTCATCCCGAGCCTGGGCATCTTTGGCGCCCTTAAGGCGCTCGGCGTCATCTTCTTTGTGACGATTGCCGCCTCCGCCCTGTTCCTGAAGGCCCCCGAGGCCGGTTGGCTGCCCGAGGGCTTCGAGGCCCCCAAGGGCGGCGCGCATGCCGGCACCTTCGGCGACCTCACCCCGGGCGAGATGGTCAAGACCCCGCGCTTCTGGGTCCTCATCGTCACCTTCGCCTTTGCCGCCACCGCGGGCACCCTGCTCGTGGGCAAGGTTGCCTCCATCGCCGCCGTCCAGCTCTTCGCCGATCCCACGAGCGCCGCGGCCGTCGCGCTCGGCGGTGTGGTGGTCTCCGTCAACACCTGCGCCAACCTGGTCGGCCGCCTGTCCTTTGGCCAGATCATCGACAAGCTCGGCGCCTATAAGTCGCTGCTCATCAGCCTTGTCGTCACCATCGTCGCACTCGTCATCATGTCGATGAGCTTTACGCAAGCCATGTTCTTTGTGGCGCTCGCTCTGCTCGGCTTTAGCTTTGGCGCCCTGCTCGTCATCTACCCGCCGCTCACCGGTGGCGCCTTTGGTACCAGCAACATCGGCGTCAACTACGGCATCATGTTTTTGGGTTATGCCGCTTCCACCTGGATCAGCCAGCCCATCACCGCCGTGCTGTATCACGCCGAGGCCGGCAGCGCCGCCTACCAGCAGTCCTTCTACGGCGCCATTGTGATCGCCGCCATCGCCGTCGTGCTCACCGTCTACATGATGGTCTCCGACAGCAAGAAGAAGTCCGCCTAGTTTTACCGATGCGACAAAGGGACAGCCCCTTTGTCGCATTCCACCGGTCACCAGTATTTAAGGAGTCGAAATGTCTGAGCTCAACCCCGTCCGCATTGCCGTTATCGGCGCCGGCGCCATGGGCCGCAACCACATCCGCTTTGTCACCGAGGAGCCCGAGGCCGAGCTCGTCGCCATCGCTGACGCCTTTGAGGGCGCCCGCGCCACGGCCGAGGCCGCCGGCGTGCCGTTTTACACCGATCCCGCCCAGATGATGGACGAGGTCAAGCCCGAGGCCGTCATTATCGCCACCCCCAACGACCTGCACCTGGGCGTTGCTCGCGAGGCTGTGAAGCGCAACATCGTGCCGCTGGTCGAAAAGCCGATCTCCAACGATCTCGAGGATGCCCAGGCCTTCGCCGCCGAGGCCGAGACCGCCGGCGTGCCCGTGCTCGTGGGTCAGCACCGTCGCCACAACCCCTTCGTCAACAAGGCCAAGGAAATCATCGAGTCCGGCGAGCTGGGCAAGCTCACCGTGTCGAGCTTCCACTACATGATCTATAAGAATGACGAGTATTTCGATGTCGAGTGGCGCCGCAAGAAGGGTGCCGGCCCGATCCTGGTCAACCTGGTGCACGACGTCGACCTGCTCCGCTACCTGCTGGGCGAGCCCGTTGCCGTCCAGGGTATGCAGTCCAGCGCCGCCCGCGGTTTTGAGACCGAGGACTCCGCCGTGGTCAACGTCCGTTTTTCCGATGGCGCGCTCGCAAGCATGACCATCTCCGACGCCACCGCCAGCCCCTGGAACTGGGAGGCCACCGCCCGCGAGGATCCGCAGTACCGCCCCTTCGACGCCGACGCCTACTATATCGGCGGCACTAAGGGTGCCCTGTCGCTGCCCCGCCTGCACCAGTTCTCCTACGATGGCGCCTCCAACTGGCACAAGCCGCTGCAGATGGAGATTCCGGCCGTGGACCCGGCGCTGCCGCACAAGATGCAGCTCAAGCACTTTGTGAAGGTCGTCCGCCGCGAGGTCGAGCCCGTCGTGACCCCCGCCGATAACGTCAAGACGCTCACGCTTCTCAACGCCATCAAGGAGGCCGCCGAGACCGGCCAGCTCGTCGAGCTGTAATGCCTTAAGAGCGGGTCGCGGCAAACTCCCCGCCGAGCGCCTTGGCCCGCCGCCAACAAGCCCCTCTTCTTTGCCCCGCGAGCAGCCTCCTGCCCGCGGGGCATTTTGCTACCTTGCCGACGATTATTCTGGAGCGAGGCTATTTTGCGCCTCAGCTTGGTTCGTTCGTCACGAAATGGGCCTATCTACTACGTTTAACCGATCACCCTCAAGCATGCCGAATTTCGCGAGATAAAAACCGCAGGTAAACGGCTTGCCGACTTTCGGAAAACCCAGGTATGGTCAGCCCCTACGGGTAAAACGTAGTAGATAGGCCGTTTTCGTGGCGCGGCCCCAAAACAGCCTTTTGGGACGGGTGGTATCCTTGGTAGCCCTGTGTTGCAAACGCACCTTAAACGCAAGGAGTCCCATGGATCTTATCGCCCAGCTCGCCCGCGAGCTCAACCTTAAGGCCGCCAACATCGAGGCGGCCGTCAAACTCATCGACGAGGGCAACACCATCCCCTTTATCTCGCGCTACCGCAAGGAAGCCACGGGCGGCATGGACGACGTCGCCCTGCGCGCACTCGACGAGCGTCTGTCTTACCTGCGCAATCTTGAGCAGCGCAAAGAGGACGTCATTCTGCTCATCGACGCCCAGGGCAAACTCACGCCAGAGCTTGAGCAGCAAATTCGCGAGGCCACGCAGCTCCAGCGTGTCGAGGACCTCTACAAGCCCTACCGCAAAAAGCGTATGACCCGCGCGCAGAAGGCCCGCGAGGCCGGCCTGGAGCCGCTTGCCAACATGATCATCATGCAGGCCTCGGCCAAGGGCAGCGCACTCGACGCCGCCGCGGCATACGTCAACGAGGAGGCCGGCTTCGACACGCCCGAGAAGACGCTCGCCGGCGCCGCCGACATCGTGGCCGAGACGGTGGCCGAGGACCCCGAGAACGTCGCCGACCTGCGCGCCTTTACGCAAAACACCGCCGATATCGTCGTCGAGGCTACCGACCCCGCGGAGAAGACTCCCTACGAGCCCTACTACAACTTTGACGAGCCGCTGCGCCGTATTCCCAACCACCGTGTGCTGGCTATCGACCGCGGTGAGCGCGAGGGCAAGCTCCGCGTGCGCGTGAACGTCGACGGCGCCGCTGCCACGGCACGCCTCGGCAGCCGTTGGCCCCGACGCCAAGGCGTCTTCGCGCCCGTCTTTGACGCCGCCATCACCGACGGTTACAAGCGCCTGATGGCCCCCTCGCTGGAGCGCGAGGCCCGCGCCAAGCTCACCGTTCGCGCCCAGACCGAGGCCATCAACGTCTTTGCCAAGAACCTTGAGGGCCTGCTCTCGGCACGCCCCGTGCGCGGCGCCCGCGTGCTCGCGCTCGATCCGGGCTACCGCACCGGCTGCAAGGTCGCCGTTATGGACGAGACCGGCAAGCTGCTCGACCACGGCGTGGTCTACCCCACCAAGCCGCGCCACGACGTCGCCGGCACCAAGCGCGAGCTCGCCCGCCTCGTCAAAAAGGACAGCGTCAACACCATCGTCATCGGCAACGGCACCGCCAGCCGCGAGACCGAGGAAGTCGTCTCGGAGTTCATTGCCGAGCAGGCGCCCGGCCTTCGCTACACCATCGTTAACGAAGCCGGCGCGTCGGTGTACTCCGCCTCCGAGCTCGCCAGCCAGGAATATCCCGACCTGGACGTCACCGTGCGTGGTGCCATGAGCCTGGGCCGTCGCCTGCAAGACCCGCTAGCAGAGCTCGTCAAGATTCCGCCCCAGTCTATCGGCGTGGGCCAGTACCAGCACGACCTTGACCAGGCCGAGCTCTCGCGCACTCTGGGCCACGTGGTGGAGGACGTCGTCAACCACGTAGGCGTCGACGTGAATACCGCGAGCGCGAGCCTACTGGGATACGTATCGGGCATCACGCCGAGCGTGGCCAAAAACATCGTGGCCTACCGCGAGGAAAACGGCGCCTTTACCGATCGCCGTCAGCTTAAGAAGGTCCCCAAGCTGGGACCCAAGGCATATCTCAACGCCGCGGGCTTTTTGCGCATCAGCGGTGGCAAGAACCCGCTCGACGCGACAAGCGTCCACCCCGAGAGCTACGAGGTGGCCACATCCGTCCTGGAGCGCGCCGGTGTGGCGGCCAGTGAACTCAGCCGCGGCGGCGTGCCCGACATCGAGCGCCGCCTGGGCAGTATCTCGGCGCTGGCAAGCGACCTGGACTGCGGCACCCTCACGCTCATCGACATCGTCAACGAGCTCAAAAAGCCCGGCCGCGACCCGCGAGACGACGCGCCCGAGGTGGTCTTTAGCCGCTCGGCGCTTTCCATCGATGACCTGGAGCCCGGCATGGAACTCAAGGGCACGGTGCGCAACGTTGTGGACTTTGGCGCCTTCGTCGACGTGGGCGTGCACCAGGACGGCCTCGTGCATATCTCAAAGCTAGCCAACCGCTTTGTCAAGCACCCGAGCGACGTGGTGCGCGTCGGTGACACGGTCAAGGTGTGGGTCGAAAAGGTCGATCGCGACCGCAAGAAGATCTCGCTCACCATGGTACAGGGGAAGTAAACCGCCAAAGCAGGGGTACCCCCTGTAGTGACGTGCAAAATCGCGAGTATTCTGCAAATTCCGCTGTTCCGGATGCCTCCCAGAGGCGAAAAAGCAAAAAACAGCCCCCGTTTTAGCGTCGTCAGAGCCAAAACGGGGGCTGTTCCGTACTTCACCCAACTGGTGAAAGCCTTTACCTTGCTGAATACTCTCAATTTTGCACGGCGCAGGCGGGGGTACCTTTGCCCACGGCAGGATATGGAAACCAAGCGCCAACTTGCTGGCAGGCTCGTGTCGGCAGCCCCGGCCTTTCCTTTGCCTAGCGCGACCCCCGCGAAGCGCGTGAGCGATAGGGAAAGGAAAGCCGGGGCGAGCAGCCCGCGGCGTAGTCAGTGTTCGCGCTACGGCAGGATATGGAAACCGAGCGCCGCGATATCCTTGGCAAAACCGCGCACGGTATCGAGCGAGACCTCGTACGGGTCGCGACCAATGTTCTTGCGCTTGGCCAGGATGCTGTTGGGCACCGTAATGATCTGGCAACCGCAGGCCTCGGCCTGGTAAATGTTGATGAGCTCGCGCGTGGACGCCCACAGGACCTCACAGTTGGGCTTGGCGGCGGCCTTCTTGACCGACTCCGTCATAAACGGAATGGGGTCGACGCCGGTATCGGCGATACGGCCGGCAAAGAGCGAGATGATGGACGGCGTCTCGGCGTCAACGGCTTCGACCATCTCATCGACCTGCGTAGGCGTAAAGATGGTAGTGACGTTGACCTTGATGCCGTCGGCGGAAAGCTTGCGGACCAGCTCGGCGGTGGACTCGCCCTTGGTGGTCACGCACGGAATTTTGACGTAGACGTTCTCGGCCCAGGTAGCGATCTCGCGGGCCTCGACCTCCATGGTCTCGACGTCGTCGGCAAAGACCTCAAACGAGACGGACACATCGGTGATGTGAGCCAGGACCTCTTTGGCAAACGCGCGGTAATCCATCACGCCGCCCTTCTTCATAAGGGACGGGTTGGTCGTGAAACCCTGAACGTTGCCGTTCTCGTACATGTCGAGCATGCCTTCGAGGTTTGCACCGTCAGCGAACACCTTGATTGCCATCTGCCTAATTCCTTTCGTTAGCATACGGCCGATAAACTGCTAAACACTTTACCTACGTTTATCAAAGCGTGAGCTGCGGTTTTTTATCTTCTCGGCGAACGGTATAAACACCTCAGTGTTTGGATTGATAAATCGATTGAGCATGCAAAAGCAAAGAGTCGCAGTTTGAGCAAACGTCAGAACGCGGGATTCATTAGATGAGGCCGAAATGCTGCATCGCTGTGACGGTGCCGTCGTGTGCGACGTCGTCGGTCACGTAGTCGGCGACCGCCTTGACCTCAGGCATGGCGTTGCCCATGGCGACAGCCGTCTCGACCGCAGCGAGCATGCCCAGGTCGTTACCCGAATCGCCGAAGCCAAAGGTGCGCGCGTTGCCGGTGCGACCCAGGTATTCCAGCGCTCGCGCCACGCCTACGCCCTTGTCGATGCCCTTGGGGCTCAGCTCGCGATTCTGACCACCGGTGTTGCACAGCTCAAACTCGCGATCGATAAAGCCATCATCGTTGGCTACGCGAGCCAGGTCGCTCGCGACGATGCCTACCTTGCCCACGCGCAGACGGCCGTCGACGCGCATTTCCTCGGTGCTGTGCACCACAGAAGTGCCGATCAGAGACGACTGCTCAACACCCGCGGGTTCCAGGGCAAAAGTAGCCACGTTGGTCTCGAAAAAGGCTTCAATCCCTGCCGTGGCCATACGGCGTGCAAGCTCCTCAACAATGTCTTCGTCAAAGCAGTCCTCATACACCACGCGGCCCTCGACCTCGAGCGTGGCGCCCGCCATGGCAACGACGCCCGCGGGGTCGAGCGCACGCAAGCTATCGGCGATGAGCCACAGGGGGCGACCCGTGCAGATAAACGCCTTGTGTCCCGCGTCGCGCAGACGATGAAACGCCTCGACGACCGCCTGCGAGGGGCGAACCGCCGAAAAGTCCTTATCGGTCATATCGTCGGGATCGAACGACGTCAGCGTGCCGTCCACGTCAAAAAAGAGCACAGCGGGTTCGGGGCACGCATCAATCATATGGGTTCCTTTCGAGGATAAGGGCAAACGAAGCATCCATCATATAATGGAGCGACGCAACCAGAGAGGTCACCCATGGAATTTTACGCAAGCTGCCCCGAGGGCTTTGAGTCCGCACTCGCCGATGAGCTTAAACGCCTCGGGCTTTCGCATGTTCGCCGGCTGAAGGGCCGCGCCACATTTGAGGGCGAGCTCGAAGAAGGCTACCGCGCCTGTCTGTGGTCACGCCTGGCGAGCCGTGTGTTCGTGGTACTCGGGCGCTTTGAGGCGCAGGATGCCGATGAACTGTACGACAGCGTTTACGACATCGCTTGGGAGACCATCATCCGCCCCGGCGCCACCATCGCCATCACCGCCCGCGGCGTGACCGAGCAGCTGCGCAACACGCGCTTCTCGGCCCTGCGCGCCAAGGACGCATTGTGCGACCGCTTGGCCGAAACCACGGGCCGTCGCGCCGATGTCGACGCCGCCGATCCCGATGTTCACCTGCTGCTTTCGCTGCGTCAGCGCCGCGCGAGCATCAGCCTGGACCTTTCGGGCGACCCGCTGTTCAAACGCCTGCCGCCCGCAGCGACCCGCGCCGGCGAGGGCTCGCACGTGCTGCGCCCCGACTACGCCGCCCTGGTGCTGGCGCAGGTCGGCTGGACCGCACTGTGCCAGCGCGAGTTGACGGCCGACGATTACGAGAACGAAGCCCTTCCCACGCTGATCGATGCCTCGTGCGCCGGCGGCGGCCTGTTGCTGGAAGCCGTGAACATTCTGACCGACCGCGCCCCGGGCGCCGCACGCGAGCGCTGGGGCTTTGAGGGCTGGCAGCCGCACGACGCCGCTCTGTGGGAGCAGCTGCTTGCCGAGGCGCGCGAGCGCGAGGCGGCAGCGCGCGAGCGGCAGGCGCGCATCGTGGCCGTAGACATCGACCCCGCTGCCCGCAAGACCGCCGAGCGCATGGTCAAGAGCGCCGGCTATAAGCGTTTTGTCGACTTTTGTGCCGCCAAGCCCGCCACCGTGCTGGACCATGTGGGCGCTGTCGCCGGCGCCGCCGCGGTCGCAGACACCACCGAGACTCCGCTTTCGCTCATGCACGACGCCATGACGCTGGTCGGCGAGCTGCGCCGCGCGCCCGAGCTCGCTTCGGCACCGGTCGCCGCACTCACCCGCGACGGATTGCTGGCCCGCGCGCTCCACGCCGAGCCCGAACGTTCGATCGCCATCATGCCCAACAACGAGGAGGCAACCGTCGAAGTCTGGCCTTCGCTCGACCACGCCGCCGCAGCGTTTGAGGCTGCGACCAGTGCGGATGCCAAGGCCGAGGTTGCGGATGCCAACGAAGCCAACGGCGAAGCCGCCGCTTCCTCCATGCCCGAACCTGCCGCCACGCTCGACTTGGGCGACGGCAAGCCGCTGCCCGTGCTCATCCCCGAGTCCGAGCAGTTCGCCAACCGCCTGCGCAAGAACGCCCGTCTGCGTCGCAAGTGGGCCAAGCGCGAGGGCGTGAGCTGCTACCGTGTCTACGATGCCGACCTACCCGACTACTCCGCCGCCATCGACCTGTACGAGGGCTGCCCGCAGACGCCGGGCCGCTGGCTCGTCATCGCCGAATACGCCGCGCCCAAGACCATCGACCCCGCACTGGCCCAGGCCCGCATGCTCGACATCTTGGCCATCGCGCCGCGCATCCTAGATGTTCCCGCCGAGCATGTGCACGCCAAGGCGCGCATGCGTTCGCGCGGCGGCTCGCAGTACGGCAAGCAGGGCGCCGGCAAGGGCGGCCCGGGCGAGCGCGCCAATATCGCACGCCGTCGCCTGCCGCTCATCGAAGAAGGCGGCCTTACCTTTGCCGTCAACTTTGACGACTACCTGGACGTCGGCATCTTCTTGGATCACCGCGTCACCCGCAACCTGGTGCGCGAGCACGCCAAACAGGCGCGCCGCTTCCTCAACCTGTTCGCCTATACCGGCACCGCCACCTGCTATGCGGCAGACGGCGGCGTCGAGGAGACCGTGACGGTCGACCTTTCCAACACCTACCTGGACTGGGCCGAGCGCAATATGCGCCAGAACGGCTTTGTTGGTCCGCAGCATCATTTTGTGCGCGACGACGTGCTCGCCTGGATTCGCGACCAGCGCCAGACGCGCAACCGCTGGGACCTGATCTTTGTCGACCCGCCCACGTTCTCGAACTCGTCCAAGATGGGCCGCCGCACCTGGGATGTCCAGCGCGACCATGTTGAGCTTTTGGCCGGCGTATCGCGCCTGCTCGCACAGGGCGGCCACGCCATCTTTAGCTGCAACCTGCGTGGCTTCCGCCCCGAGACGCGCAAGCTCGCACGCGCGGGCGTCGTGCTGGAGGACATTACGGCGCAGACCATCCCCGAGGATTTCGCGCGCAACCAGAAGGTGCACCACTGCTATATCGTGCGCCGCCTGCCCATTGAGGACGCCATGGCCGAGATCGGCTTTAGCGCCGAGGAGATTGCCGAGCGTGTCGAGGAGCTGCGCAACCCCGAGGCCCGCAAGCCTCGCGCGGCAGTGCCTGGCCATGTGCACGCCGGCGACGGCAAGCCGCACGTCACCGGCAGCCCCTCCCCCGCCGGCAAGCCCAAAAAGAAGAAGTTCTACGCCAGCAAGCCCAAAGGCAAATAACAAAGTTGCGGTGGAATACGGACTGTTTTGCCTGGAATTAGGCAAATTTAGACCGTATTTCACCGCAACTCATAGTGGGATGGTGGTTGGCGATCTAGCCTTGGGTGACCAGGCGATAGCCGATACCCACGTGCGTCTGGATATAGCGCGGGTGCGCGGGGTCGGACTCAATCTTCTTGCGCAGCGTGCCCATAAAGACGCGCAGGCTCGCCAGGTCGCTCTTAGTTGCCGTGCCCCAAATCTCGTGCAGGATAAACTGGTGCGTCAGTACCTTGTCGGCGTTGTGTGCCAGCAGGCACAGGAGCTTATACTCGATCGGCGTCAGATGCAGTTCCTCGCCATCCATCGTGGCGATGCCGGCATCAAAATCGATATGCAGCTCACCGGTATCGAACGAGCCCTCGGAGGCAACACCGCCCGTTTGCGCATACGAAAGGCGCCTGAGCGTCGTGCGAATACGCGCGAGCAGCTCCTCGACCGAAAACGGCTTGGTCAGATAGTCGTCGGCACCGGCATCGAGCGCGCGGATTTTGTCCGCATCCTCGCTGCGCGCCGAGACCACGATAATCGGCATGCCCGACCATGCGCGCACCGACTCCACCACCTTGACGCCGTCCATATCGGGCAGGCCCAGATCGAGCAGCACAATGCTCGGCGCCTGCGACGAGGCGGCGGCGATGGCGGCATGGGCGGTCTCCACGGCCATATGGCGCAAGCCGTGCGTCTCGAGCGCGGCAACGATAAGGTTGCGGACAGCGGGATCGTCCTCAACGACCAAGATGAGCGGTTTTACGGCAGAGTTCGGCACAGCGCTACTCCTTATCAAACGAAACATCGGCGGCGGGAAGCTCAATCGTAAAGACCGAGCCGTGCGGGTCCGCCGCGGCAACCTCTATGCTACCGCCATGTGCCAGCGCAATGGAGCGGCAGAGCGAAAGTCCCAGGCCCACGCTGCGGCGGCTGTCGGCCAAACCGTGGTTGGCGGTATAGAACGACTCAAAGATGCGCTCGCGATCCTCGGGCGCAATACCCGGACCGTCATCGGCAACCGAGCACGCCACGCGTCCATCGTCGACGCTAATCGAAATCATGATATGCGAGCCCGCGGGCGTATAGGTGATGGCGTTGTTCACCAGATTGACCACCAGCTGCACCATCAGGCGCGCGTCTACATTGACGAGCGCCGGTTCATCGCACGCCACAACCTTAAGGTCGTGCTCGCGCACGGCAGGGTTCACGTGACGCAGCGCCTCCTCGACGATATCGTCCATGAGCTCGAGCGTGGTCGACAGGCGCATGCCGCCGCCCTCGAGCTTGGTGATGGCGAGCAGGTTCTCGACGGTGGCGTTGAGCCATTGCGCATCCGAGCGAATGGACAGGAGCAGGCCGCGGCGCGTCTGGGCGTCGAGCACGGCGGTGCCGGTCGAGCCCTGGTCGAGCAGCACGTCGGCATTGCCCGAAATACTGGTGAGCGGCGTGCGCAGATCGTGCGAGATGGAACGAAGCAGGTTGGCGCGCAGCTGTTCGTTTTTGGCGAGTACCGCCGCCTCCTCGCGGGCTTCCATGGCGCGAGCGCGATCGAGCGCCAGCTCGCCTTCGCTCACGATGGCATCGGCAAGTGTCCGTTCCTCATGCGTCAGTACGTCGGGCTCGGCAACGATAGCCAGCACGCCCACCACCGAGGCGGGGTCGCCCGAGCGCGCGAAGCCGTCGCCTGTGCGAACCGTCAGGTAGATGCCATAAAACGCCGAGCCGCCAAACGTGGCGTCGAGCGGCGTTCCCACATAGGCGGACGCCGAGAGCCGCGGCGGCATCTGCGGCGCCAGCTCGTGCACCGGCGCGGCATCGCCCACGACCGTATACGTCGCACGCGGCAGCAGGTCATCGCCCTCGGCGTCGGCGCTGTACCACACGACCGGACAGCCCGAAAGACGCGCCAGCTGGGTTGCCGTGGCATGGACAATCTGCTGCTCGTCGGCGCAGCGCTGCAGCATGCGGTTGGTCTCGAGCACCATATGCGTGCGGCGGTCGCTAGCAGCGGCCTGCGCCAGGGCACGGCGCAGGGCCAAGGCAATCGAGCTCGACACGAGCGAAACCACAAACATGATGAAGAACATGCCGGGATAGCCGCGGTCGATAAGCGACAGCGAGTAGCGCGGGTCGACAAACAAGAAGTTGTAGAGCGCCACGGCGGCAGCCGAGCTCAGCAAGCAATACAGGCGACTCCAGGTAAAGAATGCGCACAGCTGAACGGCGAACACATAGACGATCATGATGCTCGGCGCGAGACCCGGATGGTCGAGCAGCGCGCCCACAATCGTCGCCGCGACCAGCAGCCCCACTGATACGCAGGCGTCATACAGAGGAGTGCGGCGCGTCAGCGTTGTGCGCCGCCACCAAAAGCTATCGGCAATATCGCCGTCCGTACGGACGTCCATCAGCGCCCCGCCCCTCTCTCAAAAACAAAAACCACCACAAAGGGACAGGCACCTTTGTGGTGGTTTCCCTTGTGGTGGTTCCAAGTGTATAGCCTTTGCAACCGGCGGTCGCTAGACAAACAGCACGTGCGCGAGCAGGGCACACACGCACACCGCTCCAAATACCAGTGCCACGATCGAGATCACGCGGTCGGCCATGTCCATGTTGGCACGGTTCGTCAAAAACCGATCTTCGGCGGCGTCGGCGCGTGCCTCACGTACCAGCTCGGCAACCACCTCGCGGCCATCAAGCATCTTTGCATCCATGTTTGCCTCCCCGGTCTCAATCTTGTCCATCGAAAACCAACTCCATGCAACTGTCGGCGCCTACGGCCGCTCGTTGGGGGCCAGGCGCTGCATCTTATTCACAGCCTTGAACTTGGTGAACAGCGGCACGTACTCAAAGCTCACGTTGGAGTTCTCCAGGCCGTACCAGCGTGCAGGCGTGCCGGCGGCACGGCGGATGATGTACTTGAGCGTGATGGCCGTACGCTCGCTGGGCTCCACATCGCTTTCGGGCGCCAGAAGCTTACGAATCAAGACGAACTTGAACGTGCCGATGTTACCCGGATCCTTGTAGACCGAGTAGTCATGCGTCTGCGGCGGCAGCTCGCCGGTGGCAGCCAGGTCCTGAACAACCTGACGCAGGTAGGCATTGACGCGCTGGTTGATCTTGTAGCCCAGGTACAGATGCACGCGGAACACGTAGTCGGTGCCGAACGTCTCGACCGAATAGGCAAAGGTGTGCGGTTCGTCCATGGTCTCGACATTCACAAACCACCAGGCGCGGGCGCGCTTGGGATGCTTGTCCAAGATCGAATAGACGATATCGCGGTCGATGTAGTCGGTATGGGTGTCCTTGGTCAGGTACACGACGTTGTCGCTCATGCGCTCGTAACGGTCGTCGTCACGCAGGCGCTTGAGCTGCGGCAGGTAGCTGCGCAGCGGCAGCAGCGTAAACTGGCGCTGCTCGACCGCCGTGCCGTTGTACCAGCACACCATAATGCCCATGATGAGTGCAGCCATGAGGATGGTGAAGTAGCCGCCGTGGAAGAACTTGGTGAGCGAACTCACGAAGAAGAAGCCCTCGAGCATAAGGAAGAACGCAACGAAGATATACGGGGCGACCTTAAGGCCGCGATCGACATGCAAGTAGAAGAAGAGCAGCAGCGTCGTGCACATCATGGTCAGGGTGATCGCCAAGCCGTAAGCGGCCTCCATGTGCGCCGAGCTCTGGAACAGCAGCACCACGATGACGCAGCCCACAAGCATGACGTTGTTGACCATGGGAATATAGAGCTGGCCCTTGGTCTCGGCAGGGTAGAAGACCTGCATGTGCGGCATGAGGTCCAGGCGGCTGGCCTCGGACACCAGCGAGAATGCGCCGGTGATGAGCGCCTGCGAGGCAATGATGGCCGCGACGGTGGAAAGGCCGACGGCAAACGGGCGCAGGCCCGGGGCGAGCATCTGGTAGAACGGGTTGAGATCGGCAATGCCCATGAGCTCGGGGTTGGCGGCGTTGTTCATAAGCCAAGCGCCCTGGCCCATATAGGAAAGCAGCAGGCAGCACTTAACGAACGGCCAGGTAGCGTAGATGTTGCCGCGGCCGACGTGGCCCATGTCGGAGTAGAGCGCCTCGGCACCGGTGGTGGCGAGGAAGCAGCTGCCCAGAATCATGATGCCCGCGTGGTTGTTGGGGCTCAGCAAAAAGGCGATGCCGCGCACCGGGTTGAGGCACAGCAGCACGGCGGGGTGCTGGAAGACAAAGAACAGACCCGTGCCGCCCAGGAACAGGAACCACAGCGTCATGATGGGGCCAAAGGCGTGACCGATCTTGGCCGTACCGATGCGCTGTACCAAGAAGAGCACGATGATGATGGCGAGCGTAATGGCGACGACGCGGCCTTGGTCATCGCCCAGCACGGCATGGACCGCCGGGATGGTGCGCAGGCCCTCGATGGCCGTGGTAACGGTAACGGCCGGCGTGAGGATGCCGTCGGCGAGCAGCGCGGCGCCACCTAGCATGGCGGGGATGATAAGCCACTTGCCACAGCGCTTGACCAGACTGTACAGGGCAAAGATACCGCCCTCGCCATGGTTATCGGCGCGCAGCGAGATGAGCACATACTTGATGGTGGTCAGCAACGTGACCGTCCACACGACAAGGGAGAGCGCGCCGAGCACGAACTCCTCCGTGACGCTTCCGATGCCGCCGTTGCCGGCAACGAGCGCCTTGGTTACATACATAGGGCTGGTGCCGATATCGCCGTACACCACGCCCAGCGTGACGAGCATCGCCGAGATGCTCACAGGAATCGCAGCGTGCGAAGCTGCCTCCTTGGCCTTTTGTTCCATAAGCCGGTTTCCTCCCAACTTTAATGTTCGAAGGAATTATAGGTAATCGGCCCATGTTTGAATGGCACTGTTTTCCCAGCTAGATAAACATTTATACGGCCTTTAAGCCACCTCGGCGATATGGAATGTGACAAAGGGACTGTCTCTTTGTCGCATCCGTCATTTTCCGAGCCAATTTTTGAACCACCACTCCATGGAGCGGCTCATCTCGGCCATAAAGGGACTCGTGTGCTTGCGGGTATAGATGTCCACGACGCGCTCCCCCACCACGCGGGCATGCGGACGGAACATCGCGTCCATCTCGGCTACCTGCGCGTCCATGGTCGCGGCATCGGCGCGGCAGTAGCGCTCCTCGTGCACCAGGTTCACCACGGGATGCGCAATGGCCGGACGCTCCTTACGGGGCGTGCCGATGATGAGCATCGACAGCGGCATGGTATAGGGCGGCAGATCGAGCAGCGCGGCAACTTCCTCGGCGTTCTCGACGATGTCGCCGATATAGCAGCTCCCCAGCCCCAGGGCCTCGGCGGCGACCACGGCGTTTTGCGCGGCGATCACGGCATCCTGGGCCGCGATGGCAAAGTCGCCCAGACCCGGCGCGCGGCGGGGCGCCTTGCCCGTACGCTCTACAAACTCGGGCTCAAAGCAGCCCACGTGCTCAAACAGATCGATCCACTTGGCATAGTCGACCACAAATATAAGTGCCCAGGGCGCCTTGGCGATCATGGGCTGGTGGTCGCACAGGTCGGCCAGACGATCCAGCGTAGCCTGCTCGCGAATGCTCACGATGGAATACATCATCATGGCGCCCGCCGACGGCGCGCGACTCGCCGCATGCAAAATTGCCGCCCGCTGCTCGTCGGTCACCGCCACGGGACGGTCGTCGTCATCACGCGCGAAGGCACGCGTGGAGGAACGGTGCTCCAACGTGTCCAGCACCGCATTGCCCGTCGTCTCGACCGGATAGCCGCCCGCGTCCATGCCAGCGTCCACGTCACCCGCACTCGTCATACAAGCCCGTTCGTTCATCGCCTCATCCTCGCTAATTCTTTAAGAAGCCTTTACGTTTCCGTGTAATTCCCGTCCATTATCGCGCAGGTCGCCACTACATTGCGCCACACCGCCACACGCGCGCGTTAATATGGCTGGTTGTTGTGCGCAGCCACCAATTGCAGTGCATATCTTGGTAACAATCGGGTAAACCCCCGCTTTCGTAGGTTTTAGTTTGTGAGGAGTCTCAGCATGTTCGCTGCCGCCATCTCGCTCGTCGGTCTTGCGGCGACCGTCTACCTTGTCTTGCGCGAGGCCAAAGCCATTCGCGCAAAGTCGGGCACCGTTGCCAAAAGCGCTCTTGGGTGGAGCGTCGCCTTCGGCCTGTTCCAGGTCTTTTTGACTATTTGGGGCGCCGTGGGCCTCGTCGCTCAAAACGAGCCGCTCGCCTTTGTGATGCTCATCCTGACCAACGCCATCCTCACCGGCTGCGCTTGGGCCAGCATCGCACGCGACCGCATCGCCCCGCGCGTCTTTGCGTTCGCCGCGCCCGACGCCCCCGCCCCCACCGGCAAGCTCGCCCGCCTGCGCGGCGCCTTTGTGGGCAAACCGCTCGTCGCCGCCGTCCTGTGCCTGCTGCTCGCCGGCGTCTTTGCGCTGCTGGGCATGGAGGTATCGTCCAACCACGACTTTACCTGGGTCTACCCCCTGTGCATCCTGCTCGAGTGGGCCATCATCACCACGCTCATGGTCGGCCTGTTCTTCCTGTTCCAGCGCCACGGCGCAGCTCCCGCGGTCCTGGCCTTTGCCCTCTTTGTCCTGGGCATTGCCGAGTTCTTCGTCATCACGTTTAAGTCCATGCCCATCCAGCCGGGCGACCTTTCGGCCATCTCCACCGCCGCCGCGGTCGCCGGCACCGGCTACACCTTCTCCATCTCGCTGTTCTGCGTGCTGTCCATGGGCTTTACCGCCATCGCCATGCTGCTGTGCGAGTACGCCGGCCTGGTGGCACCGCACCGTCAGAAGGGCGCCGCCAACGCCAAGCGCGTGCTGCTCACCAATCTGCTCGTCGCCGTGCTGTGCCTAGGCGGCGTGACCGCGCACGTCACGCTCATCGACTACTACAACACCCTCGGCATCACCGTCTACACTTGGCGCCCGCTCGAGAGCTACTGGCGCGAGGGCTACCTGCCCGCTTTCATTAGCGCAGCGCAGTCCATCAAGCCGCCCAAACCCGCCGACTACTCCGTCGACGATGCCAAGGCCACGCTCAAAAAGTACGCCAAGGCCTACGACAAGTCCGACGCGGCCAAGAGCGACGAGCGCGCCGCCGCAAAGGAGCAGTTCGATAGCGAGAAGCCCACGGTCATCGCCATCATGAACGAGACGTTCTCGGATCTGTCGATCTACCAGAACATGCGCGCCGGCTACGAGGGTCCGCAGTACTTTAAGAACCTGTCCGACTGCCTCAGCCGCGGCAAGCTCTATGTGAGCGCCTACGGCGGCGGTACCGCCAATACCGAGTTTGAGTTTATGACCGGCAACTCCATGGCCAACCTGGGCTCGGGCGTGTACCCCTACACCATCTACAACATGGAGACGACCGGGAACTTAGCCGAGCAGTTCAAGTCGCTCGGATATTCCACCACGGCTATGCACCCCAACCACGCCACCAACTGGAACCGCGAGAACGTCTACAAGGACTTTGGCTTTGACCAGTTCCTGTCCATCAACGATTTCCAGGGTGCCGATACCCTACGCGGCATGGTGACCGACCAGGCTACCTACGACAAGATTCTTGAGCTGCTCGACCAGAACGCCGATCCGCAGTTTATCTTCGACGTGACCATGCAGAACCACTCGGGCTACGATACGGGCCTGCTGCCGGTCGACAAGCAGATGCACCTGAATATCGACACGACCGACCTGGACGC
Organism: Collinsella aerofaciens; assembly: GCF_039062365.1. Taxonomy (GTDB): domain Bacteria; phylum Actinomycetota; class Coriobacteriia; order Coriobacteriales; family Coriobacteriaceae; genus Collinsella. Next base: position 70,654 of record NZ_JBCJBI010000006.1, read on the forward strand.
CAAAACCGTCGAGGACGGCACGCTCTCCGATGTCGACGAGTATGTCTCGTGCATCGAGCAGTCCGACCAGGCGCTTCGCTACTTCCTCAACGCCCTGAGCAAGCTCGACCGCAAGGTGGTCGTGGTGTTCTGGGGCGACCACCAGCCGTTCTTCCCGTCCAAGTTCAACGACAAGTGGTTTACCGGCGAAGACGACGCCACGCACCAGGAGCGTCTGTGGCAGACCGACTACATCATCTGGGCCAACTACGACGTTGCCGGCTGCGACCAGACGAGCGAGGTCGACGACCTGTCCACCAACTACCTGTCCACGCAGCTTATGCAGCTGATCGGCGCACCGCTGACCGACTACCAGAAAGCGCACATGACGCTGCGCGAGTCGCTGCCCGCCATCAACTCGGTGGGCTACGAGGACGCCAGCCTGCGCTGGGCGCTTTCCTCCAACGTCACCGGTGACGATGCCGCCGCCGCAGCCGCCACCAAGGCGCGCGAAGATTACGCCAAGATGCAGTACTACGAGATGTTCCGCGACGGCAAGAACGTGTACACCGAGCACTTCCAGACCGAGGCCAACGAGACCGACCCCAACCTGGCACCGGGCACGACCAAGATCAAGTAACGACTAGCTGCGAGTTCATAACTGAAACGTCTGTCCGGGCGGAGGCATATAAGGTTCCCTGCTCGGACAGTCCTGCGCAAGACGGAGGCCACATTAAGTGACCTCCTTTGCGTGCGGAACTCGCGATGAACCTTATATGCCTCCGCCCGGACAGACGCCCTGTTGTTGGAGCACGGCTTGTCTTGGGCGTATCGCCGAACATATATAAGTTGAAGGCCACGTTATGTGGCCTTCTTTGTTTGCGGAAAGTGTGTCCCGGAATTCTTGTCTGGAATGGGATGCAGTTTCCGCTTGGGACCCGATTGGGAAAGTGTGTCCCACTATTCAGCTGGATTCCGGGATGTATTTTCCGGTTGAGGCTCGTTGGGAAAGTGCGTCCCACTTTGGGGGCTGATTCTGGGACGTGGTTTCCGGTTGGCTCTCATTGGGAAAGTTCATCCCATTTCTTGGCCTAATTATGGGACGCAGTTTCCCGTTGAGGACCCTTTGGGAAAGTGCGTCCCGGTCTGGGCGCTCAAACTGGGATGGATTTTCCGGATGAGGGCTTGACGGAAAATGTGTCCCGTTCCGGGCGCTAATTGTGGGATGCAGTTTCCGCTTGCGGAGTCTCCACTCAACAGAAAACCCGGGTGGCCTGTTTTTTGGCTACCCGGGTTTTTGGGTTGTCGATATGTTCGACTGGCTACTAGTGGGTCTTGCGGCGCTTGATCAGCATGATGAGGGCTATCACTACGAACGTTGCTCCCGCTGCTGCTGCGGTGGCGACTAGGGCGAATGTTTGGTCGCCGGTGTTTGCGAGGTTCTTCGCTGTGGTCGTAGTCTTGACCTTGGTGTCGGTCTTAGCTCCGTTGTCGGACTTGGGCTTGTCCGGGTTCGTCGGGGTCTCAGGAGTCTCGGGGTCCTTTGAGCCTTCGGAATCGGTTGGGCCGGCGGTGTTTACCAGCGTATGGTCCAGGAACTTCTTGGCGCCCGCACTTGCCTGTGAGAACAGGCGGCGCGTGCGGATTGGGGTGGCGTTCACCGTTGTGGGCGCCGTCTCCTCGGCCTCGATATTCACGAGCGTCGTGCCGGTGTCGAGGCCCACGTCGTTGTATCCCACGTGGCAGTAATACTGCGCACCGTCATCGTCTGCGGTCAGGTCAATCTCGAGCTTTGAGGCCGTTCCAGCCGCGAGGTTGCCATCGGCACCCACGAGCTTAAACTCTGTCTCGCCGCGGCCCTTGCGGTACCACATATAGGTCGGTGCCAGCCCTGTTTCGCTATCGTCGGCACCGAGTTGCTTCACATGGCCAATCGCCGAGAGCGTCAGGTGGCTTCCCGCCGCGCGCTCAACCGAAGAGTCGTATCCAAGATCCGACCCCTCCGCAGCATCCGCCGCAGGTCCGCTCACGGTCATCGTCATGCCATCGGGCATGGTCTTGACCGTGATGATTGCCGAGCGAATACCTGTTTCGGTCGTGGATCCATTCTTAACGGCGGCGATGGCGAATCGATACTCCGTATTGGGCTGCAGCCCATCCCACTTGAGCGAGGTCTGCGTGTTGTCGGCAATCTTCCAGCTATTGACGACCGCATCCGCCGCATTGCTCTGCAGCATGCCCACGCCGTAGCTAAAGCCACTCTTGTTTGCGAGTACATCGTCCCAGCTAAACGTAACGCTGGTCGAATCGACGGCGTTTGCCGTAAAGCCCGTCACGGCCGGCGCGTCGGGCATCTCGACGTCCTTAACGTCATAGCCCACGATCCAGAACTGGTCGGTGTCCTTGGTGCCGAGCTTGTCGCCCGAGTCTGCCTCGAACTTGTCGACATCCACCGCGTTGACGCCCAGACGCCACACAAAACCGTACTTGCCCTGCGCGGCCTCGGGCAGGTTGTCGACGGTGCCGCCGTATTCGGTCGATTCACTCGAGGAGTTACCCGTAGTAAAGCCGGCGTTGGCACCAAAGCACAGGCCGCCAAACAACTCGTGCTTTGCGAGCTTCGCGCCCATGACAACGCTGCCGTTCAGCGTCAAGCCGAGCTCGAGCTCCTGCTCCTTGCCCTCCTCGACTTCGATGGTCTGCTCAATGCTCGCCCCCGACTGCGCGGCGGCGCCGTTAAACCCATCGTGCGTGTAGGCGCGCGTTACGCCAGGCTTGCCCAGGCCAAAGGAATCCCCAACGGGAGTCTCGCCGTTGAGCGTCGTTTGATAGGTTCCGGGTTCTCCCGACCGGTTGGTCAAAAAGTAGCTGAGCGGCGTCATATTGTGCTGTTTGGCAATGCGGTCATAGGCCTCGACATTAACGACCGAGGTCTGCGCGCCGAGCGACACGGGCGCCGCCATCACGCCCTTGCCACCAGTTTCCTCATTTTCGATCTCATACTCGTAATAGACCATCGGAATCGTGTAGAGCACGGCCTTGTCACCCTCGCCGGCATGCGACTCATAGCTTACGCTTGCGCTGACCGTGCGCTCGCTCCGGTAGTCATAGCATCCCTCGGCGGCAAAATCGACTGAAGCATTCATCGCGACCAGGGGCGGACCGGTCTGCACCTCGACGGCAACGCCCAACTCGGCGCCAATGGTATAGCCCTGGGATGTCCCCGTGCCCTTTTCCTCTCCGTATGACGTGCCGCCCAACACCAGATAGCCGTATGCCTGCTCCAGATCCTCAACATAGGGCGCATCCTGCAGCACGGCAAGCACGCGCGGGTTGGTATAGACCTTGTAGCGGTCCTTGTACGTGATCTTGACGCTGTCGTTGTCGACATCGGGCAGCGCGAGCGAGATAAATGTGCCGTAGGTAGTGCCGCGACGGTTGCTCTCGCTAATCACCTGCTCCTCGCCGCGGCGCACCTTTCCGTTCTCGTCGAGCGAAAAATGCGAGGCGGTCATCCAATAGTAGTCATCGTTCTTGCGCAGGTCCTCGTCGCGGTGCTTGCCCACCACGGCGATAAAGCTCTCGTTATAGCGGTCCGAACCCGAGACGCTGCCCGCCTTGACGTCGCTGATCCACACCTGCTCTATACCCTTGTGGTCATGCTTGTTGCTGCTGTTGTATTGCTGACCGCTCATGCTCATGGTTCCGACCATGGACCCCAAGCCCTGAGCCCCGCTCTGTGCCGTGTTGCAGGCAAAGTCGCGGAACACATCGCCACCCACGAGCACCTCGTCGACCGCCAGCTGCTCGGACAGGCCGTCAAGGTTGGCAGTGGCAAGGGCAATAGGCGCCAAGGTGCACGGATAGCGCTTATCCTGAGCGCTATCCTTCCATGCGCTGGTGGGCACATGCATCAGCCCATAGGAGGCGAGGAGCCCGTCTCTGTATTCCTTACAATCGGAAAGCTTGAACTCGCCAGACTCCGAGTCAAAATACGCGTAGCGGTACAGCGCGCCGTACAGCCCCTTGCTGCCGTCAGAAGCGCCGTAATCAAAAGCGCTGCGTTGCCAGTCATAGCCCGCAAGAATAAGGCCCGTGACGGTTTCACCCGTCTTCTTTCCTTCTTCATCGTAGGCGGCAAACGTGCCGAACGTCGCATTCGCAGCGACCATGGTCTTGCCGTTCGCGGAGAGGGAGATTGCGCCCGCGTCGCCCAGAGCATCGACATGGACGAGCGCACCCTTGGATGCATCCCACGAAAACAGCTCGCAATGCGTCGACTTATCAATATTCTTCTTGCCGTAGGGTGCCGAGACCACGATGGCGAGGTCATCGCAAAAATCGCGATCGAGGTCGCCGGCCGCTAGCGAAACGACAGGAGCTGACTGAAGCTGCGTCCAGGAGTCGTTCCCGCCCTTGTTGTGCGTGGTGTAGTCCGCGGCGTTACCGGCATCGATCTTGACGACGCTTTGCTTCCAGTTGCCGCCCTCCAAGTCATACATGTCGACTACAGCCTTGCGCACGCCGTTCTCGTCGACATAGCAGCCCGCGTAGACAAAAAGCTCGTCGACGCCGTCGCCATCGACATCGCCCGCCTCGACATCAAAGACGGCGTCGTGCTCTTGCAGGTAACCGGCATCCAGGTACTTAAAACGGCCTTCGTACATCATATTAGTGTTGACCGTCACCGGCAGGTGTGTGTCGAGAGTGCGCGTACGCCCGTTGCTAAACGAGTAGAGGACCAGCTCAACCTTTCCGGCGTATGACTTGCCGTCAATCGTCGTGGAGGAACTGTCGCCGTAGGCACGGAGCTCGGCAACGCGGCTCTTTTTGCCCGTGCTGGCGTCGCTGCAGAACTCAACACTCGTGGCGTGAATGCCCGAGAAACCGTTGTTGTCGTTGGCGAGTACTGTTGAGGACTCATTGTTGCTTAGGTACGACCAGGTGCCGCCACCGTAGTCGCTATGCTTGTAGAGATCGCTGTTCGTATCGAAGTTGTTGACGTTTTGCCAGAACTTTGCGGCGCCCCACACACTTCCATAGCCATCGGTGAGTTTGCTGCTGCCGCCAATGTCACCGCGCTCGACGTTCTCGAGCTTGTCGCGCAGAGTGTAGCGATTGCCATGGCTACCGTTAGCTGCCATATAGACCTCGCTGCGCGTGGCAAACGTCGTGGGGGTATCAGTGGAATAGGGGCCAACGGTATCGGCCGGAATGTCCTCGCTCGTGCCCAGACCCAGGGCTTGATAATCCTGCTCGGTCATATCGGTGATTGCGGGCGCGTCTGCCGCCTGGGCAACCTGGGGCGTGGCCGTGAAGCAGGCGACGCTCGTGGCGATCAACGCAGCAAGCGCCGCCGTCCCAACAAGCGGGATTTTCGACAGCCTACGGATACGGGGGTGTGCAACGTACATGAGGGACCTCGCTTTATTCGAGTGGAGTGGACTCATTTTTGCAAATGATGCATCCGATGCCCGATATCACGTGTCTCATTTTCGCCAACGGCGTGTCTCATTTTTGAGAATCCGAGATGCCGCGGAAATCTTATCCCAGCTCAAAGGCCATTTCTGGGATGTATTTTCCGTCGAGTGCCTCATCGGGAAACTGCATCCCATTTCAAGCGTCGATTCTGGGACGCATTTTCCCCTTAGACCCTCAACCGGAAACCGCATCCCACTTTGAGCGCAAATTCCGGGATGCATTTTCCGCTTGAGCCTCATTGGGAAACGGCGTCCCACTTTGAGGGCTGATTGTGGGATGCATTTTCCGGTTTTGCTCTCATTGGGAAAATGCATCCCGTTTCTTGACCGAATAATGGGACGCAATTTCCCGTTGGAGCGCCTTTGGGAAAGTGTGTCCCACTTCGACCGCCCAGAGTGGGATGCACTTTCCGCAAAGCACCTCAACGGGAAACTACGTCCCATTCCAAAGGCAAATTCCGGGACGCATTTTTCGAAAGCCTGCCCATCCGGAAAGCCCGTCCCACTTTGGACGCATCCGGGCACGGAACCATCGACCTATCAGGCCTCCCATCAATAAAGAGGCGTCCTTCCGGACGGCGGGGCACGAAGTTCATCGCGAGTTCCGCACGCAAAGAAGGCCACTTAATGTGGCCTTCGTCTTGCGCAGGACTGTAGAGCAGGGAACTTCGTGCCCCGACGCCCGGGAGGACGTTTCATTTAGAAAGATGGACCGACCGCCGTCAGCGATGGGAGCTACTCCCCCAGCACGGCCTTTTTGGCGGCTGCAGCCATGTTGTCCAGATCTTCCTTGGTGGGATGGTCCTTCGCGGCAACCCAGTTGTCGAGCAGCATCTTAAATCGGGCGTTGTCGGGATCTTGCTCGAGCATGGCCTCGTAGCGCTGCTTGACCGCGGGACCCATCTTGCCCTGGCACATCGCCCAGCCCGCAAGCTCGGCATCCCCAGCCAAATTGGAAGTTACGCGGTCGATAATCTGCTGATAGTAGCTCTGGTCGGCGCCAAAACCGCAGGTGCCAAACAGGAAGACGCGCTTGCCGTGCAAGGCGGAGAGCAACGCCGCGACCGAAGGCGTGCACGCGCCTTTGTCGCACCAAAAACCGACGAGCACCGTGTCGGCCGCGCAGGCGCCCTGCGCCTCGAGCGCAACCTGATCTGCATCCGCATCGTCGCTCAACGCCGCGGCATGGACAAATTCAACGCCCGCAGCCTGCAGAGCGCGCTTGATCGCGCCCGAAACCATCCTGGTATTACCGCTCTTGCTGTTGACCACCAAAGAGCACGTCATAGTCACGTTGCCTCGTTTCCCCCAAAACTAAAGCCACTAATGCAATTTATTAGATGAATATCTTAGTACTAACAACGCAGATGTAAACCATCTGCCGCTAATCGGTAACCCCTACTGGGCGAATTGGCTGCGGTAGAGTTCGGCGTAGAAGCCGCCTGCCGCTAGCAGCTCGTCGTGCGTGCCGCGCTCGATAATCTCACCATCGCGCATGACCAGGATGCAATCGGCGTTGCGAATCGTCGACAGGCGGTGTGCTACGACAAAGCTCGTGCGGCCAGCCATGAGCTCGTCGAATGCCGCCTGCACTTGCAGCTCGGTACGCGTATCGATGCTCGACGTTGCCTCGTCCAGCAGCAGAATCGCCGGATCGGTGAGCATGACGCGCGCGATGCACAGCAGCTGTTTTTGACCCTGGCTAAACGTGCCGCCGTCCTCGCCGATCACCGTATCGTAGCCGCCTGGCAGCTGCACGATAAACTTATGCGCATGAGCGCGCTTGGCAGCTTCGATAACCTGCTCGCGCGTGGCTCCCGGGCAACCGTAAGCGATGTTGTCCGCCACCGTGCCCTCGAACAGCCAGGTGTCCTGCAGCACCATGCCAAAGGCGCGGCGCAGGCTCGCGCGCGTGTAGTCACGCGAGGAGCGACCATCGACTACGATGCGCCCAACATCGATATCGTAAAAGCGCAGCAGCAGGTTGATGAGCGTCGTCTTGCCACAGCCCGTGGGACCGACGAGCGCATAGCGCATACCGGGCTTGGCATCGATGCAGATATCCTTCAGCAGTTTGCGGTCGGGCACATAGCTAAAGTCCACATGCTCAAAGGTCACCTCACCCTGCGGGGCGGCAAGTTCCACGGCATCCGCAGCGTCGGGCTCCTGCTCGCGCGCATCGAGCAGCGCGAACATGCGGCGCGCCGAGGCGTACGCGGTCTGGATCTGCGTGATGACGTTCGTGACCTCGTTGAACGGCTTAGTGTACTGGTTGGCGTAGGACAGAAAGATCTGCACGCCGCCCACCGTGAGCGCCGCGGGCACGCCCGTGGTCACACCCACGCAGCCGATCACGGCAACCACGGCGTAGATGATGTTATTGATAAAGCGCGTGCCGGGGTTGGAAAGCGAACCCATAAACTGCGCGCGCTCGCCCGCCGTATAGAGCTCGACGTTAAGGGCATCAAAGCGCTGTTGAGCGTGCGGGCCGTAGGCGAAGGCGTCCACGAGCTTTTGCTCACCCACATACTCCTCGATATGACCACCGAGCTGGCCCTGGATGCGCTGCTGGGCCGTAAAGCTCTTGTTGGAAAGCTTGGCGATGGCACCGGCCGCAAAGATGGAAAGCGGCGTGACGAGCACCACCACGAGCGTCATGGTCAGGTTGATGGAGAGCATAAACGCGAGCGTGCCCACGATGGTGATGACGCCGGTAAAGAGCTGCGTAAAGCCCTGCAGCAGGCCGTCACCCACCTGATCGACGTCGTTGACCACGCGGCTCATGAGGTCGCCGTGGGCATGGCCGTCGATAAAGCTGAGCGGCATGCGGCTGAGCTTGTCGCTCGCCTCCACGCGCATGTCGCGCACCGTCTCGTAGGACAGACGGTTGACGCAGTAGCCCTGCAGCCACTGGAAGGCCGCCGCGCCCACCACGACAATCGCGAGCTTGGTAACGAGCGGCAGCAGCGCATCGAAGTCCACCTGGCCCGCAGCAACGATCAGGTCGATGCCCTCGCCGATGAGAATGGGCGTGTAGAGCTGCAGAACCACGGAGATGGCGGCACTCACAAACGACGCTACAAACGAAATGCGATGCGGACGAACGTAGCCCATCAGGCGGCGAGTCACCGCACCCACGGGATAGCGCTCGGGATCGCCGGGCTGGCGCGGGCCGTCGCCCAGGTCGTTGAGGCTATCGTTACCGGACACGTTGGCCGTCATCGTGGCGACCGAACCGGAGGAAGTGTACGGATTCATTTAGCACCCCTCCTTTGCGCAGACGGATGCGGGGGCGCCTGGGGCGGGCGCGGGCGCCGTACTCCCCTGCTGACCCTCGAGCTCCTCGCGGCGAAGCTGCGACTGGCAAATCTCGCGGTAGAGCTGGCAGGTCGTGTAGAGCTCATCGTGCGCGCCCAGGCCCGCGACCGAACCGTGGTCAAGTACGCAGATCATATCGGCGTCGCGCACGGTCGAAACGCGCTGGCTTACGATCACCGTAGTCAGCGGCAGCCCGCCCTCGGCGGCACCGCGCACACTGCGCTCGCGGATGGCATGGCGAAGCGCCGCGTCGGTCTTAAAGTCGAGCGCCGAGGCAGAATCGTCCATGATCAATATCTGAGGCGAGCCCACCAGGGCGCGCGCGATGGTCAGGCGCTGGCGTTGGCCACCGCTGAAGTTCTTACCGCCCGCCTCGACCGGGGCATCGAGCCCCTGCGGCTTGTTGCGCACGAACTCGCTCGCCTGCGCCATGTCGAGCGCCACCCAGAGCTCCTCGTCGGTCGCAGCCTCGTCGCGCCAGGTCAGGTTGCTGCGGATGGTGCCGCTCACCAGCGACGCGCGCTGTGGAACGGTCGCGACCACACGGCGCAGCTGGTCGAGCGGCCAGGTGCGCACGTCGGCGCCCATCACGCTCACGCTGCCGGTACTCGCATCGTACAGGCGCGGGATGAGCGAGACGAGCGTCGACTTACCGCTGCCCGTGCCGCCGATAATGCCGAGCGTCTTGCCCAGCGGCAGCTCCAGGGTCACATCGTTGACGGCGTTGGCAGCGCCGGCGCCAAACGAGAAGCTCGCATGGCTCAAGCCCAGCGCAGGAACGGGAGCGACATTGCCCGGCTTGGGCAGCGCGACCGGCTGGTTGCCCTCGTCGGTGATGCTCGGCACGCAATTGAGCACCTCGTTGATACGTGACGCACTGGCGCTCGCCTTGGTAAAGACCACGACCAGGTTGGCGACGTACACGATGGAGGTCAGGGTCTGCGTCATGTAGTTCACAAACGCCATGACCTGGCCCTGCGTGAGCTCGCCCACGTTGACCTGAATGCCGCCCACCCACAGGATGGCGCACACACCCAGGTTCATCACCAAAAACGTCACGGGGTTGAGAACCGACGAGAGCTTGCCCACCGCGATGGCGGTATTGGCCTGGTCATCGGCGGCTTGGGCAAAACGCTCACGCTCGTGGCCCTCACGCACAAAGGCGCGAACCACGCGGGCGCCCGAAAGCCCCTCGCGGCAGATAAGCGCAATGCGGTCGAGCTTTGCCTGCAGCTGCTTGTAGTAGGGAATGCAGCGCGCCATGACAAACCAAAACACCAGGCCGATAGCGGGCGTGCAGATCAAAAAGATGATGCCGAGCTTAAGGTCGATGGCAAGGGCCGCGCACATAGAGCCCACCGCCAGGAAGGGCCAGCGGATGAGCATGCGCACGCCCAGCGCCACGGCAAGCTGCACCTGGTTGACGTCGTTGGTAATGCGCGTGATAAGCGACGGCGTGCCAAAGCGGTCGAGTTCGGCATAGCTCAGTTTGTTGATGTGCTCGTAGAGCGCGCCGCGGATATCGGTACCCATGCCCTGCGAGGTGAGCGCCGCCATCTTTTGGCAGACGAGCGTAAACGAGATGCCGATCACGGCCATAGCGCCAAGCACCATGCCGTAGTGGACGACAGCGTTCACGTCGCGTGCGCCGATGCCCTTATCGATCATCTGGGCAATCACCAGCGGCGTCAGCAGGTCAAAGATCACTTCGATCAGCTTGCACGCTGGGCCGATCACCATATACCGGCGAAACTTACCACCAAAACGCCTGAGCAGCTCAATCATGTATAGGCGCTCCCTATCATCATTCACACTCAATTCGAATCATGATAGTACGGTGAACCCAAAAGAAGCGTAAACAACTCTTCATTTCTAACGGGATTCAGTTTCCAAAGAAGCGGAGAGGTACGCGCGCGCCCAGCCAGTGGCGGGTCGACCACTTGGTATACTTACATTAGTGCTACCAAGTGAGTCGCTGACCCTTGAAATGAGGTGCCGAGATGAACGACATTCTCGCAAGAAGAGCAAGACGAGCAACTGTGAGCATCGCCCTTTCCGCGGCACTTGTCGCGGGAATCGCCCCCGTAACGGCAATTGCGGCAGAAACCAGTTCCCCCACCGGTGCAGTTGCCTTGCAGACGGAAGATGCGGCCGCCGCAAAAGAAAAAGCGTATGCAGCCATGCAGGAAGCGCTCAAAACCCTCGAGGCCGCAAAAGTTGCCGCAAGTCCCGAGAAACTTGCGGCAATCGATGATGACATTGCCGCTTTTCAAGAGATCTACGACATGGTGGTGACGGAAGCCGCCAAACGGAGGGAACGCCTTCCCGCCATGCAAGCGAACGTCGATGCAGCCCAAGCCAAATACGATGAGGCCCACAGCCGGACAAGCGGCCTTCAGGCAGAATTAGATAAGGCACTTGAAGCACTCGGCGACGAGGAGCCCAGCACAGCTACTAAAGAGCATATTAAGCAGTTGCGACGTGAGATCATGTCGGCAGAAAGGCGAGAGAAATCTTGTGAAGATGATCTTCACTCCTACCGACGCCGGCTCGAAAGCCAGGAAAGACAGGTTCAGGATTCCGAAAGTGAGGCGGAGGAAGCTAAAGCCCACATCGATGAGGACATAGCCAAGCGAGATGCGCTCCTCGACGATTTGAATAAGGCGCAAACGGCCTATGACGACGCCTGCAAGGCATACGAAGAGGCAAAGGCCGCGGCAGACAAGGCCACCTCGCCCGAGATAACGAAACCGACCGAGACGACGCCTCCCTCCGGCTCAACGCAACCCGCCGAGGCGACACCGCCCGTTGCCTCACCTGCAACCGGCAAAGACGCCCCATCGAGCTCCACCAAGCAGGCGAACACGAGCAGCGGCAAGCAAGCAGATACGACCGCCGGCAAGCTCGCGAACACGGGCGACGCAGCACCGAGCGCAATAGCACTCGCAGGAATCGCCGCCGCAGGCCTCGGAATAACCGCCACAGCCACACGCCGCATCAGGAACCCAAAATAGCTGCCAGCGGTTATTGTCTTCGCCAATCCACAAGCCAAGAGACAAAAAGAGGTCCGTTTCCCCCACCCAGGGAAACGGACCTCTTTAACTGCAAAAATTCAAGCAACAGCACCGCCGCCTCTTGAACCACATAGTCATCAATGCCCAGACAACACCAGCAAGCCGCATTCCGCAAGGGATAGATTTAATTAGATAAACGCGCCTTTACGGGTGATTTTTGGACGACGGGGCCCGGCCGGCGGCGAGGTGTTTGGTAGTCGAGCGATCCCGCAGGCGAAGCCGAGGACCAGCGAGACACCAAATACCTCGCCGCCGGCCGGGCCATGTCGCGGCACCAAAAAGCGCCCGTGCGCTCGATGGATTCGGATGCCCGACAGAGGCTCCTTATGGCTGCTTCCTTCCGGACCTGACCAGATTCGGAACATGTCGTCATCCGAACCCATCGAACGCGCTAGGCGCTCGGTATATCTTACCTGCTCCCGCCCACCAGAGCAAGGTAGCTAATTTGGGACGGGGCTTTTTTGACCACTTTTTGACTGGAGGGGCATCAGGGTGGCGAAAGTAGTCAAGTAAGCCCCATCCTAAATAGACTGATCTGGTGCCGTGCCACGAAAAGGGCCTATCTACTACGTTTTGGTCACAGAGGTCAACCATAGCGTGCTTTTTCGAAAATCGGCAAGCTTTCTACCTGCGGTTTTGTTTTTGCAAATTCCGGGATGGTCGAGGATGGCCGGTCTAACGTAGCAGATAGCCGCATTTCGTGGCAAACGGTCCGACCCAAGACCCAAGGCAGCCAACCTCGAATGGCCATTCTCGAAGTTGCGGTGGAATACGGGCTGAATTAGCCCCTTAAAGGCAAAAACACTCCGTATTCCACCGCAACTTATAAAGAGATAGGTTTTAGATACGGCCAAGGTCGTAGGATCGAGCGGCTGCTTCGCCAGCGCAGATGAGGTTGGTTGTGGCTTCTCGCGGATCGAGTGCCTGTTCCAGGTCCATGGGCTTGCGGCAAATCGGCAAAACCAAGTCAATACCCTGCTCACACACCGCATCCAGGTTGACGGCGCGACCGCCCACGACGGCGATCACCGGCTTGCCATATCGCTTCGCACGACGGGCCACGCCCACCGGCGCCTTACCGGCGGCGGATTGCTCGTCCATATTACCCTCACCCGCTATGACCAGGTCGGCATCGCACACGCGCTCGTCAAACCCCACGAGATCGAGCACCGTCTCCACGCCCGAACGCAACTCCGCCCCGAGCGCCAGCAGCGCCGCGCCCAAGCCACCTGCCGCGCCCGCGCCGGGCACGCCGAGCACTGAGCCAAACGTCCGCGCGCCCTCGGGCACGCGCAGTAGCCCCTGAGCCCGTGCCTCGGCAATCGCCGCATCGAGCAGGCGACCGTAGCCGACCATCCAACCGTCGTACCTGCGTAGCGTCTCGATGTCGCCCGCCGGCAGCCCCTTCTGTCCGCCGAACACCGCAAGCGCGCCGCGACGCCCTACGAGCGGATTCTCGACATCGAAAAGCACCACGACACGCGCGCCATTCAGTGCCCGAAGCGCTGGCGCCACATCGATACTCGCCACGTGTTCAAGACCTGCAAGACCGGGAGCGATATCGCGGCCGTCTTCATTGACAAGGTGGGCGCCCAGCGCCTGCAGCATGCCGGCGCCACCGTCGTTGGTGGCACTACCGCCCAGACCAATATAGATAGTCTTTGCGCCCATGCGAACCGCGCGAAGCATGAGCTCGCCCACGCCATAGGTTGTAGCAGCCAGTGCCGACGACTCCCTGCAAGGCGAATACCCAATGCCGGCCGCCTCGGCCATCTCAATTACAGCCGACTCATGCTCGCCGTCCACCAGCATCCGGGCAGGCACGCGGTCGCCCAAGGGTCCCGCAACCTCGCAGGTCGAAAGCTCGCCCCCGCGCACGGCAATGGCGTCGAGCGTTCCCTCGCCACCGTCTGCCAGCGGCAAAGCGCTCAGCTCGGCATCGGGCCACACGTGGCGCACGCCTTCGGCAACCGCCGCCTCCGCCTGCGCACTCGACACGCTGCCCTTAAAGGAGTCGATCGCCAGCAGCACACGGCGGGGCCGGCGGCACGCAGCACCAAAATCGGCCGCCTCAACGGCGATATCTTCGGCACACGCGAGCGCCTCGGCATGAGCGGCATGCGCCTCAAGATCGGCCCCGCAACCGCAATCAGCGCCGCCCGCCCCGCGCAGACCGCCAAAATAGCTACTCAGCAGCTCGCGGCATTCGTCCGCCAGGACCCCAGCCGTCACGTTAAACCGATGATTCAGGCGCGAGTCGGCATTCAAATCGTATAGGGATCCCAACGCGCCCGCCTTGGCGTCACTCGCGCCATACACGCAGCGTCCCACGCGCGCGTTGACCATAAGCCCCGCGCACATGCAGCAGGGCTCGAGCGTTACGTAGACCGCGCAATCGGAAAGGCGCCAACGACCAAGCGACCGAGCAGCGGCACACAGAGCCGCAAACTCGGCATGAGCCGAAGGATCCTGGTCGAGCTCGCGACGATTGTGAGCCCTCGCGACAATCTCGCCGTCGCGCGCCACTACGGCTCCGATGGGCACCTCGCCCACCGCAGTGGCGGCGCGAGCCTCCGCCAGCGCCTCGCGCATGAACTTCTCGTCGATTTCGGTGATCGTCATCGTTCGCCTTCCCTGTTGCAAATTCAAAACGATGCTATCATTACGACTCACGGAGAGATGGCAGAGCGGTTGAATGCGGCGGTCTTGAAAACCGTTGAGCGCGAGAGCGTTCCGGGGGTTCGAATCCCCCTCTCTCCGCCACTTCTAGTGATGCACCGGCGTCATGGTCCGCTCGAACAGTGCATCGACAACATCGGCCATCTCGGAGCGACGCTCCAGATCGTGACCCGATTCCCACCACATAGTAAAGAGCCGAATAATGCCGCCGGCGACAAACTCAGCCGTCGTGTCGAGCGACACGGGCGCAAGCGCGTCCTCGTCTAGCGCACTCATCACACGCTCGCGGATAGAGCGGGCAATGCGATCGCAAATCATGCTGGTCAGCATGCCCGACATGCTGCTCGCCAAAATGTTGTCCATGAGCTGCTCATGGGCCAGAATCAGGTCCATGGCGTCGGTGAACACCTCATGGCGAAGCACGCGCACGTCGTCGGCCGACACCGTGCCGCCCTCGCCAACCCGCTTTTGCGGCAAACCCGACATAAGCTCATCGATATAAAAGGCAAAGTAATCGTTCTTGTCGCGAAAGTGCTTGTAGAACGTCGTGCGGCGAATCATGGCCCGGTCGCACAGCATGGCGACCGTCAGGTCCTCAAACCGATGCTCCTCGAGAAGCTCGGTGAAGGCATCGAACAGGGAGCGGTAGGTTTTCTTAATGCGAAGGTCCACTGGTATCGCCATCCTCAGGGCAAAGACAACACTCGTCAATCTGTCGCATATCTTACACCTGTACCTCGCGCGCTTTGCCCCGGTGCCGACCCCGCCGAAAACACAACGCTTACCGGAAAGTTCGGCACGGTAAAACGTTGCGGGTATACTAGTAGCGTTATACCAACGGCAGCTGGCGCATGCCGCCGCGGCCATTCGAAACGGAGACATCATGATTACCGTCATCATCGGCATCGTTGTTGTCATTGTGATTGTCTGCGCCATCGCCGGCATCTACAACAACATGGTCACCAAGCGTAACCGCATCGATAACGCCTGGCAGAACATCGATACGCAGCTGCAGCGCCGTAACGACCTGATCCCCAACCTGGTCGAAACCGTCAAGGGCTACGCCAAGCACGAGCAGGAGACGCTCTCCGCCGTGATCAGCGCGCGTAACACCGCCGTCAAGGCCACCACGCCCGAGGCCAAGATGGAAGCCGACAACGTGCTGACCGGTGCGCTGCGCCAGCTCTTCGCCGTAGCCGAGGCCTATCCCGATCTTAAGGCAAACACCAACTTTACGCAGCTGCAGGCATCGCTCGAGGATACCGAGAACAAGATTAGCTATGCACGCCAGAGCTACAACGATTGCGTGCTCAGCTACAATAACGCCATTCAGACGTTCCCGGCTGTCATCTTTGCCGGCATCTTCCAGTTTAAGGAGCGCCAGGGCTTCGAGGCCGCCGAAGCAGCCCGCCAGGCCCCGACTGTCAAGTTCTAGTAGTTTGGCAGCGTATCCTTAATCGGCCAAATGCATAAACCGCCCCGTCGAATGCATACTTCGACGGGGCGGTTTCTTTTTTCGCGAAGGTCCCCCTCTAAGCGCCGTGCATTTTTAGGAGTATTCAACATAACCAAGAGCTTCGGGCGCCACGATACATGCCGAAGACCGCGAATATCCCTGCAAATCAAACGCTATAAGCCCATAACCCCGCCCATCATTCGTAGAAAACATCGAGAACTCCCGATTTTTTGCCCGAGGTCGGTATGCAGGGACCTTCGATTGCAGAATACTCGCAAAAATGCACGTCGCCACCACCCCCACATGGCGCGAAGCAAAACAAAAGGGCGACCTTCCTTTCCGGCGCACTCCGCAGGACGAAAGAACCCCCGCCGCACGTAGTGCGCAGCGGGGGTTCTTTCATGTCCGAGGACGCGCCGGAAAGGAAGGTTGCCCTCGGGCCGGACAGCTAAGACAGCTTACGCCACGGTGTAAACCCAGTTGTGCTTGTCCTCGACAGCACCGGACTGGATACCAGTCAGGGTCTCGCGAAGCTTCTTCATCACGGGACCGATCTCGGTGTAGCCAGCCGGGAAGGTCACGGTCTCGTCGGCGCCGTAAACCTTGTTGTCGATTTCGCCAACCGGAGAGATGACGGCAGCGGTGCCGCACAGGCCGCACTCGACAAAGGTACCGGCCTTGACCTCGGCCCACTCGACGGGGCGCTGGTCAACGGTCATGCCCAGGTCCTGAGCAACCTGAACAAGCGAACGACGGGTGATGGAGGGCAGGATGGAGTCGGTGTGCGACTGAGGAACGACAAGAGTGCCATCCTCCTTCACGAACAGGACGTTGGCGCCGCCGGTCTCCTCGACATAGGTGCGGGACTCGGAGTCGAGATACAGGTTCTCGGCATAGCCCTCGCGATGGGCCTCCATCGTGGGCTTGAGGGACATGGCGTAGTTGAGGCCGGCCTTGATGTTGCCGGTGCCGTGCGGTGCGGCACGGTCATACTCGGAAACGCGCAGCTTGACGGGCTTGAGGCCACCCTTAAAGTACGGACCGACCGGGGTCACGAGAATGCGGAACGTGTACTCAGGAGCGGGAGCCACGCCGATCACGTCACCGGAGCCGATCATAAACGGACGCACGTACAGGGTCGCGCCGGAGCCGAAGGGCGGAACCCAGGCGGCGTTGGCAGAAACGACCTGCTTGACGGCCTCAACGAACTTGTCCTTGGGGAACGGGGGCATCTCGAGGCGCTGGGCAGAGTTATACATACGCTCAGCGTTCATGTCGGGACGGAAGCAGACGATGCTGCCGTCCTCGGCGGTGTAGGCCTTCAGGCCCTCAAAGACCTCCTGGCAGTAATGGAAGATACCGCCGCACTCGGAGACATGCAGGGTGTGGTCGGTGGTCAGGCCGCCCTCGTCCCACTCGCCATCCTTCCAATGAGCCTCGTAGCTGTAATCGGTCTTCATGTAGCCAAAGCCGAGGCTACCCCAATTGATATCCTTCTTCTCGACAGTCATATGTCGCTCCTTACATACACAGTTGCATACTCGCGAACCCGCACGCAAGGACCGAGGCCGACCGCGTCGCAACGTCGCACGCCCGGAGCGTAGAGCCGGACGGGACACGCGAGCAGCATCAAAGCCGATGGCACGTCGATTCGCATGCACGAGATTGTACTCCCCGCACGCGTCTGATAAAACGCTTTTCTTTAACTAAGTAAAGTATTTTCATTTGACCGAAGCTAAATAGGCCCGCCACCGTAAGCAGTGACGGGCCTCAACTGTACGGTCTGCGCGCTGGCTCGAGCTAGGCGTTCTATTTGCCCAGCTTGGCCTTAACCAGACCGACCACGGTCGGGATGATCGACACGGCAACGATGCCGATAATCAGCAGCTCAAAGTGCTCCTGCACAAAGGGAATGCCGCCAAAGAAGTAGCCCAGCAGCGTAAAGACCGTCGACCAGGTAATGCCGCCCAGCACGTTAAAGACGACAAAGTTGCGCCAGTGCATGCCGCCCATGCCAGCGATAAAGGGCACAAAGGTGCGGATAAACGGGAAGAAGCGGCCCAGGAAGATGGCCAAGTGACCCCACTTGTCCAAGAAGTCCTCGGACTTTTTGATGCGCTCGGGCGTCATGGCCTTGACCTTGCCCGAAGCGATGATCTTGCGGCCAAAGAAGTGACCG
Organism: Collinsella aerofaciens; assembly: GCF_039062365.1. Taxonomy (GTDB): domain Bacteria; phylum Actinomycetota; class Coriobacteriia; order Coriobacteriales; family Coriobacteriaceae; genus Collinsella. The sequence goes on from NZ_JBCJBI010000006.1 coordinate 88,819, forward strand.
ATCATAAAGTTGCACTGATCGCCCAAAATGGCAGCGGCCCATGCGGTGGCCAGAAGCGCCACGATGTTAAAGCCGCCGTTGTGGGCAAAGAAACCCGAGGCGAACAGCAGCGAATCACCGGGAAGGAACGGGAAGAACACCACGCCCGTCTCGATAAAGATGATCAGGAACACGCAGCCGTAGGCCATAAGCGGGCCGGCGGCGATCCAGCTGGCGATCGCGGTGCGCGGGTCCTTAAGCAGCTCGGCAATAAAATTGATGAAACCCATGAAGTAAAACCTCTCAGTTGTGGGCGCGGATACGTCCAAGTTGACCAGTATACGGTTGCGGTGCCCCCTCGTGCGCAACCCCACAAAAGCATGACTCCATTACCAGCAAGTTTGCATAACTGACACTTGTAGCGCAAAGCCGCCAAGATTGTCCTTTTTAATCCCTAGCGAATCGCTATACTTTATTGAATCGCATTGCCATGGCGCTAAGGGAGGGCGGCCGGTGAGCTTTATCAATACCATTCGCGAGGACATCAAGACCGTCCAGGCGCAGGACCCCGCCGCGCAAAACGGTCTGGTCATCTTCCTTTCCTATCCTGGCCTGCACGCCAAGTGGAACCACGTGCCCGAGCACTGGCTCTGGGAGCATGGCCATCGCTCGCTCGCCCGCGTGCTCTCGCAAATCACCCGCCACATCACCGGCGTCGAGATTCACCCCGCCGCACAGATCGGCAAGCATTTCTTTATCGACCACGCCATGGGCGTCGTCATCGGCGAAACCACCATCGTGGGCGACAACTGCGTGCTCTATCAGGGCGTCACGCTCGGCGGCACCGGCAACGAGACCGGCAAACGCCACCCAACGCTCGGCAATAACGTCACCGTGGGCACGGGCGCCAAGGTGCTCGGCAACATCCGCATCGGCAACAACGTCAAGATCGGCGGCAACTCGGTCGTCGTCAAAGACGTGCCCGACAACTGCACCGTCGTGGGCGTGCCGGGACGCATCATCAAGCGCAACGGCTGCCGCGTGTTCGAGGAGAGTTTCGACGCCAAGCAGCATCGCGAGTACATGCCCGATGACGCCGCCGAGCAGAGTGCCCTCAACCGCCAAGGCATCACCGAGAACGCCCGCCGCGTCAAAGAACTCGAGCGAGAGGTGGCCGAGCTCAAGGCCCTCGTCGCCAAGCTCGTGGACGAACGCTAGGAACGCAAGCGGCACAAAACGGCATCGGCACCGATGCAAAAGGCGCGCCAGGGGATCAATCCCCGGCGCGCCTTTTTTCGATGTGACATGCGGGACTGTCCCTTTGTCACATTATGCGAACTGACTCAGATAGAGGTCGGCATAAGCGCCCTCGGCTGCGAGCAGCTCCTTATGCGTGCCTTGCTCGATGATGTTGCCGTGGTCCATGACCAAGATCAGGTCGGCGTCCACAATCGTCGACAGACGGTGCGCGATCACAAAGCTCGTGCGCCCATGCATGAGCGCGTCCATGGCACGGCCGATGGCAAGCTCGGTGCGCGTGTCCACGCTTGAGGTCGCCTCGTCCAGGATGAGAATCGCCGGGTTGTTGAGCAGCACGCGCGCAATGGTCAGCAGCTGGCGTTGGCCCTGACTAATGCTCTCGGCATCGTTGGCCACGCGCGTGTCATAGCCCTGCGGCATAGTGCGCACAAAGAAGTCGACCTGCGCGGCGCGCGCAGCCGCCACGATCTCCTCGCGCGTTGCCTCGGGGCAGCCGTAGGCGATGTTTTCGGCAATCGTGCCATCGAATAGCCAGGCGTCCTGCAGCACCATGCCAAACTGCTGACGTAGCTCGCCGCGATCCATGCGGCTCGTATCCACGCCGTCGAGCGTAATACGCCCGCCGTCAATCTCGTAGAAGCGCATGAGCAGGTTGATGAGCGTCGTCTTGCCTGCACCCGTGGTTCCCACCACGGCAATCTTCTGGCCCGGCTCGGCGGTAAACGACACGTCGCGCATCAGCGGCTTGTCGGGCGAATAACCAAAGCGCACGTGCTCAAAGGAGACGCGACCCTCAACGCGACCCGGCAGCTTGGCGGCCTCGTCCGGCAGCGGATCGGCCTCCATCTCGGGCTCATCAAGCAGGTCGAACACGCGCTCCGCACTCGCCAGCGCGCTCTGCAGCGAGTTGAAAGTAAACGACAACTGCGTCATGGGTTCGGACGCCTCGTAGATAAACTGGAAGAACGCCTGGAACACGCCGACGGTCATGTGACCGGCGACCAGCATGCTGCAGCCCACGAGCGCGATCACGATCTGCGCCAGGCGACCAATAAAGCGCACCGCGGGGCCGACGGCGTTAATCATAAAGTCGGCCTTGGCACTCACGCGTGCCAGCTCGCCCGAAGCCTGGTGCACCTCGGCAGAACTCTGGCGCTCACGGTTGAACGCGCGAATCACCAGACGGCCCGAGTAGCCCTCCTCAACCGCGCTCGTAATCTTTGACACCCACTCCTGGCGCTCACCGGTTACGTCATGCGTGCGGCGCGAGACCACCTTGGTCACCAGCAGCGACAACGCCGTAAAGAACAAAAAGACCAGCGTAAGTGGCACGCTAAACACGAACATCACGCTCACGGCGCCCACCACGGTACCGATCGACACCAGAAGCTGCAGCAAGCCGCGCTGCATGCTCTCGGACATCTTGTCCAAGTCGTTGGTCGCGCGGCTGACGACCTCGCCGGGACGATGCGCGTCAAAATAGGCGAGCGGCAGACGATTGAGCTTTTGTGCGATGCGGTTACGCAGACGCAGGTTGAGGCGTTCGGCCACGCTCGACATCAAAAAGCTCTGGAGCGCGTAGAACGAGGCAGCGGCCGTCCAGATCATAAAGTAGATGAAGATGGTCCTGCCGCAGTTCTCCCAGGTGATGTTGAAGGCGGTGTCGTTGGCAAACGCCACCTGAATGTGGCCCCACAGCTCATCGATCACGCGGGCGCTATATGCCGGCGCAGCGGTGTTAAAGATGGCATAGAACACGATGCTCGCGAACACGATATAGAAGCGCCAATGGTCACCGGCAGCCTCGCTCCACAGGCGGCGCACCGTCGCCCAGGTATCCCGAGGCGTCTCGTCCTCGTCTTCATCGTCCACATCGCGCATGCGCTCCGCCTCGGCTCGAGCGCGCTCATCCTCGGCTCGTTCGTTTGCCTCATAGAGCGCCTGGCGGCGAGCCTCGCGCGCGGCTGCAGCCTTGGCGGCCTCATCCAGCTCGGGTGCTACGGCAGCCTGGTCGACCGTTTTATCGGCAGCGTCCGCAGCGGCAACATCGACAAGGCCGCCTTGTTTCCTGAGCTCCTCGGTCATGCTACTCACCTCCCTTCATCTGCGATTCCGCGATAGCGCGGTACACCTCGCAGGTTTCCATAAGCTCATCGTGCGTGCCTAGGCCGACGATCTCGCCGTCTTTGAGCACCACGATCTGATCGGCATGCAGAATGGTCGAGATACGCTGCGCGATGATGAGCACCGCGGCATCGCGCGTCTCGTCCTGCAGCGCATGGCGCAGTGCCGCATCGGTCTTAAAGTCCAGAGCCGAAAAACTGTCGTCGAAGATATACAGATCGGCATGCTTCATGAGTGCGCGGGCAATGGCCAGGCGCTGGCGCTGACCGCCCGAGAAGTTCGTGCCGCCCTGGGATACCGGAGTATCGAGCCCCTGGGGCTGATCGAGCACAAAGGTGCTCTGGGCAACCTCCAGCGCATGGAGCATGTCAGCCTCGGTCGCGCCCTCGTTGCCAAAGCGCAGGTTGCTCGCCACCGTACCCGAGAACAGCCACGCCTTCTGCGGCACGTAAGCGATATGCCCGCGGATGTCGTCTTGCGAAAGGTCGCGCAGATCGATGCCGTTCAGGCGAATGGCGCCCTTTGTGGCATCGTGGAAGCGCAGTAGGAGCTTGGCCACCGTCGACTTGCCCGAACCCGTCGAGCCGACGATTGCGGTCATCTGACCGCGGCGACAGGTAAAGTTCAGATCGCACAGCGTGTCCTCGTCGGCATCGTCAAAACGGAACGACATGTGATCGAACACGGCGACCGCGTCCGCATCGTCCTCGGAGGCAAGCGCACCGTCACTCAGCGTACGCTCGCCGTCCACGATGCTCGGCTCAATCTCCAACACCTGCTGCGCACGGTTCAGGCATGCGGCGGCGCGTGGGAGCGTCAGAATCACCATCTGCGCCATCATCACAAAGAACAGAATCAAGATTGCGTACTCGAGCACCGCAGAGATGCTCGCAATCTGCATGGCGTGGGCGCCTACGCGGTTGCCGCCCACCCACAGCACCGCCACCTCGGCGATGTTCATCAAAAAGAAGCTTGAGCTGTCGAGGCCCACAAACAGGTGGTTGACTTTGATGGCGTTGGCGGCGTATTCGCTAAACACCTCGTCCAAACGCCGTTCCTCGTGGCGCTCCTTGTTAAACGCACGGATGACGCGCACGCCCACGATGTTTTCGCGCAGCACCACGTTCATGCGGTCGATAAAGCCCTGTAGGCGCATAAAAATCGGCGCCGCGTTGGCAACCGTAAAGACCGCCGCCACCAGCACAATCGCAACGACTACGCCCAGAAGCGTGCCCATGGCGGGATCGATAAACCAGGCGAAGATGATGCCCGCCACAGCCAAAAACGGCACGGGCAGCACCAGCTGAATCGTCTGCAGAATCGCCTGCTGAATCACGTTGATGTCGTTGAGCGAGCGCGTGATCATCGATCCGGTGCCAAAGCGCTCAAAATCGCTGGCCGCGAGCTCGAGCGATTTGTCGTACACGGCATTGCGGATATCGCAAGCCACGTTGGCGGCTAGGCGCGCCGAAAGATAGCAGCCCAGCACCGTGCCGCCGCTAGCCATGCTGGTCGCGATAAACATGTATAGGCCGTTGCGTAAAATGTAGTCGACATCGCCCGTGGTAATACCGGTGTTGACCATGTTCGCCAACATCGTGGGAACCAACAGCGTACCAACGTTATCCACCAGCAGCACCAGCAGCGTCACTGCGACAAGCCCTCGATATGGCTTTAGAAACCTCATTAACAGTCGCACGACTCCCCCTCACCTTGATTCTCGGCTTGGCTCTCGGCAGCGATATGCTGCTTAAAGGCATCGCACTCATCGCCGAGCACCTGAGAGAATTTGCCGATCAAGCGCATAATCTTGCGCTGCTCACATGGCTCAAGCGCGCCAAAGGCTCGCTGTTCGGCCTTGAGTGCCGGCAGCGCATAACGCTCGGCAAATCGCCTGCCCTCTTCGGTCAGGCTCACAACCTTGTTCTTACGGCTGCCTTCGGCAAACTCCAACGTTGCGAAGCCCCGCGCCGTCAAGGTTTTAATTGCCGAGTTGATGGTCTGCTTGCTGTAGAACCATTCGCTTGTCAGACGGCTTACGGCAATACTGCCGCCCGCCGTGCTGGTATCGACGAGCATCCAGTAAGCGCAGTCCGAAAGGCCGCAGGCGCGCGAGAACTCCGAATAGATATGGTCGAGTCCATTGAGCAACCGGTCGAAGTCGACCAGTGTAACCGCGCTATTCATCTATCCCACCATTCGATTGTCCGATTTTTGACCAATTTTGTGTCTCTAGATTAGTCCGAGTTTTGACTATCGTCAACAGGCTCTCCGCAAATGTTTGCACTTTTATGGCCTATCGGCAGAAAAAGACCGCCGGCGCGGGGGCGGCGCCAGCGGTCACGTGAAAATCGGGTTTTATTGCCTGTTAAGCGGCGACAGCCTCATAGACCGTAGCGCCCGAGAAGCTGTCATGCAGGCTCTTGCCGGCAATCCACGGCAGCTCGACGACCTCGCAGACCGTGTTGACCAGCTCGGAGCAGTCAGTAAAGTGGCCCTTGTCGTTGAGGGCCTCGCAATCCTGAACACGCCAATAGCCATCGGTGTGCGTGATGTAGTACTCATGATCGTTGATCGACACGAAAGCGCGCGTCTTGGACCGCAGCAGCTTCAGAAATCCTTCGAAATCGGTCTCGACGACATCTCCAGCCTGGAACATGATGTTACCTCCTGGCCCGGCGCCACCACGGCGCATTGATAAACGTTGGTACTCCTTTAGTAAAACCTTTATCAGAGGTTATGCGTTCGTCATTTAGGCAAGTGGTAAAAAACCGCAGGGTAGACGGGATAAAACGTTTAACCATCCCATTGGTTTGTCACATTCTGAAGGTACTTTTATGCAAACCTACTTTCCCAATTGGAATCTATCCTTTTGGCCGAGCAATTGACCGTCTATCGTTTGAGCCCGACGGGTATGAACGGGGCATCTGCAACGCCACCGCAAGGAGACACCATGGAGACTATCGAAGCACTCATTCACCGCCGCAGCTGCCGCAACTACAGCGATCGTCCCGTCGAGGCCGAAAAGCTTGCACGTATTATCGAAGCCGGCCAATATGCACCGAGCGGCATGGGCCGCCAGCCGGTGACGTTTGTCGCCGTCACCGACCCCGCGACCGTCGAGCGTCTCTCACAGCTCAACGCCCAGGTCATGGACTGCAACAGCGACCCCTTCTATGGCGCCAAGACCGTTGTGGCGGTGCTGGTTGACCGCAGTGTGCCCACACATCTGGAAGACGGCTCGCTCGCCATGGGCAACTTGCTCAACGCCGCCTATGCACTGGGTGTCGATTCGTGCTGGATTCACCGCGCGCATGAGGTCTTTGACTCGCCCGAGGGCCTGGAGCTGCTGGCCAGCTGGGGCCTGCCCGCCGACGGCAGCCTGCGCGGTGTCGGTAACTGCATTCTTGGCTACGCCGAGGACACGCTACCCGAGGCAAAACCGCGCCGCGACAACGTCGTCTACGTAAGGTAATTAGTTCCGCCGTTCTACCGAACGGCGGGCTCGTTGACGCTGCGCGGGCCGCATTCACGCCAATCTGACGTTCAATTTCGAGGGCGCGACCAGAAGGTCAGCGCCCTCTCATTTCACGTCACCTTGGCGCAAATGCGGCTCGCTCGCTTTTGGCGACTGACATCGAATGAGCCACTGTCTTGGGCAGCTAAAAAAGCCCCGTCCCAAATTAGCTACCCCACTCGTAACTTATATTGACGTCGCCGTTGTCGTCGTTTCGTTCGTCTGGGTCGTTTCGGCGTCGTTACCTTGCTCGCCTTCGTCCTTTTGAGCATCTGCGATGGTGGAGGCCGCCGCAACGATACCGCGCTGGGGCGCGACGCCTGTCTGGGTCTGTGCGCCCTCGACAACTTCTGTGCCTGCATGCGCGAGCTCGGGCGATTTAAACACTGCGTCCAAGTTGGCGCCACCGCCGGCATATCCGAGCGCAGCGAGCGCGATGACGATCACTGCAACGGCGGCCACGATCGGCACGTAGCGATGCCAGCCGGCGGGATTGAGCCCGCTGCGGCGAGCCGCCCCGCGGCTGATGTAGCCGAGCGTTCCGTCGTGCTTGAGCTTTGAGCCCACCACGCGTTTGCGGCCCCACAGCGAGGACTCTGCCTGCATTGCCAAGCGGGCGCTTGCCGAAGGATAGCCGTATTTAGTGCGCTTGAACGAGCCATCAAACCCCGAGGCGCGTTTGCCCCACGTCACCGATGTTGTGCGTCGGTTGACCGGCGCGGCACTCCGCCTTCTGCGGCTCGGTTTTGAAGTCTCAGCCATATGCCCTCGCACGCCGTAACCAAATCGAAACAATAACGCTTTGGACTGTAGCACACGCGTCGCGTGCGGTCACGGGCGCCTCGCTCAACGGTCATCGTCCTTCAGCAAGCGCCACAGCGTTGTACGGCTTATGCCCAGCACCTCCGCCGCACGGGTTCGGTTGCCGTGGAGATGGTCTACAACCAGATGCGCGATATCTCGCTCGGTATCGGCCAGCGGTCGCAGGATATACAGGTCACTTTCGAGCGTCGGGGCGCCAAAGGTTGCGGTCTTAATCACGTCCTCTTGGGCGAGCACTTCCTCCGCCACAGCACGGTCCACCGTGCCCGCCCCCACCAATATATACAGTCGTTCCGAGACCTCGCGGAGCTGCAGATAGTTGCGCGGCCAGCGGTAAGCATCGAGCTTCTTCGTCGCCGCGGCAGACAGCGCGGGCGTTGCCGTCCCAAATGCATCAGCGAGATATTCCAAATAGCGCGCAACCTTCGTCGACGCGGCTCCCTGCTCGGCGATTGCCGGCGCCACGCTCACCGCACAGGCGAAGCGCTCGGTCACAAAGGCGGCTTGATCACTTTCGCCGCCGCCCGGCATGTCATTCGCCGTCAGCACCACATGGCAGCGCGTCGCCAACGCGGTGTCGGCCATCGTGGAGACCAGCTCGCGGAGGCGCTGGGGGCCAACCGCGTTCCAGCCCTCAATGCAAAGGGTCAGCCCCGTTTGGAACAACGGCGATTCGGCGCTTTTGAGCACATGGCGCCAACCGCGCTCGGTGAGCTCATCGAGCGCAACGGAAACAAAGGGCTGACCGGCAAAAGGACCGTCCAGATAGAGACGCTTGGCGATCTCGACCTGACCCGCTCCCAGCTCGCCCTCGAGCATAAGGGGCACGCCGCGCGCATAGCTCTCGGCAACCGGTGCAGCTACCGCAGCGGCACCCTCAACGATGCCGTACGCGCTCGATTCGTAGCGGGCCTCAACCTCGTCGGCGTTGAGCCACTCGATGCCCGCATGCGCCGCGGCGCCGCGCACCTCGCGGACCACGGCGACCCAAAGCCCCCCGCCCTCCTTGTCGGTGGGACGAACGGTCAGGCTCAGGCGCGCACCCTCACGCCCCATAACCAGACGCGCGCCGTCTCCTATACGGTCGAGACGCTCAGCGACAAAAGCCGCCACATCCCGCTCAAGCGCCGCGTCATTCATGGTCGAGATCGCGACGTCTCCACGCGCATCGATTGCCAATGCCGAGGCCCCGGCAGCAGCCAGGGCCTCGGTCAAGATGTTCAGCTTGGCATCGCTATCCATGATTTGCCCCTGTCCGCGGCGACATGCAACCGACGACGGTCGCACGACCGAGTGTTTCAAAATTGAACGATATTGCTCACCAAACACTATAGGGCAGAAAGCGCCGTCCTGCGAGTATAGGTGTTGCCCCGCATCGCCATCCTGGCGGGGCGATAAGAGCTCTTCGGGACTTATAAACCTGCGGACAAGCCATACCCGCAAGAGCTCCTATCGCTCCACCGCAAGCATGCGCTCACCAGCACGAAGCACGCAGCACGCAAACAAGCTACTTCTCTACCAGATTCCCAGTACGTGTTGCATTCCCAAGCTCATGCACGCAATGCCAATCCAGCAGCAAAAGCCCAACGCGATGGGCTTGCCGCCCTTTTTGACCAGCTCGACGATATCGGTATTAAAACCAATAGCCGCCATGGCCATCACAATAAAGAACTTCGACAGCTCCTTGATGGGCGCCGTGATGGACGCGGGAAGCTGAAGCACCGTGGTGATCACGCTCGCCAGCACAAAGAACAGCACAAACATGGGAAACGCACGTTTAAGGGAGAACGTGCTTTTGGCGTCGCCGCCGGCTTTGCGCGCCAGATGCATCTGCCAGCATGCGAGGACCAACGTGATGGGGATAATGGCCAGCGTCCTGGTGAGCTTGACCACCGTGGCGCTCTCGAGCACATTGGCGCCGGGATGCATGCTGTCCCAGGCACTCGCCGCAGCCGTTACGGACGAGGTGTCGTTGATGGCGGTGCCGGCAAACAGGCCAAAGCCCTCGTTGGTCAGCCCGAGCATGCCGCCGAGCGTCGGAAACACGAGCGCCGCGATAACGTTAAACAGGAAGATGACCGAAATGGCCTGGGCAATCTCGCGATCGTCGGCATCGATGACGGGTGCGGTCGCGGCGATGGCAGAACCGCCGCAAATCGACGAACCCACACCCACAAGCGTCGCGATCTTACCCGGCACGTTCATAGCGCGGCAGAGCACAAAGGCGATGACAAGCGAGGTCGAGATTGTCGCCACGATAATGGGCAGCGACTGGGCGCCCTTGGACAGAATCTGGGAGAGGTTCATGCCAAAGCCAAGCAGAATAACCGCGTACTGCAAGACTTTTTTGGACGTATAGGTGACGCCGGCGGCGAGCTGTTCGCGACGATTCTTGGGAAAGACGAGCGCCAGGACCATGCCAAAGAGGATGGCAAATACCGGACCGCCGACCACTTCAATTTGTTTGCCGAGCAACGTCGCGGGAATGGCGATGATCAGGCAGAACAAGACGCCTTTCCAGCGCTCGCGTACGATGTTTGCCAGTTGCATATGGGATTCCTTCTTTCTATTTCACGTTTGCGACGGCTTATGATACGGCAACATTGAGCGCAGCCTTGCGCAAACACAGACTAAGATGCCGCAATAGTTCTCAGGCAACAGCCGAATCACCCACCGCGAAGAGCTGATTCGCGGCATAATTAACAACTGACATATGAGTTTGATAGAACAGTTGCGAGGCGCTATGGAAGAATCGATGCACGTCGGCGAGCAGGAAACGAGCCTACAGGACCAGTCCTACCACACCATTCGACGCAAAATCGTCTACCTGGACTACAAGCCGGGCGAAAAGCTGGGCGTCAAGCAACTTTGCGATGACCTGGATATGGGTCGCACGCCCGTGCGCGAAGCTTTGGTTCGCTTGGCGCAGGAAGGCCTGGTGCGCACCGTGCCCCAGAGTGGCACCTACGTCTCACCCATCAACCTCACCCTTGCCGAGAGTGCCTGTTACATCCGCGAGCATCTGGAAAAGCAGGTGATCGTGGAGTGCTGTGCGCGCGCCACCTCGGCCGGCATCGAGCAGCTCGACCGCGCCATCGTGCTGCAGGAAAAGGCCATGGCCGAAGAGGATCGCATCGGCTTCTTTTTGAGCGACAACCTCATGCATCACATGATTTTTAGCATCGCATGTCGCAGCACCGTGTGGTCGTGGCTCGAAGAGACCAATGCCGACCTGGAGCGCTTCCGCTGGCTGCGCGCTGCCACGCAGGTTCTCGACAATCAGGACATCGTGAACGAGCACAAGCAGATTCGCCGCGCTATCGCCGGTCGCGACCCCATCGAAGCGAGCTTTTTGGTCAGCAAGCACCTGCACATGATGTTCCGCAACCAAACCGAGGTTCTGGACCAGTTCCCCGAGTACTTCGAGACCAGTAAGCTCCGCTAACCTGCCAAATAGGGACAGGTTCATTTTGGCAGGTTTTATCCGGGCAAATGCAACAAGGCCCGGCTCCGTCTTGATGCGGAGCCGGGCCTTAGTCGCTAGAACGGCGGAACCAACTACTCTACCGTGACGCTCTTGGCCAGGTTGCGGGGCTGGTCAACGTCGCAACCTCGCAGGATGGCGACCTCGCGGGCGAGCAGCTGCAGCGGAACGCTCGCCGTGATGGGGCTGAACACGTCGCGGACTGCCGGCACGCGGATGATGCAGTCGGCGATCTTGTTGATCTCCTCGTCGCCCTCGGTGGCAACGACGATGACCTTGGCGCCGCGCGCCTTGCACTCCATGAGGTTCGACACGGTCTTGTCGTAGGTGGCACTCTTGGTTGCCACGGCGATGACGGGGAAGCCCGGGTCGATCAGGGCGATGGGGCCGTGCTTCATCTCACCGGCGGCGTAGGCCTCGGCGTGCAGGTAGCTGACCTCTTTGAGCTTGAGCGCGCCCTCGTAGGAAATAGCGGCACCCATGCCGCGGCCCACGAACAGCGCCGACTGCGCGTCCTTGCACAGCAGGGCGGCCTCATGCACGGCCTCGGTCTGGGTATCCAAAATCCACTGGATCTGCTCGGCCGTATCGGAAAGCTCGCGGAACAGCATGCGCGCCTGCTTGGTGGTCAAGCGGTACTTGACCTGCGCCAGCAGCAGGGCCAAAAGCGTAAGGCTCACGACCTGGCCGATAAAGCTCTTGGTCGAGGCGACCGCAATCTCCTTGTTGGCCTTAGTGTAGATGACGCCGTCGCTCTCACGCGCCACGGGGCTGCCCACCACGTTGGTGATGCCGAAGACCTTGGCACCCTTGATGCGCGCGTCGCGAATGGCGGCAAGGGTATCGGCCGTCTCGCCCGACTGGGACACGGCAACGACAAGCGTCGTCGGCGTAATGATGGGATTGCGATAACGGAACTCGCTGGCCGCCTCCACCTCGGTGGGGATGCGAGCCCAGCCCTCAATGAGATTCTTGGCAATGAGGCCAGCGTGATAGCTGGTTCCGCAAGCGATCACGTAGACGCGATCGATGTCGTTGAGCTCCTCGAGCGAAAGGCCCAGCTCGTCGATGTCGAGCTCGCCGGCCGGCGTCATACGACCGACCAGCGTGTCGCGCACGACGCGCGGCTGCTCGTGGATTTCCTTGAGCATAAAGTCGGGATAACCGCCCTTTTCTGCCATGTCCAGGTCCCAGTCGATGTGGGTGACCTTGGGCTCAATCACGTTGCCGGCCTCGTCGGTATACTCGACGCCTGCGGGCGTGAGCTTGGCAAACTGACCGTCCTCGAGCACCACGACGTCGCGGGTTGCGTCGATGAGCGCGATGACGTCGGAGGCGACATAGGCGCCGGTCTCGCCCGCGCCGACCACGATCGGGGAATCCTTGCGGGCCACGGCGATCACGCCGGGCTCGTCAGCGCACACGGCGGCCAGACCATAGGCACCGACCACGTGGGTGCAAGCCTCGCGCACGGAGGCCATCAGGTCGTGCGTCTCGGCATAAGCCTCTTCGATCAGATGCGCGAAGACCTCGGTATCGGTCTCGCTCTTAAAGTGATGGCCGCGGCCCTCCAGCTCTTCGCGCAGCTCGGCGAAGTTCTCGATGATGCCGTTGTGGACGATGGCGATACGACCGTCGCAGCTGGTGTGGGGGTGAGCGTTAACGACGGAGGGCTTGCCGTGAGTGGCCCAACGGGTATGGCCGATACCGCAGGTAGCGTCGCTGTCGATGTTGGAAAGCTCGCTCTCCAGGCCCGCGACCTTGCCCACGCGGCGGATGACGTCGAGGTGCGCCGCGGCGCCCTCGCCCACCTCGAGCGCGACGCCCGAGGAGTCATAGCCGCGATACTCCATACGCTTGAGGCCCGTAACCAGGATGTTCTTTGCAATATCAGAGCCGGTGTAGCCGACAATTCCGCACATAGGATAAATCCCTTCGTTCGCGTGACTGCAAGACGTCCACGCACAAGGGGCGCTGAGACGTATAACGTTCGAGTATTGTACTCACGCAAGCACAAGCTGATATACCAGAAGTGGTATCTCAACTTAGATACCACCCGATGCACACACGTCCAGCCGGTCCAAACCACCACAAAGGTACCTGTCCCCTTCGTGGCAGTCGCGCTGGCAACGGCGTTTCCCCAGATAAACCTGCCAAAATAAACCTGTCCCTTTTTGGTAGGTTTAGGATGCTACAATCTGGCTTGTACTTGAAACGCATCAAAGGGGCCGCTATGGCAAAGGTTAAAATCAGCGACGTCGCGCGCGAAGCCGGGGTTTCGTTGGGCACGGTTTCCAACGCGCTCAACCATCCCGAAAAGTTGCGTCCCGAGACCCTCAAGCTCATTAACGAAACCATCAATCGACTGGGCTACCTGCCCAACCAAAGCGCTCGTCAGCTCGCGGGCGGCGCCACCAAGTCCTTTGGCCTGGTGCTCCCCCGTCTCGACCACGGCTTTTCACTCCAAATCGCCAGCGGCGCCCACAACGAGGCCCGCAAGCACGGCTACGACCTGCTCATCGCCAACGCCGATAACGACGATATTCTCGAGGACCATTACCTGCGCTACTTTATGGGCACCCAGATGTCCGGCGTCATGGTTCAGCCCATGGCATCCCCCGACTGGCACCCCGCCATGACCAAGATGCCCGTGCCGATCGTCCATCTGGACATCCATTGCTCCGAGCCCGGCTACTACGTAGCGGCCGACAACGAGGCCCAGGGTCGCATCATTGCCGAACTCGCCATCGCCCGCGGCGCGCACCATATTGTCGTCGTCGGCCGAGCAGCATTTATGCAACTCACCCTGCGCGTCCTTGGCATTCATAAGGCGCTCGCCCTACATCCCGACATCAAGATCGAAGTCATTGACGCCGGCGAGTGGAATACCGCTGCCGACGGCTACGGAATCGGTGCCCAAATCGCCGAGCGCCCCGCGAACGAACGCCCCGATTTTGTCGTCGGCCTGACCGACGTGTTGGCCTCGGGCGTTATCTCGGCGCTGGTCGACAAGGGCATCTCTGTCCCCGGGCAAGTACGCGTAGCAGGTTGCGATGGCAACCCACTCGCTTGGAGCGGATCGGTCCCGCTCACTACGGTAGCGCCCCCGGGCTACGAGATTGGCCGCAAGGGCGTTCAATTGCTGATGGAGCAAATCGAGAACAAGGCGCCGGCGAAGCCCAAGCACGTCCACATCGGCTCTGCCGCGCGCACCGTCACCGCAGTCACCGCCGCCGAGGACATCAACCGCCAAGAACTCGTGCGGCCGTTCCTGCTGGAACGCGCCAGCACCCAGGCAAGCAGCCAGACCGACGCCACGGCCATCAACCTCGGTGCGTATCTATAGCACGCCCGCAAGTATGCTAAGTCGCCGCTCAAGCAAAAGGGGCCCGACCATTGCCGGGCCCCTTTTGCTTGAGCGCAAACGTGGGCAATTGCTCGTTTCAACACCGCAATTGTCTAGCGCACGGCCTTGACTGCCGCTGCCAGGTCGAATAGCGTATCGAGCACGGCCTCGCAGCCATCCACCACGTCCTGCGGCAGCGGCACGATATCGGGGACGGCAAAGACGTGGCATCCGGCCGTGATGCCCGAGACGCAGCCGTTGCGCGAATCCTCGACCACGGCACATTCCTCGGGAGCAAAGCCCGCGCGCTCGCAGGCAAGCAGATACATCTCGGGGTCAGGCTTGCCGTGCGCGACGTCCTCGCCGCAGGTCACCGTTTCAAACTTGTCGAAGAGGCCGACCATCTTAAGGTTGCGCTCGGCCGTAACGAGGCGCGACGACGTCGCTAGACCCACGTGATAGCCCGCAGCCAGCAGCTCGTCTAGGCACTCGGCGGCGCCGGCCTTAAGTTCCAGTTCGGTCTTGACCATCTCGTCGCGAATCTCCTTGTGGCGACGATAGATCGCCTCGGTGGTTTCGTGGCTACCATAATGCTTATCAAGGATGTCCATAACATCGGGCAGCGTGCGGCCGATAAACTGATGGATCAGCGCATCATCAATCGCGAGCCCCAGCTCAGCGGCGCCTGCCTTCCAGGCCTTAATCCCCAAACGCTCGGTATCGACCAGCGTTCCGTCCATGTCAAAAATAACAGCCTTGATCATATCGGCCCCCTCACCGGATTGTGTTACCACCACTCTACCGCACTTACAAACTTGTATATAACGTATATAGCATATTGCACTTTCGTTACATAGATAGAAGACTTATGGCAAGTAACGCATTAGGATTATAGTTTTCGACCGAGTACTCAACGATAAGGATCGTTTCATGATTTTAGACACCACGGCACCCGCAGAGGAGCTTCAAGACAAGCTATCGGCGCTCGAACACCTGCTTTTGGCATACGGGCGCGTGGCTATCGGGTTTTCCGGTGGCGTCGACAGCAGCTTTTTGGCCGCCGTATGCGCCCGCATCATGCCTACCAATACCCTCCTCGTCCATCTCACCACGCCGCTCATCGGCACGCCCGAGCAGGCTTCGTTTGAGCAGTCCGTTGATGGGCAGGCCAATGAGGGGCCGCATTTTAAGCTCCCCGTGCTCAATCTTTCGGTGGATCAGCTGCAGCTCCCCCAAGTAGCCTGCAACGATGCTAATCGCTGCTACCACTGCAAGCACGCCGGCTTTACCGCCATCGTCAACCACGCCAAGTCGCTCGGCTTTCCCACCGTCATCGATGGCAGCAATGCAAGCGATCGCGGTGACTACCGCCCCGGCATGCGTGCGGCAGAAGAGCTCGGCGTACGCTCACCCCTTATGGAGGTCGGCTTTACCAAGGACGAAGAGCGCGAGCTGCTGCGCGCATGGGGCTATCCCGTTTGGAGCCTGCCGGCGGGAGCCTGTCTTGCCACGCGCGTCCCCACGGGCGAGGAGCTTACGCGCGAGAAGGTCGATTTAATCCGCGCCTGCGAGGATTACCTGCACGATCTTGACTTGGCTCAGGTCCGCGCACGCCTGGTCGGCGGCTGCATGCATATCGAGGCCGCACCCGCAGATGTCGCCAAGATTGCCACCCTCGGCGGTGCCGCCGTCGACGACAAGGGCAAGACCCCGCTGCCCGCCGTTATCGAGTCCGCGCTGCGCGAGCTGGGCTGCGACCATATCTCCCCCGAGGTCACCCCCTACATCCACGGCAACATGAATCTTTAGGTTACGCCGTTTTACAAACGGCGTAACTGCTCGGCGCTGCGCGGGCCCCGGGCACGGCAATCTGACGCTCAACTTCACGGGCGCGACCAAAAGGTCAGCGCCCGCTTGTTTCACGTCACCTTGCCGCACCCGGAGCCCGCTCGCTCGCATATGCTCAACCTGGACTGCGTTAACTGACCCACCAAAACGGGACAGGCTTATTTTGGCAGGTTTTATCTGGGGAAATATCGCAAGACAACTGCCTCTCTAGCACCCCTCTAACTTCGAGAGGCAATTGAGAGGCGTCTCGGCGCACCTACTTTTTCCGATAGCGGCGGTTACAGCTCGTCGATGAACCCATTACTTCAATGAGTCCTTTATCCGCCATTTTTGGCAGATGGTAACGGACGGACGAGATTTGGCATTCCGTCTCTCTAAAACAATAGATTTATCTCTCTAAAGTTTCGTATATCTCTCTAACTTTAGAGAGATAAGCACCTTGTTTTAGAGAGACATTTAGAGAGATGCATCGAATTCACTGCTAGATTACCTAAGACTATCTCTCTAGCCTACTTTCTCTTTAGAGAGACATTTAGAGAGACGAGCGTAATCTCTCTAACCATGGGTCCTGCTCTCAAAACGCATACACCCCAACCGCACCCTAAGTTGCGGTGGAATAGTTCCTGTCTTGCAGTCTATCGGGCATAAACAGGAACTATTCCACCGCAACTTCGTTTGACGGGCATTGACCCGCAGGCCTGCCAAAAAGGGACAGGTTTATTTGGCAGGTTTTATCTGGGGAAACGCAAACAGGGCCGCGACACCTATATGGCGTCGTGGCCCTTTTCCTTGGAGAAGGATCGATTGATTGAACGGGATGACCGTTCTAGTCTTCGAGTCCGCTATTGATGAGCTCCGCAATTTCAACGGGATCGGTGCTCGCGCGCACCTTGTCACGGAAGCCGGCATCCATCAGCATCACGGCAGCCTTGGAGAGCAGACGCAGGTGCGTGGTTCCTGCTTCGCCCGCGGGAACATACAGCGCGAGCGCCACATCGACGGGTACGCCATCAAAGCTCGGCCACTCAACAGGCTCGGACAGCTTGAGCACGGCCACGCCCGGCGTATGGATCGCATCGCTCTTGGCATGTGGAACGGCAAAACCGGCGACAAGCCCGGTCTCGGCCTCGTTCTCGCGAGCAATAAAGGCAGCCTCTACGGCAGATGCGTCATCGGCAAAGCCGAGCTCGATTGCCTGCTCGGACAAATAATGCAGGGCGTCCTCGCGCGAGGCGGCGGTATACCCTATCGTCACTTGGTTGGCAGATACGAATCCCATGAAAACCTTCCTTACAACACGGACCTGACCGCGGCTTCGATGCCGTCGGCGTCCAAACCGTACTTGTGCAGCAGATCAACCGCAGGACCGGATTCACCGTACACATCGCGCACGCCGACGCGACGCATCGGCACTGGATGCTGCTCCGCTAGCACCGAGGCAACGGCCTCGCCAAGACCGCCGATAATCGAATGCTCCTCGGCAGTGACCACGCGGCCGGTCTTTTTGGCGCTGGCTACAACCAGGCGTTCGTCGAGCGGCTTGATCGTATGCATATTGATGACCTCGGCTTCGATGCCATCGGCAGCGAGCGCCTCGGCAGCCTCAAGCGCCTCGGCGACCATAAGGCCACAAGCGATGATGGTCACATCGGACCCCTCGCGCACGACCACGCCGCGACCAATCTTGAACTCATAGTCCTCGTGATCGTTAATGACCGGTGTTGCCAGGCGGCCAAAACGCATGTAGACCGGCCCCTCAAACTCATAGGCGGCGCGCACGCAGGCGCGAGCCTCGATGTCATCGGCAGGAACGATCACCGTCATACCCGGAATCGTGCGCATAAGCGCGATATCCTCGCAGCACTGGTGCGTGGCGCCGTCCTCGCCCACCGAAATGCCGGCATGGGTGGCGCCAATCTTGACGTTGAGATGCGGGTAGCCAATGGAATTGCGGACCTGCTCGTAGGCGCGACCAGCGGCAAACATCGCAAAGGTGCTCGCAAAAGCAACACGGCCCGTGGTCGCGATGCCGGCGGCAAGACCCATCAGGTTGCTCTCGGCGATGCCGGCATCGTAAAAGCGCTCAGGATGGGCAGCCTTAAACTTACCCGTCTGCGTTGCGGCAGCCAGGTCGGCATCGAGCACTACAAAGTCATCGTGCTCATTGCCCAGCTCGACGAGCGCCTCGCCGTAGCTTACGCGCGTGGCGACTTTCTTGACCTCTGCCATTAGAGCTCCTCTCCTGCTGCCGCGAGCTCGGCCATAGCCTGCTCAAACTGCTCGTCATTGGGCGCCTTGCCATGCCAGCCAACCTGGTTCTCCATAAAGGAGACGCCTTTGCCCTTCACCGTCTCGGCGATGATAGCGACGGGCGCGCCGGTCACCTCGCGAGCCTCGGCGAAAGCCGCCTCAATCTGCGCCATGTCGTTGCCATCGGCCAGCTCGATCACATGCCACTTAAAGGCGCGGAACTTGTCAGCGAGCGGCATGGCCGAGTTGACTTCATCGATCGTGCCGTCAATCTGCAAGCCGTTGTGGTCGACGACGGCAACAAGATTGTCGAGCGCATGGTTGCCGGCAAACATGGCCGCCTCCCACACCTGGCCTTCCTCGCACTCACCGTCGCCCAGCAACGTGTAGACGCGGTAGCTGTCGCCCCAGTGCTTAGCGGCAAGCGCCATTCCAACTGCAGCAGAGATGCCCTGACCGAGCGAGCCGGTGGACATATCGACGCCTGGCGTGTCATTCATATTGGGATGGCCCTGCAGTCGGCTGCCGATATGGCGGAGCGTCTTGAGCTCTTCGACGGGAAAATAGCCGCGGTTCGCCAACACCGAATACAGCCCCGGCGCCGCGTGACCCTTGGAGAGCACAAAGCGATCGCGATCGGCCTTGCGAGGGTCGGTAGGATCGATATTCATTTCCTCAAAGTACAGATACGTCATGATGTCGGCAGCACCGAGCGATCCACCCGGGTGTCCCGACTTGGCCGCGTGAACCGCAGTCACGACACCCTTCCTGACCTCATTGGCGACCTTCGCCAGCTCCTGGTTGGTCATACGAATTCCTCTCTCGAGAACAACCCCGGCACCGGATGACGCGATGCCGGGGCAATCCACTCGTTAAGCCTGAGCGACGACCTTCTGCCAGTCAGCCTCGAACGAGGCAAGGCCCTGGTCGGTCAGCGGGTGATGCAGGCACTTCTTGAGAGCGGCCATGGGCACGGTCGCGATGTCGGCGCCAAGAAGAGCCGCCTGGGTCACGTGGTTGGGCGTGCGGACCGAAGCGGTGATAATCTCGACGGTGTCGTCGACGTTCTTGCCGGTCCAGTCATAGTTCTTGATGCAGGTCACAACATTGTCGAGCTGCGAGATGCCGTCCTCGGCGATGTCGTCAAAGCGTCCGACAAACGGGCTGATGTAGCGGGCACCGGCGTTGGCGGCCATAAGGGCCTGCGTCGGCGAGAAGACGAGCGTCATGTTGACACGCACGCCCGCATCGGCCAGCGCGCGGCAGGCGGCGAGGCCGGCCTCGCAGACGGGGAGCTTGACCACAATGTTGGGGGCAAGGGCGGCAAGGCGCTTGCCCTCCTCGATCATGCCCTCGGCCGTGGTGGCGGTAGACTCGGCGGACACGGGCAGCCCCTCGCAAAGCTCGGCGATCTTGAGCATGTGGGGTTCAAAGTCTGCAAGCTTGCCGCCGGTCTTGGCGTACAGGGACGGGTTGGTGGTTACGCCGGCAAGGCAGCCCCAGCTCTTGGCCTCGGCGATCTCGTCAAGGTTGGCGGTATCGATAAAGAACTTCATGGTGCAAACTCCTTCGGAGGAATCCAAAACTCAAAAGAAAGGACAAAGGGGATGCCCCTTTGTCCTATGTGCCGGGCCTGCAGCTGGGACATGCCCCAGGCCCGGCGTCGTGTAGGAAAAACTACTTAGTCCTCGAGAGCCTTCTCGATGCGGCTCGTGACGCCCTTGAGGTTAAGACCGACGACGTACTGCTTGATCGGGCGCTTGATGTGCTCAATCACAAAGCGCTTGCCGTCGATGTCCTGGGCAGCGAGGTTGCGATAGAGCTTCTCGACCTGCTCCTTGACCTCGGGATCGTTAAAGGCGTAGTGACCGGAGACATCCAGAATCTTCAGGCTGAGCTCGTCGTCGGCCAGAATGTCGTCAACCTGCAGGTTAACGTCGTCGCCGGTCATCCACTTGCGCCAACGCTCGGTCTTGATAGCCTTGACCAGCAGCGTGTGATACAGGTCGGAGGGATCGTCGCACAGGCCGTTGTCGACCAGAATCTGCTCGGTAGCGCAGAGCTTGAGGTAGGCGCGGGTCTCCTCGGTGCCGTACTGAGGGGCGACATTGGAGGCCGTCACGTGAGCCGGGATGTGCTCGAGCAGCGTTGCGTCATCCAGATAGTCGGCGTTGTGCTCCTTCAGGCCCACGCCGTAGCGTTTTGCCATGTCGGCGAGCTCGCGGGCGTTCTTAAAGTTGTAATGGCCGACCTGCTCGGTCCAACGGGTAAGCGTGCCGGTCTGACCGACGATAAAGGTGGGCATGGGGCAGCCGCGCTTCTCGAGCTCGGGCTGCAGCTGAGAAATGAACTCCTCGTACTTATCGGTAGAGGTCAAGCCGCCATTGGTCTCCTCGGTACCGACCTCATAGGCGACCTCGGGCAGGTTATGCTCGCGACGATACTGCTCAAGGTAGTCGATAAGATCGATCGTGCGGCGAAGAACCACGTCGAGCGGAATAACCTTGCCGATCTGATAGGGGTCCTTGGTGGGGTCGACCATCAGCAGGTCAAAGCCTGCCTCCATGTCGGCGACGAAGGACTTTCGGGCGAGCTCCATGGCCTCGTCCTCGGGCAGGTGGGCGTTACGCTCCTCGTCGCGCTGCCACGGACCGCCGTGATCGCGGCACAGGTAGTACGGGCCGGTGTAACCCACCTCGTCGGCAACCTTCTTGATGTCGGCGGCAAAGCGCGTCTGGTCCCAACCGTTGACGTAGCCGGCGCCCATCTCGTCCATATCGACCTGGTTGCGGCTGGCGATAAACATGGGCGGGAAATCCTCGTCCTTGGCAAGCTCGAACACGGCCTGAATCAGGTTGGGGCTCATGGGGCCAATGCCGACCATGGTTGCGTGATCGCCGCTATCCTGCAGCTTGAGCATGCCCTGAACGGCCTGGCGGATGGTGAGGTTGGACATTTTGTTCTCCTTCTCCAGAGGATTTTTGACAAAAGTTCCCTGGGACCCAGATGTGGGCCCTATCAGTACGGATGGATTTTGTTGTGTAGGGGCGGTTGTGCGGAGTCAAATCCATCCCTCCGCACAACCGGAGTCCTTAAAGGTTTACTTGGCCTGCTTATCGAGCGTGGGCTTCATGGCAATCAGGATTGCAGCGGCGACCACGGAGCCAATCACGATGTCCAGGCAGAACAGCGCGACGTTGTTGGTGGCAAGGGCGACGATAAAGCCACCGTGTGGGACGTAGCAGTCGATACCCTGGAAGGCGGCGAGTGCCGCACCCACGGCAGAGCCGATGCAGATGCCGGGCAGGGTGTGGCCAAGGTCCTTGACCGCGAAGGGGATAGCGCCCTCGGTGATGCCGATGCAGCCCATGAACAGTGCGGAGATACCCATCTGGCGATCGGCGTCATCGAACTTGTTCTTGGCAATGAGCGCTGCAAGACCGCAGGCAATCGGGGGAATGGCGACGGCGACGCGGAACATACCGTTGGGGCCATAGATGCCGGAGGCCATGATGGCCATAGTAAAGGTCGAGGCGGTCTTATTGATGGGGCCACCCATATCGAAGGCGGTCATAACGCCAATGACCAGGCCCAGGACGACGGCGGAGCCGCCCTGCAGGCTACCGAGCACGCTGGTGAGCCAATCCATCACAAAGCCAAGCGGCGTGGCCAGGATGTAGATGTAGGCCATGCCCAGGACGAGCGAGGTCAGAATCGGGATGATCAGGATCGGCATGATGGTCTGGATGGTGTTGTTGACCTTCCAGGTCTTCATCCAGCGGACAAAGTAACCGCAGATGACAGCCATGATCATGGCGCCCAAGAAGCCAGTCGAAACGCTGTTGCCGCTCGGGGTGACGACGGCGTTGTTGACCAAGTAGCCCAGGACAAAACCGGGGGCGAGCGCGGGCTTGCCGGCCATCGAGTAGGCGATGTATGCCGCAAGCACCGGAATCATCATGGAAATACCGGCCATGCCGATGGTATTAAGGCTCACCATCAACGGGTTGGTGACCTCCATACCGCTAGCACCGGCAGTACCGGATGCCAACGAGAAGGCGAGGAACACGCCACCGATAACGACAATGGGGATAAAATAGGAAACGCCGGTATTGAATGCATTGAGCAGCGTCTTACCCGGATCGGCAAAGATAGACTGCTTGGACGCCGGTGTCGGGGCCTGCGGGGCAGCGGAGACGGCCTTCTTCTCTGCCTTGGCCTCGGCCTTGGGCGCGTCAACGGCACCGCCCGTCGCCTTGATGATCTCAACAGCCTGGTCGATGATCCTGACCGGATCGGCGATCACATCGGAAGTACCGACCTTGAGGAACTTGCCCTCGGCCATCTTCTGCTCAAAACGGTCCTCGTTCTCGACACCCACGTCGACGGACTCCAGGACCAGGTCGGCGGAGTCCACGTCTTCCTGCGTGAGCTCATTCTCGATACCCAGGCCACCCTGAGCCTCGACCTTGCACTCGATGCCACGGGCGGCGCATTCATCCTGAATCGCCTTCTGGGCCATATACGTGTGGGCGATACCCACGGTACAGGCGGCAACGCCTACGATCTTCATTGCTTCCCTCTTTTCATAGAGTTGCGTGCGCAAGACACCGTTTGCGGAGGCCTCCGGAGCATCCCCTGCCGTTTGGACTTGCTGTCTTTTCGACAAGACCAATATAGGTGCTCGTTTTTCTTAATGCCAGCTTATTTCGGTAAACGCGCAGGTCAGAGCGTTGGTTATGCGATTTAGTTATGCGTTTAACCAAAAATGAATCCTGCGATTTTACCCTCGATTTCAAAAGTCAAGAAGTATTTGATTTTCTCGGTAGACGGCAGATGTGCATGCCGGTCACAAATTTCGACCCCACCCATATACCGCATTTGTTGCATACTCATATGAAAGGAAAAGCCGCTCACCGAAGCGTATCCCTCGCCAAGACTCAAAGTCATCATGTTGGAAAATGCTCATCTGTCGGAAGGAGTCGCTGTGGCAAAACAGCGCGTTACGATCGCAGACGTCGCTCGAGAGGCGGGAACCTCGACGGCAAGCGTCTCGTATTACCTCAACGACAAACGAGAAAAGCTTAGCGAGAAGACGCAGAACAAAATCGCGCGCGTCATTAAGGAACTCGGATACGTTCCCAACGCCCAAGCGCAGACGCTCACCGGCAAGCAAACCCACGTCATCGCCATCATCATTTTGGATAACACCAACAAATGGGCGGGGCTCGTTCTCAATGGCATGGAGCAGGTCATGCTCCCCGCGGGCTACCAGACGGTCGTTTGTACGAGCAACTTTAACCCCGAGACCGAGCTCATGTACGTCGACAAGATGCTCTCGCTGGGCGTCGATGGCTTTATCATCCAGCCCACGGCAAACTTCAAAGCCGTGCACGACCGCATTAGGCGCGCCGGCAAGCCGGTCGTCTTTTTCGATGCGGCCATCTATAGCCCAGGTACCAGCTGGATCAAAACCAACCTTTACGACGGCGTGTACAACGCCACACAGGCGCTCCTCGACGCCGGCTACGAAGATTTCTTTTCCATTGCCGCCAACATGACCGAGATGCGCACCCGCATGGAGCGTTTTCAGGGGTATGCCGAGGCGCTGGCAGCGAACGGACAGCTCTACAAAGCGATTCCCATCGACCACAACAAGCCGTCAATCAACGAGCTTACCGAGTACTTTAAATTCAAGTTCAATCCCGCCAAGCGTACGCTCATCTTTGTCCAAAACCAATGGGCGCTCCCCCGCGTCTACAAGGCGCTTCAGCCCATGGCACATCTGCTTCCGCAGCAAATCGGCCTTTTGGGACTCAACTGCGAAGACTGGACTAATCTCACCACGCCGACCGTCTCCACCATCATCGAGCCCGTCGACCAGGAAGGTCGCGAAGCAGCCGAGATGCTGCTCGCCCTACTTGACGGCAGCAGCGAACCCGGCGAGCAGCGCATTCTCGAGTGCAAGCTCAACTGGCTCGACTCCACCTCGATCTAGACCGCGGGACAAATTAATCAGTAGCGTCTATCCCAAATCTTAAGTATTTGTTCGATAGAACGGCCCCTGCCGGCTCCTGCTAGACTGGTAGATTCCCAACCGTCCATCCAGGAGCCTCAATGTCGCGCAAGTCCGCTTACAAGCAAGTACTTTCCATCGGCACCGCCGTGGTGCTGGGGTTTGCGCTGTTTACGGGATCGATCGACGGAGCGCCCAAGCTGTTGTCGCCGCAAAGCGATGAGCAGGCGGCGGCTCTGGCCGAGAAGCAAAGCGAGAGCCCCAACCGCACCGACGACGAAGCGGACTTGGTCGCCCGGCTCGAATCGGGAACAACGAGCTCCGAGGACTCCGGCGATGGCTCCGAATCCGCCACGACCAACACCAACGGCAACGTTGCCGAGGACAGCTCCACCACCCCCATCGGCGAGGTCGAAAACCCCGACCTTAACCGCGCCCGCGGCGTATACCTCAGCAGCATTCCCGACTACGCCGGCAACCCCTACGTTGCCCTTCGCGCCGACAGCACGCACCCGCTCGGCACGCCATCATTCACACTCGATGAATACGATCGCGCCACCGAAGAGGGCTGCTTTAAGAAATTCTCCAAGCTCGACAGCCTGGGCCGCACTCGCAAGGCGCTCGCCTGCGTGGGCCCCGAGTCACTCGGTCAAGGCAAGCGCGGCGATATCTCGCGTATCCATCCTGCCGGTTGGCACCAGCAGCGCTACGACTTTATTCCGGGCCAGAGCCTCTACAACCGCTGCCACCTTATCGCCTGGTCACTCTGCGGCGAGAACGCCAATCGCAAGAATCTCCTCACCGGCACGCGTTATCTCAACGAGACGGGTATGCTGCCGTTTGAAGAGCAGATTCTCAACTATATTCGCGATACGGGCAACCATGTGCTCTACCGCGTCACGCCCATGTATAACGAAGAGGAACTTGTCTGCCGTGGCATGCGCCTTGAGGCGCAATCGGTCGAGGACCACGGCAAGACCCTCTGCTTCCACGTGTACTGCTACAACCTGCAGCCGCACGTGCAGATCGACTACGCTACCGGCCGCAACCAGACCTCGGGAGACTAGGGCCGACCAAGCTGCCCGTAACCCAAAAAATGATCCGTTTTCCTCCGTCCCCAAGGGATCAAAAAGGGCCGCCCCGGTTACCCAGGGCGGCCCTTGCATCGGCATGCATGTTGCAGGCAAAACCACGCGTTACTTGGCGCGGCCCTCCTCATAGCGCTCCACGAGCTTGGCCTGAACGTCATAGGGAACCTGCTCGTAGCCGGCGGGCTTCATGGTAAAGTCACCCGTGCCGCGCGTGATAGAGCGCAGGCGCGTCGAGTAATCCGTCAGCTCAGCCAGCGGGGCTTGAGCGATGACCACGGTGTCGCCGCGCTCATCGGTCTCCATGCCCGTCACACGACCGCGCGATGCCGAGATGTCGCCCATCACGGCGCCGGCGTAGCTCTCGGGGATAGTCACCGTGATTTCCTCGATGGGCTCCAGCACCACCGGGTCGGCATCGGCGCATGCCTTGCGCAGGCCGATGCGAGCCGCCGCGCGGAACGCCATCTCGTTGGAGTCGACGCTGTGATACGAGCCGTCGTACACAGCCACGCGAATGCCCGTGAGCGGGTAGCCGGCAATGATGCCGTCCTTCATGGTCTCCTGGACACCCTTGTCCACGGCGGGGATCAGCGAGCGCGGGATGCGGCCACCCACGACCTCGTCTACAAACTCATAGCCATCGCTCGTGCCGTCGGGCCCAATGAGCGGCTCAACGCGCAGCCAGCAGTCGCCATACTGACCGGCACCGCCAGTCTGTTTCTTGTGGCGGCCCTGCGCGCTTGCCGTACGGCGAATGGTCTCGCGATACGGAATGCGGATCGGCACGCTCTTGGCCACGACCTTGGTACGGTCCTCCAAACGGTTGAGCAGCACCGAAACCTGCGCCTCACCCACGGCGGAGATAATGGTCTGGCCGGTCTCCTCGTCACGGTCGATGCTCATAGTCGGATCGGCCTTACAGGCCTTCTCGATAAACGTGTAGAGCTTCTCTTCGTCCCCGCGATTCTCGGCCTCGATGGCAATGCGGTACTGCGAGTTGGGGAACTTAAACGCCGCAGCCTCGACCTTGCCGGTAATCGAGAGCGTATCGCCCGTCTCGGCCGCCAGCTTGGGTGCCACGATAATGTCGCCGGCATAGGCGTGACCGACCTCGGTCATGTCGCGGCCGCACATCACATACAGGTGAGCCAGACGGTCGCCCTTGCGCGTGCGCGCGTTGACCAGCTCAAGGCCCGGCTCAAGCGTACCCGTCAGCACCTTGATAAAGCTGATGCGACCCTGCTGCGGATCGGCCAGCGTCTTAAACACAAACGCCACCGGACGGTCATCGTCACTCGAGATCTTAAGCGAATCGCCGTCGATAAGCGGCATCTCGCCGTAGTCGGTCGGCGCCGGGAAGTACGTCGCGATGTCGTCCATCAGCGAGTTGACGCCCTGCTCCTTAATGCAATCGCCCGCAAAGACCGGCACAAAGATGCGCTCGGCAATCGCCTTCGACAGCAAGCCCTCAAGCTCCTCCTGCGTCAGCGTCTCCTCGCCTTCCAGGTACTTCATCATCAGCTCATCGTCGGCCTCGGCCACCAACTCGCACAGATGGTCATGGGCCTCCTCGGCCTGGGCACGATACTCCTCGGGAATCTCCGACTCAACGGCTTCGGTGCCGTTGCAATGGCGCGCCTTCATGCGCACCAGGTCGATGATGCCGTCAAAGTCCTCGCCCTCGCCCCAGGGAAGGGTCACGGCGCCC
This sequence comes from Collinsella aerofaciens, assembly GCF_039062365.1. Classification (GTDB taxonomy): domain Bacteria; phylum Actinomycetota; class Coriobacteriia; order Coriobacteriales; family Coriobacteriaceae; genus Collinsella. Next base: position 116,264 of record NZ_JBCJBI010000006.1, read on the forward strand.
AGGCGCGTGCCAAAGCGCTCCTGCAGCAGGTCCATCGTGGTCGCAAAGCTGGCCTCGGAGCGCGACAGGCGGTTTACGAACACCGCGCGTGCCAGGCGCAGGTCCTCGGCGGCATACCAGAGCTTAACCGTCGTAGGCTGCGGGCCGGCCTCGGCGTCGACCACAAACAGAGCCGTCTCGCAGACGCTCATCGCGGCAAAGGCGTCGCCGATAAAATCGGGGTAGCACGGGGCATCGAGCACATTGATGCGCGCGCCCTTCCAGTCGATCGGCGCGATGGTCGTCGAGATGGAGAATGAACGCTTGACCTCTTCAGGGTCATAGTCGAGCGTGGGCTTGGTGCCGTCGTGGCCGCCCAGGCGGGCGGTCTTGCCGGAAAGGTGGAGCATGGCCTCGGCGAGTGAAGTCTTGCCCACCCCGCCTTGGCCTACGAGCACCACGTTCCTTACATTGCCGGTCTTGGGAGCACCCATGATGACCTCCTTGCAGGGCCGCGCGCAATGCGCGACGCCAACGGGGAGAGTTCGCGGTCGGTGCCATCCCGGGAGCAGCATGGCCGGCAGCCGAGCCGACTCACCCTCCAAATGTCCTATGCCACCACCCTACCCTCACGGGCGACCATCCATGCACACCTTTCGGCGCACGTATGAATACAGGCGGCGAGAGGAAGAGACGAGCTTATGAAGCGGTTATTGAACCCCGTCGACGCAAACAAAAAGCCACCACAGACCGTAAGACCTGCGGCGGCTTCGCCTCAATTAATAGTTGAGTAAATACCTGAGCCTATCCCTCGATACGGCTCAAGAACTCACGCGTGCGCTGCTCGCGCGGATGGTCGATAACCTGCTCGGCAGGACCCTCCTCGACAATGCGGCCGCCATCCATAAAGACCACGCGGTCGGCAACATCGCGCGCAAACTGCATTGCGTGGGTCACGATCACCATCGTCATATTCTGCGCCGCAAGGTCTTTAATGACACGCAGCACCTCGGCCGTTAGCTCGGGATCGAGCGCCGAGGTCGGCTCGTCAAAGAACAGGATCTCCGGGTCGAGCGCTAGGGCGCGGGCAATACTCACGCGCTGTTGCTGACCGCCCGAAAGCTCACAAGGAACCTTGTTCTCGTTGCCCATAAGCCCCATCTGCGCGATCAACTCGAATGCACGTGCCTCTGCCTGCTCGCGCGGACGCTTGAGCACGCGGATCGGCGCGTCGATGATGTTTTTCATCACGGTATAGTGCGGGAACAGGTTGTAATTTTGGAACACCAGGCCGAATCGCGAGCGTGCCCGCTTGGGCACATCGCCCTTCGCATAGACTGCGCCCGAACCCGCATCCGTCGCAACGGCAAGGTCACCAAACGAGAGCGAGCCTCCGTCGAGTGTCTCGAGCAGCGTGGCACACCGCAGCAGCGTGGACTTGCCGCCACCCGAAGGCCCGATAATCGCCACGACCTCGCCACGCTTGACCTCGAGCGAGATATCCTTGAGCACCTCATTGCCGCCAAACGCCTTGCGCGCGCTTTCGATTTTCATCACTGAGTTAGTCATGATAATAGTCCAGCTTCTTTTCGGCGGCGCCCAGCAGCATCTCGACCACAAAGTTAAAGACCCAGTAGATCAACGCCGCAATCGCAAACGGCACCATGCTCACTTGCGAGGCGACCAGCGCCTTGGCCGTCGAGAACATCTCCCCCACGCCGATGGCAAACGCCAGCGACGTATCCTTGACCAGCGTGATGATCTCGTTGCCCATCGCCGGCAAAATGCGCTTGGCAACCTGCGGCATCACGATATACAGAAACGTCTGCACGCGCGAATAGCCCAGCACCTCGGCAGCCTCGTATTGACCGCGAGGAATGGACTGCAGGCCCGAGCGATAGATCTCGGCAAAGTAACCGGCGTAGTTGATGATGAACGCTACGACGCACGCCGTCCACTTGGAATCGGGCGTGAGCGAAATGCCAAACACGTAGTACGGGGCAAAGTAGATGGCAAACATCTGCAGCATGAGCGGCGTGCCACGCATGACCGAGATATAGATGCGCGCAATCCAGCGGAGCGGCGCGATTTTGCTCATGCGCATAAACGCCACGGGGATTCCCAGCGGAATCGACCCCAGCAGTGTCAGCACAAACAACTGCAAACTGACCAAGAATCCCTGGCCAAGCATCTGCATCATGACCTGAATAGACATTACTTGAGCACCCAATTATCGAAAGATAGACCATAGCTTGAATACTTGTCGCACAGGTCCTTAACCGTGCCGTCCTCGTAGAGTGCCTTGAGCGACTCGGTCACGGCATCGGCCGACTTGGTGTCGCCCTTCTTAAAGCCGACAGCGTAGTGCTCGCTGGACAGCGGCTCATCAAGCTGCGTATAGGCATCGGGCTTGGCGGCAAGCTGATACTGGGCAATCGAAAGGTCGCAAGCCACGGCATCGACCGCGCCGCTCTCGAGCTGCATAAAGGCCGTGTTGTAGTCGCCGATGGTGTCGAGCGTGGCGAACGTCGCGGCCAGATCCTTCTGGTCGCCCTCGAGCACATCCTGCGCAGCGGAATCGGTCTGGGTGATCACGGTCTTGCCGGCAAGATCGTCCCAGCTCTTGATGCCCGCATCCTTCTTTACCACCAGCACCTGCTCGTTGAGCATGTACGGCTCGGAGAACGTATAGTCATCCTCACGGCCCTCCATGGTAAAGCCGTTCCAGATGCAGTTGATGGCGCCCGAGTTGAGCAGCGTATCCTTGGCGTCCCAGTCGATGGCCTCGTATTTGACCTCCCAGCCCTGCTTATCGGCAACAGCCTTGGCCAGATCGAGATCAAAGCCGGTGTACTCGCCATCGTCGCCCACAAAGCCGTACGGAGGATAGGACTTATCAAAGCCCACCACGAGCTTCTTGGACTCCGCAGCACCCTTCACATCCTTGGCCGCGGCAGAGCCTGCAGCGGAGCCCTTGCCGGCACCACCGCCGCAGCCGACAAGACCAAGGCCAAGCACCGTGGCAAGCGAGCCGGCTAGACCAACAAACTGACGACGAGACATATCGGTATTCATGGTATTCCCCCTTGGTGGCACTTTAGTTAAGCAAAGTGAGTCATGTAACGTTCAGAATCATACACTTTAGCGTAATAGAGCACAAGGCGAATTTGCCCGCCGCGTGAGGGGTGTGGGGGTTAAGTTTCCTGCTCTACAGTCCTGCTCACGACGGAGGCCACATTAAGTGGCCTCCTGTTCGTGCGGAACTCGCGATAAACTTAACCCCCACACCCCTCACGCGGCGGGCAACCGTCGTTGGGCTTATCACTGACACGAATAAACCGCTTGTATATCGTCTGCTGGCTTGGCACGGTACAATACTTGCAGCTTAAATTCATGAATTAGTGGAGTTATTGATGGCAGAATCTCGTGCGGAGCGTAGGGCTCGTCGTGCTTTGGTGGAGGCGGCTGAGGGGTCGAAGGAGGAGAAATCTTCTACGAAATCCAAGTCTTCTAAAGCTGCAAAAAGCAAATCGGCCAAGAGCAGGGCTAAGGCCAAGCGTTCTGACTCTCGTCGAGGCGGGGATAAAGCGCCTCAGACTCGTTCCAAGCGCTCGCATAAAGATCCGGTTTCGTCTGCGCGTAAGGCTGTGGACCCCAAGTCTCCCTGTTCGATCATGAAAGCTTGCGGTGGGTGCACGGCGCTCAATCGTCCCTATAAGAAGCAGTTGGCAGCCAAGCAGGCCTCCATGGAGGAGCTTTTTGCTGCTCTTTGCGAGCGCGAGGGTATTAGCGTCGACCCCATTCGCGGTATGGGCGTCACCCTGGGCGACCCGGGCAAATATCCTGCGCCGCGCGGTTTTCGCCATAAGGCCGCCACTCCCTTTGCCCCCGGCAAAGAGGGCGCTGTCCGCTGCGGCTTTTTTGAGCGCGGCACGCACAGAATCGTTGCTGTTCCCGAATGCCCCGTTGAGGCACCGGGCGCTCGTCAGATTCTTAACGGCATCGCGCGTGAGGCTGAGCGGCTGCATATTCCCGCCTTTAACGAGGACAAGCATCTTGGTTTGCTTCGCTATGCCGTCGTCCGCTGCGGCTGGCGTACCGACCAGGTCATGGTTACGCTCGTGACCGCCCAGCGTGACTTACCGCATGCGCAGGAGTTCTTTGAGGCTGTCGCCGCACTCGATCCGCATATCGTCACCGTTGCCCAAAACATCAACGGACGCCCCGGCAACGCCATCCTCGGCGAGGAAACCCGCATCGTGTATGGCGCCGAATGCATGCGCGACCAGCTGCTCGGCTGCGAATTCGACATCTCCCCCACCGCGTTTTATCAGACCAACCCGCAACAGACCGAGCTGCTCTATCAGCTCGCTATCGGCGGCATGGATTTGCACCAGGGCGATGTGCTCATGGATGCCTATTGCGGTAGCGGAACTATCGGCCTGTGCGCAGCCAAAGCCGCCCAGGACAAGGGCATCGGCATTATGCTGCTCGGCGTGGAGCGCAACCCGGCGGGCATTGCCGACGCACGTCGCAATGCCGAGCTCAACGGCCTCACCCGCAGCGCTTGGTTTATGGCCGACGATGCCACCGACTACATCCTAGATGCCGCCGACAACAACGAGCGGGTCGATGTCCTTTCCATCGATCCGCCGCGCGCCGGCTCTACCCCCGAGTTCCTCGAAGCTGCCTGCGCGCTTAAGCCGCGCCGCATCACCTATATCAGCTGCAACCCCGTGACTCAAGAGCGCGACCTGCATCAGCTCCTCGACGGAGGCTATCGCCTGCTCAAGATCACGCCGGTCGACATGTTCCCTCACACCGACCACACCGAAACCGTAGCGGTCCTCGAACGCCGCTAACCAACCTCAGTAGATTTTTGGGACAAGAAAGGGGGCGACCCGTCTGGGCCGCCCCCTTCGCTTGGTTTATAAATTCCGCTACATCCCCTTGCGCAGGTCGCACACGCCGGCTGCCGCCATCTCGCGCAGCAGCGTCTCGCGGTCGCGCGTCACGATCAAATCCAGCGGGAAGTGAATCTCGTCGAGCATCTTACGCGCGTGATCGAGCTTGCCAATGGCCATGCCAATGTGGGCATCGGTCGACACGCCAATGCCCACGCCCAGCTCGGCGCAGCGCTCGGCGATCTTGCGGCATGCGGCCCAATGCTCAGTGTCGACACCGTGTTCAAGACTATGGTTGTTGATCTCGATAATCTTGTGCTTGGCCTTAGCCGCCAACAGCACCTCGTCGATATCGAACGGCACGCCTGAACGCCCCGTGTGACCCAGCATGAACACCTTGGGGTGTTCCAAGGCATTGATATACATCTCAGTCGCCTGGGCCAGCGTCGCGCCCTCAGCAATCTGCGGATTATGCACGCTTGCAACCAAATAATCCAAATTACGCGTAACCAAATCGAACAGTGAATGCTGACGGCTGTACGAATCGCCGGCGATATCGAGCGTGACAGGAGTGTCCTCGCCAAACAGGCTTCCGTCTAGCGAAACGATATCGGCCTCGGCACCACGCAGCACTAGCACGCCGCTCCAAATGCGCGGCCAGATATCCTGGTTGATAAAGAACTGGTAACTGCGCAGGTCATTGGGGCAAGCCGTAACCATAGAGCTCAGATGGTCGGCGGATCCGAGCACCTGCAAGCCACGCTCTGCCGCCCAGTACACATTCTCCTCAATGGTCGAATATGCATGCGCAGAGAACATCGTATGGGTATGAATGTCACAAGAAAGCAGGTAGGGCATCAGGTCTCCTTATCTGGCACGGCCGTCGCTTATATTCATTGTACGCATAGCCTTCGATAGTCGTAAAACCACTCCATCCCAAAGACACAACGTCCATGACAACGGGGTCCGGCTTAACACCAAACCCCGTTTCACGTAAAACATTGTAGGCAGAGCGCTTTACTTTTAACGATACTCGTCCGCCAACTGTTTCCAAGCGGGTAGCGAATTGACAATCGTTTCGTAACTCACGCAATAGCCCAGGCGGAACCAACCCGGCATACCAAAGCTGTCCGAGGGAACCGCAAGCAACTCATACTTCTTTGCGCGCTCGCAAAACGCATTCGCATCGGGCTCCAACGCTTTCACCCACAGGTAGAAAGCACCGTCCGGCTCAACATAGGTATAGCCGTAGTCCGCCAAGGCATCGGTGAGCGCCGTGCGGTTGCGTGCATAGGCCTCAACGTCACTCGGCTCATCGATGCAATCGATAATCACGCGCTGGAAGAGCGCCGGCGCGCACACGAAGCCCAGCGTACGGGCAGCACCGGCAACGGCGGGCATAAGACGAGCTGCCTGAGGATTCGTATTGGGAACCAGGATCCACCCCACGCGCTCGCCCGGCAGCGACAGCGACTTGGAATACGAGTAGCACACGATGGTGTGCTCGTAGATCGAAGGCACCCAAGGCACCTCGGCGCCATAGACAATCTCGCGATACGGCTCATCCGAGATGAGCATAATCGGGTTCTCGGAATCGCGCTTGGCGTTGACCTCGCGTAAAACATTGGCCAGTCGCGTCAGCGTATCGCGCGTATACACAGCACCGGTCGGGTTGTTGGGCGAGTCGATGATGACAGCTGCCGTCTTGTCGGTAATAGCCTTGCGCACGTTATCCACGCTCAGCTGGAACGTATCTTCATCGGCGAGCGCCTCGACACACGTACAGCCGGCCTTCTCAATCCACACGCGATACTCCGGGAAGTACGGGGCGATAACGATGACCTCGTCACCCGGGTTCGTAACGGCATTGAGCGTACAGGTGAGCGAAGCTGCAGCGCCCACCGTCATAAAGACGTCCTTACCCTCATAACTCGTACCAAAGCGGCGGTTGAGCGATTCGGCGACGGCCGCTCTACATTGCGGCAGGCCCGGAGCGGGCGTATAACCGTGCAGCTGGTCACTCGGCAGCTCCAAGGCCTTCTTAATGGACTCCGCCACGGCAGCGGGCGCCGGAACGCTCGGGTTGCCCAGCGAAAAATCGAATACGTTTTCCGCACCGATCTGCGCCTTGCGCTCAAGGCCATAGCTAAAAATTTCGCGGATGATGGAGCTTTCCGCACCGCGAGCATACATGGTTTCGTTGATCATCTGTTCCCCTTTCGCATAGGCGCTATTGTACGCTTTAGCCGAGCAAAGTTCCGCAGCAATGTTGATTGGGGACAGACTTAAATGCGTGAAAACGCTCATTTAAGTCTGTCCCCAATCAACAGACGGCCCCATATCGCTCAAAAGAAAAAGCCTCCACAGGTTTCCCCGCGGAGGCTTTTGTTACAAGGACTATTTGTCGGCGTCGGTGTCGGCACCGGCATTGACGGCATGGTCATCGTCAGCACCATCGGATGCGGCTTCGGCATCCTCCTGCATGGCCGCCTGCGCAAAGGCCGCGGCATCAGCCGCCAGCTCCTCCTCGCTCATACGAGGCGCGCGCTTCTTGGTCGGCATGCCGGCCGCCTTGGCATTGCGCTCCTCCTTGGCCGCCAGGATATCACCCTCGCGCTCAAGGTAGGCATCCCACTCGTTGTCGAGCAGGGCGTTCACGGCGTCGCCTTCGACGGTCTCGCGCTCAAGCAGCACCTTCGCCATCAGATCGAGCTGATCGCGACGGGCGTCCAGGATCTCGACCGCACGACGATGGGCCTCACGCATAATGCGCTGAACCTCGATATCGATGCGGCGCGCCGTCTCCTCGGAGTAATCCTGGTGATCGGCGTAATCGCGACCAAGGAACACCTGATGTTGCGCCTCGCCAAACACTTGCGTGCCCAGCTCCTCGCTCATGCCCAAGCGCGTGACCATCTCGCGCGCCATCTTGGTTGCGCGCTCCAGATCGTTGCTCGCGCCCGACGTAATGTCATCGCACATGAGCTCCTCGGCAACGCGACCGCCCAAGAACACGGCGAGCTCGTCGAGCATCTCGTTCTTGGTCTTGAGGAAGTGGTCCTCCTGCGGAAGCTGCAGCGTGTAGCCCAGAGCCTGACCGCGGCTGACGATCGAGATCTTGTGGACCGGATCGGAGTGCTCCAGGATGTGGCCCACCAAAGCGTGACCGCTCTCGTGGTAGGCAATCGTGGTGCGCTCGGCCTCGGTCATCACGCGACCCTTGCGCTGCGGTCCGGCAATCACACGCTCCATCGATTCCTCGACCTCGTCCATCGAGATCACGGAACGATGGCGGCGGGCAGCCAGCAGCGCAGACTCGTTGAGCAGGTTCGCCAAATCGGCGCCAGTAAAGCCAACGGTCATCTGGGCGAGTTTCTCAAACTTAACGTCCTCGTCCATCGGCTTGTTCTCGGCATGCACGCGCAAGATCTGCTCGCGGCCCTTCACATCCGGACGGTCGACCGTAACCTGACGGTCAAAACGGCCGGGACGCAGCAATGCCGGATCCAGGATGTCAGGACGGTTGGTCGCAGCGATCAGGATGACCGACTCGCTCTCCTCAAAACCGTCCATCTCGACCAGCAGCTGGTTGAGCGTCTGCTCGCGCTCGTCGTGACCGCCGCCCAAGCCAGCTCCGCGCTGACGTCCCACGGCATCGATCTCATCGATGAAGATGATCGACGGGGCCTGGGACTTGGCCTCCTTAAAGAGGTCACGCACACGGCTGGCGCCGACACCTACGAACATCTCGACAAAGTCGGAACCCGAGATGCTAAAGAACGGCACGCCCGCCTCGCCGGCAACGGCCTTGGCCAGCAGCGTTTTACCGGTGCCCGGAGGGCCAACCAGCAACACGCCACGCGGGATCTTGGCGCCCAGCTTGCGATAGCGATCCGGATCGCTCAAAAAGTCACGGATCTCCTCGAGCTCCTCGACTGCCTCGTCCACTCCGGCAACGTCTTCAAACTTGACCTTGGGGCGTGTGGCCTCGTTGGTCTTGGCGTTGGTCTTGCCAAACTGCATGTTCCTGTTGTTGGCGCCCATCATCTGGCGCATAAAGTAGAACATGATGGCGATAAGGGCGATCGTCGGAAGCACACTCATTGCCAAGTCGCCCCAAAAATCGGGATCGTTGGTGTTGACGATGTACTTGGTATCGGGGTGCTCCGCCATGAGCTCGGCAAGCGAATCGGAGCCGACATAGGTCGAAGAGAAGCTCTTGAGCTCGCTCGTATCGCCCTTGTCCTTTTTTGTCTTCCAGTAATGACCCGTCACGCTTCCGTCTTGAACCGTATAGGTCAGATCTTCGACGCGATCCTGCTTGATGGCGCTGACCATCTCGCTCGTCGCGAGCTTAACGGTATTGCTGGAGCTGGCAAAGCCGGAACCCATATTAAAGAAGGCATAGCCCAGAAGCGCGCAAGCCAAAAGAAAATACAGCCAGCCCGTACGCGTGGGCTTCTTGCCTCCGGGCATCCCCGGGATCTTTGGGTCCCGGGGAGTCTGGGAATTGTTGTCGTTACGGTCGTCGGGCATCTTACGAATAAACCTCCGGTTTCAAAATGCCCAGATACGGAAGGTTGCGATAGCGCTCGGCATAGTCGAGGCCGTAGCCCACCACAAAGGCATCGGGGCAATGGGTTCCAACATACTTGGGCGTGATGGCCGAGACGCGGTCCTCAACGTCCTTCCACAGGAAGGCGGCGACCTCCAGAGAAGCGGGCTTGCGGCTCTCGAGGTTCTTCATCAGATACTTGAGCGTCAGGCCCGAGTCCAGAATGTCCTCGACGATCAGCACGTCGCGACCGCGGATGTCGATATCCAGGTCCTTAATGATACGCACGATACCCGAGGACTTCACACCGTCGCCGTAGCTCGAAACAGCCATGAAATCGATGTTGGTCGGCAGCTCGATCTTACGCATCAGGTCGCCCATAAAGACCACGGCGCCGCGCAGGACCGCAATCAGCACCAGATCCTTACCCGCGTAGTCGCGCGTAATCTCCTCGCCCAGGCGAGAGACGATACCGTCGATATCCTCCTGCGTAAACAAAACCTTCTCGATATCCGGATGTTGAGAAGCCATGACAACCCTTTCTTGTGCTTATCGCCCACACACCGCCGTATGGACGCGAACTACACATTCTAGCAGCGCACGGGGTAAATTTACCAGCCCGTGCGCCATCAGCGCGGGAATACCGTCAACGTCGCACAGAATAGCAGGCGTGGGACGCTATTCCGCATCGACCACGCGGAGCAGATATGCCACGCGCGTTGCGGCCGTGCACTTAAAACGCTCGTCCGCGCGAACTCCGGCGACCCACACCACGGCACCCCCCGGCGCCGTCCTCACCATGGGCACGCCGGCGCGCTCGGAAACGGGAATGCGAGCCTCACCTAGCAAATCGGATACTTTCTTGCTTCGGCCACTCATCCCTAACGGGCACATCACGTCTCCCGGCGCGGGACCGTCCACCCACAGGCGCGCCAATCGCGCCTCGGCAGGGATCTCGCCACGCGAGCCCGCCAGGATCCGCTCACTATCGCTGTCGGCAAAACCCAGGGCAGCCGCGTCTACCAAAGCTGTCACTTCCCCGGCAGCCGCAAGCTCACGGGCGCGGCGCACGATATCGCATCCCGGCTCAACAGCCATCGGTTCTGTGAAAAGCATACGTCCCCCGCCCAACGGCAAACGACCGGGTACGGTAACCCAGTCCGCGACCAGGCCCTCGCGAGCCGCCGGCGCCTTAAACGCCAGCATGCCAAACTCAATGCGTGCGTCAATCCCCGCCGGAAGCGTGACCGAGCCGGTGCCCTCGGCAACGCAGGAAAGGACTCGCTCCACATGTCGCATCTCGGGACGAGCGTCCGGATCGATGCGCTTAATCGCCAGTCGCACGATGCGCCGCGCGATTACCACCTCGGCCGCAGCCAGGCGCCTGGCATCGAGCACCAGCGCACCCGTTGCCTCTTTGCGCAAACAGCTTCGAAACGCCTGTGCCGAAAGCTGAGACAAAAACGCGTCCTCATCGCCTAAGATCTCGCAGGCGGCGCCAATCGTCTTGCAGACGCTCGCGTTGCGCTGCACCACCACTGGCATTACTCGATGGCGCACGTAGTTTCGCAGATACGAGATATCCTCATTGCTCTCGTCTTCACGCCACGGCTGACCATGTACCTGTAGATAGCCCACGAGCTCGCCATGAGTTAGGTCGAGCAAGGGACGTACCACGATATTCCTCCGGCGAGGAATGCTCGATAGGCCAGCGGGCCCCGAACCCTTAATCGCGTTCATCAAAAACGTTTCCGCGCGATCCGAAGACGTGTGCGCGGTGCAGATACGAGCCGCCGTTCGCGGTGCCCCCGTCTGGGCGCAGAGCTCGCGAACATACCTCCGCGCCGCGGCATAGCGCACTTCGCGGGCCGCGGCCTCAATATTGCCCGACTCCCCATCAAAATAAGCGTGCTCCACGCACAGCGGTAAACCATATTTCGCGCAGAGCTCACGCACAAAGGCCTCGTCGCCATCGGACGCCTTGCCGCGCATATGATGGTTTACATGCAGCACATGCAGGCGCTCGCGAGCAATGGGGGCAACACCGCGTCCGTCTTGGATATCCAGCTTTGATGTGCACGCCATAAGAAGCAGTGCCGTCGAGTCCGCGCCGCCTGATACCATGAGCACGACAGGAGCAGCCTGCTGTCTCGTCCGGGTCTCATCGACTGCCCCAGGCACGGCATGGTGTCCGTAATGCTGTGATACCGTTGGCATTCGCTTCCTCCTTTATTCGTCCGCACCCATTGTATCCTTTGGAATCTTATGTCTCGTCTGCACCTTCATATCCTTGGCAGCGGCTCAAAAGGCAACTGCGCGCTCATCGAAGGCCCCCGGGGGCTCATCATGATTGACGACGGTCTTTCTCGCCGCGAGACATTAAAGCGCATGGCAGAACTGGGACTCTCGGCAGACAACGTCTCGGCTCTTCTCATTACTCATGAGCATAGCGATCACATCAAGGGTCTCGATGTCTGGTGCAAGCACTGGCACGGTCCCCTCTTTGCCAGTAGGGGCACACTTTCGAGCAAAGAAAATCTTTCGCATCTGCCTGTCGAGGAATTCGACCCCGGTGACACCCTATCCATTGCCGGCATCCACGCGCAAACCTACTCAACATCACACGATGTCATCAATCCAGTCGGCTATCGATTCGACGCCCCCGATGATTCCATTGGCTTTGCCACCGACACCGGAGAGCTATCGAGCCAAGCCATGAACACCCTCAAAGATTGTCGAGTCCTCGCGCTCGAAAGCAACCACGATGTGACCATGCTGCGCGAGGGAGAATATCCCCGCTTTCTTCAGGAGCGCATCCTGTCTGCAAGGGGACACCTCTCCAACGGCCAAGCCGCCGAAGCCGCGCGCGAACTTGTTACCGATCGCACCGAACAGCTCATTGCCATGCATATCAGCCAAGACAACAATCGTCCGAGCCTTACCGTCAAAAGCTATGCCAAAGCTCTAGCCGCAACCCTGGATGACGAGCTCGGCAGCTCCGCCACCCTTCTCCAAGGATCGCGAAAACTCTCGATACGCCCCGCAAGCCAGTATCGGCCAGCAACCATTCAATAGACTGTCCTAAACAGCAAAAGGGGCCGGGAATCGCTTCCCAGCCCCTTTTGTATCTTTTAATAGCACAGAACACCAACGAAGTTAGTCGATGGAGATCTTCGTAACGTTCTTCTTCTCGACGATCTTGGGAACCGTAACGGTCAGGATGCCGTCAGCGTACTTAGCCGAGAGGCCCTCGCTCGAAGCGTCCTTAAGATACACGCCACGCGTCGCGCTGTACGAGCTGAACTCCTTCTGCAGGAAGTTCTTGCCCTCGTTCTCCTCGTCTTCCTCGACATTCACGCTAATGGACAGACGGCCCTCGTTAAGCTCGACATCGATATCGTCCTTGGCGACGCCGGTCAGATAAGCCTTGACCTCATAGCCATCGCCCTTATCCTCAACGTCAACGGGGAACGCCTTAGAGGCAATCGAGCTGTTCGCTAGGTCGCTCATATCATCAAACAGATCGAACAGCGAGCTTGCAGAGGGACGAACGCCAAAAACCGAACGATAAGGAACCATGCTTGCCATGTTTACCACTCCTTTATAGGACTGCCGAGTCATCTTCCAGGTGACTGGGACTTCTTTTGACGCTCTTATATATGCCCACCCAGTGCTCATATATACATCGACTATAAAGTTTTTTGAGTCCAGTACTATAAGCATATCTAAGTGCGTATGACTCAGGTTTTAGGAAGGTTAAGGTTCTTTGAACCAGAGCTTAAATACCGAGTATGTCCCCAGCTACAAATAACAAGGGGCGTACAATGAGCGCGTACACGTTGTTGGTAACGAGCTAAAGGGCATCATGGACGACCAAAACCAGAACAATATGTTTATGCCGACGCAGGGGGAAGATACTTCCACGCAGCCGCCACGGTTCCATCGCCCCCACATCTCGCAAGAGCCCATTAATGATCCGGAGCCCGAGTATGTGACGAGAAATCGATATCTAACGCTCGAAGATGCCCAAACGAGACGTAAACATATGGGCGTCGCCTCGGGAGACCCCGTATATCTGAAAGACGCACCATTATCTAAAAACAGCGCAGCTAGTGAGGAGCCACTGAAAGCATCCGCCGCTCATCAACAAAGAGGTCCGCGACCCAAGCAAACCTTGACGCATTCGGCTCGCTATCTCGAAACACCAAAACAGGGAAAATCAATCTTCGTTTCGACAAGTAAACGACGCAAGCAGCATCGACTGACAATCCTGCTTTTGATCATTGCGGTCATAGCAGTTGCCCTTGTTATTCGATTTATCTTCTTTAAATAAAGGCTCAATACCAAAAACGATAAGATCGTCTGGTGTAATAGAGTCATTTACGCCCCATAAACGCAAAAAAGGGGGAGGCCGCGAGGCCTCCCCCTTCTCCATCTCGGATGACGGCTCGGTGCCGTCCACCGGTCAGCGGCGCCCTGGCCTCCCACGGGCTGACCCCGCAGTACTCTCGGCGCGATGGGGCTTAGCTTCCGGGTTCGGAACGGGACCGGGCGTGCCCCCCATGCTCTGGCCGCTGACCGGTGGGCGGCGCCCACCGTTACGGTGTCCGGTGTCTACTCACGTGCCCTGGGGGCCGCATGGCGCATAGGGGAGATGACTCGGGGGCATCCTCGTGCCCGGACCGCGCATGAGCGCATGTCCCGCGGGCCGCGAGGTGCGGTTCCGG
>NZ_JBCJBI010000007.1:0-121185 GCF_039062365.1 Collinsella aerofaciens
TCGGCTCGGAGTTCACCTGCGACATGAGCAGCGCGCAGTCCGCCGCCGTCAGCCGGTCGAACCTGGCCCCGGCGCCCGGAGCCGGAGGTTCTTGCGTTCCCGGTTGACTTCGATTCCGGCAGCCTCCAGCTTCTTCAGGAAGTCCTCAAAGTCTTTCGGCCTTTCTTCCAGGGCCGCGTCGATTGCCCGGCGTAGCTGCTCCTGGAAGGAGGGCTGTTTCGTATTTCCCAGCCATGTGCCATAGTGGTCCCTGCTGGGTTTTGGATTTTCCACGATAGACAGACCGTGCTCCAGACACAGCTTGTCATTCATGCGCCGGATCGCCCAGGTAGAGCCCCAGAAGTTGCGGAATTTCCGGGTGCAGTCAAGGGCGGTGGAATTGATGATGATGTGATTATGAACATGGTGCTTATCCACATGGGTACACACCACAAAGGCATGATTGCCCTTTGTCAGTTTCAGTGCGAGCTCCCGCCCGATCTGGTTCGCTTCTTCCGGCGTGACTTCGCCGGGCTTGAAGGCTTGCCGGAGGTGGTAGGCGATCACATCATCCGCGCCCCGGTCCCGCCCGGTCAGGTTCAAATACTGCCGCTTGGAAAGAAGGAACTCCGCATCCGCGATTCGGGTATCACACTCATAGCCATAAATGAATTTTCCAAAATCCGTTTTCCGCGGATTCTCCACATAGTCAATGATGTCCGCAATGGCCGTAGACACATCCCGCCCTTTTCCCACATGCAGCGGCATTAGTCTTGTGGTTGCTATCAGGATCACCCCCTTGCCAAAATGAAAGAGCTGCCCGGAAGGACAGCCCTTGGTATGTATTCGTTATAGTGCCGGTGTATCTTTTTACTTTGGCATCCGCCCGCCGCATTTCCATAGTGCCATCGGGTGATGTTCAACACGCGAGAGAATATCAGCATCGTCAAACAAAAGGCCCGGCTGATAGTTTCCCTCTGCAAAAGCCTGCCAGAAGGACAGCTCCGTATCTTCCGGTTTTAGAATCGCGGCTAAATAATCCTTTACCTGTTTCTGCGCACAGGCCAGGTCAAAGCGTTCTCCACGGCGCAGCACCGGTGTAAGGTCCGTCCTGATTTTCCGTGCGGATATGCTGCCGATACCATTGAGGTCAAAGTATTCCGGCACGGTTTCCGAAGCAATCGCCGCGTAGAACATGATACACTTTCTGAAAAGCGGTTCCTGCGTCTCGTCAAACAATCCATACTTTTGCATATTGAACATATCATATAAATCCCGCGGGGCCGCCCGGTTTAAGAGGGCGACCGTCTTTGCGGAGAAGATTTCCAGAGGATCAACGTTTAATACTGTAAGCTCCTGATCGTTCCATGGCAAATAAACCGGTCTGCGGGAAACAGGCAGCACATGGCAGCGGAGCATATAGTTGATCTCAATTTTCAGGTTGTCTTTCATTCCTCCGGCATTCACATACTCGTACACGAAGGAATCCAGCGCGTGGTATTGCTTTGATTTCAAACTCAGCGTATAGCCGGAAGCCGCCATGTATTTTTGTATGTGTTCATTGATCTGCTCCCGCTCCGCTAGCATAGCTTCCCTTGATACATCCTTTGAGAAATCCAGGTCTATATCAACCGACAGGCGGGGCAGATCAAAAATCGTCAGATTGATCGCCGTGCCGCCTTTCAGGGCAAGGCTGTCCGCAAGCAACCCATCGCTTTCCATAAAAGAAAGAACATCCGCGAGGCGGCAGACTTTCTCAAAGGTGTCACGGACAAAGCCGAGTTCTTTGGCCTGCCTGCCAAGCGTAATACGGTCAAAGCGCATCATAATCAGTTACCCCCTTATTTATGATCGTTTTCAAATCTTTTGGAGCAAACAGTTTCCATCTGTTATGAAGGACAAAATCGCCCTGCTTTTCAAAGAGATAGGTTTTACTGGCAGAAGACCGTTTTTCACATTCCACAAAAAACGGTTCCGGTAAAGACAGTTCCTCTTTCCATGCTTCAAGAATAAATCCGGCCTTTTGATATAGCTGCGCCCGGCCATACAGTTCCAGCGCGTCAAGCAGTTTGCTGTAATCAAGCGAAGGAATCAGGAGAAGGCAGCGCAACAATTCTTCCAGGCCTCCGATTTTTTCAAAATCCGCTATACTGTCTATCACGGTCCGCTCTAAAGAAGTCACGCGGATGCCGGTGTCTGTTTTTATGATGTCCGTATTTCCCCGGCAGGCCATCGGACAGTAATTTACGCCGTCATAAGAGAACGGGCGGACGCGCTTTTGGGTGGTGAAGTACACATCATAAAAAACCTGGTTCGCATATCCGTAGTATTCAAAGGCGCTGTGGTGGGACACACAGGCATCGTCTGTCACGCGGGAAGCTATCTGGTAGCGGTTCGGGATCGCCTGTCCGGTTTCCATGCTGATGACCGCATATAGATTGCGGCGCACACGCTCGATATATCCTTTTTGCAGATAACTCTTTATCTGCCATACAGCGGAACTTTCTGATCCGGCGAGCTGCACCATATCATCATGTGTAAAACAGCGCAAAGCGGCAAGCTCTTTGTATCGTTCCATTGCACAGCCTCCTTTTTTGTTTTCATTATAACGCAAAGCAAGAGAAAATACAATGGTTTTGAACGGATTTAGAAATAATCGTTTTTTGAACTGCACGAAGCAATAGGGAAAGTATCTGTTTTGTGCGAATTTGAAAATGTATTAACGTTCCGGCTCTTTCCGTTTTGTTGGTGCATGTACGGCTGCCGTCCGCTCTGTACTCTGTTTTATGCCTTCGCGGATCGAGACTTTCTTCCCATGTTCCTTTGTATAATCGAGCCGGGCCTGCGTAAGAAAGAGATCGACAAGTCCGGGGTGGCTACGATCCACCACAAAGTAAACATTCCGATCTTGGCCGAAGCCGTCCGGGTTCTCGTAGACCGGAATGGTTTTCGCCCAGGCTTTGTTATCGCGGGAAATACGCCCATCCCAATCCTTTTGCCGGACCGTGCCCGCAAGCACATAAAACATCCGGTCATAACCGAATTGTTCCAAAACCTGAGGGTTGCAGTTGTCGCAAAATTTGCGACAACTACTGCAGACGGCAAACTTGAACAGGAAAGCAATTTGCATATTTTGCAATAATGCAGTTCAGGCCACTTAACATCGTATGCAAATAAAAAAAGCCACTCAATAGAGTGGCCTTGCATTCACGGTGGTGGAGACGAGGGGGATCGAACCCCTGACCTCTTGACTGCCAGTCAAGCGCTCTCCCAGCTGAGCTACGCCCCCGTGACGGGGAATACTGTAGGGGAAGTCTTTCTTTGATGCAAGGACTTTTTTAGGTTGAATCTCTTACTTACGGGTTTTCCTGGGACGGGGCAGAAATAATCACTCTTCGAGTGCTTATTTCTATCCACCGTCCCGATAAAACCCTGATGCGATAGACCTTACTTGTAGAGGTAAGCGATGGCGGTGCCGGTGTGGACTTGGATCTTGGCCGTACCCCTGATGACGTTGCTAATGCCTGTGTCGGCCAACAGACCCAGGGGACTGTGATCTAGCTCCCATTCTAGGCCGTGTTCGCTTACCACGGTGTTGGGGGCAATGGCAATGATGGAGAACGTCTTGCCATCGGCGCCCTCGATGGTCCACGACTCGCCTCCGTGAAGGATGCGGGCGACCACCCTGTCCTCGGCAATCCAGACTGGGGCGCCCTCGTAGCCCGCGAGCAGGCCCAGTACGGAAAGCGCCATATCAGGACGGCCGCCAGTGGCGCAGGTCGTAACCACTTCGGCACCCGGCCAGCGACGGCGGACGGAATCGAGCGCCAACGCTAGATCGGTATAGTCCTTGTACGGGTTGTGGCGTTCCACTTCAAAGTCCTCGGCTGCATCGACCAGAGCGCGCCCCTCATCGCTTACCGTGTCGGCATCCCCCACATACACGTCGCAGCCCAGTCCCGAGCCCAGCAGCGCGTCGAGCCCGCGATCAACGGCGACGACTTGGTCGCACTCCCCTGCTAAACTGCGCAATAGATCCGCGCTCGTTACCACGGGCGAGCCGCAGACCACTAATACCTTGCAAGCCACAGCACTCGCCTATCCCTCAAACGAAAGCACGCGGGCCAGATCCAGCTCCTCGTAGCTGTCGATAAAGATATCGCAGCTGGCGCGTACGTCGTCGCGCTTCATGCGGCCGTGCGGGTCATAGATGCCCACACGCTTAAAGCCGGCGGCGCCGGAGCTCTTAAGGCCAAAGACCGCATCCTCAAACACCCATGCGCGCTCAAACTGATGCCCATGGTGCTCCTCCAGACGGCGCAGCGCCAGCTCGTATACGTCGGGGAACTGTTTGGAGCGTCCTGCCTCACCCGTGGTGGTCACAAACTCCATGTACGCGTCGAGCCCGGCTCCCGCTAGCGCAGACTGCACCAGCTCGGCCGGCGTGGACGTAGCCACGCACATGGCAACGCCCGCCGTTTTCGCCTGCTCCAAAAATGCCAGGAGCCCCTCGCGCGGCGGCACCTTGGAGTACCCATCAATCAAAATCTCGCCCAGCTCGCGATACAGCTCCTCACCATTCGCACCAATGCCCCACGTATCGTGGTAGGCCTGGCACTCGTCCTCCAGCGAAAGATGCTCAAACTGCGCAAAATCATCGACCGTCACGTCAACTCCGTGGCGGTGCAATAACTCGGGCTGGGCATAAGCCCAAACGGGGGTGCTATTAACCAGTGTGCCGTCGCAATCGAAAATAAAAGCGACATTGTGAGCGGCGGTCTGGGACATAAACGAACCTTTCGATGTCAAATAGTAAACAACCTGCTAAAAACGTTTTACCAAACGTCAAACTAACAATCTTGAAACCCTATTTGGTAAAACTGTCAAGAGTTTTACCATCGCAATTCTGCCAGTGGTCTAAACATGGCGCTCGCCGATTAAACACCGCCGCAAATCCACTTTTCTCCATAAAAGTAACGAACAGGTGTTATCGTATTTCGTGCCGAAAATTCCACCGAGCACGCGAGGTGGAACGAATCATAGAACTATCGCCGTCCCTTCGATTCGTGCAGCCCTGGACCTTTCGCATCTAGTCACCAAGGCAACACGCTGCCGCGTCATGATGGGATCAAACGTGAGCGATACAAAGCTAAAGCCAGCAACCAAAAAGCCCGCTACCCGTAAGGCCGCCCCGCACGCACCGGAGCTCTCTAAGGACGATGTCTATCTGTTTGGCATTGGTATGTGGGAGCGCAGCTGGGAAAAGATGGGCGCGCACCCCGACACGCAGAACCGTACGCGCGGCTGGCGTTTTTGCGTTTGGGCGCCCGATGTAAAGAGCGTCCATGTCATTGGAGAATTTAACGGCTGGGATGAGGAAGCCAACCCGCTGGTCCCCATGCAT
Organism: Collinsella aerofaciens; assembly: GCF_039062365.1. Lineage (GTDB taxonomy): Bacteria > Actinomycetota > Coriobacteriia > Coriobacteriales > Coriobacteriaceae > Collinsella. The sequence goes on from NZ_JBCJBI010000007.1 coordinate 5,384, forward strand.
ACGAGCGCAATTTGGGAAGGCTTTATTCCTGGTGCCGAGCAGGGTCAGCTCTATAAATACCTCATTGAGACCAACGAGGGCGAAAAGCTCTACAAGGCCGATCCGTACGCCTTTAAGGCCGAGTGCCCTCCGGGAACGGCCAGCGTGCTGTGGACCATCGACGGCTACCAGTGGAACGACGCCGCATGGCTCAAGCGCCGCGCCGGCCACAACCACATGTCGCAGCCTCTTAACATCTACGAGGTGCATATTGGTTCGTGGAAGCGCCACGGCGACGCGCCGCAGGGCGAGCCCGACGAGTACGGCAACTATCCCGGCCCCATGGATCCCTTCCCCGCGCAGCGCGGCGAGTTTTATACCTACGACGACCTGTCGGTGGAGCTCGTGGACTACGTGCGCGACATGGGCTACACGCATATCGAGGTTATGCCGCTTATGGAGCATCCCTTCGATGGCTCCTGGGGCTACCAGACGACCGGTTACTACGCCGCCACGTCGCGCTACGGCAACCCGCAGCAGCTCATGCACTTTATCGATGCGTGCCACGAGGCGGGCATCGGCGTGATCATGGACTGGGTACCCGGCGGTTTTTGCGCCGACGCCCACGGCCTTGCCACCTTTAACGGCCACATGCTGTTTGAGCACGAGATTCATCCCAACTGGGGCACGCATAAGTTTGACTTCGCCCGCGGCGAGGTCCGCTCCTTCCTGGTCTCCAACGTCCTGTACTGGCTCGAGAACTTCCACGTTGACGGCATTCGCATGGACGGCGTGTCCAGCATGCTGTACCTCAACTTTGGCATCGACGATCCCGGCCAAAAGAAGTTCAACAAGTACGGTACCGAGGAGGACCTGGACGCCAGTGCGTTTATCCGTCAGGTCAACTGCGCCGTGGAGGCTCACTACCCCGACGTGATGATGATGGCCGAGGAGTCCACCGCGTGGCCGCTCGTGACCTACCCGCCGCAGGACGGCGGCCTGGGCTTTCACTACAAGTGGGACATGGGCTGGATGAATGACACCCTGCACTACATGCAGACCGATTTTCCGTGGCGCCCCGGCAACCACGGCCTGCTCACGTTCTCCATTATGTATGCCTTTACCGAGAATTTTATTTGCCCGCTGAGCCACGACGAGGTCGTGCACGGCAAGTGCTCGCTGATCGGCCGCATGCCGGGCGACTGGTGGCGCCAGTTTGCCGGCCTGCGCACACTGGCCTTCTACCAGATGACGCATCCCGGTGCCAAGCTCAACTTTATGGGCAACGAGATCGGCCAGTTTATTGAGTGGCGCTACTACGAGTCCATCCAGTGGTTCCTGACCGAGGAGTACGAGACCCACCGTCATCATCAGGCGTTTATCAAGGCGCTCAACCACCTGTACACCGCCGAGCCCGCTCTGTACGAGCGCGGCTACACCGACGACGGCTTTACCTGGATTGACGCGGACAACTCCAAGCAGTCCATCGTGAGCTTTGTGCGCCAGGGCGAGGACGTCGACGACGACCTGGTGATCCTGATCAACTTTGACCCGGCGAGCTACGAGAGCTTCCGCGTGGGCGTGCCGCGCGAGGGTGACTGGGAGGTCATCTTCGATTCCGACCGTCCCGAGTTTGGCGGCAGCGGCTATGCCGGCGAGGAGCCTTACACCTGCTCGAGCGAGCCCTATCCCTGGAACGGGCAGATGGACTCCATCGAGATTAAGGTACCCGGCCTGGCAGGCGTGGTACTCAAGCGCCGCGGTCCCAGCAGCTACAAGCCGCCTGTGGTCGAGGCCCCCAAGGCTGCGCCCAAGAAGCGCACGTCCTCGGTGAAGCCCAAGCCCGCGGCCGCCAAGAAGGCTCCGGCCAAGGCGAAGGCTGCCAAGCCCGCCGCCAAGGCTTCTGCCAAGTCCACCACGGCCAAGAAGGCAGCCACTAAAAAGGCTGCTCCCAAGGCCAAGCCAACTTCCGTTAAGTCGTCTGCTAAGGACGCGTAACAAAGCCATTACATCTGTAAATGCCCGCCCCACCGGGGCGTAGGATATATGTCATAACCGTTCCGGGAGAAACATCCCCGGGGGAAAGGAACGTATGAATAAGATCTTCGACAACAAGCAGGAGTTTACCGAGCTCTATCGCGATGCCGTCATGAGCATCAGCGGCAAGAGCGTCGAGGCCGCCAGCGACCTCGATCGCTTTAACGCCCTGGCTAAGCTCGTGGCCGAGAAGGCACGCACCGTTGCCACCAAGAGTGACGCCCGCGCGGCAGCCGAGGGCAAAAAGCGCGCGTACTACTTCTCGATCGAGTTTTTGATCGGCCGCCTGCTCGACAACTACCTGCTCAACTTTGGCGTGCGCGACATGGTCGCCGAGGCGCTCGACGACATGGGCTTCGACCTGTCCGTCATCGAGAACCAGGAGCCCGATCCGGCTCTGGGTAACGGCGGTCTGGGCCGTCTGGCCGCATGCTTCCTGGATTCCATGGCAGCCGAGGGCATCGCCGGCTACGGCAACGGCATGCGCTACCGCTACGGCCTGTTTAAGCAGGAAATCGTCAACGGCAGCCAGGTCGAGGCTACCGACGAGTGGCTCACCCACGGCTATCCCTGGGAGGTCCGCCGTCAGGACAAGGCCGTGACCATCAAGTTTGGTGGCCATGTTGAGGGCTTTGAGGAGGACGGCCGCACCTTCTACCGCACGGTGGACACGCAGGACATCCTGGCCGTCCCCTATGACATCCCCGTGGTGGGCTATGCCGGCGAGACCGTCAACAAGCTGCGCGTCTGGGCCGCCGAGCCGGTCGAGGAGCACTTCGATCTGGAGGCCTTCAACCGCGGCGACTATGCCCTGGCCGATGCCGAGCGCGCCGAGGCCGAGGCCATCAGCGCCATCCTCTACCCCAACGACGCCGGCGAGCACGGCCGTCTGCTGCGCCTGAAGCAGGAGTACCTGTTTGTTTCGGCCGGCATCTACAGCCTGCTCGACACCTTTGAGAAGGAGCACGGCGAGAACTGGGAGCTGCTGCCGCAGTTTGTGGCCATCCACACCAACGACACGCACCCCGCCATGTGCGGCCCCGAGCTCATGCGCATCCTCATCGACGAGAAGAAGCTCGAGTGGGACGATGCCTGGAACATCGTGACGCAGGTCGTGAGCTACACCAACCACACCATCCTGCCCGAGGCTCTGGAGAAGTGGCCCATCGGCACGTTCTCCAAGCTCCTCCCCCGCGTGTACCAGATCATCGACGAGATCAGCCGTCGTTGGCACGAGTCGTTCGACACCACGCAGGAGGGCTGGCAGGAGCGTCTGCGCCAGACCGCCATTCTGTGGGACGGCGAGATTCGCATGGCTAACCTGTCTGTGATCTGCAGCCATAGCGTCAACGGCGTGGCCAAGATTCACTCCGACATCATCAAGAACATCGTGCTCAAGGACTTCTATGCCCTCACGCCCGAGAAGTTCAACAACAAGACCAACGGCATCTCGCACCGTCGCTTCTTTGCCGAGGCCAACCCCACCTACGCCAAGCTCGTGACCGAGGCCATTGGCGATGGCTGGCTCAAGGACGCCTTTGAGCTGGAGAAGCTCAAGGAGTTCCAGAACGACAGCGAGTTCCTTAAGGCCGTGGGTGCCTCCAAGCGCGCTAACAAGGAGCGCCTGGCCGCCTATGTTAAGGCCGAGACCGGTCTGGTCATCGACCCCAACACCGTCTTTGATGTTCAGGTGAAGCGTTTCCACGCCTACAAGCGCCAGCTCATGAACATCATGAAGGTGATGGACATCTACAACCGTCGCATCGCCGATCCCAACTTCCACGTGACGCCGACGACCTTCATCTTTAGTGGTAAGGCTGCCTCGAGCTACACCTTCGCCAAGGAGACCATCCGCCTCATTAACTCTGTGGCCGAGGTCATCAACAACGATGCCCGCGTGAACGAGGTCATGAAGGTCTGCTTTATCCCCAACTTCCGCGTGAGCAACGCCCAGCTCATCTACCCCGCCGCCGAGATCTCGGAGCAGATCTCCACGGCCGGCAAGGAGGCCTCGGGCACGTCCAACATGAAGCTCATGATGAACGGCGCCATTACGCTGGGCACCCTCGACGGCGCCAACATCGAGATCGCCGACCTGGCCGGCCGCGAGAACGAGGCCATCTTTGGCCTGACCGCTCCCGAGGTCGAGCAGCTCTGGGCGTCGAACAGCTACTTTGCGTGGGATACGCTCAACGGCGACCGCGAGCGTCTGGGCCGCGTGATGGACGAGCTCAAGGACAACACCTTTGCGGGTCTTTCGGGCAACTTCGAGAGCATCTACAACGAGCTGATGAACAACAACGACCCCGATCTGGTCATGGCAGACTTCCGCAGCTACGTGGATGCGTGGGAGAAGCTCACCGGCAGCTACGGCGACCAGGAGACCTGGAACCGCAAGGCGCTGCTCAACACCGCCTCCTCGGGCTGGTTCTCGAGCGACCGCACCATTCGCGAGTACCGCGACGAGATCTGGCACGCGTAAAGGCGCGCGAGCTCCCTTATGCCAGCACGGCATTACTCGACGGGCGCGACCGAGCGCCGCGCCCGTCGCTAATGGGTTTAAGAACATCGATGACAGAAGGAGAAATCGATGAGTAAGAAAGAATGCATCGCGATGCTCCTCGCAGGAGGACAGGGCAGCCGATTGGGGGCACTCACCCAAAAGATCGCCAAGCCGGCGGTTAGCTTTGGTGGTAAGTTCCGCATTATCGACTTTTCGCTGTCCAACTGCTCCAACTCGGGCATCGACACGGTGGGCGTTCTGACGCAGTACCGTCCCTACCTGCTGCATGCCTATGTGGGCTCCGGCGAGGCGTGGGATCTGGATAGCCGCGACGGCGGCGTGTCGATCCTGCCGCCGTACGAGACGCAGACCGGCGGTGCCTGGTATGCGGGCACGGCAGACGCCATCACGCAGAACCTGGACTACATCAAGGCCAACGACCCCAAGTACGTCCTGATTCTTTCGGGCGATCACCTGTATCGCATGGACTACCGCAAGATGCTCAAGACGCACATTGAGAACAACGCCGACCTCACGGTGAGCGTTATGCCCGTGCCGTGGGAGGAGGCCAGCCGCTTTGGCATCCTGACCACCGACCCCGAGGACGGCCGCATCACCAAGTTCACCGAGAAGCCCGATAAGCCCGATTCGAACCTCGCGTCCATGGGCATCTACATCTTCTCGGCCGACGTGCTGATTGAGGCGCTCGAGGAGGACGCTCTGGACCAGCGCTCGAGCCACGACTTTGGCAAGGACATCATCCCCAAGCTGCTCGGCGAGGGCAAGCGCCTGTACAGCTACGAGTTCAACGGCTTTTGGAAAGATGTTGGCACCATCGCCAGCTTCCACGAGACCTCGATGGACCTGCTGGGCAACAACCCCGAGTTCGACCTCTTTGACAAGAGCTTCCCCATCATGTCCAACATCACCACGCGTCCGCCGCACTACATTGGCCCGGACGGCCGCCTGGACGACTGCCTGGTCTCCAACGGCTGCAAGATCTACGGCACCGCTCGCCACTCGATCCTGTCGACCGATGTCATCATCGAGGAGCGCGCCGTGGTCGAGGACTCCGTGCTGCTGCCGGGTGCGCACGTTAAGAGCGGCGCGCACATCTGCCGCGCTATTTTGGGCGAGAACTCCACGGTCGAAGAGGGCGTGAAGCTCGGCTCTGTCGATACCACCAAGGATACGGCCGTCGTTGGAAATGACGTCGTTATCGGGAAGGGGGAATGATCCGATGATCAATCGCAAGGCCATCGGTTATATCACCGCTAACTATTCTTCGACCTACGGCAGCGTGCTGCTCAAGGACCGCCCCATCGCGTCCGTTCCGTTTTTGGGCCGCTACCGCCTGATCGACTTCCCGCTGTCCAACATGATGAATGCCGGCATCAAGACCGTCGGCGTCGTCATGCCGGGCAACTACCGTTCGCTGATCGACCACGTGGGCTCGGGCAAGGACTGGGGGCTGGACCGCAAGAAGGGCGGCCTGTTCATGGTGCCCGGCAACGCGTATGGCACCACCAAGGGTGGCATGCGCTTCCTGCTGCGCGACATCATCTCCAACAAGACGCTGTTCCAGCGCTCGGACAAGCCCTATGTTGTGATGATGGGCACCAACATCATCTTTAACATGGACCTCAACACCATCATCGACGCGCACGAGAACTCCGGTGCCCAGATGACCGTGGTGTACTGCAAGGCCACGCGCAACGTCGATGACGAGACCAAACTCGACATTAACGAGAACGGCCGCCTGACGGGCGTGAGCGCCGGCGTCGTGTACGGCGATAACGCCTCTATGGACTGCTGCATCGTCAACCGTGAGACGCTGCTCGAGATCATCGACCACTACCAGGCCGCCGACTATCTGGACCTGCTCGAGGCACTCCAGGGCGACTTTGGTAACATCGACGTGTGCAGCTACGAGTACAAGGGCGAGGTTGTGGGCGTGTTTAGCGAGAAGTCGCTGTATCGCCGCAGCATGGACCTGCTCGACCAGACCGTGGCCGACCAGCTCTTTGACCCCGAGCGCCCGATCCTGACCAAGGCCCACGACGTGCCGCCTTCGCGCTATGCGACCGGCAGCCACGCGTGCAACTCGATCATCTCGGCCGGCTGCATCATCAAGGGCACCGTGCGCAACTCGATCCTGTCGCGCGGCGTTGTGGTTGAGGAAGGCGCCTCGGTGACCAACTCGATCATCAACCAGAGCTGCATCATCAAGAGCGGCGCCCGCGTTGAGAACGCCATCCTGGACAAGAACAACGTGGTTCCCACCAACACCGAGCTTCGCGGCACGCCCGAGAACATCCTGGTACTGGGCAAGGCTCCGTTAACTTCCGATACCACCATCGTACGTTAACGTTGGCACCGCAACATCGCTCGTAACATGTAGAATAGCCGCCCGGTTCGCGCCTGGCGGCTATTCTCGAATAACAACATGGGAGACAAAATGGCTGATTCCAGCAAAAAGATGCAAATCGTGTTTGCCTCGGCCGAGTGCGCGCCGTTTGTGAAGACCGGTGGCCTGGGCGACGTGGCAGGCTCGCTGCCTGCGGCGCTTGTGCGCGCCGGCGCCGAAGTCATCGTGATGGTGCCCAAGTACGCCACCATCAAGGACGAGTACAAGGCGCAGATGGAGCACTTCTCCGACTTTTACGTGAGCCTGGGCTGGCGCAATGAGTACTGCGGACTCGAGAAGCTCGAGCACGACGGCGTCACCTATATGTTCATCGACAACGAGCGCTACTTTGCGCGCGACTATCCGTACGGCTTCTTTGACGACGGCGAGCGCTTTGCGTTCTTCTCCAAGGCCATCACCGAGAGCCTGCAGCACCTGCCCGAGGGCTTTGAGTGCGACATCCTGCACTGCAACGACTGGCAGACGGCACTGGCACCCGTGTTCTTACGCGAGTTTTACCAGGGCCTGCCGCTGTACGACCGCGTCAAAACTGTGTTCTCGATCCACAACGTGGCGTTCCAGGGCCAGTTTAGCGACACCGTGATGGAGGACATCCTGGGTGTGGCGCATATTCCGGCGGCCGCCTCGCAGCTGCGTTGCGACGCCTGCAGCATCAACTACATGCTGGGCGCGCTGCGCTATGCCGATGCCATCACCACGGTGAGCCCCACCTATGCCAACGAGATCCAGACGCCCGAGTTTGGCGAGGGCCTGGACGGCGTGCTGCGCGAGCGTTCGTACGCGCTGCAGGGCATTTTGAATGGCATCGACGTCGCGGGCTTTGACCCGGCGACCGACAAGCGCATTGCCGCCAACTACACCGTGGAGGACCGCTCCGGCAAGGCCGTGTGCAAGGCAAAGCTGCAGGAGGAGCTGGGACTCGAGGTTCGCGACGACCGCCCGCTTATGGTTATGGTCACACGCCTGACGCGCCAGAAGGGCATGGACCTGGTCATGTACGCGCTCGACCGCATCCTAGCCGGCGGCGTGCAGGTGGCGGTGCTGGGCACCGGCGACCGCGACTACGAGGACGGCCTGCGCTACTTCCAGGACAAGTACCCCGGTACCATGGCCGCGCGCATCGAGTTTGACCCGGCGCTGTCGCAGCGCATGTACGCTGCCGCCGATATGTTCCTGATGCCTTCGAAGTTTGAGCCCTGCGGTCTGTCGCAGATCATCGCCATGCGCTACGGCACCCTGCCCATTGTGCGCGAGACCGGTGGTTTGAAGGACACTGTGATCCCGTACAACGAGTTTACCGGCGAGGGTACGGGCTTCTCGTTTAGCAACTTTAACGGCGACGAAATGGGCGACGCCGTGTTCCGCGCAGCACGCCTGTTCTGGGATAACCGCGAGGCCTGGGATCAGCTGGTCACGCAGGCCATGAGCCAGGACTTTAGCTGGACGCGCTCGGCCGATAAGTATCTGGACCTGTACTTCTTTATGCATCCGGAGATTAAGAGGCCGGCGGCGGTTGTCGACGACCCTGTGGTTGTGGCTGAGAAGGCTGAGGCCGAGCCCGAGCACAAGGCTGAGCCGGTTGTTGAGGCGCCCGCTGCTGTTGAGAAGCCCAAGGCTGAGGTGAAGGCTGAGGCAGCTCCCGAGGCTGAGGCTAAGCCGGCTGCAAAGCCTGCCGCCAAGAAGACCACGACGCGCAAGACGACGGCCAAGAAGGCTACGACAACCAAGGCCGCTGCCACCAAGACCGCCGCAGCAAAGACGACTGCCACCAAGACAACGACCACACGCAAGCGCACCACCGCAGCTGCCAAGAAGGCCGCCGAGGCCGAGGCTGCTCCCGAGGTAAAGGCCGAGGCCGCCGTCGAGGCCAAGCCGGCCGCTAAGGCTCCGGCCAAGACTGCAGCCAAGAAGACGACCGCGACCAAGAGCACGACCACCAAGAAGGCAACGGCTGCCAAGAAAACCACGGCAACGAAGTCGACGACAGCGAAGGCTGCCCCCAAGGCGGCCGCAAAGCCGGCGGCCAAGGTCGAGGAGACGCCTGCCGAGTCCAAGGTAGAGGCAACCGTCGAGGCCAAGCCTGCCGCCAAGACCACCACGCGCAAGCGCACGACGTCAGCCAAGAAGACCACGGCAAAGGCCGCAACTCCCAAGGCAGAGACTAAGCCCGCCGCTGCCAAGGAGGAGCCCAAGGCCGAGGTAAAGGCCAAGCCGGCGGCGAAGGCCGCCGAGGTCAAGGCCGCCCCGAAGGCAGAGGCTAAGCCCGAGCCCGCCAAGGAGACCCCGGTCTCCCCCGCCGCTCCGGCAGCGGAAAAGGCCCCGTCCAAGAAGACGTCCGTCCGCAAGGCAACGGCCACCCGCAAGCGCCGCTAGTCCGGACGATCCACAACCTAATCGTCAATAAACAAGGGGTGTCGTTCAGCGCGACACCCCTTGTTCTATATATGAGGTAAAACGATTTTCTAGCACAACCGTTCGCCGATAATGAGCGGCTGTAGTTTATACAACTAAAGTGCAACGATATACTTAAGTACTGTGCGTTAAGCCCATGGCCTGCTGGCCATGACAGTATAGAACTGGACCGTACTATGAGATTGATTCACAACAGCCGCCTACCGCAGTTTCGCACTCCGTTTGGCGCTGTGACCACTGGAACTTCCGTTGCACTCTCGGTGATTTTGGAGGATGCCAATCCCAACCAGGCAACACTCACCCTGCGTACCTGGGTCGATGAAGTCGGCGAGACCCTGATCCCGATGGAACACGAGGGCGATGGCATTTTTACCGGCGAGCTCAAATGCGATGAACCGTGTCTTGTGTGGTACAGCTTTATATGCAATATCGAGGGCCAGCCCGAGGTTCGCCTGGGCGCGCCGCAAGGCCGCACCGGCGGCGAGGGCGTAACCTACGACTACGCCGAGGTGCCGTCCTTCCAGATTACCGTCTACAAGCACCGCGAGAACCGCCCCACCTGGTACGAGCGCGGCATGGTCTACCAAATCTTCCCCGACCGCTACGCCCGTGACGAGCATTGGCGCGAGCGCACAATGGCCCAACTCGAAAAACCGCGCAAGGGCATTCAGCGCCGGATGGTCGAGGACTGGAACGAGCCGCCCGTGTACGAGCGCGCCGAAGACGGCTCCATCAAGACCTGGGACTTTTACGGCGGATCGCTCAAGGGTATCCAGGAAGACCTGCCTCGCATCGCTGAGCTGGGCTTTACAGCCATCTACCTCAACCCCATTTTCGAAGCCGCGAGCAACCACCGCTACGACACCGCCGATTACACCAAGATCGATCCGATTCTGGGCACCGAGCAGGACTTTACTGAGCTGTGCGAGGCGGCCGAAAAGCTCGGCATTTCCATCATTCTGGACGGCGTCTTTAACCACACGGGCGACGATTCGATCTACTTCAACCGCTACGGCAACTACCCCGGCGTGGGCGCGTGGCAGAGCGAGGATTCGCCGTGGCGCGATGCGTTCTATTTCCACGAGGACGGCTCGTACGACTGCTGGTGGGGCGTGGGCAATATGCCCGCCATCAATGAGAGCTCCGAACTGGTACGCGAGCGGCTCCTGGGCAAGGACGGCGTCATTCGTAAATGGCTTCGCGCCGGCGCTCACGGCTGGCGCCTGGATGTGGCCGACGAGCTTTCCGATGACTTCCTGACCGAGATCAAAAAGGCCGTGCTCGCCGAGAAGCCCGACGCGCTGTTGCTCGGCGAGGTCTGGGAAGATGCCTCCAACAAGATCAGCTACGGCCATCTGCGTCGCTACCTGCAGGGCTCCGAGCTGGACTCTGCTATGGATTACCCCTTCCGCGACATGGTCATCGGCTTTTTGATGGGCTACAAAAACGCCTACCAAGCTGCCGAGGATATCGAGACCCTGCGCGAGAACTATCCGCGTGAGGCCCTGTCTTGCGCACTTAATCTGCTTTCGAGCCACGACCGTCCGCGCATTATATCGGTGCTCGGCGGTGGCCCCGACGAGTCGCAGCTGCCCGAAAGCGAGCGCAGCAAATGGCGTCTGGACGAGAACGCGATGGGCCTGGCCAAGAGCCGTTTTTGGCTCGCGACGCTCATGCAGATGACGTTCCCGGGCGTTCCCTCAATCTATTACGGTGACGAGTACGGCTTGGAGGGACTCACCGATCCGGGCAATCGCCGCACCATGCCGACCAAGGAAAACCTGCATGACTTCGATACGTTCGCAATCGTCAAGAACGCATCTGCTGTGCGCCGCGCGCTGCCGTTTATGATCGACGGTGAAATCAAGGCCTTCGCGCTCAATGACGAGGTGCTGGCCTACAACCGTACGGGCAAGGATGGCGAGTCCGCGACGGTTATCATCAACCGCAGCCTGCGCAATTCACATCGCGTGACCATTCCGGCGCTCGACGAATGTGCGAGTGACGTGATCAGCGGTCACGAGTGCGAGATCCACAACGGCACGGTCACGCTCGATCTTTATCCGCTGGGCTCGTCGATCATCTATCACCATGCCGAGCAGCGCCTGCAGGAGCCGCTCGATCACGGTGCGGGTGTTGTGTGTCATATCACATCGGTGCCGACCGACGACGGCAAGCCCGGTACAATCGGCGCGCCCACGCGTCGCTTTATCGACCATCTGGCCGCCATGGGCATGCGCTACTGGCAGGTTCTCCCCGTCAACCCCACGGACTTCTTCCGCTCCCCTTACGCTGGTCCTTCGGCCTTTGCAGGCAATATCGACCTGCTACCCGAGAGCCACGAGGAGCTGGCAGCCGACTTTGAGACTTGGAAGGCCCGCGGAGGCGAGGATGCCGATCCGCTGTACACCGCGTTTAAACACCGCAATGCCGATTGGCTCGAGAAATACTGCGTCTACATGGCCGTTAAGAAGTACTTTGAGGGCGAGTCGCGCCATGATTGGCCGGCAGATGTCGCGCGCTACAACGAGCATCTGATCGACGACAAGCGCTTCCACAACGAGGCCGAGCTTCAGGCGTACATGCAGTACCGCTTTGACCTAGCTTGGTGCGAGCTCATGAACTATGCGCACAAGAAGGGCATCGAGGTCATCGGCGATATTCCTATGTACGTGTCCGACGATTCGGCAGACACGTGGAGCGAACCCGAGAACTTCTGGCTGTCCGATACCGGCAAAGCAATCGAGATCTCCGGTGCGCCACCCGACAACTTTGCGCCCGAGGGCCAGGCGTGGGGCAACCCGACATTCCGCTGGGACCACATGAAGCAGAACGGCTATACCTGGTGGATGGATCGCCTGCGCCGCGCGTTCTCGCTCTACGACCGTGTGCGTCTGGATCACTTCTTGGGCTTCCACAGTTACTTTAGTATCCCCGCGGGCAAGGCTTGCGCCGACGGCCGCTGGCTGGCGGGCCCGGGCAAGGACCTGTTCCAGACCGCCTATGACGAGCTGGGTCCGCTCAACTTTATCGCCGAGGACCTGGGCTATTTGACGCCCGGTGTTCGCGCCATGGCTTCGACCTGCGGTTTCCCCGGCATGGACGTGCTGGAGTTTAGCGACTACGACGTTCGTTGCGGCGTGCACCCCACGCCCGGCAAGATTCTGTATACCTCGACGCACGATACGTCGACGCTCGCCGGCTGGTGCACGCGTTCCTTTGCGGGCGGCGATGAACCGAGCGGTATTGAGGTGGCGTCAAAGCTGATGAGCGACGCGCTGGCAAGCGACGCTCCCCTGGTGATGATGCCGCTGCAGGATATCCTGGGGCTTGGCGACGATGCGCGCATGAACGTTCCGGGCGTGGCCACGGGCAACTGGACCTGGCAGGCAGACGAGGCGGACATTGCAGCCGCTGAGGACAAAACCGCACAGCTCCTGCGCAACAACCATAGATTCTGGGGCGAAGCGTGATAAAACCCCCGATATAGGGTACAGTTACAAACGTTTGAATTTTTGCGGGCAGAGTAATCTGCCCGCTTTGTGCTGAAAAGGAAGTATTATGGCGCGCTACGATTACAAGTGCTCGAGCTGCGGCAACGTGTTTGAGGTTGAGCATCCTATGTCCGAGACTCCCGAGGTCGTGTGCCCGAGCTGCGGTGCCCCGGCGGCCAAAACGTTCTCGGCCAGCGGCATTAAATTTGAGGGAAGCGGTTTCTACAACACCGACCAGCGAAGCGGCGGCTCCAGCACCAGCGCTACAAGCGGCTGCTGCGCCAACTGCCCGCATAGCCACTAGAATCCAAACAGCCCCGCGACCGACACCGATCGCGGGGCTGTTTCTTTAGCTACCCAGGTTTCCTTATGAGTTGCGGTGAAATAAGGACTGTTTGGCGGGCAGAAGCGGCTTTTTAATCCCTATTTCACCGCAACTTAGTAGAGTTACTTGTGGACCAGGCGGGCGCAGAAGTGGCCGTCGTAGGAGTCGGCGTTTACCGGCACGCTTTGGAAGAGGCCCCGATCGTTCTGTCGTACGGATACGAGTTTCTTGGCCTGATCGAAGTCAGGGAGTTGCAGAATCTGTGCTTCGGAAAGCGGCTCCAGGCTAAAGTCGGTGCCCTCGGGAGAGGCCAGGAAGGCATCCACGACCTGCGTGTTCTCCTCGTCAAAGACCGAGCACGTGGCATAGATGAGCTCGCCATCCTCGGCAACGCGCGCGGCGGCTTCCTTGAGCATCGTCAGCTGCAGTTTGGGCAACTCGGTCGTAACGTCATTCTCAGTTAGGCGCCACGGGATCTCAGGATGACGACGCATGGTTCCGGTGCCCGAGCACGGCGCATCGATAAAGACCGTATCGAATTTAACCGGCTCGCCAAGCATGGCATCAAACGATGTGAGAACCTCATCAAGCTCGCAAGCATCGCCTGAAACCGTACGAACGCCCTGAATACCGGCCTTATGCAGGCGAGCAAGATTCTGGTCGCACTTGCGATCATGCAGATCGAGCGCAGTATGTTGACGCTCATATCCGGCACGCTTCGCCTGGCACATCATCACATAGGTCTTGGTGCCGCGACCGGCGCCAATCTCCAGACAACGCCCAGGACGTGTCGCGGCAGTAGCGATAAGTTGAGCGTTGAGGTCCGAGGCAACCGCAGCAGCGCGCTCAAACACGCCCGATGCAACCGTGACCTGCGCATCGACCGGCGCATGACAGCCCGGGAACACGGGCGCAACAAGCTGCGAAATATACGGGTCGGCCTTGATCGCAAACGCATTATCGTGCAGTGCAAGCGGCGCAGGCGCAAGATTACCGGCAAAGTTGAGCGCACCCTCTGGCGTGTCAAACGAAGCCATAATACGAGCGCACAGCCAACGCGGCAGGCCCATCAGGCGCGACAGACGTACCAGGCGTCGCTCAGGCTCATCCACATCGGATGCCGTAGCAAAGTCCTCAACATTGTCCGCAACCTTATGCAGTACAGCATTGGCCAAGCCAGCGGCGGACTTAGCGCCGCAGCGCACCAGCTCAACACCCTGACTTACGGCGACGCGGCCAGGCGTATGTAGATAAAGCATCTCGAAGGCCGAGATACGAAGCGCCATGCGAACACGCGGCGCAACCTTTTTGGGCTTATCGAGAAACTGATCGAGCAGCTCGTCCAAAATACCCTGCGTGGCGGCAACACCCAGCGCCAAGCGGGCGGCAAATGCGGAATCACGCTGGTCAATAGCCTTGGCCGATGCGCGAGAGGACAGCACGTCACGCGCATACATACCGCGGCGATCGGCCTCCATTAGCACATCGAGCGCAAGCTTGCGCGCGGGAGACAGCTTGCTCATGACAAAACACCCCACGAAAGATCGGCGCCCTGCAGGCCAGCAGCCCAAGCAGAAGCGGCCATAGCACGCTTGCCATCGGGCTTAACCTCGAGCAGTTCAACCGCACCATCGGAAAGACCAAGGTAAACACGCTTGTTCTTAACGTCAACGGCGCCCTCGCCAAGCGACACTTCGGCCGGCGCAACATCGAGCACGCGCACGGTCTTGCCGGCAATCACGCAACGAGCAGGCGCGGTATCGGACGAAGCGAGCACATGACGCACGCAATCGAGCGCAGTCATCTGCGGATCCAGACGCATCTCCAGCTTGGAAATCTTGGCAGCATGAGTGACGAGCGACTCATCCTGCTCAGTCCACACGGCGGTGCCATCGGCAAGAGAAGGAAGCGTATCGGCAAGCAGTTTGCCGCCAAGCCTACCAAGCTCCATGGTCAGCGCCTCAGCATGCTTACCGGCAACCGACGTAGACGCCTGGGCGCAATAAGCGCCCGTATCCACGCCATGCCCAATACGCATAATGGAAACGCCGGCAGACTCGTCACCAGCAAGAATGGCACGCTGAATAGGAGCAGCCCCACGCCAACGCGGCAGCAGCGAAGCGTGAACATTCACAATACCAAGCGGCGCCATATGCAACACCTCATCCGGCAGAATACAGCCATAAGCAGCCACACAGAAAATGTCAGCCTGGGCAGCCTGAAGCGACTCAACAACCTCCGGCGTCATACGATTAGCCTCAACAACCGGCAACCCCAGCTCAAGCGCCTTGGCCTTAACAGGAGAAGGCTCGAGCTTCTTACCACGCCCACGAACAGCATCAGGACGAGTAACAACAAGCCCAATCTCATTCCCAGCCTCAACAAGCGAAGTCAGCGAAGGCACAGCAAAATCAGGCGTACCCATAAACACAATACGCATAAAGAACGTCTCCCCTCAACCAAAGCCGACACGGCTACAAAGAACAGCGGAAAGCCAAGTCACCAGCCCATCCGCAATAACATTTCAACAAGAACAAATATACCCAAAACCAAAGAAAGAGCCGCAATAAAAGCAGCTCTTTCAGCAAAGCACCTATCAGCAAAGACGCCCTTCCCTGGCCCGACGGCACCCGGGCGAAAAGGAGCACGAAAACGCAGTCCCCGGTGCTGAGCGCCCACATATCGTCCCGCGCGCAGTTTCGCAGCGCAGCGAGAATGTTTGAGCACGGGATGATATGTGGGCGCTCAGCACCGGGGACGGTGGGACCTACTCCGTCTCGCCCGGTCGAGCGCCGCGGGCCAGGGCGTCCTGGTACTCCTTGACTGCCTTGAGCCTCTGCATGGGCTTAAGGCGCTCGAACATGGTGTTGCCGTGCAGGTGATCGATCTCGTGCTGCAGGCACACGCAGAACAGATCGCCCGTGGCCTCATAGCGAATCAGGTTGGCATCCAAGTCATACGCCTCGACGACAACGTGATCGGGACGCTCAATCTCGCAGCTAATGCCAGGAATGGAAAGGCAGCCCTCGCTAAACGGCACCAGATGGTCGCTCTGCTCAACAATGACGGGATTGATAAGCACGTACGGATCGTAGTCGTTCTTGTCGCTGTAGTCGCAGTCGATGGTGACGAGCTGAATGAGCTCGCCGATCTGCGGGGCAGCCAGGCCGCAACCGCCGTTCTCGAACATCATCTTCTTCATCTTCTCGGCAAGCGCCTCGATCGCCGGGGTGATCTCCTCGATGACGGCGCACTCCTGGCGCAGACGAGGGTCGGGCGACAGTACGATTCCGTTGGCTTCCATGGCCATCCTTTCGGGTTGTTACATCAAATCATAGGCGTCGACGTCAACGCTCACGCTCACGCCGCGCACGGAGCCCACCTCTTTGAGGCAGGCGTCGATATCATCAGAGACATGGTACCCTACCGGCGACTTCACAAGCAGATGGAAGCGGTAACGGTCCTTGGCTCTCTCGATTACACACGAAGCAGGACCCAGCACCTGCGGCACCGCGCTCCCCGCCCGCAAAAAGTCGGGCGCGGCGGCATGCCAGCGGCGCTTGAGGAGCTTCGCGATGCGGCCGATGTAGTCCTGCGCGTCATCCGCGTTCGCGGACCACACCAAAATATTGACCAGGCGCACGAAGGGCGGATACAGTGCGTCGCGACGCTGGTCCAGGTCGTGGTCAGTAAAGATCGAACGGTCGTGCTCGGCAACGGCGCGAATGACCGGGTCCTCGGGCAAGTAGGTCTGGATAATGACCTCGCCAGGGCGATCGCCGCGTCCGGCGCGGCCGGCGACCTGCTCCAACAAATCGTAGGCACGCTCCCCCGCTCTAAAATCGGGCAGTTTTAACGCAAAGTCGGCATTGACCACGCCCACGAGCGTGACCTCGGGAAAATCGAGGCCCTTGGCGATCATCTGGGTGCCCAGCAGCACCGCGCAATCGGCGGCATCGAACTGCTCGAGCAGTTTTTTATGCGCGTCCTTGCCACGCGTGGAATCGGCATCCATGCGAATGATGGCGACGTCCTCGGGCAGCATCTGGTGCAGCGCGTCCTCAATCTGCTGCGTGCCCAGGCCCATTTTTGCCAGGTAGCGGCTGCCGCATTTGGGGCAACGACTCGTGGGCGCCGGATAGGGCTGTACGCGCCAAGACGAACCGCAGGTGTGGCACTGCAGCGTATGCGTGCGCTCGTGATACGTGAGTGCAGTGGAGCAGTGGTTGCAGGTGGGAACGCAGCCGCACTCACGGCACATCAAAAACGGCGCAAAACCGCGGCGGTTGTGCAGCAGCACGGCCTTCTCGCGGCGCTCGACCACGCGTTTCAAGCCTTCCATCAGCGGTTTAGAGAACATGGAGCGGCTGCCGTGCGAGAACTCGCGACGCAGGTCGGCAATGCGGACCGTGGGCAGCACGGCATGTCCCGGGCGCTCGGGCATCTCGACACGCGTCCAGGTGGCACCGTTATACGTGCCACGGCGGCAGCGGTCGAGCGCCTCGGCGGAAGGCGTGGCGGAGCCCAACACGAGCGGGCAGCGGTAGCGGCGCGTCATCTCGGCCGCCACCTCGCGCGCGTGGTAGCGCGGGCTGGAACCCTGCTTGTAACTGGTCTCGTGCTCCTCGTCGATGATGATGAGGCCCAAGTCGCTGAGCGGGCAAAAGAGCGCCGAGCGGGCGCCGACGACCACGCGGGCCGCACCGCTGGCGACCATATCCCACTGGTCCAGACGCTCGCCGGCCGAAAGGCGCGAATGGAACACGGCAACCGTCTCGCCAAAGCGCGAGCGAAAGCGGCCGACGGTCTGGGCCGTCAGCGAGATCTCAGGCACCAGCACGCACGCTGAACGGCCGGCCGCCAGCACGCGCTCAATCGCCGAGAGGTAGACCTCGGTTTTGCCGGAGCCAGTGACGCCGTCGACCAGCACCACGTCGCCATGAGCGTCCAGACGGGCGCGCTCAATCTGCGCGAGCGCCTGTTGCTGGCCGTTGGTAAGGGAGACCGGCGCCTTGCCGCTTGCCGAGGACAACGTGGTCTGCTCGCTGCAGCCACGCCACGCACGGCGCTCCTCCACCACCACGACGCCGCGCTTTTCGAGCGCCTTGATGGTCGCCGACATGCTGTTATAGAGCAGGTTGAGGTCGCGCGTCGTGACCGGGCCGCACTGGAGCGCCTCGATGAGCTGACGCTGGCGGACCGCGGTCTTGGGCGGCGTATAGTCGAAGCCCTCGGGCGTAAGCATGACCCAGCGATTTTGGATGGGCTTGACGGCGGGACGTTCAACCGTCCACACGCCGTCGTCGCCCTTGACCACGCGCGGGCTTCCACCCGGGGGCAAGAACAAACGCAGGCACTCGGAAAGCGTTGCGACGTACTCGCGGCTCATCCAGCGCGCGATGCGTGCGGCTTCGGCGGTAAAGAGCGGTTTGCTGAGGATAGCCTCGATGGCTTTAATGCGCGCGGGGTCGAGAGCGTTGTTGCCCTGCAGGTCGCCCAGCTCGGGCGCAATGTCGACGATATAGCCCGCGGCGGCACGGTTACCAAAGTGGACCAGGACCGTGGATCCGATCTGCGCCTCGTTGGCAAGGGTATGCGGGATGCCGTAGGCGAATGGCTCGGACAGCGCACGCGTCGGGATGTCGAGGACCACGCTCGCGTAGGCGGCGACGGTTTCGGGTGCAGGCTCGGGCTGCACCGGGGCGGCGGCAGGGGCCGCAGGCTTCGGAGCTACCTTAGGTTCCGGCGAACCAAACAGCGACAGTTGTTGAGCCATACACCACCTCTAACGAACGGACCTGAAAGGGCTGGGACAAAATAATCAGTAGTGTTTGTCCCAGCAACCCACTCATCGGTACAGAAACAAGAGCCCCGCTCGGGTGAACGGGGCTCGGATACATACGTTTGCGCAGCGATTACAGCGCCATCGTGCGGGCGCGGTCGATGCGCGCCAGGCAGTCGTCGCGGCCGACGAGTGCCATGGTCTCGCCCAACGGAGGGCTCACCATGTTGCCGCAGACGGCGACACGCACGGCCTGGAACACCACGCGCTTCTTAAGGTCCATCTGCTCGGGCAGGGGCTCAAGCGAAGCGTCGATGTTGGCAGCCGTCCACTCATCCACGCCCTCGAGCGCGGCCTTGGCGGCATCCAGAATGGCACCCATGCCCTCCTTGGCCAGGCCCTTGTTGACGGACTTCTCGTCATACTCGAGCGTCTCGGCCGTAGCGAAGATGGGAGCGGCGACGGTCACGGCGTCGGCCGGCATCTTGGTGCGCGGCTTAACGATGGCGGCAAGCGCGTCGATCCAGTCCTCGCCGTACTCGACATTACCCTCGATGAGACCAGCCTCGTGCAGCTCGGGGACCATGATCTCGTCGGCAAACTGAGCGTCGGACATGCCGTTGATGTACTCGGCGTTGACCCAGTCGAGCTTCTTGGGGTCGAAGGTCGCCGGGTTCTTGGAGATGCGGTCGAGCGAGAACTTGCTGGCCAGGACATCGCGCGGGATGATCGTGGTCTCGCCGTCGAGCGACCAGCCGAGCAGCGCCAGGTAGTTGACGAAGGCATCGGACAGGTAGCCGGCGTCGCGGTACTCCTCCACCGAGGTGGCGCCGTGGCGCTTGGAGAGCTTCTTGCCGTCGGCGCCCAGGATCATGGAGATGTGGGCGAACGTGGGCACGGGCGCGCCGAGGGCCTCGTAGACCATGACCTGACGCGGGGTGTTGGACAGGTGGTCGTCGCCGCGGATGACGTGGGTGATCTTCATCATGGCATCGTCGACGACGGTCGCGAAGTTGTACGTAGGTGTGCCGTCGGAGCGGAAGATGACGAAGTCGTCGAGCTCCTTGGCGTCGAAGGTCACCTCACCGTGGACGGCGTCGTGAATGACGACATCGCCGCGGTCCTCGGGCACCTTGATGCGAAGGACGTAGGACTCGCCGGCCTCGATGCGACGGCGGGCCTCCTCGGGATCAAGATCGCGGCAACGGCGCTGATAGCCCTGGAAGGGGTCCTTGCGCTCCTGCGCGGCCTTGCGGTCGGCGTCAAGCTGCTCCTTGGTGCAGAAGCAGGGATAGGCCTTGCCCTCGTCCCAAAGCTTCTGGGCGGCCTGCTTGTACAGGTCCAGGCGCTCGGTCTGGGCGTAGGGGCCAAAGTCACCGCCCACCTCGGGACCCTCGTCCCAGTCCAGGCCCAGCCAACGCATGGCGCGCAGGATGATCTGCGTGTTCTCGTCGGTGGAGCGGGTGGGGTCGGTGTCGTCGATGCGCAGGATGAACGTGCCGCCGTTTGCGCGGGCGAAAGCCCAGTTATAGATAGCGGTGCGGGCGCCGCCGATGTGCAGCTTGCCCGTCGGTGAGGGTGCAAAGCGGACGCGAACGTCTGATGCCATGGAAATCTCCTCGATTGCAGGATGGATGTCTAACCGCACCAGTATAAAGCATCAAAGCAACCTCCGCACAAAGGGCACCGACCCAATCATTGGGGACAGACTTAAATGACCAGTTGTTGGGCAACCTGTCGGCACTTAGGTAAGGCTGGTCATTTAAGTCTGTCCCCAATGAGTAGGTGCGGAAAGGGTGTGAATGTTTGATTTACGCGCTATGATGTGCCCTTGCATAGAGAGCCCGGCGGAATGGTAACGGTCGCCGGGACACGTTTTTGAAAGGACTATCATGTCAGAAGAACTTCGTTCCATTCCACCTCAACACGGGTCCTTTGTCTTTACGTCGGAGTCGGTGACCGAAGGTCATCCCGATAAGATCGCCGACCAGATCAGCGACGCCGTCCTCGACGCAATCCTCGCCAAAGAAATAGAGCTGCAGGAGCAGGGCTACATCGCCCCCAACGGCGTGCCTGCCAACGTGGAGAACGTCCGCTGCGCCTGCGAGACCCTCGTGACCACCGGCACCGTCATCGTCGCCGGCGAGATTCGCACCCAGGCCTACGTCGACGTACAGGAAATCGCCCGCGGCGTTATCCGCCGCATTGGCTACAACCGCGCCAAATTCGGTTTTGACTGCGACACCTGCGGCGTCATGAGCCTCATCCACGAGCAGTCGCCCGATATCGCCCAGGGCGTCGACGAGTCCTTCGAGACCCAGACCGGCGCTACCACCGACCCGATCGACCTGATCGGTGCCGGCGACCAGGGCATGATGTTCGGTTATGCCTCCAACGAGACCAAGACCCTCATGCCCATGCCGCACTACCTGGCAAGCCGCCTGGCCGAGCGCCTGGCCGCCGTGCGTCACGACGGAACCCTGCCCTACCTGCGTCCCGACGGCAAGACCCAGGTCACCGTACGCTACGAGGAAGGCAAGCCCGTCGAGGTCACGACCATCGTCATCTCCACGCAGCACGCCGCCGAGATCGAGGACATGGGCAAGATCAAGGCAGACCTTATCGAGCACGTCATCACCCCGGTCATGGCCGCCGAGAATATGCCGTGGGACAACGCCGACATCTACGTGAACCCCACCGGACGCTTTGTCGTTGGCGGCCCCATGGGCGACACGGGCCTGACCGGCCGCAAGATCATCGTCGACACCTACGGCGGCTACGGCCGTCACGGCGGCGGTGCTTTTAGCGGCAAGGACTGTACCAAGGTCGACCGCTCCGCCGCGTATGCCGCGCGCTGGGTAGCCAAGAACGTGGTCGCTGCCGGTCTGGCCGACCGCTGCGAAGTCGAGCTTGCCTACGCCATCGGCGTTTCCAAGCCCCTCTCAATCATGGTCGACACCTTCGGTACTGCACATGTCGCCGAGGACAAGATCGTAGAGGCCGTAGAGAAGACCTTCGACCTGCGCCCGGGCGCCATCATCCGCGACCTAGACCTGCGTCGCCCCATCTACGAAAAGACGGCAGCCTACGGCCACTTCGGCCGAGAAGACGCCGATTTCACCTGGGAGAAAACCGACCGCGTCGAAGAACTCAAAGCAGCCTGCGGCCTGTAAGCACGCGGCTAAAGCTACAGCCAAATAGAAACGCACCAAAAAGAGGTACCGAAACAACCGGTACCTCTTTTTTATTTAATCGGTGGTGAAGATGAGTCGACATGGAGCACAGAATAGGTCTCCAGCTGATGGATTTTGCAGCATGAGCGCCTCTACCATGTATCCTAAGTTCCGAGGGCTTTGGTATTTGGTCGGTCGCGAGTTCCGCACGAGCCGGAGGCCACTTAATGTGGCCTCCGTGCGAGCCAGGACTGTAGAGCAGGCGACCAAATACCAAAGCCCTCGGAACGACGGGACAAGTATGCCCCGCCCCTCGGAACGACGGGATAGAACAGGAGCACCCATGGCAGGCAAGCCGCAAACACTAGCTACGACCTCGGCATTCGAGATCTTGGGCCCCGTCATGGTCGGCCCCAGTTCATCGCACACCGCCGGCGCCCTGCGCTGCGCACAAGTAGCCGCCAGCCTGCTGGAAGGCCGCATCACCAAAGTCACCTTTGGCCTGTGGAACTCCTTCGCCCACACCTACCGCGGCCACGGCACCGATCGTGCGCTCGTCGCGGGCATCCTGGGCCTCAACACCGATGACGAGAACATCAAGCAGGCCTTCGACCTCGCGCGCGAGCAGGGCCTCGAATATCACTTTGACATCAAGGGCGACGACACCTCCATCCACCCTAACACCGTCGACATCGAAATGGTCGATGACACGGGCGCCACGGCACAGGTCCGCGGTGAGAGCCTGGGCGGCGGCAAGATGCGCATCAGCCGCATTAACGGCGTCGGCGTCGACATCTCGGGTATGTACTCAACTCTCTTCGTGGCGCACAAGGACGTCCCCGGTGTACTCGCCGCGCTCACCAACCTGCTCGCCTACGCCCACGTAAACATCGCCTTCTGCCGCACCTACCGCACCGAAGTGGGCGGCCAGGCCTACTCCGTCTTTGAGACCGACGGCGCGCCCGACGACACCGTCGTCCCCATGCTCCGCAAGCTTGACAATGTCGATTACGCGACCTTTATCGAGCTCCCCGGTTCTGCCTCGTCGCTCTCCCCCGGCGTCTCGGCCAAGGAAATCTTCGACGACGGTGAGCAGCTGCTCGATGCGTGCGAGGAACTGGGGCTCAGCATCGGCGCCGTCATGGCCGTTCGCGAGGCGCGTCTGACCGGCGAGGCCCACGCCGTCGCTGCCATGCGCCGCGTGCTCGACGTCATGCGCGAGGAGACCACGGCCCCCATCGCCAATCCGCAGCGTTCGCTCGGCGGGCTTATCGGCGGCGAGGCCAAGCTTGTCGAAGCCACCGGCCGCAACGATTTGAGCGCAAGCCTGATGGGCCCCGTTCAGACCGATGCCGTGGCCCGCGCGATGGCCGTGCTCGAACGCTCCGCCACCATGGGCGTGATCGTCGCCGCCCCCACGGCAGGCTCAGCGGGTGTTGTGCCCGGCTGCGTGCTTGCGCTCGCCGATCGCCTGCAGCTCGACGACGAGCAAGTCATGGACGCGCTCTACTGCGCAGCCGCCATCGGCCTCAACCTCACCACGAGCGCCTGCGTCGCCGGCGCCGAGGGTGGCTGTCAAGCCGAGGTGGGAAGCGCCGCCGCCATGGCAGCCGCCGCGCTGGTGCAGATGCTCGGCGGCACGCCCGAGCAGGCGCTCGACGCCAGTTCCATCGCGCTGAGTAACCTGCTGGGCCTCGTTTGTGACCCCGTCGGTGGCCTCGTGGAGGTGCCCTGCCAAAACCGCAACGCCATCGGCGTGGCAGCGGCCTTTAGCTCGGCACAACTCGCCCTCGCAGGTATTAAGAGCTTAGTGCCGTTTGACCAGATGGCACATGTCATGCTCTCGGTGGGCCACGCGTTGCCGGCCACGCTGCGCGAGACGGCAAAGGGCGGCATCGCGCAGGCTCCGGCCGCACTTTCGGCCTGTGCAAAATGCGGTGTGTGCGGATAGCGGCGAAGAACGACTCAAAGGTGGGACAAATGTCCCACCTCTTTTGAATGCCACCGTTTCCGTACCACAAACAGCAGGGCAATCGCTATAATGCAAGCCCAGTAAAAACACGATGAACCGCAAGGCGAAAATCGAAGGATATGCATACGATGTCGCAAAACGATCGAACTCAACTGATTCCCGATCCGCAGCAGCCGAGCAGGCACACCGGCGGCGTTCAGTCGCCGCGTCCTATCGCGCCGAGCCACGGTCAGCAGCGTAGTGCAGCAAACGCTTCCCAACGCCCGAACCAACAGCGACAGCAGCGTCAGCAACGTCAGCAGCGCCAGGCAAACGGCAATGCGCCCAAGCAGCCCCCCACGCACACTCGAGGCGATCGCGGTCCCGCGCGCAAGTCCGCCGGCAACAATAAGTCGGGCAAAAAGACGACGCTCTTTGTCGTTCTGGGTCTTATCGTCATTGTCTATATCGTAGGCATCGTAGCGTTTTCACAGCTAGCCTACCCCAACACCACCATTGCCGGCGTCGACGTCTCGTTCTCCAACGCTTCGTCTGCCGCAACCAAGGTCAACTCGGCATGGAAGCACTATAAGCTCACCGTGACAGGTGATGACTTTAGCTGGACCTATCAGCCCGAGTCCGATGAGCCCATCGTCGACGGTGAAGCTGCCGCAAAAGAGATTATCAGCCACAACGAAGCCTTTGTATGGCCGGTCCGCCTTGTGGAATCCTTAAGCGGCAAGACCAAAACAACCGCTACCTCCAACGAAGTCGATCTTGATCAAGACGTCGACCTGTCCATGCTCTCCGACACCTTTGACCAAAAGAAGTTTGAGGAGAATCTGGGCGCCGCCATCGACGAGTTTAACGAGGGCCGTTCGGGCACGTTCGAGGCAAATAGCTCCTATGACGAGCAGGCCGGCAAGTTTACCGTCGAGAAGGCGCGCTCCAACGAAAAACTCAACCGCGAGCATGTCATTAAATATGCCGAGCTCGAGCTTGCCTCGCTGGCCGAGACCGTAGATCTTTCCAAGCTCGGCAACGATGCCTATGAGCCGCTCAATGGAACGCTGACCGATGATCAGATTCAGGCCGCATGCGATGCTGCCAACAACTTCCTGGGCGTCAACGTGACCCTCAAGCTCAACGGCGAGGATGCTGGCAAGGTTGATGGCAGCTCCGTATTGCAGTGGATCAGCTTTGCCGATCCGGCCAACCCCACGCTCGATACGTCGCAGATCAGCAGCTGGGCAGCCGAGCTCGCTAACGGCTTTAATACCGTGGGCTCCACTCGCTGGTGGACGCGCGCCGATGGCAAGCAGTGCGCCGTCGAAGGCGGTGACTTTGGTTGGTCCATCGACAGCAGCTCGCTCGCCAAGCAGGTCGAGGACGCCATTAACAACAAGCAGACCGGCGAAATCGAGATCAAGTACTCCCAGAAGGCCGACACCTTTACCGCAAAGGGAGAGCCCGACTGGAAGGCGTATATCGACGTCGACCTGTCCGAGCAGCACGCGCGCTACTATGACGAGAGCGGAAATATCGTTTGGGAGGCCAACTTTATCTCGGGCAAGCCGGGCGAGGACGCCACGCCCGAGGGCGTCTGGCAGATCAACAGCAACGACGGCGGCAGCACCCTGATCGGAGCCAAGGACCCCGAGACCGGCAAGCCCAAATACGAGAGTCCGGTGAGCTACTGGATGCCGTTTGAGGGCAACATGATCGGCTTCCATGATGCCACCTGGCAAAACGACAAGAGCTTCGATAACGCCGAGTCGTACAAATGGTGCGGCAGCCACGGCTGCATCAACCTGCGCCTGGCAGACGCCAAGGCACTTCACGACTGCATCAAAGTCGGCCTGTGTGTGGTTGTCCACTCGTAGTGCAACGCGCACATTCATACAACGTGGAACCGCTGCGACCAATCTAACAGTTCCGAAAGGAACCGTCTTATGCGCCCGCCTCAACCGGTGGGCGCATATACTTATCGAGGTACTTTCTATAAAGGAGACGCTATGCCGAATGTCCCCACGACCACCCCGGGCCCGGATGATACCGAGCACACGCTCGAAGATGTCACCGAAACGATTCCTCTGATTACAAACGTACATGCCGATAAGCAGAGCGGACGCGCGAACGATGCGACCGAGATTTCCGATGAAGAGGCATATGCCAAGCTCAAGGCAAAACGTGCCGAACGTCGACGCAAAAAGCTCATCCGACGCGGCATTGCGGCCGGCGTCGTGGCCGCCATTGTGCTCATCGCCGTTGTCGTGACCCTGGTTATCAATGCGCAGCCACAGGGCACTAGCGGGCCTGTGACCGACATGGTGACCGAGGGCACGTTTACCACAACGGTCGAGGCGAAAGGCCAGCTCAAACCAATTTCGTCCTCAGTGGTCTCCCCTTCTGTCGACGGCACGGTCGATTCGATCAACGTGCAGGCGGGCCAATCCGTCAACGAGGGCGACGTGCTTATGACCATTAAAAACGACGAGCTCGATCGCAACGTTGCCGAGGCACAGCGTGCAGTTGCTGCCGCTCAAGAAGACCTCGCTAATGCGAAGAAAGCCGCAGCTGCCGCTCAGGCCACCCCAACGACGGACGTCGATGGAGCTTCCGCAGCGGCTGGCGTCTCCGACGCATCAGCGGACACGAACGCCGTATCGGCCGCGCAGCGCAGCCTCGCTTCGGCCCAGGCAAACCTCGATCAGGCGAATGCCAAGGCCGCCAGCCGTACGGTCACGGCCCCGAGCTCGGGCAGCATCGTGGAGCTCAACGCCAAGGTGGGCGCCACGGTAACAGGCGGCATGATTATGGGCGAAAGCGATACGAGCGGTGGCAAGCAGTGCATGCAGATCGCCGACCTATCCAAGATGAAGGTGACCGTACAGGTGGGAGAAAAGGACATCGCCAAGATCGCCGTTGGGCAGAGCGCCAACGTCACGTATCCCGCGTTTCCCGATATCGTGAGCCAGGGCACCGTCACGGCTATCGCGTCGGTGGCAAACTCCGACGCCGCTAACGGTGGCGGCGGCAGCGTAACCTTTAACGTCGACATCCTCATCGAGTCGCCCGACGCGCGCCTGAAGCCGGGCATGACGGCCGAGGTCTCGGTGGTGACCGAGCGGCTCGACGACGTAGTGATGGTTCCGACGATGGCGCTCATGACCGAAGACGGCGAACACTATTACGTCAACGTGGCGACTGATGAAGAGGGCAAGCAAACCCGTCGCGTGAAGGTGACCGTCGTGACGCAAAACGACAACGAAGCCGTAGTCGGCAAGACACAGGTCAAGCGCGACGACCAGGGCAACGAGATCAACCCCAACGTGCCGGTTACCAAGCTGCGCGATGGCGACACCCTCGTCATGGACACCGGAGCTGACGCAACAGCTGACGGCGGCCACAACGCGGATTCGGGCAGTATGTCTGACGATGAGGGCATGTAATGCGTCCCGTTATCGACATCCGCAACGTGCATCGCATCTTTGAGAGTGAGGCGGGGTGCGCCCACATCCTGCACAACGTGAGCCTGGCGGTAAATCCCGGCGAATTCGTCGCTATCACTGGCCCATCGGGCTCGGGCAAATCAACGCTCATGAACATCCTAGGCTGCCTGGATAAGCCAACGGCAGGCGACTACTACCTGCAAGGGCTCAACGTGGCCGAGCTTGACGATGACGAGCTCACCGAAGTTCGCGCTCTGAGCATTGGCTTTGTCTTTCAGAGCTTCAACCTGCTGCCGCGCCTGTCGGTTATCGAAAACGTCATGCTGCCGCTGGCCTACACCAATGTGCCCCGTAGCCAGCGCGAAATGCGCGCCGTGCACGCGCTGCAGGCTGTCACGCTGCCCGTCGACCACTGGGACCACCGCATATCCGAGCTCTCGGGCGGCCAGATGCAGCGCGTCGCCATCGCACGCGCCCTCGTCAATGACCCGCCCATCATTCTGGCCGACGAGCCGACGGGAAACCTGGACTCCGCTACCGGAGCGCTTGTGATGGAAACCTTCCATAAGCTCCAGAAGCGCGGCAAAACCATCGTGCTTATCACACACGACCCCGGCATCGCCGCCGAGGCCGACCGTGCCGTGACCATCCGCGACGGTCGCATTCACGACGGCGCGTATATTCCACATGCACCGCGGACCCTGCGCAGCGCCGTAGATAGCCTGCCCATGATTTCCGCCTCCGCCAACCCGCCGAAAGGAGTGGTGGCATGAGCGCCCGCGATCTCATCCAGGAAGCCCTTCACTCGCTCGAGGCCAACAAGGGGCGCAGCCTGCTCACCATCCTGGGCATTGTCATCGGCATCGCCTCGGTAATCGCCATGACTTCGCTCATCGGCGGCATCCAAAACAGCCTGGTCAACAGTCTGGGTCTCAATGCGGCACGCATGGTGCAAATCTATTCGTCGCAAGAACTCACCGAGTCGGACATCGAGAAGCTTCAAAAACTGGTGCCGCAGATAGAGCAGATCGGCATTGTCGACAGCGCGTATACCGAGTACAAGACCGGCGATAAAAGCTATACCGTCATGGCACAAGGTGTCGATAGCGACATGCTAGACGCCGTGGGGGCCAGCAAGCTCGTTGCGGGGCGCACCTATTCCCAGGCCGAGTCCCAATCAGGCTCGCGCGTGGCGCTCATCAGCCGCAACGGCGCCGATCAGCTTTACGGCAACGAACAGGATGCGCTGGGGAAAACCATCAAGGTGTCCAACGGCGAGGTGCAGATTGTAGGCGTGATAGATGGTGGCAGCGACTCCATGGGCTCGCTCACGCTGTATATGCCACGCGAAACCATCTCCGGCCTGTTTGGTGACGAGAATCCTTCATTCCCCAGCGTCACGGCACTTGCCGCCGAGAGCACGGACATGGATGAGCTTTGTAAGACCATCGAGTCAAAGGTGCGCGCGATGAAGGGCATCGAGGAGGAGGATGAGTACGACAGTGTATCGGCGACATCCATGAAAAGCGCCATCGATGCGCTCAACTCCTTTATGGGCGCGTTCTCGCTCATCATGGGTGCTGTCGCCAGCATCTCGCTACTTGTCGGCGGTATCGGCATTATGAATATGATGCTTACCAACGTAACGGAGCGCATCCGCGAGATCGGCATCCGCCGCGCTCTGGGCGCAAGTCGTCGCGATATCACCGCGCAGTTTTTGGCCGAGTCTTCGGCGCTGTGCGTCACCGGCGGACTGTTGGGTGTCCTGATTGGCTATCTGCTGGCCTGGGCTCTTGCGATGTTTGCCTCCGGATCCGGGATTCTTGGCGAGCTAGGTGCCAGCGGGCAAATCACACCGAGCTTTTCAATCGCCACGGTATTGCTGGCCTTCGCCGTCTCCGTCGGCATCGGCGTAATCTTTGGCTTCTACCCCGCTCGCCGCGCGGCAAAGCTCGACCCGGTGGAGTGCCTACGCTACCAGTAAGCCACCACCAACAAGTTGCGGTGAATTAGGGACTGAATATGCTATCTAGCAGCAAAAACAGACACTATTTCACCGCAACTTATTTAAGGGCTGCTTGTGCCAGTTCCGGGCGTCCTCCTCGAGCTATTGGCGGATGACGGTCTTGTACGGCTCGAGCTTGCTCGGGGCGCTCCTCCTCGCGGGCGGGAGGACGCGCAGGCACGGCGAGCGCCTAGCGCGCGAACTCCCGTAAGAGTGCGTCTTCCACTTCCCGAAGCGAAAGGCCCCCGTCTCCCTCGGCGGGACGGGTGACCACGATGCAGCGCGCTCCCACGTCGCGCGCGGCGGCAAGCTTCTCGGCCGTGCCGCCTACGGTTCCCGAGTCCTTGGTCACAAGCCACTGGGCTCCCACCTGCCGAAGCATCGCCTCGTTGAGCTCGCGGGTGAAGGGCCCCTGCATGCCGATGACGTGCGACGGCGAAAACCCCGCGTCGATGCACTTCGTTATAGCACCGGGCAGCGGGAGCACACGCACGAAGAAGCGCTCCGAGAAATCGGCGACGCGCGTATAGGGAGCAAGCTCCTTGCTCCCCGTCGTGAGAAGCGCGCGACCCGGGTTCTCGGAGAGAAAGCGCGCCGCGCAGGCGATCGACGCGACCGACACGACGCCTTTGGGCAGCGCCTCGGCCGCACGCGCAAGGCGCAGACATCGTACACCCACGGCGAGCGAAGCGACCCGGATGTTGCCGCTGGCGAGCGTAGCGAAGGGGTGCGTGGCGTCGACGACGATGCGCGCGCCGGAAAGCTCGCGCTCCATGTCGGCCTCGTCGAGCCTGCTCGCATGCACCTCGATGCCCGGAAGCTCGCCCAAAAGCTCGCCTCCGTACTCGGTTGCCGCGTAGGCACGGGCGGGGATGCCCGCCCCGCTCGCCCATTCGCACAGAAGGCGGCCCTCGGTGGTGCCGGCGAAGATGCGCAGCGCCGGCGCAGATGCGGGCGCCGTCACTTCGGGCCGCCTGGGCGCGTGATCTGGTAGAGCAGCGCGTTCATAATGGCGGCCGCCACGGTCGAACCACCCTTGCGACCCCTCGCGACGATGGCCGGCGCGCGTCGCGCGAGTAGCTCCTCTTTCGCCTCGACCACGTTCACAAACCCGACCGGCACCCCAACGACGAGCGCGGGCGCGATCTTCCCCTCGTCCATGAGCTCGGCGAGGCGCAGAAGTGCTGTGGGAGCGTTGCCGACGGCCACGATGAGCGGACCCTCGATGCCGCAAGCTTTGTCCATGCTCGCAACGGCGCGAGTCGTGCCCGCGGCGCGCGCAGCCACGGCGACATCAGGGTCGGCCATGTAGCACACGGCCTTGCAGCCGAGCTTCGCGAGCGCAGGCTTGCTTATGCCTGCGAGCGCCATGTTCGTATCGGTGAGCACCGTGGCCCCTGCGCGCAGTGCGTCGAGCGCACAGTGCGCGGCGTCATGAGTGAAAACGAGGGAATCGGCGTACGAGAAGTCGGCAGTGGTGTGGATGACGCGCTTCACGACGGGTTCTTCGAGCGGCGGGAACGTGCGGCCGCCGAGCTCTTCGGTGATGATCTCGAAGCTGCGCCGCTCGATGTCGCCGGGCGCCATCTCCTTGGAATCCATCTAGTACTCCACTCCTTCCCTTGCACATATCCCCTGCTCGTAGGGGTGTTTCTCGCACCGCATCTCGGTTATGTAGTCGGCCTTCTCCACGATCTTGCGGGAAGGCGCGCGCCCGGTGAGCGCTACTTCGACGCCGCGCGCGGACATATCGAGCGCGCGGTCCACGAGCGCCTCGTCGACAAGCCCCTTCGAAAGCGCATCGAGCGCCTCGTCGAGCACGAGCAGCCCCTCCTGCGCGCCCTCGAGCTCGGCAAGCGCGGAAGCGAGGTTCCCATCGTGCAGCTCGCACGTAGCGGCAAGTTCTTCCGACGACATCGACCAGGTAAACTTGTCCGACACGTTCCCCGCGAACACGGGCACGCCGAAATACTCGGCGAGCAGGCGCGCCTCCCCGCTTTCGCCGTCTTTCAGGAACTGCACGACGACGACGCGGCGGCCTGCGGCGAGCATGCGAAGGGCGAGGCCCATCGCCGCCGTGGTCTTGCCTTTGCCGTCGCCATGATACACGTGAATCATACGCCCTCCTCGATAATGCGGTAGACATACTCCATGTCGAGCGCTCCGCGCACGACGTCGGCCAGGCGGTCGAACTCGCGCGCACGGTGATCGGCCGCGGACGCCGCGCCCGCAGCACCCACGACGCTCTCGGGCAGGCCGCGCATGCGCGCGAGCGAGCGCGCGAGGGCGAGCGCCACCCCCGGTTCGTCGAACAGGCCGTGGAGATAGGTTCCGAACACGTTTCCGCAGGCCGCGCCTTCTGGTTTGCCGCCAATCGTGCCCGCAGGGGCGCAGGAGACGGTCGTTTCGCCGTCGTGAATCTCGTACCCACGCGCCGTCATGCCGTTCCACACCGAGAACGCGCCTTGGGCGCCCGTGATGCGCAGCTCCGACTGGGCGAGGCGCTTTTCCTCCTTGAACACCGTACTTGCAGGGATGAGCCCGAGCCCGCGCGCGGTGCCAGCGCCTTCCCTGCCGTGCGGGTCCGAAAGCTCGTCTCCCAAAAGCTGGTAGCCTCCGCATATGCCGAGCACCGGCGTGCCCGCGCCCGAAAGCGCGCGTACACAGGCTCCGATGCCGCTAGCCGCAAGCCAGCGCGCGTCGTCGACCGTGGACTTCGAGCCGGGAAGCACCACCAGGTCGGGTCGGCCCAGATCGGTCGTCGAGGAAACGTAGCGCACGCCCATGCCGGGCACGCGCGAAAGCGGGTCGAAGTCGGTGAAGTTCGACAGATGCGGAAGGCGCACGACGGCGACGTCGATGACGCCGCGCGCCTCGCGGGCAGTTAGGCGCGGCGCGAGCGAGTCCTCGTCGTCCAGGTCGAGCGTAAGATACGGCACGACCCCCACGACGGGAACCCCGCACATTTTCTCGAGCGGAGCCAAACCCGGACGCAGGATTTCCACATCGCCGCGGAACTTGTTCACCATAAGCCCCCGCAAAAGCGCGCGGTCCTCGGGCGCAAGGAGCGCGACCGTGCCGTAGAGCTGGGCAAACACCCCGCCTGGGTCGATGTCGCCCGCGAGCAGCACGGGGGAGGACACGGCGCGCGCGAGCCCCATGTTGACGATGTCGTTTTCGGCAAGGTTGATTTCGACGGGACTGCCGGCGCCCTCGATGACGATGACGTCGTTTTCCTCCGCGAGCGAATTGAACGCCTCCAAAATCTGCGGCATGAGCGCCTTCTTTCGCGCGAAGTAGTCCCTCGCAGCAAAGGCTCCCTGCGCCTTGCCGGCCACGATAAGCTGGCTTCGGTGGTCGCTTTCGGGCTTGAGCAGGATGGGGTTCATGCGCACGTCGGGCGCGATGCCGCACGCCTCGGCCTGCATAATCTGGGCGCGCCCCATCTCGAGCCCGTCGGCCGTGACA
Organism: Collinsella aerofaciens; assembly: GCF_039062365.1. Classification (GTDB taxonomy): domain Bacteria; phylum Actinomycetota; class Coriobacteriia; order Coriobacteriales; family Coriobacteriaceae; genus Collinsella. Next base: position 38,393 of record NZ_JBCJBI010000007.1, read on the forward strand.
CCGCTGTTGAGCGCCATGTTCTGGCTCTTGAAGGGAGCCACGCGCAGGCCGTCCTGCGAAAGCACACGGCACAGCCCCGCCGCAAGCAGGCTCTTCCCCGCGTTCGACATGGTGCCCTGGATCATGATGGGCTTCGCCCTACCCACGGGTATCGACCTCCTTCGCCGAGCCTCGGCCATCCGCGCCCGCCATAGCGCCGCTGCAAGAAGCGCCGCCCCGTTCGTCGGGTTCGCCTTCGCCCGATGCGCCTTCCGCCCGAAGCGCGCGGCTGAACGCCATCGCAAGCCGGGCATTCTCCTTGTGCGTGCGCACGGCGACGCGGCACCAGAAACGGGACAGTATCGAAAACGAGTCGCACGTGCGGACCAAAACCCCCTGTTTATACAGGCGCTCGGGGATGTCTTTCGCCGGCGTGCGGACTAAAAGGAAGTTCGCATCCGACGGCACGACGGAAAGCCCGAGCGAGGAGAGCTCGTGGGAAAGCCACGCTCGCTCGCCCGCCAATACATCGCGCGTGCGCGAGACGTATTCGACGTCTTCCAGGGCGGCGATGCCCGCGGCCTCGGCGACCGAGGAGACGGGCCACGCCTGCCCCGCCCGACGAATCCCCTCGATGAGTTGGGCGTTTCCGCTGATCAGATACCCCAACCGCAACCCTGCCATTCCGTAGAGCTTGGTGAACGCGGAGAGCACGGCCACATGGTGCGAACACGCGGCGCGTGCGGCCACGCTCCTTTCGCGGGCGTCGGGCGCAAATCCGAGGAAGCACTCGTCCACGACGAGCAGCGCGCCCACCTGCTCGCAGCGGCAAGCCGCGGCATCGATCACGCGGGGGTCGACGAGGCGCCCCGTCGGGTTGTTCGGATTGCAGAGGTACGCCACGTCTCCCGGCCCCTCGATCGCGCGGGCGAAGGAAGCGGGCACGTCGAAGTCATCCGCCTCGGAGAGCGGGAACTCCTGCACGCATGCACCGTAGTACGATGCCGCCTCCGCATATTCAGAGAACGTCGGCGCGCACACGACGATGCGTTTCGGGCGTACCGCCGCGGCGAGCCGCCAGATGATGTCAGACGCGCCCGCGCCGCAGACGATAGTATCTTCGGGAATGCCCTGGGCGCGCCCTAGGGCGCGAACGAGTGCGAGGCTTTCCCTATCGGGGTAGGCGTCGATTCGAGAAAGCGTCTTGCAAGCTGCGGCGACGGCGCGCGGCGAGGGGCCTCCCGGATTCACGTTCACCGAGAAGTCAATGAGGTCGGAGGCGCCCCCTTCGCAAGCGATGCCGAGCGATTGCGAGCTGCCCCCATGCGTACGGGCGCGCAGGATTCCCCCGGCAGCCTGGGGCGCGGCGTGGTCTTCCCTCATGCCATCGCCCCCACGGCGAGCACGACCGCCGCGCGCGCGGCGCCGAAGACGACGAGCGCGCATACGGACGCGGCGAGCATGAGCCTTGTCGCCCGTGCGATGTCGCCCCACTCGATTTCGCGGGACGCGTCGCCTATCGTCGGTTTCTCAACGAGCTTGCCGAAATACACCGCGGGTCCCGCCAGGCGCAGCCCGAGCGCGCCCGCGCACGCTGACTCGGTCTGCGCCGAGTTGGGGCTCGCATGGCGACGCCTGTCGCGGCGCCAGATGCGCGCCGCCCCGCGCGCGTCGAGCCCGACGATCGGGCACACGGCGATCATGAGCAGGGCCGATAAGCGCGAGGGAATCCAGTTCACCGCATCGTCGAGGCGCGCCGAGGCGCAGCCGAAGTCGATGTAGCGCTCATTTTTGTAGCCCACCATGCTGTCGAGCGTGTTCACCGCCTTGTACGCCATGCCCAAGGGCGCACCCCCGATCATAAGGTAGAAAAGCGGCGCGATGACGCCGTCGCTCGCGTTCTCCGCCACCGTTTCCACGGCGGCGCGCGCAACGCCCTGCTCGTCGAGAACAGACGTGTCGCGTCCCACGATGAGCCCGACGGCTTCGCGAGCCGCGACAAGGCCGCCCTTCGAGAACGCGCGGGCCACGGCCAGGCTCTGGCGGCGAAGCTCGCATGCCGCGAGAATCTGATAGCTTGCCCATGCCTCGGCCACGAAGCGCAAGCCGGAGTGAACCATGCCGCAAAGATGCAGGATTCCCCAGGTCAAAAGCCCACACGCAAGCGGAAGCGCCACGGCGAGCACAAGCCCTGCGGCGCGCGTGCCCGCGGACGTTTGCGGGAATGCGCCCCGCAGGCGGCCTTCGGCCCACGTGATCGCGCGCCCCATGGCGACGACGGGATGGGGAAGCCAGCGCGGGTCGCCGAAGGCAAGGTCGGCCGCGAACCCGGCGGCGACGGCAAGAATCGTCATCACCGGGCATCGCCCCCCGAAGCGGGGCGAACGTCGCGAAGGCAGCGCCCATCCCAGGTGGCGGCCCATGCACCACCCGGCTCGGTATGCACGTCGAAGTATCCCATTTTCGGGACAGCTAGCTCGGAGAGCAGCGCTTTCACGGTACCCACGTGAACGACGAAGACGGCGCGCCCACTCCCCTGGGCGCGCTCCGATTCGCACGCCTCCCGAAACGCCGCGACGACGCGGCGGGTGAAATCGCTCTTGCCCTCGCCATGCGGGCAGCGCGTCTCACACCAGGAGTCTACCCAGGCGCGGTAACGCGCATCCTCTTTAAGTTCGGCGGCGCTTCGCCCCTCGAAGTCGCCGAAATCCATCTCGCGCAGACCGGGGCACGCCATAAGCTCCGCGTTCGGGAAGAGGATGCGCGCCGTCTGGTCGGTGCGAGCCATGCCGCTCGTGATAACACGGTACACGTCACGATCGCACGCGAGGTTGCGCAAAGCGCGCTCGCCCGCGCTCGACAGGGGCTCGTCAGTGCCCGCCCCGCTGTAGCGATGGTCTTCCGTGCCCGCCGTGGCACCATGGCGCACGAAGACGACTTCCAAAGGCGCGACCGCGCCCTGCGTCCCTCGAGGCGCATCGGCAAGGTTTCCTTTGATGACTTGGGGAATCCCGCACGTCATGCGCACGACGACGTCGGCACGCGCAGCGAGCGCGCATCCCAGGCGCCCCGCACGCTCGCGCCATTGGGCGTCTTCCGCACGCATGGGGACGACCCCCGAGCCGACTAAGGGCAGAATCACTGCGTCGAAGCCGATCAGCCGATCGAGCGCCCGGTCAGCGTCGAGCGCGCGTACGAGTTCCTCAGCACGGTACGCGACGCGGCCGGCAAAAGCCGCGGGCACGCCGCCCTCCGCAAGCTGCGCCGCATCGACGAAATCGTCCGCCGCGAACCCGAGCTTTTCGCGCACGAAGGTCCTCTTCCCCGAATGCGCGCCACCTACCACGAGCATCATAGGAGCATGCCCCCCGCCACCAGCATGGCAAGCATCGCGAGCTCGGCCCATTGCAGAAACCATCCGGCCAAATCCCCCGTCACCCCGCCGAAGCGGGACAGGGCAACATGGCGGTACCACGCGAGCGCCAAAAGCCCCGCCACCGCCATAAGGGCACCGACGGCCTGAGCGCACGCGACCATCCCTGCAGCCGAAGCCGCAGCGAAAGCGCAAAGCGGCACGACGATCGCCGCGCGCTTCTTCGAAGGCGAGAGCCCCGCGGCCATGCCGTCCGCCCGCGCGGCAGGCCAGCATTCAACGGCGAGCCCCGAAAGCGCGCGGGAGAACACGAGCGAGCACAGAAGCGCGAGGAACGTCCCCGCCGTAAGCGGCAGCGCGGTGAACAGGGAAAACTGCAGAATAAGGTACACGACAACACCGATGACCCCGAAGGCGCCCGCCCGCGGGTCGTGCATGATCTCGAGCTTTCGTTCGCGCGGGGCCCAACTTGCAAGCGCATCGGAGGTGTCGCAGAGCCCGTCTAGGTGGATGCCTCCCGTCACCGCCACAGGCAGCGCCACGAACACAGCCGCGACGATGGTCGCGGGCACGCCGAGCAGGTTCCCCACGTGCCCCCACGCCGTCATGAGTAAGCCTTCCGCAAGGCCCACCAGGGGAAACGCGGCAAGAGCATGGGTTGACCCGAAATCGGTCCAAGCCGATTTCGGGACGGGGATGCGCGAGAACGTTCCGAACGCCGCGCCGATTGCCTCTGCTATCTTCACCTTGTAGGTCCTTCGCCTTTCATCCACACGGGAATCCCGCATACCACTTCGACTGCGCGGTCGGCCAGCGCCGCCACGCCCGCGTTCACGCGCGCGAGCGCGCGCCTCCATGCCTCGGTCCCCTCATCGTAGCGCATCCCATCGGCGAACACGTCGACGGTGACCACCACCGTATACGCAGCGGCCTGAGCGAGCCGTTCGATGCCTCCGAGCACCTCGCGCGCCGCAGCGTCGGGGTCACGTGGGGACAAGCCGCCTTCCGCGAAAAGCTCGTTTGCAACCAGGTTGCCCACGTCCTCCAAAAGAAGCGTGCAGCCGCGCGGAAGCCCGGGCACTGCGGCGCCCACGTCACGCGTGCGCTCGAGGGTGGAAAACCCCTTGCCCTCGCGCAGCGCCCGATGGCGCGCGATGCGGCGGGCGCCCTCTTCCCCGAAGGGCTCCATCGTTGCCAGGTACACGCGAGGGCCGTCGTGCCCGAGGCACAGGGACTCGGCGTAGGCGCTCTTGCCGCTAGCGGCGGCGCCGATGACGAGCGTCACCGTCATTTTCCGGCCTCGAAATGCTCGTAAGCAGCCATGCCAGTCGCCGTGAACGTCTTCCCATCCCGGTACACGCGCAGCGCCGAATCCAGAAGGGGCAGATACGCCATGGCGCCCGCGCCCTCGCCCAAGTGCATGCCTGCGTCGAGGGGTGCCTTTATACCGAGCTCGCGAAGGAGCTCCTGGCTTGCGGGTTCGCTTGATGCGTGGGTGCCCACGAGGTAGCCCAAGGCGTTGGGGCACAGGCGCGCCGCGCACAGGGCCGCCGTGCAGGATATGACCCCGTCGAGGAGCGTCGGCGCCTTCGAGGCCGCGGCCCCCAGGTAGAAGCCGCACATCGCCGCGATGTCGAAGCCGCCCACCTTCGAGAGCACGTCGATCGGGTCGGCGGGATCGGGCGAGTTCGCGTCGATAGCGCGCTCGACCACGTCGCGCTTGCGCGCGAGCGAGGCGTCCGAGAGCCCCGCGCCGCGCCCGACGAGACTCCGCGCGTCCGTCCGGAGGAGCACTGCGGCCACCGCCGCCGAGGTGGTCGTGTTGCCGATGCCCATCTCGCCCGCGGCGAGAAGGCGCACGCCGGCGCGGGCAAGCCCGCACGCGACGGCGATTCCGACCTCGATCGCGCGCACGGCCCCATCGCGAGACATAGCGGGGCCGTACGCGATGTTGCCGCTCCCCCGCCGCACGTTCGCGCGCACCATGCGCGCGTCTTCTATGCCCCAGGCCATACCCACGTCGACGGGCACGACCTCGGCACCCGCGAACGCCGCCATGCGGCAGGCGCTCGTGGCCCCCTCGCACATGTTGCGCGCGACGACTCGCGTCACGTCTTGCCCGCTTTGCGACACGCCTTCGGCAACGACCCCGTTGTCGGAGAAGAATACCGCGAGCGCACGGGGAAACTCGACCACCTCGGCGCTCCCCTGAGCTGCGGCGATACACGCGACGGCGTCTTCAAAGTCGCCCAATCCCCCCAAGGGGTGCGCGATGGAGTCCCACGCGGCGTACGCGGCGGCGCGGGCGCACTCGTCTGCGGGCGCAATCCGGGAGAGCGCGGCTTCGAGCACGGCGCCCGGCGCCGACGAGAACGCGCGCTCGACTTCCTCGCGGATGCAGGCAAGCGCGGTTTCGGTTGCTTCAGCCATGCCGTCTCCTCTCTGCGAACGACGCTGCGGCAGACGCGAACGCGCGCGCAACGTCGGGGTTCGCAGGATAGTACACATGCGGGAAGCCCGCAACCAGGGACGGGGTGGTCGTCATGCACGGCCAGCCCTTGTCGCGCCGGGGCTTCTGCGCCCAGAAGTCGCCGCCCGGGCAGGTGGACTGCCAGTAGTGGAACTCGTGCGCGCGGATGCGTGTGCCGCGCGGCCCGTAGAGCCCGTCGCGTTGAGAAGTGAGCTCCACGTACCCGAAATGGGACAGCCTTCCCCCGTTCTCGCTTACGCCCTCAAGGGCGCCCGCAACAGGCCAGCGCCGCCCCTCGCTATCGGCGATTTCGCGCTGCAGATACAGAAACCCACCGCATTCGGCGACCGTCGGCATGCCAGATTCCACCGCGCGCCGCACCGCCTCGCGCATCGGCGCGTTCTCGGAGAGCTGCCGCGCATGGAGCTCCGGGTAGCCGCCCCCCAGATAGAGGGCGCTTGTCCCCCGGGGCAACTCGCTATCACACAGGGGGCTGAAAAAGGCCAGCTCGCAACCCAGGTCCTCGAGCGCGCGCAGGTTCTCCTCGTAGTAAAACGAGAACGCCTCGTCACGCGCGACGGCGACGATGGGCCGCGCTCCCGCGATCGGCTCCAACCGATAAGGTTCCTCGCAGATATCGGGTGCCGTCGCCGCTATTTCAAGCAAGCGGTCGACGTTGACGCTCTTTTCCACCAGCTCGGCCATCTTGTCGATGCGCGCGGAGAGCTGCTTGACTTCGTCGGCGGTCACAAGCCCCAGATGCCGGCTTTCGAGCGAGAACGCCTCGTCGGCGGGAATATTACCCAAAACCGCGACGCCCGTGTGCTTCTCGATCGCAGGCGCCGCGTAGGCGCAGGCAGCGGCGCTCGTCTTGTTCAGCACGACGCCGCGCACGTTCGCACAAGGCAGGAACTCGGCGATGCCGCGGATTACGGCGGCGAGCGATAAAGACGCCCCGCGCCCGTTCACCACTAAAACGACCGGCGTTTCCGTGTCGCGCGCAACCTGGTAGCTGCTCGCGTCGGCCACGCCGGGCGCCATGCCGTCGTAGAAGCCCATGACCCCCTCGAGAACCGCGAGATCCGCGCCCGCGGCGCCGCGTGCGAGCAGGGCGCGCAGCGTCGGGGCGCCGGTGAAGAAGCCGTCTAAGTTCCCCGAGCGCGAACCCACGACGCGGCGATGAAAGAGCGGGTCAATGTAGTCGGGACCGCATTTGAAGGCCGCGCATGCAAGGCCGCGGCGCGCGAGCGTGCGCAGGAGCGCGCACGTTACGACCGTCTTGCCGCTCCCGCTCGAGGGCGCAGCGACCATGAAGCGCGGGATGGACGTGCTCACCGGGCACCGCCTTCCCCACCTGCACCACGCGCGCTGACGAGGAACACGGGGTTTTGCGCCTTCATAAGATGGTGCGAGCCTACAGCCTCGGCGCGGGCGGCCGACACCTGACACGCCTCGAACTCCTTAAAGCGCGAACCCGAGAGGAGCGCGCACGCCTCGGTGAGCGTCTCAACAGTGACGCATGGCACGCACAGGCGAACCTGCGAGTTCTTCTCGAGCGCCGCCTCCACGATGGAGGGAAGCTCGCCCGCGCTCCCGCCGACGAACACGGCGTCGGGGACGGGCAGTTTCGCGAGCGCTTCGGGGGCGACGCCGGGGACCGCATGCACGTTGCCGCACCCGAATGCATCCGCGTTCTCTCGGATGAGCCGCACGCCGGTCGCGTTGCGCTCGACCGCCCATACCGACCCCGCTCGCGCGACGAGCGCCGCCTCGATCGATACGCTCCCCGTGCCGGCGCCGACGTCCCACACGGTGTCGGTCGCGGTAAGGCGCAGCTTCGCGAGCGCGACGGCGCGCACCTCCTGCTTGGTCATGGGAACGTCGCCACGGATGAAGAGCTCGTCGGGAATGCCCGAGGAAGCGTACGGCCAGCGGGAGATCGCGGCGCGAGATGCGCTAGAGCCCGCAGGCGACCCGGCGCCGCCTGCGAAATCGATAAGCATCACGTTCAAGTCGTCGAACGTCTGACCTGTGATTTCACTTGCGGTCGCACAGGTGATGCGCTCGTCGGGGTACGACAGGCGCTCGGCCACCGTCACGCGCGCATCCCCGAAGCCCGCCAGCACAAGCTCGCCGGAAAGCCGCGAGGGGTCTTCCCCGCCCGACGTGGCGAGGAAGAGCTCACCTGCGCGCTCGGCCTCGGCCACGATGTCGCACGCCACGCCGTGAGCGCTCGCAAAGCGCCAATCCTGCCATGGACGCGCGAGGCGCGCGGCGAGATACGACGCTGAGCTTATGCCGGGAATGACGCGCACGTCCACCTGCGCGTTGCCGGAGAGCGCCTCCACCAGGCGGCGCGCGCCGCTGAACAGCCCCACATCGCCCGTCATCACGACCACGACGCGCTGCCACGACGCCGCATCGGTGAGCGCGGCGACGATGTCCGCCGTCTTCACGAGCTCGCATCTCACCACGTCGGGCGGCACGTCGATGCCGACAAGCGCGCGATGAGCGCCGATGACCACGTCGGCGATGTCGATCGCGTCGAGCGCCGCGCGCGAGAGCAAGTCGGGGTTTCCGGGCCCCGCCCCGATGATCGTTACCTTTCGCATGGAATCTCCCGATACCCGCGCGGCGTGACCATACGGCCGCCTACGAGCTTCGTGTCCGCGTTGCCAACGAACACGGTGGTGAACATGTCGGCGTCGATCTCCCCCAGCTCGGAGAGCCTGCACATGCCCGCCTGCTGCCCCTCGCGCCCGATGTTGCGTACCCAGCCGCAGAGCGTGTCGGGGGCCTTCCATTCGAGCATAATCTTCGCCGCGCGTGAGAGCCTGTCGGCGCGCTTTCTGCTGCGCGGGTTGTACAAACAGATGCAGAAGTCGGCGCTCGCCACGGCGGCGAGCCTGCGCTCGATGACCTCCCATGGCGTGAGCAGGTCGGAGAGCGACACGACCGCGAAGTCGTGGGCAAGCGGGGCGCCGAGCACCGCCGACCCGCTCTGAGCCGCGGTGGCCCCGGCGATAACTTCCACGTCTACATCGGGGTAATCCTCCGCAAGCTCCAGCACGGGACTCGCCATGCCGTACACGCCCGCGTCACCGCTGCACACGAGCGCCACGGCTTCTCCGCTCTGCGCGCGCGAAAGCGCCAGGCGGCACCGTTCGACCTCGTGCATCATCGGCGTCGCGAGATGCGCCGCGTCGGGCACGGCGGCGAGCGCGAGCTCCACGTATTTCGTGTACCCCACAACGATGTCGGCCGCCTCGAGCGCGCGCCGAGCCGCAATCGTCATGCCGTCGGGGCCGCCCGGGCCGATCCCCACCACGAAGAGCTTTCCCATCACCGCTCCTTAAACGAAAGTTCGATAGTTACCTTGGAAAACGCGACAGTCACGCCGCCGTGAGCGAGCTTCGGGAAGATAAGTTTGCCCCCGTCCACGAGCGCCGCGCGCTCGCACACGTTGTCGACCCCCACCATCGCGCGCACGAAATCAGATGGCGAAACGCTGCCTTCGACCTGCGACAACTCCTCTGCGGAATACGTCGCAAGCGGGATATTGCGCGAGCGGCAGAAGGCGAGCAGACCCTCCTCGTGCGCCTTCACGTCGATCGTCGCCGCCTCGCGCACGGCCGAAGGCGAGATGCCCGCCTGCCCGCACGCGAGAAGAAACGCCTCCCCGATCGCTTCGGCGCACGCACCGCGACGACACCCTATGCCCGCAACGATGCAGGGCACGACAAGGCGAAGCGGCTCGGGCGCAGACACCTGCGCCCGCACACCCGCCGGCTTCCCCGTCTCACCGGCGGGCACGACCTCGCCCGTTGTCTCCGCCGCGAGAACGGACGCACCTGCATTCGCGCCAGCGAACGGTGACACGACGATATCGGCCCGAGCGCGGTCGGACGCAATGTCAACCCCCTCAGGCGGCTGTCCCGAAATCGGCATGTCGGAATAGAGCGCCACGCGCCCGCCCGAAAGCAGCCGCGCCGACACTCGCTTGATGGCCTCGGGATTCGAAACGGCGAGCCCCGCACGGCGCGCCCACGTATCCACCGCCCACACGCCGCGGACGTCGGTCGCCGTGGTGATGACGGGGATGGCCCCTGCCGCGCGTGCCACAGTTTGCGCAAGCTCGTTCGCACCGCCCAAATGCCCCGACAAAAGCGGGACGGCAAAGCGCCCCGCCTCGTCGATCACCACAACCGCGGGATCTTTTGCCTTCGAGGCGACATGCGGCGCGATCGCCCGCACGGCGATGCCCGCCGCGCCGACGAACAGAAGCGCGTCCGACGCTTCCCACGCGAGCGCCGTCCATGCGCGCAGGTCGGCCTTCCCCTCGCCGAACCCGCGCGAAACGGAAACGTTCCAGCCAGGGTCATCTTCACCTGTCTGCGCGCAATCGGAAAGCGCGCGTGCGGTGCGCTCCGCCAACGCATACCCCCTCTCAGTGAACGCTATGCAGGAAATCCTCATCTAGCGCACTACCATCGTCGAGAAGTAGCTGCCCCGATCGGGCACATCGTCGAGCGAGCGGTACACGCGCTCGCCCGGAAGACCACAGTCCTCTACGAGCTCGGCACCGTCGAAGGCGCCCTCCTCGCGAAGGATGCGCTTCGTGTCCGCAAGCGAGCGGCGCGCCTTCATGACCACCTTCGTCCCCGACCAGCCGATCACGCGGCGCACCCCGTACAGAACGCCTTTACTCATACGTCGCCCCCAATTCCCCGATAACTGCATCTGCGCCCGACGTGCGGAAAAGCTCGCGGCGCTCGGCGTCGAACACGACCGCGGCGATGTCGCATGCGCCCGCCGCGCGGCGGCGCAACCTGTCCTCGATTGCCGCAGCGAGCGAGGCGCGCGCAGCGTCCCCCACGCCGGCGGCCTCGATTACCTCGAGCGCCGCCGTGGTCGTGACCGACGACAGGATCTCACGCACGGTCTTCGCGCCCGCGCCGGCCAAGGCCGCGTGAGCGGCCAGAATCTCCGCGCGGCAGTCGGCGGTACGCGAATGGGTGTCCATGATGCCGCCCGCGACCTTCACCAACTTGCCGATGTGTCCCACAAGAAGGACATTGGTGAATCCCTCGCGAACGCAGCAATCAATCGCATCGCCTACAAAGTTGGAGATAAAGACCACCGGCGCACCGTTTAGGTGGAAATGCCCCGAGATGAACTGCGCGCCGTAGTTGCCGGGCGTGAGCACGACTCCGCGCCGCCCCATAGCCGCATGCTGCCGAATCTCGAGCACGATGCTGTCGCGCAAGGCAGCGAGGCTGCGCGGCTCGACGATGCCCGTCGTACCCAGGATGGAGATGCCGTCCTCTATCCCCAGGTGCGGGTTAAAGGTCTTTTCGGCAAGGGCAACACCCTCGGGTACCGAAATCATCACAGCAATATTTCCAGAAAAGCCGTACGCGGCGCACACCTCGCGCACCGCCGAAGTGATCATCGCGCGCGGCGTCGCATTGATGGCGGCCGCCCCCACCGGCTGCTCGAGCCCGGGCAACGTCACGCGCCCCACGCCCACGCCGCCATCGACGGAAACTTCCGATTCGCGCGCGGGCACGTCCTTGCCGCCCGCAGCACCCGTGCCCGACCCCGCATGTTCCACGCGCGCGTACACGAGCACGCCGTCGGTCACATCGGCATCGTCGCCTGCGTCCTTTCGCACGGCGCACTGGGCGCACCCCTCGCCGATGCATGCGTCGACCACGTTCGCCTCGACGGGCAGCCCGCCGGGGGTGACGATCGACACGCGGCCGACGGGCTTTCGTGACAAGAGCATCTCGCAGGCTGCCTTCGCCGCGAGCGCGGCGCAGCTCCCCGTGGTGTAGCCGCAGCGCAGGCGGGTCGTCCCGGTATATATGTAATGCTCGAAGGCCACGCTAGCTGCTCGCCTTCCGATACCCCGTGGCAAACGAAGGGTCGTAAAGCTTGCTGCGCTCGTACGACTCCGCTTGCGCGCCGTTGTGCGCAAGCCCGCCGCGAGCTCCGAGCACGCGGCCCACCACCACGAGCGCCGTGCGGTCGATGCCCTCTCGCGCGCCCGCATCGGCGAGCGTGCCCACTGTGCATCGCACCACGCGCTCCTCAGGCCAGGTCGCCTTGTACACGAGCGCCGCCGGCTCGTCGGAGCTGCGGCCCGCGGCCAGAAGCTCGGCGGAAAGCTCGGCGAGCATACCCGAGCTCAGGAAGATGACCATAGTCGAGCCGCTTTCCGCCATGGTGCGCATGCCCTCGCCCGCGGGCATGGGGGTGCGTCCGGAAAGCCGCGTGATCACGACCGACTGGCTGATTCCCGGCAGCGTGTATTCCTGGCGAAGTGCCGCCGCGGCACCGCAAAAGCTCGACACGCCGGGCACCACCTCGTAGTCCACGCCGCGTGCGTCGAGCGCGTCCATCTGCTCCTGGATGGCGCCGTACAGGCACGGGTCGCCCGTGTGCAGGCGCACCACTTCCTCGCCCCGCGCATCTGCCGCGCACATCACGTCGAGCACTTCCTCCAAGGTCATGTGCGCGCTGTCGTAGACGATGCAGGATTCCTTGCACTCGGCGAGCAGCTCGGGGTTCACAAGGCTTCCCGCCCAAACGACCACATCGGCCGCGCGCAGAAGGCGCGCCCCGCGCAGCGTGATAAGGTCGGCGGCGCCCGAGCCTGCGCCAACGATATGAATCATCCGAGCCTTCCCTTCCCGTTTCTCATCGCAACCGTTTACGCCGCCATTCGCGCAGCGGGCAAAACACGGCGCCTGCGGCGGCAATCGGCACAAATACGCAGGCAGGAGGCGCAATGCCGCCCGCCCTGGCTTTGACACGTTTACAAGTGCCCACTATCATAGTAAAAGATTCGGCAACGAGCATATGACAATCGGATAAAAGGAAATGACCGGCGCGGCGCCCGCACAGCCCGCGCTGGCTTGCGGAGGGAACCAGGTGGGAATCCTGGGCAAGGGACATTACTGTATAGGACGCGCGGGCGAACCGCCTCGCGCCCCAAGCCAGACTGCTTCGCCTTTTCCTCACGGCATCGCCGTGGCGTTAGCTCCTTGTGAACCCCGAGGGGTGCGCTTTTCTTTCGCTTGTGCCGACAAGCAACTGTCGCCGGGGGACCGGCAAACCGAGGAAAGGAAAAACCATGTCCGACCAGATGTCACGCCGCGGCTTCATGGGCGCCGCAGCAACCGGAGCCGTCGCGCTCGCCGGAGTCGCGCTCGCGGGCTGCTCCAACACCTCCGCGAGTTCCGAGAAATCGAGTGAAAAGGAGAAGGCCGTGAAGCCGGTCATCCTCGTCACGAGCTTCGGCACGAGCTACAACGACTCACGCCACATCACCATCGGCGCCATCGAAGACGCTATCCGCGAGAAGTACTGGCAGGACTACGACATCCGCCGCGCCTTCACCGCGCAGATCATCATCGACAAGCTGAAGAAGCGTGACGGCATCACGATCGACAACATGACCGAGGCGCTCGACCGCTGCGTGGAAGACGGCGTGAAGGAAATCGTCGTGCAGCCGACGCATCTCATGGGTGGCCTGGAATACACCGACGTGAAAGACGAACTCGACAAGTACGCCGACAAGTTCGACAAAATCTCGCTCGGCGACCCGCTGCTCACCTCCGACGACGACTACAAGAAGGTGGCCGCAGCCATTAAGGAGAACATGGCGTCCTTCGACGACGGCAAGACGGCGCTGTGCCTCATGGGCCACGGCACCGAAGCCGATTCCAACGCCGACTATGCCAAGATGCAGGAAGTGTTTAAGAACGAGGGCTTGACGCAGTTCTTCGTCGGCACCGTCGAGGCTGAACCGACCTGCGAGGATGTTATCGCCGCCGCGAGCGCCGCAGGCTACAAGAAGGCCGTGCTCGCGCCGTTCATGGTGGTCGCGGGCGACCACGCGAACAACGACATGGCAGACGAGACCGACCCCGACAGCTGGGCTGCGAAGTTCGTGGCCGCCGGCTTCGAAGTGACGTGCCTGCTCCAGGGTCTGGGACAGAACGTCGCGGTCGACGACATCTACGTCTCGCACGTGGACGACGCCATCGCCAAGCTGTAAACTCGCCGCGCACGGGGGCGCCGGTCGCGTCCCCGTGCAACGGGCATGCGCCTTCCCCGACTGACGGCGCATGCCCGTTGCATTCGCATCCCGCCCGCCCACCGCACGGCGCGGGCGGTCGAAGCGATTGAAAGGAACCCCTCCATGTTGAAGAAAACCCTCGCCTTCGCCCTGTCGGCGGCGCTTTTCGCGTTCTCGCTCGCCGGCTGCGGCGGAAATTCAATCGACAGCGCAAAGGCAAGCGATGCCGATTCCCAGGAAAAGACCGAACAGGCGGCCGATGCGCCCGAGGGCGCAAGCGCTGCCCCCATCACCGCCGACAAGGTGGCCGACGGCACCTATCCGATCACCGTAGATTCCAGCTCGAACATGTTCAGGATTGTGGACGCCCAGCTCATCGTGGAAAACGGCTCCATGCACTGCGTGATGACGCTTTCAGGCACGGGCTACGGCAAACTCTTCATGGGCACGGGCGACGAGGCTGCCGCCGCGAGCGAGGCCGACTTCATCCCCTATGTGGAAAACGCGGAAGGCAAGTACACCTACGACGTGCCCGTTGAAGCACTCGACGAGGACACCGACTGCGCCGCGTGGAGCATTAAAAGGGAGCGGTGGTACGACCGCACGCTCGTGTTCGAATCCGCCGGCGTCGATCTGCGCGCCGACGCACTGAAGTAACGCCATGCGGTCGATTCTTCCCAAGGGGGAAAGCAGGAAGCGTCGCAGCATCGCGGTGCGCGCGATCGCCTACGTTCTCGTCGCCCTGCTCGCGCTTCCCTTCGCGGGGTGCAGTGCGAGCCCGAACGCGACCGGTGGCACGGCGGGCTCTCAGGAATACACTGTGAGCGTCTCGCTTTCCGGTGGGTCAGGGCGCGCAAGCATCGCCTCACCCACCACAATTGTGAAGGATGGCGACAACTACACCGCGACCATCACCTGGTCGAGTTCGAACTACGACAAGATGACCGTCGGAGGCGTGGACTACGCGCCCGTAAACGACGGCGGCAACTCCACGTTCGAGATACCCGTCACGCTCGACGAGGACATCGCCGTGTCGGCCGAGACCGTCGCCATGTCGACGCCGCACACCATCGACTACACGCTCCACTTCGATTCATCCACCATGAAGGAGAAATCGGGCGACGAAGCAAGCGGCGGCTCCCCTGCGGGAACGGCTTCAAACGCCGCGGCCGACTTCCACAACGCCGATTTGGGCTGCGGCTGGAAGCCGACGGGGACGCTTCAGCTTGAATACGCCGAGCACTTCACTGTCGACGAGTTCGAAGGCGGCCTGCGGCTTATCTGCATTTCGAACGGGGAGCGCTTCCTCGTGGTGCCGCAAGATGCGAAGGTACCTGATGGGTTGAGCTCCGACATCGCGGTCATAAGGCGCCCCGCCGACAAGGTGTACCTCGTGTCTTCGGCGACGATGTGCCTGGTCGACGCGCTCGATGCGAACGACAATATCATCATGTCGGGCACGAAGGCTAACGATTGCTCGGTCGCGGGCTTCAAAAGCGCGCTCGAAAGTGGGGCAATCGCCTACGGCGGCAAGTACAGCGCGCCCGACTACGAGCGAATATCGGCCTCGGGCTGCACGCTCGCCATCGAGAACACCATGATCAACCACACGCCCGATGTGAAGGAAAAGCTGCAGAAGCTCGGGCTCGTAGTGCTCACCGAACAGTCGTCGAGCGAGCCCGAAGCACTCGGGCGCCTCGAGTGGATTAAGCTTTTCGGCGTCCTGTTCGACAAGGAAGACGAGGCCGCACGCCTGTTCAACGAGCAGAAGGCCCGCGTCGAGCAAACGTCGGGGCTCGCGTCGTCAGGTAAAACCGTGGCGTATTTCTACATTAACTCGAACGGGGCCGCCGTCACGCGGCGGGCGGGCGACTATGTGGCGCAGATGATCGAGCTTGCAGGCGGCAACTACGCGCTCGATGACGCGCAGACGGCGTCGACGTCAGGTTCGTCAGTAACGCTCGAAATGGAGCGCTTCTACGCGACGGCGAAGGATGCCGACATCATCGTCTACAACGGCACCATCGACGAATCGGTTGCCACCTTGAACGACTTCGTAGGCAAAAATGCGCTATTGTCGCAGTTCAAGGCCGTGAAGAACGGCAACGTCTGGGTCACAAGCGCCGACATGTACCAGCAGATGACTTCTACCGCCGACATTATCGACGAGCTGCACGGGGCGTTCACCGGCGATGACGCGAGCGACTTCCATTATCTGAGGAAGCTCGGCTAGCACCATGAGAAGCCGACTTTCCATGACATACGACGAATCGGGGCGCGCCGCGCGGTGTCGCGTCGTGACGGCGCTGCTCGCCGTTGCCCTCATCGTGCTCGTCGGGGCCAACCTGTGCGTCGGGAGCGTGCTCGTGCCCGCAGACCACATCCCCGGCATCCTTTCGGACGGCGCGGCCAATTCCATGGAAAGCCAAGTCATCTGGGAGATTCGCCTGCCGCGTGTGCTTTCAGCCGTGCTTCTCGGCGGGGCGCTTTCCCTCTCCGGGTTCCTGCTGCAGACGTTTTTCAACAATCCCATCGCCGACCCGTTCATCTTGGGCGTCTCCTCGGGCGCAAAGTTCGTCGTCGCGCTTACGATGATCGTACTTCTGGGCGCGAACCAGGCCATGTCCTCGCCGGCCATGGTGGCCGCAGCGTTTCTGGGCTCGCTTATCACCATCGGCTTCGTGCTCCTCATCGCACGGCGCATAAGTTCCATGGCCATGCTCATCGTGGCGGGCGTCATGGTGGGATACATCTGCTCGGCGGCGACGAACTTTCTCATCGCCTTCGCCGACGACCAGTCCATCGTGAACCTGCACAACTGGTCTTTGGGTAGCTTCTCGGGTTCGAGCTGGGACGACATCGCGGTCATCGCGGTCGTGGTGATCACCGTGAGCGCATGCGTATTCGCGATATCGAAGCCCCTTTCCGCCTTCCAGCTGGGAGAAGCCTACGCGAAAAGCGTCGGCGTGAACGTCGCACGCTTCCACGTGGTGCTCGTCCTTCTAGCGAGCATGCTCTCCGCCTGCGTGACCGCGTTCGCTGGTCCGGTGTCGTTCGTAGGCATCGCGGTTCCGCATCTCGTTAAGTCGGCGCTGAAGTCGTCGAAGCCCATCCGCGTGATTCCTGCGTGCTTCTTGGGAGGCGCCATCTTCTGCGCGGGCTGCGATTTGATCGCGCGCACGCTGTTCTCCCCCGTCGAGCTTTCCATCAGCGCCGTCACCGCCATCTTCGGCGCGCCGGTGGTTATCGCACTCATGTTGAAGAAGCGGGTGAGGTAGATGGGGAAATTCGTGCCGCAGCCCAAAACGCTCGGAGGGGACATTCCATGCTTAGACAGTCCTGAGCTCGCACGAAAGCGCCAGAAGGCACTTTCGGCTCGTGCGGAACTGCGCGCGGAACGCCTCCTTCGAGCGGAGTCGAACCTCGAAACCCCGGTCGAAACGCAGGCTGACGGAGCGCCGCTTTTCCGCATAAGCAACCTGTCGGCGGGCTACGACAAGAAGGTCGTAGTCGAAGGCGTCGATCTGGAGGTTCGCGCGGGCGACGTCGTTGCACTCATCGGGCCGAACGGCTCGGGCAAGTCGACCATCTTGAAAACCATCACACGCCATCTGGCACCGCTTGCCGGCGCGGTCGAGCTCGACGGGCGGGAGATTTCCCGATGGAAGACGGCGGAGTTCGCAAGGAACCTTGCCGTTATGCTGACAGATCGCCCCCGGACCGAGCTCCTCACCTGCCGCGATATCGTGGAGGCGGGAAGGCATCCCTACACCGGGCGAATGGGCACACTCTCGCCCGACGACCATAGTCGGTTCGATGAGGCCATGAAAACCGCACATGTGGAAGAGCTCGCCGAGCGCGACTTCATGCAGATAAGCGACGGGCAACGCCAGCGCGTCATGCTCGCACGTGCCATCGCGCAGGATCCGCGTGTGCTCGTGCTCGACGAGCCCACGTCGTATCTCGATATCCGCTACCAGATCGACCTGCTGCGAATACTACGCCACCTTGCGAAATCGCGGAATGTGGCTGTCATCATGTCCATCCACGAACTCGAGCTCGCGCAGAAAAGCGCCGACAAGGTGATTTGCGTGAAGGACGGCCGGGTCTTCCGCGCCGGCGCACCCGAGGACATATTCACGCGCGAGACGATTGGCGAGCTCTACGGCCTTCAACATGGCACCTTCAACGAGCGCTTCGGCAGCGTGGAAATTGGGCGCCCACACGGCGATGCGCACACGTTCGTCATCGCCGGCGCAGGTACGGGGTCGGCTGTGTTTCGCCAGCTCATCCGGCAGGGCAAGGCGTTCTACGCGGGCGTTCTGCACGAAGGGGACATCGACTGCGAGCTCGCGCGCGACCTGGCGACGGAATGCGTGGCCGAGCGCGCCTTCGAGCCGATCGGGGATAAAAGCATAGCCCGCGCCAAAGAGCTCCTCGTCCACTGCGCGCGCCTTATCGTGTGCCCCGCCGCCTTCGGCACCATAAACGCCCGCAACGCAGAGCTCGTCGAGTTCGCACGATCGCATGGTATCGAGGTCATGCAAGCGTGCGAAGGCGCATCGGAGGATTCCAATGGATACGCCTAGGCGCGGCCCAAGAAATCGTCCGCATCCCCATCTGACACTATTTCACCGCAACTTAGAAGGTGTCGGCGTATAACGCTTCACCCCAAATTAAATTGATTCGTTGAATAGACACATTCCAAATCTTTAGACTTCGTTTAATCTACAAGTGGGTATTATCACACATTAAGCACACGTGAAAGGATATACCCATGTCGCTTACACAGTCAGCAGAGCGTGCAGCGCTTAACAAGCTCATCGATTATCTCGACGACAACCCGCAAGAAAACATCGACAAAATCATGGACCTCGTGAACAAGCTGGTCCCCAATCGCGTATTTCCTGTACAGCGAGAGGCATTCACCAATGTCATCAAGAGCCGCGGCAATTGGTATGACCTGATCATGCGTGTGTTCAGCCTTAATCCCCAGATGCGAACCAAACTGCTTAAGACCCTCATTGTCGACGCCAACCTGCTTGCTTGGCCAGAGCAGGAAAAGAACCGCGAAAAGTACCAGTGCAACGTTCCGTGGGCCATCCTGCTCGATCCCACGAGCGCCTGCAACCTGCATTGCACGGGCTGCTGGGCCGCCGAGTACGGCTACAAGCAGAATCTCTCGTTCGAAGACATCGACTCTATCGTTACGCAGGGCAAAGAGCTCGGTACGCATATCTACATCTATACCGGCGGCGAGCCGCTCGTCCGCAAGCACGACCTGATCAGAATTTGCGAAAAACATCAGGACTGCGTGTTTCTCTGCTTTACCAACTCCACGCTGATCGACGAGGCCTTCTGCGACGACATGATTCGCGTAGGTAATTTTGTCCCTGCCATCAGCGCCGAGGGCAATGAGCACACAACCGACGCCCGTCGCGGCGAGGGTACCTACGCAAAGATCGAGCACGCCATGAAACTCCTGCGCGAGCGCGACTTGCCGTTTGGTATCTCCACCTGTTGGACCAGCGCCAATGCCGATACGGTTGCTACCGAGGAGAACATGGACTGGATGATCGGCGAGGGAGCACTCTTCTGCTGGTACTTCCACTTTATGCCGGTTGGCCGCAACGCAACCCCCGAGCTCATGCCCACGCCCGAGCAGCGCGAGCACATGTATCACTTTATCCGCGAAATGCGTGAGAAGAAGCCGTTGTTTACGCTCGACTTCCAAAACGACGGCGAGTTTGTAGGCGGATGTATCGCCGGCGGCCGCCGCTACCTGCACATCAACGCCGCCGGAGACGTGGAGCCGTGCGTGTTCATCCACTACTCAAACGCCAACATCCACGATGTGAGCTTACTCGACGCGCTGCGCTCTCCCCTCTTTATGAAGTACTACGAGAACATGCCGTTTAACGACAACTACCTCAAACCATGCCCCATGCTCGAGAATCCCGACGTGCTGCCCAAACTGGTCGCCGAGAGTGGCGCAATGAGCACCGATCTCATCGAGAAGGAGTCACCCGAGCAGCTGCGCGAAAAGACCCAGGCTGCCGCCGAGGCATGGTCACCTGTCGCCGACCGCATCTGGAACGACTCCGACGATCCGTTATACGCCAAGCGTCACGAGGACAAGTCGCAGGGCATGGCCGATAGCGACATGCACAAGTTCGAAAAACAGGGCCGCATACTCAAAAACGGCGATTAATGCTGCCCTACACGACAAACGCTCAGAAATGAAGCGGAGCAGTCTCGAGGCTCATCTTCGAGGCTGCTCCGCCTTACCATCAAAACAGTTTTACTAAGTTGCGGTGAAATAGGGACCAGAACGGCCTACCAATAGCCAAAACGATCCCTATTCCACCGCAACTTCTTTAAGTTGTTGAATTATCAATGCTATTCCAAGCGAGATTCCAGACTCGACAGGCCATTAAGAGTCAGGTCGTTGGCGACCTCAGAGACGCGCTCGATAGGAACCGAGCCGTCAGACAGTGCCCACGTGCGATAGATACCGATAATACCCGACAGCAAAAACGCCAGATAATAGTCGAACATCTCGTCCTTGAGACCTTGGGGCAGCAGATCGCGCTCGGCAATCTCATGTTCGAGCGGCGCACGAAGACGAGCCATGAAATCATCGAGCGGAATATTCTCGATCAGCTGACGATTGAGCACCAAGTTGTTGCACAGTGCCTCGTTAACGGTTTTAAAGAAGGTCGCCGCCGCGCCCAGGGCGCGCTCATTGGTGTCGCCGTCCATGGAAGCAAGCGTTTTCTCGACCGAGTCGACAATCATCTCCACCACATCGACGGCAATGGCATCGAGCAGGCCGTCAACCGTACCAAAGTGAACGTAAAAGGTCTTGCGGTCGACATTGGCCTCGCGCGCGATGGCACTCACCGTAATGTCTGCCAGCGGCTTTTCCATGAGCAGGCGCTCGAAAGCCGAAAGGATGGCATTACGGCTGCGAACGATGCGACGATCAAGACGCGGTTTGTTGGTTGCCATGGGCGTGTCCCTTCGATATGCGAGCATTCATCAACAGATGAGAGATAATCTACGTAAGAGGATTATCCCCCAAATAGCACAAATATGCCCCGCATCATGAAGAACGCACGACTGCCCTACTGCGACTTAGGATGCTTCTTCTTATTGAGTGCAGACGGAGATACGCGAATACCATCGCCTGTCTGGCGCACATAGGCTTTATGAGCCGGCTTAGCGGCCCCAGAAGCCTTCTGAGCGTGCTTCTTGGGATCAACGGTAACAGCATTCGTGGGGCGCGGCTTAGTGGGCGCAGAGGGCGTCTGAGGCGTGCGGCCGAGCTTGCGCATCACGCGATCCCAGCGCGCATGGATGCTCTCGTTGTGGGCGCTCTTAAGGCCCAGCAGGGGCGCAGCCAAAATGGTCGGCGCAATAAACGTAATGAGGCGCCACAGCAGATAGCCGGCGGTCGAAGCCGACCCAAAGAAATGACCCAAGAACAATGCAAAGCCGCCCTCAGCGCCACCGGTTCCACCGGGCAAGGGGACCGCAGAGCTCAGCAGCTGGACAAAGGCGCTCGCGGCCATGACCGAGAAAAAGTCGACCTCGTGGTGGCCAAAGGCAAGCATCAGGAAATACGGAACCAGATAGAAAAACGCGAGCTGCAGCATGGTAATAAACACGGTGAGCAGCATGGAAGAAAAATGTCCGGCCGAAAGCTTGAACTTCTCGGAGAAGGAGTAGATCTCGCCATCGACAAACGTGCGCCATCCCTCGATCTTAGTGGCCGAGACGCCTATGCGCTCGAGCCAATTAATGATGCAATGGGCGACGCGCGTGACGGTCTTAGGCATGAGCGCGACGGCGAAGATTCCCAGCAAGATGCAGCAGTGTCCGCCAAAGCTAAAGACGCACAGCAGCGTCATGTCGCCATAGCGCTCGGCGAAAAACGGCATGCGAGCAAGCAGGAGGATAGCGCCCCAGGCAACGAGGCCAAACTGGTACACGATAAAGCGCGTGAACTGCGTGGCGCCGGCCTCGCCGACATTTTGGCCCGCTTTGGTCAGGCGGTAGATCTGGGCGGGAGTCGAGCCCATCATCATAGGTGTGAGGTTGCCAAAGAAGATGCCACTCGCCTCGACCGAAATCAGGTCGCGAATGCCGACGGGTGAATTAGGGTCGAGCCATACGGCGATCGCATAGGCCACAATGCCAAAGAACAGATACATGAACATGCAAAGACACGCGACAAAGAGCCATGACGCCTGCACGCTCGACATAGCGGCCCAGAACTGCCCCATCTGCCCGGTTACCACCAGATAGACGATATAACCCACCAGCACGACGCCGATAAAGATGGCGCCGCGGCGTGCGCTCTTATTGTCATCTCCGCCCGAGGCCTCAACCTCAACCTGGGGCTTAGACGTATGCTGAGAGGACTCCGTCATGAGACTCCTTCTAACAGTCAAAATATCTTGGATATTGTACCCGCAAGGACCATAAGCAGAACGCAAAGCTCTGGTTCAAACGGGAATTGCAGACGGTTGTTTGAAAATAAAAAACCCGGCCTTCCATGGGAAGTCCGGGTATCAGATGCGTGGTAGCCCGTACCAGATTCGAACTGGTGATCTCCGCCTTGAGAGGGCGGCGTCCTAAACCGCTAGACGAACGGGCCACATGACACCTGCACTGCCGTGCTGCGAGGAAATATATTACGGGACAAAAAACGTCAGCGCAAGAAGAAATTCCAAATTGCCGAAAAATTGTCGGCAGGTTATGGAACACGCAGGTAAACTGGGTAGCTAATTCAAGTTGAGATAGACCAAAAGAGCTTCGCGCTCGTTGGGAATGTTGTCATCGATCACGGCGTCGAGAGCGGAGTTGAGAAGCTGACCCAGTTCCGGCCCGGGCTTGACTCCGGCACGGATCAGGTCGCCGCCGTTGATGGCGAGCATCCTGAGCGTATAGGGTTCCCCCGCATTCAGCAGCTCGTGCGCCAGCGCGCGCATCTCCTCAATCGTCTCGACGTAATAGAAGCACGACGGGGCCTTGCCAAGTGTGTCGGCACGCTTGAGGTCCATGAGCTCGTCCATCAGACGCGGCGTATCGACGCCCTCGCCCGAAAGCGCGCGCATCATATTGAGCAGGCAGGAGCGCTCGGGGCGCAGCGGCTTGTCGTGATATTTGATGAGCAGGCACACGTCGCGCACCAAGTCGTGCGAGAGCGCCAGGCGATCCATAATGACGCGCGCCTTCTTGGCGCCGAGCTCGGGATGACCATAGAAGTGTCCGCTGCCGGCGTGATCGACCGTGAAGCACTCGGGCTTGGACACATCGTGCAAAAACGCCGCCCACATCAGGCTCGACGAGGGCGCGACGCCGTCACACAGCGCCAGCTCCCCTGCCACCGTCAGCACACGGGCGATATGCTCGTAGACGTTAAAGGCATGGTAGACGCTACACTGGTCAAAGCCACGGGCCGGGGCCAGCTCGGGCACAGCGGCACAGATGAGCTCGGGGTAGCGGAGCATCGCGTCTCCCCCATGACCGGTCGAAAGAATGCCCTCGAGCTCAATACCCACACGCTCACGCGCCACGGCATCGAGCAGCGGCGCGCACTCGGCAAGCGCGCACTTAGTCTCGGGCTCAATCATAAAGTCCAGGCGGCAGGCAAAGCGCACCGCACGCAACATGCGCAGGGCGTCCTCGTTAAAGCGACGCTTGGGATCGCCGACAGCGCGAATCAGCTTGCGCTCCAAGTCACCCTGGCCGTCGTAGCGGTCGACAAGCCCGCGCTCGGGATGCCAGGCCATGGCGTTGACGGTAAAGTCGCGGCGCGCCAGATCGTCCTCGAGCGAGGCGGCACGCTCCACACTCTGGGGATGGCGACCATCGGTGTAAAAGCCATCCAAACGGTACGTGGTGACCTCGATACGCTCGCCATCGGAAATAGCCGTGATTCCGCCAAATTTAATGCCCGACTCCACAACCGCGATGCCGGCGGCCTCGAGCGCCGCTTTGGACTCCTGCCACAGGCCGCTACAGCACATATCAACATCGTGGCTGGGGCACCCCATCAGGGCGTCGCGCACCCAACCGCCCACGTACCAAGCCTCAAGACCAGCCGCCTCAAGCGCGCGCAGGACGCACAGGGACGCATCGGACGGTTGAGTACCGTTGAGCGAAACATTGCACATGCCTATGGCCTCCTGCACTTGTGAGCGTTAATCGATGGTTCTCAAGAAGTCTAACAAGAAACGAGAAAGCGCGCACACGCAATCGCGTCGTCAATTCCATAAAACGAGACAGCAGACGCCATATGCGTTCAGTGCACAAAAAACACCCGCCTC
This sequence comes from Collinsella aerofaciens, assembly GCF_039062365.1. Lineage (GTDB taxonomy): Bacteria > Actinomycetota > Coriobacteriia > Coriobacteriales > Coriobacteriaceae > Collinsella. The sequence continues at coordinate 62,638 of NZ_JBCJBI010000007.1, forward strand.
GGAGATCCAAAGCGGGTGTTCGGCAGCGATTTTTCGATGCGGCTAGCAGACCTGACGAACTTCGATGTTCTTCTTGTATTCGTCCACCTTGGCAAAGTCGCCCAGGCCCGGGCACTCGACCACGTTGGCGCCGGTAGCCATCGAAAGGCGCAGGGCATCCTCGACTCGCTCGGGGGCGTCATGCCATACGGACAGGAAGGCAGCGAGCGAGGAATCGCCAGCGCACACCGTCGACAGCAGCTTGACGTCGAAGGTGCGATTGGCAAACCAGATGTGCTCGCCGTTGGAGAAGTACGCACCGGCGCCACCAAGGGTCAGCAGCACGTTCTTGGCGCCCTTGGCGTGCAGCTCGGCCATCGCGCCCTTGACGGACTCGTCGTCGCCACCGCTCACCTTAATGCCAAAGATGTCGAGCAGCTCATCGTCATTGGGCTTGATCAGCAGCGGCTCCATGGCAATGAGGTCTGCCAGCTGATGGCTCGAGATGTCGAGGACGAACTCGGCCCCCTTGGCCTTGACACGGCGCAGGACCTCGGCCAGGAAGCCCTCGGAAGTGTTGGGAGGCAGCGAGCCGCTGATGACCAGGCAGGTCATGTCATCGAGCGAATCGATGAGCTCAAACATCTCCTGCTCATTGGCCTCGTTGATGGCGGCACCGGCGTTGACCATGTTGTACTCGGTGTCGGGGCCGGCATTGAGGAACACGTTGACGCGCGTGATGCCGTCGGTCCACACGGGCTTGACGGGCACGCCCAGGGCCTCGGCGCCCTTAACGATAAACTCGCCCGAGAAGCCGGCGAAGAAACCCAGGATCGTGGTGTCGACACCGTAGTGGTCAAGCGTAAACGAGACGTTGAGGCCCTTGCCGTTGGGCGTGTAGACGGCGTTGCGGGTACGCGTGACGGTGTTGGCAGCAAGACCGTCACAGGCGATGTTGTAGTCAATGGCGGGATTTGCAGTGAGCGTGTAAATCATGAATGTTCCTTTCACGAAGCAACGTGTTAATGAAAGTATATTCCACGCATCGGTAAAAGGCTAGGGCAACTCGGTGAACGGTGTGGAAGCGATGAAGTACGGCAGGACACCCCTCCCCCATGACGAAACAAAAAAGGCGCCCCGGCCGAAACCGGGGCGCCGCATGCGCACGAATATGTCGCGTTTCGATTACTGACGATCGAGCTTGCGGACAGCAACGCGCTTGCTGTACTCGTCGACGTGACCAAAGTCGCCAATGCCGACGGACTCGGCAACGTTGGCGCCGGTGGCCATAGCGAGCTTCATGGCCTCCTCGACGTTGTCGCGATCCCTGTACCACTTGTGCAGGAACGCAGCGAGGGTGCAGTCGCCGGCGCAGACGGAAGAAACCAGCTTGATGTTGAACTCACGCTTGGCGTACCAGATGTCCTCGCCGTTGGAGAAGTAAGCGTCGCCGCGGCTACCACGGGTGAGCAGCACGTTCTGAACGCCAGCGTCGTGAGCCATCTTCATGGCAACGCGAACCTCGTCGTCAGTGTCGACCGGCACGCCGAAGATGGCCTTCATCTCGTGATGGTTCGGCTTGATGAGCAGCGGCTTCTTGTGAGCGAGCTCCTTGAGCTTGTCAGAGGACAGGTCCAGGACGACGTCGGCGCCACGAGCCTGAGCGTGCTCCATGACCTGAGCCAGGAAGTCGGGCGTAGCTTTGGGAGGTACGGAGCCGGAGACGATCAGGCACTCAAGATCGCCCGCGGTGTCCAGGATGTTGTAGAGCTCCTCCTGGTGCTGCGGCGTAATAGGAGCGCCAGGGTTCAGGATGCCGTACTCGTGCTGGCCATCGTTGACGTAGGTGTTAATGCGCGTGATACCGTCGGTCCAGACCGGGCGGCAGAGGCAACCCAGGTTCATGACCTCCTCGACGATGAACTTGCCCGTGAAGCCAGCGAAGAAGCCGAGTGCGACGGTGTCGACGCCCATCTTCTTAAAGGCGAAGGACACGTCGAGGCCCTTGCCGTTAGCCGTGTAGCTGGCCGAGCCGGTGCGGACGTTCTCGTCGGGCTCGAGCGGAGAGCTCGAAACCGTCATGTCGACAGCCGGGTTAGCGGTTAGCGTGTAGAACATTTACAGTACCCCCTGTATATGTGAGGGCCGCGTGGCCGGCCCATTCCAACCACGCGGTTACCTCTGATACCAAATTAGCGAGCTGCGGACTCGAGCAGTGCCTTGACCTCGGCAGCGGTGTTGCAGGCGAGCGCCTTCTCGGCGAGCTCGTCGCACTCGGCCTTGGTCCACTGGCTGATGGTCTTGCGGGCGCGCAGGATCGACGGAGCGCTCATCGAGAACTCCTCCAGGCCCCAGCTGATCAGCAGCGGCTCGAGCAGCGGATCGGCAGCGGCCTCGCCACACATACCGACCATGATACCGGCCTTCACGCCGCTCTCGATGATGTTCTTGAGCGAGCGGAGCACGGCGGGATAGTACACCTGGTACAGGTTGGAGATGGTGTCGTTGCCACGGTCGGCGCACATGGTGTAGCCGATCAGGTCGTTGGTGCCGATGGAGAAGAAGTCGGCGACCTCGGCAAGACGGTCTGCGAGCAGCGAAGCGGCGGGCGTCTCGACCATGATGCCGACCTCGATGTTCTCGTTGAACTTGCGACCCTCTTCGGTCAGCTCGGCCTTGCACTGCTCGACGAGCTCCTTGACAGCCAAGACCTCCTCGACGCAGGTGACGAGCGGGATCATGATCTTGACGTCACCGAAGGCGCTAGCGCGCAGCAGAGCGCGGAGCTGGACCTTGTACTGGTCGGGATTGGCCAGGCAGTAACGCACGGCGCGGAAGCCCATGAAGGGGTTATCTTCCTTGACCATGTGCAGATACGGAATCTCCTTGTCGCCACCCACATCGAGCGTGCGGATGATGACCGGAGCACCCTTGAGCGCGCTGGCGACCTTACGGTAGGCGTTGAACTGCTCCTCCTCGGAAGGAAGCTCAGCAGAATCCATGAACAGGAACTCGGAGCGGAACAGACCGATGGCCTCGGCGTCGTGATCGAGCGCGTTGGGCACGTCATCGGGGTTACCGATGTTGCAGGCGATGATCTTCTTGATGCCATCGGCAGTCACGGACGGCTTGCCACGGAAGGCCTCGAGGGCTGCCTTCTCGGCAGCGAAGGCCTCGGCCTTGGCGGTGTAGGCAGCGAGCGTCTCCTCGTCGGGATCGGCCTCGACGATACCCTTGCCACCGTCGACGACAACGGTCATACCGTTGCGCAGCGCGGTGCAGCTGTTGGAAACCGAAAGGACAGCCGGGATCTCGAGGGCGCGCGCAATGATCGCGGAGTGCGACGTGCGGCCACCGGTCTCGGTGACGATACCGGCGACGTGGGCCTTATCGATCGTGGCGGTCATGGACGGCGTGAGGTCGTGCACGACAACGACGGTGTTCTCGGGCAGGACGGAGAGGTCGACGACCTCCTTGCCCAGCAGCTCGGCCAGAATACCGGTGCGGATGTCGGCGATGTCGGCCGCGCGCAGACGGAACATCTCGTCGTCCATGGACAGGAACATGTTCTCGAACATGGTCGAGGTGTCCATGAGCGCCTGCTCGGCGCAGGTGCCGCCGTCAATGGCGGCGTTGATGGCGTCGGTCATGCCCGGGTCCTGAGCCAGGACAATGTGTCCGCTCATGATCTCGGCCTCGGCCTCGCCCACCGTCTCCTTCATGTGGTCGGCCTGAGCCTGGGTCTTCTCGCAGAAGACCGAAAGAGCGGTCTGATAGCGCTCCTTCTCTGCTGCCGAATCAGCAACCTCGTGCGGCTCAAACGTCAAGTCGGGATCGACGGCGACCATGACGGTGCCGATACCGATGCCCTCGGAAGCGTTGACTCCCTGATACATTCCCATTCCTCTCTCCGTGTCATGTGATAAAGCGTTTTGCCATATCCATGACAAAAGAGCGCAGCTACCTTACACAGGTCACTGCGCCCCCAAATATGAACTTAGTTGTTCAACATGCGACCCGTTTGAGTTCTACTCGCCAAGACCGCTCTTGATGAGCTCGATGGCAGCAGCCAGAGCCTCGGCCTCGTCAGCGCCGTCGCACTTGACCTCGACCTCGGTGCCGCAGGGGATACCAGCAGCCATGAGGGCCATCGGGGACTTGCCGTTGACCTCCTTCTCGGGGGTAACGACCGTCACGTCACAGGCGTACTTGCCCATGGTGGAGGCGAACAGACCAGCCGGACGCATGTGCAGACCCTGAGGATTAACGAGGGTAGCCTTCTCAGAAACCATAGTTGACTCCTTTTTGTGTTTAACCCCTGTCATGCATGTGGCAGGAGTCAGATTCACGACGTTGTTTATATTAACTCACATCAAACGGTTTTTCATTATGTTTCGCACGAATTGTTGGACAGATGTCGTTCCTGTACGCTTGCCTGCCGGGCGGGGCGGTTAAGTTTGCTGCTCTACAGTCCTGCGCAAGACGGAAAGCACATTAAGTGCTTTCCTTTGCGTGCGGAACTCGCGACAAACTTAACCGCCCCGCCCGGCAGGCAAGCTGCGGAAACTCGGTCGGCTCAGAGCAATATCGTGCGAAAGGAATTCTGGCTGATGAACTGTTCGCGACAAAGACTCGATAGGCAGCCCCCTCTATGCCCTTTTATAAGTTGCGGTGAAATAGGAACTGAATTTGGGGTTGAATCGTTTAAACAGTCCCTATTTCACCGCAACTTATGGGAGGGATAAAAAAAAGGCGGAGGCCCTGGAGAGGGACTCCGCCTTATATACAGGGGGCGATGTTATTCGCGAGCTGGGGGGGGTTAGACCAGGCGAGCGTTGATCGTCTTGGCGATCTCGGCGGCGTCGGTGGAACCCTTGACGGTGGCACGGAAGTCCTCGTCCATGAGCGCCTCAGCGACTTTGGACAGGATCTTGAGGTGCGTAGTGCCGGCCTGAGCACCGGGGATGAGCAGAGCGATGGCCACGTTGACGGGAGCGCCGTCCATGGTGTCCCAACCGGTCACGCCGGACTCGTCCTTGACGACGATAACGGCAGCCTCGGTAATGGCGTCGGACTTGGCATGCGGGATGGCGAAGCCCTCCATCATGCCCGTGGTGCCCTCGGCCTCGCGGGCCAAGAAGGCATTCATCACGGCGTCGGCGTCGCTGGCGATACCGGCCTTGACAGCCTGGTTGGAAACGAAGCTCAGAGCCTCGTCACGAGAAGCGAAGTCCTCGGCGACAAAGACATTCTCGACCTTCACGAAGTCGGCAGCCTCGGCCTTGGGAGCCTCGACGGCAGCGGCCTTGGGGGCCTCAACGGGCTTGGCTGCAGGAGCGGCCTTCTGATTCTTCTCGAAGTCGTACTTCTTGAAGGCCACGAACAGGATGCCACCGACCACGGCGCCGATGAGGATCGCGAGGACCCACAGCGGACCGTTCTCGACAACGGGCAGGACCAGGAAGCCACCGTGAGGCGCCGGATCGTGAACGTTGAACATAATGGTCAGGATCGAAGCGATAGAGGAACCGAGCATCATGATGGGCATGACGGGCCAGATGTTCTTGGTCATGAACGGAATGGCGCCCTCGGTGATGTGGGTGCAACCAAGGATGAGGTTGACGACACCGGCGTCATGATCCTCCTGGCTGAAGTACTTCTTGCCGACAACGACGGCGAAGGTGGTAATCAGCGGCGGAACGATGCAAGCGGCGGAGACGGCAGCCATGAAGTTGGTGCCGAAGTTGTAAGTGTCGGTGCCAACACCGGCGGCCAGAGCCTCGGTGAGCATAGCGGTACCGGTGACGTAAGCAGCCTTGTTGACCGGGCCGCCCATGTCAAAGGCGCACATGCAGCCAATGGCAAGACCCAGGACAACAGCGCCAGAGGCGGACAGGCCCTTGAGGAAGTCCATCATGGCGGTGTTGATGGCAGCCATGGGGCCGGAAATGCCGAGCATGACCAGGCCGACGATAGCCGTCGAGAACAGCGGGTACAGGAAGATAGCCTTGAGGCCGTCCAGGTTCTTGGGCAGACCGGCAAAGACCTTCTCGAGCAGCAGGATGACATAACCGGCGAGGAAGCCACCGACGATGCCGCCCAGGAAGCCGAAGCCCACGCCGGCGCCACCGGCATCGATCATGCCGGTCTCGGCGTTAACAGGCAGGCCCTGGATGGCGATCATACCGGCAACAAAGCCGGGGACGAGCGCCGGGCGCTTGCCGATGGACTCGGCGATGTAGGCGGAAAGCACCGGAACCATGAGGTTCATGGCGATGCCGCCGATGATCTTGAGCATCGCAGCAAAGCTGTTGTAGTCAGACGCCGTCGAATCGAAGGACGTAATGCCCCACAGGAACGAAACGGCGGTCAGAACACCACCGGCAACGACGAAGACCAGCATGTGGCTGACGCCGTTCATGAGGTTCTTGTAGATGACGTGGCCGATGGACTCCTTCTCCTCGACCTCATCCTCGACATCGGCAGCGGCTGCAACCGTGCTGTCGCCCTTGGCGGCGAGCGCGCGGTCAATCAGCTTACCGGCGGCCTCAACGGACAGGGCCTTGGAAACACCAACGGAAACCATGGGCTTACCGGCGAAACGCTCAGCCTGGACATCCTTGTCGGCTGCGACGACGACGGCCTTGGCACCAGCGATCTCACTCTTGGTGAGCTCGTTCTCGACACCGACCTGGCCATGAGTCTCGACCTTAATGGTCAGACCGCGCTCGGCAGCTGCCTTCTCCAGCGCCTCCTTCGCCATGAAGGTGTGCGCAATGCCGGTCGGGCAACCGGTCGCGGCGATGATGTCAAACTTAGCCATGTGTCCCTCCTTCTTGAGTACAGCGCCCGCGGGCGCTCCCCTACACGCGCTTCGATGCGCGTTTTTCCACAACTGAAAGATACCAACCTACCGTCCGCGTGAGAAGAGCTAAGGTGCAAATCTCCGGTGAAAGGTTCTTTCATAACCGTAAACGGTAAGTGAAAGTTTACCATCAACACTTGAAACGGCAAGGTGTATCTTGTAATTGAAAATGCCCGTATACTATGGCATTGCAAATCAAGCTAGATTTTCATGCCAACCAGGAGCCATCCATGACCGATAGTAGCAAGAGCGCACTTTCCCTCATTAGCACCCATCAGGGATACAGCGAGTCCGAGCAGCGCATTGTCGACTATATATTGGAGCACCAGTCCGAGGCGCCACGCCTCACGGCCGCTCAGCTCTCGCGCGCCGCCGCCACGTCCGAGGCGACCGTTTCGCGCTTCTGCCGCAAGCTTGGCTTTGGTAGCTTCCGCAGCTTTCAGTTTTCGTTGGCGAGGGATTTGGAAAGCCAGCGTAACGAGGGCCTGACTGACGAGGTCTCGCTCGACAATATGGAGCAGAGCCTCAAGAATATCCTGGCTGCCAAGGTGAGCGAGCTTAATGCGACCATCGACGGGATCGACCACGATACGCTGGCGGCTGTTGTGCATGCCCTTAAGCATGCAGGGGTTATTGAGTTTGCAGCTGTGGGCAATACGAACGCGGTCGCGCTCGATGCGACGTTTAAGTTTTCGCAGCTGGGCCTGCGCTGCATGGCGAGCACCATTAGCGAGACATCAATCGGCTTTGCGCTCACGTTACGCCCGGGTGACGTCATCGTGCTTATCTCAAACTCCGGCAAATCGCGCCGATTGAATCGCATGGCAAAAGCGGCTCGCAACTGCGGCGCAACCGTAGTCGTCATCAGCAGTGACAGCAAATCCCCACTCGCGCGCCTGGCAGACTACACTTTTAATACCGTCAACCACGAAGCGCTGCTGACGACAGGCGACTTTGCGTTCTCCAAGATCAGTGCCACGATGATCATCGAAGTCATCTACAACTTCCTGCTGCCCGAGATTGAAGACGCGCGTGAGCATATCAGCTACTACGAGGAGCTCATCCAGCCGGATAAGGTCGTGGAGTAAAACGCGTAGTGGGACAAAAAATTCAGTCTATTTTGTCCCACCAACACCGGTGATACAACCTAGCCTCGAGCTTCTTCAAGCATCTGCTTGGCGTGGGCCAAGCTCGCCTCGGACTGATCGCCGCTCAACATGCGGGCGATCTCGGCGGTACGCGCTTCGCCGGTTACCTCGTCCAAATGCGTCTGGGGAACATCGCCCGGTTCCTTGCTGACAACATAATGTTTGTCAGCCATGACGGCGACCTGCGCCAAGTGGGTTACGACAATCACCTGATGCGTAGAGGCGAGATCTGCCAGCACGCCCGCGAGCGCACGCGCCGTGGAGCCACCGACACCAGCATCGACCTCGTCAAACACCAGCGTATCAACACCGTCCGCGTTACCGAGGACAACCTTACTTGCCAGCATGACGCGGCTGAGCTCGCCGCCCGACGCAATTCGACGCAGGGGACGTGGCGTCAAGCCGGCACCGCTGCGGTATAGCAGCTCGTAGCTCGAAGGACCAACGGGCGTCCACTCAGCACGGGGAAGATCGCGCGACTCCCAGACGAGCTCGGCGCCGCCCATCTCCAGGCGAGCCATCTGGCGGCAGACCTCGTGGCAGAAGCGCGGGGCCGCCGTATTGCGAGCGCGCTTAAGTGCCTTGGCAGCGGCAAACAACTCGCGCTCGGCGCTCCCGAGTGCCTCACGCGCCTTTTTGATCTGCTCATCACCATCATCGACCAAGGACAGCAGCTCTTGCGAGCGATCGCGCATAGCAAAAACATCGTCCATGGTGGGACCCCACTGACGCAACAGGCCCTTGAGGTCGGAATACCGCTCACGCATGCGATCGAGCTCGCGCGGATCGAAGGCGACGCCATCGCGATAGGCACGAAGCTCGTTCGCGCAATCCTCAAGGGAGATACAGGCGTCCGAAAGCGTATCGGCAATGTCGCCCAGTTTGCGATCGACGGTAGCCATTCGGGAAAGCTCTGCCACGGCGCTGTTCACGGCATCGAGCGCTCCCCCTTCGGCGGCAAGCGATGCATGGGCATCGCTAGCCGTGGCAACCAGTACCTCGGCATGTTCGGAGCGCGGCAGCAGTTCCTCGAGTTCCTCGTACTCGCCCGGTTTGGGGTCGACCTCGCCGATGCGCTCGAGGGCAAAACGCGCTTCCTCGACGCGACTCCCCTGCGCACGCGAGGCCTCCTCGACGCGACGGACCTCCTTGGCAGCCGCGCGCGAGGCTTTAAAGCAGGCGCGGTACACATCCAGCGCCTCAAGCGCAGAGCGCCCCGCCCAGGCATCGACCATCGCAACGTGATGCGCCGGATCGAGCAAGCGCTGATGCTCGTGCTGGCCGCACAGATCCATCATCACGCCAACGCGCTCCGAAAGCTCGCGCACACTGGCGATGCGGCCGTCAATCTTCACGCGGCTGCGGCCCTCGGCAGAAAGGCTACGCTGAACGGTGAACCCCTCCGTGTCGTGCGGCCCGTCAAACAGCCGCGCCTCGACGCTCGCCAGCGCCTCGCCCTCGCGCACCGTCGACGAATCCGCGCGCTCACCCAAAATAAGCTTGAGGGCCGAGAGCAGCGCGGTCTTGCCGGCGCCGGTCTCGCCGGTCAGGACAGTCAGGCCGGCACTCGGCACCAGCGTCGCCTCGCGAATGAGTGCAATGTTGGAAACCTGCAGCTCATCGATCATGACGGACTCCGTAGAATACGCGGCTCACCGAGTTATAGAAGCTCTCGGGGCCGTAATCGAGCAGCAGCACATCTCCGGGCCCGCGGCGCACAGCCACGCTCTCAACGGTGCCATCGCAGGTAATAAACTGTCCATCGATAGCGATCGCCGGAACGCTCGGGCGATCATCGGACATAAAGATTTCGACGACATCACTCGGCGAAGTCAAGAAGGCGCGGGCCTGAATGGTGTGCGGCGCAATGGGTACGCAGACCATGCCCGTATAGTCGGGGCTCACGATGGGGCCACCGGCACTGAGTGCGTAACCCGTAGAACCAGTCGCCGTGGACACGACCACGCCGTCGCCACGCAGTCGATCGATATGGTGGCCCGACACCGTGATGTCGAACTCGACCATATCGGACAGCGGACCGCGGGTAAGCGCCATGTCGTTGAGGGCGAAGGTGCGCACGACATCCTTCGTACCGTCTTCGCGCACGGACACGATATCCGCAGCGATGGTGGCGCGACGGCTCACGTGCAGCTCGCCGGAAAGGGCGTCGCTCACGACCTTAAGAATGTCGCGCTCCTCGGGGCTCGCAGCAGTTAAAAAGCCCAGGTGACCATAGGAAAGACCGAGGATAGGAATCTCGCGATGGTTGAGGATGCGAGCAGCGCGCAGCAGCGTGCCGTCGCCGCCGAGCGTAATGACCAGATCAGAGCCGTCAATATCAGGCGTACTTTGAATCTTCGATCGCTGGTCGGCAGCCCATGCGACCTCATAGCCCTGGCGCGTCAGCCAAAGCTCGAGCATCAGGCCGCTCTCGACCGCCTCTTGCTTGTAGTAATTGGGAACCAGAAAGACCTTCATAGCGTTGCAGCTTTCTCGCTCAAAACCGATACCTGGGATTGCAGCTCATCGTCGGCACGTTCACCGGGGGCAAATCTCGTGCCGTACAGGAAAAACTCAACGTTGCCCTTGGCACCATGAATGGGCGACACGCACACATCGACCGGGAACAGCCCCTTGGAGGCAAAGAGTTCAACTGCCGCAACGAGTGTATCGCGGCGCACGGCGGGATCGGTCACAATGCCGCCCTCGCCCACCAGCGCCGCCGGAGCCTCAAACTGCGGCTTTACGAGCGTGCAGAATGCACCCGTAGGCGCCAGGCACGCCAGCACCGCATCGATAATGTTCGCGATGCTGGTAAACGAGACATCACACACAGCCAGGTCGATGGCGCCGGCATAGCCAAGCTCAGGCAGCTGCGTCACGTTTGTGCGCTCATGCAGCGTCACGCGATCGTCCTGACGCAGCGACCAATCGAACTGGGCGCGACCAACGTCCACCGAGACAACGGTCGCAGCTCCGCGCTTGAGCAGGCAATCGGTAAAGCCGCCGGTAGAGCAGCCCACATCAAGACAGGCAAGGCCCGTCGGATTGATGCCAAACGCATCAAGAGCGCCTTCGAGCTTAAGACCGCCGCGGCCAACATAGGGAATGCGCCCCTTCACGTGCAGCGGCAGGCCCGGGGTCACCTTAAGGCCCGGTGAAGTCAAGCGCTCGCCGCCACTCGAGACCAAGCCGGCCATAAGAGTGCGAAGGGCATCCGCGCGATCGGCGCAGATGCCCTGTGAAATCAGTTCGTCATCAAGACGCACGCGTTTCATGAATGCCATCAACCATTCGTATCCGGAGATGCGGCCTAGCTATCCTGGGATTCGTTTGCCGCATCCTCATCGTATTCCTGTTCGAGCTTGTCGGCCTCACGCGGCGTCAGCTCAAACTTGTCGACCATATCGACCGCGCGGGAGCCCAGCTCAATCGCTTCGTCAAACAGATCGAGTGAACGCTCCAAGGACGTATCCTTGGAGCGAACGGTAGCGATGATCTGGTCCAGACGATCAGAGATCTCGTCAAAGTTGCGGACAGAACCCTCTGGCATGACTACTCCTCGACGGAGTCGACGACAACCTCGGAGGCGTCCGCGTCCTCGGCCAGCACGCCAGCCTCAGCCTGGGCAACCGCAACCTTAGCGGCAGCCTCGGCAGCCTGTGCCTCCTCGCGAGCGCGATCCTCGGCCAGCAGCTCCTGGTATAGGTCCTCACCCGGCAGCTCCTCACTGCGAGCGATCTTACCCAGCACGCCGTTGACGAACGACGCGGACTGGTCGGTGCCATAGGCCTTGGCAAGCTCGACGGCCTCATTGATCACGATGGCGTCCGAGACCTCCTCGTCGGTGAGGAAACGCATCTCGTAAACGGCGATACGCAGCAGATTGCGGTCGGCGCCGGGCATGCGCATAAGATCCCAGTTCTTGGCAACGGAGCGCAGAGCACAGTCGATGCGGTCGATATGCTCGTAGGCACCTCGGCACAGCTCCAGCGCATAGGGATCGAGGGGACCCTTCGAGATCAGGAAATCACCCTCGAGGACGCGCTCGAGCGGGCTGTCCGTGGCCTCGGCCTGGAACAGCAGCTGCAGCGCCTGACTGCGGGCAAGCGTACGCCCGCGATAAACCTTAAGGCTCAAAGGTTACTCCTTGGGGAAAACGAGGCCGTCGATGCAAACGTCAACGCGCTCGACCTCAACGCCAACCTGGGCATCGATGGCGGCGACCACGGCAGCGCGAACGGCCTCGGCGAGTTTCTTGAACGGATAGCCAAAGAACACCACGACGCGCACGGTGAGTGCGAGCTTGTCGCCGACGACCTCGGCCTCGACCGCCGGCTCAGAAGCCGGGGCCTTGGACGAGAGCATCATGGAGACAAGGTTGGTGGCAAGGTCCTTGACGCCAACGGAGGCGATGCCCTCGACATCGGACACGGCGCGCGAGACGATGGCGGTCAGAACATCGGGCGAAATGCCGATGCCGTCAATCTTGATTTCCTGGGGCATGAGTCCTCCTAGAAGAGTTGGTTGCTAGACGCGGGAGACGAACTTGCCGTCGCGGGTGTCAACCTTGATGACCTCGCCCTCGTTGAGGTACATGGGGACCTGGATGACAGCGCCGGTGTCGATCGTGGCCGGCTTGGTGGAACCCTGGACGGTGTCGCCCTTAAAGCCCGGGTCGGTCTGGACGATGGTGGTCTCGATGAACATCGGCGGGGTCACGCCCATGAGCTCATCGTCGGCGAAGAGCAGCTGGCAGATGTCGTTCTCGCGCAGCCACTTGGAGTTCTCGCCCACCATGTCCTCGGGAACGGGAACCTGCTCATAGGACTCGTTGTCCATGAAGATGTAGTCGGTGCCATCGTTGTAGAGGTACTGGAACTCGCGGGTGGTGAGCATAACGCTCTCGAACTTGGTACCGGCGTTGCAGGTGTTCTCGACGACGCGGCCGCTCTTGATGTCGCGGGTCTTGTAGCGCACAAACGCGCCGCCCTTGCCCGGCTTAACATGCTGGAACTCGACGATGGTGTAGACCTTGTCCTTAATACGGAGACCGAGGCCGTTCTTGAAGTCGGCGGTAGAAATGGTAGGCATAGTGACCTTTCTTGTTATGGGCAGAACGCACAAGCGTCCAAATTACATACGACCGAAATTATACACTTGCAGACGGCGCCTGCAGCGAGCGCATAAAAAGAGAACGCGAGGCGCCCGAATTGCTCCGGACGCCCCGCCCCAAAAATCTATCGAAATAGGCTAGCAATCGATGACGTGAAGGTCATGCGACGTCTTGGTGAAAGGCTCGTAGCCGTTCTCGGTGACCACGCCGTAGTCCTCCAGGCGCACGCCGCCCACGCCGGGCAAGTAGACGCCGGGCTCCATGGTGATAACCGAGCCGACCTCGATGGTGTTCTTGCTGCGGTTGAAGTTGGGCAGCTCATGGATGTCGATGCCCACGCCGTGACCCAGACCATGGTTGTAATAATCGCCATAGCCGGCATCGCCGATAATCTTCTTGGAAAGCTTGAAAATGTCGTTGCCCTCGACGCCCGGATGGATGGCAGCGACGCACTCCTCATGCGTGCGGCGCACGAGTGCGTACAGGTCCCGCTGCTCCTGCGTAGGCTCGCCCATCACGACGGTGCGCGTCATGTCGGAACGATAATCGCAGTAGCCCGCGCCGTAATCCATGAGAACGAAATCGCCCTTCTCGATGACACGGTCGCTCGGGACGGCATGCGGGTTGGCGGTGTTGGGACCGCTCGCCACGATGGAGCCGAAGGCAAGGCTGTCGGCGCCGTTGGCGAACATAAAGTTCTCGAGCTCGTTGCGAACCTGCTTCTCGGTCATACCAGGCTTAATAAAGCCGAGCATGTGCTGGAAGGCGGCGTCGGTGATCGACTGTGCGTGGCGCATGAGCTCGATCTCCTCGGCATCCTTGATGGCGCGCATCTTGCGGATGTCGTCGTGCATCAGCGGCAGCATGCAGGCGACGGAGCGGTCCTCCAGGCCGCGCTGAATGCCCTGGTAGAAATTAATCTGCATATCATCCTCGACAGCGCAGACACGGCACTTGTTGGCCGCGATTTTGTCGGCGACCCAACCAGGGATGGTGCCTTCGTCCATGTCGTAGACCCAGGGGCTGCCGGCGGGCGTGTTCTCCTCAAAGCTGTTGAGGTAGCGCGAGTCGGTGTGGAACAGGCACTGGTCGACCGTAATAAACGCCGCATGCGGGAACTCGAAGGTGTAGTCGAAGACGCCCTTAACGCCCGTAAGCCAACGAAGGTTAGCCTCGTCGCGTACCACGATGGCATCGTAGCCACGCTCGACCATCAGGGCACGGACACGCTCGATACGACCGGCAGGACCGGCAGCAAACTCAGACATGCAGATTCCTTTCTTGTTGTCTCTATATAGACGGGACGGGTCTCAACCGAACGACGGAATCGCATGCGATCCGCAACCGATTGAAAACCCGCCCCTCAACATGATACGAAAGACGATGGATGTCAATAAATCTTAGAGAAGTTCTTTGCGAGAAGCCAAGTAGGCGTGAACATGGCGCTCAAGAACCTCGTCCTCAACGCTCGTTAGACGAATGGCGCCGAGTGACGCGGGCAGCGGCAACATGCTACGGTTTGAGCGGGCGAACTGCTGCCTGCGGAACTCCTCGATATATGCGGCAGGCTCCAGATCGAAGGCAAGTTCCTCGATACCAAAGTCCTCCAGGCAGTCATCGACCTCAAAGACGTAATCGATATCGAAGTCGCAGGCATCATGTGCTAGGCGCGCCTCAAAGCGCATGCCCTCGGATAACAGCTGATAGGCAGGGACCTGCGAAGCCGCATCGCCCAAGCAGGCGCGCAGGGTACGCTCCCCCGTCTTGCCAAAATCGAGCGCATGGCGAGCACTCGGGTTCGTGGCCATCAGTACGTCCTTACGGGCAGTCTGAGACCATTGAACGGCATTGACGAGCGCGACCTCCTCGCCCGCGAGAATCTCGGGAACGGTCTCAGTAAACTGATTCCAGCGGGACTTGCTGCTCGAAAGCATGGTGCCAACAAGTACCACATAGCCGAGCTTAAGGTCCTCGGGGTCCGCCTCGCGAACAAGGTCGAGGTCACACACGACCAAGCCCGGCTCAGGACGGAACGCGATAGCGGGAAGCGCATTGGCCGACGAGGCGACGAGCGGCTTCATGGTCGTCGCGACCGTGAGCATGGCGTCGAAGGTCGTCGGCAACAGCGCGCACTCGGTTCGGCCGCACCACTGGTTGGCGCACCAGCTAACAACCGAGCAGGTTGCGGCATCGCCAACGGCGACAACCAGATCGTCGCAGGTAACGCCGTTGGCAGACAGGGCGCCAAAGATAGCATCAGCATCGGCCAGCGTGGCACCAGCAGGCGAAACCTCAAGGACTAGCAGCGACACGGCAAAACCGGCGTCGACCAGCGCATGCTCGACGACTTCACCAAAACGCTCGGATGTGGCGGTGTTCCAAACGACCATCGCGCGTTTAGGCTTGCCCACGGCCGAGGCAAACATACGCGACAGTTCATCGAACGCACCCAATCCGACACGGACATCGACGCTGCGGTTTTGGAAATTGATCAGTTGACGGCGAATCATAGCAGCCCACGCTCCAAAAGCATCTCGGCACAAAGGTAGGAAACGTCCTCGAAGGACTTGTTGCGAATATCAAGGGTAAGGTCGGCAGCCTGGCGATACAGCGGACGGCGATGCTCAAACAGGCGCGCGGCATGCTCAGGCGAGCGGAAATCGGGGCGCGTGTCGGACCGACGAATCTGGCGAATCGAATCCTCGAAGTCGCCCTCGAGGTACACGCACGTACCCATTTCGTGCATCAGCTCAATATTCACCGGTGTCTCGACGATACCGCCCCCGCACGAAACCAACAGGCTGCGCTCACTTTGGAGCGAACGGAGCGCCGAGGTCTCGAGCTCGCGAAAACGATCCTCGCCCTCGGTCTCAAAAATCTCGGTTACCGACTTGCCGCAACGGCGCACGACCAGGCGGTCGGTATCGATAAAACGCCGCTTGAACATGGTGCCGACGTTGCGCGCGAGCGTCGACTTGCCCGCGCCCAAAAAGCCGATAAAGAAGATATGGTCGCAGCCGTGTTTGGTGTGCTGGGACATAGCGAGACCTATTCCTCGCAGGGAAGGTCGCGCAGGGCCCGGCGCTCAAAGATACGGAAGATCTGCGTATACCACAGGTCCTGCGTCGCCTGCGGCTTTACCAGGATGGTATCGACGCCGGCGAAATTACCGCTCCACACGTCAGTGTAGAGCTGATCACCGATCAGCACCGCCTCGTCGACCGTGGCGCCTAGGCGCTTAAGACCCGCCTTGAGGGCAAACGGCGCCGGCTTCATGGCGTGGCTGATGGCCTCGAGTCCCAGCTCGCGTGCAGAGCTCATGACCTGGTCGCGATGCCAGTTGTTGGACACCATGCACAGCTTAAAACCTTTGGCGCGGGCGGCGTCGAGCCAAGCGGAAACCGCGGTGGGAACCTGCTCGGTGTCGCGCGGCACGAGGGTGTTATCGCGATCGAGCAGAATGGCGCGTTTACCGTCGGCCCACAGGGTATCAAGGTCGATGCGATCGACCGAGGCAACGTATCGTTTGGGGCTAAAAATCCTCATGCTAATTCCAAGACTGTTGATGCTCTTCGTAGGTTTGCGAGAAGTACTCCTCGTCCTGCGTAATGTAGAAATACAGGTCATCGGAGTCGGTCGGCTCAAGCGTGGCCTTGAGTGCCTCGAGCGACGGAGAGCAGATGGGCGTGGGTGGCAGGCCCTCATGCTTATAGGTGTTATACGGACTATCGCTCTGCAGGTCGTCGGCGGTAACCTCGCCACCGGTGACATACATCATGGTCGCATCGCTGTTGAGATAGCGCAGACCGTCGAGCTTGCCGGCAAGGCGGTTGAAGAAGACCGAGGCCACGTGCGCACGTTGATCGGCGTTGAGGCCCTCGCGCTCAACGATAGAGGCCAAGTTGACGATGTCGTAGTCGGACATCTCCACGCCGTAGCGTTCCTTGATCTTGGCTTCGCAGCTCGCAAAGTCAAGCGACTTGTACTCGGTCTTAAACTGATCGAGCATGGCGCGAATCACGTCATCGGCCGTCGGCGAATCGCCCAGCGAATAGGTCTTGGGGAACAAGAAACCCTCGAGCGAATCGTTGGCGGCGCCCTTAAGGAAGCTATAGTCGTCAACGTAGTTGGAGGCCTTGGCCTGGTTGAGGAAGTCTTCCTTAGAGATGCTGTCGTAGGCCTGGGCCACACGGTCGGCGACTTGATCGACCGTTAGGCCCTCAGGGATAGTCAGCGCATTGGAGCCCGCGTTGGGGCCTTCCATGAGCTGCTGAACAACCTTGGTCGCATCCATGAGTGTGGTGAACGAATAATCACCAGGCTTGAGCGACATATCGGCGTTGAGCTTTTTCACCGCCGCATAATAATCCTTGGGATTTTCGACGATATGATTCTCGGAGAGAATCGAGGCGATCGTATCGCCCGAAGCACCATCGGGAATGGTCACCGTAACCTGCTGACCAGCCGTGACCTTCGTATCCTCACCGGCAAAGAAACCCTTGACAGCCGGCACGACAAAGAAAGCGATCGCAGCAAGCGCGAGCACGGCGACGACGCCACCGATAATCATAGGCACCGGGGAGCTTTTCTTTTGGGCACCGCGACGAGCATGCGTGTTGTAGCTCGAGCGGGTCGCCGGAGCAACGCCATGCGAACCGCGAGCGTGATGCGAATGCGATTGAGGGGCCTGCGTTCGCTGGGTAGGTACCTGCTGCTTAAAGCGGGTACCGCCTGCAGGCTGGGCCGTACGAGCAGTGGGCTGCTGAGCCGCGTGAGAAGCCGAATGCTGGACCGAACGAGCAGAAGGCTGCTGACCCGTCCGTTGAACAGGTTGGGCCGAATGAGAGAAGGACTGCGCCGGGCGCGCGGCACGCTGAGCTGCACGCTGCGTCGGCTGTGCCGGACGCTGGCCAGGCTGGGCAGGGCGCGACGCCGGCTGCCGTGTACGATTCTGCTGGCGCGGATCGGAAGCGCTAGGCATGCGAAACCTCCTCGTTTTTACGATCGAGCCACGTCTGCAAAAACAGGCTGGCGGCAATCATGTCAATCTTGCCCCTCATCTGCTTTTCATTGAGGCCCTGCTCGCGCAGGATACGCTTGGCTTCTTGCGAAGACAGGCGCTCGTCCTCAAACTCAAGCGGAAGATCGAGCTCGTCGGCAATCTTTTGCGCCACGGCGGCAACGCGCTCGGCCTGGGGACCAGGCTCACCGGCCATGGTCAGGGGACGTCCGCTTACCAGGATGTCGGGCTCATAGTCCTCGACCAGGTAGCGGAACGTCTTGGCCATACCGGTGACCTCTGCAGCCGGGAGCACCTTGACGGGCATCGCCATCTTGCCATCACGGCTCGAGACGGCGATGCCGATCCTGGTCTCCCCTATGTCCAGCGCAAGCGCGACCACAGTGACTTCTTAGATTCTTAGGCGCCGAGTGCGGTCTTAGCGGCCGCGAGGGCATCGGCGATACCGGCAGCGTTCTTGCCACCAGCCTGGGCCATGTTGGGACGGCCACCACCGCGACCGTCAACCAGGCCCGCGATCTGCTTGATCACGTTACCGGCGTGGAACCCGGCCTTCACGGCGTCATCGGAGCCGGCAGCGAGCAGGGCCGGAGTGCCCTTCTCAGTCACGCTGGCGACGACACAAGCGACAGGGCCGGCGACCTTCTGGTGCACGGTATCCCATACGTTGCGCAGGTCGGCAGCCTCAAGGCCCTGGAGCTCAGCGACGACGAGCTTGTAGCCGCCGAGCTCGACGGCACCCTCGATGGCACTGGAAATGGCGTCGGAGGAGCCACCGGTCAGAGCCTTTTTGAGCTTGTTGGACGTCTCGCGCAGCTCGGCCTGCAGGTTCTCCACGCGGGCGGGAACCTCGTCGACGCGGCACTTGAGCGCAGCGGCGGCGGCGTCAACGAGCGCCAGGCGGTCGGCCATATAGTCGAGGGCACCCTTAGAGGTCACAGCCTCGATACGGCGGACATTGGAGCCTGTGGAGGACTCGGAAATGATCTTGAACAGGCCAATCTCGGCGGTGTTGGCAGCGTGCGTGCCACCGCAGAGCTCGCGGGAGAACGGCTGGTCCTCGGCGCCCACGGAGACGACGCGGACGACATCGCCGTACTTCTCGCCAAACAGAGCGACAGCGCCGGCGGCCTTAGCCTCGTCGATGCCCATGACACGGGTCACGACCGGCTTGGAAGCGAAGATCTGTTGGTTGACCAGGTCCTCGACAGCCTTGAGCTGCTCGGAGGACAGAGCCTCGAAGTGCGTGAAGTCAAAGCGCAGGTGCTCGGGCGTCACCAGCGAGCCGGCCTGAGAGACGTGCTCGCCCAGGACCTGCTTAAGGGCAGCGTCGAGCAGGTGCGTGGCGGTGTGGTTGCGGCGCAAGAAGCCACGGCGCTCGGCGTCGAGCGCGGCGGTAACAGCGGCACCGACAGTCAGCGTGCCATCGGCAACGTGCGCGACGTGGGCATACAGGCCGTTGTGGTTCTTGGTGTCGGCAACGGTCAGAACAACGCCCTCGGCGGAAAGCATGCCGGCATCGCCCTGCTGACCACCCATCTCGGCATAGAACGGGGTGCGGTCGAGCACAACCTCGACGTCCTCGCCGGCGGCAGCGGACTCGACGGACTCGCCGTTGCGCACGATGGCGACAACCTTGGCGCCCTCGATCACATCGTTGTCATAGCCGTCGAACTCAGTCGCGGCGACCTTGTCGGAAAGCTCGACCCACACGTCATTGAAGCTGCCCCAGGCGTCGCCCTTGGCATTGGCGCGGGCGCGGGCCTTCTGGTCCTCCATGCAGGCAGTGAAGCCGTCCATGTCGACGTCGTGGCCAGCGGTGCCAGCGATCTCGACGGTCAGGTCGATGGGGAAACCAAAGGTGTCGTGCAGCTTAAAGGCAACATCGCCCGGAAGCACAGCGCCCTCGGCAAGCGCTGCCAGGGCCTCATCCAGGTAGACGCGACCGTTGTCGAGCGTCGTGGAGAAGCGCTCCTCCTCGGAGGCGACGATACCCTTGACGAGCGCGACGTTCTTGAGAAGCTCGGGATAGGCCTCGCCCATCTGAGCGTTAACCTCGTCGATAAACTTGGTCAGGAAGGCGCCCTCGATACCCAGCAGGCGACCGTGGAACACGGCACGGCGGAGCAGGCGTCGAAGGACGTACTCGCGACCCTCGTTACCGGGCAGGATGCCGTCCGAGATCATAAAGTCAACGGCACGGGAGTGGTCGGCGATGATGCGCAGAGAACGGCTAGCACCGGAGTAATCGTCGGCGTCATACGTCTTGCCGCTAATCTCCTCGCCCAGCTTGATGAGATGCTGCATCAGATCGCCGTCGTAGTTGGCGGTCTTGTGCTGCATGATGGCGGCCATGCGCTCCAGGCCCATGCCCGTATCGAGGTTACGGTGCGGCAGCTCCGGCATGGAGCCGTCCTCCTGGCGGTCGTACTGGGTAAAGACGAGGTTCCAGAACTCCAGGAAGCGGTCGCAGTCGCAGCCAGGCTTGCAGTCGGGGCTGCCGCAGCCGACCTCCTCGCCCATGTCAAAGTAAATCTCGGAGCACGGACCGCAGGGGCCGGTGGGGCCAGCGGCCCAGAAGTTATCGTCCTCGCCCAGGCGGGAGATGTGGTCCTCAGCAACGCCCAGAGAACGCCACACGTCGTGGGTCTCGTCGTCCTCGGTAAAGACGGTAAAGTACAGACGGTCGAGTGGCAACTTGAACTCCTTAGTGATGAGCTCAAAGGCCCAGGCGCAAGCCTGCTCCTTGGAGACGCCGCCAAAAGAGAAGTCGCCGAGCATCTCGAAGAAGGACAGGTGACGGCCGTCCTCGCCGATGCAATCGATGTCGTTGGTGCGGACGCACTTCTGGCAGGAGATCGCGCCGATCTCCTTCATGGTCTTCTTGCCCTGGTAGTACTCCTTAAACTGGTTCATGCCGGCGTTGGCAAGCAGCAGCGAAGGATCGTCGGGAACAAGAGACGAAGAAGGATAGAGCTTAAGACCGCGCTCCTCAAAGAAGTTGAGGAACTTGGAGCGAATCTCGGCCGTAGTCATTGACGGGTAGTCAGCACTCATAGAGGGAATCTCCTCGGTTTCACATCGAAACAGTTCAAACGTAACGATATTACCATCCCACCGCGCAAGTGCAAAAAAGAGGGCCGGCACAATGCCGGCCCTTCAGCGAAATTGCATGTTAGTGCGTATGAATGTTGACTCAAATTACCCCGCTACTTGTCGTCATCGTCCATGGAGCCGTCGATGCCGGTATTGGTATCGTCGTCCGAGTTGGAATCATCGTCTTTGGCGAAGGGGTTTTTGAAGAAACCCGTGGCATCGGGCTGCAGACCAGAGAGCTTAATCCAGGGATTATCGAGCTCGGGCTTGGGCATGGCCTTGGCCTCGGGCGCAGTCTCGTTGCCGATGAGCTCGGACTCGTAGATGAAGGTGTCGTCGCCGAGCGCGTCGTAGGCGGCGACCGGGTTGCCATCGGCATCGCGGTACGGCGTGCCCTTAAACACGGCACCGTCATAGGCCACAAGCTGGCGGCCGGTCTCATTCTCGAAGTAGTACACGAAGATACCCTTGAGGGCCGCACACAGCGGGATGGCAATAATCATACCGATGGGACCCATGAGTGCTGAGCCAATAACGAGCGCCGTGAGGCTCATAATGGGATGCACCTGCACCGAGCTCTGCATGACCTTAGGCGAAATCACGTTATCGGTGACGTTTTGCGCGACCATCGTCACGATGAGCGTCCACAACGCCAACATGGGGCTGAACATGAAACCGAGCACCGTGGCGATTGCTGCGCTCACCCAAGGACCGACGACCGGAACCAAATGCATGATGCCGGTAAAGATAGCCATGAGCGCCGCATACGGATGGCCGATGATCATAAAACCGATAAAGGCGAGGAAACCACCACAGATGGACGTCACGACCATACCGCGCA
The DNA here is from genome assembly GCF_039062365.1 of Collinsella aerofaciens. Lineage (GTDB taxonomy): Bacteria > Actinomycetota > Coriobacteriia > Coriobacteriales > Coriobacteriaceae > Collinsella. The sequence goes on from NZ_JBCJBI010000007.1 coordinate 84,703, forward strand.
TGTAGCCGCCGACAGAGCGAGAAAGGATGGCGACCATAAAGCGGTACGAGGTCTCCTTCTCCTGACCGATGATGGTGCAAATCTCGTGGTGCATGCGAGGGTAGTCGCAGGCCATCCAGTACGCAAGCACCAGACCAAGGAAGATCACGAACAACTGCGAGGCCGTATTGGTGATGAGCGGGAACACACCGCGGCCAAGCTCGGCAGCGATCTGAGACACGTACTTCGATGCCACGGTAACAAGCGACGAAAGATTATCGTCCAAATACTCCTTGAGCGGCGTGTTGTTGAGCGTCTTGGCGTGCGAGATCATCTCGTTGAGATCGCCACCTGCAACACGAAGCTGCTCGGGCAGGCGGCTCAGGACTTCCATGATCTGACCAAAGAGAATCGGCGACAAGATGCAAACGACACCGACGAGCACGGCAACAACAACAATAAGCGCGATAAGCGAACCGATGCCGCGATTCACGCCATGGTGCTCGAGCCAATTGGTGATCGGGGACATCACAAAAGCAATGATGGAGCCGACGGCAAGAAACTCAATAACCGGTGCCAGGATGCCCATAAGGTTAAAGATGACAGCAGCAATAACAATGCAGCCGACAACAGCCCAAATGCGCAGCGTCAGAATGCGGGTGTCGCGCAGCACGCGATCGGTTTGTTGGGGGTGCTCACTCATGAACGAATCATCACTCCGTCGGGGTCGATCTTGTCCTGAATCTTCTTAAGCGTGCGGCGCAGCAGACGCGAAACCTGCACCTGAGAAATACCCAGTTTCTTGGCGATCTCGATCTGGGTCATGCCCTTCACAAATCGCAGCTCAATCACCTCGCGCTCGCGCGGCGAGAAATCACGGATGGCTTCCTCGATCACTAGGCGGTCATCGGTAAAGTCGAGCTCGTTGTCGTCGTCGGCGTAACGGTCGAGAATCGAAGGGGCATCGTCGGAATCGGACGCACCAGGAGCCTCGATGGGCACCGAGGTATAGGCCGAAGACGATTCCATAGCCTCGAGGACCTCATCGACAGTCACATCTAGATACTCAGCGATCTCCTCAACCTTGGGCGAACGCTGCAGCTCGTTGGTAAGTTTGTCAGTAGCCTGGTTGACCTTGGCCGAGAGCTCCTGCAGACGACGCGGTACGCGCACGCTCCAGCCCTTGTCGCGGAAATGGCGTTTGATCTCGCCCAGGATAGTGGGTGTCGCAAACGTCGTGAACTCGAGTCCGCGCTCGGGATCAAAGCGGTCGATAGCCTTGAGCAGGCCCAAATAGCCAACCTGCATCAGATCATCGAGCGGCTCGCCGCGGTTCTTAAATTTGTTGGCAAGAAACCTTACCAGGTTCATGTGGGACATGACGAGCTGCTCGCGTGCGTCCGGGTCACCGGTCTCTTTATAGCGACGAAACAGCTCGCGGGTTTTCTCCTTGTCCCAAGCGGTCTTACCGCTCCGGGAACGTTCGGTCATATTAGATATCCGCCTTGAGGTCGAGGGAAAGCGTCAGGGGCGCCGCAGTCTTTTCGTAGGAATCGCACACGCTCGCCAAAATGAGCTCGGCATACACAGCGGCCTGGTCATCCTCGTCGACGATGGCCTGGTCACCAAAGGTAAAGGTCATGCCAACGTGAGATTCGTCGACATCGAATTTGATCGAGATGTCATCGGAATCAACAGCCGTGCAGCCGAAAATAAATGCTTCCTCGGCAGCCATACGAATGTCCTCGATGCGATCGACGGACATGGAGCAGAGCGCACCGACATTTGCCGCCGTCATGCGCACAAGGCGCGCCAGACGCGGGTCGCCGGCAACGGTCAGCGTAATGGGGCAAGTTGCTTCGCTACTCATCGCAGGACTCCTCGGTGGTCTCGGCGGGCGTGTAGGTGTAATACTGGGCTGCTTTAGCAGCAGGCTTCTGTGCATCATTGTCACCAGCAGCGACATCGTCCCCGGCTTCGCCAATCAGGACACGCTCGGTCGGCTGCTCGGCTTCTTCGGCAGCGGAAAGCTTGCGCTCAGCGTCGGCCGCGGGAGCCTTCACCTTGTTAAAGAGTTTCTGCACAGCACCGGCGGCAGAGTCGGTCACGCTCGACACAGCATTGCTGGCCTCGGCCATGCTGCCCGTAACCTCAGAAATGTCGCGAACCACGGCTTCGACCTCTACGAGATTGGAGGTAAGGGCATCAACTGCCGTCTTGCTCGACTTAAGCAGCGGCTCCATCTGGGCAAGCGCCGGCGTAAGCTCATCGACAGCGCCATCGAGCTTTGCCACCACAGGCTGAGCCTCGGCGATGGTGTTGTTGAGGTCGTTCACGATCTTATCGAGCGAGTCGACAACATTGCGGGTCTTGCGCAGGGTAAGCGCGAGCTCAGCGATGGCCCACACGCCGGCAACGGCGAGCAGCAGCAGGGCGATTTGAATGGGACTCATACAAGCCTCCCGGAAAAATCGAAATACAGACGCTTTTCATGGTACCCCAAAGGGGACCGAACATGCCAAGAGCAGCAACGTGGGACAAAATTATCAGCAGCTACTTCGGTGCATTCCCGCTGCGGTCGCGCTCGCTTTGCTCTACGCGCCACTCTTCCCAGCCGCGCCCGGCAGGCTGCCAGAACGCACCGCGCTCCAGCCCCTCGGGCAAATAGCGCTGATCGACCCAGCCTTCGGGATAATCGTGCGGGTATTTATACACACCGTAGTCGTCGCTGCCCGGGCGATGGCGATCGCGCAGATAACTCGGCACCTCGCGAAGACCACTGCTGTGGATATCGGCCAGCGCCGCATCGATCGAAGCCTCGCACGCGTTGGATTTAGGTGCCAAGCACACATAGAGTGCAGCCTGCGTCAGATTGATGCGGCACTCGGGATAGCCAATGACCTCGGCAGACTTAAACGCGGCATGCGCCACCAAAAGCGCCTGCGGGTCGGCGTTGCCAACATCCTCAGAAGCGTGAATCATAATGCGGCGAGCGATAAACTTAGGATCCTCCCCAGCATCGATCATGCGCGCGAGCCAATAGATCGTGGCATCGGGGTCGCTACCGCGCATGGACTTGATGAACGCACTGATGATGTCGTAGTGCATGTCGCCGTTTTTGTCATACGTAAAACCGCGACGCGGGTTGGCAATCTTTACGTCATCCACGGTGATGGGATAGCGCTCCCCCGCCGCCGGCGCTGGCGTCCCCTCGGTATCGGGACGCGTAACGGCAATCTCGCTCGCCAGCTCAAGTGTCGTCAGGGCCGAGCGTGCATCACCCGCAGCCAGCGTACAAATGATCTTGACCGTATCAACATCGGCCGAGAACTTTCCATTCAAGCCCTGCGGTGCCTCAAGCGCACGTTCAATAAGCGTGGCGATATCCTCATCCTTCAGATGCTCAAGCTCCACCACACGCCCACGCGACAACAGTGCCGAGTTAACCTCGAAGTACGGATTCTCCGTCGTAGCGCCAATCATAATGACGGTACGGTTCTCAACTGCATGCAGCAGAGCATCCTGCTGCGACTTAGAGAAGCGGTGAATCTCATCGATGAATAGAATGGTGCGGCGGTCGTAGGTATTCAGGCGCGTCTTGGCCTCGTCAATCACGCGGCGCAAGTCCTTCACGGTGCCCGTCACAGCGCTGACCTCGACAAACTCGCTCTTGGTATGGTTGGCGATGATGTGGGCCAGCGTCGTCTTGCCCGTACCGGCCGGCCCATACAGAATCACACTCGACAGAACGTCATGCTCAATCGCAGCACGCAGCCACGAGCCCTTACCGACGGCCTTTTGCTGGCCCACGTACTCGTCGAGCGAATTGGGGCGCATGCGCACCGCGAGCGGCGCATTTTTAAAGGAACGCTCGCGCGTCGAGGCAGAAAAAAGGTCGTCCATAGCCATCCCGTGCATCAATCAAAAACGTTTTCCACTAACAGTATACCGAATATATACGAACTACCGTTCGTTAATATAAGTACGGTGCGGAAACTCCAGACCAGGGAACAGCTTGCTCGTCAGTTCGCAGAAATAGCCGTCCGTCATGCTCGCGATATAATCCACCACGGCTTGATCCTTGTCGTCCTGCCAGGCATAGGTGCGATCGTAGTAGGAAAGTTGCTGCTCAATGCGCGAAATATGGTGCTTAAAGATGTAAGATGACTCGTCACCACTGTTTAGATCCCGCAGGCAACGGTCGTAGAGCTTTACGAACGCCTCGCGCAGCTCCACCTCGGAATCGCCTTCGATACCGCCCTTGCTATAGATCTTCTCGTAGTTCTCGCGCTTGGCTCGGCGGATTTCCTCAAACAGGTCCTCGCTCATCTCGATGCGCGGCTTGCCATAGCTGTGCTCGACGATATCGATGGAGGCATGCGTAAGGATCCAGCTGTTGTATGCACCGCCAAGGTCATCGTCAAAGGCGTCGGGTGACAGCAGGCCCGCCGCAATGGCGTCTTGGCGATCGCGCCCAACGTAGGCAAGGATATCCGAGATGCGAACCACGCAGCCCTCGAGCGTCATGGGACGCAGATGCTCAATTGCGCTATAGCCCGTGGCAATACAATCCTCAACCGTCTGGTCAAACTGGTCAAAGGAGCTCATGTCCGAGAGCTCAAACACACGCTGCTCGTACTCGCCGTTATGGCATAGCACGCCGTCGAGCGTCTGGAGTGACACGTTGCGGCCGTACAGTGCGTCGAGCACGCGGACCGACTGCACGTTATGGAAAAAATAACGCCCCGTGCGCTCATGAAAGATATCGTTGAGGAAGCGCTCGCCGGCATGGCCGAAAGGCGTGTGTCCCAAGTCGTGACCCAGGCCAATCGCCTCGATCAGATCGCAATTGAGCCCCAGGGCGCGACCGATATCGCGCGCAATGCGGGAAACAAGCTGCACGTGCAAACCGCGGCGTGAAAGATCGTCATTGCTACGGAAGCTAAAGACCTGCGTTTTGCCTGCATAACGGGTGTACGCCGGAAGATGAAGTATCTTTTCGGTATCGCGCATAAACGCCGGACGCATAAGCGTGCCTTTGTCGGCGGCGCGATCAATACGACGAATGACCTGATCGTCGTTGCAACGATACGGGTTAACATAGCCCGAAGCACGATCGGCGGCAATGCGCTCGACAAGTTCGGACGACAACGCCGAGGGAATACGGTCCATGCGCGCCTTAATGACGGCCGTTTCTTGATTAGTTGCCATGGCATGCTCCTTAAGAAGGATGCGCAATCGGTTACAAAGTGCAGCCCACAACCTCGATTATGGCAAAAATCGGCACCAAAAACGGGAGCAATGGCAGGGAGCGCGATTTCGTGATGAGGCAGGAGAGGGCAAGAACCAGGAGAGCGGTGGCAAATGCCACGATGCCACCCATAGGGTCGAGCGTGCAAAGCGCGAAGAGTGCCTTAGCATCTCCCATGCCGATGCCCGGGGTTTGGCGAAGACGACGCCAGAGGGACTCAGTCAGCACGAGAGCAAGATACACGATAACAGCAAGACCTGCGTGGTCAAGGGCCGTGTTCAAACCGAGGTCGAGCCAAACGCCCGCAAACGCCGCCACGGCACACGCGCCGGCAAGCTCATTGGGAAACCGCCGCTCGCGGACATCAATCGCCGCACCGGCAAAGACGCAGATCCAAAATGGGATGTAGAACATTGTGCACCTCCATGAACAGCTGCTAAAAAGCAAAAACCGCCACAAAGGTGCCTGTCCCCTTTGTGGCGGTTTTGGTAGTGGTTATTTGGCGCCTTGCATGACCTCGTCGAGGGTGACGTTTACGGCATGCTGGGTAGGAACCCAGTCGACCTTCAGGAACAGCGCTGCCACAGTGATGGGGATATAGCTAAACATAAAGATCGGGAAGGTAAACAGGTTGGTCACCAAACGCCACTTTTGCGCGCAATGAATGTGCTTGTACTCGAAGATGGTCGTGAGTAGCGCCAGGATAAAGAAGGTCTGGTACATCATCACGAAGGTCATAATGAGCGAGGCGGCACAAGCCTGCATCTCGACCTCGGTGGCCAAGAAGCCGTGCGAAAGCCCGCCCACGATGAGGAAGGTCGCGTTGGCGAGCATGGAGATCAGGGACAGCAGCATGCCCGGAGCGATGGTCATAAACATGTCGTAGGCGGCAAAGCGATGATAGCGGAAGGTCGACTTGACCAAGTGCTTACCATAGGTAAAGAACACCTGGTAAAAGCCCTTAGTCCAACGCATACGCTGTTTCCAGGACGCCTTAAACGTCACCGGCTGCTCGTCAAAGAACTCCGCCGGCGCATAACCGATGCGGATGCCGTGAATGGCGCAGAACGTGGTGAACTGGATATCCTCGGTCAGCGTATGAAACTGCCAACCATGCATGCCCTCGATAACGCTGGCGGAGATGAGGTAGCCCGAACCCGAGACGGCGCAGGACGTCTTGCAGATATTACGCGCGTTGTTAAGGAAGCGGGCCTCGCGCAGATACCAGGTGGCGTTGGCAGACGAAATCCACGAGCTACCGAAGTTCTTGGAATTGCGATAGCTCGTGACCACATGAAAGCCCTGGTCAAAGGCATCATTCATCTTGGAGACGTAATCGCGGGAGATAACGTTGTCGGCATCGAAGATAAAGTAGCCCTCAAACGTGTCGGGATACTCGTTAAGGATGCGGTCGAAACCAAAGTCCATGACCCAGCTCTTGCCCTTACGGGCCAGGTCATTGCGCTCATAGACGATGGCGCCCGCCTCGCGCGCGAGCTGTGCCGTGTTATCGGTACAGGCATCGGCGACCACGAAGACCTCGATGAGCTCGGACGGATAATCCTGGTCCTTGATGGAGCGAACGAGGTTGGCGATCACGGCCTCCTCGTTATGCGCCGCGATAAAGAAGGCATAGCGGTGGAGTTTTTTGGCCTTGGGAGGCGCGACCTCGCCACGAAGAGCGCCGATGACAAAGAAGACCACCTGGTACAGAAAGCAGACCGTGAGCAGCGTGACGACAATCTGGTTGAAGATCACGATGGGTGTGTTGGTTTGTAAAAAGGCGAGCATGCAGGCTCCCAGCAACGCGTTACGTAAACAACCGTATATCTTACCGCAGGCTTACCGAGTTCAAGAAACCACCTAATACTGGCTAGGCTTCGAGAAGACCGAGCTGCGGAACGATTTCATCTCCAGCGGCCGTGCGACCGAGCGAGCGCGGAGCCAGATCATCGAGAACCGCAGCGAGATCCCACGGCAACTCGTCGCGGCACTCAATGCGCTCCCCCGTCACGGGATGTTCGAACGCCACGCGCCAGGAATGCAGAAACTGCCTGGTCAGGCCCTGGTCGGCGCGCGCATCGCACTTGCCGTAAAGCGGATCGCCCACGCAGGCGTGGTTGATATGACGCATATGCACGCGAATCTGATGCGTACGCCCGGTAAACAGGTGACACTCGACAAGCGTGTAGCCGTCGTCAAAGCGCGTGGAATCAAAGCGCTCGAGGACCTTAAAGGTCGTAATGGCCTGACGGGCAAAGGGGTCGTCCGAAACCGCCATCTTGACGCGGTCGCGCGTGGAGCGGGCGATACCGGTATTGATGGTGCCCTCGTCCATGGCGATGTGCCCGTGGACAAGCGTGATATAGCGGCGGTCGAGCGTACGCGTGCGAATGAGATTTTGAAGCGCGCGCTGCGTGTCGTCGTCCTTTGCCGCAAGCATGAGACCCGAGGTATCGCGATCCAAACGATGCACGATCCCGGGGCGGTCCTCACCCTGCACGGTACCAAGATGGTCGATGCCACAGTGGTAGACCAGAGCGTTCGCAAGGGTGCCGCTCTCGTGGCCATGGGCGGGATGGCACACCAGGCCCCGCTGCTTGGAGAGCACGATAAGGTAGTCGTCCTCGTAGCGGATATCGAGGGGAATGGCCTCGGGAATCACATCGGTGGGATCGTGAGGCTCGGGCAAGTCAACCGAGATGCGGTCACCGACGCGTACGGCATACTTTTTGGACAGGCAGGTCTCGCCATTGACTACTACGGCACCGCCCTCAATCAGATGTGCGCAGGCAGAGCGCGTAGGACAGCCGTCATTGGCGCCCAGATAGGCATCGAGACGCTGACCAGCGGCATCGTCGGCAACAAGGATATGGATGTCGGCCATTAGCGCTCATTCCTTTCGCGAATCTTGCGGGCACGCTCCCCACGCTGCTTGGCTTTGCGCTTGGCGCGGGCCTCGTCACGGGCGTTAAGCTCGGCGGTCGCATCGACCTCACGGGCAGCGGGGCTCAAGAACATGTAGCCGAAGAGGGCGAGCACGACGCCCAAGGTAATGCCGATATCGGCCACGTTGAAGACGGGGAAGTCGATGAAGGTGGTGGCAATAAAATCGGTCACGAAGCCAAAGGCCAAACGATCGATAGCGTTGCCGATAGCACCGCCCGCAACCATCGCCATGCCCACAACCTCAAGATGGGCGAGCTGGGGTGCACGAACGAGGTACAAGGCAATAGCGATAATGACCGCCAACGCAAGCACGACAAACGCGATGCCATGTCCCTCGCCCATGCTAAAGGCAGCACCGATATTGCGGACAAACATAAAGTCGATGACACCGGGGATGACGGTCACATGCAAAGCGTCGCCGACGGCACGAACCGCAAGCTTGGTCAGCTGGTCAACAAGCAGCACAACCAGCGCCACCCCACCAGCAACACCCAACCGCCAACGCAAAGGCGGCGTCATATCCCCAGCACGACCCAAAGAAATCCCCTACCCTCAAGAACTCGAAATCCGTTTAACGCAAGTAATCATCTTATAGTGACAAACGCCAAACGCGCAGCATATTCACCAACGCTAGCGAAATAACCAGCTAAAAACGAAAGCGGCATTCCGAAAAACAGAATGCCGCTTGAATGTGACACAGGTAGTCAATGGGAACGTTCTTGTTTGACTAGTCGTTTAAGAACGTCCCCAACAACTAAACAATAGAAACGCCGCATTACCGTCGCCAACAGCGAAAACGTCCCTAAGCGAGCAAGGTGACGTGAAAGAGGAGGGAAGCGTACTTTGGTACGCGACCGACGATTGAACGTCAGATTGCCGCTTAGGGGCGTTTGCAGCGTCGGTAGGTTACGGCGTTCTACGAACGCCGTAACCTACAAAGCGTCAGCGCAGCGCTTGCAGATATGTGCATGGCCGTTGTACTCGCCGACGGTGGTGCGGTAGTTCCAGCAACGGTCGCAGCACTCGCCCTCGGCAGCCTCGATGGCAACGGAGAGCTCCTCGCCCTGGGTCAGCTCAACATCGGAGACGATGTAGAACTCGGCCAGGTCGACGGCCTTGTCGCCGGTCAGCAGCGCGTACATCTCGGCGGGAACGACCGCCTTGACGCGGACCTGCTGGCTCTTAGTAAAGGTGCCGGCAGAACGGGCATCCTCAAGGGCCTTGGTCACGGAGCTACGGAGCTCGAGCGAAGCCTCGAGCACGCCCTCAAACTCATTGGCCTCGTCGACCGTGATGGGCGACTTGTACCAATCGAGCAGCGCGGCGTACTTCTGGTGGTCGACGCAGCCGGCGGGCGCATATGCCATGGCCTCATCGACCGTGTAGGACAGGATCGGCTGCAGGTCGCGCATGAGCATCGAGAAGAGCTCGGCCAGCACGGTCTGGGCGCTGCGACGCTCGAGCGAGCCGGGCTTATCGCAGTACAGACGGTCCTTCAGGGCGTCGAGGTACACGTTGGAGAGCTCGGTTACCACGAAGTCGTAGAGCGCACGGTAGGCGCGCGGGAACTCGTAGCTGGCGTAGGCATCGTCGACTTCGGCCTGAACCTGGGTTAGGCGGGCAACCATGAGCTTGTCGAGCGGCAGCAAGTCGACAAAGGCGACGCCGTCGGTCTCGGGCTCAAACTGACCCTCGAGCTCGGAGAGCAAGAAGCGCAGTGTGTTGCGGAAACGACGGTAGGCATCGGACGTACGAGCAAGGATCTCGTGGTCGATGGAGACGTCAGAGCTGGTGTCGACGGAGGCAACCCACAGGCGGATGATGTCGGCGCCCATCTCGTCGCAGACCTTGTTGGGGTCGATGACGTTGCCGAGCGACTTGGACATCTTGCGGCCCTGGCCATCGAGCGTGAAGCCCTGAGAGACGACCGCCTTGTACGGAGCATGGCCGTTGGCACCCACCGAGGTGAGCAGCGAGCTCTGGAACCAACCGCGGTGCTGGTCGGAGCCCTCGAGGTACACATCCGCCGGATACTCCAGCTCGGGACGGTACTCGCAGACGGCCTTCCAGGAGACGCCGGAATCCCACCACACGTCGAGGATGTCCTTATCGGCCTTGAGGTGATGGCCGCCGCACTTGGGGCAGACGCAGGCCTCGCCCAGGTAGCTCTCGGGAGCGTCGGTGAACCAGGCGTCGGAGCCCTTCTCGTGGAAGAGCTTGATGACGGCGTCGAGCGTAGCGTCGTTCATGACCTTCTCGCCGCAGTCGGCACAGGTGTAGCTGGGGATAGGCACGCCCCAGTTGCGCTGACGGCTGATGCACCAGTCGGGACGCTGCTCAACCATGGCGCCGATGCGGTTGGCGGCGTGAGCCGGATACCACTTGACGTTCTCGCGAACCTCCTTGCCAGCCTGCTCGCGCAAACCAGTCTTGTCCATCGAGACAAACCACTGGTCGGTAGCACGGAAGAGCACCGGGTGCTTGCAGCGCCAGCAGTGCGGATAGCTGTGCGTGATCTTCTTCTCGAGGACCAGGGTTCCGCGCTCGCGCAGGAACTCGATGATGTGCGGGTTGGCCTCATCGGTATCCATACCGCTGAAGGGGCCACCGGTGCCAAACTCCTCACCGGTGTAGAACTTGCCGTCGTCATCGACCGGCATGCAAATGTCGGTGATGCCCTCCTTGAGGCAGGCAAAGTAGTCGTCGACGCCGTGGCCGGGCGAGTTGTGGACGATACCCGTACCGTCATCGACACCGACGTAATCGGCCAGCAGCGCCACGCCCTCAACACCGTCAAAGATCGGCTGCTTGTAGTGGATGTGGTGGAAGGTCTCGGCGGGAACCACATAGGGCTTACCGTCGACCATGACCGGGGTGTACTCCCAGCCAAACTCCTCGCAGCACTTGGGAGCCAAGTCCTCGAGCATGACCTCGGCACGGCCATCGTGCTCAACGGCGACATAGGCGGCGCCGGGCTTGAGGGAAACGGCCTGGTCGGAGGGGATGGTCCACGGCGTGGTCGTCCAGATGATAAAGTCGACCGGCCCGTCGAAGTTCTCGAGGCCGGCGGGCTTGGAGGTCATCTCAAAGCGCACGAAGATGGAGGGGCTCGTCTCGTCGGAGTACTCGATCTCGGCCTCGGCGAGTGCGGTGTGGCAGTGCTTGCACCAGTGGACGGGCTTGTGGCCGCGATAGATCATGCCCTTATCGAACATGGCCTTGAAGACCTCGATGTCGGAGGCATCATGCTGGTGATAGAGCGTCAGATAGGGGTTGTCCCAGTCGCCGAGCACGCCCAGGCGACGGAAGCCCGCCTTCTGCAGCTCGATGTTCTCGACAGCGAACTCGTTGCAGAGCTCACGGATCTTGGCCGTGGAGGTCTGGTTGAACTTCTCGGTGCCGAGCTTCTCCTCGACCTTATGCTCGATCGGCTGGCCATGGCAGTCCCAACCGGGGACATAGGGAACCTCATAGCCCTGCATCATCCAGTAGCGGTTGATCATGTCCTTGGAGATCTTGTTCATGGCATGACCGATGTGGATCGGGCCGTTGGCGTACGGAGGACCGTCGTGCAGAACGAACTTCTTGTGACCCTCGTTCTTCTTCAGAACCTGCTCGTAGACCTTGTTGTCCTGCCAGTCCTTGAGTCGCTTGGGCTCGGACTTGGAAAGACCGGCACGCATGGGAAAACCGGTCTTGGGCAGATTCATCGTCTGCTTGTACTCGTTTGCCACGGTACCCCTTTCATGTCGTGGGCGCGCACGCCCGTTGGGCACCAAAAAAGCGCCCGTCCCTGCAAGCTGGGACGAAGCGCCACAAAACGGGCTGCACGCCCGCAAAAGCTCTTCGCTTAACCACCCAGCTTAGATGCCCTCGCCCGCGTATTCGCGCGCTCGCATCCGTTACTCGGCTGGCCTGTATCGACGACCATCTCGGCGATGTCTACTAAGACGAACCTGCGCGGCACGTCCGTTGGGACCGCAGCTCCGGGGTGATTTTCATCGGTCGCATGCACGGGTTCTCAGCGCTCCCCGCTCTCTGTAGCATGCGGACGGCCGACTACTCGTCCCCATCAACGCTTATGCGGAGTATGCTAGCACGTTCCGCGCCGGCGAAAAACCCTCAACACTGGTTTTATACGTTCGAAATTTCTCGCTATTACAGCCCTTCTCTAGGAGCAAAATACCTGAAAGCACTTTATCGAACGAAAGAAGGTTGCTATGCGCACGATTGGAATGAGCGACTACACCGTTGGCGAGGATTGCTTTACCGAGCTGCCAACTGCACTGGCGGAGTACGGCGCGAAGAAAGTCGCCATCATTGGCGGCAAGCGAGCCCTGGCTGCGGCGCTGCCGGGAATCGAGGCGGCACTTGAAGGTACCGATGTCGAGGTCCTGGAGACGCGCGTCTATGGCACCAACAGTACGCGTGCCAATATCGCCAAGGTCGTGAACTCCCCTGCCTGCCAGGAGGCTGATGTTCTTATCGCCTGCGGCGGCGGCAAGGCGCTCGACACCGTCAAGACGGCGGCCATCGAGCTCAAGAAGATCGTCTTCACTGTCCCGACGATCTGTTCCAACTGCTCCGCCGCGACCGCCATTGCCGTCGTGTACAACGACGACGGCTCGCTCGAGGGCTATTCGTACCCCAACCGACCGGCGCACATCTTCATCAACCCTAAGATCATCGCCGAGGCTCCGGCGGAGTACTTCTGGGCCGGCGTGGGCGATGCCCTGTCCAAGCAGCCCGAGGTCGAGTACGCAACGAGCGCCGGTAATTTGGAGCACACCGCCGGTCTTGGCCTGGCGCTTGCCCACACCTGCTCCGAGCCGCTGTTTACCTATGGCGTCCAGGGTCTTGAGGACGTGCGCCAGGACCTGTCGAGCGAGGCCGTCAAGCAAATCGCACTCGATATCGTGGTCAATACGGGCTATGTCTCGAACCTGACGAACCAGAACGATTACTACTACAACTCGAGCGTGGCGCACGCATTCTACAACGCCACATGCAGCATTCCGCGCGAGGGCACCTACCTGCACGGCGAGGTCGTGAGCCTGGGCGTGCTCGTGCTGTTCGCCTATACGGGCGATACCGAGAACCTTGAGCGCTACGCGGCCTTTAACAAGCAGATGGGCCTGCCCGTGACGCTTGAGCAGGTCGGGCTTTCCGAGTCCGATATCCCGGCCCTGTGCGAGTACGCGCACGCCACCAACGAGTGGAAGCAGGGCAACCCCGAGCCCTTCACCGACGAAAAGTTCGCCGCCGCCATCAAGGCCGCAAACGCCTACGGCCACTCTATCCTGGCCTAACCGCCAAAACCGCCACAAAGGGGACAGTACCTTTGTGGCGGTTTTTATTGCCGTAACATGCTCGAGTCGAATTCGCTTGCCGGGATCACGCGGTAGCCGTGGCGCAGGAGCAGGTCAACGAAGACACCGTTACCCGTTGTGAGCGTGCCGCTGAAGGATCCGTCGTAGATATGGCCCACGCCGCACGACGGGCTGCGGTCCTGCAGGATGCACGCGGCGATCTCTTCCGGACCGCCCGCTTGCTCGCACATATCGAGCGCACGTTGAGCGCCTAGGCGAAACTCGCGATCGACCGAGATGCCCTCGCAGGTACGGACCTCGCCGTCCACGATCTCGGACGGCTTGCGCGGTGTGGGCAGGCCGCCAAAGACATCAGGGCACACCAAGAGAACCTCGGTCCCCGTACGTTCGCAGGCCTCGACCAACGCGCGATGATAGTTGTCGAGCCCGTTATACTTGCAGCTCTCGCCCATCAAACAGGCACTCACCACGATCTTCATACATATCCCTCCCACGCAAAACGCCCCATTTGAGATAGACACTCAAATGGGGCGATTGATACTGCGCAACCAGTATTACTGCTGCTTTGACATCAGCGGATTCTCGCGCGTGAGGAGATTCATGAACTCCTCGCCCGTGATCGTCTCCTTCTTGTACAGATAACGAGCCAGCTCGTGGAGCTTGAACTTGTTCTCCTTCAGGATCTGCAGGGCGCGGTCGTGCGCATCCTCGATCAGCTTGGCGACAATCGCGTCCACGCGCTCGGCCGTACCGGGGGCGCAGGTGAGCGACGTGTCCTGGTTAAGGTACGCATTCTGAACGGTACCGAGTGCCATCATGCCAAACTCATCGGACATACCAAAGCGCGTCACCATGTTACGGGCGAGCTTGGTGGCCTGCTCGATATCGTTGGCGGCGCCGGTCGTCATCTCACCAAAGATGAGCTCCTCGGCTGCACGGCCACCACAATAGACGGCGAGCTTGTCCAGGACCTCCTGGCGCGTGGTCAGGAAGCGCTCATCCTCCTCGACCTGCATGGTGTAGCCCAGAGCACCGCTCGTGCGCGGCACGATGGTGATCTTCGTGACCGGTGCAGAGCCCTTCTGGCGGGCGGCAACGATGGCATGGCCGATCTCGTGGTAAGAAACAACCTGCTTCTCGTGGTCGGACAGTACCGTGGACTTACGCTGCTGGCCGGCGATGACGACCTCCACCGACTCCTCAAAATCGTCCTGCGTAGCGCGCTTGCGGCCCTCACGGACGGCACGCAGGGCGCCCTCGTTGATGATATTGGCCAGGTCGGCGCCCGAGGCACCGGGCGTGGCGCGGGCAATCGCGGTCAGGTCGATCGGCGGCTGCGTCTTCACGCTCTTGGCATGCAGCTCAAGAATGTTCTTGCGGCCAGTCAGGTCGGGCAGCTCAACGGGGATACGGCGGTCAAAACGACCGGGGCGCAACAGGGCCGGGTCAAGGCTGTCAGGGCGGTTGGTAGCAGCGAGAACGACAATACCCTTGTGGTTATCGAAGCCGTCCATCTCGGTCAGCAGCTGGTTGAGCGTCTGCTCGCGCTCGTCGTTGCCGCTAAAGCCGCCGCCGTCACGCTTTTTGCCGATGGTATCGATCTCGTCGATAAACACAATGCACGGGGCCTTTTCCTTGGCCTGCTTAAACAGGTCGCGCACCTTGGCGGCGCCACGGCCGACGAACATCTCGACGAACTCAGAACCCGAAATGCTAAAGAACGGAACACCAGCCTCGCCGGCAACAGCCTTGGCTAGCAGGGTCTTACCGGTACCCGGAGGGCCAACAAGGAGAGCACCGCGCGGCAGCTTGGCGCCAATCTCCTCGTAGCGCTGGGGCTTCTCCAGAAAGTCGACGACCTCCTTGAGGGACTCCTTGGCCTCTTCCTGGCCGGCGACATCCTTAAAGGTCACGCCCACGTCCTTGGAGGCGATCACGCGCGCGCCGGACTTGCCCAGTCCACCGCCGCCAAAGCCACCGCCGCCAAAGTTCATCGAAGGACCGTCATCACCCATGGCCTTCTTCATGCGGCGGTTGAGCCACCAGCCGATCAGGAAGAAAATCGCCATGGGAAGGATGAGCGTAAGCAGGTAGTAGGTCATCAAACCCGAGTTTTTATCGGGAACGACCGACTCCAGCGAAGCGCCAGACTCAAGCACGCGATCGGTAAAGCCCGCATCGTTCGGCACACCGGTCGTCTTATAGGCGATGTTCTCGTCCTCGCCCTTCTTGGTGTAATAAATCGAGTAATCGTCCGTGTTGTACTCGACCTTGTCGACACTCTTCTTATCGAGCGCTTTGACAAACGTCGAGTAATCGGTCTTCGTAATCTGCTGCGTGTGACCGATGTTGGGGAACAGAACGGTCGAGAGCACGAGGTAGACGACGAAGGCGATGAGCACGTAGAGGATCATATTCCGTCTACGTTTGTTGTCATCCATCTCCATCTGCTTGAACTCCATCTACTGGGGTTGATAATGCTATCTAGAATACCCAACCCGGACGGCGATAAACCGACGCGGGGCACGAAAGGACAGAGATGGCATCACTTGAAGTCGGCAAGGTTCAGATCTATACGGGCGACGGCAAGGGCAAGACGACGGCTGCGTTGGGGCGCGAGAGGATGTCGAGGAACTGATTGCGATAAAGCCCGCCACCACGGAGCTCGTGCTCACCGGCCGAGGCCTGCTGCCGCTGGCCGACCTCGCGGACCTAGTCACCGAAATGCGCCCCGTCAAACACAACTTCGACGAAGGCCTCCTAGCCCGCCAAGGCATCGAATACTAAATGATCCGAAAGGGACGGAGGAAAACGGATCATCGACATCACGACGGAGAGCAATAATCCGTTTTCCTCCGTCCCCAAGGGATCATTTGGCAGTGGCGCGGCCGAGCCAATTGCCGCTGTGGTGGTAGATGGTAAACATCGTAGCCGTGATAAGCCAGGTTACGGGGTAAACCAGCAGCAGGTGCTCAAGCGACGGATCGAACGGCATAATCGCAAACACCCAGATCACCCTGAGCACGACAGTGCCAAAAATCGTGAGCAGCATGGGCTGCAAGCTCACGCCGGCACCGCGAATGGAGCCCGACGCGTTTTCGATAATCGAGAAGATCGCGTAGAACGGCGCGATGAAATGAAGAATCGTCGTGGTATACGCCGAAATCGAAGCATCGTCGACAAACAGACGCGACAACGGACCCGAGAACACCAGCAGCACGGCAGACAGGCCACCAATGAGCATAAACGACAGCACGAGCGACGTATGGTAGCCCTTGCGCATGCGCTCATAGTTGCGCGCGCCAAAGTTCTGTGCCGAGAACGTGGTGATCGACACGCCGAGCGCCTCGGTAACCATCCAGACAATGCCATCTAAGCGGCCCGAAAGACCCCACGCCGTGGTGACATCGGCACCAAACGAGTTGACCGACACCTGAATCAAAACGTTGGAAATCGAATACGCAGCAGACTGAAAGCCGAGCGGCAGACCACACGAAATCATGCTCTTACAAATGCCAGGATCAATGCCGAGCTTGGGCAGCGAAAGCCGCCACGCACCCGGTGCGTGCATCATACGAATCACGATCATCGTGGCGTTGGAGCAAATGGTCAGCGCCACCGCGATGCCGCAGCCCAGAGCCTCCATATGAAGCACGGCAACGAAGATGACATCCAGCACCGCATTAACAAGGCAGCCGGAAGCGATAATCACAGCAGGCCCACGCGTGTCGCCCACGGCGCGCAGCAGTGCCGTTCCCATATTGAGCAGCAGCGCCGCAACCATGGCGGCAAAATAGCAACGAGCATAGGCCACGCCCTCGGCCAATAGTTCATGCGGCGTGTTCATAAGTACCAGCATGGGCTCAACGAACACTATGCCAAGAATCGAGAAAACGATGCCGCCCACCAGCGCGAGCGTCATGGCCGTATGGACCGAACGACTCAGTCGCTCATCATCGTGCTGGCCAAAATACTGACCGGTAATGACCGCGCAGCCGGCGCCGACGCCAACGCAAAAGCCAATGCAGAGCTCTGTGAGCACCATCGTGGCCTGGATGCCGCCCAACGCGAGCTTGCCGCCAAACTGGCCGACGATATAGGTACCGATAAGCGTGTAGGCCTGCTGAAAAAACGAGCTAAAGAAGATGGGAACGCACAGCGAAAGCAGCTGCTGCCAAATGACACCCTGTGTTACATCGATAGCCGTAGATTTCTTAGCCACACGCCCTCCCCAAAAGCGCACGTCAACCGACAAAACAGCAAATTAAAACCAAAGCCAATACCAGCTTAGCACCGACCGGCGTCGACCGAAACACCCCGAATCAGAGCCCGGTGCGAACTATCTGCCTAGTGATACAGCCCCGGCTGGTAGTGATACTCATTGCTCACATGCGGGCACAGCTGCCAAAAGGCGACGGCACTCGCCGCGGCCACGTTGAGCGAATCGACCCCATGCGCCATCGGAATGCGCACGGCCCGGTCGCAGCCCGCAATGGTCTTGGCACCCAAGCCGGCACCCTCGGTACCCATAAAAATCGCCAGTCGGTCGATCTCCTGCAGCGCAGGATCGTCCAGCGAAACGGAGTCGTCCGTCAGCGCCATGGCGGCACAGGAAAACTCGGAATTGTGCAGCGCCGCCAGGCCGTCGTGCGGCCATACGCGCGCCTCGCTGCCAATACGAGTCCACGGCACCTGAAACACCGTGCCCATGCTCACACGAGCCGAGCGACGATACAGCGGATCGCAGCACGTAGGACTGACCAAAATACCGTCAACATTCAACGCTGCCGCCGAGCGGAAAATCGCACCCACATTAGTATGGTCGACAATACCCTCGAGTACGCATACGCGCACCGGGCGCTCTCCCGCCGCCTCGACGACGCCACCCAAGAACTCGGCTACCGGAATCTGCCGCGGGCGACGGAACGCCGCGAGCGCACCTCGCGTCACGTTAAAGCCCGTCAACTGCTCCATGAGCTCCATAGAGGCCACAAACACAGGGACCGGGCCGGCGCCCTCGCGCACAACCAGGCGCTCAAACAGCGGTATCATTTGATCGAGCCAGCGTTCGCCCAAAAGAAAGCTCACCGGCTCGTATCCGGCGCGAACCGCACGCTCGATGACCTTGGCACTCTCGGCAATAAAAATGCCCTTCTGCGGCTCCAGCACGCAGCGAAGCTCACGCTCGGTCAGTCGCACGTAGGCATCGAGCCGCTCGTCCTCGAGCGAATCAATTCGCAGAACCTCAACGGCATCAGTCATAGCAGCCAGCCCGCACCCTTCTTTACAGCACATCTATACCAAACGAGGCGACGCTAAGCGCCGCCCCATGCATTCAATCAACCCGATGATACCGTTCACGCCAGACGATTTACGCCTCGATGCGACGATACGTCACGAACTCATAATCGACGCCCTCGTCACCCTCACCGGCGGCAATCGTCGCGACCCCGCTACGCTGCGCAATCTCCCACGCGGGATCGGCGTCCAAGTCGGGAAAGTACGTGTCCACGGGATGGACGCAGTGGTTATGAGTGACCTCGGCCTCCACGCAGTACGGCAAAAACTGCCGATAGACATCGCCGCCACCGATCACCCAGGCAACGAGCTCATCGGCAATCGCAGAGAGCGCTTCGTCAACGCTATGCACCACGTCGACGCCCTCGTGGGTAAAGCCCATATCGCGCGTAAGCACGATATTGCGGCGGTTCTTGAGAGGACGCCCGCCGGGAAAACTCAGCAGCGTCTTGCGTCCCATGATAACCGGGCAGCCCTTGGTGCAGGCCACAAAATGGCGCATATCAGCGCGATTGGACACCACCATGTCGCCCTCGCACCCAATGCCCCAATCGTCACACACGGCGACGATAGCAGATAGCTTACACGTCATGAGCACCACCTACACCGCAATGGGAATGTTCTTGACCTGCGGGCCGTGCTCATAGCCCTCGACGATCAGGTCATCGGTCGTAAACGCATAGAAGTCATGCACATCGGGGTTGAGCGTTACCTTGGGTGCCGCAAACTGCGGACGCTCGATAAGCTCGCGGACGATATCGACATGACGATCATAGATATGGGCGTCGGCGATCACGTGCAGCAGCTCACCGGGAATCATATCGACCGACTGCGCGACCATCATCAGCAAAATGGCGTACTGGCACACGTTCCAGTTGTTCGCGGCCAAAATGTCCTGGCTGCGCTGGTTGAGAATCATGTTGAGCGTCGGCTTGTCGTCCTGAGGACGCTGCGTCACGTTATAGGTCACGCTATAGGCACACGGATAAAGGTGCATCTCGGACAGATCGCTAAACACGTACGTATTGGTCATAATGCGGCGACTATACGGCGTGTGCTTAAGGTCGTACAGCACACGGTCCATCTGGTCGAAGTCGCCCTCGACGTAATGGCTCTTCTGACCAATCTGATAGCCGTAGGCTTTACCGATGGAACCGGTCTCATCGGCCCACTCATCCCAGATATGGCTGTTGAGATCATGCACGTTATTGGACTTCTTTTGATAGATCCACAGAATCTCGTCCATGGCAGACTTAAGCGCCGTACGACGCAGGGTGAGCGCGGGGAACTCCTCGCGCAGATCATAGCGCGCCGTGACACCAAAGTTTTTAATGGTATAGGCAGGGGTGCCGTCCTCCCACACCGGACGGACCTTTTGGCCCTCGGTGGTGGTGCCATGGTCCAAGATATCGCGGCACATGGTTACAAACTGTTGATCAGCTTTGCTCATTGACCCTCCTGTCAGTCGCCTATAAGCGAGATTTATTGTAGCCCAGGCGCGCGAGTGTCGAATTGGACACTTAGTCCGGCACACGCAATGCACGGCAGCGCGGCTCCGCATGCGGCAACGAGGCATCTTAGCCTTTTTCTGACATATGACAGAAATGCCTTGCGCCCAACGACTAACGCGTTATCCTATTGTTGACATATGTCAGATAAGGAGTGTGCATGACAGGAAGACGCGAAAAACTGCGCCGCGTCGGGATCATCCCCGAATACCGCGGCTTTACCCCCGATGGCCTGGCCAGCGGTGATGCCATCGACATGACCGTCGACGAGCTTGAGGTGCTGCGCCTGTGCGATCTGGAGGGCCTCAATCAGGAGGCCGTCGCCCTGCACATGGGCATCGCCCGCGCCACGGTGGCGGCAATCAGCAGTCGCGCGCATCGCAAGGTGGCAAACGCGCTGGTCAACGGACGAGCGCTCGTCATCGAGGGCGGCAATATCGCGTACTCCCCCATCGCCACGACGACGGCCGCATGGCCAGCAAAGGAGGTCGGCACCATGAGGGTGGCAACGACGTACGACAACGGCAACATCTTTATGCACTTTGGCCGCAGCGAGCAGTTCAAGATCTACGACATCCAGGATGGCAAGGTGCTCAACGAGCAGGTCGTAGGCACCGGCGGCACCGGCCACGGCGCCTTGGCGGGCCTGCTTGCCAACGGTGGCGTTGACACGCTCATTTGCGGCGGTATCGGCGGCGGCGCTATCAACGCGCTTGCCCAAGCCGGCATCACGGTCTATGCGGGCGCCCAGGGCAGCTGCGATGCCTGCGTCGAGGCCCTCATTGCCGGCACGCTCGCACAGAACGGCGAGGCCACCTTCGACTGCCATGGACATGATCACGAGCACATCCACGAGCATGGCGAGTCCTGCGGCTGCCACGGTCACCACGACCATGACGGGCACGAAGGCTGCGGATGCCACTAGCGGCAAGCACCTCGTCGAGAACGCGCTTCCACACGTGCGACAACCAGCGAACAAACGGCGAAGGCCGCCTGGAATACCATCCAGGCGGCCTTCGCCATACACGACTCAACTAGTCGTTACTTCTTGTTGCGCATCTGCGCTTCCATCTGGCGCAGCAGGTCCATATCGGACTTGGGGCCGCCCGTTCCCAGGCCGCCCATGCCGCCCAGCCCCATGGCATCCAGACCGGGAATATTGGGCATGCGCATCTTTTTGCCCTTCTTACCCTTCTTGCCCTTCTTGCCGCCGGCCTGCGCCTGATTGGCCATCGTGCGCATGCGGCCCATCATCTTATTCATCTCGCCCCACTGCTTCATAAGGCTATTGACCTCGGTGGGGGTCACGCCGGCGCCCTTGGCAATGCGGGCACGGCGCTGGCCGTTGATGATGGAGGGGCGAAGGCGCTCCTCCTTGGTCATCGACATGATGATGGCCTCGTTCTTATCGAAGATACCTTCGTCCAGGTTGCCACCCATCTGGTTGAGCGCACGCTGGCCACCGGGAAGCATACCCAGAATGCCCTTCATGCCGCCCATCTTCTTGACGGCCTTCATCTGGTCGAGCATGTCGTTCATGGTAAAACCCTCGCGCAGCATACGCTCGGCAGCCTCGAGCTGCTCGGCGTCGGCCGCCTCCTGGGCCTTCTCGATAATGCCGACGACGTCGCCCATGCCTAAAATGCGCTTGGCCATGCGGTCGGGGTAGAACGGCTCAAGCGAATCGGGCTTCTCGCCCATGCTCACGAACTTGATGGGCTTGCCGGTCACCTGGCGCACGGAAAGCGCGCCGCCGCCACGAGCGTCGCCGTCTAGCTTGGAGATGATCACGCCGTCAAAGTCGGTACGCTCGGCGAAGGTCGAGACGACGTTGACAATATCCTGGCCGGTCATGGCATCGACGACCATCAGCACCTGATCGGGCTTGACGGCCTTCTTGATGTCCACGGCCTCCTGCATCATCTGCTCGTCGATCTGCAGGCGACCGGCGGTATCGACGATGACCACGTCGCGCAGGTGGTCAACGGCCTCCTGGATGGCGCCCTTGGCGATATCGACCGGGTGCGCGCCGTCACCGCGGAAGACCGGCACGCCAATCTCGCCGCCAAGCGTGGCCAGCTGGTCGGCAGCGGCGGGGCGGTAGACGTCGCACGCGGCGAGCAGCGGCGAGCGACCCTGCTTCTTGAGCAGATAAGCCAGCTTTACGGCTGCCGTAGTCTTACCGGAGCCCTGCAGGCCCACGAGCATGATGACATTGGGGATGCGGTTGCTAAAGACGAGCTTGCTCTCGGTGGAGCCGAGCATCTCGGTGAGCTCGTCGAGCACAATCTTGACGACGTTTTGCGCCGGCGACAGCGACTCCATGACCTCGGCGGTCATGCAACGCTCCTTGGTCTTGGCGACGAACTCCTTGACGACCTTAAAGTTGACGTCGGCCTCGAGCAGCGCCATACGGATATCGCGCATGGCCGAGGTGATATCGGCCTCGGTCAGCTTGCCCTTGCCGCGCAGGCGGTCAAATGTGTCGTTGAGGCGATCGCTCAGAGAATCAAACACTAGTCACTCCTTAATTGGACTCGCCCACCAGGGCGCGGCAGAAATCTTTGGCATTGAACTCCTGCAGGTCATCGACCTGCTCGCCCACGCCGATGCGCAGGATGGGAAGCTTGAGCTTCTCGGCCACGGCCATGGCGATACCGCCCTTTGCCGTGCCGTCGAGCTTTGTCATGATAATACCGTCCAGGCCCAGTGCCTCGTTAAACTCGAGCGCCTGGTTCAGACCGTTCTGGCCGGTGGCGGCATCGATCACGAGCACGACTGAGACGGGCATGGGGCCGGCGGCCATATTGGCGGCGCGCTTACGCGTCACGTTAACCACCTTGGCAAGCTCGCGCATGAGCTCGGGGCTCGTGTGCAGACGACCGGCAGTGTCGATAAGCACCAGGTCGCCGCCGCGCTTGTCGGCCTCGTCGAGCACGTCGTAGCAAACACTTGCCGGGTCGGAGCCGCGGTCGCGCTTGATGACGGGGACGCCAGCGCGCTGGCCCCACACATCGAGCTGCTCGATGGCGGCGGCGCGGAACGTATCGGCAGAGCCGATCACGACATTCTTGCCGCGGGCGGCCATGGCGCTCGCGATCTTACCGACCGTCGTGGTCTTGCCGGCACCGTTAATGCCCACAAACAGCACGCAGCTCGGCGTATCGGAGAACGGATCGCGCTCGATGGGCACAAAGTGCTGCTCAAGCTGCTCGGCCAGGGCGCGACGGAGTTGCGGGGCGGTCTTGAGGTTCTTCTTGGCCGCGGCATCGCGCAGGTCATCGGAGACCTTGATGGCGACCTCGGCGCCCATGTCACCCATGACGAGGGTGTCCTCCAGGTCCTCCCAAAAATCCTCGTCGACCTCGCCGCCAAAGTAAAAGACCTCGTTGAGGGCCTCGCGACTGCGCTCAAGTCCGCGCGAGAGAGCGTCAAAGAATCCCATTATGCATTCACGACCTTTCCGGTTTCGCGATCGAGTTTTTGCGAGACGACGCGACTGACGCCGTCGGCTTGCATCGAGACGCCATAGAGGACGTCAGCGTCCTCCATAGTACGGCGCTGATGCGAAATGACCAAGAGCTGCGTATCGGAACGCAACACATCGAGCGCGCCGATGAGCTTGGACAGGTTGGCGTCGTCGAGTGCAGCCTCGACCTCGTCCAGCACATAGAACGGCACCGTACGCGTGCGGTACACGGCAAAGAGCAGGGCGAGCGCCGTCAGGCTCTTCTCGCCGCCCGACATGAGCATCATCTTGGTGATGCGCTTGCCGCGCGGCTGCGCCACGACCTCGATACCCGTCTCGGCTGGATGCTCGGGATCGGTCATCTCCAGATGAGCCTGACCGCCCGGGAAGAGCATAGCGAAGATCTCGCGGAAGTTCGCGTCGACCTTCTCAAACGTCACCAGGAAGGCCTTCCGCATCTTGCGATCAATGGCCACCGTGATCTTGGTGAGCGCCTTGCGCGCGCTCTCCAAATCGGCCAGCTGCTCCTCGATGTAGTCGGCGCGGCGCTTGAGCTGCTCGTACTCCTCCATGGCAACCTGGTTCACAGGGCCCAGGTTGTTGATCTGACGCACGAGCTGGTTGAGTTCGCGCTCGGCGGCATCGCGGTCCGTGGGCGCCGGAAGCATGAGCGCTTCCTCGAGTACCGTGGCGCCATCGGCGGTAATGGCCTTAATGGCGGCCTCTACCTGCACCTCGAGCTTGCCACGCGCGACCTTGAACTCGTTTTGCGTGGCGGAGGCGGTATCGACCCGCTCCTTAGCGTGGGCAACCTCCGCCTTGGCATCCTCGATGGTCTTCTTAAGCGAAGCGGAGTCCGCCTCCTCCAGAGAGGCCTGGTCACGCAGGCGCGCTGCCCAATCCGACGCGCGTTCCAACAGGGCCGAATAGCGTTCGTGCATGGGGTCGACGCGCAGGCGCAGCAGCTCGAGCGAGCGCGAAGCCTGGCGCGTTCCGCGGATACGACGGTCGATGACCTCAAGACGATGCTCCAGGTCGGGCACGCGGCCCTTCAGCGAACGCAGGCGTTCGCTCGTCTGGGCTAGGCGAACCTTGGCGTCGGCGAGCTTACCGGCAGCCTCGGAATCGTCACGGCGAACGCGGTCGAGTTCGTCGTTGGCCTCGGCAATCTGCAACCCCAGATTGCTTGCCTGCGCGCGAGCCTCGTCACGCGAACGGGTGAGCTCGTCAACGCGCGGGCGCGCAGCGCGAACGGCTTCGGAGGCCTGCTCGCGGCGCTTGGAGATGCGCACGCGCTCGACCTCGGCATTGTTGGCGCTTTGCTCCAAGCGGCCGATCTCGGAGAGCAGCGAGCGGCGCTCGCCCTCAAGACGGGCGATCTCGCCGGCGGCATCGCCCTCAGCGGCACGCGCTTCCTCAACGGCCGCATTGGCCTCGACGACCTGATTCGAAACATGCTCAAACACGGCAGCCAAATCGGGCTCCAGGCCCTCCAGCTCGCGAATGCGACGCTTGCGCTCCAGAGCACCCGAGGCCTCGCCGGCATCTAGCCCCACACGCACCAGGCCGCCACAGCTTACGCGGGCGCCATCGGGGGTCACGTAAGTCACGCCGTCAACGACAGGCGCGGCCAACGCGGCAGCAAGATCGTCCACGACGTAATAACCGCCGAGCAGCGCCTCAACGACGGGACCGTAGCCTGCGCGCACGGACAGACGATCAACCAGACGGGTACCGGAGGCGCCCTCAGCGGCGGTAGAGCCGCTCACGCTGCGCGCCACCAGCAGCGCCTCGCCCGAGGCCTTCTTCTGGTCCAGCGCAGCGCGACCGGCGCGCTCAAGTGCGGCAGCGTTATCGAACAACAGGGCATCGATATCGCCGGCGAGCAGCTGCTCAACCAGGCCCTCAAGCTCGCGCGGGGCCTCGAGCACGTCGCCCAGGCGACCCGAAACATCGTCGCCCAGCGCACCCACCAGACGGCTCACGAGCGGCGAGCTGTCGGCCATGCGGGCATCGAGTTTCTTTTGGCTGGCAAGCTCCGAGCGCACCTCGGACAGCTTGTTGCGCGCCTCACTCTCGCGGGCACGCAGGTCCTTCAGGGCCGCGCGTGCCGTCTCGGTGGCCTCACGCGCATCGACCTGAGCCTGGCGCGCTTCCTCAAGAGCGCCCTCAAGCTCCTCGGCGCGATCGCGACGGCTCTCGAGCGAAGCCGTGACCTCCTCGAGCTGTTCATCGATCTGTTCCAGGCGCGAGGCGTACATGTTGTCCTCGACCTCGGCATTGCTCAAGGAATCCTTCACCTTAGCGAGCTCGAGCGCGGCGTTATCGGCCACGCGCTGCACATCGCGTTGCTCACGCGTAAGCTGCGAAATCTGATTGTCGAGCGCCACGCGCCGCTCGTGGAGCTCAGCGGCGGCAGGACCAGCGGCGTCAACGTCCTCCTGGGCCAGCAGGTGCGCGCCGGTCACTTTCTCAAGCTGCGCACGCGCGTCCTCGAGCTCCTCGACCACGCGACGACGCTGATGCTCAGAGCTCGAAATCTGCCCACGCATGTCGGACAGGCGCGACACCATGTTGTGGCCCTTTTCCTCGAGCAGGCGCATATCGGAATTAATGCGACCGACCACGTCTTGCATATGGCGGCGCTGCTCGCCCAGATCGCCCACAAACAGGCCCTTTTCCTCGAGCATAACCTGGAGCTTCTCGAGTTCGCGCTCCTTTTCGCCCATGCGGTACTGCGCAAGCTCCAGCTCGGCGGCACCTTCCTTGGAGCGGCTCTCCAGGTCGTTCCACTGCGACTGCAGCGAACGCAGCTCGTCGACGGCTAGCATCTGCGTAAGCTCGTTCGCGCGCGAGGACAGCTCTTTGTACTTGCGCGCGCGATCGACCTGACGCTCCAGCGGTCGCAGCTGACGGGCGATTTCCTTATTGATGTCGCGGGCACGCGTCAGGTGCTCGTCCATCGATTTAATCTTTTTGAGCGCACGCTCCTTGCGGCGCTTGTGCTTGGAGATGCCGGCAGCCTCCTCGATGAGGGCGCGGCGCTCCTCGGGGCGGCTCTGCAAAATGGCGTCGAGCTTGCCCTGGCTGATGATGGAATGCGTATCCTTGCCCAGGCCGGAATCGTGCAGGATGTCCTGAATGTCCATCAGGCGGCACGGACTCGAGTTGATGAGGTACTCGCTTTCGCCCGAGCGATACATGCGACGGGTGATGGCGACCTCGTCAAAATCGACGGGCAGCATATGGTCCGAGTTATCGAGCACCAGCGTGACCTCGGCGACACCCACCGGCTTGCGCGCTGACGAGCCAGAGAAGATGACATCCTCCATGGCCTGGCCGCGCAGCTGCTTGGCGCTCTGCTCGCCCAGGACCCACAGAATCGAGTCAGAGATGTTCGATTTTCCCGAGCCGTTGGGACCGACGATGACGGTCAGGCCCGGCTCAAACGTCATATGGGCGCGGTCGGCAAACGACTTAAACCCTTTGAGCGTGAGGGACTTGAGATACACGGTTCCTCGCTTAAACAGGTTTCTTGTTGAGAATCACGCCGTTGGTGGTGTAGCCCATGCGGTCAAGTGCCTCGAGTGCAGCGGCTCCCTCGGCTTCCTTCTTTGAGGAGCCAGAGCCGCGACCCTGACGAATACCATCGATCAACACCACGGCGGTAAAGGTGGGCGCATGCGCCGGGCCCTCGGAGCCAACGAGCTTATACGCCGGGGGCTCGTGACCGTCGGCCTGCACGCACTCCTGCAAAAACGACTTGGGGTTCGCAGGATGCTCGGCACGCTCGGAAGCCAAATGCGGCTTAAGCGTACGGTGAATGAACTCCGCCGCCGCATCCCAGCCGGCATCCAGATACAGCGCGCCCACGAGCGACTCGTAGACGTTCTCGAGCGCAGAATGCAGGCCGCGCGCACCGGTACCGGTCTCAGAGGCACCAAAGATGATGATGTCGTCGATGCCCAGCTCGTGAGAAACCTCGGACAGCGTAGCGCCCGAGACAAGCGACACCTTCAAGCGCGTGAGCTTGCCCTCGTCAAACTCGGGATAGGACTCAAACAGGGAGCGTGCGACCACGGCGCCCAAAATGGAATCGCCCAAGAACTCAAGGCGCTCATAGCTGGCAGAAACCGGCTGGCCCTCAACTGCCGAGGGATGCGTAAGCGCCGCGCGCAGCAGTACCTTATTATTGAACTCGTGGCCCAAGATTTCCTGGGCACGCGTAAGTCGTTCAGACAAAGCCAAGACCTAAGCCTCCCTGGCGTTTTCGATCGCGTCGACGGCGTCGGCGACAGAGTTAAGCGAGAGCAGAGTCTCGTCATCGATCTCGAGGTTGAACTCGTCCTCGATGGCCGTAACCAGCTGCAAACGCTCGAGCGAGTTGGCATCGAGGTCGTCAAAGGTGGTCTCATCGCTAATTTCGGCAACATCGACGCCCAGAACGTCAGCAGCGACCTCGGCGATCTTGTCGAAGATTTCGGAGCGGTCCATAGCGCTTCCTCTCATAGTGCATGAATACCAAAAGAATGGTACCGCCCGGGCGGTACCAAGACACGGTTCTGATTCTACCCCACGACGTGCGCCGCGAAGCACATAACAGCGCTCTAACTCGCTCTTACAAAACGATACTGTCCATAGAGTTGGCGACATTCTCGACCAGCCCGGCGCGCACGGCTTCGGCCGCCGCGAGCGTACCGTTTTTGACAGCCTCGACCGAGGTGGCGCCATGGCCGATCAGGACCACGCCGCGCAGGCCCAGAAGAATCGCGCCGCCCTTGGCGTCGCCAGAGAGCTTGGCCTTAATCTCGCGCATCTGCTTTTTGATGAGCAGCGCGGCGATCTTGGTGCCGAGCGAGGCCATAAAGGCGCCCTTGAGCTCCTGCAGCAAAAACTTGGCAGCGCCCTCGGTAGCTTTGAGAGCGATATTACCCGACATGCCATCGGCAACGACGACATCGAAGTTACCCGAGGTGATGTCCGTTCCCTCGCAGTTACCAACAAAGCCGGGAACGGCGGCCTTCATAGCAGGGAAACAGGCCTTGGTAAAGTTGGAGCCCTTCTCATCCTCGGTGCCATTGGCAAGCAGGCCCACGCGAGGATGCTCGATGCCCAGGACGACGCGGGCATAGGCGCTACCCATCTGGGCAAAACGCACCATGTCATCGACCTCCACATCGGGGTTGGCTCCCATGTCGCACAGCACCGTCAGACCGCCGGCGCGATTGGGCAGCGCATTGGTCAGACAGGGGCGCACCGGCTGCTTCTTGCCTTCGGCCTGATACCTAAACGGCGTCACATAGGCGGTGGCGGCGGCGGTCATGGCACCGGTGGAGCCGGCGGAGAAGAACGCATCCGCGTTGCCCTTCTTAATGGCGCGGCAAGAAAGCACGATCGACGACTTACGCTTGGTCATCACGGCGCGAATGGGATCGTCATCCATGGCGATAACGTCAGGCGCCTCAAGGGCCTCAACACGTGCATGGGAAGCTGCAAAGGGATTGACGATTTCGGCGGGACCAGCTGCCAAGACCTCGATATCGGGATCGGCGGCAAGCGCAGCTTCGATACCATCGAGAACAACCTGAGGTTTCTCGTCTCCGCCCACAACGTCTACACAAACGCGAACGTTACTCATATACATGCTCCTTATACAAAAATGGCCGACTCATTGAGCCGGCCATTGTGGTTCCATTTGGAACGGCATCGCATCCAGAGTATACCGTTACTCGGTAACGATAACCTCGCGGTCCTTGTAGAAACCGCAGCTGGGGCACACGTGGTGCGGAAGCTTAACAGCGCCGCAACGGGGGCACGTGGACTGAGCCGCAGCCGAGATCTTCATGTTGGCGGAACGACGGGTGTGAGTGCGGATACGACCCTGCTTTTGTTTAGGTACGGGCATAGTGACCTTCCTTATGAACTATCCAGTGTGGCGATTACGCGCAAGTAGTGATACTACCACAGTTTTACTCATCAAGCTTGAGATTCTTCAATGCTGCAAATGGATTTTCCGTGGCAGCGGCCCATTCCGCCTCTGCCTGGGCGGCGCAATCGCATTGCTCGACGTTGAGATTACAACCGCATGTGGGGCACAGACCACGGCAATCGGGCTTGCAGAGCACCACAAACGGCGTGTCCATAACGACCGCGTCATTGATGGGCTCGCCCAGATCGACGAGACGGTCCTCACCCAGGAGCTCGTAGCCGTCCTCGTAGGCCTCGGGATCCTCGGGCTCCTCAAAGAGGTAGAACTCCTCGATTTCGCCGGCGATATCAAACGAGGCAGGCTCCAGGCAACGGTCGCACTCGCCGGTGGCGTGCGCGCGGACCATGCCCGTGAGCAAGACACCGGTACCGGCATTGGTAAAGACAACGTCGTAGTCGATGCCGTCCTGAAGCTGGTACTCCTTCTCGCCCACCGTGTAGGTGGCGACATCGACCTTACCGGTCAGCGGATACGAATCTCCAGGAAACTCGAGCTGCTCGGAAAGATCGACGGTAACGCTCGGGAACTCAGCCATTACCACTGACCATTCTGTTGGGCGGCACCCTCGTTGAGCTGCTGACGGCAACGGGTAACGGTGCCGGTCAGGCTCTTGAGGTTCTCCTCCAGGTGCGTAAAGACCTGCTCTGCATAGTCCTCGGCAGCATAACGCGTCTCGCGCTCGTACTGCTGGGCACGATCGCGGATGTCGTCGGCCTGCTGCTGCGCAAGGCGGACGATCTCCTGCTCACCGGCAATGGTGAGGGCCTGCTGCTGAGCGTCAGCGATGATGGAATCGGCCTGAGCGGCGGCGGAAGCCATAAGCTCCTCGCGCTCCTTAAGGATACGGCGGGACTTCTGCCACTCCTCGGGATAGCTCATGCGGATCTCGTCGAGGATGTTGAAGAACACGTCGGCGTCGATGACCTTGAACTGAGCGTTCTTGCCGAAAGGCGGCTTGGCTTCCTCGATCAGCCCTTCGAGCTCATCGACCAAGCTGACGATCCTATCGCCAGGAAAATTCTCGCCCGGCATCCGGTCTCCTTTCATAGGTAACATATCATCGTGCTAGTTTACCACATGCCACCAGGCAATAAAAAACGTCACGAAAAGCGATGTCTGAGCGCTTCGACCACGTTGGGTGGGACAAACGTCGATACATCGCTCCCAAGCGACGCAATCTGGCGTACCACCGAGCTCGAGATGTAACCGTACTGCGGCGCGCTCATGACAAAGATGGACTCCAGCTCGCTATCCAGGCGGTAGTTGAGGTCGGCCTGCTGCAGCTCGTACTCAAAGTCGGTCATAGCGCGCAGGCCCTTGACCACGGCCCCCGCCCCCTGCTCACGAGCGAAGTCGACCAAGAGGCCGGTAAAGGGCAGGACCTCGACGCCGTCGATATCACCGAGCGCCTCGCGGGCCAGCGCCACGCGCTCATCGAGCATAAACGTGGTGCCGACACCGTTTTTACCCTGCGACTCGGCAACAGCGACGATCACGCTGGGAAAGATGCGGCGGGCGCGGCGGATCACATCGATATGGCCAAACGTGATGGGATCGAAGGTACCCGGGACGATCACGCGGTTGATGGTGTCATTCATGGGCGTCCTCCTGAAACGTCGTGGCATCGTTGTTATCGGCATCGGTGACGGCACTATCGTCCTCACCGTCGTCATCGCCGACCCAACGAAGCAGGTCGACCGAGGTAATGCCGTAGCGCTTCTCACGTACAGTCTCAAAGCCTGCCGGATGCGCGCCCGCATCGGCGGAGGCATGCTCAAACAGGGCATAAGCGCCAGGCGCAAGCAGACCCTGCTGAGCCAGGTTCTGCAGCATTTCCTCGACCGGCTCGGCACCAAAAGCATAGGGCGGGTCGAGCAGGACCAAATCAAAGGGGCCGCCCGGTACACGACCGCGCGAGGCACTTGCCAGCATGTCGCCCGTGACCACACGCCAACGCGCACGGTCACGGCAGAGCGACTCGATATTCTTGGTAATGAGCCGCGCGGCGTTGCGATCGATCTCAAACGTCGTGAGCGAGCGGGCCCCACGAGAGAGCATCTCTAACCCTAAGGCACCGGAGCCGCCAAAGGCGTCCAGCACACGAACCTCGTCCAAATCGAAATCGAATGCCGACATGACCATAGATGCGCACGCCTCGCGCACGCGATCGGTCGTGGGGCGGGTGACATCGCGACCACGGGGCTCCTCGATCTTACGACCGCGCCATTCGCCGCCGATGATTCTCATCCTCCGCTGACCTCCTTAAAGATATGTCGATAACGCATGGCGACCGCCTCGCGCAAGGGACGCGTCGCCACAGAGTCAAGGTTGCAAGCATACCGCAAGAGCTCGACCGCGTCCAAATGGGCCCATTCGATAAGGTCCTCATCGGCATCCAAGTCCACAAAGCGCAAGGTCACGCCACCGTGCTGACGGTACCCCAGGATTTCGCCCTCGTGACGCAGACGCAGGTCCATCTGGGCAAGCGTAAAACCATCCGAGGTCTTTTCGAGCGACTGGAGACGGTCTTGTGCCGCCGAGGCGCCGCCATTGCCCTTGGAGCGCGTCATGACCAGGCACGTGCCCGACACGCTGCCGCGGCCCACGCGACCGCGTAGCTGATGCAGCGCCGCCAAGCCAAACCGCTCACCGTTCTCGATGACCATGACGGTGGCGTTGGGCACGTCGACGCCCACCTCGACCACCGTAGTCGAGACGAGCACGTCAATCTCGCCACGCTTGAAGGCGTCGATAACGCGATCCTTCTCCCCCGCTGGCATACGGCCGTGAAGGCGCTCGATGGCAAGACCCGGCAACGCCAGACGCAGGCGATCGAGCTCGGTCGCCGTATCGTGCAGCGGCACAGGCACGGTCACGCGGCCCTCGTCGTCGCGGGCGATACCGGGCACGTCTTCAAGCTCATCGGCCGAGTCACTCGGCTCCACGAGCGGGCAAATCACGTAGGCCTGCTGACCCTTTTCATGCGCCTCGCGGATGGCGCCATAGGCGAGGTCGCGGCTCGACTCGGTGAGCACGCGTGTCGTCACGCCAGCGCCAGGGACGGGCCGATGGCGGATGATACTCGTGTCCAGATCGCCGTAGACCGAAAGCGCCAGCGTACGCGGGATCGGTGTCGCCGTCATAACGAGCAGGTCCGCACCGGGGCCCTTCGCGCGTAGGGCGTTGCGTTGGCCAACGCCAAACCGGTGCTGCTCGTCGATGACGACAAGCGACAGATGATTGAACGCAACGTTATCCGAAAGCACCGCGTGGGTTCCAAAGAGGACGTCGAGCTCGCCCGATTCAAGCTGGGCATGGATCTGCTCGCGCTCTGAGGCCGGCGTGGCACCCGTCAGAAGCGCCCAGGACATGCCCGCCTGCGAGAGCAGAGGGCCGGTCTTATCGGCATATTGGCGCGCCAACACGCCCGTGGGCGCCATAACGCAGGCCTGCGTACCGCTATCGGCAGCCACAGCCAGAGCGCAGGCGGCAACGGCGGTCTTACCGGTACCGACATCGCCCAGCAGCAGGCGGTTCATCACGCGCCCACCATCGCACATATCGCGCAGGATATCTTGGAACGCGGTCTCCTGCTCGTCGCTCAGCGAAAACGGCAGAGCTTGCTTAAGCGCGGCCAGGTGCTCGCCCGCGGTGTGGGCATAGGGAACCACATCGACCAGGCCGCCGTCGTTGCGCAGGCGCAGCGCCAGCTGCAGGTAGAGGCACTCCTCGTAGGCAAGCCGTGCGCGCGCGATGTCGCGCTCTGCCATGCTCGAAGGAAAGTGGATCGCTCGAAGCGCACGAGCATTGCTCATCAGGCGACGCTTAACACGTAAGCGTGCCGGAATGGGATCAAAGGGATTGCCGACGACCTCGAGCGCGCCGCTTACGATGCGGCGCATCCACGCCTGGCTCACGCCATCACTCACGTAATGGACCGGCAGGATGGTGCCTGCGGCACGCCCGTCCTCGAGCTTTTCAAAGTGCGGCGAGGCCATCTGCTTAAAGCCGTAGGCAAACTCGACCTTGCCCATCACGGCCAGGCGGTCGCCCTGCTTAAGCTGCTGGGCAATCCAGGGCTGGCGGAAAAAGGCGACCTGCAGCACGCCCGTCTCGTCAACAAGCGAGACCTCGGTCACCTGCATGCGCGGACGCGGCTGCTTTTGGACGATACGGTCGACCGTGGCGATGATGGTGCACACGGTACCGATGGGCGCCATCTC
Source organism: Collinsella aerofaciens (assembly GCF_039062365.1). Lineage (GTDB taxonomy): Bacteria > Actinomycetota > Coriobacteriia > Coriobacteriales > Coriobacteriaceae > Collinsella. Next base: position 118,699 of record NZ_JBCJBI010000007.1, read on the forward strand.
GATAGACCAAGAACGGGTAAAGTCGAGGTATCGATGAGGGATATGGAGAAGGAGGTCCCCCACCGTCCGAATTCCCAGACGGCGAAGGGCCTCCTCGCGTTTACCCGAAACATATTTGAGTCGCGCGATATCCTCGTCGAGCGCATTGCTCTGGGCAAAGCGCTCCGAGACGCGCGGCACGGAGCACAGCTCGGACATGGGCAGTTGCCTACTCGATCGAGAAGATCACGGGATAGAGCGGCTGCTCGCCACGATGGGCGTCGATCTCCAAGTCGGGCTGAGCCTCCTCGATAGCGTCGACGATCTCCTGGAAGGCCTCATCGGACAGCTCCTCGCCGGCCAGAATCGTCAGCGCGTCGCCCTCCTCTTCCTCCTGCATGCGGTTGATGCAGTCGAGCGTGACCTGCTTCACGTCGGAGCCGACCACGTCGATGGAGCCGGCGATGATACCCATGACGTCACCGGAGTGAATCGGAGAGCCGTCAGAGGCGCTGGAATCGCGCACGGCGCGGGTGACCTCGCCATCGCGGACCTCGCTGATGGCGTCGACCATGGCGGCGACGGCGTCCTCGAGCTCGGAATCGGGCAGGACCGCGAACAGCGCGGAGAACGCCTGCGGAACGGTCTTGGTGGGAACGACGGCAACCTTCTTGTCCGTGCAGGCAGAAGCGGCAGCCTCGGCAGCCATGCGGATGTTGCCGTTATTGGGCAGGATGATGACCGAGGTCGCGTTGACCTGGTCCACCGCGCCCAGCAGGTCGGCGGTCGAGGGATTCATAGTCTGGCCACCGGAGACGACCACGTCGACGCCAAGGGACTTGAGGATGTCGGCCTCGCCGGAACCGGCGGCAACGGCGACAAAGCCCAGCGCCTTGGCGGGCTCGGCGGCCTTTTCCTGATCCTCGTGGATCTTGGTGGTACGGTCGTGGGCCTCCATCTCCATGTTGTGGATAAAGACCTCATAGATCTGACCGAGCTGCAGCATGTGCTCGAGCACCAGGTTGGGGGTGTTGGAGTGCACATGGATCTTATAGTCGGGATAGGCGCCCACGAGCAGCTCACAGTCGCCCATGGAGCCCAGGAACTTAAGGCACTCGTCCTCGTCAAACGGGGCGTCGGCCTTAAAGAGGAACTCGTTGCAGTAGCGGAACTCCGAGCCCTCCCAGTCGTCGTTAGCCTCGATCTCAACACGACCAAGAGCGGCATCGCGGGCAGAGCCGGCGGAGTCAAACGTAGCGGAGAAATCCTCGACCACGGTGCTGCGACCAAGCGCGGCGGCAACAAAGTTCTCCAGGAAGATGGCAAAGCCAAAGGCGCCGGAGTCGACCACGCCATTCTCCTTCAGAACGGGCAGCAGGTCGGGCGTGCGGGCGACGGACTGGTAGGCCTCGACGACGATAGCATCGAGCGCATCCTCGGCCGAGAACTTCTTCTTCTCGCACTCGTCGGCCTTGGTCGAGACATCGCGCAGGACCGTGAGGATCGTGCCCTCGATGGGCTTGCGGACAGCCTGGAAGGCGACCTTGACGGCGCGACGGAAGGCGAAGGCAATGTTGGCGGACGTAATGGGCTCATCGGCAGAGACAAGGCCCTCGGCCACGCCGCGAAGAATCTGCGAGGTAATAACGCCGGAGTTACCGCGGGCGCCCATCAGGGAACCGTGGGTGATGGCGCCGGCGATGGCCTCCATGTCGGCATCGGCGGGAAGGGCGGAAAGCTCCTTGGTCACCGAGGCGAGCGTGAGCGACATGTTGGTGCCGGTGTCGCCGTCGGGTACGGGGAAGACGTTGAGCTTGTTGATCTCCTCGGCCTTGTCGGAAACGGCAGCCGCAGCGATCGGAAAACAGGTGCGAATGGTCTTTGCAATCATGGGTATTTGAATCTCCGTTTTCGGATGCTAGTTCAGACGGCTCTTAAGCGCGTCGATATGGATGCCGATCTTAAGGCTGGTGGGATCGATCTGGGCGATCTCCTGCAGAGTGAAGGCAACGGAGCTCGAAAGATTGTGGCAGACGGACTTCATGTTGACGCCGTTCTCGAGCACGACGTGAAGATCGACCGTAAGGCCGTTCTCGTCGGCGGAGACAAGCACGCCCTTGCGGAGGCGCTGACCGGCAAGCAGGCGCACGCTCTCGGCGCCCTGGAGCTGCTCAGCCATACCGACAACGCCATAGCACGTCATCGCGGCATAACCGGCAATATCGGCAATAACGTCGTTCGAGACGCTCAGGCTGCCGTTAATGGTCTCAGACACAAGAATCTCCTTTTCTTGGTGCTCGCGGCACCATGTCGTGGGAGCAATCATTGCAATATTCTACAACGACCGCGCCATGTTGAGGTGGCGGGCCTCGGGATTACATCCTCGACACGAAATGTTGATACGGTAACGTTCGCGAACGGCGATCGCGGCATCAGAACCACCCTTAAAAAGGGTGGTTTGCTCTTAGGGTATAACCCACGGGCCCCGGGCTCGCGTCTAAAGGCGCG
>NZ_JBCJBI010000008.1:0-97927 GCF_039062365.1 Collinsella aerofaciens
GTCCTGCTCCTTCGGAGCTGCGGACAAGGCGCCACACATGGTCGAGGACGTTCTGAAAACTAAGCCCAGCCCCCGCCGGACAGGTCAACCGCTACTCGCAGAGCAGCTTAGCGATCTGGACGGCGTTGGTTGCCGCGCCCTTACGGATTTGGTCGCCGCAGCACCAGAAGGTAATACCGCGCGTGGCCTCGGGGTTCGAGATGTCGCGACGTACGCGGCCGACCCAAATCAGGTCCTGGTCGGACGTATCCATCGGCATGGGGAAGCGGTCGTGCGCATCCTCGGCGCTCATGTCGTCAACCAGCTTCACGCCCGGAGCGGCAGCCAGCGCAGCACGGGCCTCCTCAACCGTAATGTCGCGCTCAAACTCGAGCGTAATGCTCTCGGAGTGCGAGCGCAGCACGGGCACGCGCACGCAAGTGCAGTTCACGCGCAGCTCGGGCAGATGCATGATCTTGCGGCCCTCGTTCTGCAGTTTCATCTCCTCGGAGGTAAAGCCCTCCTCCTTGACGCCGCCAATCTGCGGAATCAGGTTGCTCGCGAGCTGGGCGGCAAATGCGCGCGGCTCGGGAATCTCCTCGCCACGGCCCAGAGCGGCCAGCTGAGCCTCAAGCTCAGCCATACCGGGAGCGCCAGCACCCGAAGCCGCCTGGTACGTCGAGACGATCATGCGCTTCACGCCGGCGAGCTGATGCAGCGGCCACGTGGGAACCAGGCCGATGATGGTCGCGCAGTTGGGGTTGGCGATAAGGCCATGATGCCACTTGATGTCGTCAGCATTGATCTCAGGCACGACCAGCGGCACCTCGGGATCCATGCGGAAGGCGTGGCTGTTGTCGACCACGACGGCTCCGCGCTTAACGGCCTCGGGCAGCAGCTCCTTGGCGATATCGTCGCCGGCAGCGCCGAGCACGATGTCGCAGCCCTCAAAGGCCTCGGGGCAAGCTTCCTCAATCACGATCTGCTCGCCGCGGAACTCGACGGTTTTACCCGCGGAGCGTGCACTTGCCAGCAGCTTGAGCTTGCCAACCGGGAACTCCTGCTCGTTGAGGCACTCGAGCATCTGGGTGCCTACAGCTCCCGTCGCGCCCAAAATAGCAACCGTGTACTGTTTCATGCTTCCCCCTTTAAAGGTTGTGGCTTTTGCCCGCACGCCGAGCAGGCCGATTATTGTTGCCAGTGTATACAAGAACGGGGCGTGCACGAAACCCGCCCCGTCGAAACGAAACCGAAACGAAACGCCCCGCCGTAGATTTTTGAGACATGACCCAAAAATCTACTGGGATAGCAGCTACTTGTGGAGCGCGACCAGAGCGGGATCGACCGGCGCGGGAGCCTCCAGATCGGAGACCTTCACAATGCCGTTCTCGTCGGAGAAGGCGCGGTAAATGGTCTGAATCGCCAGATCAAAGTCCTTCTCCTCCACACCGATGATGATATTGATCTCGTCGCAGCTCTGCGAAATCATACGCACGCTCACGCCAGCCTGGCCAAGCATGCCAAACAGGTGGCCCGAGATGCCGGCACGACCGCGCAGGTTACGGCCGACGGTCGCGATAAGTGCCAGACCCTCGACAACCTCGATCTCGAGCGGCTCGACCTCCTGCTGAATGTCGCCCACGAGCGAGTACAGTGAATCGTGAACGTCCCGCTCCTGCACCACGGCGCCAAAGCGGTCGACACCGGTGGGCATGTGCTCGACGGAAACGTCATAGCGCTCGAACACCGAAAGCGCACGGCGCATAAAGCCGACGCGGGGCTTGGTGCGGTCGCGGGCGACGTTGATGGCGACAAAACCGCGCTTGCCGGTCACGCCGGTAATGATGGGCTCCGCCTCGCCTTCATCAGCCGTCTCGCTAATGATGGTGCCGGGGTCCTGCGGCGCATTGGTGTTCTTGATGACCAGCGGAATGCCTGCCTCGCGCACGGGGAACACGGCTTCCTCGTGCAGGACGCTTGCGCCCATGTACGAAAGCTCGCGCAGCTCCTCGTAGGTAACGCGCGCAATGGGCTGAGCCTCCGGAACAATACGCGGATCCGCAGAATAGAAACCCGAGACGTCGGTCCAGTTCTCGTAAAGGTCGGCGCCCAGGCACTTAGCCAAAATCGAGCCCGAGATATCGCCGCCGCCACGATCGAGCAGCTTGATCTGGCCCTCACGCGTCGCGCCGTAGAAACCGGGCATAACAAAGCCGCCCTGCTGACCGTACTCCTGCACCAGCTCGGAGGTGCGGTTCATGCTGAGCGTACCGTCGTGATGGAACGCAACGACCGTCGCGGCATCCAGGAACGGCAGGCCCAGGTACTCGGCCATCAGGCGGGCGGTGAAGTACTCACCGCGGCTCACAAGCTCCTCGGTGGAGTAACCGCCCGAGCGGGCGCGCTCGGCAAAGGCCGCGAACTCCTCGCGGATGGGATAGGTAAGCTCCAGCTCGTCAGCAATATCAAAATAGCGCTGGCCAATGTCCTCGAGCAACTCCTCGCACGACACGTGATACTTAACGTGCGCGTTAACCAGGTAGAGCAGGTCGGTCACCTTGGTGTCGCCCTTAAAGCGGCGACCGCAGGCAGAAACCACCACAAAACGGCGGGCAGAGTCGGCATCGACGATGGCCTTGATCTTCTTGAAGTGTTCGGCGTCGGCGACCGACGAGCCGCCAAACTTGGCAATCTTAATCATGGGCTGGAGGTTACCTTTCTAAAAGCCTCTGCGAACCTATTTTGCGTGCTCTGATACCATGGTTTCACCGATTGGGACCAAGGCATCCGAGGAGCAGTGTTATATGGGAACTTATCATAGTACACGAGGACGCACTTTATCGTGCTCAAGTAAGGTGGCAATCCGTACCGGCATCGCTCCCGACGGGGGTTTGTTTGTCTCGGACGAGCTCGGCACCCAGCAGGTCGATATCAGCTCGCTTGCAGCTAAATCGTACTTTGAAATCGCTCAAGATGTGTTGGGAATGTTACTGAATGATTACACGGCCGAAGAAATTTCGGCGTGTGTCGACGAGGCATACCGCGGCACGTTCGCGAGTGAAGAGGTTACGCCGCTCGTCAAACTCGACGCTGCGCCGGGTGTTGACGCCCCTCAGACCTATGTGATGGAACTCTTTGGCGGCCCTACAAGCGCCTTCAAGGACGTCGCCCTGCAGATGCTCCCCCGTCTGATGGCCCGCACTTCCGCCAAGGACGGCGGCGCCGAGCGCATTATGATTGTCACCGCCACATCGGGCGACACGGGCAAGGCTGCGCTCGCCGGTTTTGCCGACGCTCCGGGCACGGGCATCACCGTCTTTTATCCCGAGGGCAAGGTTAGCCGCGTCCAGAACCTGCAGATGTCCACGCAGGAGGGCGACAACGTCGCCGTCTGCGGCATCCGCGGCAACTTTGACGACGCCCAGAGCGCCGTCAAGCGCATCTTTGCCGATAAGGAGCTTGCCGAGCGCCTGGAAGCCGCCGGCACGGTGCTTTCGAGCGCCAACTCTATCAATGTCGGCCGTCTGGTACCGCAGGTCGTCTACTACTTTGCCGCCTATGCGCAGCTGCTGCGCGCCGGCGCTATCGAGGCTGGCGACGCCGTAGAGTTCTGTGTGCCCACCGGCAACTTTGGCGACATCCTGGCCGGCTACTATGCCAAGCGCATGGGTCTGCCCGTCGCCAAGCTCATCGTCGCGAGCGACAAGAACAACGTTCTGGCCGACTTCCTGACCACCGGCGTTTACGACCGCAACCGTCCGTTCTTCACGACCATCTCGCCGTCGATGGACATCCTTATCAGCTCCAACCTGGAGCGCATGTTGTACTTCCTGTCCGACGGCGACTGCGAGCTCGTTGCCGGCCTTATGGAGCAGCTTGCCCAGACCGGCCGCTACGAGGTGCCCGCCGAGCTGCTGGCCAAGATCCAGAGCGTGTTTGGCTGCGGCTGGGCCAGCGAGGACGAGGTCCGCACTGCCATCAAGAGCTGCTGGGATGCAAACGGCTACGTGATTGACCCGCACACCGCTTGCGGCTATCACGTCTTCGAAAAGGTCGCTCCCGCCGAGGGCGTCAAGGCCCGCGTGCTACTTTCGACCGCCAGCCCCTACAAGTTCCCGCGCGCCTGCTGCGACGCCCTGGGCCTCGACGTTCCCGAGGACGACTTTGAGGCCATGCACGTGCTCGAGCAGGCAACCAACACGGTCGCCCCGGCACAGCTCGCCGAACTCGAGTCCAAGCCCGTCCGCTTCGAAGACGTCTGCGACGTCGATGAGATGGCCAGCTACGTAGAGCAGGCTGCAAAAAAGATGGCAACCAACTAAACCCCATATAAGGCGCTGGCGAAAGCCGGCGCACTTTCTTTTAATTTGGCTCCCCAGCGCGGTGAGGAGACGGCGTAGGTCGGTTTCACGCTTGCTCCGTCGCGAGTTCCGCACGAGCCGAAGGCCACTAAATGTGGCCTTCGTGCGAGCAGGACTGTCCGAGCAGCGGAGCAAGCGTGAAACCGACCCCCAGGAGGACCAACAACAATGATCAAGATCACCGTCCCCGCCACCAGCGCAAACCTAGGCATTGGCTACGACACCCTCGGCATGGCCGTAAGCCTCTACTCGCACTTTACCTTCGAGCGCACCGACAAGCTCACCATCACGGGCTGCCCCGAGGAATTCCAAAACGAGAACAACCTGGTCTACGTGAGTTTTGTGGATGCGCTGGCCGCATGGGGCGAGCCGGCCTTCCCCGTCGCCATTGACATTCAGACTGACGTTCCCGTCGCCCGCGGCCTGGGCTCCAGCTCCACCTGCGTCGTCGCCGGCATTATGGCCGCCGCCGCACTGACAGGCCACACTGTCGACCGCGCCGAGCTCGTCCGCATTGCCACCGAGGTCGAGGGCCATCCCGATAACGTCGCCCCCGCTATCCTGGGCGGCGCCGTCTGCTCCTTTACGCCGACCGATTCACTCCCCCAGTGCCTGCGCTACGAGGTGAGCAATCGCTTGCGTTTTATTACCGTGATTCCACCTTACGAGGTGCACACGAGTGAGGCGCGCAAGGTCGTGCCACAGGAGATTCCGCTCTCCACCGCCGTGTGGCAGATGGGCCGCATCGCCGGCATGACGCGCGGCTTGGAGACTGGTGACCTGGACCTGATTGCCGCCGCCAATGACGACCGCATTCAGGAGCCCTATCGTCGCCGCCTGATTCCCGACTACAACGCCGTGCGCGACACCTGCCTTAACGGCGGCGCCAAGACCATCTGGATCAGCGGCTCGGGCTCGACCCTCATGGCCGTGACCGACGACACCATCGTGGCAAAGTTCCTGCAGGTCAAGCTGCGCGAGCAGTTCCCCAAGTGTGACACGCACATTCTGACGTGCGACACGGAAGGCGCCCAGATCGAATACCTGTAGTCGCCGTCCCGTATACTCGCCGGGGAGGCCAGGGGCTTTGCCCCCAAATCGTCCTCGGACATGGCAGGACCCCCGCTGTGCACTTCGTGCGGCGGGGGTCCTGCCGTCCTGCGGAAAGATTTGGGGGCAAAGCCCCTGGCCTCCCCTATGTTAACTTCGCCGGCGGCGGCTACAGGGACCTACGCTCTGGAAAGTCGCCGGGCTGATGTTCTGCATTTTATTGATAGGAGCACTTATTAGAGGCAAGCCTCGGCGATGCGCTTTTTGAGTTCGTCGATGCCCACGCCGGTCTGGGAGCTTGTGATGATTACGTTCTCGGCAGGGACGTTGAGCTGCTTTTTGATGGCTGCTGCTTGGCGGGCCTGCTGGGTACGGCTGAGTTTGTCGGCCTTGGTGAGGCAGACGATAAAGTTGAACTCGTTGCCCTGCAGATAGTCGATCATGTCATGGTCGAGCTTGCTCGGGTCGTGACGAATATCCACCAGCGACACGACCAAGTTAAAGCTACGCTCGGAGTCAAAGAAATCGCCGATGAGCTCGGCCCAACGATCGCGCTCGGCCTTGGAGCGACGGGCGAAACCGTAACCCGGCAGGTCCACGAAATGCACGTCGTCGGCCTCAAAGAAGTTGATATTGCTCGTCTTGCCCGGCGTACTCGAAACCTTGACCAGGTTCTTGCGGCCAAAGAGTTTGTTCATAATCGACGACTTGCCCACATTTGAGCGGCCAACGAAGCTCACCTCGGGACAGGTGGACTCGGGGATCTGCGAAACCTTGCCGTAGCTGGCGACGAACTTGGCAAGCTGGTAGTTAATTGAATCGGCCATGGACACTCCTTGGTCGTAGGTTCTTACAAAACGGGCGTGCTATTGCGCGGCAGCGATACGACGAACGATGTCAAGCGTGATGCCGCTCGCGGTGCGAGCGTACTCGTCCAGATCGAACTCGCGCTCGCAAAACGCGTCATATGCCTCGTCACAATTATCGCTGATAGCGCGCAGCACCAGGCAATCGACACCATTCTTGGCCGCGATGTGCGCAATTGCCGCGCCCTCCATCTCGACGCAATCGGCATGCGTGGCCTCAATCGCAGCGTTACGCATGGCGTCACCCGTAACAAAGCGGTCACCCGTGGCGATAGTGCCACACAGGAACTGCTTGGGGTCCTTCTCCGCAGAATTCTCATCCGCCGAGGTATCCACAAATCCATGCTCGGCAAGCACGGCGGCGGCAACATCAACCAACGCCGGCGTCGAGACAAACTCCTCGAGCCCCGGCGCGGACTCGGCGATGAGTGCCGTATCGGTATCCAGATAGCGCAGGCACTTGCCTATAACCACGTCGTTAATATGGAGTTTAGGGTTTAGGCCGCCCGCAATACCCGAGAACACAACGGCCTGCGGGGCGTATTTGCTGATGAGATGCTGCGTTGCGGCAGCGGCGTTCACGGTCCCCATGCCTGCCGTCGTGGCGACTACCGTCAGACCCGAAAGCCCACCGTTCACAACGGTCAAGCCCGCCTCCTGCGACTCATGCGCGCCACTCAGCTCTTCCTTAATCTGCGCAACCTCTTTTTCGAGTGCGCCTATGATCGCGATGGTTGCCATGCCATCCCCCAAATCCGTGCAAATTGCTTATCCACGGTATGGTACCAGCATTTTGGCTCAACCGTGTCAGCACCAAGCCGTTAGGCCAGTACAGCTCGGGTATCATAAAGGGGCAAAAATGGCTTGTTAGCCGATGGCCGACCTGAGCTCCGCACGGCGCTTTTTCATACCGGCCATAACGGCATTGCGCAGCTCGGGCATGCGCGCGGTATCCATCTGAGGTACGCCCTCAAGCTTATAGGGAATGCCCAGTTGCTCGTACTTGACGACACCCATCGTGTGATACGGCAGCATTTCCAGGCCCACCACGTTGTGCCATGGAGCGATGAGGCGACCGAGCTTCTCGCACTCCTCCACCGTGTCGGTAATGCCCGGCACCACCACGTGGCGGATAACGACCTTGATCTTGCGACGTGCAAGTTCATCGCCGAACGCCAAGATGCGTGCGGGATCGCAACCGGTCAGCTTTTTATGCTCGACCGGGTCGGCATGCTTAATATCGAGCAGTACCATGTCGGTCTCGTTGAGCACGGCATCGAACTTCTCGGGGTGGTTGGGGTCAAATGCATAGCCACAGCTATCTAGGCAGGTATGTACACGGCCATCGGGGTTGTTATGCATAGCACGAAACAGATCGGCCAAAAACTCGGGCTGCAGGAGCGGCTCGCCGCCGGACACCGTAATGCCACCGCTGCGATAGAACTCGTGGTTACTCTGGAACTCATCCATCAGGTGTTCGACGGTCACCATGGTGCCGCCGTTGACCGACCAGGTATCGGGATTGTGGCAATACGCGCAGCGCATGGGACAGCCCTGAACAAACACCACAAAGCGGATGCCGGGTCCGTCGACCGTTCCCATCGTCTCGATCGAATGCACGCGGCCAAGGGCAAACGCAGAGTCCTCGGGACGAGCGTCCACACCCTCAAGCGTCATTTCTGCCATTCGCGCTACCTTGCCTCTCCTTGGATGCAACCAATTAAAATGCCAGAGTCATTCTAGCCCATGCGTTTGCGTTTAAACGTCTCGGACTAGAACGGCACGTTTTAATCTATCCCCCATCACCATGGCTGGGGGCTACGTCGAGATGTCAGGCTGAAGAACGCTCGCCTGCGGCCTTTACGCCTTAAGCGTGAGCACCGCACCGAAGGCGGTCGGGCCGCAATGGCTCGAGATGACGCCGCCGACCTGAGTCCAGGTAACGTCCTTAAAGCCCAGATCATGCGCATAGACCTCCATGTCATCGCGCAGCTCCTGGGAAAGGCCCACCGAATACGCCAGGCCAATGTGCGAGTAGTCAATCTCGCCCTTCGCAACCATGTGGTCAATAAAGGCGCGGGCGCACTTGAGCATAGAGCCGCGGAACTTCTTGGTCGCCACGAACTTGCCGCCCGTCACCTCAATGCAGGGCTTAATCTTGAGCAGATGGGCGCCAAGGAATGCGACGTTGGACAAGCGACCGCCCGCCTTAAGAAAGGCAAGATCGGTAGGAACAAAGCCCAGCAGCACGCGGTCCATGACGGAATTCGTAAATGCAAAGATCTCGTCGACGGTGGCATCGGGGTGAGCCTCGATGTATTTGGCGGTCTCGACGACAACGAGCGACTGGCCTACCGAGACAAAGCGCGTGTCCATAGAGAACACGTAGTCGCGACCCTTGGCGGCGATCTTCGATGATTGATGCGAGCAGGTCGTGGCCTCGGAATACGCGAGATGCAGAATAGTCGCATCGGGCTGCTCAGCGTGAATGCGGTCGTACACGTGAGCAAAATCCGCAGGCGCGCAGCCGCTGGTCTTGGGCATCACGCCAAACTCGTTGCAGCGCGAATAAATCTCGAGCGGATCGATCGAGCCGTCCTCGACGGTCTCGTCACCAATCGTGACATGCATGGGCACGCGCACGATGCCGTAGCGCTCGCAGAGCTCCGGCGTCACATCCGACCCAGACTCAACCACGATTACGTACTTGCCCATTATTATCACGACCCATCTCGACATTGGCTTTTCAATACATGGCACGCGCCGCCGCACTGTTGCACAACGGCGTCCAAGCGCCAAAGAGACGCCGCCCCTTGCACACAACAAAGGACAGCGTCTCCCTGGAAAACTCCGTGCTTATCTAGGATTCCACACGGTTTATTAAGGAGGGTTACTTATTCCGCAAACGGTCGCTATATGCGGTAAGCGGTAGTTGGCCGCGACAACTGCGACACATTCCGTCCAGCAAATCCAATCGTGCTCCACGCACGGTTAATGCACGAGGCGGTAGAAATTCATCGATGCCGCACCCTCGGCGTGCAGCTCCATCGCCGGAACCGCCGGCGAATAGGTACGGCTCGTAAGTGCCGCCTCGCCGCCATTTGCAAAAATCTCGACCATCGTAGTGTCCGAAAGCACGCGCAGGTCGCGAAGCTCGCTGAGCTCGATCGACCTCTGGTCGCGCCCATAGCCTTCGTCACCCATGTCGAGGGTAAGCATCCCGTCTGCATAGCGCACAAAGACACCCTTGCGGATTTCGAGCTCGATCACCTGGGCGCCCTCACAGGAAACCACAAGATCAAACAGGCGGCCCGGCTCCTCAACGGTTTCACCGCCTGTCGCGCGAACGCAGTCGCCGCGCATCTTCTCAATCTCGTGCGCCGGCTGCTGACAGAGCTTACCATCGCGTATGCTCAGCTCTCGCGGCACCGTCAACGCGCACTGCCACCCGCGTGCCACCGTCGGGTTTTCTGCCGTCGCATCGGGGCAACCAGACCACCCGATCATCAAACGCCGACCCGCAGCATCCTCAAAGGACTGCGGTGCGTAGAAATCAAAGCCGGCATCGACCATCGGGGGCATGCCCTGCCCGGTGATCTTAAAGCTCGGCGCCTCCCAATCGGCCTCGATGGAGAACCACACGCACTGGTGCGGATTGCGGTAACGCCAACCATCGGCGGGCACGCCCTGCGGACAGCAAACGAGAATTAGCTCGCCATCAAGCTCAAATAGATCAGGGCACTCCCACATAAAACCAAACTTCTCGCCCAGCTCAATGCGCGTCGCATAGCTCCAATCCTCTAGATCGCGCGAAGTATAGACAAGCACGCAGCCGCGGTCGTCTTTCGTACGAGCGCCCAGAACCATGTAGTAGATACCATCGTGTTCAAGGATCTTGGGGTCGCGTACGTGCGTACCGATATCGTCGGGGTAATCGACCGGCCCAACAGCCACACGCTTCTTGCCCAATTCGTCGGGATTCTCGGTAACCATATGAATTTGGTTTTGCTCACGGCCCGTCAACACGTAGTCGTAATCATCGCGGTCAAAATGCTTGACGTTGCCGGTATAGAAGTAGTGAATCTTGCCGTCGTGTACAAAGGCAGAACCAGAATACGCTCCGCTCGAATCCAAATCGGAATCGGGGAACAGCACAGGGCCGCGATTCTCGTACGTCACAAAATCCTTTGTTGTCAGATGATTCCAAAGCACTGGACCGCCATGCGCAGCATCGAATGGATCGTATTGGTGATAGATGTGATACGTATCACCGATCTGCACCAAACCGTTGGGATCGTTGAGCCAGCCAAGCTCAGGCTCAACATGGAACAGGAGCCTATCGGGGTCGGACGCGATGCGACCCGCCGTCTCATCCTGTCCGGCACGCCACTGCTCATAGTCCGCGCGTGTCACCTTATTTTTTTGATTAAACATCGCCGTTGACTTTCTCGTCTATGGGGAAGGACGCTCGACTCACACGAGTCGAACGCCCTTCCTCAAATGGACTTATCCTCAGATTACGCTGAACGGCTCAACTAGAAGCTGACATCGAAGCCAGCACCAGCGCCCTCTTCATCGGTGGTCGGCACGCCCTTTGCCTTGTTGTAGGCAAAGATCAAGACGATCGGCACGATGAAGGCGATGAGATTGCCAGCCACATACCACACGAGCGTCTCGGGCGTAACGATGAGCAGGCCAAGCACGCCGGTCAGACCCTGACCGATGGCGCGCACCTCAAAGAGCTTCACGAAGGCACCGCCGCAGCCTGCACCGATGCAAGCGCAGATGAACGGGATGATCGAGTAGCGCATGTTTGCAGCAAAGATTGCGGGCTCGGAGATACCGACCAGCGTCGGGATAAAGGACGACATGCAGATGTTGCGCTCTTTGGAATGCTTCTTGTGAATGAGGTACATGCCGATGGCGCCGCCGCCCTGGGCGATGATGGAAACCGACCAGATTGCCTGGATGTAGTTGAAGCCAGTCGTGGCAACGAGGTTTGCCTCGATACCCTGGATGAACTGATGCGTACCGGTAACGACGAGCGGCTGCAGGAATGCGGCAAAGACAAAGGCACCGAAGACGCCCATCCTGTTGTACAGGATATCGATTACGCCGGCGAGGACGTCGCCGATCAGGTTGCCGAGCGGGCCGAACACGGTGAACAGGGCGACGTTAGCAAGAATCAGGGTAACGGTCGGGACAAAGACGAACGAAACGACCTCGGGGATGTACTTCTGGGCAATCTTCTCGACCTTGGCCATAAACCAGGCAGTCAGGATTGCAGGGAACACGCCGCCCTGGAAAGCAACCATGGGAATGGAGAGCGGACCGAAGTTCCAGTACTCAGCACCCGTCGGGTCCATAACGAACGTGTTACGGTTCATAAGGCTCGGGTGAACCATGACGATACCGACGAGGATGCCCAGGATCGGGTTACCGCCAAAACGCTTGACCGCGCTGTACATAACCAGGACAGGTAGGTAGTCAAACGTGGTGGCGATAATGGCAAAGAAGCTTGCGAGGTTCTTGAGGAACTCGCTGTGATCGGCGAGGCTGCCCTCCATGCCAAAGAGGCCGTTGGCAACGATCAGCGACTTAAGGCCGATGATGATAGCAGCGCCGACGAAAGCGGGAATGATGGGGATAAAGATGTCCGAGAATACCTTGAGGACCGAGAAGAACTTGCCCTTCTTGTCCGCCTCGGCGCCCTTGACCTCGGAAGCGCTGATCTCCTTAACGCCTGTCAGAGCCATAAACTCATCGTAAACCTTGTTGACGGTACCGGTACCGAAGATGATCATGAGCTGGCCGCTGTTGTACAGCACGCCCTTGACGCCATCGATGTTCTCGAGCTCGGCCTTGTTGTACTTGCTCGTATCCTTGAGCACCAGACGCAGACGCGTAACGCAATGCGTGGCGCCCTCGATGTTCTCCAGACCGCCGACGTTATCGACGACTTGCTGAGACACTACTTTGTAGTCCATGTTCCTCTCCATTCCTTTACGAAATCATAAGACGTTTTGATGCCATTACAGAGACGCGATCGTTGCATTTGCGCACTTAAGCGTACCGTCGGTGACCGTCAGCGCCACACCCTGGCCCTGCTTATTGCAGAATCGAGCGTTAAGCGCAACATCATCGACAAAGATGGTCGCGATATCGTCGTCAACGACCAGGCGCACATGATGAGTGCCCTCGCCCTTAAAGAACAACGGACGCTCGAGGCCCATGTTGTTGACCTGGAACCACGGATACTGGGGGGCCGCCGTAAACTCGAGCTTGCCCTCACGCAGGTTGGCGCGGAACTCATAGGCAAGACCGGACTCGGCGTCCTCGGCAAGCTTCACCGAGAAGCCGGCAGCGTCACCGGCGAGCTCGATGTCGGCATCGAGCATATAGGTGGAACCGGCATCCGCGGCGAGCACCTGCTCGACCTTGCCCGACTCGCAGGAGAGCTCAAAGGCCTCGACTGCCTTAGCCTCGCCAAAGGCGCCAAGCATGCTGTCAGGAAGCTTGGTGCCGAGCGTTCCGTCGGCACGCTGAACGATCTCGAGGGGCATAAAGGTGCCACCCCACAGGTAAGAGCTGGGGTCGCCGCCCTCGTCACGCGTAGGAACCCAACCAAAGAGAACGCGGCGCTCGCCGTCAAATGCGGTACGCGCGGCATAGTACGCGCGGCCATCGAAGGAATCGTCCGCAGGAGTGATCCAAGGACCGTTGATAGAGCGAGACATGCGGTAACGGGTCTTGTTGCCATCACTGTACTCGGAGAACACCAGATACCACCAGTCGCCCATCTTAAAGAGATCAGGCATCTCGAACATGGTGTACAGGCCCGGATTCCACCAGTCGCCCTGGAACTCCCAGGTATCCAGGTCCTTGGAGGTGAACTTGACCAGACGACCGGTCATCAGACGCTTGTCCTCGCCCACACGCGTGCCGAGGATGAGCATGTACTCTTCGTTCTCCTCATCCCAAAGCACAAAGGGATCGCGCCAGTTGCGGTCATCGTAACCCTCCTGGGGCGGAAGCAGCGTCTCGGCGATGTTCTTCTCCCACTTGACGGCGTCGTCACTCGTTGCGTGAAGAAGAACCTGCTTCATCAAGCGTGCCTTGACCTTATCGCGATTGCAACCAGTGTAGAGCGCATGGTACTTGTCGCCCACCTTAAACACCGTGCCGGCATAAACATACTGGTCGACTTCCTCGTCGCCGCCACGCTCAAGGCTCTCGCCAAAGTCTTTGTAATTGACGAAGTCCTTGGTTGTCGCGAGTGCCCAGCCAAACGGCTCTCCGAAAGGTCCGGGGTTTCGCGTGTCACGCTGATGATAGAGATAGAACGTGCCGTCCTCGCCGTACGGCATGATGTCGCCTACCCAAATTCCCTCAGGCTGGTAATACACCTTGTGCATCCGAGACTTCCTTCCCACGTGATACTAACTCGGTACAACTGCAAGATATGTCAATCGTTTTCATATGTCAAACGTTTTCACACCAATACGTCTTTTCGCAGTTCCAGTCGTCGGCAAACGGTTGACATATGCCGGCGAACGGTCATCAGAGGCGTTTGAGGAATTCTTTTGGCACGGGATGAACTACGCGGTTTTGCCCTCAATGAGTTCAACGGGGAGCTTGGTATTCGATTCGGGCTTTTCACCGTTAACAAGAGCGATGATGGATTGCGCCGCGAGCTCTCCGATGCGATCGATATCTTGACGAACGGTTGTTAAGTCAGGCATAAACGTCATAGTGCGGCGGGCGCCATCCGCGCCCACGACCTTAATATCGTCCGGAGCGCTCAAGCCGCGCCGCTTCATCACGTTGAGGCAGATGGCCGCCATCGTGTCGTCTCCCGCAAAGATGCCGTCAATATCGGGGTTCTCATCGAGGATCTTCGCAACGACCGCACTCTTTTCGTCGTCGGACTTAACGAACTCGACCTCACGAACAAGCGCGGGCAAACCGGCCTGCTCCACAACATCGTGGTAGGCATCGGTACGCTTATTGGCAGGCATACGCATGCGGCTATTGTTGCGCAGGCACAAGATGCGCGAACACCCGTCATCGATCAGGCGACGCGTGGCAAGTTCGCCGATGCCATAGCTGTCGCTCGCAATCTGAACAGAGGTCTCGCCAAGGTCGCAGTCGATACCAACCAGACTCAAGCCCATCTCGGCATACGCCTCGGCACCGATATTAAGCGAGTTGACGATGACGCCATCAACCATATTGCGCCGAAGCATATCGATATAAGAACGCTCAAGATCAGGTCGATTGGCGCTATTGCACAGCAACATCTTAAAACCGTTTTCGGCCAGGGTACGCTCAACGGCTTGGACCGCTTGGGCATGAAACGGGCTGCTGACATAGGGGACGATCATACCTATTAGATTCAGGCGACCGTTGAGCATGGCACGGGCGATATCGTTGGGCGTATAGTTGATGCGCTTCATCGCGGCATGGACCTTATCGCGGGTCTCTTGGCTAATATAGCCACGATTATTAAGCACACGAGATACCGTAGTAGGCGAAACCCCCGCCACCGCCGCAACTTCCTTGATGCCAGGCTTAGCCGTATCCTTAGAACGAGCACTCTCGCGAGCCATAGCACCCTCCCCCATCAACATGTCATACGTTTACATACGAACAAAGCATACCCCAACAAGAGCGGGAAGACGGTAACAGTACAAGTAAGTAAACGACTCATCCAAATAATTAGGAGAGTTCCGCCTAAAGGGTGACTCCAAAGGACCCCACATGGCCGGTTTTGGGTTATTTTCCAAAACATCCCGCAGGACGCAAAGAGGCTCCGCCGCGCAACGCGCGCAGCGGAGCCTCTTTGCATGTCCGAGGACGTTTTGGGAAATAACCCAAAACCGGCCCCAGTAATCCTACAGGAGTTGAACCCTTTAGAACTTGTCGTGGAAGGTACGCGCAATGACCTCGTCCTGCTGCTCCTTGGTGAGCGTGTGGAAGTTCACGGCATAGCCGGAAACGCGGATGGTCAGCTGCGGGTACTTCTCGGGGTGAGCCTGAGCGTCGAGCAGCGTCTCACGGTTGAAGACGTTGATGTTCAGGTGGTGGCCACCCTTCTCGGCGTAAGCGTCGAGCATGTGGACCAGGTTATCGGCCTGGGTCTCGGAAACTTCAGAAACCTTCATAATGTGTCTCCTTCGATTAATAGGCGCCGGCCGAAACCGGCGCACTAATCAGTAATCGTTATTGTTAGTATAGCACTAACAATAGTTACTCGCCCAGCTGATCAAGGTCGATATCGCCAAAGAACACCTGGTCCTCCTTGCCGAGCGCACTCGGGATGATGGAGAAGGTGTTGGAGATGCCGTCCTGAGCATCGCGGAACGGGAGCTTGGAAACCGAAGACAGCGAAGCGATGGCGCCGTGGCTATCGCGCTTGTGCATGGGGTTAGCACCCGGGGCGAACGGCTGGCCAGCCTTGCGGCCGTCGGGCGTGGAGCCGGTCTTCTTACCGTACACGACGTTGGAGGTAATGGTCAGAACCGAGGTCGTAGGCACGGAGTTGCGGTAGGTATCGTTCATGCGGATGTACTCCATGAACTGGTGCACAACGTCGTGAGCGATCTGGTCGACGCGGTCGTCGTCGTTACCGTACTTGGGGAACTCGCCCTCGGTCTCGAAGTCGACGATGATGCCGTTCTCATCACGGACGGGGTGGACCTTGGCGTACTTGATGGCGGACAGGGAGTCAGCCACGACGGAAAGGCCAGCGATGCCCGTAGCGAACCAGCGGTGCACGTGCTTGTCGTGCAGAGCCATCTGGATGCGCTCGTAGCAATACTTGTCGTGCATGTAGTGAATGATGTTCAGCGAGTTGACGTACACGCCAGCGAGCCACTTCATCATGTCGTTGTACTTGGCCACAACGTCGTCGTAATCGAGCGTATCGCCCTCGACGGCGCGATACTTGGGGCCGACCTGCTTCTTGGAGACCTCGTCAACACCGCCGTTGAGTGCGTACAGCAGGCACTTGGCCAGGTTGGCGCGAGCGCCGAAGAACTGCATCTCCTTGCCGATGCGCATGGAGGACACGCAGCAGGCGATGCCGTAGTCGTCGCCATGATAGACGCGCATGAGGTCGTCGTTCTCGTACTGGATCGAGGAGCTAGCGACAGAAGTCTTGGCGCAGAACTTCTTGAAGTTCTCGGGCAGACGGGTCGACCACAGAACGGTCATGTTGGGCTCGGGGCTGGTGCCCATGTTCTCGAGCGTGTGCAGGTAGCGGTAGCTCATCTTGGTAACGAGCGTACGGCCGTCGACACCCATGCCGCCGATGGACTCGGTGACCCACTGCGGGTCGCCGGTGAACAGGGCCTGGTACTCGGGGGTACGGGCAAACTTGACCATGCGAAGCTTCATGATGAAGTGATCCACGAACTCCTGGATCTGCTCCTCGGTGAAGGTACCGTTGGCAAGGTCGCGCTCAGCGTAGATGTCGATGAACGTGGAGGTACGGCCGATGGACATAGCGGCGCCGTTCTGCTCCTTGACGGCAGCGAGGTAGGCGAAGTACATCCACTGGATGGCCTCCTGCGTGTTGGTAGCGGGGTTGGAAATATCGAAACCATAGGTCTCGGCCATCATCTTAAGCTCGCCGAGGGCGCGGATCTGCTCCTGCAGCTCCTCACGATCGCGGATGTTGTCGGCGGTCATGACCGTCGGGGTGGAAGCCTTCTGGGCCTCCTTGTCCTTGATCAGGTAGTCGACACCGTACAGGGCAACACGACGGTAGTCGCCGATGATGCGGCCGCGGCCATAGCCATCGGGCAGACCGGTGATGATGTGGGCCGAGCGGCAAGCACGCATCTCGGGGGTGTAAACATCGAAGACGCCGGCGTTGTGGGTCTTGCGCTCGAAGGTGTAGCGCTCGACAACGTTCTCGTCGACCTTGTAGCCGTGCTGGCTGGCAGCCTGGCAAGCGATGCGGATACCACCGTTGACGTGCAGCGCGCGCTTGAGCGGCTTGTCGGTCTGGAGGCCGACGATAGTTTCCTTCTCGCGGTGGGCGTTATCGATGTAGCCAGCGGGGTGGCTCACGATACCCGTGACGATCTTGGTGTCCATATCGAGGACACCGCCCTGTTCGCGCTCCTTAAGCAGCAGGTCGAGAACCTCGCCCCACAACTCCTTGGTACGCTCGGTCGGACCGACGAGGAACGACTCGTCGCCCTCGTAGGGGGTGTAGTTCTTCTGGATGAAGTCTCGGACGTCAACCTCTCCCGTCCAAATGCCTTCCTTGAAGCCTTCCCATGCCTCCTGCATTGTGTAACCACGCTCCTAGTTACGTGTAATGCGGCGCTCTCTCACACCGCTGCTTATTGAATTCTTGAATGTTCGGCTTGCACTACCGGCTTCTTCCGTTCTTCACCACACGCTGGTGCAGAGAAAACGTTTGTCCACCTTGGAACTACAACCCAAAACCCAAGATTTCACCCGTCTGAGAAGGATAACATAGCGACCCTCTCCATCTGGGCTGTTATATGTTTCTTTTTTTATATCATAAGGGCGTTTTTTACAAACCCGCAGGAAATGCGAGCGCGAACAACTACCGTTCACCGATTTATATGTTATTTTTCCTTGCCTTTGTACGACGTTCGCTCTAGCTGTTATGCCAGCTTTAGCAGGGTAAAGTGTCTCAGAGACCCTACAGAAACTGCAGGGCGGCCACGGGATCCCCCGTGGCCGCCCTGTGGCGTGACTAGTTTTTAGCTTTGATTGCCGCTTGGCATTAGGCGGCTGAGGCGGCCTTGTCGGTCGTTGCCTTGCTATCGCCGTTGCCCTGGCCCTCAAAATGCTTGTAGCACCAGCTGGTGACCAGCGGGGTCAAAATAGCCGTCACGATTGCGCAGGCAGCAACCTGTGCCGTGGCCGTCGCGAGCACCGCGCCGCCGTACATGGCCCCGTTGACGCTTGCCATGGCAGCAGGCGTGGCCACATTGGCTCCGGCGCAGCTCGAAATGGCCGCACCTGCGACACCCGTACCACCCGTGAGCTTATCGACCGCGATGACGGGAATTGCAAAGACCACCGAGCAGATCACGCCGAGCAGAATACCGGGAAGACCGCCATTAATGAGCTGGCCAAAGGTCATGGTCGAGCCCATGGCAAAGAAGACGAGCACGATGATGGCGGAAAGTGCCGGTGCCATCATCTTCTTAAAGCTCGGGAAGAGGTTGCCCAGAATAATGCCGACGACGATCGGCAGGATGGCGCCCACGAGCGACCAGCCGATCGGAGCCTGACCGGCAGCGCCGAGCACGATCATCGTGACCGGAGGGCCGACAACCAGCGTGGTGATGGCGACGGCGCCACGCTCGGCCTCATTGCCCATGGTGCCCATCAGACCAGCGTACATAGCGTTGTTGGCGCCGGTGCAAGCCGCCAGCATCACCATGGCAGAGATGCCAAACAGGTTGTCGTTGAACACATAAAGGATGAGCAGCGACACGGCAACGACCACGATCTGCTTGACGGCGATGATGATGGCGCCGCGTGCAGCGGCGGCAGGAGCACTCTTAAACGAAATCGTCGTACCGACGATGAGCAAAAAAGCGCCCACGAGCGGGCCTGCGCCCTGCTGGGTCATACCAAGCGTAAAGCTGCCGAGCGTTTTGAACAGGTCGGGGAATAGCGTGTTGAGCAGACAGCCCAACAGAAGCGGCACCAAAATATTGGCACCCGGGATGGAGGACATCTTAAAGAACGGCTCCTTTGCCGCCGGCGCCTCCACCGCAGTCGATTCACTCATATATATCTCCTTTGGATGCATGCGAATCGTAGCCGCACGCGCCTATGTCAGAAAGAAGGCGACGGTCCCGAGTCGCAGGAGCCGTCGCCGAATAATCATCGCGGGGTATTACCCGTCCAGGACGATGCCGCCGTCGCAGTCACCGATCTCGCCGTTCACGAAGCTGGCGAGGTCGGAAGCGAAGAACAGCACCATCTGCGCAGGCTCGCTGGCCTGGGCAGCGCGGCCCAGAGGAATACCGTTGATGATGCGCTGAGAGTTCTCGTCAGAGAGAATCGAGGTCATATCGGTCAACGTGAGCGACGGGCACACGGCGTTGCAGCGAACGCCAAACTTGCCGCCCTCCTTGGCGACCGCCTTGGTAAGGCCGTTGACACCGGCCTTGGAGCTCGCGTAGGCAGCGGTGCCAAGCAGGCCGCCGCCGATCTTGCCAGCAACGGAGCTCACGTTGACGATAGTGCCGGCATGAGCCGCCTTAAAGTGCGGGTACACGGCGTTCATCATAGTGAAGGTACCGTTGAGGTTGATGTCGATGGTGCGACGCCACTCGGTGTCATCGATCTCGTCGAACTTCTTGGTGCTGATGACGCCAGCGCAGTTGATCAGAATGTTGGTTTGAGGCAGGTCCGTAAAAATCTGCTCGACGGTCTCGCGCGCCTTGGGCGCATCGGCGACATCGAGCTGATAGAACTTGTTGCCCTCGCCAAGCTCGGCCACAGCGGCCTCGCCCTTAGCAGCGTTCCTTGCGATGAGCGCGACGTGTCCGCCGCCCGCGACGATGCCCTTGGCGATCTCGAGGCCAATGCCCTGAGTACCACCCGTGACAATCGCGGTCTTACCCGTGAAGTCAAATGCCATGACTCCATCCCCCTTTATGTAAGGTGTCTCCTTGCGGGAAGTTGGAGCATCGCACGTGGCGATTATATGAGTCCCAGTCGTCATGGTGGTGACAACCCCTCGCCTAACCGCGGCCATAATAGTTCTTTGAAACGCTTCAGCAATTGAATGATTTTAAGTCTTAATGAGCTCTTAATATTGCCCACTGTATGAGGCCCGCGTATGGGGGTATCATCTTCCACCGAAAATAGTTTCTAGTGTTAGGGGTTTTCGGTGGAAGATACCGATTTCCATGAGCTTGGGCGTCAGCTCTTTACCGAGTTTGGCAGCATGCACCAGCGCGTTTCGCGCTTTGCCGACCAGGCTCTGGGTGGCGAGATGGCCGTCATGCGCGCCCTCATGCGCGCCGGCGGCTCGCTCACGCCGAGCGAACTCGCCGATCGTGCCTGGGTCTCGAGCGCCCGCATCGCCAATATCCTGCGCGCCCTCGAGGCCAAGGGCTGGGTCGAGCGCGAGCACTCAAAGACCGACCGTCGTCGCGTACACGTCACGGTGACCGACAAAGGATTCCAGGTTATCGAAATCAAACGTCGGGAATTCGAGGACCGCACCGCGGCCTTCCTCGAGCAGCTTGGCGAAACAGATACCCAAGAGATGGTGCGCCTTCTTAGACGTGCCAACGAAATTA
Organism: Collinsella aerofaciens; assembly: GCF_039062365.1. Classification (GTDB taxonomy): domain Bacteria; phylum Actinomycetota; class Coriobacteriia; order Coriobacteriales; family Coriobacteriaceae; genus Collinsella. The sequence goes on from NZ_JBCJBI010000008.1 coordinate 20,569, forward strand.
TCGACCGCAATCAAGAAAGGAGAGATGCCGAGTGAGGATTCTCAAGCTCTTTAAAAAGCATGTCCTGGCACTATTCGCAGCTATCGTACTTATCGTAATCAGCTGCAACGCCGATCTGGCGCTGCCTACCTATATGAGCGACATCGTCGACGTGGGTGTGCAGCAAGGCGGCATCGCGTCGCCCGTACCCGACACCATCCGCGCCGAATCGCTCGACGACCTCGAACTCTTTATGAGCGCCAAGGACGCCAAGACGGTAGAAGCTGCGTTTGGCAAGGCAGACAAAAACGGGATTCGCACGTACAAGGGAACCGAGGATGAGCGCGCCGACGGCAGCAAGCTCGCCGATATCATGAGTCTGCCCGAGACCGTCGTCCTTTCGCTCAACCAGGGTATTGACGCCAACTCCATGGGTGACATGATGGGCACGTCCAGTGAGAAAGACAACAGCGGCGCCCAGGCCATGCCCACCCCCGAGCAAATGGCAGCGATGACGCCCGAGCAGCTCGCCGAGATGCAGCAGAAGGCCGCGGCGGCGCAGAACATGCAAAAGCAGATTGATGCCGACGGCGGTAAGATCACTATGAAGAGCCTGCGCCTGGGTGTCGAGGGCGGTCTGGTAGACCAAAGCAAGCTCGTCGAGGGCGCCAACCAAATGGCGGACAAAATGGGCTCCATGTCGGGCTCCATCGTCACCCAGCGCGCCGTGAGCTATGTACAGGACGAGTACAAGGCGCAGGGCATCGACCCCGCCGACGTGCAGAACGCCTACCTGAGCCGCATGGCGACCACGATGTTTGGACTGTGCCTCGTGTCGCTCGTCGCCACCATCCTGACCGGTGCCGTGGCTTCGCGCACCGCCTGCTCCATCGCCCGCGACCTGCGCCGCGAGACCTTCAACAAGGTTATGCACTTCTCGCCGGCCGAGGTGGGCAAGTTTAGCCAGGCCTCGCTCATCACCCGCTGCACCAACGACATTCAGCAGATCCAGATGGCCGCAACTCTGTTTATCCGCATGTGTCTGATGGCCCCCGTCATGGGCATCGTCGCCGTCATGCGCGTCCTGGCCAACCATACCGGCCTGGAGTGGACCATCGCCGTTGCCATCATCGCGGTCTCGGCCGTCGTCGGCGTGCTCATGGGCCTCACCATGCCCAAGTTCAAAAAGATGCAAAGTTACGTGGACCGCGTGAACCTTACCGCCCGCGAGCTGCTCGACGGCCTTATGCCCATCCGCTCGTTCAACCGCGAGGAGCATGAGCTCGAGCGTTTTGACAAGGCTTCGCTCGACCTGATGACCACGCAGCTCTACACCAACCGCGCCATGAGCTTTATGATGCCGCTCATGATGCTGGTCATGAACTGCATCACCGTGCTTATCGTCTGGTTTGGCGCGCAGGGCGTGTCCGACGGCGTGATGCAGGTCGGCAACATGATGGCGTTTATCTCCTACACCATGCAGATCGTCATGGCGTTTATGATCCTCACCATGGTTTCGATCATCCTGCCCCGCGCCGAGGTCGCAGCCGAGCGCGTGGAAGAGGTCATCACCTGCCCCACGAGCATCAACGACCCCACCTCGCCCAAACTGCCCGCTGCCAGCGCGCCGCGCGGCGAGCTCACCTTCCGTGACGTGAGCTTCCAGTATCCCGATGCCCGCGCCGACGTCATCAGCGGCGTGAACTTCACCACGCATGCCGGTCAGATGCTCGGCATCATTGGCTCCACGGGCTCGGGCAAATCCACGCTCGTGCAACTGATTCCGCGCTTATACGACGTCACGGGCGGCAGTATTTCGCTCGACGGCATCGACGTGCGCGACATGACCCTTTCCGAGCTTCGCCGCCGCATTGGTTACATCCCGCAGCAGGGTCGCCTGTTCTCGGGCACCGTCGAGAGCAACCTCAAGTTTGCCGGCGACATGGTGAGCGATGATGACATGCACCGGGCGGCACGCATCGCCCAGGCCGAGGACTTTATCGCCGAGCGCGAGGGCGGCTACGACTCCCCCATCAGCCAGGGCGGTTCCAATGTTTCGGGCGGTCAGCGCCAGCGTCTGGCCATCGCCCGCGCGTTGGCCAAAAAGCCCGAGGTCGTGGTGTTCGATGACTCGTTTAGCGCCCTCGACTACAAGACCGACGCGCGTCTGCGCGAAGAGCTGGCCAAAAACGTTACCGACGCCGCACTCGTGGTCGTGGCCCAGCGCATCGCGACCATCATGCACGCCGATCAAATCATCGTGCTCGACGACGGCCACGTAGTGGGCACCGGCACGCACGAGGAGCTGCTGCGCAGCTGCCCGGCGTACCTGGAGATCGCACAGTCGCAGCTCTCCGCCGAGGAGCTGGGGCTTACCCAAGAAGAAATTGCAGCCGTCATGGAAGGAGGCGAGCGCTGATGGCAGACGAGACCAAGACTCAGATTCCCAAGCCCACCCGTCAGCGTGGTCCCATGGGCCGCATGCGTCGCGGCGAAAAGGCCAAGGACTTTAAGGGCACCATGAGGCAGCTGCTCGGCTATATCGGCCAGCACAAGATTGCCGTGTTTGCCGCCGTCGCCTTTGCCGTGTGCTCGGTCATCTTTAACATTGTGGGACCCAAGGTGCTCGGCCAGGTTACGACCAAGCTGTTCGAGGGCCTGGTCGCCAAGGTCAACGGCACCGGCGACGTTGACTTTGACTGGATCGCCAAGACGCTCGGCTTTTTGCTCTGCCTGTATCTGGCAAGCTCTGTTTGCAGCCTGATCCAGGGCTGGCTCATGACCGGCGTCACGCAAAAGATTTGTTATCGCATGCGCAAGGAGATCGCCGCCAAGATCGCCGTCGTGCCAATGAGCTACTTTAACGGACACAGCAAGGGCGACGTGCTCAGCCGCATCACCAACGACGTCGATACGCTGGGTCAGTCGCTCAACCAGAGCGTGACACAGCTCATCACGTCGGTGACGCAGATTATCGGCGTGCTCGTCATGATGCTTTCGATCAGTCTACCGCTTACCGGCGTCACCGTGCTCACGCTGCCGGCCGCCGCGATTATCCTGACCGTGATGATTCACTTCTCGCAGCCGTACTTCCGCGAGCAACAGCAGGTCCTGGGCACCGTCAACGGTATTATCGAGGAGGACTTTGCCGGCCAGAACGTCATTCAGGTGTTCGACCGCGCCGAGGCCTCGATCGAGGAGTTCGACCGTCAAAACGACCGCCTCTTTATTAGTGGCTGGCGCTCGCAGTTCCTGTCGGGCCTGATGATGCCGCTTATGAGCCTGGTGGGTAACATGGGCTACGTGGGCGTTGTCGTGGTGGGCGCACAGCTCGCACTGACCGGCAACGCCACGCCCGGCGACATCCAGAGCTTTATCCAGTACGTTCGCAACTTTACGCAGCCCGTGCAGCAACTGGGCAACGTGAGCAACACGATGCAGTCGATGGCAGCCGCCACCGAGCGCGTCTTTGAGTTCCTGGCCGCGCCCGAGGAGGAGCAGAAAGCCGACGCGCAGATTCCCGAAAAGCGCCCCGGCCATGTGGAGTTTGATCACGTCAAGTTTGGCTATACGCCCGACAAGACCATCATCCACGACTTTAGCTGCGAGGCGCAGCCCGGCCAGACCATCGCCATCGTCGGTCCTACCGGCGCCGGCAAGACCACGCTCATTAAGCTGCTGCAGCGCTTCTACGATGTGGACGGCGGTTCGCTGCGCGTCGAGGGTGTCGACGTGCGCGACTGGGACCGCGCGGCGCTGCGCGGCGAGTTTGCCATGGTGCTACAGGATACCTGGCTGTTTAACGGCACCATCCGCGAGAACATCCGCTACGGACGCCCCGATGCAAGCGATGCCGAGGTCGAAGCCGCTGCACGCGCCGCACGCTGCGATCACTTTATCCATACGCTCGCCGGCGGCTACGACTTTATGATCAACGAGGAAGGCACCAACCTGTCGCAGGGCCAGCGCCAGCTCGTGACCATTGCCCGTGCCATTTTGGCCGACCGCCCGGCGCTAATTCTGGACGAGGCAACCTCCAACGTTGACACTCGTACCGAGGAGCTTATTCAGCGTGCCATGGATGCGCTGATGCAGGGCCGTACCAGCTTTGTTATCGCGCACCGCCTGTCCACGATCCGCAACGCCGACGTGATCTTGGTAATTCGCGACGGCGATATCGTCGAGAAGGGCACGCACGACGAGTTGCTCGCCCAGGGCGGCTTCTACGCCGATCTGTACAACTCGCAGTTCGACGAGGCGGCGTAAATTCTGCCGCGGGGAACGAATAACGCCCGAGAACGGGGGCGCAGGACAACCTGCGCCCCCGTTTTTGCTCTGCGGCCCTCAAACCGCCTCCCCTGGGACCTGATTGACAGCCCCTTCGAGGCCCCGTGGGCAAAAAATGGCAAATATGAGTACTGTTACCCTTTTAGTAACAGCCAAAACAGCCCCAAATGCCGTTTTCACGGCTTACACGCGTCCCTAAATTGATCAAACAGCCCTATAGCGGACTTATATGTGTTTGCGTTAATGAACATATTTTGCTGTTATGTCTATTATTTTGCGAAGGCAATATGCTACTAAGCTAGCAACCGTACTCATATTTGGCATTTTTTGCCCACAGGGTGTTTCCTGGGGAACCGACAATAGCCTTAGGGTCCCGCGCGACGCCACTCCCTCCCGGTATCCGCCGACGTTCCCCCATATAAAACCTGCCAAAATAAACCTGTCCCTTTTGGCAGGTTTCGGGGTGGCAAGGGCTTGCACTTTAGCGTGCGACAGCGGATAATGCCGAGCATTCGAGAATACGCTTATTGCTCTTTCTATAGATTGAGGAGGCCCCTATGGCCATGGAATTCAAACGCAGGCTGCCGATCCCCATGGAGATCCGCGAGGAAATGCCGCTTTCCGCCGAGCTTACCGCTAAGAAACAGGCATTCGACTCCGAGGTCGCCAAGGTCTTTACCGGCGAGGACGCACGTAAGGTGCTCATCATCGGCCCGTGCTCTGCCGACCGCGAGGATTCGGTGCTCGAGTATATGAACCGACTGGCCAAGACCGCCGAAGAGGTCAAGGACAAGCTCATCATCATTCCGCGCGTCTACACCAATAAGCCGCGCACCAAGGGCACCGGTTACAAGGGTCTTCTGCACAACCCCAACCCCGAGGCTCCCGACGACCTGCTCGAGGGCGTCAAGGCCATCCGCCATATGCACCTGCGCGTTATTGAGGAAACGGGCTTCTTCACCGCCGACGAGATGCTCTATCCGTCCAACTACCAATACCTCGTTGACCTGCTGAGCTATGTCGCCGTGGGCGCACGCTCGGTAGAGAACCAGGAGCACCGTCTGGTGTCGAGCGGCATTTCGGTACCCGTCGGCATGAAGAATCCCACTGCCGGCTCTACCACCGTTATGCTCAACTCAATTTACGCCGCCCAGGCGCACCAGAGCTTCATCTTCCGCAACTGGGAGGTCGAGTGCGACGGCAACCCGCTCGCACACGCCGTTATGCGTGGCTACATCGGTCTCGATGGGCGCACCTACCCCAACTACCACTACGAACACCTGGAACGCCTGGCCGAACGCTATACCGAGCATGCCGGCTATGCCAATCCGGCAGCGGTCATCGACTGCAACCACGACAACTCGGGCAAGCGTCCGCTGGAGCAGTATCGCATTTGCAAGGAGGTGCTCGACAGCTGCCGCCGTAACGAGTCCATCTCCAAGCTGGTCAAGGGCTTTATGATCGAGTCCTACCTTGAGGACGGCAACCAGCCAGTCGATGGCGGTGTCTTTGGTAAATCGATCACCGACCCGTGCCTGGGCTGGGAAAAGACCGACTACCTCATCCACGAGATCGCGGAGCGGATTTAGTTACGCGGTTTTACCAAACCGCGTAACGGCTCGACGCTGCAAACCCGCCAGAGCGGCAATCTGCCTTTCAGCTTCGACGGCATGACCAAAAGGTCAATGCCGCCTCGCTTCAAGGCACCTTGCTCGCTCTGGCGGGTTTTCGCTGACGTTTTTCTACCTGCGTCGTTGCCAGAGCTGGCACTTGGAGACGCTCCTTTTGGGTAATCGTTGGGGACGTTCTTGTTTGACTAGTCGTTTAAGAACGTCCCCAATGACTACAAGCCGCACCGCCCGCCGTTCAGCTGAAACCACCTGCCAAAAAGGGACAGGTTTATTTTGGCAGGTTTTATCTGGGCAAACGTCCAAACCGACGTAAGGGAGTTGCCTTCCCTCGTGGCGGTCTTCTAGCAGAAAAACCAAGTGAGTAGGCTTTTTGCAGAAGGCCGAGCACGCCCTAAAACGCCACAGCTCTAACCTGCGGTTTCATCGATCATTTGTCGCGATGTGCTCGGCAGGTTCAAAAAAGTCTACTCACTTGTATCTGAGACGCACCAGATTGGCAAAAACCGCCGCGAAAGGGCCCCTGGTCCCTTCGCGGCGGTCATACGCCTCTAATTTTGCGACGGTTTTGCCCGCTTGTTACTCGCTGTAGCGGGTAGCGATGGCGGCTCGCACCATGCCGGTGCTCATGAGGTAGGTCACCAGGAAGTAGCCACCGTATGCTGCCAGGAAAATCGCACAGGTGAGGCCCACGGTGCCGCCGATGCTCATATTTCCGAAAATGCTCACCAGCTCGATGATCACCTTGAGTGCCACAAAGGAGTGCGCCAGGCCCACTGCCAGCGGGAACAGGAAGAATACCGCTTGCTGTGCCATCACCGAATGGCGAATCTGGCGGTCGTCACAGCCAATCTGCGCCAGCACACGATAGCTGCGGCTGCCGTCGGCCACGTTGGAGAGTTGCTGAATCGACAGAATCGCCGCGCATGCAACGACCAATACAAAGCCGATGTAGATGGCTAGGTAGCTAATAAGACCGTTCATTTGCGCTGCTTGCGCGTACATCTCGGAGCGTGTGATGAAGGTTCCCCACGACCCCGGCTCCTTGCCGTCAACGAGCAGATTGTCGAGCACAGTGTATTTAATACTCTCGTCTGCCTCGGTCGTATCCATCCCCTGTTTGTAGTTAACGAGCAGACTACTGGAATACGGCTGCAGATTAAGTTGGGACAACAGCTCGTCGGCAACGACGACGGTACCCCCATTACTGCCCATCGCCGAGTTGGCGATGGCCGCCGTATCTTCGTCCGACTTATCGGTTGCGGGCTTGAGCGTATGCCCGCCCAAGGTAAGGGTATGGCCGCCAGCCATATACTTGGTGTACAGGTCGACCAGCTCGCCGCCCATATCACACGTGAGCAGATACTGGTCGTGACCGATGTGCACCGGCTCCTTGCCCATCATCTGGCGCAGTTTGTTGTACTGACTTGCCGGCGTCACAGACAGGCCTGTCATGTCGGCATTGCTACCCCCGAACGCCTTGGGAAGCTTTTCGCCCATGGTCTTGCACATCTCACTTGGGGTCACCGAAGGATCCGAGCCGCCAAGCGGGTAACTCAGATACGAATCGATCTGCACATGCTCACCGGCAACATCGGCGATATTGACCTTCTTGCCGGTCTCGTCGTTGTTGTCCGCCGACTTGCCCTTAATACCGTCTGCAACGTTATCGTGATCGATACGATCGCCGTGCCATGCGGGGTACAAATCGACCGTACTATCGGCCAGCACCATGCGATCGGCTTCAGACGGATTGATGTACTCTTTGTAGTAGTCGAGCGTATCGGGCGTGTAATAGACATACGTCTGTGACACGTCAACAGGGTTATAGCGCTCCAGGTTTTCGTTCATCACATTGGCAATCGACATACCGCACGTCACCGAGGTGATGGCCAAAAACAGGAGCATCGCGATGACACCCATCGAAAAGCACACCGTATTAACCTTGGCCGCAAGCTGGCGCACGGTAAACATATTGAGGCCGCGCCAATACACGCTGCGCAGGCTCTGCAGCAGCTTGATAAGAATGCCCGAGAGTCCCCAGAACAGTGCAAAGGTACCCACGGTAACCATAGCGGTTGTAATGCCAAACTGGCTCATGGCCTCTTGCAGCTTGCTGTCCGTCGCGGTTAGCGGGAACCCATCACGTAGCAGACGGTAATAGGCCACGCCCACAAGCACCACGCCTACGGCAAAGATGGCAATCGCGATCCAGGGGTTGCGTGTCTTGATGCTCTCGTTGCGACGCTCGGCACCCATAAGCTCGATGAGTTTGGTACGACGCACGGCACGAAGGTTCAGCAGTAGCGTGAGCACAAACATTACGAGCATGCAGGCAAGGGTCAGGTTGAACGCATGCACCGAGAAAAAGAAGTGGAAATTGGCGATCTGTGTCTTAAAGAGCGAGGCCGTAAAGAATGTCATGAGCTGGGAGAGTCCCACACCCAGCACAATGCCGACGACAAAGGCCACGACCGATACTATCACGGTCTCGAGCGCCATGATCGTGGCGACGCGCCCGCGCCCCATGCCGAGCACCTGGTACAGGCCAAACTCCTTTTTGCGGCGTTTCATGATGAAGTTATTGGCATACACCATCAAAAAGGCCATAACACCGGCCAAAAAGTACGTCAGGTCGCCGAGCATGCTGCCCATTACCTGCGCCAAGCCCTTTTCATCGATTCCGGCGATGTCAACCTGCATCGAGATGGTGTTAAAGGCATAGAAGACCGTGACGCCCAGGGTGAGCGTCAAAAGGTAGACGAGGTAGTCGCGGCCGGCACGGCGGACGTTGCCCCAAGCGAGTTTACAGAGCATCGGAGCCCTCACCGCCCATCATGGCAACGACCTCCATAATGCGGTCGAAAAACTCCCGGCGGTCGGTGTCGCCGCGGCGCAGCTCGGTGAAGATCTTGCCGTCGCGGATAAACAACACACGGCTCGTGTAGCTGGCAGCAAAGCTGTCATGCGTGACCATGAGCACGGTGGCGCGCAGGCGGCGATTGAGGGCCTCCAGGCTCTCGAGCAGCAGGCGAGCGCTCTTGGAATCGAGGGCGCCGGTGGGCTCGTCGGCCATAACCATAGTGGGGTCGGTGACGAGCGCGCGAGCCGCGGCAACGCGCTGCTGCTGACCGCCGGACATCTGGTAGGGATACTTGTCGAGCACCTGACTGATGGAGAGGCGCGCTGCCACATCCTGCACGCGGGTTGAGATCTCTGCCGAGTTTGTGCGGGCGATGGTGAGCGGCAGGGCGATATTCTCGCGTGCCGTGAGCGTATCGAGCAGGTTGGAGTCCTGGAAGATAAAGCCAAGCTCCTCGCGGCGGAACTGCGAGAGCTTGGCCTGCTTCATGCGCGTAACGTCCTGCCCGTTGATGCGGATGGTGCCGCTCGTGGCGCTATCGATGGTCGACACGCAGTTGAGCAACGTCGACTTGCCCGAGCCCGAAGCGCCCATGATGCCAACGAATTCACCGCGGTTGACGGTAAAGCTGACGTCGTTGAGCGCGCGGGTCACGTTGCCTAGCGCTCCGTATACCTTTTCGAGATGCGCGACCTCCAGTACCGGGGTCGCCATGTGCGTGGTTTGCATACCGAGTCCTTTCTTGCAATTAGTCTACGGCATCTATAGTCGCAAGAAGACGAGTCGGCTACCATCGATATGGCTTACGCTTGCCTTACCGTTGTGTAAGGTACGGGTAGCTACCCTGCCACGTGTTGATGTTGAGAGAGGACTCCTGTTGAAGACTGTTCATGTTGCTGCTGGGATCATTCGCAAGGAAGGATCTGACGAGCTGCTTGCCGTGCAGCGCGGCTACGGCGACATGCAGGGACTTTGGGAGTTCCCCGGTGGCAAGCTCATGCGCGGCGAGACACCCGAAGACGCCGTGCGCCGCGAGCTCATGGAAGAGCTGCAGGTAAAAGTCACCAACCTGCGCGATTTCTATACCGTTGAGTACGACTACCCCGATTTCCATCTCTCGATGGAGTGTTACTACTGCTCGCTCGCCGATGAATCCGATGGGCCTCAGAAGCACGACCGCCAGCTCGATATCCGCTGGATTCCACGCACCTCGCTTGCCACCGTTGAGTGGATGCCCGCCGACAAGGAGCTCATTGACGCCCTGATTGAGCTGAAGGAAGACCGGCTCGAGGCCAACGGCACTGCCAACAACGCCGAGGCCACCGCGACCGACGAGCCCGCCACCAAGCCCAAGCGCGCACCTAAGCGCCGCAGCAAGAAGCGTCCCAAGCCCGGCCTGCTCGACGGCATCGATACCTCGGACCTCTCCGCTGACGAGCGCGAACTGGTCCGCCGTCGCGCCGCCATCAAAAAGTCCATGAAGGGCAACAAGCGCGCCAACACCAAGCCCGAGCTGCTCGTTCGCCAGCGCCTGCGGGCAGCAGGCTTTACGGGCTATCGCTTGGAATGGAAGGTTCCCGGCAAGCCCGACATTGCCTTCCCCGGGCGCAAGATCGCCATCTTCGTCAACGGTTGCTTTTGGCACCGCTGCCCCAAGTGCAACCCGAGCCAGCCCAAGCGCAACGTTGAGTTTTGGGAGGCAAAGTTCCGTCGCAACGTCGAGCGCGACCACGCTGCCGTGGCAGCACTCACTCAAATGGGTTGGACACCCATAACCATCTGGGAATGCGAACTCAAAAAGGACCGCATCGATGCCACCATGGAAAAGGTCATAGAGCAGGTGCGGGCCGCAAAGCCGCGGCGCTAGGAACGCGCCGTCCACACGCCCCACACAGGCGAGCCACATCCGCGCCACAAACCTTAGAAAGCCCTTAAGCCCCCAACCTTTCAAGAGTGTTATGCAATAGCTTTGACCTGCGGTTTCATGGTTACATCAAACCTGATTAAGCCTTTCTTTAGCGCTTCTTTGCAACAGCCGCGGCATAATACTGCCAACGCACGGGACCTAGCAGCACACCCCGTGCGCAACCTTTTGGTGGACATCGAGGAGGCCGCATAAGCATGCATTCTTCCAATGACGCAGCACAGCAGCCATCCCTAAAACATGCAGACCTTTTCTCCTTCCCCCCGACACAGAGAAACGGCCTCCTCGACTCCCCCACCACAAAACCCAAACGCTCTGCAGACCAACACCTCAACCTACAGACATCCTTCGAAAAACTCCAAGCCTCACTAGACCAGGCATTCCCCAACCAAGCCCGGGCATACTAATCCCCCATCAGCAAAGAAGCCCTAACGCCCCATCCATTTCCGCCCTAACGCCACAAGGGCGATCGAGCAGGACGGCTTGGGCGGGTCCCCGTACTTAGTTTCCAAAATCATTCCGCAGCGCGAAGGCCCCCGTTGCCAACGCTTCGTAGAAGCGAGGCAACGGGGGCCTTCATGCGCGAGGACGTTTTGGAAACTAAGTACGGGGACCCGCCCAAGCCGTCCGGTGGGATCAGAGTACCCTTGCTGTTACTCTGCTTTGCCCACAGAGTTGAGGTTGGTCATGCGGATCTTAACCAGCTCGGTGATCTCACGCATACCCTCCTTGGCCGGCTTCTTGGGATCGAAGCAGGCAGGGTTCTCGGCCATGTAGGCCATGAAGCCCTTGGTGTAGGCCTGACGCAGCTCGGTGGCGTAGTTAACCTTGCAGATGCCGTTCTTCACAGCCTCGGCGACCTGCTCATCGGGCACACCGGAGGTGCCGTGCAGAACCAGCGGCACGTCGACGGCGTCGCGGATGGCCTTGACCACGGACTGCTCGATGTGCGGATCGCTCGTGTACACACCGTGGCTGGTGCCAACGCCAATGGCCAGCGAGGTGCAGCCAGTGCGCTCGACGAACTCCTTGGCCTCAGCAGGATCGGTGTAAGGGCTCTCGCCCTCAACCGCAGGACCGTCGTCCTCCTTGCCGCCAACCTTGCCGAGCTCAGCCTCGACGGGCACGCCCATGGCGCGGCCAGCGTCGGCGACGGACTTGGTCAGGGCGATGTTGTCCTCGAAGGACTCGTGCGAGCCGTCGATCATAACGGAGGTGTAGCCCGTGCGGAAAGCCTGCATGCAGCGGTCATAGCCATCGCCGTGATCGAGGTGCAGGGCGACGGGCACGGAAGCGCGCTCGGCGGCAGCCTTGACCATGCCGTAGAAGTAATCCAGGCCAGCGGTCTTGATGGTGCCCGGGGTGGTCTGCATGATGACGGGGGACTTGGTCTCCTCGGCAGCGGCCAGAACGGCCATAACAAACTCGAGGTTCTCGACGTTGAACGCGCCGACGGCGTAGTGGCCAGCCTGAGCGTCCTTGAGCATCTTTTCGGTGGTAACAAGTGCCATGAGCGTTTGCTCCTCTCCCTCGCCCGCATCTGGACATCGGGCGTAGTTGTTCACAAGGCGTTTTACCTTGCGTTTTTCTGCGCTCATTGTATGAAATTCAGTGGCTTTGCACGTGCGAGATATTGAGCCCATGCAGGTCAATACCGTCGTTTTTGAAAAGTAAACGGAAGGAATTGGAGCCGAGTGGGCGTGTTCGATATTGAATTTTGTGCGTTCAGCGTCTTTCTTTTATAGAAAAGATAAGTAATCGAAAGGTGTTTTCTTACTCAAAAAGAAAATGAACGAAAATAGAGTCAACACAATTCCTGCAAATTTAGCCGAGAATGGAGCAAACATGGCCCAAGCTACCAGCCGCGCTTTTGCCGACGAACGCCGTACCGCCATTATGGAAATGCTCGAGCATAATGCCTCGGTGCAGGTAGCAGAAATCGCCCATACCTTTGGCGTGTCCTCCGTCACAGCCCGCGCCGACCTGGACGCGCTCGCCGAAGCAGGCAAGCTGCGCCGCACGCATGGTGGCGCCGTATCGCTTCACAAGCGCCTGACCGTCTCCACGCAGGATCGCCGCATCAATGTCAACGTCGCCGCCAAGCAGGCCATCGCACAAAGCGCTATCGAGCTCGTCAATGACGGCGACACGCTGCTCGTCGACTCAGGCACCACCGCGCTCGAGTTTGTCCGGCTCCTCGACCAGCGCAACGGCATCACCGTCATCACGGCCGACATTACCATTGCCGATTACATCGACGAGAGCATGCCCTCGGTCGACGTCGTCATGCTGGGCGGGGCGCTGCGCAAAGGTCATCGCTATCTGTACGGTCCACTTACCATGCAGGCGCTCCAAATGGTCCACGCCGATCTTGCCGTCATGTGCCCTGGCACTTTTGTTCCCGGCTGCGGCTTTACGACCGACTTTCCCCAGATGGCTGAGACCAAAACGGCTATGATCGCCGGAGCCCATCAAAGCGTCGCCCTCATGGACGCCAGCAAGGTCAACGGACGCGGCATGTACCGTTTTGCCGAGCTTGCCGACGTCGACGCCATCGTGATGGACCGTGATCCCGACGATGCCGTCGCCACCTCAATCGACGAAATCGTCGACGACGCCCGCCCAAATCTCGTCATCGCCGGCGCTTAAACAAAAACCACCACAAAGGTGCCTGTCCCCTTTGTGGTGGTTGTGATGGTTGAGCGTCAAAAGTGAACGTGTCGCTACTTGGACAGCTCGTCGGCGAGGGCCTCGATCTGAGCGCGCGAGGCGTCGTTGAGCGAACCCAGGACAGTCACCTTGTTCTGCGTCAGGGTGATGTCCTTCATGCCCTCGAGCTCCTTGGTCATAACCTTGGCAGCTGCGGGCGCCCAGGAACCGGACTCGACAAGCGCCACGGTGCGGTTCTGGTAGGCATGCTCGGCGAGCGTGTGGATAAAGGTGCTCATGCACGGGAAGATCTCGCCCTGATAGGTAATGGAGGCGAGCACCAGACGGTCGTAGCGGAACGCATCCTCAACGGCCTCGGCCATGTCGTCGCGAGCCAGGTCAAAGACGGAGACCCTCTGGCCGCGAGCCTCGAGCGCAGATGCGAGCTCCTCGACGGCAGCCTTCAGATGGCCATACACGCTCGCATAGGCGATCGTGATGCCCTCGTCTTCGGGCTGATAGCTCGACCAGATGTTATAGGTGTCGAGGTAGTAGCCCAGGTTCTCGGTCAGCACGGGGCCGTGGAGCGGGCAGATAATCTGAATGTCCAGGTCGGCGGCCTTCTTGAGCACGGCCTGCACGAACTTGCCGAACTTACCGACGATGCCAAAGTAGTAGCGGCGAGCCTCGCAAGCCCACCCCTCGGGATCCTCGATGTCGTTGGCGCCAAACTTGCCAAAGCCGTCGGCACTAAAGAGCACCTTGTCGGTGGACTCGTAGGAGAAGATCACCTCGGGCCAGTGAACGTTGGGGGCGCCGATAAAGGTCAGGCTGTGGCCGCCCAGGTCGAGCACGTCGCCCTCTTTGACGACCATCTTGCGCTCGGGGTAGTCGGTGCCAAAGTAGTTGACCATCATGCGGAAGGCACCCATGCTGGCCACGATCTGCGCCTGGGGATAGCGCTCCATAAAGGCAGCGATACCGGCGGAGTGATCGGGCTCCATGTGATGGACGACCAGGTAGTCGGGCGTACGGCCATCGAGCACGGCCTCGAGGTTGCCGAGCCACTCGTCAACAAAACCGCCGTCGACCGAATCGGCGACAGCGATCTTGTCGCCCAAGATAACATAGCTGTTGTATGCCATACCGTTCTCGGACACATCGTACTGGCCCTCGAACAGGTCAATGTCGTGATCGTCGACACCGATGTAGCGGATATCCTTGGTGATCTCCATCAGGCAAAGCCTCCTAGATAGACAAAAGAACCCGTCTATCATAACACTCGTCTTCATAGACACGGCTATCTGCCAGCATCCTTATCGATTGTTATTGAGGTGGAATATACCGCCGTTGACCTGCACAAACTATGCGCGCAGTATTGCCGTGCTATGTCGAATAATGAGCTGGCCGGGAATACGGATGGCAACGGTTTTGCCCGCCGTACCCGCCTCGGGAACCGCATGCTCGAATACCTCGCGTCCACGTTGATGCAAGTCGAATCGAACGGTCGTAAGCTCGTTATGCGCTACAAAATCATCGAGCGAATCGTCGACGCCCACCACACTTACGTCCTCGGGCACGCGCAGACCACTATCACGCAGCGCGGCAATCGCGCCATTTGCCATCTGATCGTTTGCCGCGTAAATCGCCGTCATGGTGCGGTCGTGCTCGGCCAGGTACCTGCCGGCCTCGTAGCCGCTGTTGGCAGACCAGTCGCCCTCGAGCGGCTCTGCCGGCTCGATGTGTTTACGCTCGAGTGCATCCTGCCAACCGGCGCGACGAAATTGTTCGTCGACCGAGAACGACGGGCCGCCAATATAGCGAATCTGATCGTGCCCCAGCTCAAACAGGTGATCCATAAGCAATAGCGAGCAGCCGTAATGATCGGAGTCGACCGTGGTCACCCGCGGGTGCGCGTACATGGTAACGATGACCGTGCCAATGCCCGGCAGTGGATCAAACGTCTCAAAATCGGGCGCCATGCGACTCATGCCGATGATGATGCCGTCCACCGGCAATGCGGCCATACGACGCGTAGCCTCGGCAAGCGAAAACTCCTCGGTCTTGGACATCTCGACCAGTGTGATGGCGCAATTATGCTCGCGAGCAGCGCTGGCGATGCCATCGATCATTGAGAGGTTGCCAAACTTGGTGACATCGTTGACGCACAGGCCGACCGAATGGTAACGGCCGTCACGCAGCGAGCGACCGGCATAACTCGGACGAAAGCCGAGCTCTTGCATAGCGGCCTGCACGCGCTGGCGTGTCTGCTCGTTAACGTTGGGCAAGCCGTTGGCGACGCGCGAAACCGTCTGCTGCGAAACGCCAGCAGCGCGGGCGACGTCGGCCATGGAGACCGGACGCGTACCTGTATCGTTGGACGGGCGCCTTGCCACAGGATCACCTTCACCCTTGCGAGATCTGAATAGCGTGAATGCCGGCCCGGGCAGGAGTTTAGCCCGCGCCGAGGCCCGCTATCGTCGGACGCATGTTAACGTACTCTACTTTTTCAATCCGCATCTCTTCTGCTTTATAAATCCATACGGCAATACCGTTCACGGCTGAATTTCTACCGATTACCAGATTCTCAAAAAGTGACAAGAGTTGTGTTATGAGTACGTTAACATAGCCCGTAACGTGCGGCATCGTGAACACTTGGTTCATGCCGCTTCAAGTTGTTAACGTACTCATAACGACGCAAAACTTACCCGTACGCGCCAAGGAAAGGACTCCGATGACCACCCCCGACGAAAAGACACTCGCCACGCTCACCAAGCTGTTTGAGGAGGAGTTTGGGCCCATCGGCGATCGCCAGGTGCTCTATGTGCACGCGCCCGGCCGCTCCGAGATCAGTGGCAACCACACCGACCACGAGGGCGGCCACGTCATCGCCGGCTCGCTCGATGTCGCTGTCGACGGCATTGCCGTGGCGACCGACACCAACAAGGTTCGCGTTGCCGACGAGGGCTATCCCACGTTTGAGATCGCGCTCGACACGCTAGACGTTCAGGAGTCCGAGAAGGGCACGTCCGCGAGCCTCGTCCGCGGCATGGCCCACGAAATCGCAGCGCTTGGTGTTGAGCCCCACGGCTTCGACTTCGCCTTCACTTGCTCCGTCCCCTCGGGTGGCGGCCTTTCCAGCTCTGCCGCCGTCGAGGCCGCGTACGGTCGTGCCATGGAGACGCTCTGGGGCGCACCTGCCATCGAGCCCGTCGCACTCGCCCAGATGAGCCAGCGCACCGAGAACAACTATTACGGCAAGCCCTGCGGTCTGATGGACCAGGCCGCTGTGTGCCTGGGCGGCCTTGCCTACATGGACTTTGAGGACCAGGCTCAGCCTAAAACCCAGAAGCTCGAGCTCAATTTTGAGGATCACGGTTATGCGCTCGTGCTCGTTAAGGTTGGCGCCGACCATGTGGCAGCTACCGACGACTACGCCGCCGTTCCGCGCGAGATGCAGGACGTCGCTGCCGAGTTTGGCAAGGCACGCCTGTGCGAGGTAAACGTGGCGGACTTTGACGCCAAGCTCCCCGAGCTGCGCGCCAAGCTGGGCGACCGTGCCTGCCTGCGCGCCGTTCACTACTGGTACGAGAACGGCCTGGTCGATAAGCGCTGGGCGGCCCTGAACGCCGGCGACATCGACCAGTTCCTAGTCCTGACGCGCGAGTCCGGCGCCAGCTCTGCCATGTACCTGCAGAATGTCGTTGCCAAGCTGGGCTCCGAGCAGCCCTCGATGTATGCCCTGGCACTGGCCGAGCACGTGCTCGACGGCCGTGGCGCCGTCCGTATCCACGGTGGCGGCTTTGGTGGCACCATCCAGGCCTTCGTGCCGCTCGACCTGGTCGACACCTTTATCACCAAGATGAACGGCTGGCTGGGCGAGGGCTCTGCCCGCCACTACGCAATTTCTGACAAGGGGGCTTACGCGGCATGGCTGTAATGACTGACGCGCGCGAGGCCGCGCAGAACCTGATCGAGTACGCTATCCACCGATCGATGATCGGCCAGGACGATCGCATCTGGGCGTATAACACCATTCTCGAGTGCATCGGCGCCACGGGCCCCGCACTCGACATGGCTTGGGCGCTCAAGACCGAGAAGATTTCGCTCTTGCACCCCGATACCCTGCCCGACTTTGACCTGGAGGGCACGCTCGCCGCGCTTGCCGAGGCCGCCGTTGCCAACGGCGCCGCCGAGGACACGGCGTCGGGCCGCGACCGCATCGCCATGCGCATCATGGGCGCGCTGATGCCGAGGCCTTCGGTTGTAAACGAGGAATTCAACGGCCGCATGGGCGTCAACGAGCCCCGCGCCGCGACCGACTGGTTCTACGGCCTGTGCTGCGACGCCGGCTACGTGCGCCGCGCCGCCATCGCGCGCAACATCAAATGGAGCACTTCCACCAACTGGGGCGACCTGGAGATCACTATCAATCTGTCGAAGCCCGAGAAGGACCCGCGCGACATTGCCGCAGCCGGCGCCGCAAAGAACACGGGCGAGAAGTATCCCGCCTGCCAGCTGTGCATCGAGAACGAGGGCTACCCTGGACGTTCCGCCGCAGCCGACGGCGGCGCCCATCCCGCTCGCCAGAACCTGCGCGTTATCCCCATTCAACTCGACGGCGAGCGCTGGGGCTTCCAGTACAGCCCGTATGCGTATTTTAACGAGCACTGCATTGCCATGAGCTCCGAGCATCGCCCGATGCACGTCGACCGTAAGGGACTGACCTGCCTGCTCGACTTTGTCGACCTGTTCCCGCACTACTTTATTGGCTCCAACGCCGACCTGCCCATCGTGGGCGGCTCGATTCTGTCGCACGACCACTTCCAGGGTGGCGCGCACGAGTTCCCCATGATGCATGCCACCGAAGTCTCGCAGTTTAGCGTGCCCGGATTTGACCAGGTCAGCGGCACCGTGCTGCAGTGGCCGCTTTCGGTGCTGCGACTGCGCTCGCACGACCGCGCCCAGCTGCTCGACGCCGCCGAGAAGATTATCCTTGCCTGGCGCGAGTGGACCGATGAGTCGGTGGGCGTCATCGCGCACACAGCCGACGGCGTGGCGCACAACACCGTGACGCCCGTCATCCGCCGCGTCGACTCTCGCGGCAACGCCGGCGGCGAGATCTACGAGGCCTACCTTGCGCTTCGCTGCAACATCACGACTGACGAGCATCCGCTGGGCGTATTCCACCCGCATGCCGAGTACCACCACATTAAAAAGGAGAACATCGGCCTGATCGAGGTCATGGGCCTGGCAATTCTGCCGCCGCGCCTGGTTCCCGAGCTTGGCGCTGTCCGCGAGCATCTGCTGGCAGCCAAGGCCGATGCCAGCTACGACCTTGCCGGTGCGCTCGAAGGCGATGATCTTTGCCGCAGCCATGCCGCGTGGGCCGAGGATGTCTATGCCCACTGCGCCGATGAGCTTACGGCGGATAACGCCATCGATATCCTGCACGAGGAGGTCGGCGTGGTGTTTGGCCACGTGCTCGACAACGCCGGCGTCTTTAAGTGGGACGAGGCGGGACGCGCCGCCCAACAGCGCTTTATCGATTCGCTGTAATGATCCCTTGGGGACGAAGGAAAACGAATCATTTCGTCTTCAAGACAACGGCGCCCGCCGGCAACATCGCCGACGGGCGCCGTTTTTAAGTGTTCGGTGTCGCGACTCCTAGAGTTCGGTCACGACAACGCTGTTGTAGATCTCGTCCCAGCGGTCCATGACCAGGTGGCCGGTCTTGGGATCCATGGCGTTGAGCTTGCCGCAGGTATTGGCGGTCTTGAGCACCGTGACGTCGTCGGCGCCAGCAGCAATGGCATGTGCAAAGCCGGCGATGGTCGAGTCGCCGGAACCCGTTGCGTTCACAGCCGCAATCGCGGGCGTCTTGGCGCGGAACGCGCGACCCTCATGGAAGCCAACCGAACCGGCAGCGCCCATCGAAACGACAACCCAGGGGATACCGGCAAAACGGTCATCGGCGGTAAGCGCCTCGCGCAGGGCATCGACATCATCGGTCGTAAAGGACGTACCCAGCAGTCCGTTAATCTCGGTCAGGTTGGGCTTTACGAGCTCAGGCTTAGCGTCGGACTCCAGCGCGGCCTCCAGCGATGCACCCGAGGTATCGAGCAGCACCTTGGCGCCCGCCTCCTCGGCGATCTTGACGAGCTCGGCATAGTAGCCGGCATCGACGCCACGCGGCAGCGAGCCCGAAAGCGTCACAACGTCCGCCTTCGCTGCAAGCTCGGCAAACTTGGCCGTAAAGGCCTCGAGCTCGGCCGGGGCGATCTGCGGGCCGCTCTCCAGCAGCTCGGTCTGATTACCCTCGTGCAGAATATTCAGGCAAATGCGCGTCTCACCGGCGATGGGCACAAAGTCGTTCTTGACGCCATCGGCATCCATGAGCTCGGCCATATAGGCACCCATGTGGCCGCCGAGCAGACCGGTCGCGAGCACGTCGTCGCCCAGCTGCAGCAGCACGCGGCTCACGTTGAGGCCCTTGCCGCCAGCGGTCTTTTCGGGCGTCACGCGGTTCACGTCGTCGATGATCAACTTGTCGAGCTGATAGCGCGTATCAATCGACGGGTTCATGGTAACGGTCAGAATCATATTGAACTCCTGTTTCCGGGGCACGACACGCGCGGCCCCAAACATACGATAGCTCGTTAAAGGATCTCGATCTCAAAGCCGCGGGTAACGGTCTCCCCCGGCTTGGCCACCAGGCAGCCGCGCTTGTGCTCCAGAATATCGTCCTCGTCGGAGCAGGTGGACAGGCCGCCCCACGGTTCCACGGCCACAAAGTCACCCTCGGGCTTGCTCCACACAATCAGGTACGGCATATCGGGGAACGTCAGGCGCACGCCCTTGTCCTCGGTCTTCTTGGTCAGCGTAACCACGCGGCTCTCGAGCACGTCAAAGATGGTCTCCGCGAAGTCAAAGAGTTCGTGGGTCAGCGGCAGGTCATGGCCAACCATCGGGTTCTTGCTGCGATGCTCAACATCAATCAGGCCCGTCGAGGGAACGGCAGTACAGAGCTCGGCGGCCTCACGCTGCTCAAAACGGAGCTCGTAGTCGTCATAGGACTCGCCCTCGTCGAGCGGGCACTTAAAGCCAGGGTGACCGCCCACAAAGAACGGCATGTCCTCGGTGCCCTCATTGGTCACCTCGTACGACACCGCCACCTTTTCCGAATCGATCGTGTAACGAGCAACGATCTTAAACGGATACGGGTACTGCTCGAGCAACTCGGCATGGTCGGCAGAGCTTAGGCTCAGCGCGACCATGTTGTCGCCCTGCTCCTCGAGCTTCCACTCCTGTTTGCGAGCAAAGCCGTGACGGGCAAGCTTGACCTCGCGGCCGCCCATGGTCATTGCGCGACCGTCACGAAGGCCGCCGCAGATCGGGAAACAAATGGGTGCCTGGCCCGACCAGACCGCCGGGTCACCCTGCCACAGGTACTCACGGCCGTTGGCCGCAATAGAAGTGAACGACCCGCCCGCCGTGCTCAGTGCTACGCGGATAGAACCGTTATCAAGAACAAACTCCATAGGAGCCTTCCCTTTCTTACGACAGCCCGCCAAGTCAATAGGGCTGATAGAAAACCGGCCCGCGCCCCCTCACAGAAACGCGAGCCGTCAACGGACTAGTTAATTACGCCGGATACCCGCTAGTCATGGTATTCGCCGCGGTCCCACTTCTCCAGGAACTCGTCAAAGAAGTGCGGGTCGGCCTGAGCCTCGGCGTCGGCCTTATTGCAGGCATCAATCTTGGCAATCAGGGCATCGTGCTCGGGGGTCTTGTCGTAGGGCTCCTCCAGGAAGGCAAGCATGATGTCGGCCATCAGGAACTCGCCGGTGATCTTGCCGCCAAAGCCCACGATGTTAGCGTTGAGCTCGCGACGGGCATACAGGGCAGAGGTCATGTCGCGAACCAGAGCGCAGCGGGCGCCGGGAACCTTGTTGACGGCGTTGGTGATGCCGATGCCGGTGCCGCACAGGGCCACGCCAAAGTCGGCCTTGCCGCTGGCAACGGCCTCGCCCACGGCCTTACCGTAGATGGGATAGTGCGTACGGGTGTGGCTGTAGGTGCCGCAGTCGAGCACCTTGTAGCCAGCCTGCTCCAAGCGGTCGGCCAGATAGATCTTCTCGTCCGTAACGATATGGTCGCAACCGATTGCGATGGTCTTCTTCATCAGAACGTCCTTTCGTCTGAATTCACAAGTTGAGGTAGAAGTTCGAGTTCTCGGTGGCTCTCGTTAGGCCATCTTGTTGAGCATGTCGACACGGATCTGGTGACGGCCGCCGGCGTACTGCGCGCGCAGGAACTCGCGGGCGATCTTCTTGGCGACCTCGGTGCCCACAACGCCCGGGCCCATGGTGACCATGCGCGAGCCGTTGTGCTCGCGGGTCATGTAGGCGGAACGCTCGTCAGAAATGTTGGCGACGACCATGCCCTTAATCTTGACGGCGGCCATATAGGAGCCGACGCCGTACTTATCGAATGCGAAGCCCTGGGAATCCTTGTGCTCCAGCAGGTCCTTGGCAACGGCGGTCGCGGAATCGACAAAGTCCGCGGCAGGGGTCTCGGAATAGTCGACGACCTCGTGACCGTCGGCGATGAGCATCTCCTTGATGGACTCCTTCATCGACATACCGTCGGCATCGGAAGCGATTACAACCCTCATGACATCCTCCTTGAGAGATACGCAGGTGCGTAGTTTCTGTTTGGAAGTGTTGAATCGCGTTCAGGTCCGGGCATCTGAATGTGCGGTTCTTCACTGTTCGTGTTTATTTGAACACATTCGAACACCGACTGCAACAATAAATTGTTTATCTTTGTTCTTTTTTGAACAAACACCATTCACGGATGATTGCTGACCGTTTGAGCCCGGCGCGGACGTAGCGCCCACGTGTTCAACAAACAAAAGGGCGACCGAGAACGTGTCTCGGCCGCCCTTCTTACGGTTGATCTTCCAAAGATCGCTTTGCCGCCTACTCAGACTGCCCGCTCTTCTTGGCATGTCTGGACGGAGCGCTCAAGAAACGACCCGTCAGATAGTTCGCGGGACCGGAGATATCGATCCCCAGCAGCACGTGTCCTAGCCATAGGAACGCCACGAGCACCAGTAGAGGAATCACACACGAGGTCACGATCATCACGATGACGCCTTCGATCAGATCGGTCACCTGATGCACGATCTCATCGGTCATCTGCTTGGCGCCGCTGGTCACCGACGTAATAAGGCTCGATGCCCCATCAGTCAACTGCTCGAGCACGTTTTTGGACTCCGTGGCCTCGGATTTTTTCTTGTTCGATTTTGAGCTGGTCTCGGCTGACTTGTCCGTGGTGTCGGCCGCGTCCGCAGCGTCCGCAGCCTTTTGCTCAGCTTGCTCAATACTTACGCGATACGTTTCATCGACCTTCTGCGACACCCATACGCTCGCGGGCACGAGCGCCATGCCGATCACGGCAACCACCAGCACGCGCGTCGCCACACGGCGCAGGACAGTGCTCGTGCTCCAGCGCCCGTGAATGCCGAGCGACACCGCAAAGAGCACCAACGCAAACGGGATTAAGATGCCCAGGCCGACCGACCACAAAATGGTTAGCAGGTATTTCTCTAGGTAGAGCACGGCAAGCACGATACCAAGGTTGCCTGAAAGCTGCGCGAGCTGCTCGGCAACCGGCGTTCCCGTATCACCCGGCAGCGCGGTAATGCCCGCAGACAGCGCCACGCACGAGGTCGTGAGCGCCAGTACGTTACCCTTCTTTTGGTCGATGACCTCGATGGTGGAGTCCCAAGTTTTGGTATCGGCGAAATGCGGACGAGCCACAAAGCCCGACAGCAGCGCCAGGACCACAAGCGCAACGATAAAGCCAATCTGCAGCTTTTTGTTTGCGCACACGACATCGGACAGACTGGGCTGCAGCTCGGTTACCGTCGTGTGCTCGGTTATCTGGACAGGACGCCCATGAGCCATCTCGTGCGCGTCTCTTTTTTGTATTGACCCGTTATCCGGCATTTGGATACCTCCTCAGTCCGGCGTTTAATGCGAAAGGAAGTATACCCACCGAGCAAAAAACCGAACGGGAGGACGAACGGAGCGCACCAAGACTGTCCCCAATGACTATCTCCGGATGAGTTGCGGTGGAATAGGGATTGTTTTGCGCCCGTCGGCCCCTATTCAGTCCCTATTTCACCGCAACTTGGAGGAGGACAGAAAAAGCCCTGCTGCGGATGGCGGCAGAGCTTTTGGAAGGGGACTTGGTTGTGAGGGCTCGTTAGGCGAGCTTGGCCTCGAGCTCGGCGATGCGCTTGTAGGCATCGATGGTAAAGCGGGCCTGCTTCTCCAGGATCATGGTGGTCATGAGAGTATCCTGAGCATGGGCCATGATGAAGGTCATCTCCATCTCGCCGCCGCCGGCCTCCTGCGAAAGCAGCTTGGTCTGCGTGTCGTGGGCGCCGATAAGTGCATCGCTGGCATCCTTGTGCAGCTGCTCAGCCTTCTCAAAATCACCTTCGCGAGCAGCATCGAGCGCTGCAATCAGATCGGTCTGGGCGTCGCCCGCGTATGCGACAATCTCGAATCCAACCATCGAGATTTCTTCTTTGGTTGCCATATTGCGTTCCTTTCACATATGAACCAACGGAGAGCATCGCGTCCGGGCATACGCGCTGCGCTGTGTATGACAGGAACAGTAACATTCAAACAAAAAAGAACAGCGCAAAACGCAATTTCGAGCTATGAACGGTTGCTTTTCAGCCGTGAACGGCTTTTAAGCCAGTCCGAACAATATCAAACACAATTATCGGCAACCCAAACAGGTCCGCACCCTAGCGTACATCGCGCACCGTATCGCCCTCGACGAGCACGCCCGGAAACAGCCTGTGCTCCACACCGGGTGCAACGCCCTCGGCGCCGGCAATCTTGTCGACCGCCCACATGCCGACGCGCTTGTTGTCAAAGCGCACCGTGGTCAGGCGACGGTCGGGCACGATATCGCCCAGACTATCGTCAACACCCACCACGCTCACGTCCTGGGGCACGCACTTCCCGCGCGACTCGAGCCCACGGATACAGCCATATGCCATGGCATCGTTGGAGGCATAAATGGCCGTGCAGGTCGGATCATCCGCAAGCACCTGGCCGGCAGCATATCCACTCTGCGCCGTCCAGTCGCCACGGACGAGCTGCGGTGGCTCAATGCCATGCGCACGCAATGTCTCACGCCAGCCTTCCTCGCGCCGCATGCCCGAAAGCGAGCGCTCGGGGCACGAGATAAAGTGCACGGTCTTGTGCCCCTGCTCCAGCAAGTACTCGACCACCTGGCGCGAGCAATCGAACTGGTCGTTATCGACCGTCGAGCACAGCGGGTGCTCCAGCATGGTAACGAGCACCGTCTGCATACCGGGCAGCGGCTCAAAGGTGCCAAAGTCCGCCGGCATGCGGTTCATAATCACGACTATACCGTCCACCGGCAGTGCGCTCATACGCGACGATGCGCTCTCGAGGGTATAGGGGTGTCCATCTACTTTAGTGAGGGTGATGGCATAGCCGTGTTTGTCGGCCGCGGCGGCAAAGCCCTCCATACGGTCGAGGTTGCCGGTGCCGGTAATGTTGAACATGGCGACGCCGACGGTCTTAAACTTACCG
This sequence comes from Collinsella aerofaciens, assembly GCF_039062365.1. Lineage (GTDB taxonomy): Bacteria > Actinomycetota > Coriobacteriia > Coriobacteriales > Coriobacteriaceae > Collinsella. The sequence continues at coordinate 45,547 of NZ_JBCJBI010000008.1, forward strand.
CGGCGCAGCGATCGACCGGCAAAATTGGGGCGATACCCCAGCTCGCGCATGGCGGCACGCACGCGCTCCTTGGTCTCGGGGCGCACGCTGGGCGAATCGTGCACCGTACGCGAGACTGTCTGCTCCGAGACGCCCGCGAGACGCGCCACATCCTTAACGGAAACCGATTTTTTAACAGCGGCCATAGGTCGATCTTTCTATGTCGACGATGCCATTGGTGGCACCCTACGCAGTCATTTTTAACGCCTTCAAGTATATCCAACGCCTCCCCCACCATACGCTCACCACCCAAAACCTACCGTTCACCGACATTTTTGCTTCCCCAAACGGCTTTTGGCGCCCAAATGTTAACGTTGCCATTATGCAAACACAGAGCCACCGGGCGGCTCAAACGTTTACGCATAAGGAATCGACGGTTCGCAGGCACAGGAACCACCGGTTCGCGTCTTTTTTTGTGTCGCAAAATGGCAACGTCAACATTTTGGCAACCGAACGCCAAAAGCTACCATCGTTGCTAACCCACCGACTCTTAGGAGCATTGCATGGAGCAACTCATCGCCACCATCGAAAAAGGCCAGCCCTTTTTCAACGCGATCGCCCGCAACAAGTACCTCAAGGCGATCCGCGACGGCTTTATCTCCGTCATCCCCATCATCATCTTCTCGTCCATCTTCTGCCTGGTAGCCTCGGTCCCCAACATCTGGGGTTTCTACTGGCCCGATGACATCAACAACGCCCTGTGGAAGTGCTACAACTACTCCATGGGCATCCTGGCCATCGCCTGCGCCGCCACCACGGCCAAGCACTTCGCCGACGCTCAGAACCGCGATCTGCCCAAGAACAACCAGATCAACTTCATCTCGTGCATGTGCGCGGCCATCATCGGCTTTCTGCTCCTTTCGAGCGACACCATCGCCACGGACGCCGCCAGCGGTTTCAACACCACCTACCTTGGTTCCAAGGGCCTGCTGACCGCTTTCATCGCTGCGTTTGTGACTGGCATCATCTACAAGTTCTTCATTAAGCGCAACATCACCGTCAAGATGCCCGAGCAGGTTCCGCCCAACATCTCGCAGACCTTTAAGGACATCATCCCCTTCTCCGTCTGCATCACCGTCTTTTGGGTCTTTGACATCGTCTTCCGCGCTGCTTTTGGCTTCTGCTTTGCCCAAGGCGTCATCCAGGTGTTCCAGCCCCTGTTCACCGCTGCCGATGGCTACATCGGCCTCGCTGTAATCTACGGCGCCATGAGCCTGTTCTGGTTCGTGGGCGTCCACGGCCCCTCAATCGTCGAGCCCGCCATCGCCGCCGCCCTCGTTGCCAACATGACCGACAACCTGGCTGCGTTCCAGGCTGGTCAGCACGCTTCCGCTGTCCTGACCCAGGGTGCCCAGTACTTCGTCGTCTGCATGGGCGGCACCGGCGCCACGCTCGTCCTGGTCTTTATGTTCTGCTTCCTGGCCAAGTCTCAGGAGATGCGCGCCGTCGGTAAGGCCGCTATCGTCCCCGTGTGCTTTGCCGTCAACGAGCCGCTGCTGTTCGCCGCACCCATCGTGCTCAACCCCGTCTTCTTTGTCCCGTTTGTCTTTGCCCCGATCGCCAACATCTGGATCCTCAAGATCTTTATCGACTTCTTGGGTATGAACGGCTTTATGTACACCCTGCCTTGGACCGTCCCCGGCCCCATCGGCACCATCATGGGTCTGGGCTTCCAGCCGCTCGCCTTTGTGATGCTCGCCCTTATCCTGGTTGTCGACTTTGCCCTGTACTACCCGTTCTTCCGTGCCTATGACGCCCAGAAGTGCGCCGAGGAGGCCGAGATTTCCCAGGAGGAGCTCGCCGCCAAGAACGCCGAGAAGGCCGCCAAGCTTAACGATGCCTTCCAGGGCAAGGCTGACGCCAAGAGCGTTGCCGCCGGCGCTGCTGCCGATGCCGTGAAGGCCGACTCCCCCGCCGCTTCTGCAGCATCCGCTGCCGAGGCAACGACCGCCAGCGACCTCAACGGCAAGCGCGTGCTCGTGCTCTGCCAGGGCGGCGGAACCTCGGGCCTGCTCGCCAACGCACTGGCCAAGGCCGCCAAGGAGCGCGGCATCGATCTTGAAACCGCTGCCGAGGCATATGGCAACCACGTCGACATGCTCCCCGACTTTGACCTGGTCGTCCTGGCCCCGCAGGCCGCGAGCTACCTGGCCGACCTGCAAAAGGACTGCGAGCGCGTGGGCAACAAGTGCGTCGCCTGCCGCGGTAAACAGTACATCGAGCTCTCCCAGAACGGCGATAAGTCTCTCGCCTTCGTAAGCGAGCAACTCTCGAAGTAAGTAACGCTCAGGGCCAGCCGACCATCCAAGACCGGCTGGCCCTTCGATTTAGACGATTGGATCATCATGTCCGTTAACCCTGCTAGCGTCACTAACCCGCCTGCGCAGTTTCCCGAGGACTTTGTCTTTGGCGGCGCCACTGCTGCCTACCAGGTAGAGGGCGAGACCCGCACTCACGGTAAGGGCAAGGTTGCCTGGGACGACTTCTTGGAGGCCCAGGGCCGTTTCTCCCCCGATCCCGCTTCGGACTTCTACAACCAGTACCCCGTCGATCTGGAGCTGTGCGAGGAGTTTGGCATCAACGGCATTCGCCTCTCCATCGCCTGGAGCCGCATCTTCCCCAACGGTATCGGTGAGATTAACCCCGAGGGTGTCCAGTTCTATCACGATCTCTTCGCCGAATGCCACAAGCACCACGTTGAGCCGTTTGTCACGCTGCATCACTTCGATACGCCGCTTCCCCTCTTTGAGAAGGGCGACTTCCTCAACCGCGAGACCATCGACGCGTTTGTGGACTTTGCCACCTTCTGCTTTAAGGAGTACGCCGACCAGGTGACCTACTGGTTCACCTTTAACGAGATCTGGGCCGACGCCTCCAACACCTACATCGAGGGCACCTTCCCCGGTGGCGTCAAGGCGCATCTGGCCGAGGCCTTCCAGTGCGAACACAACATGATGCTCGCCCACGCCAAGGCAGTACTGGCCTTCCACAACGGCGGTTTTAAGGGCAAGATCGGCGTCATTCAGTCGCTGGAGTTTAAGTATCCGCTCAACGAGAACGACCCCGCCGACATCAAAGCCGCCAACAACGAGCACGTGCTGCAAAACCAGTTCTTGCTCGACGCCACCTTCCGCGGCGACTACGCGCCCGACACCCTCGAGTGCGCCAACCGCCTGGCCGCCGTCTCGGGCGGTACCATCGAGATCCTAGACGAGGATCTGGAAATCATGCGCGAGGCCGCCCTCTACAACGACTACCTGGGCGTTAACAACTACCAGTGCCGTTTCTTGAAGGCTTACGATGGCGAGAACGACCTGCACCACAACGGTACGGGCGAGAAGGGCACCGGCCGCTGGCGCGTCAAGGGCATTGGCGAGCACGTGAACAAGCCCGGCATCCCCACCACTGACTGGGACTGGATTATCTATCCCGAGGGTCTGTTCGATCTGCTCGTCTACATTAAGCAGCGCTACCCCAACTACAAGCAGATCTTCATCACCGAAAACGGCATGGGCTACAAGGACCCCTACAAGGACGGTTTTGTGGACGACCAGCCGCGCATCGACTACATCGAGCAGCACCTGCGCTGGTTGCTCAAGGCCATGGAGGTGGGCGTCAACGTGGGCGGCTACTTCCTGTGGAGCCTGCAGGATCAGTTCTCCTGGACCAATGGCTACAACAAGCGTTACGGCTTCTTCTACGTTGACTTTGAAACCCAGAAGCGAACGCCCAAGGCAAGCGCATACTGGTATAAGCACGTGGCGCAGACCCGTCGTCTGGACTAGTGACTGGCGGGGTTGCCCGCCCACATAACCTGTCCCCATTTCTCAGCCGGGGGCGGCACGTCACACGGCACGCCGCCCCCGGCCTTTTTGTGCAGGTCAGAAGCCGTTTATCTCAATCTGTAACATCTAGCCGAGTTTTTGGTCCTAGCTGTTACAGATCGAGACGAACAGGATTGCTCTTTCCGAAGAATCTAAATCTGTAACACGTAGCCCGCTTTTGACCGTCTACCTGTTACAAATCGAGACAAACGGAGTAGGACCTAACCCCGTATGTCCCTAACAGTCGAGCGTTCGACCAGCGTACTCGGCACATGAATCGCCTCGATAGACGAGCTCTCTCCAATCGCCGCCTCAAACGCAAGCTTACCGACACCGCGCAAATCAAATCGCAGCGTCGTCAGTCGATTGTGAGGAACAAGTCCCTCGAGTGCGTCGTCGATACCAACCACGCTCACGTCGTCGGGCACGGACAGGCCCGCGTTCTCGAGCGCGGCGATAACGCCCAGCGCCATCTGGTCATTTGCCGCAAGCACGGCAGTCGGCGCCTGCGACCCGCCGGCAAGCACCTCGGCCGCAATCCGCTCGCCCATGGCGTACCCACTGTCCGCACTCCAATCGCCACGCAGCATCGGAGCGGCATCGACATGAGCACGACCCAGCGTATCGCGCCAACCGGCCTCACGAAAACGCGAGGAAATCGAGTTTTCCGGACCCGCCACAAACCGCATATTCGAGTGACCATGTTCCAGCAGATAATTGGTCAACAGCTCGCACGAACCATACTGGTCGGAGTCGATCGTCGTGCAGCGCGGATGCGCATACATGGACAGGATGACCGTTCGCACTCCCGGCTGGGGAACAAACTCCTCAAAATCGGGAGCCATGCGGTTCATGTTGAGAATCATGCCGTCGACGGGTCGCTCGACCATGCGGCGCGAGGCATCGGCAAGTGTATAGGGCTTGTCGCCGCCCATCTCGATCATAGTGACGGCAAAATCGTGCTCGCGCGCCGCTTGCATGATACCCTCGAGCGTCGCCAGGTTACCGACACGTGTGATGTTGTACATGCACAGGCCAATAGAACGATACGACCCGCCGCGCAACGCCGCTCCAGCAAAATTGGGACGAAAGCCCAGCTCTTCCATGGCGGCCAGCACACGCTTGCGCGTCTTTTCCGTCACGTTGGGCATACCGTTGACCACGCGAGACACAGTCTGGCGGCTCACGCCAGCGAGCGCCGCAACCTCTGCCGCGCTCGCCGAATGACCATTCCTTGTCTGCTGAGCCATGCCTTCCACGCTAACCTGCTTCCCAACTATTCCCCGCGCCCATGGCGCATCGTACATACATCGATAACGTGCTCATGATACCCGAGCCATATACCACAACATGAAAACTTCTGTCAATCAAAACCGCTTACCGAACAAATACAACCGTTCGCGGCTGTTTGAAGTTGTTTTGTTTCTATACATCCCAGCCGGATGTTAACGTGCTCATTGTCAAATGTTCACGTGCTCATTTTGGTTCTAATCATTTTAAGATAGTGTTTATCGGGCTTTTTCACCGCTGAACGCTAACCAGGGAGCCTCCTGAGCGCAAACGCACAATATCGAACAGCGAGACGAGAGGGTGTATGCATATGTCTTTGCTAAACCGCGTACAGCAGCTGCCGAAGGGCTTTGTTTGGGGCGCCGCAACCGCCGCGTACCAAACGGAAGGTTCCACGAAGGTGGCAGGCAAGGGTAAGACCATGTGGGACGATTACCTTGTCGCCCAGGGTCGCTTTTTGCCCGACCCGGCCAGTGATTTCTACAACCGCTACGAGGAGGATATCCGCCTTTCTGCCGAGCATGGACTCAACGCCATCCGTGTGTCCATCGCCTGGACCCGCATCTTCCCCAACGGCGACGATGCCGAGCCCCTCGCCGAGGGCGTTAAGCACTACCACGAGCTGTTCGCCTGCTGCAAAAAGTATGGCGTCGAGCCCTATGTGTCCCTGCATCACTTTGACTCCCCCGCCGCCCTGTTCAACCAGGGCGACTGGCTCAACCGCAAGACCGTCGACGCCTATGTGCGCTATGCCGAGTTCTGCTTCCGCGAGTTCCGCGAGGTCAAGAATTGGTTCACCATCAACGAGCTCATCAGCCTCTCGCACTCCCAATACATCCAAGGCAACTTCCCGCCCAACCATCACTTTGATGTGACGAGCGGCATCCAGAGCCAGCACAACGAGCTCGTTGCCCACGCCCGCGCCGTCAACCTGTATAAGGATCTTGACGAGACCGAGCACCTGGGCGGACGCATTGGCATGGTCAACGTCCTGACGCCGGCATATCCTGCCACAGACTCGCCCGCCGACCAGCACGCCGCCGACCTGTACAACGCCTTCTACACCGACTTCATCATGGACGGCGCCTTCCTGGGTCACTACTCCGCGCGCACCCTCTCACTCATCAACGAGATTCTGCGTGCCAACAACGCCACGCTTACGGTTGAGGACAGCGACATGGAGGAGCTCGCCAAGGCGGCGCCCCGCAACGATATGTTCGGCCTCAACTACTATCAGTCGGCGTTTATCGCCGCCTACGATGGCGAGTCCACCAACAGCTTTAACGGCACCGGAGACAAGGGCACCTCGTGCTTTAAGTTTAAGGGCGTCGGGCAGCAGGTCGATATGCCGGGTATCCCCACCACCGACTGGGATTGGCTCATCTACCCGCAAGGCCTCTACGACACGCTCAAGCACATCAGCGCCACCTATCCCAACCTCCCCGTCATCTATATCACCGAAAACGGCCTGGGCCACAAGGACCCCGAGCCCGACGCAAACGGCATCGTCGCCGATCCCGAGCGCATCGACTTTGTCGACCAGCACATGGAGAAGGTGCTCCGGGCGCGCGCCGAGGGCGTCGACGTCCAGGGCTACTTTATCTGGAGCCTGCAGGACCAGTTCTCGTGGGCCAACGGCTATAACAAGCGCTACGGCCTGTTCTACATCGACTTCGACACGCAAAAACGCTACATCAAGCAGTCGGCACTCTGGTACAAGGAGCTCGCCGACACTATGGCGGACGCGCAGTAGCGCATCGCCTCGCTTTCCCCCGAGAGGGGAGCGGCCCTATGCGATACAAACCCAGCCGCTCCCCTCTCTCCCCCTGGGACCGACCCCGCCTGCACCCGGGCTTTTAGCAAGCGGGAGACCATATAGGTTTTCAACGTCCATGCCATTAAGATTTCATGCAAAGAGGAGCGTGAACTATGGAATCGATCGTTAAGTTCTTGGAGAAAGGTCAGCCGTACTTCGACAAGGTCTCTAAGAACATCTACCTTCAGGCCATTAAAGACGGCTTTTTGGCAGCAATGCCCATCATCCTGTCTTCTTCTGTCTTCCTGCTTATTTCGACCCTGCCGGGCGTTGTCGCCACGGTCGGCGGCTTTACGCTGCCCGACTGGTGGAACGTCGACGTCGTGAACTTCTGCAACAAGGTTTACAACTTCACGATGGGCGTCGTGGGCATCATGGTCGCCGGCACCACCGCAAGCGCGCTGACCGGCTCCAAGAACCGCCGCATGCCTGCCGGCAAGGCCATCAACGCCACGAGCACCATGGTCGCCGCCATGTGCGCTATGCTCATCTTGGCCGTTACCCAGACGAGTGCCAAGATCGACGGCGCCGATGTCTCGGTGTTCTTTACCGACAACATGGGCACCAAGGGCCTACTGAGCTCCTTTGTCGCCGCATTTGCCACGGTCAACATCTATGCCTTCTGCATTAAGCGAGACATCACCATCAAGCTGCCCAAAGAAGTCCCCGGCGCCATCGCCCAGAACTTCCGCGACATCTTCGCCTTCAGCTTCTCCATCCTGTTTGTCGCCGTCATCGACGTTATCTGCCGCACCTGCTTGGCCGTCCCGTTTGCCAACGTCATCTCCACGCTGGTGAGCCCGCTGTTCGCCGCTGCCGATTCCTACGCCGGCCTCGCCCTCATCTGGTTCATGATCCCGCTGTTCTGGTTCATGGGCATCCACGGCCCCTCGGTCGTTAAGCCTGCCCTCAACGCCGCGCTGTTTGGCAACATCACCACCAACCTCGCCACGCTGCAGGCCGGCGGTCACCCCGCCCTCGCCCTGACCGAGAACTTCGGTAACTACATCGGCGAACTCGGCGGCACCGGCGCCACGTTCATTGTCCCGATCATCTTCCTGCTCTTTATGCGCTCCAAGCAGCTCAAGGCCGTCGGCAAAGCCTCTGTCGTACCCGTGATGTTCGCCGTCAACGAACCGCTGCTGTTCGCCGCGCCCATCATCCTCAACCCGTACTTCCTGATCCCGTTCCTGTTTGCCCCCGTGGCCAACGTCCTCATTGGTAAGTTCTTCATCGACTTTTTGGGCATGAACGGCTTTATCTATGCCATGCCGTGGGCACTCCCCGGACCGATCGGCACCTTCATCGACACCAACTTCCAGCCGATCTCTCTGGTCCTGGTTGTCGTCCTGCTGGTCGTTGACTTCTTAATCTACTACCCGTTCTGCAAGGCCTACGACAACGTCCTGTGCAAGCAGGAGGCCGAGACCCTGGCCGAAGAAGAGGCCGAGGAGACCAAGGCCGTCAAGACCGCTGCCGCCCCCGCCGTTGAGGCTCCTGTTGTCGAGACCGCTTCTGCCACTGAGGCCTCCGCAGCTCCGTCCGCCCTTAAGGGCAAGGATCTGAGGGTTCTGGTTCTGTGCGCTGGCGCCGGCACCTCTGCACTGCTCGCCAACGCGCTTAAGGAAGGCGCCGACGAGCTGGGCATCGACATTACCGCCAACGCCGGTGCCTACGGCAGCCACTACGCCATCATGGACCAGTACAACGTCATCGTCCTGGCTCCGCAGGTTCGCACCTATTACAACGAGATGAAGGCCGACACCGACCGCCTGGGTATCACGCTGCTGTCGCCCAAGGGCAAACAGTACATCGACCTCACTAAGGATCCCAAGGGTGCCGTCGCCTGGATCGAGGAAAACCTCGAGGCATAAGACGCTGACGCCACCTACCGCCCGCAGAAAAAAATGGCCCGTGCATCGATGCGTGATGCGCGGGCCATTTTGTTTAGACCGCACCCGTCCTCCTGTTCATCTTAATCTGTAACATCTAGCCGAGTTTTTGGGTCCCAGCTGTTACAGATCGAGGTGAACGCACAGGCCAAGCCAAAAATCTCAATCTGTAACATGTAGACCGCTTTTGACCGCTTAGATGTTACAGATCGAGACAAACAGATGGGTCAATCCAATCAATCTAGATCTGTAACACCTGGCTGGTCATTTCACTCCTAACTGTTACAGATCGAGACAAACGGAATAAGCCGGGCCGAATTGTCTAAATCTGTAACATCTAGCCGAGTTTTCGGGTCCCACCTGTTACAGATTTAGACGAGCAGGCCGAGCACGTCTACGCCCGCAGATCCCTTACGCTGGAACGCTCGACCAACACGCCCGAGACGAGCGTACGACTTCTGGAGCTCGGGGCTTCCAGACCTGCAACGACCTCGTTAAGCGCACGGATGCCCAGCTCGCGGTGGCGAAACTTCACCGACGTCAGAATCGAGTTGGGAATCGTCTTGTAGAGCTCATCGTCGAAGCCGATCACGGACACGTCGTCGGGCACACCGAGCCCTTTGTCACGTAGAGCCATCATCACGCCGTTTGCCATGCAGTCGTTAGCGGCGAGGACCGCCGTGCAATCGGGTTTATCGGCAAGCGCAAGGCCTGCGGCATAGCCACTATCCGCATTCCAATCGCCTTGCAGAGGCTCGGGCGGCTCAATGCCACGCGCCTCGAGCGCCGCACGCCAACCTTTCATACGGCACTGGCTCGACAGCGACTCTTTCTTACCAGAGACGAAGTACACGTTTTTATGCCCGCGATTCAAGAAGTACTCGCACGCCATGTGCGCACCACCCTCTTGATCGTCACTGACGGTGGAGCAGGTAGGATGTTCCATCGGTGTGATAATCACCGTCTTGAGGTCTTTCGGCGCCTCAAAGGTATCAAAGTCATCGACCATCTGACGCAGGTTGAAGATCATGCCATCAACAGGCAGCTGCGACATCCTACGCGCCGCTTCGGCAAGGGTCATCTTTTCCCCAGCCCGCTTTTTGATCATCGTGAGCGCAAAGCCTCGCTCTTCGGCGGCATCGGCGATACCGTCAATCATGTCCACGGCGCCGCCCGACAAGTGGAACAGCACCACGCCGATGCACCCGTAACGGCCCAACTTGAGTGAACGCGCGGCAAAGTTCGCCCGGAACCCAAGCGCTTCCATGGCAGCATGGACCCTATCGCGTGTCGACTCTCGCACGCTTTCGGGCTCATTGATCACGCGCGACACCGTCTTGAGAGAAACGCCCGCGGCAATCGCCACATCGTTCATCGAGACATTTTTCTTGTCCATCGTTGCCACTGCTTCTCCACTCGGTTCTTTATCGCTTGTTTTTTGCGTTCTAGCATACACTACCTGCCTGACTGATAAATCAACCGTTTACCGGACAATATCGACCGCTCACCCGTATATCCTTGTTGCTCTTCCAAAAATGTCTTACGTTGTCATTAACGAAATGACAACGTTGTCATTTCGCAATGCCTTCCTTAAGCAGGAAGGTTTCCGGGCAGTCCTGACCATCCATCGACGACCAGTTCCATCCACATGCATCGCGCATCAAGTAGCAAAGGAGCTCTATGGACGCCATCGTAAAGATGCTCGAAAAGCATCAACCGTTCTTTGAGAAGATCTCGAGGAACGTCTACCTCCAGGCCATTAAGGACGGATTCCTTGGGTGCATGCCCATTGTCCTCACCTCTTCGATCTTCCTGTTGATCGCCACCCTTCCTGGCGTAGTTGGCATCACGCTGCCCCAGCCGCTCATCGACTGGTGCAACAAGCTGTACAACTTCACCATGGGCGTTATGGGCATCATGGTTGCCGGCACCACCGCCAAGAACTTCACGGCTTCCATGAACCGTCGCATGCCCGCCGGCAAGGTGCTCAACGACGGCTCCACCATGGTGGCCGCCCAGTGCAGCATGCTGCTGCTCGCTGTTACGCAGTTCACCACCAAGTTCGACGGCTCCGAGCTTTCGGTCTTCGATTGCACCAGCATGGGTACGCGCGGTCTGTTCTCGGCCTATATCGCCGCGTTCATTACCGTGTGGGTTTATAAGTTCTGCGTCTCGCGCGATCTGACCATTAAGCTGCCCAAGGAGGTCCCGGGCGCCATCGCTCAGAACTTCCGCGACATCATCCCCTTTGGCGGCGCCGTCATCATCTGCGGCATCATCGATGTGGTTGTGCGCAACCTCATGGGCGTTCCGTTCTCCGAGCTGCTCATCAAGCTGCTCTCCCCGCTCTTCACCGCAGCAGAGACCTACCCCGGACTCATCCTTATTCAGGCGGCCACCGCGTTCTTCTGGTTCATCGGCGTCCACGGTCCTTCGATCGTCCAGCCGGGCATCGACCCCATCCGTCTTGCCAACCAGGCCGAGAACCTGCAGGTTCTGCTGGCAGGCGGCCACCCCGCCCACTCCCTCACCTTTAACATGTCGCTCGTGGGTGAGTTCGGCGGCACCGGCGCCACGTTCATCGTGCCGCTTCTGCTGATTCTCTTTATGAAGTCCAAGCAGCTCAAAGCCGTCGGTAAGGCCTCGATTGTTCCTGTTGCCTTTGCTGTCAACGAGCCGCTGCTCTTTGGCGCGCCGATGATCCTTAACCCCTACATGCTCATTCCCTTTGTTGCCGCCGGCTGCGTCAACGTGAGTGTTGCCAAGTTCTTTATCGATAACGTGGGCATGAACGGCTTCTCCTTCGTGGTGCCTTGGGCCACCCCTGCCCCCATCGGCATTTTCATCACCACGAACTTCCAGCTTATCGCCCTGGTATTTGTCGCAATCATCATCTTGCTGGACGCCATCATCTACCTGCCGTTCTTGAAGGCATACGATAAGCTGCTCTGCGACCAGGAGGCCGAGCGCGCCGCCGAGCTGGGTCTCGAGTCCGATGGTGCTGCCACCATCGCCGCCAGCACCTCTGCGCCCGCTGTCGAACAGACTACCGCTTCCGTCGAGCCGACCGCCGCTGCCGCCGACAGCGAGCCTGTCGCCGATCAGCCCGAGCCCGCCGCCAACGCATCCGCTAAGAAGGATGTCGACGGTCTGAAGGTCCTCGTCCTGTGCGCCGGCGCCGGCACCTCTGCCATGCTTGCCAACGCCATCAAGGAAGGTGCTGCGCAGACCGGAGAGAACATCGCTTCCTCCGCAGGCGCCTATGGTCAGCACACTGCCATCATGGATCAGTACGACGTCATCGTGCTCGCCCCGCAGGTTCGTAGCTACTACAACGACATGAAGGCCGACACCGATCGTCTGGGCATTAAGCTGCTCGCTCCCCGCGGTAAGGAATATATCGACCTTACCCGCGACCCCGCTGGCGCCATCAAGTGGCTCCGCGAGAACCTCGACTAGTTCCTCCCTCTGTTGGTGCCCGGATTCCCGGTTCGGGCACCTCTCCCTATTCGTATCCCACAGAAAGGATGACTCATGACCAACCCCATGCAGTTCCCCGACGGCTTTGTGTTTGGCGGCGCCACCGCTGCTTACCAGGTTGAGGGCGAGACCCGCACGCACGGCAAGGGCAAAGTGCCCTGGGACGATTTCCTGGCTGCTCAGGGTCGCTTCTCCCCCGATCCCGCAAGCGATTTCTACAACAAGTACCCGGTCGATATCGACCTGTGCCAGCGCTTCGGCATCAACGGTATCCGCGTCTCCATCGCTTGGAGCCGCATCTTCCCCAACGGCACCGGTGAGATTAACCCCGAGGGTGTTGCCTTCTATCACGAGCTTTTTGCCACCTGCAACAAAGCTGGCGTTATCCCCTATGTCACGCTCGATCACTTTGATACGCCCGAGGCCTTTTACCAGAACGGCGGCGAGGGCTTCCTGACGCGCACGACGATCGACGCCTTTGTCGAGTACGCCAAGTTCTGCTTTGCCGAGTTCACCGAGGTCAAGCACTGGTTTACCTTTAACGAGATTCCCGCAACCGCCGAGGGCAGCTTTATCGTTGGCAACTGGCCGCACGGCGAGAAGTACCGCCTGGACAAGGCCTTCCAGCTCATGCACAACATGATGGTGGCCCACGCCAAGGCTGTCGTTGCCTTCCATGAGGGCGGCTTTGAGGGCGAGATCGGCATTGTCCAGAACCTGGAGCCCAAGTATCCCCTCGACCCCAACAACGCCGCCGACTGCGAGGCAGCTCGCATGGCCGACGTCATCAACAACCGCTGGGTACTCGACGCCACCTTCCGCGGCCACTATGCAGCCGACACCATGGAGGCTGCGACCAAGCTGGCCCATATCGCCGGCGGCGAGCTCGACGTCCGCGACGAGGACATCGCCGCGCTGACCGCCGCACTCCCCTACAACGATTGCCTGGGCGTCAACACCTACAAGTGCCAGTTCCTGCGTGCCGCCGAGGGCGAAAACGACATCAACCACAATGGCACCGGCGACAAGGGCTCCTCGCGCTGGTTCCTCAAGGGCGTGGGCGAGTCATGCGTGCGCGAAGGCGTACCCACCACCGATTGGGACTGGATCATCTACCCCGAGGGCCTATACGACCTACTGCTCCGCATTAAGAACGATTACCCCAACTACAAGAAGATCTACATCACCGAGAACGGCATGGGCTATAAGGACGACTTCGAGGACGGCTTTATCGACGATGCCCCTCGCATCGACTACATGCGTCAGCATCTCGCATGGATCCTCAAGGCAATTGACGGCGGCGTAAACGTCGACGGCTACTTTGTGTGGTCGCTGCAGGACCAGTTCTCCTGGACCAACGGCTATAACAAGCGCTACGGCCTGTTCTACATCGACTTTGAGACCCAGAAGCGCTATCCCAAGGCGAGTGCGTACTGGTACAAGAACGTCGCGGAGACCGGCCTGCTTATGGCCTAACTTTTGCCGCATACCCCCTGTCGGCCGCATACGAATCCCTCCACGGGTTCGCATGCGGCCTTTTTGTTTTGGTGGGCCCGAGCGGATCATTCGTCTCGATCTGTAACATCTAGCCGAGTATTTCGGCCCTAGTTGTTACAAATCGAGACAAACAGAACGCCCGAGCAGAAATATCTAAATCTGTAACACGTAGCCCACTTTCGACCGTCTACCTGTTACAGATCAAGACAATAAGATAGTCGAATCCGAACTTTCCAAGCAGTTATGAAGCACGGTTTCTAGTTTTCAGTATCACGAACATACTTTCGGTATCATTTAATGGTATTATGATATCGAAAGTATGTTCGTGATACCGAAAGGAGCCGCATGCGCCAGTTCGATTACACCACAGTCCCAGCGGAACTCGAAGCAACTCCAATCACCAACCTCCTCCTCTCGATACGCGAGCATAAAGGCCGACAGCTTGCTCTGAGTCAAGTCAAACCCGAACTTCTATCGTCACTTATGGAGGAAGCTAAGATCCAAAGCACCCAATCCTCCAACGGACTTGAAGGAATTGTTACCACCCAAAAAAGACTCAAAGCAATCATGGCGTATTCCGCCAAGCCAAGCTCCCGCGCAGAGGAAGAAATCGCTGGATACCGAGATGCGCTGTCGCTTATTCACGAGCAGCACGATTTCATTCCCGTAACGCCATCGGTCATTTTGCAGTTGCATCGTGACCTCATGGTACACACAGCAATCTCGTATGGGGGCCATTGGAAAGATAGCGATAACGAAATCATCTCCATCGACGATCAAGGCAATCGATTTGTGCGCTTTAGGCCGCCTTCGGCCCTAGCAACCCCCGGACTTATCGAAGAAGCCTGTCGGTCCCTCAACGACGCCTTATCTCGTCAAGTTTGCGACCCCCTCCTTATATCATTCCGCTTCATCTTCGATTTTGTCAGCATTCATCCCTTCAACGATGGCAATGGCAGGATGAGCCGGCTCCTTACAACGCTGCTACTCGAAAAGACTGGATACGACGTTGCGCGTTACATCAGCATCGAACGACTTATTGAAGACAACAAGGCGCTCTACTACAACGCCCTCGCTGCAAGCTCCATTGGATGGAATGAAAATCAAAACACCGAAGCACCCTTTATCCGTTTCATGCTCGGAACAACCCTGGCCGCCTACCGACAGCTCGAGCAGCGTACCCTAATTGAATCAAGCACTCGTCCCATGTCGAAGCAAGCGCGCATCGCCGTTCTATTTCAACAGAGACCCGGCGTCATTAAGAAATCCGACATCCGATCCAACTGCCCCGATATCAGCGAGGTTACCGTTAAACGAACCCTCGGTCAGCTTGTTAGTTGCAGCGCAATCGAAAAAACAGGAGCGGGTCGTTCGACGGGCTACATACTCAAAGACGTCCATGCTCTAGAACTATTCTTGCAATCCACAATACCCGATAGCGAGGCCGCAATAACAAAAGAGGCTCCAAAGGATAAGCTCCTTGAACGTGTAAACCACGCCGAGGATGAAAGCAGAGAGGGGCTCTATGAAGACTACGATTCATTCTCAAGGGACATAAAGACGAAATACGGAGTCTAGTCATATCCCAGAATAGCCTCATCCTTGTTGCCCAAAGTTATTTACGCGTCATTGTGAAGCGATAACCCCTGCGCCGGCAGGGGCAGAAGTATCGTCTGTAGCATTAGCTAGCAGATGACCCGCGTATGTTCCTCGATGGCGACACGATCCTCGGCGGCGACGCCCGGCTCGCACACCACGGCATCCAAACTGTCCAGGCGGCAGAAGGTGTAGAAGTCGCGCTTGCCGATCTTGCTGGAGTCGGCGATGAGGTAGCGTGAATCGGCCTTGCTAAAGGCGAGCTGCTGGATGCGGCCCTCTTCCATGTTAGACGTGGACACGTCGCCGTCCAAAATGCCGTTGGCGCCGATAAACGCCGCGTCGATGCCCAGTGCACGCAGGGTATCCTCGGCCGTTGGTCCCACAAAAGCGGCGGTGCGGCGACGGTACATGCCGCCTACCAGGCACAGGTCACAGTCCTCGCGCGCCTCAAGCAGGTTAAAGACCGAAAGCGAGTTAGTCACGATGCGCAGGCGGCACGCCGGCAGCATCGAGGCCATCTGCTCAACCGTGGTGCCCGTACCCAAAAAGATGGTCGAGCCTTCCTCGATAAGCTCCACGGCGCGGCGCGCGATCTGCAGCTTTTCCTCGGCATGCTTGGTGCGCTTTTCGCTGTGCGAATACTCGTGGCGCAACATAGCGTGGGGACGGCCCTGCGCACTACGGGCGCCGCCGTGCACGCGCTCGATCTCGCCCAGGCTCGCAAGTTCCTCAAGATCGCGACGAATCGTCATGTCCGAGACGCCCAGTGCATCCGAAATCTCCTTGACCGAGACCGTGCCCTGCTCTTCGAGCAGCTGACGAACCCTATCCTGTCGCTCTGCCTTAATCACGATGAATCCTCGCCGTTCTTTGCGCGCATATCATTCAAACAGTAACGAACAAATTGTATCAGACTCGTACGCGTCAAAAATGAACGCCCGCGCAGCTCCAATCATCACTTTTTTGAGAAAAATACCCCCTGCTTTAGTGGGGTGTAGTGATAATCTCGCCTGTTCGCGCTACAGTTTGTCGGAAATACCTCGATGTTAGGAACCAAATGATCACTTCCGAGCTTTTCGGCACCGCGCCGTGCGGTACCCCCGTTCATCGCTACACCCTCAACGGGCCCGAGATCTGCGTTCGCATTATGGATTATGGCGCCACCGTGCTTGGTATCGATGTGCCTGACATTCCCGGCAACGTGCGCGATGTGGTACTGGGCTTCGATAAACTCGAGGATTACTTTGACAACCCCGCCTGCTTTGGCGCGACCATCGGCCCCGTGGCAAACCGCACCGCGGGCGCCACGATCACCATCGACGGTACGGACTGGCATATGCCCGCCAACGAAGGCGTCAACAACCTGCACAGCGATCTTGAGCACGGCCTGCACAAGCGCGTGTGGGACGTTGAGCTCGACGAGGTCCACAACGCCGTGCGCATGACCACCTCGCTTGAGGATGGCGAGCTGGGCCTTCCCGGCAACCGCACCTTTACAGCCGTGTTTACCGTGACGCGTACTGGCTGCTTCCGTATCGAATATGGCTGCGAGAGCGACTGCGCCACATACGTGTCCATGACCAACCACACGTACTTTAACCTTGCCGGCCATAACGCCGGCATGGACTGCGAACACTTCTTTGTTGCCAACGCTGCCCACTACCTGCCCATTGATGACCAGAACATTCCCACCGGCGAGATCGCACCGGTCGAGGGCACGCCGTTTGACTTCCGTGAGCTGCGCCCCGTCGCGCCCGGCATGGAAGCCGACAACCCGCAGATTAAGCAGGCGCGCGGCTATGACCACTGCCTGTGCATCGATGGCTATCAGTACGGCCGTAATCTGCGCCGCGCGATGCACGTCGAGGAGATGTGGACCGGTCGCGAGCTGGACTACTACACCACCGCCCCGGGCGTGCAGCTCTACACCGGCAACTGGCTGGGCGACGAACATGCCAAGGACGATGCCAACTATGGCTGGGGCGCCGGCTTTGCCCTCGAGGCAGAGATGTACCCCGACACACCGCACCAGCCGCTGTTCCCGCAGGGCATTGTGGGCCCGGGCCATCCCTACTGCAATGTAATCGAATACCACTTTATGAGGCACTAAGCCCATAACGCAACATATCGCACAGCAGCGCCCGCCGGCACCACCGCCGACGGGCGCTTTGCTACCTAGTCATTGGGGACGTTCTTAAATGACTAGTCGTTCGGGACAGTCTTTAACATCAGGCGAGAAGGACTGTCCCCACCTGCCGGCACTTGGGGACGTTCCTAAAAGGCCGGCACATAAGGAACGTCCCCAAGTGCCGAGGGTGTCCCGCTTGACTAGTCATTTAAGAACGTCCCCAATGACTAGTTGGATGGGGTCGGGATTGGAGCTTGGGAGATAGCGGATTTCCAGCTCTACTCCGAGCTTTTGTAGCTCTTTGAGGACGGCGATGTCCGCATCGTCTATGGCGACCGCGGGCGTTACAGAGCGTTTGCCCTCCCCCGCCCGCATATGGCCGATGCTGATCTTGGTTATTGGCACGCCACCCTTAACCAGCGCGAGCACATCGGCGGGTGAGGCCACCATAATCAGAATCCATTGACGCGGCGTTGCGGTATGAATGATGTCGATAGTCCTTTGCACTGAGAAAAACCGCGTCCAAACGCCTTCTGGCGCCGCCACCCTCATGGGTGCCCATTGGCGCGAATCTGCCGCGATCTCATCGTTGACGATTAGGACAAGGTTGGAACCCACGACTTCGTTCCATAGCTCAACGTCTTGCCCGTAAATGAAACGGTCGTCGATACGTGTGAGAAGAATCTTGGGTTGAGCCATGGCTGCCCCATTCTGTTTGAGCCCCGTAAGAGCGAGACATCACGTCTCCAATATTAGTGCATTTAACGTGAGAAAAGCCGTCAGAACACTTGCGCGGATTTGAGATGTCCCGTATCATAGACAGCCGTTGACGCCTCAGTTGCGTCACCACATGGTCGCCAGCGTAGCTCAGTTGGTAGAGCACCGCTCTCGTAAAGCGGGGGTCACCGGTTCGAGCCCGGTCGCTGGCTCCATTGCACAAGATAGCCGCCTTCTGGCGGCTTTTTTGTTGCCGATTTCGGGCGCATATCCGCCAATCCAAGCACAACGCCGCCGAAAACTCCCCTACTCAACAAAAAAGCCCCGCCAACCGCAATCCCCAAAGGAACCGCGATCAGCGGGGCCCAAGCGCGCTCCTCCAAGGGATAACGCTTGCAACACGAACAGCTCAGCCGAGCAGCGCGCTACCCCTCCCAATAAGCGTCTGCAAGCAGTTTAAAGCAGATTTTCTTGACCGGCCGCGCACCATCGCCCGGGAACTCGAGCGTGGGCATGTGAGGCTCGCCGGCAACAAACAGCGCAAACTTGTCGTCGGCAAGATCGCCGGCGATCGAGGTGTCGGAATCGACCAGATCGTAGTCGTCCTTCTCGTCAAACTCCTGAACCAGCGTCAGGCTGCCCGTGGCAACCTTAAAGGCCTCGCGACCCTCGACGTCGATCTGCAGGTCGTGATAGCGCTGATGCGTCTCATAGTGAGCCTCGGCCTCGGGACGCGTCGTAGGAGCCATGACGTTCGCAAAGACCTTGTTGCCCAGAATCGGATGGCTGCCGACCTCGAGCTTCGCCGGATCGTTCTCCTCGAGCCAATCGATCAGCACGTCGAGGCCCTTGAGCATTCCGCGATACTCCTCGATATCGCCCAATGCACCGTAAATCATCTAAATCCCCTTTCGGATCGCTTCTTTGGCGGCTACTCGGTAAACGCGTTACCGACGCTGTTGCCACCCACATACGTCTCGACCAGGGTAAGGTCGGGATTGAACACGACAAAATCGGCATCGCGGCCAGGCATAATGCTGCCACATTTATCCTCGACGTGAGCAGAGCGCGCGGGCACCTCGGTCGCCATGCGAATTGCGATATCGGCGCTCGCAAGACCCCAGTCGACGATGTTCTTGACGCCCTGTGCGAGCGTGAGCACCGAGCCGGCGATAGCAGAGCCATCGGCAAGCCAGCAAAGGTTGTCCTTCATAATGACATCCATGCCACCGCTGGTGTACTTGCCCTCGGGCATGCCGCCACAACCCAGGCAATCGGTGATCAGCACCGTGTGCTGCCAGCCCTTGGCCTGCAGCAGCGCCTTAATAGCAGTAGGGTTCACGTGTTTGCCGTCGCAAATGATCTCGGCATAGGTGTTGGGCGTGGTCATAGCAGCGCCCACAACACCGGGCTCGCGATGGTGCAGACCGCGCTGGCCGTTGTAGGTATGCGTAAAGCAGCTGGCGCCAGCATTGATGGCGGCAGCACACTCATCATAGGTGGCATCAGAGTGGCCAATGCAGGTCACGACGCCCTTTGCGCTCAGAGCCGCGGCGTAAGCGGCGGCGCCGTCACGCTCGGCCGCCATGGCGCTCTTGACGATTCGACCGCCGGCGGCCTCCTGCCACTCGTCAAAAACTTTCTCGGACGGATCGATCAGATAAGCAGGGTTCTGGGCACCCACATGCTTCATGGTAAAGAACGGACCCTCCAGGTAGATGCCCTGAATACGAGCACCGCAGAACTCAGGTCCGCGCTCTTCGTCAGCCTGTGCAATGGCAGCGCAGGCGTCCTTGATCTGCTCCACACCGTCGGTAAAGGTCGTAGGCAACCAGCTGGTGGTACCACGACGAGCGAGCTCGGTCGAGCTGATGTTGATACCCTCGGCATCGTTATCGGTCGTGGCATGGTTATAGAAGCCATGAATGTGGGTGTCCACCATGCCCGGCGCAATCCATGTACCCGAATAATCTTTGATCTCACAAGCGGGCTCATCGGCCTGCCAAGCGCCAAAGACGCCATCTTCGACCATGAGGTAGCCGCCCAGCTGCGGCCCCGCCGGCAAAAAGAACTTGTCGGCCTTGATAGCATACGTGCTCATCTATGCTCCCGTACCCGCAGTGCGTTTTAGGGCGGATCAAAAACCACTGCATTGTTAATTCGAGCGATTGTTCGTTGCCTTCTACCGCTTGGCACATTTTGCACCCGCCGCAAAACACACCAAGCCGTTTATACCCAATAACTCTAGACTGCGCGGTTGTGGTAGACCTTGTATTTAAACTGGTCGGCGCGCGCAACCGAACGCGTATACTCGATAACCTCGTTGTTCATGTCATAGGTGGTACGAATCAAATCCAGGACCGGTGCGCCTTCGGCAATCTCGAGCAGACGAGCGTCGGAATGGCGGGCAATACTCGCGTAGAATTCCTCCTCTGCCACGCGAACTTTCTCGTGAAAGTCCTGCTCGATCATGTCGTAAAGCGATTTGTTCTCGATCATGGGGCGCTTAAGCGCAAAGAACTTGCGACTCGGCAGATATGTACACTCAATCATCAGCGGCACACCATCGGCAATACGCAGGCGCTTGATCTTGTACAGACGCTCGCCCAGACGCGCGTTCATCTCTACGGCAATATTCTTATCAGCCTCGACCTCGGTAAACTCAAGAATCGTCGTCTTGGGCACACGGCCGATCGCCTTCATCTGCTCGGTAAAGCTATAGATTTGCGAGAGGTTTGCCGTTTGCAGAGAGCGGTCGCACACCATGGTTCCACGGCCGCGCTGACGAACCACCAAGCCTAGGCGCTCAAGCTCCTGCAGGGCAAGGCGAACCGTCGTACGCGAGAGCCCGTAGCGCTCCGACAAGTCACGCTCGGACGGCAAATAGTCGCCGGGTCGAAGCTCGTGATCGATTTTATCGGTCAGCAAATCGACGAGCTGATCGTACAAAGGTTGTTTGCGCGCTCCCATTGCCATAATGATACCTGCCGGATAAATGACTCGAAATTGGTTGTAACCAGACACCACGTACTATAGCAGTTTTAATGGAATAACAGCAGGTCAACAAGCATATTTCAATATTGTTTGCCAGTTGATTGCCTGTGTACTGTAATACCAATTACATCGCTGCATCAAGTATTGAGGTAGCAAAAAGGGCCGCCCCCGCGGAGCGGGACGACCCTTTGCAAGACAGATACGTCTTTAAGGCTTAGAGAAGCTTCTTGAGCTCCTCGGCAACAGCCTGGACCTGCGTGCCGATGATGACCTGGGTAGCACCCTTGTCCATCTTCATGACACCCAGAGCGCCAGCCTTCTTGCAGGCAGCCTCGTCGACCAGATCGGAATCGCCGAGCTCGAAGCGCAGGCGAGTAGCGCAGCAGTCAACGGTCTTGACGTTCTCCTTGCCACCGACGGCAGCGAGAACAGCGGCGGCCAGAGCGGCGAACTTGTCGTCGCCAGCAGCGGCGGAAGCGGAGGTCTCCTCGACATCCTCATCCTCGCGACCAGGGGTCATGAGGTTGAACTTGGTGATGGCGAAGCGGAACACGAGGTAGAAGACCACGAAGGCAGCGATGCCCAGCGGGATGATCATCCAGGTGTTGGCGGCAGCCGGGAGGCTAGAGGAGAACAGGAGGTCGGTAGCACCAGCGGAGAAGCAGAAGCCAGCACGGAAACCAACATAGTAGGTGACGATGGTGAAGATGCCGTACAGGGCAGCGTACACGACGTAGAGCGGGAAGCACAGGAACATGAAGCCGAACTCGAAGGGCTCGGTGACGCCGCAGACGAAGGCGCAGATAGCAGCGGAGACAACCAGGCCGATAGCAGCCTTCTTGTTCTTAGCGGTCTGAACCATAGCAAGGGCAGCGCCCGGGATACCGAACATCATGCAGGGGAAGAAGCCGGACATGTACATACCGAGGCTCCACTTGACGTCAGCGGAGGTCTCGCCAGCCCAGAAGTGGGTCAGGTCGCCAAGGCCGATGGTGTCGAACCAGAACACGTTGTTGAGTGCGTGGTGCAGACCGGTCGGGATGAGCAGGCGGTTGAGGAAGGCGTAGATGCCAGCGCCGATACCACCCATGGCGGCGATACCCTCACCAAGAGCGACGAGCGCACCGAAGATGAGGGGCCAAGCAAAGAGCAGGACGACGGAGACGACGATGCAGATGACGGCGGTCATGATGGCGACGCAACGCTTGCCGGAGAAGAAGGCCAACCAGTCAGGAAGACGAGTGTCCTTGAACTTGTTGTAGCAAGTGCCACCGATGACGGCGGACAGGATGCCGATGAAGGAGTTACCAGCGATCTTGGAGAACGCGATGCCCTCGGTCGTGGCAAGCCAAGCGGTCTGAGCATCGGCGTCCATACCACGAATGGTGCCAACAACAGCAGGGTTCAGGAGCTGCTGGATCATCAGGAAGGCGACGAGGCCAGCGAGGCCAGCGGTGCCATCGTGATCGTCGGCAAGGCCGACAGCGGCGCCGACTGCGAACAGCCAGGCCATGTTATCGATAAGAGCGCCGCCTGCCTTGATGAGCAGGAAACCGGCGGTATAGGCAAAACCGGTAGTGTCACCGGCAGCACCCATGACTGCGGGAGCGAGCAGGTAGCCCACGCCCATAAGAATACCTGCGACGGGAAGCGCCGCGACGGGAAGCATCAGCGCTTTGCCGAGCTTCTGGAGGTACTTCATCATATGGTATCTCCTCCAACCTTTCTTTCGTTGTTCACCAACGAGTTCCATGTCCGCGCCTTGTGCATACCGGCTTCTCCGCTTGCCGGCATTGGTGCGCAAACTTAGACAACCCAGTCCCTTTTCTCGGGTTGCTGGTATGTACGGTAGCACACACTCAATTCAAACGTCCACCACATTTCGTTCAAATTACTATATCGTTGCCAAACGGTTATTTTTGGCCCGTAAACGGTAATTTGCGCAGGTAGATGTGCTGCGTTTCTTTCATTACCAAACTAATTCTTAGCAATTTCCATTCGATTTCATCTCAAAAGTGGTTACTACCAGATGAACAGTGGTACCACATTGTTACTACCAGTTTGGCCGAAATCGTTTTCACTTTACATGAATAAAGTCTCCAAGAATTTGTATATAACCTCTCCCCTACCACCCTCTTCCCCGCCCTTCCCTGCAACGCAAAAAGCCCCCTAGAACGATGTCAGTTCTAGGGGGCTTCATCAGATATTTCGGCTTCGTACTCGAAGGCTCAGGCAATCTTTACGCAAACAGGCCGTAGATGCTGATGTTGGCCTTGGCGTAGAGGCCGTTGGCGTACTCGGTCCACTTGGAGCTGGCGCTCGACGCCTGCGAGGAGTACTGCTGGTAGGCAGTGTAATAGGCGGTCATGGCCTGCTTATAGGTGGCGCTATCGGTCGTAAAGGCATCATCGGCAAAGGCCTTGGCATAGGTGCTGTCGGCATCCTTCCAAGTGCCCTTTGAGCTATCCCACTCGTCGCCGGCAAGTTTGATGATGTAGTCGGCGTAGTCCTTGCTCGCGGTCTCCTCGTTGCCGTCAGCAGGCTCGGTCGGGGCGGTCGGCATGCTTGCGGAGCTATCGCCCACCTTCTTCTTGTAGAGCTTCTGCAGCGTCGCGGACTGGCGGACGATCTGCTTGGCCTGGTCCTTGGACACGCCATACTGCTTGGCCATGGTCTTGTAGTCGGAGGTGCCGATGGAATCCTCGGCGTACTGCTTCATTTCCTTGGAAGAGACGGTAATGCCCTCGTCCTCGGCAGCGTCCAGCAGAATCTGGTTGCGCACGTAGGACAGGATTACGTCGGCAGACGGAGCGGTGTAGTTGCCGTCGTTGTCCTTGACGGTGTCGAGGCTGTACTGGCTCTCGATGGCCTCACGCGCGGTGATGTCGCTCTTCTTGCCGTTGTAGCTATAACTTGCCACGGTCAAATCGAGCTGGTCCTCGGTGAGGGTCGCCGAGCCGACGCCCTTGCCGCCAAAGCCTCCATTGCCGATAAAGAAGCCGACCACCGCAGCGATCACGACTGCAACCACGAAGGCGGCAATCATCGTCTTCTTGTGCTTGGATGCATGGTCGTCCACGTCGGAGTCGTCGTCCTCGTCCTGTTCCTCGGGCATGAGGTTCTCGTCAGCGGCATCCGCGGCAATCTGAGCCTCCAGACGGGCGTCCTCCTCCTCGGCCGTCGTACCGGCAGCAATGTGCTCGGCAGACGTACCGGCGACCAGGTCGACCTTCTCGTCCTCGTCACCGTCGGGGCCTTCGCCACGCTCGATGATCTGGATGCCGTCGATCTCGTCCTTCTCGTCCTTCTTTTGAATCAGACCCATATCAGTTACTCCTTGTTAGGAAACATAGTCCTCAATAGAATACGCCCGACAGGGCGCCGGGCGTATTGATTCTTAGGTTATACGCAAACACTTAAGTACTATTTAGGCGTTTGAAGTGTGCATGCCTTAGGCCAGGTGAGCGATAACGGCATCGGCAAAAGCCTGCGTGCCCACAGCGCCCTCAACGGAGCCGGTCTGGGCACGACGCACGTCGCCGGTAACCTGCTCGCCTTCGTCGAGCGTGGCGGATACGGCGGCGCGAATGCGATTGGCAGCATCGTTCTCGCCCAGGTGATCGAGCATCATCGCAGCAGAGAGGATCTCGGCCGTGGGGTTGGCGATATCCTGGCCGGCGATATCGGGCGCGGAGCCGTGCGTAGCCTCGAAAATGGCGCAGTCGGCACCGATGTTGGAGCCGGGGGCCATCCCTAAACCGCCCACGAGGCCGGCGCACAGGTCGCTCACGATGTCGCCGTACAGGTTGGGCAGCACCAGGACATCGAAGTCGTTGGGGTTCTGGACCAGGCCCATGCAGGTGGCGTCGACAATCTTATCGTTGAACTCGATATCGGGATAGGTGGCGGCCACCTCGCGCGCAACGCGCAGGAACAGGCCGTCGGTCGCCTTCATGATGTTGGCCTTATGCACGGCCGTCACCTTTTTGCGGCCGCAGCGGCGGGCGTAATCAAAGGCGTACTCCACAATACGGCGGCTCTTGGCGATGGAGATGGGCTTGATTGAGATCGCGGAATCCGCGGCGAAGGTCTTCTGACCCGAGCGCTCGACGAGCTGCAAGAGCTCCTCGACCTCGGCAGCGCCCTCATCGAACTCGATGCCGGCGTAGAGGTCCTCGGTGTTCTCGCGCACGATGACCAGGTCGACGTCGCGGAAGCGCGAGCCGTCGCCCGGCTGCGACAGGCAAGGGCGCACGCAGGCATACAGGTCGAAGTGCTTTCGCAGGGCCACATTGACGCTGCGGAAACCCGTACCGACCGGCGTGGTGATGGGGCCCTTGATAGCAACCTTGGTCTCGGCGACCGCGTCGAGCACGTGCTGAGGCAGTGGCGTGCCAAACTCGTCCATGACGCCGGCACCGGCCTCTTGGACGTTCCAATTGATCTGGACACCGGTGGCCTCGACCACGCGGCGCATGGCCTGCGTAATCTCGGGACCGATACCGTCACCGGGAATCAGGACTACATCGTGCGCCATAATCTGTTACTCCTCGTCTTCGGCGGCCTCAGATTTTTTAACGCTAGCACGCTTCTTCTTTTTGGAGAGATCCAGGCCAAAACGTTTAACAAGCATTTCGCAAATCTCGCTCGAACGGGCCTTGAGATAGCTGCCCTTGCCGTTCTCGGCATCGAACTTAAGGCGCAGCGCAAGCTTCTCGGCGACCTCGGCGTCGATCTCGCCCTGGCCAAACTCGTACAGGCAACCGAGCATGTCGCGATACTCGAGGTCGCCGTGGTAGCACTGGATGGCCTCGTCCAGGATGGGCCAAGCCTCGCGCGAACGCTCGACGCTCGTGGCACCCCACACGCACAGCAGGCGGAAGGCGGCATAGCGCAGCGTGGACGAAATCTCGTCGAACAGCGCGGTCTCGGCGCCCTCAAAGGCATCGCCCAGCTGCTCGGGGCAGGTGGTGGCGAGCGCCGCCAGGGCATCGAGAGCCTCCCAGCGGGTCTGAGCCTCGGGGCGGTCGAGCGCCTCGATCAGCGCGGGCACGCAGAGCACGACGCGCTGCGGATCGCGCTCGGCAAGCAGGTGCAGCACGCGGGCGGCAAACTGGCGGATGCGGCGCGTGGGGCAGCCGAGCTCCTGGACCAGTCGGTCGACGGCGTTCTCGTTCTCCTCTGCCAGCTGAAGCTGTGCCAGCTCCTCGTCGGTGAGCTGTTCGTCTTTGTTTTCTGCCATAGTTACCTCTTCTTACTATTTCTTAGCGTGCTTGCCAGCACCCTTGCTGTCATCGGTGACCGAGATGAGCTGTCGGTCGGCCGCACCATTGCGACGCGCACGGCGGCGCTCCTCGGCGTCGCCCGCGTCGGCGGCGACGCGATGAGCCTTGTTGACATTAAAGACCTCGTCGTGCTTGCGCCACGGGCCGACGGACTCGCCAAAGCTCATCTTAAGGCCGGCGATAAAGCCGCCGAGCCAGCCGATCGGCGCAAACTGCACCAGCGGGAACAGCGAAAACACCCAAGTCAGCAGGACGACTGCCGCCGCACCCGCAAAGTTGGCAATCCAGTAGTCGCGCTTGGTAATGACGCGCTTTTCGCACGCCCACTGGCCGCACAAAAAGCCGATGTAGATCGCAAAGAGAAAGAGCACCAGCGCAAGCACCACGAACGTCCAGCTCATGGGCGCTACTCCTCGTGATGATGGCCGCAGCAGCACTCGTGGCCGTCATCATGGCCGTGACCGCCGCAGCATTCGTGGTCCTCGCCATGGTGGTGGCCGCAACCGCACTCATGGTCGTCGCCGTGCTCGCCGCAACCGCAGCCGTCCTCGTGGGCACCGTGCTCCTCGGGGCGATACTGCGACCAGTCCAGACCGGCGGCGATGGCGTCGGCCTCCTCCTTGTAGAGGACCGTGATGGCCTGGGTGCCCAGCTTGGCACCACCGATGGCGTCGAGCATGTCGTAGAGCGTAAAGGCGACGTCGGCGCCGGGCAGCGCGAGCTCGCGGTCATCGGCGTAAGCGAGCGCAAGGCGCAGGTCCTTAATGAAGTGCTCGACCATAAAGCCGGGCTTGTAGTCGCCGTCGAGCGCCTTGGGCGCCAGGCTCTCCATGGCGCCGGACTTGCCGGTGCCGCCCAGGATCATCTGGCGGGTCTTCTCCAGGTCAAGGCCGCTCAGCTCGGCAAATGCCATGGCATCTGCCATGCCGACCATGCAGGCGCCCAGAGACACCTGGTTGGCGAGTTTGGCAGCCTGGCCCTTGCCGGCGCCGTCGAAGCAGCAGATGTTGGCCGCAAAGGTGGCAAGGATGTCGCGGACCGGCGCGATGTCGTTCTCGGTAGCGCCCACGATAGCCGTGAGCGTACCGGCGATAGCGCCCGACTCGCCGCCGGTGACGGGGCAGTCAAACGCCATGCGGCCAGAAACCTGGGCGGCCTCGGCAATGTCGCGGGCGAGCTCGGGCGAGCTCGTGGTGAGGTCGATCAGGACCGCGCCCGGCTTGGTGCACGCGAGCAGGCCGTCGCCCGCCAGGTAGAGTTCCTCTACCTCGGAGGGATAGCCCACCATGGTAAAGACGACATCGGCGTTAGCCACGGCATCGGCCGGCGTATCGGCCCAGGCGGCACCGCGCTCGATAAGTGCGGCGGCCTTGGACTTGGTGCGGTTGTTGACCGTGACGGGATAGCCGGCATCCAGGATGTGGCCAGCGATGGGGGCACCCATGATTCCGGTGCCGATAAATGCGACGGAGAGCTTGTTTGCCATGAAACCTTTCCTTTTGGGTTGGGTGTTGTTACCAGGTTGAATACTCGGTGCCAGCGTTTGGGCAGTGAGCTAGGATCGATTACGGCCGCGTTACTTGCCTACTGACCGCGCACGCGGCGGGCGATGCGGTCGGAAAGCGACGCCTTGTCGGCGCGGTTCTTACCCCAAAACGCGCAGGCCACCATGCCGGGGCCCACGTGCGAGCCGATGGTGGGACCCACGGAGCTGCGAATGATCGTGACGTCGGCGCAACCCTCCTCCTTGCGGATGGCAGCTTCGAGCCAATCACCGTCCTTTTCGGCATCGGCAGTCATAATGGCGATGGGCATGGTGCGATCGGGCACGTAGTTCTCGCGGAACGACTTGAGGATGGACTTGAGTGCCTTCTTGCGGCCGCGGTTGACACCGATTAGCGACAGCGAGCCGGCAAGGTCGTAGGAGAGCTCGGGCTTGACATCGAGCTTTGCCGTAAGCTGCGCCGCCGCGGGCGGAATGCGACCGCCGGCAGCCAGTGCGTCGAAGCTCTCGAGCGTAAAGTAGCCGTGGACGTAGGTCTTTGCCTCGTTTGCCCAATCGACCAGCTGCTTGGCGGTCAGTCCCGCCGAACGCTGGCGCACGGCCTCGAGCGCCAAGAGCGCGCCGGTCGCACAGGGCAGAGCGTTGTCGACCACGTACAGCTCAAAATCGGGATACTCGGCGCGCACGGCGTCCGCCGCCTGGCACGCGGAGTTGTAGCTCGATGACAGCGCCGAGGTAAAGCACAGGTAGACCGTGGGCGTGCCCTCTTTGGCGCACTCGGTAAAGAACTCGATATAGCGACCGAGCGACACAGCCGAGGTGGACACGCGGGCACCGGCGCGCATGCGGTCGTAGAACTCTTTGGGTGTGATGCTCGACCAGATGTCATCCGTGCGCTCCTCGCCATCGATAATGAAGGGGAAACCCAGGATATCGACATCGAGGTTCGCGGCGACCTCGGGGCTAAAGTCGCAGCAGGTATCGACGACGATGCGGCAACGGTCCGAATGGCCGGTAGATGCAGCCTTGTCCATCAAAGCGACTCCTTACGTAAAAAAGGCGGCCATCCGCATGGGATGGCCGCCAGCCGTTAACTCATGCAAGTTAACGTATTTTACTCGTCAAGTGTTTCGATGCGGGGCTTGATGATGCCATATCCACCATTCTTACGGTGATACACCACATTGATGAGGCCAGTCGTCGCGTTCTCGAACACGTAGAAGTCGTGGCCGAGCAGATCGGTCTGCACCAGCGCCTGCTCCTCGGTCATCGGGGTGACATCGATGACCTTCTCGCGGACGAGCAGGTCGTCCTCCTCCTCGGGCAGCAGCAGGTCGGCCAGATCCTCGACGCGCTCGACCGGTGCGACATCCGCTGCACTGGCACCGCCCTGGCGGTTGTCCACGACCTTGGTCTTGAACTTGCGCAGCTGGCGGGTGACCTTATCGGCGGAGAGGTCGATGGCGGCGTACATATCTGCACCGTGCTCGGCAACGCGAATCACCGAACCGCGGGCACGAACCGTAACCTCGACGATTGCCGGGTTGGGGTTCGAGGGGTTCTTCTCATAGCGAAGTACAACGTCGACCGTCATGGGCTCGATATCGAAAACCTTGAGCGCCTCGCCGATCTTCTCATCCACATGCGCACGCAGAGCATCGGTTACCGTCGTCTTGCGTCCAGAAACCTTGATATCCATACGTGGCTCCAATCTGCCTCGGGGACTTACTGTACTGGCTATGTACCCATTGCCGTGCATTTAATCACGCGGATTCCTAAAGACCCGAATAACGATTGCTTGATACCGCATACCGAAGTCTCGCACTTTTCTGTGGCAAAGTGCGCTATAGGAGGGGGCCGGCGGCTTTGTATTTGGTCCCGAAAATTGGCTTTGACCTGCTAGTTTTATTGGGATGAAAAAGCCGGGCTCCCCCATCGGGGAAGCCCGGCAGTGCGTGTTGAAACCGTAAAGAAGTGTCCTTTCCAACGTATAGGAGACACCACCCCTAGCAATAACTAGCTATTGAGTTTGTTAATGTCGTCGTCGGTGATGGTGCCTTCCTGGCTGGACGATTTGTCCTCGGAGGATGCGGTCTCATTGTTGGAATCGGAGGACTCGCTGCCGGAGGACATGGTCTCACTGGACTCAGAGTCACCCGGCTGCACGTTAGCGCCCGAAACCGTCTTAGTGGTGAGGTCGTAGGGCATCGTGCCATACCAGACAGAGTGGACCGCCTCGATCGTGCCGTCGGCCGTAATACCGTCGAGGGCATCGCTCACGGCACGGCACAGTTTGTCATTGGACGAGAGGCCCGCAACACCAAGCGTCGAGGGCGCCTCGAGCGCACCGACATAGGAGACCTCGCTCATCAGGCGTGCAAGGTAGCCGCCGGCCGTGGAGTCGCAGATCACATAGTCGACCTCGCCGGACTCGAGTGCCTCAAAGCACTCGTTGATGTTGGAGTAGGTCTTTTGGTTGGCGGTGATGCTCTGCTTAGCAAGCGCCTCCTGCGAGGCCGAGGACATCTGAACGCCCAGAGTAGACGTGTTAAGGGTATCGGTGGAAACGCTTAGCGACCCACCATCGCTAGTTTTACCGAACACGGAAGTGGCATCGTACAGGCAGGTGCCGAGCGAGCTAATGTCCCCGTCCGTGGAGTTAATCTCGCCGATAAAGATATCGGCCTTTTTGTCGCCGAGCGCGGAACCTGCCGAGGACGCATCGACGAAGGCGACCTTAAGGCCCATGCGGCTTGCGAGGGCGCGGGCGGCGTCAACCGCATACCCCGTGAGCTCGCCGTCGGCGTCCTGCATGGCCTGCGGCGCATCGGAAGTATCGAGGGCGACCGTCAGGGTTCCGGGAGTGACCAGGGCATCGTCCGACACCGCCGGCGTGACGGTCTCGTACTCGATCTGGTCGATCGTGGGAGTCGTGAACGTAGACAGCGGGTTGAACGCGCATCCGCTCAGGCCCAAAACGGCGATGACCGCTGCGGTCCCAGCACCTAACCGAGCCGCGTGCATCAAGCTGCCCCTCACCATGTCCACTACCCTGCCTTCTGTGTCGTATACGATCCGTGCGTTGCGCGGAATATCAGGTTGTTCCCACCAGCTGACCTGGTATTTGACCCCACACTTGCGCACCGGGGTGTTTGCTCGGGAGGCCGCAGCCACCTTCACGACTGGCCCGCTCGCCCGCGAGGCGGTATTGCCCCAAAGAAAGTAGAACGGACGGTGCGGCTTACATCTAGGACGCGCCATGATCGCGCCGCGCGCACGCGGTCGCTTACGTGGATCCCTTTGACCGCGTCTGTCTTGGACTAGGACGGGCATTTCGTCCGTCCGCAACCACAGCCTGGCAGGAACGTAGCGCATTATAGCTAAGTTCAAGCTAAAGTTTAAGGTTAGGGGCGTTATTCGCATCGCGAGTACAGATTTCGCAGGTCAGGACGGACCGCACGTGCTCTGATTGAGCCCGTCGCTCCCCTATGGAAAGCCCCAACACACCCGTCTGGGAGCGCCGTGGCCAAAAAATAGCAAATATGAGTACTGTTACCAATTTAGTAGCAGGAGTTTTTGGCTCTGCAAGCTGTTTTCACGCTCTATAACGTCAGATTGATGCCAGGATATTCCACATTTGTTTAATAACTTTCTAATTTACGCCATCTTCCAGTCCCAAAATCCCTGATTTTGCTGTTACTGAATTTGTAGCAGTACTCATATTTGCTATATTTTGGCCAGAGCATATATCCAACCCCCTGTTTCAGAGCATTGTTAGGCGGGTTTAAGCCCAAAACACGCCCGCAGCGTGTTAAGCAGCGCCTCTTGCTTTTTCCTGCGGGCATCGACACGATTCCGGTACCGCTTTCGCATACGCTGGTGGATGCGCCATGCGAGTGCTTCCATCGCTTCCATGTCACAGAGCATTTCGTTGTTGACCGTCGCGACCTCGATTCCCATAGTAATCAAGCCCGTGTTGCGCTTTTCATCATGGATACGTCCCCTCCGGGAGGAATGGCCCAGCTCACCGTTGTATTCCAGGTCAAACCGGGCTGTTTCCTGATACGCATCGCAAACTGCATGCGGCATCCCCGAGATTGCCTGCGCGCGGTCATCGAACTCGATCTTGTAGTCGGTCTTAAAGGGACCGCAGGCAAATCCGCCATAGGAAAACGGAAGCGAAAACAGAGCGAGCATGATGCACTCCATGGGCGAGCGCAGATTTTCTGACAGGTAGGGACACAGGCGCAGCAGCTGTTTGGCCGTGCTTCCTTTGCACGCCGCAAGGTAATCTACCAGGCGATCGGGTGTCAGCACGGGCTCGACCTCAAAGTAACCGACATCTGGCGGCTGGTCTTTGTCCTTTGCCAATTTGTTCACGACAGGCGATGTGTAGGGAGGTAGATACTGCCCGCGGTCACTCAGCGAAATCTTAGAGCACAGCTCCTGGGCCAGGGCAAATGCCTGGATACAGCCGACCTCGCGGGCGACGGCAACACAAAGGGCCTCGGGAGATAGACTGTACACCCCTGGTTCCACCTCTAGAATCGAGCCGGCGGGCAACCCAGAGCATACGGACCAGCCCACGCCAGGCATGCGGCGGCGCTGCGCCGCAGATCCCACCAGCAAGCAAAGATCTTCTTGCACCTCGCCGCTTGCGGCCCCAATCCGTACCAAGTCGGGAAGATAGATGTCCTCGATCGAGGGCGACGACGCGCGCAGCACACGGCACTCTTCATCGGGGCTGAGGTCCCTCCAGCTGATGTAACCCATTTGTCGGCGCTCGGCGCGCATCATGCGTAGCGCCGAGGCGCCTGTTAGGATTACGGAAGCCGCTAGCTGCTCTTTTGTCGGTTTGTTGCACCGCCTGATTGTTACCGCCACATGAATCACCCCTACCAAACGCGTGCGATAGCGAGGCCATCGACCGCTGCGGCGCCGGCGCGCTTGAGTTCCGCCGAAGCGGCGGCCATCGTCGCGCCCGTGGTGATAACGTCATCGATAAGCAGCAGGCGGCGGCCGTGCACATCCTCAACCGTCTCGTACATGCCTTGGGCACGCTCGCGGCGCTCCTCACGACCGAGTTCGCGCTGGTCGCCATGCCCGTACTTGACGAGAGCATCGAGCAGGGGAACACCCGACAGCTCGCAAAATGGGCGCGCAATAGCCTCCATATGATCAAAACCACGCCGCCGAAACGCTGCCGCCGTCGCAGGCACAAACACCACCGCATCCGCACCGGACAGCACACCTCCGTAGCGATCGGGCGCTACGACCTGGGCATGCAGGGCGGTGTCGTAGAGCAGCTCCGCCAGATACGGAGCCAGACGTCGCTCGCCCGAGTCCTTGTACGCTTTAATGATGCGCGGCAGCGGATGCGCATAGACAGCGCACGCCAGGCAGCGGTCGAGCGCCTCCGCCATTGCCGAGGACGCGCCCTCGACCGAACACTCAGTGCACAGCAAATCCCCAAACGGGGCGCCGCATCGGGTGCAGCTATGACGTGGGTCGATGAGCGTGAGCGCGGCCAGGCAGTCTTGGCAAATAAGCGCACCGGCGCGCTCGCAGCCGGCACATCGTGTTGGCGACAATGCCTCGAGCGCCTCGTGTGCCGCCCGCTCGGCAAACGGTAGCAATTCGTCCGCAAACGGTAGGGCGCCGGCACCCTGCAGACGGCCCAATATGTTCAGATGGCTCTTCAAGACACAACCCTCCCTACGCTCGGTCGCAGGGAGGGTTGTTGATTCAGCGCTATGATACCCCGATGCGCTCGGGGCAAGGCGAGCTAAATCCGCTCGCGGGCGTTATTCGCCGGCGGGCGGTTGTGGTGCGGACGAAGACGGAGTCGAACCCTCGCCACCATCCTGGCGCGACTTGCGGGAACGGCGACGGCGACGGCGCTTTTGACCCTGGTCGGCCGAGCCCTCGCCACCGCGATCCTCGCGCGGCTCGTGCTCGTCGCGAGCGGCGCCACGCGAAGCCTTGGCAGCCGCTCCCCCGCCATCTCCGGGACGACGGCGCGTGACCTTGACCTCGCCGTCCGAAACCTGATCGGCCACGGAAGGAACCGATGGCTTCTGCTGCGCGCCCGAAGAATGGCGACGGCGCGGACGCGGCGCGCGCTCCTCCTCGCCACGTGACTTGCCGCCCTTGTCGACAGGCGCATCGGAGGCCGAGGGACCCTTGGAAGCGGCGCCAGCCTCGCGAGCAGCTGCGGCGCGGAAGGCGTCCTCGCGCTCCTCGCTCGACAGATGACGGCGGCGGCGACGTGTGGGGTTCATGCCACCGCCGCGATTCTGCTGCTGGGGTTGCTGAACCTCGCGCTCGCGAGAGGCGTTCTTGCCCGCGGCTGCAACCTCGGTAGCATCGCCCGAGCCCGCGCGCTTGCGACGGCGACGGCCATCGGCCGCCCCCTCGGCCTCGGGTGTCTCGGCCTTACCGCGGCCCTTTCCGCGGCCACGGCCCTCGCCCTGACCCTGACCGGCGCGAGCATCGGATTCAGCATCGCGACGACGGCGCTTGGGCATCGACGTGCCGGCCAGACGGTCGGCACTCGACAGGCCATCGCCCACATCGACGCCGTTTTCGCGATCGAGCTCCATGAGCGCCAGACGCATCTCGGGCGACTCAATGCGCTCGAGCACGTCGCGCGTCACGCAGTCAGGGCGGCAGTTGCAGCCCTGTTCGGCGGCCTTCTTTTTGCAGCCCTCCGAGCACGTCATATCGGCCAGGTTGACCTTAAAGACTTTGCCGTTCTCTAGGCGCAGCACCAGCTGCTCACGCGGCGTGTCATATTCCTGAATACGCGCCTTGCCGAGCGGCGTATCGATGAGCGTCTTCTTTTTGGGCGCACGGCTCTTAAAGTCCTTGTAGGCCTCGAACTCGTAGCGCAGGCAGCACATCAGACGACCGCACACGCCGCTGATCTTGGAGGAATTGAGCGGCAGGTCTTGCTCTTTTGCCATGCGAATCGAGACGGGTTCAAACTGTCCGCCAAAGCGCGTGCAGCAGAGCTCCTGTCCGCACTGGGCGTAGCCACCCACCAGGCGGGTCTCGTCGCGCACGCCGATCTGGCGCATGTCGACGCGAATATGCAGCGTTGAGGACAGGTCCTTGACGAGCTGACGAAAATCGACGCGCTCCTCGGCGGCAAAGTAGAACACGGCCTTCTCGCCGCCAAACAGATACTCAACGCCGACCGGCTTCATCTCGAGGTCGAGCTCTTTGACCAGACGGCGGAAATCGACCATCGCCTCGTCGCCCTGGATGGCCAAGTCGTCGGCAAGCTGCAGATCGATGTCGCTCGCCACGCGCAGCACGGGCTTGAGCGGCTGACCGATCTCATCTTGCGGCACCTCGAAGGGATCGGCCGTGACCAGGCCGATCTCGGTTCCGCGCTCGGTGGAGCAGATAGCGTAATCGGCCTCGAGGATATCCAGATCCTGCGGATCGAACCACAGGTCGCGCGAGGCGTAGGTAAACTTAACGGGTACGACTAACGGCATTTCAGTGCCTTCCTGATATCGAACAGCATGACCTCGATGGCCAGCTGGGGAGTAACGTTTCTGGCGATGTTGCGCTCGGCGGTCGCGACTGCCTCGAGCGCCCGCGTGGCACCCGCAACATTGGTCGCAGCGGCAAGCCGACCGATCGTGTCGCGCACGTCTTCGTTCACCACGTCGGCCGCCTCGTCCTGAAGCGTCAGCAGCACATCGCGCATGAGCGTCCGCGCGCTCGCCAGCGCTTCCATGATACCCGAACGCTCGCGCGCGTTGAGCTCGCGCTTGTTGCGGTCCTCAAGCTGCTTCAATGCTCCACGCGACAGGTAATCGGCATTTTGCTCGAGCACCTTTTCCTGCGTGGACTTGACCTCGGCGAGCGGCGCCTTAACGGCGACGATGAGCGACTTGGCGCGGCTAAGCACGTCGGCCTCGTCGGCGGCGATGAGCGAATCGATGGCGCGAACCATCTGGCGGCGAGCGTCCTGACGCTCGGCGCTCTTGAGGAACTCGATGCCACGCGTGGGGCTTCCCGCCACGGCGACGGCCATGCGACAACGCGCGATATCCTGACCGGTGGCGCGGCTCACGGCCTGCGCGGCGACGGCGGGCGACACCAGCCGAAACGGCACGCACTGGCAGCGGCTCACGATTGTGGGCAACATCACGTCTGCCGAGGTGCCCAGCAAGATAAACATAACGCCCTCGGGCGGCTCCTCGAGTGTTTTGAGCAGTGCGTTGGCGGTGTTGGCGCGCAGCTGCTCGGCACGGTCGATGATGTAGACCTTGGCTTTGGCACGGATGGGCGCCAGAGGCACGTCGTCGAGCAGCTCACGGGTCTGGGCGATGAGGTAGCCCGTGGCGCTCTCGGGCGTGTAATAGTGCACGTCGGGGTGCGTATGGCGGGCGACGCGCACGCAGCTATCGCATGAGCCGCAGCCATCCTGCTCGCACAGGAAGGCTTGGGCGAGCGCCCACGCGGCGTCGAGCTTGCCCGCGCCGGGCGCGCCCAAAAACAGGTAGGCGTGCGATGCGCGACCGCTGGCGACGGCATTGGTCAAAAAGTCGCGCACGCGCTCTTGGGTGTCAAGCTTGGCCAGCAGGCTTGCCTGAGCGGGGGCCATGTTACTCGGCCTCCTGGGCTAGCGCGGCGGTGACGGCGTCTTGCGAAATGTCGAGACCGTATGCGCGAACCTGTTCGACCGTCTTCTCGAAGACTTCCTCGACGGTCGCAGTGGCGTCGATGAGCTTTACGCGGTTTGGCTCCTCGGCGGCAATTGCGCAAAAACCCTGGTAAACACGCTCTTGGAAGGCCATGCCCTTAGCCTCCATGCGATCTGCCGAGCCACGGGCTGCCATGCGCAGCGCCGCCTGCTCGGGCGTGATGTGATAGACGAGTGTGAGCGCCGGGTGCGTACCCGCGACGGCCAGGTTGTTGGCGTCGCGCACTTTCTGGCGATCAAGGCCGTCGGCAAACGCCTGGTAGCAGGTCGTGGAATCGTAGAAGCGGTCGCACAGGACCACCTTGCCGGCAGCAAGGGCGGGCGCGATGACCTCGTGCACCAGCTGGGCGCGGGCGGCCTCATACAGCAGCAGCTCGCAAGTGTCGCCCATCGCCGTATTGGCGGGGTCGAGCAGCAGAGCACGGATCTTTTCGCTGATGGCAGTGCCGCCCGGCTCACGCAGGGTCACAACCTGGTAGCCGGCAAGGTCGAGCGCACGGGCAAGCAGGCGCGCCTGCGTGGACTTGCCGGCGCCATCGACACCCTCGAGCGTAATGAAGCTATGTTGAGCGGGCTCAAAAGCCATGGGCGCAGCCCCTTCCTACAAGGCGCGTAAATGCGAGTTATAGCAACCAAGTCATGATACCCCAGGGGCAGGCGCGTCCCAAATCCAACCTAGCCATCGAGGCATCCCCGAAGTTGCGGTGAAATAGGGACTGATTGAAGCTCTGAGACCGCCAAACAGTCCCTATTTCACCGCAACTTATGATGGGGAATTTTGGACGCTGGGTATAATCGTCGTATTGCATTGAAATGTGGCGAAAGGAGTGGCAATGTCTCGGTATTGCGCCTCGTGCGGCAAGCTTCTTGCAGATAATGCCAAGTTCTGCACCTCGTGCGGTGCACCCGTTGAGCAAACAACCGCGAGCGATAGCCAGCCCGCTTTTGAGCAGACCGGTTCCCTCGATACGCCGCAAGCCAAGGCGGACGACCCCCTCGTCTATCGCCCCGACCCCGCCGCAAGCCCTGCGGCCGTCGAGACCACGCAGCGCATACCCGTCGCGAGCGGCTCGCCCCAACAGGAGCCGGCTCCCGCATACACGCCCGCTTCGCCACAGACCCCCGCTCCCAAAAAGAGCGGCACCGGGCCGCTTATCGCCGTTATTGTTGTGCTGGTGGCGATCATCATCGCCCTGGTCGTTTTCTTTGTGATCAAGCCTTTCGACAACGCCGCCACGCAGACGACTGCCGAGGTAGCTAAGCTGCACCATGACGTTGACGACGATGACC
This sequence comes from Collinsella aerofaciens, assembly GCF_039062365.1. Classification (GTDB taxonomy): domain Bacteria; phylum Actinomycetota; class Coriobacteriia; order Coriobacteriales; family Coriobacteriaceae; genus Collinsella. The sequence goes on from NZ_JBCJBI010000008.1 coordinate 83,624, forward strand.
TAAAGCCTCTCGGCGATCCCAACAGCCTGTACGACGATGATGACGATGACGACGAGGATGGCGGCGAAGCAACGCTCTCCGAGCAGAACCTCTACCGCCGACTGAGCGAATACTACGACTTGCTCGAAGACCTCGACAACTACGTCCGTGGCTGCGCGCAGAACTTCAACGGCAGCTATCTGGAAGAAGATCGAACCACCCGTCAAAATCTCGCCGACGTCGCCGAGCGCACGGAGGACACCATCGAGCAGTATTACGACATCGTCGAGGACCTGGACGTCCCGACGAGCTCCAAGAACTACAGCTCCTGGAAGGACATCATCGCCCTGTACGACGACCTGGATCACCGCATTGACGCAATCTGTGATGCCTGGGAGATCAGCCTGAAATACGCCAAGCCTGCGGACCACAAGAATGAGATCGTGGCACCGCTGTCGCGCGACAACGTGGCGGGCACCAATGACAATAAGTATCGCTTAGACTTTGAGGAGCGCTATCCCGGCGCCAAGCCTGTCGAGGTGAAGTAATCCCAACAACTGATCAAATCTTGCGGTGAAATAGGGATTAATTAGGCCTTTTGCCAGCAAAAACAGTCCCTATTTCACCGCAACTTAGAAGTGGGGCCGGGCGCGCATTTGCATTTGCGCGCCCGGCCCCGCCGCGTCTATATGTGCTCGGTTACTTGTCGGCGGTCTTTTTGGTAGTCGACTTCTTCGCGGTCGTCTTCTTGGCGGCAGTTGCTTTCTTAGCCGTGGTCTTCTTTGTCGCCGTGGTCTTCTTTGCCGTGCTCGCCTTGGTTGTGGTCTTGCGGCCGCGGGCCGGCTTCTTCTCCTTGGTCGGACAGTCCATGTTGACGCAGATACGCCACGGGCCGCGCGCCGTGTTGACCACCACGATGGGGGCGCCGCACTCGGGGCAAGTCTCACCCGTCGCCTCGAGCTTACCGCGCGCCGGCAGAGGATAGCTCACGCCGCAGTCATCGTAGTTGGTGCAGCGGATAAAGCGCTTGCCGCTCTTCTCGCTCTTGTGCGCGATCAGGTCGCCATGACGTCCGGCCTCGGCGCACACCTTACACTCGCCCACCTTAAGGTCAGGCTCGTAGTTGGTGGGGCACGTTGGGTTCACGCAAATCTCGAAAGCCTTTTGGCGGAACGGCTGGCACTTAATGCGCGGCGCGCCGCACTCGGGGCACACGGCCGCCTCGCCCTCGAGCGGGCTTACCTTGACGCCGCTCGGCACCGGATAGGTCACATCGCAGTCGGGCCATCCCATGCAGCCGATAAAGCTGCCGCGGGTCTTGGCGCTCGTCTTCATAACCAGGTCCTTGCCGCACTTGGGGCAAGCGCCCACGCGCGCATCGGCCGTGACGGCGTCGCTGATGGCGTCGCCTAGCTCCTGCGTATGCTTGAGCAGCTCGTCGAGCACGCCGGCCAGCAGCGCACGCGAGTGCGTCACGACATGCTCTTCGGTGTCCTCGCCGCGCTCCACACGGGTCATATCGCCATCGAGCTCGCTGGTCATATCGGGGCTCGTGATGCGCGGGGCAAACTGCGTCAGCGCATCGATGATGGCGATGCCCAGCTGACTCGGCTCCACGGGATCGTTTTTGAGATAGCGCACGGCATACAGGCGCTCGATGATGCTCGCACGCGTGGACTTGGTGCCCAGGCCGCGCTTTTCCATCTCCTGCACGAGCTTGCCCTGGCTGTAGCGCGCGGGCGGCTCGGTCTGCTTGGCCTCGAGCTTAATGTCGAACACGTCAACCGTATCACCCTGCTCCAGCGGCGGCATCTGCTCATCGCGCTTGAGTCCATACGGATACGCCTCGCGGAAACCCGGGGTCACGAGCACATCGCCCGAAGCCACGAACGGCTCGCCGTTCACATCGAGCTCGAGCTTGGTGTTCTCGATGGTCGCGGGACCCATGAGCGTCGCCAGGAAGCGACGGGCGATGAGATCGTAGAGCTTACGCTGGCCGCCGTCGAGCGTGGACGGATCGCCCTCGCCCGTGGGATAGATAGGCGGGTGGTCGGTGGTCTCGACCTTGCCGCGCGTGGGCTTCATGGGACCGGCGAGCACCTTTTTGCACACGGGCGCCAGCGCCGGGTTGATCTTTGCCAGGTCGCTTACCACGGCGCCCAGATCGAGCGTCGCAGGGTACACGGTGTTGTCGACACGCGGGTAGCTGATGAGGCCGGCCATGTAGAGGGACTCGGCGATGCGCATGGTACGCGCAGGCGAGATGCCCTCGGCCGCAGCGGCAGCCTGCAGCGAAGTCGTCGCAAACGGCGTGGGCGGCTGCTGCTTACGCGAGCGCTTGGTCACCGCGGCAACGGTCGCCGTCTTGGCGCCGTCGACGTGACCATACGCCGTCTCGGCAGCATCCTTGTCGGTAAAGCGCGCCGTCTTGTGCGCGATCTTAAAGCGATCGTCCTCGGCAGCGCCCTGCGCGGCGCCCATGCCGCGAATCTGCCAATAGTCCTCGGGCACAAACGCCATGCGCTCGCGCTCGCGCTCGACCACCAGGGCAAGCGTCGGCGTCTGCACGCGGCCGGCAGAGCGCACGTTGCCAAAGCCGCCAAACTTGGCGAGCGTCAGATAGCGCGTGAGCACCGCACCCCAGATAAGGTCGATGTGCTGACGGCTCTCGCCGGCGTCGGCCAGGTTCTGGTCGAGCGAGACGAGATTATCGAAGGCGTGCGTGATCTCGGCCTTGGTAAACGAAGAGTATTGGGCGCGGGCAACCGGCAAGTCCGGCGCCACCTCACGCACCTTGTTGAGGGCGTCCGAACCGATCAGCTCGCCCTCGCGGTCGAAGTCCGTGGCGATGATGACACTGTCGGACTTCTTAGCGAGGTTCTTGAGCGAACGAATGAGCTCCTTCTCGGCCGGCAGCTTAATGACGGGCGCCCAGGTGAGGTAAGGCAGGCTCTCGAGCTTCCAACCCTTGATGGAAATGCCATCGGCAAGGAACGGCTTGCGCTTAGTGTCGTACGGCGGACGGGCCAGGCCATCGGGCATATCGGCCGGCAGCATCTCGCCGTCCTCGGTCACCGAATACCAACCCAGCTTTTTATCGAACAGCACGCTGTCGCAAAAATCGGGCGCCAGGATGTGACCGGCAAGGCCGATGGTCACGCACTCCTCGCCCTTCCACTCAAAACGGTAGATGGCGGTGTTGTACACCTTGTCCTTTTTGGGCTTACCCATGGACAGCCGCTCGGCGATCTGACGCGCGGCGTCGTTTTTCTCGGCGATGATGAGCTTCAAAAGAGGCTCCTATCTCGTATCTCTGCGGCTACGCCCGCCCGTATGGCGGCCGACTTACGCCCTTGCTTGCTCAATCTGCCCGATGAGCCAATCGCACCAGGCATCCATGCCCTCGCCCTTGCGCGCGCTCACGGCAAACCGCGGCGCCTGCGGATTGAGGTCATCGAGTGTCTTAGTATACCTATCCATGTCAAAATCGAAAGCCGGGGCCACATCGACCTTGTTGAGCAGCTGTGCGCCGGCGTGCTGGAAAATGCCCGGGTACTTAATGGGCTTGTCGTCGCCCTCGGGCACCGAGAGAATCATGATGGACAGGTTCTCGCCCAGGTCAAAGTCGACCGGGCAGACCAGGTTGCCCACGTTTTCGATAAAGATGACGTCGATGTTATCCAAGCCGATTGCCTGGTCGAACGCGTCAACGGCCTCCATGATCATGTTGCCCTCGAGGTGGCACAGGCCGCCCGTGTTGATCTGGATGGCGGGCATGCCGGCTTCCTTCATGGTGATGGCGTCGACGTCCGAGGCGATATCGCCCTCGATGACGGCGCAGCGCAGGCCCGCCTTGTCGCGCAGGCGCTCGTTGGTGCCCAGAATCGTAGTGGTCTTGCCCGAGCCAGGGCTCGAAAGCACATTGATCACATAGGTGTTTGTCTCTTTAAATCGCTGACGCAGCTGATCTGCCAGGCGCTCATTGCGCGACAGGATCGGCGACGCGATATCAATCGTTTTCTCAGCCATACTTGGCACTCCTTACTTCTGCCATCTGGGGACGGGGTAGAAATGGTAGATTTCGTCGTTGACACTTGCCATTTTGCCTGCTTGCACACTTTGGAACGGAATGTCAAGCCGCACGGCGTATCTATTTCTACCATTTATACCCCGTCCCCAAATGGCAGGCTGGTTAATTGTCGGGGGCTTCGATTTCGATACTTGCGATGTCGAGTTCGCGGCCGTGCAGCAGACGCACGTTGGCGCCGCCACACTGGGGACAGCGACAATGGAAACGATCGTGATCAAAGACCTCGCCGCAGTCCAGGCACTCGCTTTGTGGATGAACTTCCTCCACGGCAAGCTCGCAGCCCTTCGTGAGCGGGTCCTCGTCGCGAAATGTCTCCCACGCAAAGTCGAGCGCCTCGCGCACAACTTCGGTCATATCCCCGATACGCAGCGTTACCAAAACGGCGCGCGAGGCCCCCGCCCCACGCGCCGCGCGAATCACTGTATCGAGTATGCCGTTGACAATGCCAACCTCGTGCATACCGATTTACTCCTCGTCGTCCTCATCGTCCGAGAACAGGTCCAGACGACTCACAAACAAGCCCTCCTTGCCCTCGCGCGCGGTAATGACCACGCGGGCGATGGCAAGCGAAATCTCGTAGAGCGAGAGCAGGGCGCCATACATGAGGCCCAGCGTAACGGGCGAGCCGTCGGGCGTGATCACAGCCGAACCCACGAGCAGGCCTACGTACACGTAGCGCCAGGCGCTGCGGAAGGCCGCGTAGGACACGATGTGGAAAACAGACAGGTAGAAGATGATGAGCGGCAGCTCAAACGCCACACCAAAGCCGATCATAAAGAGCAGCTCCATGTTGACGTAGTTCTCCAGGTCGGGCAGTGCCGTGGCGACGGCCGAGGTCTCGCCGATGAGCCACTCAAAGCCCGCCGGGATGATGATGGAGTAGCAAAAGATTGCGCCCAGGAAGAACAGCACCGTCGAGGCGAGCACCGTGGGCACGACCCACTTGCGCTCGTTGGGGCGAAGCGCCGGCAGGAAAAACGCCAGAATCTGCCAGATGATCATGGGCGTGCACATGACCACAGCCATCTTGATGGCCAGCGAGAAGCGCAGACCAAAGCCGCCGAGCGTGGTGGTGATGTAGAACTTACCTTCCGGCACAAAGGAACGGATGGGGTCTTCCAAGATGTCGAGCACCACGGGCGTGGCGAAATACAGCACGATGGCGGCGGCAAACACCGATACGACTACGATGGTCAGACGGCGACGGAGCTCTCCCAGGTGATCGAAGAGCGGCATTCGCGCAGGTCCGATAGGCATTACTCATCGCCTCCCTTCGGGGCGTCGGCGGCAGCGGCTTCGTCCTCGGCCTCGAGCTCGCGAGCGAGCTGGTCGACGACGGCCTTGCGCTTGCGGGGACGACGGGCATAGAGGTCGGCCGTCGTGGGCTCTGCCGGCTCGGGCTCCGGCTCTGCAGCAGGTTCGGGCTCGACGGTGGCAGCGGCAGACTCGGCCTTGGCGGGCTCGGCACCCTCGGCCTCCCCAGCAGCGCCTTCGCCCTCGGTGGCACCCTCGCTCGCGGCCTTCTCGGCAGCAAGACGGGCGCGGCGCTCGGCAAAGGTCTCCTTCTTGGCGGGCGCTGCCGTCTCGGCGGCATCCTCGTCCGCATCGGAATCGTCGTCGACGGCAGCCTTCTTGGGTTTGACCGGAGCCGACGCGGCCTCGCTCACCGGATCGATAATCTCGGACTGAACAACGGCCGTCATCTTTTCCTGCGTCTCGCGGAACTGACGGATGGCACGGCCGATCGTGCGGCCCATCTGCGGGAGCTTATCCGGGCCAAACAGCAAAAAGCCGAAGACCACGATGATCGCGAGCTCACCCTCTCCAATACCAAACACACATACCTCCAAGGCTCGATGTGAGTCGAGCCCGCACCGCGCCATTCGGCCGGAACTCGTCTATTCATTCGGTCAAGTATAGCGCCCGGACGCCAAAACGTCCGAGCGCATCACAAACATATGCCAAACGGCACGCCCTTTTGGGGCAAAGATTATGCAGCGGTGATCGAAATCTCCTGGTCGACACCCAACAGCTGAACCACGCGCATCACCGGGGGCTGCACATTGGTGCAGCTAAAGCGCTTGCCGTGGTCGACCGCGTGGTGCGCGGCGCCTACGAGCACGCCAATGCCCGTCGAGTCGATATAGCTCACCTGGGCAAAATCGAGCTCAACGGCCTCGGTGGGCTGCTCGAGCGCCAAGTCGATGGCGTTGCGCAGGCTATCAGCGTTAGAGATATCGATCTCGCCGGCTACCTTAATGGTGTAGAGCTCTGGCGTGGGGTTGGTGGAAATACCCAGATCCATGTATACGCTCCTTTACGTATCGAAAGTGCGGATAGTACGGGAAGCCGCGCGTTAGGCGCGCTCGGCACGCGCGAGCTCGGCAGCGACGAGCTTAACAGCCAGCACCAGCACATCGAGCGCGGCCTCCAGGTCCTCGACCGTGGGATAGCTCGGCGCGATGCGGATGTTGGTGTCGCGCGGGTCCTTGCCATAGGGCCAGGTAGCACCGGCCGGCGTGAGCTTGACGCCCAGATCGGCGCAAAGCGCGGCGACCTTCTGGGCCGAGCCCTCGGGACCATCGAAGCTTACAAAGTAGCCGCCGCGGGGGTGCGTCCAAGTGGCGCAGCCCGTGTCGCCCAAGCCCTCGGTGAGCTTGCGCTCGACGGCCTCAAAGCGCGGACGCAGGAACTCGGCATGCTTTTTCATGTGCTCCTTGACCGCCTCGATGGTAGGAAGGAAGCGCACGTGACGCAGCTGGTTGAGCTTGTCGGCGCTGATGAGGCCGGCCTTCAGGCGCTTGGAGAACTCGGCGATGACCGCGGGGCTCGCACCGATAAAGCCGATGCCGGCGCCCGGGAAGGTGATCTTGGACGTCGAGGCAAAGGCCACCACGCGGTCCTCGGTGCCCGCCGTGCGAGCGAGGTCAAAGATGTTTGCGAGCTCGTCGGTCTCGTCGTACAGGTCGTGCACGCAGTAGGCGTTGTCCCAGAAGATGCGGAAATCGGGCGCGGCCGTGGGCATCTCGACCAGACGGCGCACAGTGTCCTCGCTAAAGGTGATGCCCGTGGGGTTGGAATACTTGGGCACGCACCAGATGCCCTTAATGGAGTCGTCAGCGGCAACGAGGCGCTCGATCTCGTCCATGTCGGGGCCGTTGTCGGTCATCGCAACGGGGACGTTCTCGATGCCCAAGTCGGCGGTGATGCCAAAGTGGCGATCGTAGCCGGGAACGGGGCACAGGAACTTGACCTTCTTGCCGTCGTGCGCGGTCTCGTAGGCGTCCCAGGGCTCGCTGCCGCACGAGCCGCAGCGCCAGAACATGCCGGCGATGTCATGCTCAATCAAAAGGCTCGACGAGCCCAGCACGAGCGTCTGCTCGGCGGGGCAGCCCAGGAACTCCCCTGCCAACTTACGTGCTGAGGGAATACCCTCGAAGCAGCCGTAATTGGAGCAGTCAACGTTGCCGTCGTGCAGATCGGCGTCGGCATTGAGGATATCGAGCATGGGGCGCGAGATGTCCACCTGGAAGGGCGACGGCTTGCCGCGCGCCATGTCGAGCGCCAGGCCCTTGGCCTTGACCTCGGCGACCTCGGCTTTGAGCGCCTCGATGGCGGCATCGAGTTCGGTGGTTTCCATCTTCTGGTAGATCGTCTGCATGGGTGCGACCTTTCGCAAAGCGGGACGTTGCAGTTCGTCTAAGTATAGACCGCCACCGCCGCAACGTTATGAAGCCGTGATAGATTAAGTCCATCGCAATAAATTACGAATCGCCGCGCATGCCGGCGTGGGGGCCCAAGGAGGCACTATGGAGTATGGATCGTTCCAGGCCGAGGAATTCGGCGACCTGCAGCGCCTGGTCGACGGACTGTTTTACGACCGCCACGCCATCGACCGCCTGGATCTGATCGTACAGGCCGAAATCTTGGACCTGGCGCCCGATCTCATGGAGATCGTCAACCTGCTACCGCCCGGCTATTACGACCGCCAGTCACTTTGCGACCAGCTCAATTCCGCCTTAGCCGCCCACGGCTGGGGCGCCGTCTACGGAACGGTGGAATAGCCCTAGTCATTGGGGACGTTCTTAAACGACTAGTTGTTGGGGACAGTCTTCCCAGATGACATGCGGCACTTGGGGACAGTCCCCAAGTGCCGGCAGTTTGGGGCGGTCCTTTTCGGCCGCTCGCAAAGAGTGTCCCTCTCGACTAGTCGTTTAAGAACGTCCCCAATGACTAAAACGCCACCTGTGATGGTGTTCACAGGCGGCGTTTTCAAACTTGTATGTGCTTTTACTCGCCCTTGGACGCGGGGTGTTTGCAGACCACGCTCATGTAGATCATGCCGAGCACGGCAGCGGTGACCGAACCGGCAAGAATGGCAGCCTTGGCAGCAAGAACCTCAAACTGGGCCGTCGGGAAGGCAAGACCGCTGATGAGAATCGACATGGTAAAGCCGATACCGCCCAGAATACCCACGCCGGCAATCATGTGCCAGTTGACGTTGTGCGGCAGCTCGCAGGCCTTGAGCTTGACCAAGGCGAACGTCATGCCAAAGATGCCGATCGGCTTGCCCAGCAGCATGCCAAAGTACACACCGAGCGTCACCGGGTCGGTGAGCAGTGTGCTCATATCCACGCCCACCAGGCGAACCTGTGCGTTGACGAACGCGAAAATCGGCAGGATCACAAAGTTGACCGGCGTGGAGATCAGACGCTCCATGCGGATGAGCGGCGGGGTCACGCGGTGCATGACGCGCTCGACCTTGGTGGTCGAGACGGTAAAGTCATGCTGGCCCAGGATGTGTGCCTCGTCGTCGTAGCGGTCGTCGAGCAGCGGCAGGCACTCGCCCAGCCAATCGGTGAGGCTATCGAGCTTAACGCCGCACTTGGCCGGAATGGTGAAGGCCAGGATGACGCCGGCGAGCGTGGCATGTACGCCACTCTTGAACATGCAGAACCACAACAGCAGACCCAGTACCGAATACGGGGCAAGGCGGTAATGCTGCGTCTTGTTGAGCCACACGAGCGCGCAGGTCACAAGCGCGGCGGCGCCCAACCAAAACGGATTGGGGCTCTGACCGTAGAAGATGGCGATGGCGGCGATGGAGATGAGGTCGTCGGCGATGGCGAGCGTCGAGAAGAACACGCGCACGCCGTTGGGCACGCGGTTGCCCAAAAGCGACAGCACGCCCAGTGCAAAGGCAATATCGGTTGCCATGGGGATGGCCCAGCCGTTGTGGGCGCCGGCATGGTTAAAGATCAGGTAGATGCAAGCGGGAACGACGACGCCGCCCACGGCCGCCAGCATGGGAAGCATGGCCTGACGCGGATTCTTGAGCTCGCCAACTGTCATCTCGTACTTAAGCTCAATGCCCACGAGCAAAAAGAAGATCGCCATGAGGAAGTCGTTGACGAAAAGCTCGACGGTGAGACCGGCCGTCAGGTTGCCCAGACCCACATACAGCGGGGTCTCCAAAAAGTGATGGATAGCCTCGTAGGCATCGGTGTTGGCGCAAATGACGGCGGCGATGGCGGCGAAGACCATGACGGCGGCGGAAATCGTGCCGTTCTCGGCGATGCGCTCCCAGATGTCGTGACGTTCAAAGCGCTTGCGCTCACGAACGTTGAATAGCTGCTCAGTTGCTGCCATGGGCGGCTCCTTTCACGGGATGGCTCCCGTCTTAAAAAAGCACGGCCCGCCCAAGTGGCGGCGCCGCGCTCTAACGTATTACGCTTGCATCTAGCCTACCCTGCACGACAAGAACGCAGGCGTGGCCGAAAAGCGGAACCACAGGTTGAACATTATTTGCTCAACGGCACGGGCACGCCTGTCCAAGAGACGACGCGGCGCCGTACACAAAAAACGACCGGAGCGCGGGGCGTCCGCGATCCGGTCGTGGCGTTTAGTGAACTAAACCTAGCAGGCGGCCATGATGGGGGCAGCGACCTGCTTCTTACGGGAGAGGACGCCCGGCATCCAGACACCGTCGTGCTCGTCGGCAATGCCCAGGCCCTTCTGAGCAGCCTCGGTCTCGCCCTCGAGCAGGACCTGCGAGCCCTCCTCCATGATGTCGGTGATGCACAGGACAATGCCGTCAGCACCCTTCTCGGCGGCGTAGGCGCGCATGGCCTCGCGAATCTCGTCGATCATGCCGAGCGCGCGGCTCTTGTCGACGGTCTCGTACTGGCCGATGAGCAGCTTCTTGCCGGCGGGCTCGAACATCTTGATGTCGTTGCCGACCATCTCGGCAGCGGTGAAGGAGCCGGACGGACGGGTAAGGAAGACCTCCATGCCAAACTTGACCGGGTCGACGCCCACTTGCTCGCCGAGCTTGGCGGCAACGGCGCGGTCGACAGCGGTGGTGGTGGGGCTCTTGAGCATGAGCGTATCGGTCATCATGGCCGAGAGCAGCAGCTTGGCCTGGACGTCGGAAAGCTCAACGCCGAGCACGTCGGCGAGCTTGGTGACGATGGTGCAGCTGGAGCCCCAGGGCAGGCAGATGTAGTGCAGCGGGCCGGCGGTCTCGAAGTCGCCGATGCGGTGATGATCGACGACGCCAAAGACCGTGGCGTCCTTAAGGCCGGCGACGGACTGGGCGGACTCGTTGTGGTCGGTGAGGACGACGAGCTGACCGGCCTCGACGGACTCGATCGCGCGAGGCTCGGCGATGCCGGCGTCGGCGAGCAGCTTGGCGGACTCTGCCGGAAGCTGACCAAGGGCGCAGGCCTCGTAGGTGTTGCCGGCATACTCAACCTGGTTGAGCAGCTGGGACAGGACGACGGCGCTCATGATGGCGTCGTTATCGGGGTTCTGGTGACCAAAGACAAGAACGTTTGCCATGGATATCCTCCACTTGACTTGATATGTGTACTTGGACGTAGCTATGGTAGCACGCCGATGCCGAGCCTTCGCAGACGGAAGGGCCACGGCATATTTTGGGGCAGGCACGGGGGCCAAGTCCGCCCCCTGCACCAGCTATTTGCCAGCGGCGCGCAGAGCTACGTAGGCGGCACCGATGATACCGGCGTCGTTTCCGAGCGAAGCAACCTTAATGGGCGTCTCGCGCGAGGCGGAGAGCGCATACTGCTTAAAGTGCTCGCGAACCTTGTCGAGGTAGACATCGGCCGAGGCGGAGGCGCCGCCGCCGATGAGGAACATCTCGGGATCAACCACGTTGGCAATAAGCGCCAGTGCGCGGCCAAGATAGTCGGCCATGGTATCGGCCGCGGCCAGCGCGAGCTTGTCGCCCTCGCGGCAGGCCTGGAACACGTCCTTGGAATCGGAGGGGCCGGTCAGCTCGATGGGCTCGACGCCCGCCTTCTTGCACTCGGCAAGGTAGTTGCTCACCACGCCGGTGGCGCTGGAATACTGCTCCAGGTGGCCATGGCCGCCGCAGCCGCAGGTGCGCTCCTCGGCCGGGTTCAGGCACATGTGGCCAATCTCGCCGCCAGCACCCACAACGCCCGATACCACGTCGCCGTTAACGATAACGCCGCCGCCCACGCCGGTACCAATGGTGACCATCACCACGTTCTGCACGCCCTTGGCAGAACCGAGCCAGGCCTCGCCCATAGCAGCGGCGTTAGCGTCGTTCTCGTACTTAACGACCGCGTCGGGGCAGTGCTCCTGAATGGCGATCTTGAGCTCGGGCAGGTTAATGGCAATGTTCGCCTTGACCTTAGCATCGCCCGATGCCGGGATGGGGCACGGGACGGCCAGGCCAATGCCCGACACAAAGGCACGCGGAATCTGGGCCTTGGCGACCACCTGGTCAATAGCCTCGGTCACCGCGGCAAAGCCCGCAGCGTCAACGATGGGAGGCGTGGGCACGCTGGCCTTGGCAAGCAGGTTTCCGTCCTCATCGAACAGACCCTCCTTGACCGAGGTACCGCCGACGTCGATGCCGATGTAATACTGCTTAGGTTCCATGGGAGCCCGCCTTTCTCGTTTAAACATTGCCTGTATGGTACCGCTCCCAAGGCAAAAACCTACCAAAAAGAGACAGGTTTGTTTTGGTAGGTTTTATCTGGGGAAGCGCAGAGTACGAGATTCGGTTCGCTGGGTGTTATATCGGTTCGGCCCCGTCCTCGGACCGATCATTTCTCAACACGACACTACTCAGATGTTTATCATTTAAAACGCTCTAATTTTACAAGCGGGGCGACTTTTAATTTTATCTTTCTCGAACTTTTCAATAACTCAATAGAGATACTTAGGTGTTGACTATACTTTCTTTTATACTCAACCAAGTTGGAAAGGAGGTTCCATGATTCCCAAATACGAGGCGATAGCTGCAGATATTCGTCGCACTATCGAGGATGGCGCTCTTAAACCGGGCGACAAGCTTCCTACCGTCGTTGAGTTCTGCAAGCTCTATAACGTTTCCAAAATCACCGTCAAACGAGCTATCGAGCAAATCACCGAGGAAGGCCTTATTACCAGCCGACGCGGATCGGGTACCTACGTTAAGGACACGGCGGGGCTTCCCGGCCAGGCGTTTTTCCAGGGCAAAAACGACCGTGCCCAGGGTTTTTCGTATGAGCACCGCGGGGAGAAGGTGACTTCGGTGGTCTACGATTTCTCGATCGTTAATCCACCAGCGGACATCGCAGCCCAGCTGGGAATTGCCGAGGATGACTTTGCCTATCACGTCGTGCGCGTGCGTCAGGCCGATGAGAAGCCCATCGTTATCGAGTACACCTATATGCCGCTCGAACTGATCCCGGGCCTTAAAAAGAAGGACCTGTACGGATCGGTCTACGGCTTTATCCGCGAGCAATGCGGGCTGAAGATTTCGAGCTTCCATCGCACCATCCGCGCCGTGGCGGCAACCGAGGAAGAAGCCGAGCGCCTGGATACCAAACCCGGCTCTCCCCTGCTCGAACTCAACCAGATTGGCTTCTTGGATAGCGGCACCGCGTTTGAATATTCTATCTCGCACAACGTAGGCGACCGCTTTGAGCTGCACAACGTAACGCTGGCCTAGTTTTGTAATCCGGTGGGTGCTCGTTTTGAGCTGTCTTACGCGGCACCCGCACAACCTTATGGGAGTATGTACATGTCCGATTTGATTAAACTGACGCCGATCTTCCACGAGAAGATCTGGGGCGGCCGCCAGCTCGAAACCGTATTTGGTTACGACATTCCCGAGAGTCCCATCGGTGAGTGCTGGGCCATCTCTGCCCATCCCAACGGCGACTGCCAGATCGCGGAGGGCCCGTACGCCGGTCACACGCTGTCATGGCTGTGGGCCGAGCACCGTGAGCTCTTTGGCAACTGCGAGGGCAAGGAGTTCCCGCTGCTCATTAAGATTCTGGACGCCAAGGACGATCTTTCGATCCAGATTCATCCCAACGACGAGTACGCCGCCGAGCACGAGAACGGCAGCCTGGGCAAAACCGAGTGCTGGTATGTGCTGGATTGCGAGCCTGGCGCCACGATCATCGTCGGCCAGCGCGCGCATGACCGCGCCGAGGCCGCACAGATGATCAAGGACGGCCGCTGGGACGACATGCTCAACGTGCTGCCGATCCACAAGGGCGACTTTTTCCAGATTGACTCCGGTACCGTGCACGCCATCAAGACCGGCACGCTCATTTTGGAGACGCAGCAGTCGAGCGATGTGACCTATCGCCTGTACGACTATGACCGCCCCGGCACCGACGGCAAGCTGCGCCCGTTGCACATTGAGCAGAGCCTCGACTGCATCGATTTTGATGTTCAGGCTCCGACCGACGGCACCGTAACCGCACCCGAGGTCGACGGCGTGACCGAGCTCGAGTCCAACCCCTGCTACACCGTCGATCGCGTGCGCGTCGACGGCAGCAAGACCCTCGACCAGCGCTGGCCCTTCATGTGCCTGTCGGTCATCGACGGCGAAGGCACCGTCTACGGCGACCCCGTCCACAAGGGAAGCCACCTGCTAGCCCCCAGCACCGTCAGTTCCATCGACCTCGAAGGCAAGATGGAACTGATCATCAGCCACCTCTAGTTCGCAACAACAACCAAAACGAAACAAGGGGCTCCCCCGTTCATCAACGGGGGAGCCCCTTGCCATGTCTAAGTATTCAGCCCACCCGGCTCTCCAAATCAAAAAGCGGACGAGCAGAGCGACGATTGCAAGCTGCAGGCCAAAACGCCACAAGGAAGAGGGCGCGCCGGGGGCTTTGGTCGATCGCGAGTTCCGCACGAGCCGGAGAGCACTTAATGTGCTCTCCGTGCGAGCAGGACTGTCC
>NZ_JBCJBI010000009.1:0-97218 GCF_039062365.1 Collinsella aerofaciens
CGCCTTTAGACGCGAGCCCGGGGCCCGTGGGTTATACCCTAAGAGCAAACCACCCTTTTTAAGGGTGGTTCTGATTTGGCGCCGAGATGCGCAATGCTGCCGGGCTGTCCACAGGCTATTGGATTGTCGGTGCATGAAAAAATGCCGACATCCCGCCTCGGGGAGGAGGCGGGAACACACCGAGTAGACGGAGGGGTGCGGAGCGCGGCCGTGTCTCGACTGACGACGTTGCCCATCGACGACTCTATTGTACTGCATGGCGTGGTTCTTGGTTTATCGTGTCGAACGCTTGTGTTGTGCCACTGCCTGCGGCAACGGTGTGCTACACTCTTGCACTGCTGAGTGGGCCAGACGGTCGCGCGATGTGCTGCTTGCAGCACGCGTGAGGAAAGTCCGGGCTCCAGAGGGCGGGATGCCGGCTAACGGCCGGGCGGAGTGATCCGACGGAAAGCGCCGCAGAAAAGAAGACTCCCACCTGCGCCGCAAGGCGTAAAGGGAAAAGCTGAAACGGTGGTGTAAGAGACCACCAGCGTCGTGGCAACACGGCGGCTTGGCAAGCCCCATCCGGAGCAAGCGCGAATAGGAACGCTATGGGCCGGCCCGGTCCGCGTTCGGGTAGCGTGCGTGGAGCTGCACGGTAACGTACAGACAAGATAAATGACCGTTCACGACAGAACCCGGCTTATAGGCCCACTTGGCATTTTTGTTACCCTGACAATCGGTACGGCCTTTGCCGTATTATTGAGGCTGTTTGTTGCCGCGCTTAGTTTTGTTGAGGGGCTTTGTTGGACAGCTATTTTACTCTGCAATCGAATATTGAGGCTTCGGGCGAGTTTGTGGACCGCAAGAGCCGGTTTATTGCCCAGCTGGTCCATATTGAGTCCGAGGATGAGGCGAATGCCTTTATCGAGATGGTTCGCAAGCGTCATTACGACGCTCGACACAATGTTCCCGCGTGGATTTTGGTCGATGGACGCGAGCGCCAGAGCGATGACGGCGAGCCGAGCCGCACGAGCGGTATGCCGACGCTCGAGGTGTTGCGCGGCGCAGGGCTCAAAAATGTTTGCTGCGTAGTGACGCGCTATTTTGGTGGCACGCTATTGGGGCCTGGTGGATTAGTGCGCGCCTATACCGCGGCGACGCAGGCGGCGGTGGCCGCGGCTCAGGAGGCCGGGCAGATCGTTGAGATGACAAGCGTCGTGCTGGTTGACGTGCATGTGGCCTATCCGCAGTACGAGCAGGTGCTTCGTTTGGCGCAGGATTCGGGTGCCAAGGTTTCGGATACCGATTACGCGGATGCCGTGACACTTCATTTGGTGTTTAAGGCGGGGGAGCAGGAGCCGTTTTGCGCTAAGATGCGCGAGCTTATGGCGGGGCGTGAGGAGATTGAGGTCGGAGCTCCCGAATTTGCCGAGTTCTAACGGCGACGGCCGGCGTGCTTTTGGATGGATCCAAAGCGCGCCGGCCGTCGTTTTGCTGTTGCTGTCGATTACTCGGCGAGCTGCTTTAGCACATCGCAGGCAATCTCGACGGCATCGTCGATGCAACCGGGGCAGCTGCGGAGCGGACCCTTATCCGATCCGATGCCCTTGAGCGTGCCGCAGACGGTCGTCGTGTTCTTCTCGCCAAAACGCTTGGCGATCTCGCGCGACAGCTTGTAGGTCTGTCCCTTAGTCTTGGGGTTTTCCATGCCGTCGCTCATTACAAAGCCCATGATGGCTACGGCGCCCGAGATGGCGCCGCAGGTTTCGGTCATGCCGCCCATGCCGGCGCCAAAGCCCTCGGTGAGGGTAAAGGCGACCTGGGGGTCGAGCCCGACGGCGGGCGCGAGCGTGCAAGCGACGGCCTGGGCGCAGTTAAAGCCGCGGGCGTGATATTCGGCAGCTTGAGCCTGACAGGCGGTGATGTCGAGCTGGGCCGTATCGATTTGCTTCATCGTTGTCTCCTTGGTCACGGTGTACCCGCCTATGGTACCCGTGACGGGGCATGTAATCATCGAGAGCTTCATGTATGCCTCGTTTTTATCTATCGAGCAAATGCCCAAAGCTTGAGATAAATACCCCTGATCAATTTGTCCCATAACCTACCTTGGGGATGGGTTGAGAGGGGTGCGGGGTAGCGGTATCGTGAACCGAATAAAACGTAACCCAGGCAAGGGAGCTAGATATGAGCGAGCAGACCATCGGTACTACATGTGTTCAGGGCGGCTATCACCCGGGAGATGCCGAGCCGCGCCAGGTGCCCATCTACCAGTCCACCACGTGGAAGTACGACACGTCGGAGCATATGGGTAAGCTGTTTGACCTGGAGGAGTCGGGCTACTTCTACAGCCGCCTGCAGAACCCCACGTGCGATCTGGTTGCCGCCAAGATCTGCGAGATGGAGGGAGGCACCGCCGCGATGCTCACGAGCTCGGGCATGGCTGCGAACTTCCTCGCGATCTTTAACGTGGCCGGTGCCGGCGATCATGTGGTCGCTAGCTCTGCCATTTACGGCGGTACGTATAACCTGCTCGCCCACACCATGGGCCGCATGGGCGTGACCTGCACGTTCGTCGCCCCCGACTGCACCGATGAGGAGCTCGAGGCAGCCTTTGAGCCCAATACCAAGCTCGTCTTTGGCGAGACGATTGCCAACCCCGCCCTTGCCGTGCTCGATATTGAGCGCTTTGCCAAGGCCGCACATGACCACGGCGTACCGCTGATGGTCGACAACACCTTCCCGACGCCTGTGATGTGCCGTCCCTTTGAGTGGGGCGCCGACATCGTTACGCACTCCACCACCAAGTACATGGATGGACATGCTGCCTACCTGGGCGGCGTGATCGTTGACCACGGCCAGTTTGACTGGATGGCTCATGCGGACAAGTTCCCGGGTCTTACCACGCCCGATGAGAGCTACCACGGCGTAACCTATGCCGAGAAGTTTGGTCGCGAGGGTGCCTTCATTACCAAGGCAACCGCTCAGCTCATGCGCGATCTTGGTCCTATGCAGAATCCGCAGGCGGCCTTCTTCCTGAACAGCTCGCTCGAGAGCCTGCATGTGCGCATGCCGCGTCATTGCGAGAACGGCCTGGCCGTTGCCAAGTTCCTGCAGAGCCATCCCAAGGTGCGCTTCGTGAGCTATCCGGGCCTGGAGGGCGATAAGTACTATGACATCGCTCAGAAGTACATGCCCAACGGTACCTGCGGCGTTGTGAGCTTTGGCTTTAACGGTGGTCGCGCGGCGGCCGAGACCTTTATGAAGAGCCTCAAGCTCGCCCAGATCGCCACGCACGTTGCCGACGCCCGCACTTGCTGCCTGCATCCTGCTAACGCTACGCATCGCCAGATGAACGACGAGGAACTCATCGCCTGCGGTATCTCCGCCGACATGGTGCGCCTGTCGTGCGGCCTCGAGGACACGGCCGATCTGATTGCCGACCTTGAGCAGGCGCTCGAGCAGTGCTAGGCTAGCGTTCGCATAATGCGCCGATGCTGGCAGAAAGCTTCGGCGACCTTTAGTTCCGATTCCGTAGGCGGGACCCCAATCGCGACTGTTTACAGGCGATTGGGGCCCCGTTTTTGCGTTGGGCCACTCGAAAGGATGGATATGGAGAAAACCGCAGAGCAGCTGCGCCGCGAGCACATTGCCCTAGAGGGCGACACCCATGGCAAGAACAAGTGGGCGATTCTGTTTACCGTGCTCATCATGACGTTTATGGTGTGTCTGGATTCGACCGTCGTGACCGTGGCGCTGCCCGTGATGCAAAAGGAGCTGGGCGTGGGCCTCGATCGCATTCAGCTGGTAAGCTCGGTGTATCTGCTTGCGACTTGCGTGGCTATGTTGCCGTTTGGCCGTCTGGGCGACGTGCGCGGCAAGGTGAATGTGTTCCAGTTGGGCGTCATCGTCTTTTCGGTCGGTTCGCTGCTGTGCGGCCTTTCGGCCTCGCTCGAGGTTCTTATTCTGGCACGCATTGTGCAGGGCGTCGGTTGCGCGGCGGCCATGGCTAACAACATGGGTATCATCACCGAGTCGTTTCCGGCGCGCGAACGAGGCCGTGCCATGGGTATTCTTGCGACCTTTGTGGCCCTCGGCATGATGTGTGGCCCCGTGCTCGGCGGCATGCTGGTGGCAAGCTTTCCTTGGGAGAGCATCTTCCTCATCAACCTGCCCATTGGCGTCATCTCGTTTATCGTGGGGCTCTACACGCTGCCGCATGTTAAGCCGGAGGCCGGCGAGCGCCCCATGTCCCTGATCGAGGCCGCTCGTCGCTGCTTTGCAAATTCGGCCTTCACCATCAACCTTGCCTGCATGCTCATCGTGTTCGTTGGTATTGGCGCATCCGAGTTTATCCTGCCGTTCTATTTTCAGGACGCCCATGGCTTTGGTTCCGACATTTCCGGATTGCTCTTTTTGGCGCTGCCGATGGTGAATGCCTTTATCGGACCGCTTTCGGGTACGGTTTCGGACCGTGTTGGCTGCGAGGGCCCCACGGCGGTCGGCCTGGGCGTGTACGTGTGCGGTCTCTTTGCGGTAAGCACGCTCGACGAGCGCTCTTCTATCCCTGTGATCGTGTGCTGCGTTGCGTTTATGTCGTGTGGCACGTCGATTTTCCAGAGCCCCAACAACTCGCTGTATATGGGCTCAGCTCCGCGCGAAGCGCTCGGCTTTGCGGGCAGCCTGGGCAGCCTGGCGCGCTACGCCGGCATGGCACTCGGCATTACGGCGGCGTCGCATATCCTGTATGGGCAGATGAGCATGGCGATGGGCGAGGCCGTGACCAGTTTTGTTGCAGGCCGTCCGGATGTATTCCTATTCGGCTTTCGCTCGGTGTTCTACGTACTCATGGCTGTGGCCGCTGTGGGCTTTGCGCTTGCCATGGTGCGTTTGGTGAAGATGCGCGCCCGCCATTAGCGTGTTGGGAGGCTGTCTGCCACGATTCGCGCCGTCCCAAAAAGACTGGTTTGTGGTGCGATGCGGCTTGTGGGGCGGGCGGGGGTCGGTCCGTGGTAGACTATCGAACAACGTTTATTAATCGCGCGGTATCGTTGCCGCGAGAAGGGGTTGCGCCATGCAGGAGCTTGAGGATCGTATTCGCCATGACGGCATCGTAAAGGCCGGTAACGTCCTTAAGGTTGATGCCTTCCTCAACCACCAGTGCGACGTTGAGTTGTTCGACCACATGGGCGCCGAGTGGGCCCGTCTGTTCGAGGGCGTCGAGATCAACAAGATCCTGACGATCGAGGCTTCGGGCATTGGCATGGCTTGCATCGCGGCCCAGCATTTTGGCGGCGTGCCGGTTGTCTTTGCCAAGAAGGCGCAGTCCATCAACCTCGACGGCGAGCAGTATGCCACGACCATCTACTCCTTTACCAAGCAGAAAGAGTACCCGGTCATCGTTGGTAAGCGCTTCCTGTCCGAGGGTGACAAGGTCCTGATTATCGACGACTTTTTGGCCAACGGCTGCGCGCTCGAGGGTCTTATCAAGATCTGCGAGGCTGCGGGTGCCGAGGTATCCGGTATTGGCATTGCGGTGGAGAAGGGCTTCCAGGGCGGTGGCGATAAGCTCCGCGAGCGCGGCTTCCGCGTCGAGAGCCTGGCCCGTATCGCCGATATGGACTGCGAGACCGGCGAGATCACCTTCGCCTAAGCGCGCAACACAAGCGATTGGTATGTGATGTGACAAAGGGACTGTCCCTTTGTCACATTTTTTGTATGAGGGGAGGTGTTGATATGGATGAGAACAAGATGGGATGGCGTGAGTATGCGCGCTTTGCCGAGATGCCGGCCGAGGAGTTGGCGCGCGATTGCGAGGTGCAGGTGTTTCGCGCGACGGGCCCGGGTGGGCAGGGCGTGAACACGACGGACTCGGCGGTGCGCATGAAGCATGGGCCCACGGGGATTACCGTGACGGCGCGCGAGAGCCGTAGCCAGTTCCAAAACCGTAGTAGCTGCCTGCGTAAGCTGCGTGCTGAGCTTGAGCGTCGCGGGCGTCCACCGCGCCGACGCGTAAAGACCAAGGTGCCTCAGCGCTCTCGCCAGCGCAGGCTCAATGACAAGCACTTCAACGCGATTAAAAAGGCTAACCGTCGCAAACCGGGCAGCGACGAATGATCTCTTCATAAGTTGCGGTGAAATAGGGACTGTTTTGCGGCTTTAGATGCATAAACAGTCCCTATTTCACCGCAACTTAGGTGGGTTTAGCGGGTGGGGTGCCAGACGTGAAGGGCTCCGCCGAGGACGTCCACCTCGATGCGCGAGGCGACAACGGGCTCGCCGTCGGTCTGGATGGGGTAGTCGGGCTCCTCAAAGGTGAGCTCGGCGTGGCGACAGCGGCGCATGCGAACCGGTGGCAACTTGGTATGGTGGCCGTCCTTGGCCGAAAGGAACATGGGAAGCGCGACCGCACGGGGGACGGGGCCGCAGGCGTAGCAGACGTCGAGCATGCCGTCGCAGGGGTCGGCATCGGGGCAGATGCGATAGCCCGAGCCATACGTGGGGCCCAGCTGAATCGCCATGATGATCGCCCTCACGCGCTCGGCGGGCGCGCCGTCAAAGCTGACTGTCATGGGGTAGTTGCGATAGCGTAGACCAAACTGCTCAAGTCCCGAGAGGGTGTAGAGCGGTGCGCCTGTCAAGCCGGTCTTTTTGCGCAGCTCGGTGGTGCCAAGGCCGATGGCGGCATCGATCCCGACCGAAAGCGTTTGGTCGTAGTGCTCAACGGAAGCCTCGCCGCTACCGCTTGCGGGGTTCCACGAGCGAATGCGCCCGATGTCCTGACGCTGCAGCTCACAGGTGAGCAGCGCGCCAAAATCCTTGCCGGAGAAATCGTCGATGCCGAGCGTCTGGGCAAAATCGTTGCCGGAGCCCACGGGCAGGACGGCAAGAGCGGGGCGGGCGTCCTCCTTTTGTGTCATAAGCCCGTTGACGATCTCGTGGATTACGCCGTCGCCGCCGAGTGCGATAACGGTGCGATAGTCCGTTGCTTGGGCGGCCAGCTCCTTGGCGTGTCCCATGCGCTCGGTTAGCACCAAGTCAAACTGGGATGCGCGCGCGGTCATATCCAAAAAGCGCTGCAGGCGCTCGGCAACCTCATGCGCGGCGCCCGACTGGGCGGCTGGGTTGGCGATGATGAGCGTGCGACCAAAATCAG
This sequence comes from Collinsella aerofaciens, assembly GCF_039062365.1. Lineage (GTDB taxonomy): Bacteria > Actinomycetota > Coriobacteriia > Coriobacteriales > Coriobacteriaceae > Collinsella. Next base: position 7,136 of record NZ_JBCJBI010000009.1, read on the forward strand.
TTGCGTGCATGGGGCGACTCCCGGCGTGTGACATGGCAGTGCGGTCGCGCTCAGGTCGGATTGCCCCCGATTGTGGCTGCACGGCGAATACTAACGTCTACTCTATCAGGTCGTTGTGGCGCTCGATAGCATCCGCTACCGTACCGCCCTCATCCACAATAAGCGAACGGCGCTTGGGTGAGATGATGCGCTGGGCGGGGTATACGCCGCGGTGTCCGGCGGTTAGGTAGCTGATAAAGGCCACGATGACAAAGAACCCGGCTGCCGTGCCGTGGAACAGGTCGATGGCCATCATGCAGGTGGTGATGGGCACGTTGAGGCCGGCGCAGAACACGCCGAGCATGCCGAGAGCCGCCAGAAAACTGGGATCGAGCCCGGTAAGGCAACCGATCCAGCCACCGAGTGCCGCACCGATGCCAAACAGGGGCGTGACCTCGCCGCCTTGGAAGCCCGCGCCCAGGGTAAGCGCTGTGACGACCAACTTGATGGCTGCGTCCGCCAGGGTGGTGTTGCCTGCAAAACCGGCGCCGGAAAGCCACGTGGAAAGGCCGGCGTAGTCCCAGGCGTCGAGGAGGGCATAGGCGGCCAAAACCACGAGTGCGCCTATGAGTGCGCGAATAAGGTAATTGGTGATAAAGCGACCGTACAGGCTCTTGACGGTTCGAACCGACCAGGCAAAGAGGCGTGCCGTCAAACCGAAGATAATGGCGCTGATAACAACGATGACAACCGTCCGTGGTGTCATGTTGGGAACGCTGGCTATAACATTCGCTTCGTACTCGGTTCCCAAGGCAAGCGACGTAAAGTAGCCGGTAAACGAGGCGACCAGGCAGTAGATGCCCGCGGTGTAGTCGATTTTGCCGATAAAGCACATCTCCATGCCAAAGAAAGCTCCGGCAAGGGGCGAGCCGAATACGGCGCCAAAGGCCGACGAGATGCCGGCGAGCATGAGGTCGTGGTGGTCATGCTTTTTAAGGTGGGCGAGGCTCGAGATGTTGCTGGCGATGGTGCCGCCAATCTGAACCGCGGCTCCCTCTCGACCGGCCGATCCACCCGTTAGGTGCGTGAGCGTGGAGCAGACGAAGGTGAGGACGGCCATGCGCATATGGATGAGGCGTGTGCCCAGAGCGGAGTCGATGACCAGGTTGTTACCGCGTTTGGCGGCAAGACCGTGGTTTTTGTACACCCATGCGGTGGCAACGCCCACAACGGGAAGCAGTGCGTAGACCCACACATGGTGCTCGCGATAGTCGGTCGCGATATTCAACGAGGCCAAAAACGCCCAAGCGGCAACGCCCATGGCGAGCGAGACGATGACGACGAGTACGAGTAACTTAGCGCTCGCGAGTAGGTTGCGGGCGTTGCGGCGCGTGTCGGCAGCCAAGAGATGCTCGGAGCGGGTGATCTGATGCCTGCCTGCCGTGATGATGTCGTTCAGGGAGAAAAAGCCGCCGTCGTCGAGCGGCTGGGAATGATCCTGCGCCTCGTTTGCGCTTTCGGGTTTGTCGTTATGAGCCATACGTTCCTCTTTTAGGTTGTAACGCAAGCATTATAAAACGCGGCAAACGCGACGAGCCGGTGGGTTGGTTTCCATTCTGTTTCGCAGCCTGCAACCGACAGGTGTATTTGCGGGTACAGGCCGAGTCGCGGTCGTGCGTCGGGGGATTATACTGTGACAAGCATAAAGAATCGGCGCCCCTGTTGTGCGCCGTGACATTAAGAGGTGCATATGGCAGAGAAACTCATTCCGCTGGATGACGCACAGTCGATTGTCCTGTCGCACGTTGCTCCGACGGATCTCATCGAGATTCCCGTGTGGCAGGCGGCTGGTTTTCCCTTGGCCGAGGACGCGGTGGCCGATATCGATATCTCGCCGTTTGCCAACAGCGCTATGGACGGATATGCCGTGCGCTCGGCGGACTTGGCACAGGCATCTGGCGAGGCGCCGGTGACGCTCGACGTTATCGGACACGAGGCTGCTGGACATGTGTTTGAGGGCGTAATCGGCGCGGGCGAGACAGTCCGCATCATGACGGGCGCGCCGGTACCCGAAGGTGCCGATGCCGTGGTGAAATACGAGATCGTCGATGTGCTCGACGGTGACGGCAACGAGGGCTCGTGTGTGAGGTTCTCGGCGCCGGCCAGGGTGGGGGAGAACGTTCGCTCTGCCGCCGAGGAGGCCCATGCCGGCGACGTCGTGATGCGTGCTGGCGAGGTTGTGGCTCCGGCGGGCGCGGGTCTGCTGGCAAGCGCCGGATACGCGAGCGTGAAGGTCCATGCCGCTCCGCGCGTGGGCATTATCTCGCTGGGCACGGAGCTGGTCGCTCCGAGTGAGCTGCCGGCGCGCGGGCAGATTCGCGACTCCAACTCGTCGGCGTTGATGGCCGAAGCGCTCGATGCCGGCGCCGAGCCCGTGTTCTACGGCATTGCGCCCGATGATGAGCAGGCGATTGCCGAGCTGGTTCATCGTGCCGTGCAGGAGTGCGACTTTGTCATTACGAGCGGCGGCGCCTCTTCGGGCGATTACGACTATGTGACGGCGCTGGTCAGGCGCGAGGGCGAGGTGCTGTTCGATCGCATCTCGATGCGTCCGGGCAAGGCCATCACGTTTGGCTTGCTCGGGGGTAAGCCCTACCTAGGGCTTTCAGGCAATCCGGCCGCGGCGTATGTAGGCTTTGAGATGCTTGCCCGTCCGGCGATCCGCAAGATGCGCGGCTTTGCCGAGGGTGCGCGTCCCGTGCAGCAGGCGATATTGACGCACGGCGTGAAGAAGCGCCAGGACCGACGCTTCTTCGATCGCGCCACGGTTTTGCGCGACCCCGAGACCGGTGAGCTGTTGGTGACCGAGGCTAAGACGCAGAACTCGGCGCTGCTCGGAACTATGCAGCACGCGAACTGCCTGTTGCGTATTGACGAAGGACCGTGCGAGCTTAAGGCGGGCGACGTCGTGGATGTCGTGCGCGTCGACCTGCCCGAGGGAACGGTGTTGTAGGAGGAAGACTATGGAGTTGAAGATTTCGATCGTGACGTGCTCGGATACGCGCGATCTTGCTCAGGACGAGGCTGGAGCCGCACTCGAGGAACTTATCGAGGCGCAGGGCTGGACGGTCGTCTCACATGTGGTCGTGCGCGACGACGCCAGCGAGATCGGTGATGCCATTGTGGAAGCTGCCGATGAGTGCCACGCCAATGTCGTGCTCACCTGTGGCGGCACGGGACTTTCGATGCGCGACGTGACGCCCGAGGCGACGCGTGCCGTCTGCGACCGCGATGTGCCGGGTATTGCAGAGGCGATTCGCGCATACTCCATGACCAAGACGCGCCGCGCCATGCTCTCGCGCGCTATTTGCATGCAACGAGGTCATACACTTGTCGTAAACTTTCCCGGTTCCACGAAGGCCGCCCGCGAAAGCTGGGAGGCCATAGCGGACCAGCTGGAGCATGCGGCCCAGATGACGGCGGGCGGCGGGCACGCCAAATAAGCGCACTGCCTGCGGCGGAGCGACCTTACGGGCTGCTCCGCCTTTGTTTTCCGCCGAAGCGACGCCGAGGTGCACGCTAACTCGAAACTATATTCTCTGGCGAGAATAATTTCTCACTATCATTATTCGCGCAGAAGTATAATCTGGTTGCAGATTAAAGCCCGCGGTGGGGTACCCGGGCACAAGGTCCGAAAGGGTTGAATATGTTCGATATGGTTTCTCGCCGCGAATTCGTCTCGCTTTCTGCTGTCGCCGCTGCCGGCCTTGGTCTTGCCGGCTGCTCGGGCAGCAAGACGTCCGAGCCGGCCGGATCCGATGCCGGTTCTGCTAAGGCATCTTCCAAGAAAGCTGTCGAGCTTCAGGTCTTCGCTGCTAACTCCCTCGAGAAGGCCCTTCCCGAGGTCCAAGAGCTCTACACCGACCAGACCGGCACCACCTTTGCCGACACGCAGTTTAAGGCCTCCGGCGACCTCGTTGAGCAGATGCGTGCCGGCGCCACGGTCGACGTGCTCATCACTGCTTCCAAGGGCACCATGGATGACGCTGAGACCGCTGAGCTCGTCGACGCCGACACCCGCGAGGATATGTTTGTCAACGACCTCGTGATCATTCGCACCGAGGGCTCCGACACCAAGGTCGAGGCCATCGCCGACGTCGCGAATCTGGACGGCAAGATCGCCATCGGCGACGCCAAGACCGTTCCCGCCGGAAAGTACGCCAACCAGGCTCTGGCCTCCGTGGGCCTCTATACCGGCACCGAGGGCGACGACGGCGAGTATGCTTCCGAGATCGCCGACAAGGTCGCACTGGCCGACAAAGTTGGTACCGCCGCCGCCTATGTGTCCACAGGCGACTGCGTGGCCGGTTTTGTCTACAGCTCCGATATCTTCCGCTACGACGGCATCGAGGAGGCCTTCGTGTGTCCCGAGGACTCGCACAAGCCCATCGTGTATCCGGGCGCTGTCGCCGAGAGCTCCGAGCATGCCGACGAAGCCAAGGCGTTCATCGACTTCTGTCTGACCAACAAAAAGGCCCAGAAGATTTGGGCCAAGTACGGCTTTGAGCTTTCCGCGTAGTGCGGCTTGGCGCGATAATTCCATCGTTTTGTGTTTCACTCCGTCCTTGTATTCGCTTGGAGCTTTTCGTGCTTAATAGATTCCGCATGCTTGTCGCCTGTGCTTTGACCTTCGCGCTTTGCTGGGTGCCGGGATTTGCGTTTGCTGGGGACGCTGAGGACGGGGCCCAGGTTGCTGCGACCGCCCATGGGCTTTCCTATGGGATCGAGGGTTTTGAGCGGCTGGCCAAGGGGACTGCTCGCGCCATGGAGGGCCAGCCTGAGGGTTACCGGTTTCCCGTTGACGAGGACGTGGACCTTGTAGTGGCGCCTGCTGCCGATCGCGTTGTGGTGTGGATATCGCCCAAGGCGGTCGAGAAGTATGGATTGGATCCGCAGGACAACGAGTGCGTATCGGGTCTCAAAGCCCTCGTCTGTGAGCTCGACAGCGCAAACTGCATGGGAGGTGCGCAGCTGGGGGACGTGGATCTTCCTTGGTATGTCACGCCGGAAACAACGTTTGATACCGGCGGGTATACCTATGGCTTTGACGAGCGCGGTGCGGATGGGGACCGCTATGTGGTGATTACATCAGCCTCGGGTGATGCCAAGGGCGGCGCGCGTTGGCTTGATAGCGCTCAAATGGTAGAGGCATCGTCTGTCGTGTTGCGGGATGAGCAGGGGCCCTTGACCTCTCTGGCCTCCTTATTGGGCGACATCGACTATCGCCCGTTTTGGGTGTCCATAAAAACGAGCGGCCTTGCCCTGCTGATCTCCTTTGCGCTGGGCCTGTTCGCCGCGTGGAAGACTGTGGGTACCTTGAGTCGCATCAAGGGCCTGCTCGATTCGGTCTTTACGATTCCTATGGTGCTGCCGCCTACGGTCTGCGGCTTTCTGCTCCTTATGCTGTTTGGCCGCTCGACCGGGGTGGGCCAGTGGCTCATCGCGCACGGCATCTCGATCGTCTTTACCTGGCCCGCGGCGGTCATTTCGGCCGTCGTTGTGTCGTTTCCGCTGGTCTACCGCACGGCGCTCGGAGCCTTCGAGAGTCTCGACACGCAGATGCTCGATGCGGCGCGCACGCTGGGCTGGTCCGAGCGTCGCATCTTTACCAAGCTTATGATGCCGCTTGGGTGGCCCTCTATTGCCGCCGGCACGGTGCTCGCCTTTGCCCGCGCGATGGGCGAGTTTGGCTGCACGCTGTTCTTTGCGGGCAACTACGCCGGTATTACGCAGACCATTCCCATCGCCATCTACTTTGAGTGGATGGGCGGCAACACGTCGGTGGCCCTCTTTTGGGTCGTCGTCGTGATTGTGTTTAGTTTCCTGGTCATCCTGTTTATCAACATGTACACCGCTCATTCGCAAAAGTATCGCGAGCGTGGCCTTTCCCGTGCGGAGCGCAAACAGGCCAAAGATCTCACCGGACAGGGCGATTCGCTCGACCCGGCGGGCGGCGATGCCTTGCGTATCGATCGCGAGGCGCTGGCCGAGCTCATGCGCGATGATGCGGCGCCGCAGGGAGGTCGATAAGCCATGCCGCTCGTTCTGGATATAAAAAAGCACTATCCCGGGTTTATGCTCGACATGCAGCTTGAGGCCGGCGAGGAGCGCGTGGCGCTGCTGGGCGCCTCGGGTTGCGGCAAGAGCTGTACGCTGCGCTGCATTGCCGGTGTGGAAACGCCCGACGAGGGCAAGATCGTCGTCAACGGCGTGACCTTTTTTGACTCGGCGGCGGGCATCGACCTGTCGCCCCAGGAGCGAAAATGCGCCCTGTTGTTCCAAAACTATCAGCTGTTTCCCAACATGACGGTGGCCGACAACGTATGCGCCGGTGTAAAGGGCGCGGGAGACGCCGCGGCGCGCAAGCAGCTTGCCGAGCGCTACCTGGGTATCTTTGGACTGGCCGATTTTGCCGACCGCTATCCCGTGCGACTCTCGGGCGGTCAGCAGCAACGTGTGGCGCTTGCGCGCATGGTGGCGGCGCATCCGGGCATCTTTATGTTCGACGAGCCCATGAGCGCACTCGATTCCTATCTTAAGAGCGCCCTCGAGCAGAACATGCTCGACCTGTTCGATGTATGCAACCGCACCGTGCTCTACGTGAGCCACGACATCGACGAAGCGTGCCGCCTGTGCCAGCGCATCTGCGTGATGCACGACGGGCATGTTGAGGAGATCGGCTCCGTCGAGGACGTGGTCCGCCGTCCGCAGACGCTGGCGGCGCTGCGCCTGACGGGCTGCAAGAACACAAGCCGGGCGCGCAAGATCGGCGACGAAGAAGTTGAGGCCCTCGACTGGGGCATGAGCTTTAACGTGGGTCGCGAGGTTCCCGATAATGTGGCGTACTTGGGCATTCGCGCAAGCTACTTCCATGTTGACAATCGCGCGGAGCGGGGTCGCAACAGTTACGACTTGCATGTGGCCCGTGTGAGCGATTCGCGCTTTGAGCGGCTGGTGTTGCTGGACGTGCCGCGCGTCGATGCGCCCACGCGTCTGCAGTGGAAGGTCAACAAAGTGGGCGTGCCTGTCGACGAGCTGCCGCAAGCAGGCGAGAGCCTGCGCATGCACTTCGATGCGAGTAGGATCCATTTGGTTTGTCGATAGCGCCGGGTAATGCCGTCGGGGATATAGGCCTCGGCGGCTTTGTCTTGCCGTTCGCCGAATGAAGGATGGCAAACTCTTATCAATAAAGATAATTATTTATTAAACTACGGCACGCGACGCTGTCGTACGAATGTCAACGGTGTTCGCATGGTCGACGATCGTTGATATAGTTGACCTCAACTTGTAAAGGAGGGTGCGCACATGCCGCAGACGACATACATTCGCCGCGTTGCCGCGCGCGCCCTGTATATGGCTCGGAGTCGCATATGAGCAGGTATGTTCACGGCTCCGGGAGAGACGACGCACAACTAAATAATCGACCGCAAAGCAGGTTCCCTAAAATTCCGGGTTTGAGCACGGCCGGGCAATCGCCGCTCGTCGTGCATCGATACCGCTGTTATCCGTTTTTGGTTCGAGAGGGGAACCGTTATGGCTGAAGAATTCGATTTCCATCCGATGTGGGAGAGCCTCGGCATGAATCTTGCCGACCACGACATGCTGCTGGGCGCCGTGGGCCAGATGTACGGCGATATGTTCCTGACGCAGAACAATCGCCCCAAGTCCACGTCCTACCTGGACTTTGTGGCCACCAACATCCACAGCGGCCGTATTAAGGAGATGCTCGACAAGAAGGAAGCCGGCGAGGCCACCAAGATCGTCGGTTCGTTCTGCGTCTATGTGCCCGAGGAGATTGTGCTCGCCTGCGACGGTATCCCCGTGGGTCTGTGCTCTGGTGCCGATTGGGCAACCGATAAGGTCGAGGAGCACCTGCCGCGCAACACCTGTCCGCTTATCAAGAGCTTTGCCGGCTTTAAGCTGGGCGAGGTTTGCCCCTACATCGAGTCGAGCGACCTGGTGGTAGGCGAGAACACCTGCGATGGCAAGAAGAAAGCCTACGAGTTCTTTGCCACGCAAAAGAACATGTACGTCATGGATATTCCCAACGTACACGACGAGTCGACGCTCGTGACCTGGAAGGCCGAGGTCAAGAAGCTCGCCGCCAAGATCGAGGAAGAGTGTGGCGTCAAGATTACGCCCGAGCGTCTGAAGGTCGCCATCCACGCCGTCAATGAGAAGCGTCGCGCCCTGCAGCGCCTCGCAGCCACGCGCGCTGCCGACCCGGCGCCCATCAGCGGTCTCGATAGCCTGCTGACCGTTCAGGCCGCCTTTATGGACGACACGCCGCGTCTGACCGGAGCCATCAACGATATGGCGGCTGAGTGCGAGCAGCGTGTCGAGGCCGGCGAGGGCGTGGCGCCCAAGGGGACCAAGCGCATCCTGTACACCGGCACGCCCATGGCCGTGCCCAACTGGAAGCTATTCAACCTCATCGAGAAAGCCGGCGGCGTCGTGGTGGGCGAGGAGTCCTGCACGGGCTCGCGCTACTACAAGGACCTGGTCGACGAGTCCGGCGAGACGGTCGACGAGATGCTCGACGCCATCGCCGAGCGCTACTTTAAGATCAACTGCGCCGTCTTTACGCCCAACGATCAGCGTATGAAGGACATTGTCCAGATGGCCAAGGACCTGCATGCCGACGGCATCGTCGACGTGGCCCTACAGTTCTGCACGCTCTACGAGATGGAGTCGTTTGCCGTGGAGAAGGCCGCCGAGCAGGCCGGCATTCCGTTTATGCACATCACGACCGACTACGCCGGCGAGGATGCAGGCCAGCTCCAGACCCGCATCGAGGCCTTCCTCGAGACGATTTAGCCGCACCTGCGCTAGGCTGTGCCGCCGGGTGTTCCTATCCATGCGATAGGGATTTCTCTGTTGCCATGCTGGTCGGTGTCCGGATGCTCCGCAGGGCGCCGATCGGCTTCGCATAGCTGCCGGGGCGGGGATTTCCGCCGTCCCGGCAGATTCTGTCCGTTTGTTCAGACACGAAAGGAACTCAATGAACAACGACCTTTTCAAGGCGGGCGTTTCCCGTCGCGGTTTTCTGACCGGCTCCGCTGCCCTGTGCGTCATGGCGGGCCTCGGCCTCACCGGCTGCGGCGGTTCGGGCGCCGAGAGCGGTAGCGCCGCTGCCACCGGCCAGGATGTGGAGTATCGCGACGAGCTGCAGATCGCGTTACCGGCGAGCCCGGACGGGCTCGATCCGCACACCACGTCGTCGCTTGTGACCATGGACGTCATCTGCAACGTTGTCGAGCCGCTCTTTGGCCTCGATAGCGACTACGAGCCCCAGCCCGTGCTGGCCAAGGGCTATGAGGTCTCCGACGACGGCCTGACCTACACCATCAAGCTGCGCGAGGGCGTCACCTTCCACAACGGCAAGGAGTTTGGCTCCGAGGACGTCGTGGCCTCGATGAACCGCTGGCTCACCGTCAACGACCGCGCCGCGAGACTGCTGCCCGGCGCCACCTTCGCCGCCTCGGGCGACCACGAGGTCACCTGCACGCTGACCGAGCCCGCCATCGACTTTCTGATCATCCTGGGCAACCACTCCCAGTATCCGGGCATCTTCCCCTCCGAGGTCATCGAGGCCGCGGGCGATACCGGCGTGACCGAATACGTGGGTACCGGTGCCTACAAGTTGGTGGAGTGGAAGCAGGACCAGTACATCCATCTCACCCGCTACGAGGACTATGTCGCCGCCCACGGCAAGGCTTCGGGCTACACCGGCAAGGTCTCCGCGCCTACCAAGGACATCTACTATCAGTTCGTGACCGAGGCCTCCACGCGTGTGAGCGGGTTTGAGACCGGCGAGTACGATATCGCTGGCGAGATCCCCACCGAGAACTACCACGACTTCGACGGCAACGACGACGTCAAGCTCTACACCCATAACGCCGGCGTTCTGACCGCCTTCCTCAACATGAACGAGGGCGTCTTCGCCGACGAGGAGATCCGCAAGTGCGCCCTCATGGCTATCGACTGCGAGGCGGCCGCTCTTGCCGCCTATGGCGAGAAGGAGCTCTTCAACATCGATCCCAACCTTGGCAACCCCGAGAACACTCAGTGGGCGACTGACGCGGGCAAGAAGTACTTTAACCAGGCCGACGCCAAGGCCGCCAAGAAGGCCCTGGCCAAGACCTCCTATGCCGGTGAGACGGTCAAGCTGCTGACCACCCCCGACTACAAGGATATGTACAACGCCACCGTCGCGCTGCAGGAGCAGCTCGAGAAGGCCGGCTTCACCGCCGAGGTCGACAGCTACGAGTTCGCGACCTTTATGGACATCCGCTCCGGCAAGCCCGAGCAGTGGGACCTCTTTGTGGCCTCCACCAACTACAAGCCCATCCCGGCCCAGTCCCTCTCGGTCTCCAAGGCCTTCTATGGCCTGTCCGACGAGAAGGCGCTCAAGCTCGTGGCCGAGACCCGCACCGCCAAGGACACCGACGCCGCGGCCAAGAAGTGGGCCGAGGCTCAGGAGCGCCTCTATGAGATCGCCGTCATCGAGCCGCTTTGCCACTACGCTTCCATCACGGGCACCCAGGCAGACGTCGAGGACGTCGAAGTGCTCGATGGTGCCATCGTTTGGAATGCCAAGCGTCCGGAGTAATGCAATAGATGGCGTGGCGGCTGGAGGGGTCTGGTCCCCTGTGGCCGCCACGCCCTGTCCACGTTCAGAGGGGAAATAGACGCCTCGCATGTTGAAGTACACGCTCAAACGTATAGGCGCGATGGTTCCGGTGATGCTCATCATCTCGGTCGTCGTGTTTTTGATTATCTATCTCACACCGGGTGACCCGGCCTCTTCGATGCTCGGCATGGAGGCTTCGGCCGACCAGATCGAGCGCGTCAACGATAGTCTGGGACTCAACGAGCCGCTGCCGCAGCGCTACGTTGAGTGGATGGGCGGCGTGCTTACCGGCGACCTGGGCGATTCGTATTTTATGCGCCAGCCCGTCACGCAGGCGATTGCCGAGCACTTTGGCCCCACGCTATCGCTCGCGCTTCTAGCACAGCTCATCGCGCTGTTGATTGCGCTGCCCTGCGGCGTCGTCGCTGCCCTCAAACATGGGTCGCGCACCGACGCGGTCTTGCGCGTCGTTGCTCTTTTGGGCGTGGCGATACCCGGCTTTTTGATGGCGCTCATGCTTATGTGGCTGTTTGCCGTCACGTTGCGTGTGTTCCCGGTGGCCGGCTATGCGCCGCTATCGAAGGGCTGGTTCAGCCATTTACGCTATCTTGCGTTGCCGGCCATATCGCTTGGATGTGTGCAGGCGGCCCTGCTCATGCGCATGACCCGTTCGAGCGTTATCGAGGCCATGCAGCTTGACTGCGTCAAGACGGCGCGTGCCAAGGGCGTCTCTGAGTTTCGCGTGGTGCTGGCCCATGCCCTGCGCAACGCGGCGCTGCCGATTCTCACCTCGGTCGGCTATTCTTTTGGCGCCCTGATTACGGGCGCCGTGGTGACTGAGGCCATTTTTAACATCCCCGGTTTAGGCCAGCTGGTCACGAGCTCTATCGAGCGTCGCGACTATCCGGTGATTCAGGGCGTGCTACTGGTCATCGCCTTGTTGAATTCGGTGATCAATCTGGTCGTCGACCTTGCCTACGGCGCTTTTGACCCGCGCGCTCGCAAATGGGGCGATGCATGATGGCAAACTTTAAGAAGGCTCTTGCCAACAAGGGGTTTGTGGTCGGCGGCTGCATTTTCCTGGCGATTGCGCTGATCGCGCTCGTCGGTCCGCTGGTGTGGACGGTTGATCCCAATGCGCAGGAGATGACGTTGCGACTTTCGGCACCTTCGCCCGCGCATCCCTTTGGCTGCGATGACTTTGGCCGCGACCTGCTTGCCCGTGTCATCGCGGGCGCGCGCGTGTCGCTTGGCGTTGGCATTGCCGTCACGCTCGCGACGAGTGCGCTCGGCTTGGTGATCGGCGCCTATGCGTGCTACAACGAGAGGCTCGATCATATTCTCATGCGCATCTGCGACGGCCTTATGTCTATTCCGGGCGTGCTTTTGGCTATCGCACTCATGGCCATGATGGGCGCCTCGGTCTGGAACGTTATCATCGCGCTCGTCATTGTGTACACGCCGAGCATGGCACGCATCGTACGCTCGCGCGCGATGGTGGTTAAGGAGGAGCTCTTTGTGGAGGCCCTGCGCGTGCAGGGCGCCTCGACCGCGCGTATCGTGTGGCTGCATATCGTGCCCAATGTTATGGCACCCTTCCTGGTGCAGGCGACCTTTGTCTTTGCCGAGGCCGTGCTCTCGGAGGCCGCCCTCTCGTTTCTGGGCCTGGGTATCAAGGCACCCGACGCCAGCTGGGGAAACATCCTACAGGCGGGCAAGAACGTGATGCGCAAAGCCTGGTGGATGATCTTCTTCCCGGCTATCGCCATCATCGCGAGCGTGCTTTCGCTGAACCTCGCCGGCGACGGCCTGCGCGACGCCCTCGACCCCAAGACCAAGGAGGACTAGCCCATGGCTCAGCATCTTTTGGACGTGCGCGACCTCTGTATCTCGTTTGTGGGCCGCGATGGCAACGCGCTGGAAGCCGTCAACAAACTCAACCTACATATCGACGCCGGCGAGATCGTTGGTGTTGTCGGCGAGTCCGGCTGCGGTAAGTCGGTGTTTGCCCAGAGTGTCATGCGCCTATTGGAGCATGAACAGAAGATGGCCTATACCGGTCAGATTCTCTTTGACGGGGAGGACCTGCTCGCGCGCCCGCTCAAGCGCATGCGCGAGGTGCGCGGCTGCGATATCGCCATGATCTTCCAGGACCCGTTGTCCTCACTCAACCCCGTCATGACGGTGGGCGCGCAGGTTATCGAGGCGGTGCGGGCCCACCGTAAGGTGAGCCGACGCGAAGCCCGCAACGAGGCTCTATCGCTGTTGGAGCGTGTGGAAATTCGAGATGCCGCGGCTCGCTTCGACATGTATCCGGGCGATTTTAGCGGCGGTATGCGCCAGCGCGTGATGATTGCCATGGCGCTCGCCGGACACCCGCGCCTGCTTATCGCCGATGAGCCCACCACGGCACTCGACACGACGACTCAAAAACAGATTTTGGACCTTCTGCGCGACCTCAACAGTTCCGAGGGCATGGCGGTGCTTTTTATCAGCCATGATTTGGGTGTCGTCACGAGCATCTGCTCGCGCGTGCACGTCATGTATCTGGGCCAAATCGTAGAAGAGATCGACGCCTGCGGCCTTATGGAGCGCCCGAGCCACCCGTATGCCCAGGGGCTCATCGCGAGCATTCCGCCGCTCGAAGGCGAGCGAGTTGACACGCTGGCGGATATTCCGGGCACAGTGCCGCCGCTTACGGCAATACCCTGTGGATGTCGCTTTGCGCCCCGTTGTGCCCGGGCGGACGAGCGTTGCCGCGCGCAGGAGCCTCCGCTGTTTGCCGTGAATGTGTGCGACCAGTCTAAATGCTGGCTTGTCGAGAAAGGGGAGTGCCATGGCTGTTGATAGCGAAGCCCTGCTTAGGGTCTCACATCTGACTAAAGCGTATCCCATGCCGGGCTCAGGTTTTAAGCGTCAGGCCTTTACCGCCGTGGACGATCTGTCGTTTGAGATCGCGCCGGGCGAGGTCTATGGCCTAGTTGGCGAATCCGGATCGGGCAAGTCGACGACTGGACGCTTGATCTGTGGTCTCGAGCGTGCGGATTCCGGCTCGATTGTCTATCGCGGGCACGACCTCGCCACAATGTCGGAGCGCGAACGCAAGCCGTTTCGCCGCGAGATCCAGCTGGTATTCCAGGATAGCTCTACGGCTTTTGACCCGCGCAACCGTGTCGGCCGCATTTTGGAGGAGCCACTGATTATCGCTGGCGTGCGCGATGCGGATGAACGCCATGGGCGCGCGCTCTCGGCCCTGGCCTCGGTCGGTCTTCTGGCAGAGCATTATGACCGCTATCCGCATGATCTTTCGGGGGGACAGCGTCAGCGACTCAATCTGGCACGGGCGCTTATTTGCGAGCCGCGCCTTGTGGTATGCGACGAGCCGGTCTCGGCACTTGACGTGTCCGTTCAGGCCCAAGTGCTCAACTTGCTTCGCGACCTGCAGCGCACGACGGGCGTGGCGCTGCTGTTTATCACGCATGATATGCGTGTGGTTCGGCATATGTCCGACCGGATTGGCGTGCTCTACCACGGTCGTCTTGTCGAGGAAGGCGCGGCCGAGGATGTGATCGCGCACCCGAGCGATCCGTATACGCAGGAGCTTATCGACGCCATTCCCTAGAGGATGCTTCCTTTTGGGTATGGCGTGGATTCGTTGTTTAATTGTCGGTATATCGGTGCAAGAGAGGGGAACTACTATGGCCGATATCGAGGAACAGCCGTTGCCGCGCACGTTTGAGGAGTTCAACGAGCAGCGCAAGGCGGCGTTTATTCGCGTTAAGGATTATAAGCAGGCCGGTAATCGCCTGGTCGGCTTTTTGTGCAGCTACACGCCGCTCGAGATTATCGATGCCGCGGGCGCTGCAAGTGTGGCCTTGTGCGGCACATCCGACGAGGTGATTCCCGAGGCCGAGAAGGTGCTGCCGGCAAACCTCTGCCCGCTCATCAAATCGACGTACGGTTTTGCCTACTCGCAAAAGTGCCCGTTTACGTACTTTAGCGACATGATCATCGGCGAGACCACCTGCGACGGCAAGAAGAAGATGTACGAGCTGCTCAACGAGCTCAAGCGCACACACATTCTGCATCTTCCGCAGGGTCGCGATCGCGCCTACGAGCGCGAGGGCTGGTACGAGGAGTGTCGCCTGCTCAAGGAGGAGCTCGAGGGCTTCTACGGCATCACGATTACCGACGATGACCTGCGCGCTGCCGTCCGTCGTCGCAACCGCTTGCGTGCGGCCCAGCTCGACATGTTTGCGCTGCAGGCCAATCAGCCGGCGGCTATGAGCGGCGTCGACCTGATGAGCACCATGTTTGCCGGTACGTTCAGCTTTGATATCGAGGCCTATACACAGCAGCTGGAGCAAAAGGTCGCCAAGCTGCGCGAGGCCTACGACGCGGGCGAACGCCCGGTCGCGGCGGATGCCAAGCGCATTCTGATCACCGGCTGCCCGGTGGGTGGCGTGATCAATAAGATCGGTCGCACCATCGAGTCCAACGGCGGTGTGGTCGTGTGCATGGACGACTGCTCGGGCGAGCGCACGGCGGCCATGATGATCGATCCGGAGGCTCCCGACATCCTGCGCGCCATCGCCGACCGCTACCTGGATATCAACTGCTCGGTCATGACGCCCAACGACGGTCGTATGGAAAACACGCTGGCCATGTGCGAGAAGTATCATGTCGATGGCGTAGTGGAGAGCGTGCTCCAGGCGTGCCACACCTTCAACGTTGAGAGTGCGCGCATGCAGGAGGTCGTCGAGGGTGCGGATATTCCGTACATGAAGATCGAGACCGACTACAGCAACGGCGACATGGGCCAGATCGAGACCCGCATCGCCGCCTTCATCGAAACCCTCTAGCTTCCTCAGGCACCGGATCTTGCCCCTCAAACCGTCGCTTGCGTACCCAAAGTACGCTGCGCTCCTCTTTCGGGGCAATCTCCGGCACCTGAGAAACCTAGAGCTAAGGCGCCTGAACGCGCCGCTGTCTTTGATGTTTAGATTGGGAGAGAGCCATGATAGGGATCGGGATCGATATCGGGTCTACGGCGGCTAAGGCTGCTGTGGTCGACGGGGAGGGTTCGGTGGCGTGGACGTGCGTGCAGCCAACCGGGTTCTCCTCGGTCGATGCTTCCGAGCGGCTGCGCAAGGCACTGGCAGCGGCGGGTTATGACGCGACGGCCGAAGATACTCGCGTGGTCGCGACTGGCTACGGCCGTGTCGCCGTGCCCTATGCGCACAAGGTCGTGACCGAGATCACCTGCCACGGCACCGGTGCCGTGCGCCTGTTTGGCGATCACGGCACGGTGATTGACGTGGGCGGCCAGGACACCAAGGTCATTCAGCTTAAAAGTGGCCGCGTGGCCAAGTTTGCCATGAACGACAAGTGCGCCGCCGGCACGGGGCGCTTTTTGGAGATCATGGCCGACCGCCTGGGCATTTCCCAGCAGCAGATGGCCGACCTGGCGCGTTCCGGTGAGCCCACCAAGATCAGCAGCATGTGCACGGTGTTTGCCGAAAGCGAGGTTATCAGCCTGATCGGTCGCGGTGAGCCACGCGAGAACATTGCGCGTGGCGTGATCGACAGCGTGGTCTCGCGCGTGGCGACCATGGCCGGGCAGGCCGCGGGCGCCCCGTACTATCTGACCGGCGGTTTGTGTGAGAACGCCTTCGTGGTGGAGCGGTTGGGCGAGCTACTTGGGTCGCCGGTGACCACCTCGCCCCAGGCTCGCTTTGCCGGAGCGATCGGCGCGGCGATTCGCGCCGCCGCCTTGGCCTAGGGGTGTACCGCGACATGCGCATCCTCAATATCTCGGCGCAAAAACCAGATAGCACTGGCAGTGGCACCTACCTTGCCGCGCTTGTACGCGAGCAGATCGAGACGGGGCATCGCGCCGCCGTGCTTTGCGGCGCGGCACCGGGTGATACCCAAGGCGAGCTGGACCGGCATGCTGCCGTGTTTGCCGTACCGTTCGAGTCGCCCGAGCTGCCGTTTCCCATCTGCGGTATGTCCGATGTCATGCCCTATCCCTCCACTCGCTATCGTGACCTGACGCCTTCGATGCTCAAGGCATTTGAGCGGGCATTTGCTGCTGCAATCGATCGGGCGGTGGCTGAGTTTCGGCCCGATCTGGTGCTCTGCCATCACCTGTATCTGGTGACCGCATTGGCGCGCGAGTGCGTCCGGGGCGTGCCGGTTGTTGCCGTGTGCCATTCGACCGACCTGCGCCAGTTGCGTTCGCATGCGCTCGAGCATGATCGCATCGTAAGTGCGGTTCGTCGGCTCGATGCCGTCTTTGCGCTCCATGCTGAGCAGGCTGAGCAGATTGGCCTGGTGTGCGGCGTCGATGCCGATCGCATCCACGTGATTGGGACGGGCTACGACCATCGCGTCTTCTGCCGCGACGCAAGCGTGGCGAGGCAGCCGGGATCGCTTGCGTACGTGGGTAAGATTTGCTTTAAAAAGGGCGTCGAGTCACTGGTTCGAGCTGTGTCATTGCCGATTGACGATGGCGTCCGCCCATCTGGCTTGGTACTTGTGGGCGGCCGCGGGGACGATGCCGAGTACGCGCGTATCGAGCGCTTGGCCGCGGCCTCGGATGTGCCGGTGACGCTGGCGGGGCGCCTGGATAGCGATGAACTCGTGGGTGCCTACCGCTGTTCCGACGTCTTTGTGCTGCCTTCGTTTTACGAAGGTCTGCCGCTCGTGACGATCGAGGCCCTCGCGTGCGGCTGCAAAGTTGTGGCGACCGATTTGCCCGGCGTTCGTCCCTGGATGGAGGCGATGCTTCCCGGTGCTCCCGTGACGTGGGTGGCGTCGCCGCGTATGACGGATGTCGGCACGCCCGTGGCGGCCGACCTTCCGCTGTTTGAGCGCGCGCTGGCAGATGCTATCGCGCAGGCGCTTGCGGCGCCGCCTTCGACGTTCGAGCCGTCGGCGGTCTCTTGGGAAGCGTGCCTGGGGCGTATACTTAAAGTCGTTGATTTGTTGGAAGGGGGTTCGTATGGCTAAGGACACCATGAGGCTCACGTCCATGACGGCCGCGAGCGGTTGAGCCGCTAAGTTGGCTCCCGGAGCCCTCGCCCAGGTCCTGGGCGACTTACCCAATGTGCATAACGACAACTTGCTCGTGGGGTTCGATACCTCCGACGATGCGAGCGTCTTCCGCGTAGGGGAGAACCTGGGGCTCGTGCAGTCCATCGACTTCTTCCCACCGATGGTCGATGACCCGTTCCTGTTTGGCCAGATCGCTGCGGCCAACTCGCTGTCGGACATCTACGCCATGGGCGGGCGGCCGAGCCATGCCATGAACCTGCTTTGCATACCCAGTTGCCTGGGCGTTGAGGTTGCCGGTCAGATTCTGGCGGGCGGCGCCGATAAGTGCGTCGAGGCGGGTTGCTCCATCGCGGGCGGCCACACCATCAACGACGACGAGCCCAAGTACGGCCTGTCCGTGAGCGGGTTTGTCGCGCTTGACCGTATGCTCGCCAACAGCGGCGCGCGCGTGGGCGATGCGTTGCTGCTGACCAAGGCGATCGGCTCGGGCATCATCACCACGGCCATTAAGGGCGAGCTCATCGAGCAGGACGAGGCCGCAGCCATGTTTGACTCGATGCGCACCCTCAACGAGGCCCCGATTCGTCTGGCCGAGGGACTCGAGCTTCACGGCTGTACCGACATCACGGGCTTTGGCCTGATCGGGCACGCGTGCGAGATGGCTGAGGGCTCGGGCGTGCAGGTTGAGCTTGCGTCGGGGTCGGTGCCGCTCTTTGATCAAGTGCTCGACATGGCGCGTCTGGGCATTATTCCCGCGGGCTCCTACCGCAACCAGGACTTCTTTGGCCCGCGTGTGACGGCTGACGATGACCTGGAGCCGGGCATGTTGGATGCGCTGTACGATCCGCAGACTTCGGGTGGTTTGCTTATCGCGGCACCTGCTGCCGATGTGGATGAGCTTGCGCGCCGACTGCATGCCGAGGGGCGCATCGCGGCCGTTGTCGGTCGCGTGTGCGAGCCGGTGCCAGGCGGTCCTGCCGTCCACGTTGTCCGCTAGCCCGCACGTTTATGTAACTGTTTGCCGTTCTCTAGAACGGTTCTTTCGAAAGGAATTTGCTATGTCTACCAAGATTGAAGTCAATGCCATGGGCGATGCCTGCCCGCTGCCCGTCGTCAAGACGCTTAAAGCCCTGAAGCAGCTCGATGGCGAGGGCGTTGTCGTGACCTCGGTCGATAACGAGACCGCCGTCAAGAACATCTCCAAGATGGCGCAGGAGAAGGGCTGCACGGCCTCGGTCGAGAAGGTTTCTGACGCCGAGTGGCACGTGACCGTGGCGACCTCTGGCGCCGTGGCCGTTGTGGACCCCGAGCAGGACGGTGCCGCTTTTTGCGACGCAAGCGCCAGCAAGGGCAAGCTCGTCATTTCCGTCTACACCGACTGCATGGGCCGTGGCGACGACGAGCTGGGCCACAAACTCATGAAGGCCTTCATCTTTGCCGTGACGCAGCAGGAGGAACTGCCCGCGACCATGCTGTTCTACAACGGCGGCGCCAAGCTCACCGTCGAGGGCTCGCCAGTGCTCGACGACCTGAAGGGCCTGGCGGAGCAGGGCGTCGAGATCCTTACCTGCGGTACCTGCCTGGACCACTATGGCATTAAAGACCAGCTCGCGGTGGGCGAGGTCACCAACATGTACGTGATCGTGGAGAAGATGGAGCAGGCCGTGCGCGTCGTGCGCCCGTAGCGTATTGGTTGGAGTTGCCATGAGGGAGAAGCGCCCTGCGCTTGTCATCACGTTTCCTACCACGGCGGCCGCCATGGGCTGCGAGTCCCTGTGCATCGAGCGCGGCCTTCCCGGGCGAACGATTCCCGTGCCCGGGGAGGTCGCTGCCGGCTGCGGCTTGGCGTGGAAGGCGCTGCCTGCCGATGAGGAGCTGCTGCGCAGCGAGCTTACCGCGGCGGGCGTTCCTACCGAGGGCTATACCGTGATTGATATGTGGGAGGTCGTGCGATGATCTACCTGGATAACGCGGCGACGACCATGCACAAGCCACAAACGGTCATCGATGCCGTGACGCAGGCGATGTGCTCGCTCGGCAATGCCGGACGCGGCGCCACGTCGGGTGCCCTCGATGCCGCTCGTACGATTCACGGTTGTCGCGCCAAGCTCGCGCGCCTTTTGGGCTGCCCGCGGGCTGACCATGTGTGCTTTACGCCTAACTCAACAGCGGCGCTCAACACTGCCATTAACGGCGTACTGCACCCCGGCGATCGTGTGGTCACGACGGTGCTCGAGCACAACTCTGTGCTGCGCCCGCTCAACCGCCTGGCAGCGGAGCGGGGTGTGACCGTTGAGCATGCGGGCTGCGACGCGAACGGCGCGCTCGACTACGACGAGCTCGAGCGGCTGGTCGCGCCCGGTACGCGTGCCGTGGTGGTGACGCACGCTTCCAATGTGACCGGCAACGCGGTCGACGTTTCGCGTGTGGCTGCCATCGCCCATGCGGCCGGCGCGCTGGTGATCGTCGACGCCTCTCAGTCTGCCGGTACGGCGCATATCGATATGCAAGCCATGGGGCTTGACGTGGTGTGCTTTACCGGCCACAAGGGACTGATGGGCCCGCAGGGCACCGGCGGTCTGGCCGTGGCGGAGGGCGTCGACGTGGCGCCCTGGGCCATGGGCGGCACCGGTGTACACAGCTTCGATGAGCTGCAGCCACTGGAGTGGCCCACGCGCCTTGAGGCGGGCACGCTCAACGGCCACGGCATCGCGGGCCTTTCCGCCGGTCTCGACTTTATCGAGGCGCAAGGCGGGGCCGAGGCGATTGCTGCCCACGAGCGTGCGCTCGCTGATCGCTTCCTTGCCGGTGTGCGCAAGATTCCGGGGATTAAGCTCTACGGTGCGTTTGACCAGCCCGTGCGCTCGGCGATCGTCTCACTCAACGTGGGCGATATCGATTCTGCCGAGATCTCGGATGCGCTCATGCAAGGGTGGGGGATTGCGACGCGCCCCGGCGCCCATTGCGCTCCGCTCATGCACCGTGCGCTGGGGACCGAGCGCCAAGGTGTCGTCCGCTTCTCGTTTGGCTATTTCAACACGGACGAGGAAGTCGACACCGCGATTGACGCTTTGCGCGATTTAGCCTGCTAAAGCGTATATACTTGCGGGACGGGTCTTTTGCCCGTCCCGTTTTTGTTTCGATTCGAAAGGTGCTTTCATGGCTTCATCCGCCCCGCGCGGTCTGCGCTCCGACCATGTCGTCACCGTCGGCATCGCCCTGTTCTCGATGCTCTTTGGCGCCGGCAACCTCATTATTCCGCCGCTGCTGGCGCTGCAGGCAGGTTCTGCCACGCCGGTCGCCATGCTCGGCTTTCTGATTGCCGCCATCGGCTTGCCCGTCATGGGCTTTATCGCCGTCGCGCTCGCCGGTACGGCCCGCGAGCTGGCCGGCCGCGTGCATCCTAAGTTTGGCGAATTCTTCGTTGCGGCGGTCTACCTGGCCATCGGTCCGTGCCTGGCCATTCCGCGCACAAGCTCTACGGCGTTCGAAATGCTGGTGCCGCTGCTACCCGAGGGCGTTTCGCTCGGCACGGCTCGCCTGGTGTTTGCCATCGGGTTCTTCGTGGTCGCGTTTGTGCTCACGCTGCGTCCGGGCGTCATCACACGCGTGCTCGGCCGCATTACGGGCCCCGCGCTCATTGCGCTCATCGTGCTGGTCGTGGGTGCTGCCGTGATTTCGCCGCTGGGTCCCGCTGCCGCGCCGCAGGCTCCCTACAATGCCGGTGCTGCCGTGCAGGGCTTTTTGACTGGCTACCAGACCATGGACCTGCTCGCGTCGCTCGCCTTTGGCATCATCATCGCCGAGACCATCCACGAGTTGGGTGTTACCGATGACAAGCGCGTGGCCTTCGAGATTTCGCGTTCCGGTGTGATCGCCGGTGTGCTCATGGCCATCATCTACTGCGGCTTGGGCCTTGCCGGTATGCAGCTCGGCACCGTGATGCCCGACGCTACCAACGGCGCCGCCATCCTCGCCCGTTCGGCTTCCATGCACTTTGGGCTTGCCGGCACGGTTGTGGTCTTCGCCATCTTCTTTCTCGCCTGCATGAACGTGTGCATTGGCCTTATCAGCTGCTGCTCGCGTTATTTTTGCGAAACGTATGTGGTCGATGGGGGAGCGGAGGCGCCCGAGGAGGCCATGCGCCGTCCCTTTGCGGTTCTCGCCTTTGTGTTCGCAGCGTTTTCGTGCGTGCTTTCAAACGTGGGCCTCGACGTGATTCTTATGTTCTCGGTGCCTATGCTCAACGCCTTGTATCCCGTTGCCATCGTGCTGGTACTGATGGGCCTGGTACACGGTTTTTGCGACGCGCATCCGCAGGTGTGGGTCTGGGTCGGCGGCGTTGTCGCGGTACAGAGTGTGATCACCTCGGTCCGTGATGCGTTCTTTGCGGGCGCATGGCTGCCGTTTGATGTGCTGCCGCTGGCGGACATTGGAGCCGCGTGGGCGCCGGTCGCCGTGGTTGCCTTTGTGATCGGTCTACTCCATAGTCGTTTTGTCGCACATTCGAGGAGCTAAGGCATCAATGCTTGCACAGGCGGGGAGTCTCCCCTATAATTTCCTTCGCTTTGGGACACGCAAGGTTTAGACCTTAGCTGCTCAACACCTTCGGGACGTGGCGCAGTTTGGTAGCGCGCCTGCTTTGGGAGCAGGATGTCGCAGGTTCAAATCCTGTCGTCCCGACCATATCTTGCGGGCGTAGTTCAATGGTAGAACCCCAGCCTTCCAAGCTGATGACGCGGGTTCGATTCCCGTCGCCCGCTCCATAAGATAGATGAATGGCTCTGGTTCCTTTTGGGAATCAGAGCCATTTTCATATACATGCCAGGGACCCCACATCCCCTCCTAAGTTGCGGTGAAATAGTTCCTGGATTAGCCACAAAAGCTGTTATCCAGGAACTATTTCACCGCAACTTATTGAGGCCGAGCGGGCTGGTTCGATGATGGGTTCTGTTGTCGAGAAGATGAGGGCAGCCGGTCAGGAGTCTGCGTAGGGTTTTGTGGTTGGTATACCGTAGCCGCGCATCATGGAGCCGAACGTTTTGACATCGTAGGTGTCTGAGAGCTTGAAATGAATGACGTTGTGGCCCATGGCACGCAGGTTCGCATCGCGCATAAGGGCAGCTCGATAGGTTTTTGCCGCAGTATGTTCCGGATCATTTTGGGCATCGTCCTCAAACTTGCCTAGTCCATGCAGCTCAGCCAGCATCCAAGAGCCGTTTGGCATCTGCCAGCCGTAATCTGCCAAATAATAGCCGGCGTTTCCCGGTCGAGTGATTTCAACCTGAAGTTCGGGAGCGGCAACTCCCGCCAGAATCATTGCCGCCCGTGCCTCGGATTCTCCACCGTTATCCGATCTGCCATCCATGTGTTCAAAAACGTTAAATGCGCGCGCAATGCCGTGCAGTCCGCGGCAGTTCGCTTGTGCATATGCACGCAATTCTTCACGCTCGACACCGTACTCACGAGCCAGCCCGTCGACATAGCCTAGTGCATATCGAAAAGCGCTCGTTCGGGCGATGTCGACCACCGTGCGATATGGATCCGTTAACGTAAACGGTCCGAGCTGCCATACGTTGCCCGCCCGCCAGCGTCGGTATTCAACGAATTCGTACATATCGCGTCTGGTGGAACGCGGCAGCAGCACTTGCACCTTGTCGAGAAGGGAATATGCAGAACCGACGCCATAGAGCAGTGCCGCCGTTGCTCCACAAAACACGGCATCCGGTTCAACGACCGCAATAGCGGATGCCAATTGAAAGATGCGATCTTCGACGCCGAGGTCATTCCAATACGCGGGATCAGCGTAGACATGGTTGTAGAGTCGAATAATCATCTCTTTTTGCATGAGCGCGTAGGCACAGCGTTCATCCCATTTTTTGGTAGCTACAAACAGATGCCCGCCATGATGGGCCTCGAATAACCGGAAGAATAGCTCTGCTTGCGATTTGGAACAGCGTTTATCATGACTCATTTTCGACCCCATGGTCTCGAGGGGGAGTGAATGACACTACGCTATCCCATATTTGGTCCGCCAGACCTTGCCATGAACTGACCAAAAGCTTGACGGGGCAGGTCAGAGTCATGAGTCGGAGCCAAACATATCGGCAAACGGTTGATTAGTGCCCCTCGGCGGCACTAAAAACCACCCTTACAGAAAGTTGCGGTGAAATAGTTCCTGAAAAGCTCGAATAAGCCTAAAACCAGGAACTATTTCACCGCAACTTAGGAGGGGATGGGGATTAGCTGCGGGGGCGGTGGCGGAGTTTGTCGATGGTGGAGTCGGTGCTTCGGCTGCGGGATTCGGCGGCGCGGTCGCGGGCTTCGGCTGCGGTTTGGCGCTTGCGGCGGTAATCGATCATGCCTTGGATGATGGGCTTGCCAAAACTCACGACATCATCGTTGTAGATGGCGGTTCGGGCTGCGAGGAGGCAGTCGGTAAAGTCCATATGGGTCTTGCCAAAGAGTTTGACGGCAAGGGCGACAACGGTGGGCTCGTCGACCATGACGTCATCGAGCAGCCTTTTCATGGCCGCAGCAATCTCAACGCGGGGAACCTTATAGACGTCGCGCAGCGTGACCATGACGCGCGTGATGATTTCGGGGTAGACATGAGCGGTGCGCGTGGCGATGACCTTGGCGGCGCGCGGTGACAGAACTTCGTCGTCGTTGAGCAGGTAGCGTAGTATGACGGTCTCGTCGATGATGGTGCTACTCATGGATATCTACTTCCTCGGGACCCAAAATCGAATCGTCGTTTTCTGTAGCAAGGTATTCAATCCAGGCATTGCGCTCCTCGGAGCGGCGATTGGGGTCCCCATATGCTTTGAGCGATCCATAGGCGGCGGTGCCGTCCTTTGAGCGCACGGCGACCGGCTGAAAGGGGAGCTTGCGCATCAAAATGCTTTGCGCGACAAAAAGGCGAACGGCCTCGGCAAGCGATGTGCCCATGGCGTCGTAGAGGCGCTCGGCATGCTGTTTGTCCTCTTCGCGAATGCGCACCTGCAGGATGGCTCGTTTTTGCGTCGATGACATCACTGCCCTCCCTTAGCTAACGTGCAATATAGTCGGTCTAATGCGGCATATGCCGACCTCTTAGAATCTTATAACCATTACTTTATTTCACTCAAGTAAATAACCATTAACACGTATACAAGCGTAGTACATCCAAAATGAGAGCGCGTAAAAATCTCTGGGGCGTACGCATGTAATACACTCACCTTTATAGCTTCTAGAGAATAGTTCCAACCTGCCAAAACCCCTGCAATACATCCGTATTGCAGGGCCTATGCTCAAGTTTACCCCCTGCAACTGCGTATATTTAACCTGTATATCGTTGGAGGAATTCTATCGAAGTGCCTGTTTCGCCGCATGCACTCGATACGCCGATGCCGGACCACGGGCGGTCCGGGGCAACGTCGACAGGGTCTCTCCGGCATGGGATTCAGGAGGGAGTGAACAACATGGGCAATAAACGAGTCGTAGCCGATTCCTCACGCTGCATTGGGTGCCAAACCTGTATGGCGGCGTGCATCGAGGCACACGATATTCCCGGCAACATCGCCGCACCTCGCTTGCGCGTAACGCGCACCTACGAGATCTCCGCGCCGGTGGCATGTCACCACTGCGAGGACGCTCCGTGCGCGAAGGTCTGTCCTACGGGCGCCTTGTTCTTTGATCCAAAGAACCATCGTATCGGCGTCAACGAGGACAACTGCATCGGCTGCAAGAGCTGCGTTATGGCATGCCCCTTTGGCGCCGTGAGCGTGGCGACCACGCAGGTCCCCGTCTTGATGGGTGACGTTCGCGTGGGTTCGCAGACTAAGAGCTTCGTGCTCAAGTGCGACCTGTGCGTGGACCGTCCCGGCGGTCCGGCGTGTGCCGAGGCGTGTCCGACCAAGGGCCTCACCCTGGTGGACGAGGAGCGTCTGGCAGAACTGACTGCCGAGCGTGCCCGCGCCACCATCGAAAACGAGGCGTAAGCGTCGGGCGACAGGCCTAATGATTGTCAAATAAGTACCGAGTATTCGGTAGCAGAGAAAGGAAGGAGGGTGTCATGGAGAAGCATAAAGTGATCTGCCCGTATTGCGGCGCCGGTTGCCAGTTTAACCTCTTGGTCCAAAACGGCCAGGTCGTGGGTACCGAACCGCTCAACGGCATCACCAACCAGAGCGAGCTGTGCCTTAAGGGCATGAGCGGCTACGACTTCATCAACGACACCAAGATCTTGACTCCTCGCGTACTGCACCCGATGATCCGCCGCACTAAGGGCGCGGATCTTGAGCGCGTAAGCTGGGACGAGGCACTGGATTTCACCGCATCTAAGATGCAGGCCATAATTGACGAATATGGTCCTAACGCTGTCATGACCACCGGCTCCTCGCGAGGCGGCGGCAACGAAGCGAACTACGTCATGCAGAAGTTTACGCGTGCGTGCATCGGCACCCACAGCGTGGACAACTGCGCCCGTACTTGACACGGCCCTACTGTCCTCGGTCTGATGGACACGGTTGGTTCAGGTTGCATGTCATGCTCCATCCCCGGTATGGAGGATGCGGGCTGCATTTTCCTCTTCGGCTATAACCCTGCCGATTCGCACCCCATCGTCGCAAGGCGTATCGTGCGAGCCAAAGAAAAGGGTTGCAAGATCATCGTCGCCGACCCGCGCCATATCGAAACCGCGCGTATCGCCGATCTCTACCTTCCGATCAAGAACGGTTGCAATGTTGCGTTCCTCAACGCCTTTGCCAACTGTCTGGTCAACGATGGCCTCTACGACAAGGAATTCGTTGCCGAGCATACGAACGGCTTTGACGAGTGGTGGGAGACCATCAAGAACTACACTCCCGAATCCGTACAGGACATCACGGGTGTCGAGCCCGCGTTGATCCACCAAGCTGCCGAGATGTACGCCACGGCGAAGCCTTCTGCCATCATTGGCTGGGGCATGGGCGTATGCCAGCAGAAGCAGAACCTGAAGACGGTGCACACCATCGCCTCCATCGCCTGCGTTGCCGGCCAGATCGGCAAACCCAATTCCGGCCTCGCGCCCGTGCGCGGTCAGAATAACGTCCAGGGCTCCTGCGATATGGGCATGCTGCCCAACCTGTACCCTGGCTACCAGAAGGTCACCGACCCCGCCGCTCGCGCCAAGTTTGCCAAGGCTTGGGGCGTGCCCGAGGAAAAGCTCCCGCTCGAGGAGGGCTACAAGCTCACCGACCTGGGCCACCTGGTCGACGAGGGCAAGGTGCACTGCTTCTACAACTACGGCGAGGACCCGGTGCAGACCGAGCCCGATTCGGCCGGTATGCGCAAGACGCTCTCCGAGCTGGATCTGTTCATTTGCCAGGACATCTTTATGACGCAGACGACCATGCTCGCCGACGTCATCCTGCCCGCTACCTCTTGGGGCGAGCACGAGGGTGTCTTTACTGCATCCGACCGTAGCTTCCAGCACTTTGACGCGGCCGTTCCGCCCAAGGGCGAGTGCCGCCACGACTGGGAGATCTTCGCGGACCTGTCCACGCGCATGGGCTACCCCATGCACTACGACAACACCGAGCAGATCTGGAACGAGTGCATTAGCCTGTGCCCCAACTTTGTGGGCGCGACCTACGAGAAGATGGCTCCCGAGGGCGGTTACGCCCAGTGGCCCGTCAAGAGCACTGATGTGAACGACCACGGTACGCCCGACATGTTCGCTGGTGGCAAGTTCACCACCAAGGACGGCCGCGCCAACCTGATGGCACACGACTGGGAGGCGCCCTCCGAGCTTCCCGACGATGAGTACCCGCTCATCCTGTGCACCGTCCGCGAGGTCGGCCACTACAGCTGCCGCTCGATGACCGGCAACTGCAAGACGCTGGCACTGCTTGCCGACGAGCCCGGCTTTGTCCGCATGAATCCCGCGGACGCCCAGGCACGCGGCATCAAGAATGGCGACATCGTCTCGATCCACAGCCGCCGCGGCCAGGTATACAGCCGCGCCGACGTGAGCGACCGCATCAACAAGGGCACGGTCTATATGACCTACCAGTGGTGGATCGGCAAGTGCAACGAGCTGACCATGCACAAGGTCGACCCGGTCTCGCATACGCCCGAGGACAAGTTCTCCGCCTGCCAGGTCGACGCTATCGCCGACCAGGTCTGGGCCGAGGGCGAGGTCGAGCGTCAGTACACCGAGCTCAAGCAGGCTCTGGTGGACGCCGCCGCTCCCCAGGACGTTGAGCCTGGCGCCGCCAAGTTCGACGACGAGACGCACGTGAATCAAATCGTGTAGTCCCGTTCTCGTTGGCTTTTTGGGCCGGGCGTCCCGTACGTTCGGGAGCCCGGCCCGTTATTTTGAAAGGAAGTGGGGATGAACCGCTTCATCGACATCAACCCGGAGAGGTGCATCGGTTGCGGAACATGCCAGTCCGCCTGTGCCGACGCCCACCGGATGCAGGGTCTTCAGGATACGCCGCGCCTGGCGCTCGTGAAGACCGGCGGTATTTCGGCCGCCCTTGCCTGCCACCATTGCGAGGGTGCCCCCTGCGCCGAGGTCTGCCCGGTGAATGCCATCGAGCACGATGGCGATCGCATCCACGTCAAGGAGCAGGAGTGCATCGGGTGCAGGCTGTGCGCCATCGCGTGCCCCTTCGGAGCCATCCATCCCGATGGCACGTCTATCGCCGGTGTCGCAGGCATGTGCGACCCGACGCCTTCGTATCCTAAGTCCCTGAGCAGCCTGCTTACGTGGGCTCCCGGCCAGTACACCTGCGCTGTCAAGTGCGACCTGTGCGCCTTCGATCCGGACGGTCCGCATTGTGTGGCGGCGTGCCCCACCAAGGCGCTGACCGTCATGGGCGGCGCGGCCGATCGCGAGCTCGACGAGGCCAAGCGCCTGCGCTCGATCGAAAACGGTCCGGTCGTCGACGTTACCGCTGTGGCCCAGGGTCTGTCCGAGAAAGCAGAAGGGAGCGTAAACAATGGATAGCATGACGCTGTTTATCGCATCGCTTGCCGTCTCGTGCATCGGTGCGCTCGCCTCGGTTCTGCTGATTAAGGCCGACAACGCCGCCAAGACCGCCGGCTGCCTGATCGGCGCCGTCGCGGCCGTGCTGTCGTTCATCGCGGGCCTCGAGGCCGTGCTTGGCGACGTTTCGTCCCTCAACACGGTCTTCTTCTTCCCGTTCGCCCGTCTCGAGCTCTTGCTCAACGGCCTTGCGGGCCTGATCGTGGTCCTCATCTCGATTCTCGCCTTTGCGGGCTTCATCTACGGTCTGTCCTACTTCGACGAGTACCCGGGCAAGGTCGGGCGCGCCGGCTTCTTTATGAACACCTTCGTCGCCTCGATGATGCTCGTCATCACCGCCGACAACGTGTTCTGGTTCCTGGTCGCCTTTGAGCTCATGTCCCTTACGAGCTACTTCCTTGTCGTTATCGAGGAGAACAAGAACTCCATTAGGGGCGGTTGGCTCTACTTCGTCATCGCGCACGTGGGCTTCGTTCTCATCATGGCGAGCTTCCTGCTCATGACCAACGGCGTGGGCGGTTCCTTCAGCTTCAGTGATTTCCGTACGCATGACTTTGGACCCGCCGTCTCCTCCGCGTGCTTCGTCCTCGCGTTCTTCGGATTTGGCGCGAAGGCCGGTATCATTCCGCTGCACTCCTGGCTGCCCCAGGCGCACCCCGAGGCGCCGTCCAACGTGTCCGCCCTCATGTCCGGCGGCATGATCAAGATCGGCATCCTGGGAATCCTCAAGGTCGGTCTCGACCTGCTCGCGGGTTCGGGCGTCCAGCTCTGGTGGGGCCTCATGGTCCTGGTCTTCGGATCCATCTCGTCGGTCCTGGGTGTCGTCTACGCCCTCCACGAGCACGACATCAAGCGCCTGCTTGCCTATCACTCCGTCGAGAACATCGGCATCATCTTGCTCGGTGTCGGCGCGTCCATGACGGCGCACGCCCTGGGCAACGACGTCATCGCGACGATCGCGCTCATGGCCGCCCTCTACCACACGCTCAACCACGCCATGTTCAAGGGCGAGCTGTTCCTCGGCGCGGGCTCCCTGCTCTATGCCACGGGTACGCGCAACATGGAGAAGATGGGCGGTCTGTTCCGCCGCATGCCGGTCACGGCCGTCTGCTTCCTCATCGGTGCCCTTGCCATCTCGGCCATCCCGCCGCTCAACGGCTTCGTTTCCGAGTGGTTCACCTACCAGTCCCTGTTCAACATCTCGACGCTCTCCGACCCGGTCGTCATGGTGTTCGCCGTCGCCTCCGCGGCCGCCCTCGCCATCACCGGTGCCCTGGCCGTCACGTGCTTCGTGAAGGCCTACGGCGTCTCGTTCGCGAGCAGCCCTCGTTCCCAGGAGGCCGCGAACGCCAAGGAGTCCCCGGCTCCGATGTTGTTCTCGCAGATGCTCCTCGCGGCCATCTGCGTGGTACTGGGAATCGGCTCCCCGGTCATCGCCCCGGTTCTGGGCGACGTCGCCCAGAGCGTGCTTGCCGGCTCCGCCGTCACAGCCACCTCGGGCGTGTCTCTCGTGAACGAGATTTCCGGTGCCGCCACCTCCACCCCCGCGATCGCCATCGCGCTCGTGGTCCTCACCGGCCTCGCGTTCGCGTTGAGGTCCTGCCTCGGCGCCAAGGCCCCCGCTAAGAAGACCGACCCTTGGGCGTGCGGCTACGAGCCCAACGAGCACATGCCCGTCGTCGCCACGAGCTTCGCGTCCGACGTCGAACTCTTCATGGGCCCGCTCTACACCCTGCGCGAGGTATGCACCAAGATCTGCTGGTCCATCGCGCACGTGTTCCAGAAGCTCACCGGTGTCGCCCAGGGCGTCGAGCCCCTGCCCGACCGTTTCCTGGTCGATGCACCGAGCGAGGGTGCCGACAAGCTGGCCGGCCTCGCCTCCAAGATCGAGGGCGGCAACTACTCCGTATACATCTGCTACATCGTCGCGGCGCTCGTGGTCTTCCTCGTGCTCGCCGTGGTCATGGTCTAGAGAGGGGAGAGGATATTATGAACATCGTTCTTGCGATGGCGCAGGGCCTCGTGGTCATGCTGGTCGCGCCCTTCTTCTCCGGCCTCGCCCGTGTGATTCGCGCGAAGATGCACAATCGCCGCGGTCCGTCCATCCTTCAGGATTACCGGGACCTCGCGAAGCTCATGGCGCGTCCCGAGTCCGTGAGTTCCGACTCGAGCTTCGTGCTGCGCATCATGCCGCCGCTGTTCCTCGCGGTGTCGTTTATGCTCGCCATGGGCCTGCCCATGTTCACGCTCCAGAGCCCCATGCCCGTCTTTGGTGACGCCATCACCATCATGTACGCGCTCGCGCTGTCCCGCTTCTTCTTCGCGCTGTCCGGCGTGGATTCCTCCAACGCCTACGCGGGCTTCGGCGGTATCCGCGAGCTCCTCATGAGCGTGCTCATCGAGCCGTCCATGCTCATCGCGCTGTTCACCGTCGCCATCGTGTGCGGCTCCACGGACATTGCGACCATGGGTCAGCACATCGTTACGGGCAACGTCTCGAGCGTCGTCGCCGTTATCCTCGCCGGCGTCGCCTTCGCGGCCGCCTGTTACATGGAGCTCGGCAAGCTTCCGTTCGATCAGGCCGAAGCCGAGCAGGAGCTCCAGGAGGGCCCGCTCGCCGAGCTCTCCGGCCCGTCCCTGGCCATGATGAAGCTCGCCATGGGCATGAAGCAGGTCGTGGTCGTCGCTTGGTTCACCTCCATCTTCATCCCCTGGGGAGAGCCCGCGACCATCGGTGTCACCGCTCTCGTGGGCGCCGTCGTCTTCCTCGTCAAGTGCCTGGTCGATTTCGTCGTCTGCGGCGTGCTCGAGAACTCCGTTTCCCGTTCGCGCTTCAAGGTGCTCGGTAACCAGACCTGGGCCGTCGTCGGCATCGCGGTCCTCGCGTTCGTCTTCGTCGTCGTAGGCGTGTAGGGAGAAGGGAGAAACTATGTCAATCGAATCGAGCTTGTCCCTCTTTGCCATGGTGGCGATCGCCGTCCCCATGCTGGGCTCCCTGCTCATCGTCATGCTGCCGCGTCCCTACGCTAAATGGATCTGCGCCTTTGCCGGCGGCATCGCCACGGTCGCTTCCGTTGGCTTGGCCGCGACGTTTGCCGGAAACGGCATGAACGCGGTCGATGTAACCTGGGCGAGTATGGGCCAGACCTTGGTCATGGGCTTCATATTCGACCGGATGAGCACGCTGCTCGCACCCGCGTTCGTCGCTATCGGCCTGCTCGTCGTCATCTATTCGTTCCCGTACATGAGCGATAAGAATAAGGAGCATCCCGACGCGCCCCGTCGTCGCTTCTACGTGTACTTCTCCACGTTCATCGGCGCCATGGCCGGTCTCGCCTACAGCTCCACCATCGTCGGCCAGCTCGTTTTCTTCGAGATCACCGGTGTGTGCTCCTGGGGCCTCATCAGCTACTACATGACGCCCACGGCCAAGAAGGCCGGTATGAAGGCGCTCATCATCACCCATATCGGCGCTCTGGGACTCTACATCGGCGCGGCCTTCCTGTTCGCCGGAACCGGCACGTTCGCGCTGAGCGCGATCTCCCAGCTCGATTCCGGTATGAAGACCGTCGTGCTGCTGCTCATCCTGTTCGCTGCTTGGGCCAAGTCCGCCCAGTTCCCGCTCTACATGTGGCTGCCCTCCGCAATGGAGGCCCCCACGCCCGTTTCCGCCTACCTTCATGGCGCGTCCATGGTTAAGGTCGGCGTGTGCGTGTTCGCCCGCGCTCTTGCGAGCGCCGGCGATATCCCCGAGATCGTCGGTTGGGTCGCCATCATCGACGCCGTCGTGACCATGCTCTTCGGCTTCCTCATGTACCTGCCCCAGAAGGATATGAAGCGCCTGCTCGCCTTCTCGACGATCGCGCAGCTCGCCTACGTGTTCTTTGGCCTGGGCCTCTCCGTGTTCGGAAGCCAGATGGCGTTTAACGGCGCCGTCGAGCACATCTTCAACCACGCGTTCACCAAGACCCTGTTCTTCCTCATCGCTGGCTCTCTCAGCTTCACGCTGGGAACCCGTATGCTGCCCAAGATCCAGGGCCTCATGAAGAAGTACCCGGTCACGGGCGTGGGCTTTGCGGTCGCCGCGACCGCTATCGCCGGCGTGCCCCCCATGAGCACGTTCTTTTCCAAGTTCCAGATCATTTCCGGTGGCTTCGCGGTTGGTGCTACCAACACGGTCATCTTTGTCCTCGTGTGCGTCATGGTCGTCGAGACCGTCGCCACCTTCGCATGGTTCCTGCGTTGGATGGGTAAGGTCCTGCCCGGTGAGCCGAGCGAGACCGTGGCCGCCGGCCAGCCCCTTCCGCGCGCCATGGCGTTCGTGTTCGTCGTCCTCATGATCATGGTCGTCGTCGCCGGTCCTCTGTCCTCTAGTTGGATGGGTTAGGAGGTAGGACATGGGTTATTCGTTAGTCAATATCCTGGGCGGTCTTCTGATCGTGACCTCCACCATGGTGGTCGTCTCGAAGACCATCCCGTCCGCCATCAAGTGGTACGCGATCCAGTCGGTTGTCCTGGTGGGCGTGCTGCTCACCCTGGGCCTCACCACCGGTGCCACCGAGCTTCTCATGTGGGCCGCGTCGGCCTTCGTCACCAAGGTGATCCTCGTTCCGTTCATTCTCAACCGTGCCTACAAGAAGATGGGTTCGCCTGCCGATAGCACGCTGACCTCCTCCATCAAGCCGGCCTGGACCATCATCCTCACCGGTCTGGAGGTGGCCGTCTGCTTCGCGGTGGTCACGCGCCTGAGCCTGCCCACCGCCGAGGTGGCCACTCCGGCCCTCGCCATCAGCTTCGCGCACTTCTTCGTCGGCCTCACGTGCATCATCTCCCAGCGCAACATCCTCAAGCAGATCTTCGGGTACTGCCTTATGGAGAACGGTAGCCACGTGACGCTCGCTCTGCTCGCGCCCACGGCCCCCGAGATCATCGAGATCGGCATCGCCACCGACGCCATCTTCGCCGTCATCATCATGTCCGCCGTCGTCGTGAGGATTTGGAACGACACCAAGTCGCTCGACTCCCACGACCTGACCGAATTGAAGGGGTAGGCCATGGATGTTTCAATGCTGACGGTCGCCCTGCTCGCTTGTCCTCTCGTGTTCTCCCTGATTATGGCTGCGCTCCCCAAGACGACGTCCTACAACGTCTTCGCGGGGCTCAACACCATCTCCGTCGCGGCGACCCTTGTCCTTTCGGTCGTCACCGCGGGAACCATGCTCTCGAGCGGGCAGAATATCGACGCTTTGGGCCTGTGGCTCCATCTCGATTCGCTCTCGTCGATCTTCGTCCTTCTGGTAGGCATCATCGGGTTCATCACCGGCGTGTACTCCATCTCCTATATCAAGATCGATATCGAGGAGAAGACCATGCCGGCCGAGCGCACCAAGCAGTACTACGCGCTGTTTAGCCTGTTCGTTTTCACGATGCTGCTCGCCTGCCTGTCCAACAACATCATCCTCACCTGGGCGGCGGTCGAGGCCACCACGCTGTCGACCGTGTTCCTCGTGGGCATCTACAAGAACAAGCAGGCGCTCGAGGCGTCTTGGAAGTACGCGATGGTCTGCACCGCCGGCGTGGCCTTCGGCCTGTTCGGCACGCTGCTCATCTACGCGAACGCCGCCGATATCATGCCCAACGCGCATGAGGCAGCCTTCCTCACCTCCATCATGCCCTACGCCGACCAGTTCGACCCGATGCTCGTGCGCCTCGCGTTCGCGTTCATCGTCATCGGCTTCGGCACCAAGGCGGGCCTGTTCCCCATGCACACTTGGCTGCCCGACGCGCACTCCCAGGCTCCGAGCCCGGTCTCCGCGCTGCTCTCGGGCGTGCTGCTCAAGTGCGCCATGCTGGTGATCATCCGCTTCTACTCCCTGTCCATCATCACGGTGGGCGACACCTATCCGCGTACGCTCCTGCTCATCCTGGGCACGCTGTCCATCCTGGTGGCCGCCCTGTGCATCTTTAAGCAGGACGATATCAAGCGCCGCTTCGCGTACTCCTCCGTCGACAACGTCGGCGTGGTCGCGCTGTGCCTGGGTATCGGTGGTCCGCTCGGTATCGCCGCCTGCCTGCTGCACTGCATCTTCCACGGTTTCACGAAGGCGCTCGCCTTCTGCATGGCCGGTAACATCCAGCACATCTACCACACCCGCGACCTGAACAAGATCAAGGGCGTCGTCGAGATCGCTCCCGTCACGGCAGCGCTCACCATCATCGCCCTGCTCGCGCTCGCCGCCTTCCCGCCGTTCGCCCTGTTCATCTCCGAGTTCCTCACCTTCGTGGCCGGCGTCCAGTCCGGTCCCATCTGGGTGGTCGTGCTCGTGGCCATTGGCCTCACCGGCGTGTACTTTGCCCTTACCGGCATCGCGCTCAAGTCCATCTTCGGCAAGGCGCCCGAGGGCATGAAGCGCCACGAGGTGCCCGCCCTCATGATCATCCCCGAGATCGCCCTCGCGATCGTGGTCATGTGGTTCGGTATCGCCACCCCGGTCGCCATCACGAGCGGCGTCGAGGATGCAACGTCCGTCGTTTTGAACCAGAGCGTCGAAGAGCTCCACGAGGCTCCTCTCTACCGCATGGTGTTCAGTTCCCAGACCAAGACAAGCGAGGTGAATTAGCACCATGGCAGAACCTGAAAAGAAGGACTACGCTCGTCGTTGCGAAAGCCACGTCGAGGCCCTGCGCGCCGCAGTGCCGGGCGCTATCGAGAAGGTTGAGTGGCAGTGCGAGGACCAGCTGACGATTACCGTCAAGCAGGACAAGCTGCCCGAGGCCGTCCACTACCTGTATTACGAGCGCTACGGCTGGATTCCTGTGATCATCGGCAACGACGAGCGCAGTCTGTGCGGCCGTTACGCCGTGTACTACGTTATCTCCATGGAGGGAGAGGACCCCGGCTGGGTGACCGTGCGCACCGAGGTCGATCCCGCCAAGATGACGTTCCCGTCCGTGACGCCGTTCGTCCCCGCCTGCGTGTGGGGCGAGCGCGAGCTACGCGATATGTTCGGCCTGATCCCCGAGGGCCTGCCCGATCGTCGTCGCCTGGTGCTGCCCGACGATTGGCCCAGCGGCCTGTATCCGCTGCGCAAGGACTCTATGGACTACCGCTTCCGTCCCGCTCCCGCGAGCGACATGGAAAACTATGAGTTCTTGGCCGACACCAAGGGCAAGGAGACCACGCTCGTCCCCATGGGCCCGCTGCACATTACCTCCGACGAGCCCGGCCACTTCCGCCTGTTCGTCGAGGGCGAGACGATCGTCGACGCCGACTACCGTCTGTTCTACGTGCACCGCGGCATGGAGAAGGTCGCCGAGACGCGCCTGAACTATGACGCCGTGACGTTCCTCGCCGACCGCATCTGCGGCATCTGCGGCTGCGCCCACTCGGTGGCCTATGCCGAGGCCGTTGAGCGCGCCCAGGGCATCCATGTCCCGCCGCGCGCCCAGTACATCCGCGCCATCATGCTCGAGGTCGAGCGTCTGCACTCACACCTGCTCAATATTGGCCTCGCATCGCACTACACCGGCTTCGACTCCGGCTTCCAGCAGTTCTTCCGCGTCCGCGAGAAGTCCATGGACCTGGCCGAGAAGCTTTCCGGTCACCGCAAGACCTACGGCCTCAACGTGATCGGCGGCGTGCGTCGCGACATTTTGGCCGAGCAGAAGCTCTCCACGCTCACGACCATTCACCAGCTGCGCTCCGAGGTTCAGGAACTCGTCGATATGCTGCTCTCCACGCCCAACTTTATTGGGCGTACGAGTGGCATCGGCATCTTGGACCGCAAGATCGCACGCGACTTCTCGCCGGTCGGCCCGCTCATGCGTGGCTCGGGCTATGCCCGCGACGTGCGCTTCGACCATCCCTTCGACGGCTACGCCGATCCGGACGTTCAAAAGATGCACGCCGCCACGGCTGACACCTGCGATGCCTTCGGCCGTACCGCCGTTCGCATCCAGGAGGTCTACGATTCGATCGATATGATCGAGACCATGCTCGAGAACTGCCCGTCGGGCCCCATCCTCACCACGGATTGGGAGTACACCCCGCACAAGTACGCCATCGGCGCCACCGAGGCGCCGCGCGGCGAGGACGTGCACTGGGCCATGCTCGGCAACAACCAGAAGTGCTACCGCTGGCGCGCCAAGGCCGCCACGTACAGCAACTGGCCGGTCCTGCGCTACATGTTCCGCGGCAACACCGTGGGTGACGCGGCGCTGATCGTCGGCTCTCTCGACCCGTGCTACTCCTGCACCGACCGCGTGACGGTGACCGATGTCGCCGCTAAGCGCGACCACGTGCTCGACAAGGAGCAGTTCGAGAACGTCTGGCGCGACAAGTCGCCGCTTGCGGGCGAGGGCACTATGGCCGCTCCGCTCGATGAGGAGGCGCTCTAATATGCTGAAGCTTTGGAAGGTTAACGCCAAGGCCGGCGACGCGACGGTCAAGTACCCGTTTGCGCCGTTCCCCACCAACAAGGACATGCGCGGCAAGCCCGAGCACAATGCCGAGCTCTGCATCGCCTGCGGTGCCTGCGGCGTGGCGTGCCCGGCCGATGCCATTCGCATGGACACCGACCTTGCGGCCGATACCATCACCTGGTCGATCGACTACGGTCGCTGCATCTTTTGCGGCCGTTGCGAGGAAGCCTGCCCCATGGAGGCCATCAAGCTCACCGAGGAGTTTGAGTTGGCCGTCATGAGCAAGGACGACCTCACCAGCAAGAGCGTCTACACGCTCGAGCACTGCTCGCGCTGCGGCAAGCCGTTCGCCCCGCACAAGGAGATCGACTACGCCAAGCGCCTGCTGCAAAAGGCCGGCGGCATGGAGGCCGAGCAGGCCGCCCGTACCGTCGGTATGTGCCAGGAGTGCAAGCGCGAGCTCGACGCCCTGCGCGCCGCCTCGGCCGTAAAGACCGGCAACGCGCACGGCATGGCCGCCAACGAGACGCTTGCGTCCGGTGAGCCCCAGGGCCCCGGCATGGAGTATCTGGGCGGCCACGGCGTGAACCCGGAGTATATCGACCGCGAGCTCAACCCCGATGCGCCCGAGATTCCCGCCGGTCCGGCGCCGGTCGAGGGCATCATCATGGATTTTGAAACGAAGGAGGAGTAACCATGGCCGAACCCACGCTTTTGCCCGAGCGGCTTCAGTACCGCCCGACCAAGATCGAGCTCGACGAGAGCATCGAGAAGGCCAAGGCGACTCTTCTTAAGAAGATCAAGCGCTCGGTGTACGTCTACCGTGTCGACTGCGGCGGCTGCAACGGCTGCGAGATCGAGATCTTCGGTTCCATCACGCCCGTCTTCGACGTCGAGCGCTTTGGCATCAAGGTCGTGCCCTCGCCCCGTCACGCCGATGTGCTGCTGTACACCGGCGCCGTGACGCGTGCCATGAGCATGCCGGCCCTGCGCGCCTTTGAGGCCGCACCCGATCCCAAGATCGTGGTGTCCTATGGCGCGTGCGGCTGCACCGGCGGCATCTTCTACGACAACTATTGCGTCTGGGGCGGCACGGACAAGATTCTGCCGGTCGATGTCTATATCCCCGGCTGCCCGCCCAGCCCCGCGCAGACCATCTACGGCTTTGCCATGGCGCTCGGTCTGCTGGACCAAAAGCTCCATGCCGAGACCACGGTGGAGGCCGCCGGCGAGCAGGCCGATATCCTGCACCCCGGCGTGCCGTACAAGCTGCGCGTTGCCATTGAGCGCGAGGCTCGCGCCATGAGCGGCTATCGTTACGGCCGCGACCTGGCCAATGAGTTTATGGATACGCTCGAGGGCGCGCCCAAGGGCGATATCCGCGGTGCCATGGCGCTGCTCATCGACAAGCAGGACGATCCGCGCCGCGTTGAGGTCTACTCGGCGCTGCAGGATCTGGTGCTGGCCGGAGGTCGCTAGATGGAGCTCACGGACCGCTCTGGTTACTTTGCGGGTCCCGGCATGCTCGGCGGCTCCTTTGGCGATGCCTCGCGCGCGAGCGACGAGGCTGCCGAGGGCGTCGCCGACCCCTGCCTGGGCCATGCGCCCGACCAGGTGGTCTTCTATGAGCTCACGCGTAAGTTTGTGGAGACCGAGGAAGACGTTCCCCAGGAGGCCTGCGACGTGCTGTACTACACGCTCGCCGTGGGCCACCACACCGGCGTGCTCGATTGCTTTGAGCCGCGCCTGTCGGTGCCGGTGGATGTGTTCTATTCGCTCGTCGACGCGTTGCCGGAGGGAGAGGCCAAGACCAAGTTCGAGGCCATCCGCTCCTTTGGCGAGTGCCAGCTTGACAAGGCGGCGGTGCCGTCGCTGCTCGAGGCCTGCGACACGCTGCTCGACGAGCGCGGTTTTCGCGGGTCGGCCAAGGCCGGCATCTCGGTGTTCGACGACGACTTTGGCCTGCATGCCCAGCAGGTCGCGTTCTTAATGAAGTTCCGCGATTTGGTGGAGCGCGTGCGCGATGTGTCGGGCGTGTATCTGACGGGGAGGTTGCAGTAATGGGTCGCGTTGTGGATGGTCGTGTGAACGGCGTCCCGTTTGCGGGTATCGTGCTCACGGCGGGAAGCGTGCTGCGTGCCGACGATGCCGCCGGCCCCGTGCTCTCCAAAAAGATGGAAGACGCGCCCATCGCCGGTTGGTACACCATCGACGGCGGGCAAACACCCGAGGATGACATCATCGAGGTCAAGCGCGAGCGTCCGCCGCGTTTGGTTTTGGTCGATGCCGCCGACATGGCGCTGCCCGTCGGCGCCATCCGCTTGCTCGACAAACGTGACGTGGCCCGCAAGTCGATGTTCACCACGCATTCGCTCCCTTTGTCGATTCTGATCGAGGAAATCGAGCAATCGTGCGAAGATATCGTCTTCATAGGGATTCAGCCGGGCGATACGGAGTTCTACAACCCTATGTCCCCGGAGGTCTTTGACGCCGTCGACGCCGTGTACGACGCCGTGGCCGCCAACGACTTTTCCCACTTTGTCCGCTTGGGACAAGAGCAATAGGAGCGCTTGTCCCTGCTGATTAGGAAAGAAGTGATTGACATGGCAGATTCCAAGGCAGAATATCCCGCTCCCGATTGCCTGGCGCCCGCCGCGATCGAGGCCAAGACCGAGGCCGCCGGCGTGACCAAGGCCAACCTGCCGGTCGCAAAGGCCTTTCTGTTGGCAATGTTCGCCGGTGCGTTCATTGCCTTCGGCGGTCTGTTCTTTACCGTGTTCTTGAGCGATAGCACGCTGGGCTGGGGCGCTCAGCGTGTCGTGGGCGGCCTGTGCTTTTGCCTGGGCCTGGTGCTGGTGCTGGTGTGCGGCGCCGAGCTGTTCACGGGCAATTCGCTTATGGTCTGCGCGCTCAAGAGCAAAAAGATCACCCTGGTCCAGATGCTCAAGGCGTGGGTCGTCGTATGGGTCGGTAACTTTGTCGGTGCTCTGTTCATCGTCTTTTTGGTGTACATGGCCGGCATTTACAAGCTCAACGGCGAGGCGGTCGCCAATTCCATGGTGAGCGTCGCCGCCGGCAAGGTGACGATCGACTGGGTGACGATCTTCTTCCGCGGCATCCTGTGCAACATCTTTGTGTGCCTTGCCGTGTGGATCGGTACCGCCGGCAAGACCGTAGTCGATAAGGTTGTGGGCATTCTGCTGCCCATCGCTGCCTTTGTGGCCTGCGGTTTTGAGCACTGCGTTGCCAACATGTACTTTTTGCCCATGGGTGCCGTGATGCATGCGTGCGGCTATGGTGCCGAGGTTGCCGGGGCCGGTGCACTCAACGTCGCGGGCATTGCGTTTAACCTGTCCGCCGCCACGCTGGGAAACATCGTGGGCGGTGCGGTTCTGGTCGCACTCGGCTACTGGTTTATCTACGCTAAGAAGTCCGAGGCGTAAGGTACCGTCTGTTTGACGTTGGGCCTCCCGCGGGGCGTTGCCGTGCGGGAGGCTTTTTGGGTCTGGGGCTCGTTGCCGGGCTTTTGGCCTGTTGTGTTTGGCTGATGAAAGGGGTAATCGAGATGGCATCTGCTGCGAAGCGTGACGGTCGCGCCGTGGTGACCACATGCGGGGGATGCTATGCCGATTGCGCCTTTGCGGCACGCGTTGAGGACGGTCGCGTGGTGGCCGAGTTGCCGGTGCCGGGGCACCCGTGCGCGGCGCGTGCCCTTTGCGCCCGCGGACGGCATCGCCTGGCAATGCCGTTTGACGAGCGCGACCGGATTTTGCATCCTATGCGCCGACGAGCTGATGGTTCGGGGTTCGATGCGATTTCCTGGGACGAGGCGTTTGCTCAGATTGCCGAGCGTCTTTTGGGGATTGTTGGCGAGCGCGGGCCCCGTGCACTGGGCATGACGCTCGGCGTGCCCTCGTTCGACCGCTACTGGGCGTATCGTTTTATGCATGCGCTTGGTTCGCCCAACGTGTACGGTGCCGACGGTGCCTGCGAGGTAAGCCGACTTACCGGTTGGGAGCACAGCTTGGGCTACAGCCCCGCCTCCGACCTGGCGCATACCGATTGCATCATGTATCTGGGGCGCTCCATTGTCGATTCGTCGACGATGGGGGCCGTTGATGCGCTCAACGATGCCCGTCGACGTGGGGCTAAGATTATCGTGGTTGACCCCCGGCGCAGTGGCTCGGCTGCGCTTGCCGACCGCTGGCTGCGCGTACGTCCTGGATGCGATCTGGCGTTGCTGCTGGGTATCGCACATGTGCTGGTAGCCGAGGACCTGTACGATCACGAGTTCGTGGACCGCTACGCCACAGGCTTTGACGAGCTGGCGCAGGCGGCCAGTTCTTGGACACCCGAGTGGGCCGAATCGATGTGCGACGTGCCGGCCGCAGAGATTGTCGCCACGGCGCGCGATCTCGCTGCCGCCGCGCCTGCCGCTGTGGTGGATGCGGGTTTTCATGGTGGCATCGGCATCGCGTATGCCAATAGCACCCAGACCGCACGCGCTATCTGCTTGGTCGATGTGCTGCTGGGCTGTATTGGACATGCGGGTGGCGCGCTCAATCCGCCCACACCGCTTTCACTGGGCGACCTCGATCCCACTCGCTTTGCGACGCCGCCGGTGCCGCGCGAGCCCAAGTTGGGGTCCGAGCGCTATTCACTGGTCGATCCGGTGCGCGGGCTGTGCACGACCATCGGTCAGTCGATTCTTGCCGGCGATTTGCGTGGGCTCATCGTCTATGCCAGTAACCCCGGTGCAGGCTATGGCAATGCACAGGCTTGGTTGGGTATTTTGCAGCAGCTCGACTTGCTTGTGACGATTGATATTCGTTGGTCCGAGACGGCGCGTGCTTCTGACTTCGTGCTGCCCGACGTGACGTATCTGGAGGCCGACCGCGGTGTGGGCACAGTCGTGGGCGCCAACGATTCGCGCGTGTTCTACCGCAACGCCGTGCTGCCCGTGCAGCATGACGGCACACGTCCCGGTCGGGAGATTTTTGCCGGTCTGGCGCAGGCGTGTGGCGTGGGCGAGTATTTCCAGTTTACGTCTGACGATCTGACGGCTGCCCAGGTGGCGCCTTTTGGGATCAATCTGGACGAGCTCAAGGAGCGCGGCTGGGCCGACACGGGTGTTGCGTTGCCGTCGCGTACGGGCGAGCCGGCGATTCCCTTGGATGGCGGCAAAATTGCGCTGGCAAGCGACGTATGGGAACGAGCCGGCCTGGGTCGTGTGCCCAACTGGATCGCGCCCATGGTGGAGCCCGGCCCGGGGATGTTTCGTCTCATTAGCGGCAACCGTCCCTTTGAGTCGCACACTTCGCGCAGACTCGCGGCGGCTGGCGCCGCCGAGGCGGGCTCGGATCTGGATGCCGTGCAGATGAATGCCGATGCCGCTGCGCGCATGGGCATCGTCGACGGCGAGATCGTCGAACTCGTGAGCGATATGGGCCGCGACCGCGTGCGCGTGGAGACGACGCCCTATCTGCATCCGGCGTGCATCTTCACCTCGGCCGCCCCCGGCGGGCGTTCGTTTGGCGCCGATGCCGGTGGCGCTCAAGCCTTGGGCGTGGGCCCGCTCGACCATACACCGTTGCGTTGGGACCCGTTGACGGGCGCCGCGCTCACTCAGGAAAACGCCGTTCGCGTGGAAAAGATCGCGGCGCGCGAGGATAATAGCGATTGATTGACTCAGCCGATCGAATTGGCTGATAGTTTGACGTTCGAACGATTGATTCACCTTTGGTTTTGAAAGGCCGCACATGAGCGATAGCCAGAACATGTCCGATGAGGTGCGCGCCCGCCTGCGCGCCATTCCCTCCGTCAACGAGCTGCTTGCCGAATGGCCGGTAGTGAAGGCGGCGGGGGAGACCTGCGACGCGGTGGTGCATGCCGCCGTCACGGTCGAGCTCGACGAGGAGCGCGCCGCCATTCGCGCCGGTGCCGCCCCGCGCTCTAAGCGCGAGCTGGCATCGGCTATCGAGTGGCGTGCGCATCGCTCCGCGCTGCCGAGCCTGCGTCCCGCCGTCAACGCCACGGGTGTTGTTATCCATACCAATCTGGGTCGAGCCCCGCTCGCGGAGTCGGCCGCCAAGGCCGTGGCCGAGGTCGCGCGCGGCTACAGCACGCTCGAGTACAGCGTGGACACCTGCTCGCGCGGGTCGCGCAAGGAGCATGCCGCGCAGCTCATCCGCTCGCTTACCGGTGCCGAGGACGCGCTTGTGGTCAACAACAATGCCGCCGCGGTTCTGCTGGTACTGGCGACTCACGCTGCGGGCAAAGAGGTTATCGTCAGCCGCGGCGAGCTTGTCGAGATTGGCGGCAGCTTCCGCATCCCCGACGTCATGGTGGCTTCGGGCGCCAAACTCATCGAGGTGGGCGCCACCAACCGCACGCATCTGGGCGACTACGAGCGCGCCATCACGCCCGAAACGGCCATGATCCTGAAGGTTCATCCTTCCAACTATCGCATCGAGGGTTTCCACGAGGAGGTGGGTTCTCGGGAGCTTGCGGCGCTTGCTCAC
Source organism: Collinsella aerofaciens (assembly GCF_039062365.1). Classification (GTDB taxonomy): domain Bacteria; phylum Actinomycetota; class Coriobacteriia; order Coriobacteriales; family Coriobacteriaceae; genus Collinsella. The sequence goes on from NZ_JBCJBI010000009.1 coordinate 50,823, forward strand.
AAGCATGGCCTGCTGTTCTACGAGGACCAGGGGTCGGGCGCGCTGTTGCCCGACGACATCTTGGTGCGCGGAGGCGAAGAAACCACGCCGGCTTCGGTCGCGGCGGGGCTCGATATCGTGTCATGCTCGGGCGATAAGCTGCTCGGCGCCGCGCAGGCGGGCATTATCATGGGTCGTCGCGATCTGGTCCAGGCCTGCGGGTCGCATCCACTTATGCGTGCCCTGCGTCCGGGCAAGCTCGCACTGGCGGCGCTCGAGGCTACACTGCGCATTTACATGGATGGGGCGGATGTGGCCCATCGCGAGGTGCCGGTGCTCAACATGCTCACGCTTCCGCAGGCTCATCTGGAGCGCCGCGCACGCAAACTGCGCGAGCTGATGGTGGCGGGCCTCGATAAGGCGGGTTGCCCGCGCGCCGTGCAGGTGGAAATCGTCGAGGAGTCGTCGACTCCCGGCGGCGGCTCGCTGCCTACCGTCGAGCTGCCCACGATGTGCGTGGCCGTCTGCCCGGTCGACGGGCGCCTGTCCGTCGACGCGCTCAAGCGCTCGCTTGTCCAGGACTTCGACACGCCGGTCGTCACGCGAACTTCGCACGATCGCATTTTGTTTGACGTCCGTACGCTTGTGGGCGACCGCGATATCGAGACGGCGGCATCGACGCTCGTCGCGTGCGTTGAGAAGGCAGTTGCACGATGAGTGAGGTCCAAGCGCTGGTGGAGTGTCCCGTTATCGTTGGCACGGCGGGACATGTCGACCACGGTAAGTCGGCACTGATCGAGGCGCTGACGGGTAAAAACCCCGACCGCCTGGAGGTTGAGCGCCGTCGCGGTATGACCGTGGAGCTGGGCTTTGGCGAGCTGGCGCTGCCGAGTGGCAAGATCGTTGGTCTGGCCGATGTGCCGGGCCACGCGCATTACTTGCGCGCCATGGTGCAGGGCGCCACGGGTATCGACGTGGCCGTGCTAGTGGTCTCTGCCGTCGAGGGCGTAATGCCGCAGACCCGCGAGCACGTGCATGTGCTGGAGCTGCTGGGCGTTACGCATATGGTAGTCGCGCTGACGATGTGCGACCTGGCCGATAGCGAGATGGTTGATCTGGCCGAGCTCGATGTCGATGACTTTTTGTCGGGTACCGTGTTTGCGGGCGCGCCGATTGTGCCCGTGTCGTCTAAGACGGGCGAGGGGATCGACGGGCTGCTTGCGGTGCTCGACGAGCGGGTAAGTGCCTGCTGGGATGCCTGCCGCGACCGTGCCGAGCGCACCGATGCCGCGCCGCGCCTGCCGATTGACCGCTGCTTTACGATTAAGGGCGTCGGTACTGTCGTAACGGGAACGCTGCACGATGCGCCGGTTGCGGTGGGCGACGAGCTGATGGCCTTGCCGTCGCGTACGGTCTGTCGCGTGCGCGGGATTCAGGTGCATGGCGATACGCCGCGCGCGCTGCCTGGTCAGCGTGTGGCGCTCAACCTAGTTGGTGACGGTGCCGCGGCGCTTGACCGTGGCGAGATGCTGGGCGTTGCGGACCGCTTTGGCCAGACGTTGCGCTTTATGATGACGTTCACCTACCTCGGCCGCGAGGGCGCCAAGCCGCGCGTGCTCGAGTCGGGCGCGCGTGTGCATGTGATGGCCGGCACGGCCGAGGTCGTCGGCCGCATCATGCTATTGGAGGGCGAGGCCCCCATGGCGGTGGGCGAGACCCGTACCGTGCAGGTGCGCCTGGATGATCCGCTGCCGCTGCGTGCCGGAGACCATGCCGTGGTGCTGTCGTATTCGCCCGTTATGCTCATCGGCGGCGGGCGCGTGCTGCTTTCGCGCTGCCGTCGCTCGCGCGAGCTTTCTGCCGGCGAGCGCGCACTGTTTGCGGCGCTTGAGTCCGGCGATACCGCGGGCGGTGTGGGCGCTTGGCTGGCGCTGCAGATGCTGCCAGTTACGGCGGTTGATGTTGCCGACGCTTTGGATCTTGGTGTCGGCGAGGTCGATGCCGCACTGCGCGGGTTGGTGTCGCAGGGCTCTGTTCGCAAGCTTGCTGTGGGTGATGCGGACTACTTGGCGGACGCCGTGGTGCTCGACGCTGCGATGGATGCACTGGCGGCGACCCTGTCAGCCATGCACGCGGCGTCTCCCAAGGAGACGGGCTTTACGCCCGGCGCCGTTGCCCATGCTGCGTGGCCTGCCGCTGATGATGGCGTTGCCGCGGCTCTGATTGCCGAGGGCTGCTCGCGTGGCGTGTGTGCCGCCGAGGGTGCCGAGGTATTCGACCCGCACTCCGCTGCCGCCGCGGCGCGTGTGGTGCGCGAGGCCTGCGAACGTATCGTTGCCTTGCTGGACGAAGCCGGCCTCGATGCACCGATATTGTCCGAGGTGGGCGAGCAGTTGCAGCTCGATCGCGACACCATGACGCGTGCCCTGCGCGAGCTTTCGCTCAATCGCTCGATCGTTAAGGTCGAGCGCGACGTTGCCCTGTCCGCTGCCGCCGAGGCCCATGCGCGCGAGCTTGTTGCCGCCGCCATTGAGGCATCCGGCGGTGCTGCCACCACGAGCGTACTGCGCGAGGCCCTGGGTGTGTCGCGCAAACGTGCCATCAGCATCTTGGAGCACCTGGATGCCGTGCGCTTTACGGTGCTCGACAAGGACGCCGGCGGCCTGAGGTCCCTGCGCTAGCCTACCCTTATCAGTTGCGGTGAAATAGTTCCTGTTTTTGGGGTCTTGCAGCCTAAGCAGGAACTATTCCACCGCAACTTCTTGCTCGTCTTTTTGGGATAGAGCCGTTTCGGTTTGGTAAAATACCGCCGCACTTGGGAACGGATGGGCTCCGGTGGGCTCCGCGGTCCTCAAAACCGTTGCGAGGCGTGCAAAACGTCTTGGATGTGTTCGATTCACATACGTTCCCGCCATACGCTACCAGCGCTTTTGTGCTCGCGGTCTTGCTGCGTGCCGCAAAGGCGCTGTTTTGTTTTTGCACGGGTTTGCCGTGCCGCCCGCTTTATCGGCGACGGTATTTGGCTTCGTGTGCCGGGTTTCGAGCATGCCGATGGAGGTGTTTTGTCGTATGACTACCGTAAGACGTGCCAATCTTTCTTGTGTCGTCCAGGCGGGCGGGTTGTCCTCACGCATGGGCTGCGATAAGGCTCGCATGGCGTTTTGCGGCGAGCCGCTCATCGAGCGCGTGCTGGGTCGGCTGGCGCCAGTTGCCGGCGAGTTGGTCGTGACGACTTCGCGTCCCAGCGAGCTTGCCTATCTTGAGGAGCACGCGTTTGGCGGCCTGGTGTCGCGTGTGGTGGCGGACCTTGAAGGACCGGCGGGTGCCATGCGCGGCATCGCGAGTTCGTTGGCCGCGGCCCGATTGCCGCTCGTGGCGATCGTCGCCTGCGATATGCCGTTCGTCTCGCCGGAACTCATCGGCGCGCTTGCCGATCGTGTTGAGGCCGAGGCGCTCGACGTGTGCGTGCCGCGCGAGGAGCGGGGGATTGAGCCGCTTTGCGCCGTCTGGCGCCGTGACGCGTGTGCGCCGGTTGCCCAAGAGCTGCTCGCCTGCGACCGCCAGCGCATTCGCTGCCTGATCAATCGCGTTCAGGCTGGTTACATAGATGAGCCGCAGATCGTTAAGGCCGCGGGCTCGACGCTCTGCTTCGAGAACGTCAATACGCCCGAGGAGTTTGCTGCGGCCGAGTTACTCGCCTAGATCTGCACACATCGATGACAGGAGTTGCCATGTCTCACGATATTTGCCCCGATACCGGGGAACCTTGCACTTGCGATGGGTCCGAGCCTTGCACCTGCGGCTGTGGTGGCTGTGGACATACTGCGGAAGAGGAAGCGGCCGCCGCGGCGTATCGTGAGGCACACCGCGAAGGCCCGTCCGGTGATGCCCTCGACCACGAGCGCAAGATTATTGTGTCGTTTGACAGCACCTTCGATGTGATGGAATGCGAGCAGCTGTGCCTGGATGCCGGTGTGCCCGGGCGCATTATGCCTTTGCCCGGCTCCATTACCGCGGGTTGCGGCCTGTGCTGGGCCATGCCGTTCTCGGGCGATGCGCTTGCCGCCTTCCGCGCTGCCACCGAAGGCCGCATAACCCCCGCCGACTACCACCAGCTCGTCCTCTAACCACCAAAACCACCACAAAGGTGCCTGTCCCCAATGTGGTGGTTTGGAACACGTGGACGAAACAGGTTTGAAACACGGGTTTTGCACGTCAGGCACTCAAAAACGCCTCTACCTGCATCGTAATCAAAACGAAACATCTGCTCGTCGGCTTATGCGAAACTTTCCCGCAACAGTGCGATATTATCCATACTCGATAAAGCTCGCGGCGCATGGGGCGCCTCGAACGACACTTTTCTTTTCCATCAATTGGAGGAAGCATGAGCTACACGCAGAAAGTTCTCGACGAGCTCAAGGCCCGCTATCCCGAGCAGCCTGAGTTCATCCAGGCCGCGACCGAGATCCTCGGCACCATCCAGCCGGCGCTCGACGCCCATCCCGAGTACGAGGAGGCCGCTCTGCTCGAGCGCCTCGTCGAGCCCGAGCGCATCGTTATGTTCCGTGTCCCCTGGGTCGACGACCAGGGCAAGGTCCAGGTCAACCGCGGCTACCGCGTCGAGTTCAACTCTGCCATTGGACCCTACAAGGGCGGCCTGCGCTTTAACCCGACGGTCACCCTGGGCATGCTCAAGTTCCTGGGCCTGGAGCAGATCCTTAAGAACAGCCTGACCACCCTTCCCATGGGCGGCGGCAAGGGCGGCTCCGACTTTGACCCCAAGGGCAAGTCCAACAACGAGATCATGCACTTCTGCCAGTCCTTTATGACCGAGCTCTATCGCCACATCGGCCCCAACACCGACGTTCCCGCCGGCGACCTGGGCGTTGGCGGCCGCGAGGTTGCCTACCTGTTCGGTCAGTACAAGCGCCTGACCAACGAGTGGACCGGCGTCCTCACCGGCAAGGGCCTCTCCTTTGGCGGCTCGCTCGCCCGTACCGAGGCCACCGGCTACGGTCTGGCCTACTTTGTGGACGAGTACCTAAAGAGCCGCGGCGACTCCTTCGAGGGCAAGAGCGTCGTCGTTCACGGCTCCGGTAACGTCGCCATCTACGCAGTCCAGAAGGTCTCCCAGCTCGGCGGCAAGGTGCTGGCCTGCTCCGATACCCACGGCTGGGTCGAGGATCCCGACGGCATCGACTACACCGTGCTCGAGCACATCTACAATAAGAAGCGCTCTGGCCACGACAAGGGTGTTACGCTCGCTATGTACGTTGACGAGAAGCCCAACGCCGTGTGGCACGAGGGCGACGGCCGCGGCGTGTGGCAGCTTCCCTGCGACATCGCGCTGCCCTGCGCTCGCGAGAACACGCTGCTGCTCGAGGACGCCCAGGCACTCGTCGCCAACGGCTGCAAGGTGGTCGGCGAGGGCGCGAACATGCCCACGACCATCGAGGCCACGACCTACTTCCAGGAGAACGGCGTCGCCTTTATGCCCGGTAAGGCTGCCAACGCCGGCGGCGTGCTCGTGTCCGGCCTGGAGATGAGCCAGAACGCCGAGCACCTGTCCTGGACCTTCGAGGAGGTCGACGGCAAGCTCGAGCAGCTCATGCGCGGCATGTTCCACAACGTAGACGACACCGCCAAGGAGTACGGCGAGGAGGGCAACTTCGTCATGGGCGCCAACATCGCCGGCTTCCTGAAGGTCGCCGACGCTATGCTCGCTCAGGGCGTCTGCTAAATCTTCGCTCGATATAGCATCGCAGAAGGCTCCCAGTCATCTTGGCTGGGAGCCTTTTTGATCCGCACGCGACGGAGGAAAACGGTTCATTTTGTCCCGACACGAGCTGTGCCCCCTCGTTTGGTACACTTAAAGGTACTGGACAAGTGGAGAGATGGGGGAGAACGTGCTCAAGTTCGGTACCTACGTCCGTGTTGGAAACGCGGCCGAAGCCTATGAGCTCTTGCAGAAGAACCGCAACAACAAGATTGTGGGCGGCGGCATCTGGATGCGCCTGGGTTCGCGTCGTGTGGCGACGGCGATTGACCTTTCGGCCTGCGGACTCGATCAGATCGAGGAGACCGAGACCGAGTTTCGCATCGGTGCCATGTGCACCCTGCGCCAGCTCGAGCGTCATGCCGGGCTCAACGCGCTTGTCAACCATGTCTTTGAGTTCGCCGTCCACGACATCGTGGGCGTGCAGCTGCGCAATACCGCCACGGTTGGCGGCAGCATCTACGGCCGCTTTGGCTTCTCGGACGTTCTCTCCGCCTTCCTCGCGCTCGATTCCTATGTTGAGCTGACGGGGGCCGGCCGCGTGCCGCTCGCCGAGTTCGTCGATATGGGCTACGTGCGCGACGTTATCGAGCACATCGTGGTCATCAAACACGATTACCGCGCGAGCTACGAGGCCGTACGCAAGGCCGCTACCGACTTCCCCTCGCTGAACGTCACCGCCGCCTGGTGGGACAACACCTGGCACGTCACCGTGGGCGCCCGTCCGCTGCGCGCGACCCTGCTGCAGGGCGAGGCGTGCGGCCTGGTGAATGAGCGTCCTTGCGAAAACGAGCTGCGCGCCCTGGCCGCGTCCGTACGCGCGCTGAGCTACGGCACCAACCTGTGGGGCTCGGCCGACTACCGCCGCCGCATCTCGGCACCGCTCGCCGTCCAGGCCGTGCGTCGCGCCGCCGGCATCGAGCTTTCGGCCGCGCTTGCCCGCGAGCTCGAGACCGTGCAGGTCCCCAAGTTTGCCACGGACGAGTATTCCTGCCGCCGCGTGCCCGGCGTCGATTCTAGCGAGGTGCGCTAATGGCTGCCAAACTCATCGATCTTTCCTTTACGCTCAACGGCCGCAAGGTCAAGGTCCAGATTGCCCCCGACACCATGCTCTTTGCGCTTTTGCGCGAGCAGGGTTGCGCGTCGGTGCGCTGCGCCTGCGAGACCACCAACTGCGGCCTGTGCACGGTGTGGCTCGATGGCGATCCGGTGCTGAGCTGCTCGGTTCCCGCCGCGCGCGTCGAGGGCCGCTCCATCACCACACTCGAGGGCCTCAAGGCCGAGTCCGAGGCGCTTGCCCGTGCGATGGCCGCCGAAGGCGCCGAGCAGTGCGGTTTTTGCGCCCCCGGCCTCATCATGAACGTGCTGGCGCTCGCCCGCGCCGCCAAGGAGGACCCGAGTCTCGTCGCCACGCGCGAGGAGCTCTCGCGCCAGCTCGCCGGCAACCTGTGCCGTTGCAGCGGCTACGAGAGCCAGCTGCGCGCCATCGTTCGCTTCCTCAACGAGTCTGGCGTACGGGTGGGCTTTGAGATGCCCGAGCTGCCGGTCAACGACACGAGCTCCGACGGTGTTGCGTACAAGCAGATTACTCACAAACAGCCCAAGAAGGACTCGAAGGCTCTGCTCGAGGGCCGTCCCGTCTACACGGGCGATATGGTTCCCGCCGGCGCGCTCATTGTCAAACTCAAGCGCAGCCCGTATGCCCGCGCTAAGATCCGTTCCATCGACACCTCGCGCGCGCTGAAGGTGCCCGGTGTCGTGGGCGTCTACACCTACGAGGACGTGCCCAAGCGCCGCTTTACCATCGCCGGCCAGAGCTATCCGCAGCCGAGTCCCTACGACCGCCTGATCCTCGAGAACCTCGTGCGCTATCAAAACGAGGAAGTGGCGATTGTCGCCGCCGAGACCGAGGAGGCCGCCGACAAGGCGCTCAAGCTCATCAAGGTCGACTACGAGGTGCTCGAACCGCTGCTCGACTTTACCCAGGCACTCGATAACGACATCGTGATTCACCCCGAGGGCGACGTGACCTTTATGTTCCCGCAGGGCGGCGATGTCCCGCGCAACCTGGTGTGCAGCGGTACCAGCGATTATGGCGATCTGGACGAGGCCTTCGCCCAGAGCGACATCGTCTTTGAGCGCACCTACACCAGCCAGGCCACGCAGACTGCGCCCATGGAGACCTTCCGCGCCTTCGCGACGACCGACGCGTTCGGCCGCATCTCGGTGACCACCTCCACGCAGGTGCCCTTCCACGTGCGTCGCATGGTCGCGCAGTCGCTCGACATTCCGCAGTCGCAGGTGCAGGTCATCAAGCCGCGCATCGGTGGCGGCTTTGGCTCCAAGCAGACGGGCTGCTGCGAGATCTTCGTGGCGTTCGTCACCCAGCAGACCGGCCGTCCGAGCTACTGCTGCTACACCCGCGAGGAGACCATCACCGCGGGCAACTCGCGTCACCAGATGCAGATGACCGTCAAGCTGGGCGCCATGAACGATGGCACCATCACGGCGATCGACCTGCATACGTTGTCCAACGCCGGCGCGTACGGCGAGCACGCTACCACGACGATTGGCCTGTCGGGCCACAAGAGCCTGCCCATCTACAACCACGTGAAGGCGAGCCGCTTTAGGTGGGACGCCGTCTACACCAACACCAACCGCGGCGGCGCTTATCGCGGCTACGGTGCCACCCAGGGCCAGTTTGCCGTGGAGAGCGCCGTCAATGAGCTCGCCGACATGCTGCACATGGACCCCGCCGACCTGCGCCTTAAGAACATGGTTCGCGAGGGCGAGACCATGCCGCAGTACTACAACGAGAAGCTTAACGCCTGCGCACTCGACCGCTGCCTGCTGCGAGCGATGGACATGATCGGCTGGCGCGACAAGCCGCTGGCCGTGGATCTGGGCGATCGCGTGCGCGCCCTGGGCTGCGCGCTCACCATGCAGGGCTCGGGCATCTCCAACGTGGACATCGCCGGCATCGACATGCGCCTGGAAGAGGACGGTTTCATTACCATCGGCACCGGCGCCACCGATAACGGCATGGGCGTCGATACGATTCTGGCGCAGATTGCTGCCGAGGAGCTGGGCGTGGAGAGCTCGCAGATCGTGGTGCGCGGCGTAGACACCGATGTGTCGCCGTTCGACGCCGGCTCGTACGCGAGCTCTGGTACCTACGTGACGGGCCTTGCCGCCAAGAACGCCGCGACCGAGCTGCGCGAGAAGATTTGCGCCAAGGCCGCCCAGATGTGGGATGTGGACGCCGCCGACGTGGTCTTTGATGGCCAGTACGTGCGCCTGTCCGACGAGCGTGCCGCGCGCGAGCAGAACCGCTACCTCACGCTGCGCGACTTTGCCAACCTGTGTGTCAAGAACATCGCGGGCGGCGACGCGCTCACCTCGCACGCCTCTGCCTGCCTGCCCGTTTCGCCCCCGCCGTTTATGGCTGGTATTGCCGAGGTAGAGGTCGACAAGGCCACTGGCAAGGTGACCGTGGTGGATTACGCCGCTGCCGTTGACTGCGGCACCGTGATCAACGAGGCGCTCGCGCGCGTCCAGGCCGAGGGCGGCATTGCCCAAGGCATCGGTCACGCGCTCTACGAGATCGTCGAGCACGACGACCGCGGCCGCCTGCGCACCGGCAACTTTATGAGCTACAAGTTGCCCACGCGCCTGGATATCGGCAGCATTCGCGTGGCCTTTGAGCCGAGCTACGAGCCGACGGGCCCGTTTGGTGCCAAGTCGATCGGCGAGGTCGTCATCAACACGCCGCTCGCCGCCGTGGCCTCGGCCGTGGCACACGCCACCGGCCACCAGGTGCGCTCGCTGCCGATCACGCCCGAGAAGGCCCTGCTGGGGGAGTAACAGGTCAGCGAACAAGTCGTAATTGGCGGGGTGGGGCAACTCGTCCCGCCTTTTGCACTCGTGGTGAGGTCGTGAGCTTGTAAAAGGTGTGCGTGCGCTTGCCGTTCGTATCTGCTATCATTCCTAGTCTGTGCGCTCATGCGGGCGTGGCGGAATTGGTAGACGCGCCAGATTTAGGTTCTGGTGGGATTCCCGTGAAGGTTCGAGTCCTTTCGCCCGCACCAACGCATCTGCGTCGGCTTCGGCCGTCGCGACTCTTTGTTGCATAAAGGTACCAGCACCTCAGATAAGCTGGGCAGTATGAGGAGGAACGTGTTGAACATCACCGCTTCTGACGTCAAGGACGCCAAGCTCACCGCTACGGTCACCATCCCGGCCGCCGACGTCGACGCCGCGATCAAGAAGGCTTACAAGGACACCGCCAAGAAGTACCGCTTCCCGGGCTTCCGTGCCGGCAAGGCCCCCCGTCCGGTCATCGACTCCGCTCTTGGCGCCGAGGCTACCCTCGCTCAGGCCACCAACGACCTGATCGCCGCCAACGAGCCCGCCGTCCTCAACGAGCTGGACATCGTCCCCACCAAGAACGGTGACTACAAGGAGCTCGACCTCGCCAAGGATCACGAGGACTACACCTACACCGTCGAGTTCTCCCTGCGTCCTGCTGCTGAGCTCTCCTCCTTCGACGCCGTCGAGATCGAGATGCCTCCTGCGGAGGTCACCGAGTCCGAGATTAACAACCAGGTCGAGATGCTCCTCAACTACCGTGCCACCTTCGAGGACGTCGAGGGTCGCGCCGTCGAGGCTGACGACTATGTGACCGTCGACCTCAAGGCCGTCGAGAACGCCGACAACTTCGCCGCCGAGGGCCGCATGCTCATCGCCGGTAGCGACAGCAACCCCAAGGAGTTCAACGAGGCCCTGATCGGCGCTAACGTTGACGACGTCAAGTCCGTCACCTGGACCGACGAGGCCGAGGAGGGCGAGGAGGCCGAGACTCACACCGTCGAGGTCACCGTCAAGGGCATCAAGGTCCGCAACACCCCCGAGCTCACCGACGAGCTCGTCAAGTCCGACTTTGGCTTCGACAGCATCGACGCTATGCGCGACGCCATCAAGATCGAAATCGAGCAGGACAAGGCTTCCCGCCTCCCGGCCGAGAAGGAGAACCGTTGCGTCTCCGCTCTCGCCGAGCGTCTGCAGCTCGACGAGATGGACGCTGACTACGAGCAGTCCGTCTTTGAGGAGCTTGGCCAGAACTTCCTGTCCAACCTCGCTGCCCGCGGCATGACGCTGGACACCTGGCTGCCCGCTTCCGGCCTGACCATGGAGCAGTTCATCGGCGACCTGCACAAGCAGGCCAACGACGTTGCCCGTGAGTCCCTGGCGCTCGACGCTCTCGCCCGTGAGCTCAAGATCGAGGTCACCGAGGACGACATCAACGCCGAGTTCGAGAAGGCTGGCGTCAAGGACGTCGAGGCTTCCAAGGCCGAGTTCATCGCCGATGGCCGCATGCCTGCCGTCCGCGAGTCCATCCGTCGCTCCAAGGCCGTCGATCACCTGGTCGAGAACGCCAAGGTGACCGAGGTCGACGAGACCGCCAAGGACGCCGAGTAATTCTCGCCACCTTGCCCGCGAGCGCATGGGTGCGCCCGTGATGGGGTAAAGTTATACACCGGTTATCCGGTTGCTTCGTACGGTGCCAGCCAATGCATAGCATGCGGGCACCGTACGTTTATCTAGAACCAATTTGGTCCGCAAGAGAGAAATGGAGATGCGTATGATCGCTAAGTTCGATTCCGCCCTCGTGCCATACGTTATCGAGCAGACGCCGCGCGGCGAGCGCAGCTACGATATCTATTCGCGCCTGCTCAACGACCGCATCATCTTCTTGGGCGAGGAGATCAACTCCGTCAGCGCCAACCTGGTCGTTGCCCAGCTGCTGCATCTTGAGAGCCAGGATGCCGAGAAGGATATCTCGCTCTACATCAATTCGCCCGGTGGCGAGGTCTATTCCGGCCTGGCGATTCTTGACACTATGAACTTCATTAAGCCGCAGGTCTCCACCATCTGCGTCGGTATGGCCGCGTCTATGGCCGCCGTGCTGCTTTCGGCCGGCGCCAAGAGGAAGCGCTTCTGCCTGCCGCATTCCAAGGTCATGATTCACCAGCCCAGCGGCGGTGCCCAGGGCCAGCAGACCGAGATTGAGATCGTGGCCGAGGAGATTAAGAAGACCCGCCGCGAGCTCAACCAGATCCTGTCCGACGCCTCGGGCCAGCCTATCGAGAAGGTCCAGGCCGATACCGAGCGCGACAACTACCTCACGGCCGCCGAGGCCCTCGACTACGGTCTGATCGACCGTATCGTCACCTCGCGCGACCTTGCCGCGAAGGACGCCTAGGATGGCCGGTAACATGCAGGACAACTTCGACGAGAACGGCAACCCCATCCGCTGCTCCTTCTGCGGAAAAGAGCAGGGGCAGGTTCGTCGCCTTGTTAAGGGTCCGACCAACATCTTTATCTGCGACGAGTGCGTTGCCGCCTGCTCCGAGATCTTGGAGGAGTCGCTGGCTTCGGACTTTATGGACGCAGCCCGCAACGGCAAGCTGCCGGGCTTCCTCAACGATCACGGCCAGGCTGCATCCCAGCCCGCCGTGGACCCCGAGTCCGAGGGATTTGAGCTCGAGGACGATGCCCGCCAGGTCATCACGCACGTGCCGACGCCGCACGAGATCTATGACGAGCTTTCGGCCTATGTTATGGGCCAGGAAGACGCCAAGCGCGCCATGTCGGTTGCCGTGTACAACCATTACCGCCGTGTAATCGAGGGCGGCGCTGCGCTTTCGGCCTTTGACGACGGTTTGGACTCGCAGCTCGGCGATGATATGGACGAGGTGGAGCTCGCCAAGTCCAATATTTTGCTGCTCGGTCCCACCGGTACCGGTAAGACCCTGCTCGCCCAGACGCTCGCGCGCATTCTCGAGGTGCCGTTTGCCATCGCCGACGCCACCGCGCTCACCGAGGCCGGCTACGTGGGCGAGGACGTGGAGAACATCCTGCTCAAGCTCATCAACGCCGCCGATGGCGACATTGAGCGCGCGCAGGTGGGCATCATCTATGTCGATGAGATCGACAAGATCGCTCGCAAGGCCGAGAACCTCTCCATTACCCGCGATGTTTCGGGCGAGGGCGTTCAGCAGGCGCTGCTTAAGATCCTTGAGGGCACGGTGGCAAGCGTTCCGCCCACCGGCGGCCGCAAGCACCCCCAGCAGGAGCTGCTGCAGATCGACACGACCAACATCCTGTTTATCTGCGGCGGTGCCTTTGTGGGTCTGGACAAGATCATCGCCGACCGCGTGGGCAACAAAGGCGTGGGCTTTAACTCCGAGATCGCCGGCCCCACCTCGGTCGACGAGAACGACCTGCTGCGTCAGGTGCTCCCGCAGGACCTCAACGCCTTTGGCATGATCCCCGAGTTCGTGGGACGTACGCCTGTCGTCACCCAGACGCAGGCGCTCGACGAGGACGACTTGGTGTCGATCCTGACCGAGCCCAAGAACGCTGTGGTGCGTCAGTACCGCAAGATGTTCCAGCTCGAGGACGTTGAGCTTGAGTTTGAGGACGCCGCCCTGCACGAGATCGCCCGCATGGCGCTTGCCCGCAAGACCGGTGCCCGCGGCCTGCGCTCCATCTGCGAGGACGTGCTGCAGCAGACGATGTTCGACCTCCCCAGCGAGGAGGGCGTCACCAAGGTCATCGTAACCGAAGCCGCCGTCAAGGGCGAAGAACAGCCCCAACGCATCTACGGCTAGACCTGCCTAAAACGTGTTTGCAAATAGCCTCCGACCACTCGCGGTCGGAGGCTATTTTATATATGCGCAATAACCCCAACTACCTGTGTTATTCTGTGTGTTTGTTTAAGCCTCAGCGAAGTCATATCAGACTGAAGTAATCGATACCTAAGGGGAGGAATGCAGACCCTGGCGGGCCTACATTCCTCCCCGGCGGGACAGGGAGAGATATATGGAAGAAATGCCCAAGAACTACGATCCGTCGACCAACGAGCCGGCGATCCTGCAGAAGTGGCTCGACGGCGGCTACTACAAGCGCCGTGAGGGCGTGGGCGACTGCACCGTTACCATTCCGCCTCCCAACGTGACCGGCAAGCTCCACATGGGTCACGCCACCGACGACTCCATCCAGGATGCCATCATCCGTATGGCCCGCATGCGCGGCAAGTCCACGCGCTGGGTGCTCGGTACCGATCACGCCGGTATCGCCACGCAGACCAAGGTCGACAAGAAGCTCAAGAGCGAGGGCATCAGCCGCCTGGAGATCGGTCGCGACAAGTTTGTCGACGCCTGCTGGGATTGGACCCACGAGTACGGCGGCATCATCGTCGAGCAGATCAAGCGTATGGGCTGCTCCGTCGACTTTGATAACGAGCGCTTCACCATGGACGAGGACTACGCCCAGGCCGTGCGTAAGGTCTTCTGCGACTGGTACCACGACGGCCTGATTTATCGCGGCAAGCGCATCGTCAACTGGTGCCCCAACTGCACCACCGCCATCTCGGACGACGAGGCCGAGTACAAGGACGAGAAGGGCCACCTGTGGCACCTGCGCTACCCGCTGACCGAGCCGGTCAACGGCCAGGACTACATCGTCGTCGCCACCACGCGTCCCGAGACCATGCTCGGCGACACGGGCGTCGCCGTCTCCCCGAAGGATCCCGAGAAGGCAGCGTTTGTGGGTAAGACCGTCATGCTGCCGATCGTCAACCGTGAGATCCCCATCTTTGAGGATTGGCACGTCGATGCCAACTTTGGCTCCGGCTTTGTCAAGGTCACCCCGGCCCATGACCCCAACGATTACGCCATGGGTCAGGCCCACGACCTGCCGCAGATCAATATCTTCGATGAGCATGCGGTGGTCGTCGAGGGCTATGGCGAGTTCACCGGCATGAACCGCGACGAGTGCCGCGAGGCCGTCATCAAGTGGTTTGAGGAGCACGACCTGCTCGATCACGTCGAGGACCTCGATCACTCCGTCATGCACTGCTACCGCTGCGACGCCGCGCTTGAGCCGTGGCTGTCCGAGCAGTGGTTCGTCGCCGTCGACAAGCTCAAAGGGCCGGCGCTCGACGCTGTCAACTCCGGCAAGGTCACCTTCCACCCCGCGCGTTGGACGCAGACCTACACCACCTGGATGGAGAATCTTAAGGACTGGTGCATCAGCCGTCAGCTGTGGTGGGGCCACCGCATTCCCGTGTTCTACTGCGAGGACTGCGGTTGGGAGGACGCCCTCACCGAGGACACCGACGTGTGCCCCAAGTGCGGCGGCCATCACGTGCACCAGGACGAGAACGTGCTGGATACCTGGTTTAGCTCGCAGCTGTGGACCTTCGCCACGCAGGGCTGGCCGCAAAAGCCGGAGCTGCTCGAGGGCCATCACCCCACGACGGCGCTGGTCACCGCGCGCGACATCATCGCGCTGTGGGTCGCCCGCATGGTCATGAGCTCGCTGTATTTCTTGGACGAGGTCCCGTTTAAGGATGTCGTCATCTACCCGACGATTCTGGCCAAGGACGGCAGCCGCATGTCCAAGTCCAAGGGCAACGGCGTCGATCCCATGGACCTCATTGGCATGTACGGTGCCGACGCCATGCGCTACAACCTGCTCACGCTGTGCACCACCAACCAGGACGTCAAGTTCGACGCGAACATCGACAAGAAGACCAAGAAGCTCATCGACAGCCCGCGCACCGAGCAGGCCAAGTCGTTTGTGACCAAGATCTGGAACGCCAGCCGCTTCTTGCTCATGAACATGGAGGGCTACACGCCCGGCGAGCCCGTCGTTGAGACGCCGGCCGACGCCTGGATGTTCAGCCGCCTGGCCAAGGCCGTGAAGATGGTCACCGAGGGTATTGAGAACTACACCTTTGGCGATATGGCCCGCGGCGTTCAGCAGTTCTTCTGGAACGAGGTCTGCGACTGGTATGTCGAGGTCACCAAGGCCCGCCTGAAGGGCGAGGGCCGTCTGCAGGCCCAGCGCAACCTGATCTTTGTGCTCGACACCTCCATTCGCCTGATGCATCCGCTCATGCCGTTTGTTACCGAGGAAATCTGGGACAACATGCCGGCGAGCGTGCTCGATCTGGACGCCGAGGGCAACGTGGACCGCGCCGAGGCGCTCATGATCGCCAAGTGGCCCGAGCCCGCCGACTACGCTAAGTATGTCGACGAGGACGCCGAGCGCGCGTTTGAGTTGTGCCGCGCCGTCGTTTCCGCCGCCCGCGCCACGCGTTCGCGTTACCGCTTGAGCCCCAAGGCCGAGCTCGACGTGGTCGTGCGCGCCGGTGCCGAGGACGTCGAGAAGCTCGAGAGCCTGCGCTCGACCATCGAGCCGCTGGCCAACACCTCCTCGCTGGTCATGGGCACCGATGTTGAGAAGCCGGCTGCGAGCATTGCCGTGGTCGACAGCGGCGTCGAGGTCTTTGTGGTGCTCGAGGGCAAGGTCGACCTTTCGGCCGAGAAGGCACGCCTGGAGAAGGAGATCGCCGCTGCCCAGAAGGAGCTTGCCGGCTGCGAGAAGACGCTCGCCAACGAGGGCTTTGTGGCTAAGGCCGCGCCCGCGGTGGTCCAGAAGAAGAGGGACCGTGCAGCTGAGCTCAAGGAGATCCTGGCGGCGCTGAACTCGCAGGTTGCTGACTTCTCGTAGGCGTAACTGAGGGACGCGGTTTGGGGCATTGCTCGCTACTGCGAACAGTCCTGCTCGCACGAAGGCCACATTAAGTGGCCTTCGGCTCGTGCGGAACTTGTATCGAGCAAAGCCCCAAACCGCTCCCATGGCGGTTACGGAGGCGTCCGCTGCCTGGTGGGGCCACTTGGTTGTGGCCTTGAGGTCGCTGCAAAGCGGTGTTTGGCTGATATTTTGTATGGGAGGGGCTCGTTGTTGATTCGGGCCTCTTTTTATGTTGAGGGGACTTTGGTTTATGCCTAAGCGTTCGGGGTCGTATTCTGTGCCGTTCTCGTTTGAGCTGCTTTCGTTTGATGAGGCTGTGGGGCTTGCTGCTGATACGGGGCGGATTTCTGGGGATGCTGGTCCTCTGCTCGAGACGGTTGTCGATATGCTCGATGAGCTTGGTCGTCCGGATGAGTATTTCGATTGCATTCAGGTTGCCGGTACCAATGGCAAGACTTCGACTACGCGTTTTTCGGCTGCCATTCTTCGCGGCGAGGGGCTCAAGACCGCGCTGTATACGTCGCCGCAGCTTGTTCGCTATCCCGAGCGCATGGAGGTTGGCGGTCGCGTTGTGAGCGACGAGGCCTTTGCCCGTGGCGTTTCTGCTGCTGTTGAGGCGGGACATCGCGTGAATGCGCGCCGTGTGGCGGCGGGGGAGCTCGCCTATACCATCACACCGTTTGACCTGCTGACGGCTGCCGCACTGGTGGTGTTTGCCGAGGCTGCGGTGGACGTTGCTGTGCTCGAGGTTGGCATGGGCGGGCGTTGGGACGCCACAAGTGCGGCCGATCCCGTCGCCGTCGCCATTACGGGCATCGGACTCGATCACACACGCATTTTGGGCGATACGCTCGAGGCCATTGCGGGGGAGAAGGCCGCGGTCATCAAACCCGGGCGCTTGGTTGTGCTGGGCGAGGGCACGCACGAGGCGAGCGTTCAGCGCGTAATGGATGCTCGCTGCCGCGAGTGCGGCATTGTGCCGCTGGTGGTGAACCATGCCACGACCAAGGTTCCGGCTCACGTGGGCGATACAGTGGAGTTTAGCTGCACTACGCCGCGTGCCATCTATACGTCGAGCATGGTTAAGCCGGCGTATCAGCCGCAGAATGCTGCGTGCGCGATTATGCTGTGCGAGGGCTATCTGGGCCGCGAGCTCGACCACGATGCGCTCGACGCTTCGCTTATGGGCTGCCCCACACCGGGTCGTTTTGACGTGCTGGGAACTGAACCGCTCAAGCTGATCGACGCCTGCCATAACCCTCAGAGCTGCGAGAACTTTGTGAGCGCGCTGGACGAGATCGATCCGTGCGTGGAGAATCGCCCCACGCTGCTGTGCGCCGCGCTGGCAGACAAGGACGTGGCGGGCATCGTCGACGTTTTGGTTCCGGCGTTCCCCCGCGTCGTCGTGACCCAGACCGATTCCGACCGCGCCCTGCCGGCAGAGGAGCTCGCCGTCCTCGTTGATGCCGATAAGCTCACGGGCGTATATCCGAGTGTGTCCGAGGCCCTCGCGGCCCTCGATGCCGCCGGCGAGCCTTTCGTAGCCGCCGGCACCATTACCCTAGCCGGCGAAGTAGCCGGCCTGCTGCGTTAACCCATCCCCTCATCAGTTGCGGTGAAATAGTTCCTGTTTCAGTTTTTAGCGGCCCATCCAGGAACTATTCCACCGCAACTCAAAAACAGTCAATTTGGGACGGTGCTTTTTTGGCTGTCCTGTGCCCCGAGTTGACTCGCTTGACACGAAATCGGCCTATTTACTACGTTTGACCGGTTACCCTCGACCACACGGAAAATCGTGAAATCAAAACCGCAGGTAGACGGCTTGCTGGTTTTTAAAAAAGACCCGCATGGTTGACCCATGCGGGTTAAACGTAGTAGATGGCCCGTTTTCGTGGCGCGACGTAATCGCAATGTGACAAAGGGGCTGTCCCTTTGTCACATTGGCTAGTCTAGACGGACCGGATCGTGGGGGTAGGCGTTTAGAATCTCGACGCCGGTCTCGGTAACTAGGGCTAGGTCCTCGATGCGGACGCCGGTGCGGCCGGGGAGGTAGATGCCCGGCTCGATGGAGAACGTCATGCCCGGCTCGACGACCTGCTCGTTGACGAGCGAGACGTCGCCCGGCTCGTGGTCTTGCAGGCCGATTGAGTGCCCCAGGCGGTGCGTAAAGTACTGTCCATAGCCCGCATCCTCAATCACATCGCGCGCGGCACGGTCTAGGTCGCACATACGAACGCCCGGTGCGATGAGTTCTTCGGCGGCCTCGTTGGCGCGGCGAACGATGTCGCAGATGCGCGCCGTCTCCTCGTCCGGCTCGCCCCAAAAGAATGTGCGTGTCATGTCCGAGCAGTAGTTGCAGCGGCGTCCGCCAATGTCGAACAGCACCACGTCGCCGCGCTTGAGTATGGTGTCGTCGGGCTCGTGGTGCGGGTCGCCGGCGTTGGCGCCAAAGCTCACGATGGGCGGAAAGCTAAAGCCCTCGCAGCCGTGCTTGCGATACAGGCCGAGCATCTGGTCGGCAATCTCGCGCTCCGTCACACCCTCGTGGACGAGCTTGATCGCATCGGCCATCACGGCGTCGTTGGCGGCCGAGGACATGCGCATGAGTTCCTGCTCGGTGGCGTCTTTGTGGGTGCGTGCGGCGGTGACTGCATAATCGCCCAGGAAGAATTCGCTTGCGGCATGGCGCTCCATGAGGGGCATCAAGAAGCCGGAGCGCATGACGGTATCGATGCCGAGCGGTTTGGTCGGGTCGATCTCACTCGCGATGGCATCGGTTACGACGTCGGTGTCGGTGTGGTAGGCAACACGGGCATTGTCGTACTCGGGCAGTTGATGCAGCGCGTTGACCAAGATCACGGGCTCGTTACCGCGTGCGAGCAGCACGCCGCAAAAACGCTCGAACATATCGGCATAAAAGCCGGTCAGATAGTAGATCGACCACGGGTCATTCACAAGCAGCTGCGCGCCGGGGTGCTGGGCCTCGAGCGCATCGAGCACGCGCGCCACACGCTGGTCATCGACATGTGCCATACATCGTCCTTTCGCTAGGTTGCCACCATGGTATCCCAAGCCCGGCACATGGGGACGTTCCTTTTATGCCGGCACTTCGGGACACCCCTTGGCATGGCCAGTCTGGCATGCGCGCAGACAAAAGTAGCTAAAAGAGGGCCGTTCCAAATGGGCTGGTTTCAAAAGTATGGCGGATTACGGGGCTGGACCTGTATTACTTGACCATGGGAAAAATCGCGAAATTAAAACCGCAGGTAGACGGCTTATCAAAAATCGAAAATTGCCGGTATGGATGGGGGTCTCCGAATTAGCCTCGTAATCCGGCATAGTTTTGAAATGGCACTAAAGTAGGCACAGGCTAAATACCAATTCCAAAGATAGTTGCGGTGGAATAGTTCCCGGATGCCGGGGTTTGGCGGAAATCAGGAACTATTTCACCGCAATTGAGGAGGGGCGGGGTGGATGGCGGGGTAGCTAAAAGAGTCTCGTCCCTAATTAGCTACTTGGGCTCGGTCGATGTCCATGCTGGCGATTAGGTTGATGTTGGTGTCTAGGAGGTTCTTCAGCACGATGTCGCCCATGCGTATGGGGGCGTTGACGACCAGGCCGCGGATGAGGGCCACGGCTTGGGCGTGGAGTTCTAGCGGGATGGCTTCGGCGGTGCGCACGGGGAGCAGGGCTTCGTCGCCGCCGGATACGGCCACGGTGGTGGTGAGCACGCGCATGGGGCGGGTGAGCTCCTGATGCGCGAACTTATCGCCGCGCGGGCAGTTGTTGCCGGTTACGGAGCGTACCTCTATCACGTTGCCGTTCGTGTCGCGCTCCACCTCCACGGTCAGGAGGCATTCGGATGGGCAGGTTGTGCAGTTGAACTGCAGTGTTTCGATCGCGTTTATGTTCATGGCCTTACGCCTCCTCAACGGGATCGACGGACAGGACAATTTCGCTGGCACCCAGGTCGAGTGCGCGCTGGATTGCCTTTGCCGGCAGCGGGAAGCTTTCCATTACGCTCGGTTTAAACGGGCGGACCTTGCCTGCAAACAGTTCTTCGTCGCCTGCCAGAATGCGCACACGGGCGGCGTCGACCGGTCGACGCACACGGAAGTTGAGTTTGGTGAGTGCCACAGCCGTAATGCGTCCCGGCAGTGCGTAGCCCGCAATGCCGGTGGGGGAGACCGTGAGCTGACAGCCCGTGTTCGTCTTGACATCCGCGCTGCCACCCAACGCGTACGCCGCCGCAGCCGCACCGGCACGCTCGGACTCGGTCGTCACGTTGTCGGCCAGGTCGTGCACGTGCAGCACGTTGCCGCAGGCAAAGATGCCCGGCACGCCCGTTTGCAGGCTCTGGTCAACCACGGCGCCACGCGTGCGCGGGTCAAGTTCAACGCCCGCGCCCACCGAAAGCTCGTTCTCGGGAATCAAGCCCACCGAAAGCAGCAGCGTGTCGCACGGAACGATGCGCTCCGTCCCGGCAATGGGCGCCAGGCGCTCGTCGACTTGGCTCACCTCGACGGCTTCCACGCGGTCGTACCCGATTACGCGTGTGACGGTGGTGGACAGGTGCAGCGGAATGCCAAAGTCGTCCAGGCAGTTCTTGACGTTGCGGCGCAGACCGTTGGCGTATGGCATGAGCTCGTACACGCCCTCGACGGAAATCCCCTCGAGCGTACAGCGACGTGCCATGATAAGCCCGATATCGCCCGATCCCAAAATGACGGCGCGCGAGCCAGGCTTGAGGTTCTCGATATTGATGTATCGCTGCGCCAGGCCGGCCGTAAACACGCCGGCGGGGCGGCTGCCGGGGATCTTGATCTCGCTGCGGGTGCGCTCGCGGCAACCCATGGCAAGGACGACCGCGCGTCCGGTGAGCTGCAGCATGCCGGCACGGCTCATGAGCGTGACGGTACGGAACGCGGCGGTTTCCGCGCCCTCGCCTGAATCGATCCCAAGCACCATGCTGCCCAAGAACAGCGCAATGTCGGTTGCGTGCACCTGGTCGATAAAGCGCTGCGCGTACTCGGGACCGGTGAGCTCCTGTTTAAAGTGCGACAGGCCAAAGCCGGGGTGGATGCACTGGCGGAGTATTCCGCCCAGGTGCTGCTCGCGCTCCACGATGGCCACGCGTGCGCCTGCCTTATGCGCGGCCAGCGCGGCCGCCATGCCGGCGGGTCCGCCGCCGATAACGACCACGTCGAAGACTTGCGTTTGTACGGCTTCTGCGATGCCGCAATCAATCGCGCTCGATTTGAATTCCGCCATCCTAGCGCACCCCCTTCAGCGGTCCCTTAACCAGCCAAGATCCGGCATCCTCCAACAGCACGTCGCTGGGGTCGCAGCCCAACTCGCGAGCAAGGATCGCAACCACGCGGCTCTGGCAAAAACCACTCTGGCACCGACCCATGCCGGCACGACAGCGGCGCTTGACGCCCTCGACCGAAACCGCGCCTGGGCGGCGTCGGATCGCGGCCACGATCTCGGCCTCGGGCACCGTCTCGCAGCGGCAGACAATCTGTCCCCACGTAGGATCGGACTCGATGAGCTCCTCCTTGCGCGCAAGCGGCGCGCGGTCAAAGTCGTCCGGCGCATGGCGGATCGGGTCCCAATCGGCACGTTCGCGCAGGGCCACGCCGGCGTCGCGCAGTACCTGCTCCATGCGCTCGGCAATGGCCGGCGCGCTCGCCACGCCCGGCGACTGAATGCCCGCCGCCTGGAAAAGACCCGGCACCACGGCTGACTGCCCAATAAAGAAGTCGTTCGTACCCTGAATGACAGGGCGCCCGCCGGCAAATGCGCGCACCACGCGGCGCGTATCCAGATCGGGCACCAGCTTGCGCGCGCCGGTCAGCAGCGCGTTCACATCGCTCGTATAGGTCTGCGTGTCGTCCGGCTCGCGCACGGCAGCCGTCGCGGTAATCACGGTGTTGCCGTGTACGGTGCCCGTGACGATAACACCCTTGGACACCGGCGTCGGCACGGGGTAGAGCGGCATGAGCGTGCGTGGCTCCTTGTCCAGCACCACGATGTTGCCCTGGCGCCAGACCATCTGAAACTCCTCGGCGCCGGCCATGTGCGAGATGTCCGCGGCTCCGTTGCCTGCGGCGTTGATCAGGTAGCAGCAGCGCACGTTGCCAGTGGGGGTCGCCAGCGTAAAGCGCGCGTCGTCGCCCGAGCCCGCGACTTCAATCGCTTCCACCGGAGCGGACCGCATAAACGTCACCCCGTTGGCCACGGCGTTTTCCAGCGCGGCGATGGCAACCTCAAACGGGTCGACAAACCCAGTCGAGGGGCACCACAGCGCGCTCGTTGCCTTGGCGCTCGCGCGCGGTTCCAGCTCGCGGATGTGGTCGGGGCCGATAATCGACAGCTCGGGCACGCCGTTGGCCAGGCCATTCTGGCGCAGCTTCTCCAGGTGTGCGCGGTCTTCGTCGCTAAACCCCAGTACCATCGACCCGGTACGGCGGAACAAAAAGCCTAGCTCCTGGGCCCACGTGCCATATAGCTCGCAACCACGCGCGTTGACCTGCGCCTTTACCGTGCCCGGTGCCGGATCGTAGCCGGCGTGCACCAGGCCGCCGTTGGCCTTCGACGCTCCCAGCGCAATGTCGTTGGCCGCCTCGACCACGCAAATGGACAGGTCATAGCGCGCGAGCTGCCGCGCGATGGCGCATCCGGTGATGCCCGCGCCGACAATCGCGATATCAAACGTTTCTGCCACAGTGCCTCCCAGACTAGTTGACAGGCCGTCAATAAGACTATCCTACGGTCTACACACCTCCGGCGCAGCGGCAATGCGGCGAACAGCCCCGCAACACCCGCCAACGGCAGACGAGGGGAGACCCGGTAACGTCGACAACCTCGTCTGTCGACAACTTCGGCAACCGTTCGTCTCGATCTGTAACATCTGGGGACTGTTTTGGGGTCTAGATGTTACAGATTTAGATGAACCTATCAGTCGATTTCGAATGTCTAATTCTGTAACAGTTAGACCTGTTTTTGCCGAGTATCTGTTACAGATTGAGACGTTCGGCCTGGATGTTTTCCTTTGTCTCAATCTGTAACAGTTAGCTGATGATTTGGGTTCTAGATGTTACAGATCAAGACAAACCTTCCGGCGGATTTTGAATGTCTCGATCTGTAACAGTTAGACGAGGATTTGGGCTCCAGATGTTACAGATTGGGACGTTAGTCTGACGGCGCACCCATTCGTCTAAATCTGTAACATCTAGACCCGGATTCCGCTCCCAACTGTTACAGATTGAGATGTTTGTGTCCGCGGCGGCCCCGCCCCTAGCCGTGGTCCCATATAAACAAACCCCGTGGTAAACTTGACCGGACTGTTAATATTCCGAAAGGTACCCGTAATGTCCAAGTACATCTCCGAGCTCATGTCGCCGCAGCTTATGGGCGTCGTCTATGCCTTCGTTGGCTTTATCATCGCCCTGTATGTGCTGTCGGTCGTCTATGTGTTCATCGACGCTCGCCGCCGCGGCGCCAGCGCCTACGTGGCATGGGGCATCATCGCCCTTATCCCGTTTGTAGGCCTTATCGCCTACCTGGTCCTGCGCCCGCACTCCTACGCGGCCGACCGCGAGGAGCAGGAGCTGGACATGGCCCTGCGCGAGCGCCAGCTTGCCCAGTACGGCACCTGCCCGCAGTGCGGCGCGCCCATCGAGAAAGACTTCGTCGTCTGCCCGGTGTGCGATACCCAGGTTCGCAACGTGTGCCCCAGCTGCCATCGCCCGCTCGATGCGCACTGGAAGGTCTGCCCCTACTGCCGAACTCGCATCCAGTAACGCATCCATCGCCGGGCCGGCTGCAAGCCACGGGCACCGCGCGTCCCGTGCAAGCCACGGGCACGCCGCAAGCTACGCGCGACCCACACCCCGCCCCACACGATGAAGCATGCGTAGAAAATCGCCCGTCGTGCCATTAAGGTGCGGCGGGCGCTTGTATACCAAGGCAACCTGCCTATAATGATGCAAGTTAAAACGCCGAGCGCATCGCACGCACTTGCATCAGGCATCCGAGAGGAGAAAACATACCCATGAAGGCACTCTACAATGACGGTTCGGTGGCCGAGCTCCCGCAGGACGAGGTCACGCACGTCATCCGCCACTCCGCCGCGCACATCATGGCACAGGCCATCAAGCGCCTGTACCCCGAGGCCGACTTTGCTTACGGCCCCGCGACCGACAACGGCTTCTATTACGACGTCGACCTGCCCGAGGGCGTCAAGATCAGCGAGGACGACTTCCCCGCGATCGAGGCCGAGATGAAAAAGATCGTCAAGGAGAACCTCAAGTTCACCGTCTTTGAGAAGCCCCGCGCCGAGGCCATCGCCCTTATGGAGGAGCGCGGCGAGAAGTACAAGGTCGAGCATATCGGCGACCTGGACGACGACGCCCGCATCACCTTCTACCAGCAGGGCGACTACATCGACATGTGCGTCGGCCCCCACATCTGCTACACCAAGGCCCTCAAGGCCTTTAAGCTCACCGGCGTCTCGGGCGCCTACTGGAAGGGCGACAAGGACAACAAGATGCTCACCCGCATCAACGGCGTCGCCTTTGCCACCAAGGAAGAGCTCGACGAGCACATGCATATGCTGGAGGAGGCCAAGAAGCGCGACCACCGCAAGATCGGCCGCGAGATGGACCTCTTTATGATGCGCGACGAGGCCCCCGGCTTCCCGTTCTTCCTGCCCAACGGCATGATCCTTAAGAACACGCTGCTGGACTACTGGCGCGAGATTCACCACAAGGCCGGCTACGTGGAGATCTCCACGCCGCTCATTATGAACAAGCAGCTGTGGAAGACCTCGGGCCACTGGGACCACTACAAGGACAACATGTACTCCACCGTCATCGACGACGAAGAGTACTGCATTAAGCCCATGAACTGCCCGGGCGGCGTGCTGGTGTACGCCTCCAAGCCGCACTCCTATCGCGAGCTGCCCATCCGCGCCGGCGAGATTGGCCTGGTGCACCGCCACGAGCTGCGCGGCGCCCTTCACGGCCTGTTCCGCGTGCGCTGCTTTAACCAGGACGACGCCCACCTGTTTGTGCGTCCCGACCAGCTGACCGACGAGATCGTGGGCGTGGTCAACCTCATCGACTCCGTGTACCAGAAGTTTGGCTTTAAGTACCATGTAGAGCTTTCCACCCGCCCCGAGGACTCCATGGGCTCCGATGAGGACTGGGCTCGCGCCGAGGAGGGCCTGCGCACCGCTCTGGAGAAGCTGGGCATGGACTATGAGGTCAACGAGGGCGACGGCGCCTTCTATGGCCCCAAGATCGACTTCCACCTGGAGGACTCGCTCGGCCGTACCTGGCAGTGCGGTACCGTACAGCTCGACTTCCAGATGCCGCTCAACTTTGACCTGGAGTACGTGGACGCCGACGGCACCAAGAAGCGCCCCATTATGCTGCACCGCGTGTGCTTTGGCTCCATCGAGCGC
Source organism: Collinsella aerofaciens (assembly GCF_039062365.1). Lineage (GTDB taxonomy): Bacteria > Actinomycetota > Coriobacteriia > Coriobacteriales > Coriobacteriaceae > Collinsella. Next base: position 76,652 of record NZ_JBCJBI010000009.1, read on the forward strand.
TTCATCGGTATTCTGATTGAGCACTTTGCGGGCAAGTTCCCCACCTGGCTGGCTCCCGTGCAGGTCAAGGCGCTTCCCGTCTCCGAGAAGAGCCGCGACTACGCCCACGAGGTGTGCGCCAAGCTGGAGGAGGCCGGCATTCGCGTGGTCTGCGACGACCGCGACGAGAAGATCGGCTACAAGATCCGCGAGGCCCGCAGCATCGACCGCGTGCCCTACATGCTCATTCTGGGCGAGAAGGAGGTCGAGGCCGGCAACATCTCCGTCCGCGATCGCTCCAACGAGACCGTTCAGATGAGCGTTGACGAGTTTGTTGCGAAGGTGACCGAGGAGATCAAGACCCGCGCCTAAGGCAAGCTTCACAACAATTAACAAAGGCGACCGTCCATATAGGGCGGTCGCCTTTTTTCATGCCAAAATAAGAAAAGCCGCTGGTTGAGCGGCTTTTTTTGTTGCACAAAAAGGTACAGGTTTTTGTATCTTTCGACAGACGACATTATACGAGCAATTAATCAGCGTTTGCCCAGATTACGCAAAATGTACTGCTAGTAGGTACATCTCCATACCCCTCTACAAAAACCTGTACTTTTGCGACTGCGCCTAGCTGCGAGCGAGAAGCCTGTTCTAAACGCCCCTGCATTTGCGTGCATCGCAAAGCCAAAAGAGGGGGCGAGAACATGGAACAGACGGCACGGCGCCAAGAGCAGCTGCCGGGCGCATTTAACGGCGTCACCACCAACAGCCAGCATGGCCGCGTCCGCTGGTATTTGGTTCACACCCCCAATGGTAAAGAGCGCGAGACCTGCGAAAAGGTCCGCCGCATTATCCCGCACAACCTTATGCAGGACGCTTTTGTGATGCAAAAGGAGTTCTGGTTTAAGCGGGACGGCGCATGGTCGCTCCAAACCAAACCTATGTACAAGGAATACTTCTTCGTCGCCACGCACGATGCAGCCGCGCTTGACAAGGCTTTGGCCCAGTTGAGCTTTGGCTGTCGTATCGCCGGTAGCAGGGAGCGGGCGTATATGCCCATGCCGGACGATGCGCAGGACTGGTACCGCAGCGTGCTTGACGACGACGGCGTGGTGCGCAACAGCGTTGCGCGCATAGAAGACGGCGTGTTGCACATAGAGCAGGGTCCCTTGGTGGGGCAAGAGGCCCGCGTAAAGAAGATCGACCGTCATAAGCGCTGGTGCCTGGTGGATGTGGGCGAGGGCGATTCCAGTTTTAGGGAGTTACTTCCGCTCGACGTGCCCAGCAAAACGTAAGGGAGACGTTGCAGCGGCAAATCATTCGTTTTTTGAATTCATAGACGGGGGGGGGTTCCTGGGGACAGGGACGTAAGTTTTATCGTGACTGCTAATAAAGAAGTGACAGAGAGCAATGCGCAAGTAGGGGCAGCGCTGATTGCTCAGGCCATGGACCAACGTGAAGGCGCCGGTCGATATAAGGCTATGCAATCCATCATGGACTGGGATCGTTCGCGCCTGGCCTACCGCGCCGTTAAGCGCGCCTTTGACATCGTGTTCAGCGGCTGCGTGCTGGCCATCATCGCGGTGCCCAGCCTGGTGCTCGCCGCGGCCATCCGCCTGGAGAGCGAGGGCAACCCGTTCTACAGCCAGATCCGAGTGGGCCAGACCCACCGCGACGGCAGCCTGTCCACCTTCCGCATGTGGAAGTTCCGATCCATGTACAAGGACGCCGACGAGCGCCTCGCCGAGCTCAAGGGGCAGAACGAGATCGCTGGCGCTATGTTCAAGATGAGGGATGACCCCCGCGTCACCAAGATCGGCAAGTTCATTCGCAAGCACTCCATCGACGAGTTCCCGCAGTTCCTGAACGTGTTCCTGGGCCAGATGTCTGTCGTGGGCCCGCGCCCGCCGCTGCCCAACGAAGTGGCGGAATACACCGAGTACGACCTGCAGCGACTGTCCGTTAAGCCCGGCATCACCGGCTGGTGGCAGGTGACCGATCGCAACGACACCGACTTCGACGGCATGGTCCGCCGTGATTTGGAGTACATCGCCAAGCGCGGCCCCATCACGGACTTGAAGATTGTTCTCCTCACGGTCGTTGAGGTCTTTACCGGTGGAGGTGCTTGCTAAATGACTGAACCGGTTAGGGTGGCTCAGGTTGTTGGCAAGATGGTTGGCGGCGGCGTCGAAGCTGTCGTTATGAATTACTATCGCCACATCGATCGCGGTAAAGTGCAGTTTGACTTTCTTGTTGATTCCGATTCGACGCTTGTTCCCCGTGAAGAAATCGAATCGCTCGGTGGCAGGGTCTTTGAGATTCCGCCCTATCAGCACGTTGTTGAATATCAGCGAGAGCTTCAGCGCCTCTTTAAACAAGAGGGCTGGAAGATTGTCCACAGTCACATCAACGCGCTTTCGGTCTTTCCACTTCGTGCCGCGAAGAAGGCGGGCGTCCCCGTGCGTATCGCCCATAGCCATTCTACGAGTGGTAAGGGTGAGTATGCCAAGAATGCCCTGAAGGCAGTGCTGAAAACGCAATCAAATCGGTATCCGACACACCGTTTTGCATGTAGCAAATTCGCTGGTGAATGGTTATTTGGATCGAGTTCTCAATATGAAGTCATGCGTAATGCTGTTGACTTGTCTGTTTTCGCGCCAGATGATGAGGATCGCCTAAGGATGCGGCGATCGCTTGGTGTTGCTGACGGACAGCTTCTAATTGGGCACATTGGTCGTTTTACAGAGCAGAAGAATCACTCATATTTGCTTAAGGTATTCGATCAGGTTTTAAAGATTCGCAATGATGCAGTTTTAGTTTTGGTAGGTTTTGGTCCGTTAGTTGAACAGATTAAGGACCAAGCTGATTGTCTGGGGATTAGCCATTCTGTTCGGTTTTTGGGCACTAGAAGCGACACTGCATCTTTATATCGAGCATTTGATGTTTTCTGCCTGCCGAGCCTGTATGAAGGTCTTCCAATGGTCGGAGTCGAATGCCAGGCATCGCATACACCCATTCTTGCGTCTGATGCCGTTACCTCTGAGACTGCTGTTACAACCATGATGCAATTTGAATCACTTTCTAGCTCCTGTATAAAGTGGGCCGAAAGGCTAATTGAGTTGAGCACAAAGGTCTTCGCGCCTGGTGACGATGCCGGTTTGCGGGTATTTGAAATTGATGCTGCGGCCAGAGTTTTATTGGATTGTTATATGACCTATTTGGGTTCTGTTGATTAAGGGGACAGTTTGGCTATTACATGTTCTAAGCGAGTTGCAGTCGCGTCGTGTCATGACAAAATCAACTTTGGCAGCGTTCTTCAGGCGTACGCGACCCAGCGCGCCCTTGAGGAGCTGGGTGTTGAAGTCAATACTATTGATAAACGTGGCCTGGGTCATGCTATTTCTGTAGGACGTAATGATTACTATCTTGAGCATCTATTTGATGTAGACCTTTATCGAGCAAAGCTGGGGTTTGTAAAGCATCGCATCAAGCAGAAGTTTGATGCTGACTTTGGAAAGAAAATGGCAAAGAGGAAAAGTGCATTTTCTTCTTTCGAGTCAACACATTTTAGTTTTACTCCTCAAGCTGCTTCGTTTGAAGATCTTGGGGCTCTTGTGGCTGATTATGACAGCGTTGTTGTTGGTAGCGATCAGCTTTGGCTGCCCGTTAACATTGCTGGTAGGTATTTTACACTTTCTTTCGTGCAGCCTCCTGTCCGCAAGGTGTCTTATTCCACTAGTTTTGGAGTATCTTCCCTTTCTGAAAAATATCTTCTCAAAACAAAAGAGTTTCTTTCTGATTTTTCGGCCATTTCTGTTCGCGAGGATACGGGAGCGGATTTGGTAGAGAAAGCTACGGGCGTCCGATGCTCTGTTGTATGCGACCCTACGATGCTGCTGGCTAAAGATCAGTGGGCAAGCCTTGCTGGTTCTTCATCGATTAACGTTCCTGACGAGCCGTATGTTTTCTGCTATTTCATGGGTAAGAATGCATGGAATCGTGAATGTGCTCAGGAGCTTGCCAAGAAGCATAATTTGAAGATCGTCGCAATTGCCCATCCCGATGAGTATGTTAAGGCTGATGACGATTATGCGGATTACTATCCTTGGGAGGCAGGTCCGGCTGAGTGGGTCAACTTGATTGCCCATGCTTCGTATGTCTGTACTGACTCTTTCCACGGAAGCGTGTTCTCAAATATTTTTGAGGTGCCATTCTTTTCGTTCCGTCGCCACGAGAATATGGGTGCCCAGTCTACGAACTCACGTATTGATACATTGCTGCGTGTCCTTGGAAACTCCGATCGTATTTGCGAATCGAAGGATGCCTTCCATGCCGCAATGACAAATGAAATCGACTTTGTGTCAGTGCGTCAACGACTTAATGCATATAGGAATGAATCGGCCAATTGGCTTATGTCCGCTCTTGAGTTATAGGGAACAGTATGATTTCCATCACGGATAAAAGTAAATGCTGCGGTTGCGCTGCCTGCGCTCATAAATGTCCCAAGCAGTGCATATCAATGGAATTTGACGCCGAGGGCTGCGAGTACCCCGTAGTCAATGTTGACCAGTGTGTTGATTGCGGATTATGCGAAAAGGCTTGCCCGGTGCTTAATGTTGATAATGACGAGCCTAAGTCTCAGCGAGCCTTTCTAGTCCAGCATGATGATCAAAAGGTGCTCGCTGAAAGCACTTCTGGTGGGGCCTTTACTGCCCTTGCTCAGGCCGTGATTGCCAACGGCGGTATTGTGTTTGGCGCAGGCTATTTGCGCGGTGAACAGCTTGTTCGGGCCGAAGGAGCGCCTGGGCGACTTAAGGTCGGACATTTTTCTGTGGAGAGCGTTGATGAACTTTGGCGCTTTCGCAACAGTAAATATGTTCAGAGCGTTGTTGGCCCTGCGTATCCTGAGGTCAAACAACAACTTAAAACCGGACGTGAAGTTCTCTTTATTGGTACCCCTTGTCAATGCGAAGGCCTGCTTCGATTTTTGGGCGGTAAGCCGGTAAATTTACGCGTGGCAGACTTCGTCTGCCACGCGAACCCCGCTCGCGCTGTGTTCGCGCGGCAGGTCGAATGGCTTGACGCAAAGATTGGCGTAAAAGGTGAGACCGTTCTTTTTAGAGATAAATCACTGTTTGGCTATCGCTATTCAAATATGTGCGAGCTCGAAGGCGAGACTCTGGATGGAGAAAGGCTGTACAGCGAAGGTGTCGAAACGGATCCTTACCTAAGGGCCTTTTTTGCAGACCTATCAGATCGACCCATCTGTTACGAATGCCCGTTCAAAAAGCGTTATCGCGTTACTGATTTGACTTGCTGGGATTTTTTCGATGTTTATCGGCTCTCGAAAGAGTTCGATGACAATAGAGGCGTCACTCGAGTTCTAATCCAAAGCGATGAAGGGCAAGAATTGCTTGATCGCGCCTCAAGCTATGCCCGTATGAAGGAGATTGATGTTGAGGCCGCAGTAGAAGGTGTTCGTGAACTTACTAAGTCCGTGAAGTTGAATCCGCGCCGCGATGAATTCATGGCTGATGTGGCGAATCTGGATGGCGAGGAGCTAATGAATAAGTGGTTCCCCGATTCCGGAAAAGTGAAAGCCGAGCGTTTTGCTAGGCATACATGCGAAAAGCTTGGAATTTATGACCCGATGAAGCGTCTGGTTAAAAAAATCATAAAGAAGTAGCCTAATGTTCGAAAGGGAATTGATGATTCCTAAAGTTCTGCACTACATCTGGTTCGGTGGGAGTGAGCTTCCTGAACTTGAAAGAAAATGCATTGAGTCTTGGTCGAAGATCATGCCTGATTGGGAAATTCGTAGATGGGACGAAAGCAATTTCGATATAAATCAATGCGACTTTTCTCGTGAGGCATATGCCTCAAAAAAATGGGCGTTTGTCAGCGACTATGCGCGATACAAAATACTGTATTCAGAGGGTGGAATCCTTCTCGATACAGATGTCGAAGTCCTGAAGCCTTTGGACGAGCTTTTAGATAATGAGGCTTTTGCGGGATTCATGAAGAATAATTTCTTCATGAATCCCGGCCTCATCATGGGTTCTGAGGCCGGGAGCCATGTCATGAGCGATGTCGCAAAATTATATGAATCTATGAAATTTGAGCTGCGAAAAGGCCGCAACTCTATGGATACTTCTCCGAGGGTGCTGACTGATTACTTGGAAGTGAATTGCGCTCTTAGGAGAGACGGTTCATTCCAGGAGTTAAATGGTTTCACTGCATACCCTGCTACTTATTTTGATCCCCTAGACAGCCATAGTGGCAAGTTTGAAATTACTGAGGATACATATTCTATTCACCATTATTCAGGCACCTGGTTGTCACCTGCTAAGAAGTTTCGTGTCGAAATGAGGAAAAAGCTTGCGCCAGTAATTGGACCCAAGCTGTCTTGGTTTATCTCCTCTGTTCTATCGGTTCTCAGATTTGGAAGGAAGGCTTTTTAATGGTTTCGTCTGCCTTAGACCACAATAAGCCTAGGGTTTTAGTTTCTGGCCTTTCAAATGGGCTTGGTGGAACCGAAATCGTTGTTGGGAGGTATATAAAGGCCCTTAGCTCATATGCTACGTTTGAATTTCTTGCAACGTCTGATTTATCAGACGTTGCATTCGTTCATGAGATGAACTCAGAAATCCATATTTGCCCGGATATTGATAGGCCCATTAAGCGCTTTGAGTATCTAGACCATCTATTTCAAGATGAACCAAATCGTTACCAGGCGGTCTGGTGTAACTTTAACCATCTTCTATATGCGGATGTCTTGCGAGCAGCTCAACGGGCGAATGTCTCTGTCCGCATTGCTCATTCTCGCAATTCTCGTTTTTTGGGTGGTTTGCCGACTCAAGTTATAAGTCGTTTTAATCGCCATGTGGCGTTGCGTAATTCTAATGTTAGGCTAGCGTGTTCAAAAGAAGCGGGTTCATACTTCTGGGGCGATAATTTTCAGATTCTTCCAAATGCCTTAGATTTTAATGACATGGAGTACGATCCTGTCAGCAGGATAGTAATTAGGGAAGAGTTCGGCCTTTCGCCAAAAGATTTTCTTATTGGTACTGTTGGACGTTTGACTAGTCAAAAGAATCATATTTTTCTTTTAAAGATAATGAAGGAATTGCTAACAGTTAAATCCAACTGTAAATTAATGATTGTTGGCGATGGCCCCCTACACAAGAGTCTTCAGGAATCTGCGGCTACGCTGGGTATCTCATCTAGCGTCTTGTTTGCAGGCGAAAGAAAAGATATTAAAGACATTCTGTCTTCATTTGACTGTTTTGTATTTCCATCTACGTTTGAGGGACTTGGTGTTGCCGCAATTGAAGCTCAGCTTAACGGATTGCCTTGTGTCTGTTCATTTGGCGTTCCAGATGCGGCTGATATTTCTGATAAATTTTTAAAATGCTCTTTTAATGTTGCCGAATGGATCGACGCAATTATTTCTATGAATCGTCCAAATAAGCTTGCGGGGGGGCGTCTGTTTATGACGTCAACAAGCAAGCAGGTAAATTGTTGTCAATCTTCCTTGGTAGACAATCCACTTGTGAGCGTGATTGTGCCGATGTATAACGCTGAAAAAACGATTCAAAAGACATTAAATAGTCTTCAATGTCAGAGTATGAGCAACATTGAAATAATTATTGTTGATGATGGGTCGACAGATCGTGGCGCTGAGCTAGTTATGGCTATAGCGGAGGGCGACAACCGGATTAAGCTGATTAGTCAAAACAATAGTGGTGTATGCGTGGCGCGTAATAGGGGTGTCGATGAGGCCTCCGGTGATTGGGTGGCATTTGTTGATGCTGACGATATACTGCCTATAAATGCAGTTAGGCTGTTGCTTGAATCCTCAGATGGCTGTAGCTTGGTTGTTGGGGCGCTGCTGAATGAGCATTGCGATAATTCGAGCAAGGCTATAAGTATTGGATGGGAAACAGCATGCTCGCTTAGCCTTGCATTTTGGGACAATGTTAATAAAGTACCGTTTCCGAGCTTTGCTAATGGTGTTGCATTTCGAAGCGTCTGTGGAAAGATATTTAATAAATCATTATTTCGGAACGGTTCTCTTAAATTTGAAGATGGCATTCGTTTCGGTGAAGACGCACTGTTTATGGTAGATGCTTATCGTCTGGCGGAAAATGTAAAAGTGGTAGACTCGGCGGTCTATTGCTATGTGAACAATAGCGATTCGGTGACGAGAAATACTGATATCTCGGCTATCGAGGGTGTCGATAATTTATTGATAAAACTATACGAGCTATGTCTCGTTAATCCGGATTTAAACGAACTATACAAGCAATCTGCAGTCAGGGAAGTCTTATCTTTGATTCGTAATCTTGCACGGTTTGAATCGAATCAGCTTTATATGCCTGTCTCTAATATGGTCTGCCAGCCGTATTTCAGCTATTTAATGGAAGGTTTTGCCTCTCACCGTTATTCACGCCGTTTAATCTCTGAAGTGAAAAATCGCATTACGATCCGTCTTCTTCTCGCGAGGCGTGTTATGGCTGCAATTGGCTTTACTAAGTTTGTTTATGGGGTATGTTAATTGACTTTGACTAATGTTGAAAGATCTTGGACTGAGATTAAACGGGTAAATGCGGGGGCTGTACTGTTCAGCTTCGCTTTGGCTTTATTTTCATCTTCTTATTATATTGGATCAGTAAATGCTAACAATTTGTTTGGGATTTCTCTTGCAGCGCTTTCGCTGGTTTTTGAGTTATGCGCCTTAGCGTTTCTACTGTTGAAGCTTTTGCTACAAAAGACTTCCCATGTAAAAGTGCTTGTTGGGATGCTGTTGATTTTAATTTGCGTTGGGTCGCTGAAATCAAATAAAGCTCCTCAGATTATTTGGTTGGCTCTGCTTTGTCTTTGTGCTGAAGACGTCCCTGAATCCTACATTTCTAGGTCTATTCTTGTATCTTCCGTCTTAACGTTATTGATGGTTGTTGGTCTAAATAGTGTCGGTGCCATTCCTTCTGTATTAATGTCGCGCGGTAGCAATTTTGTTCGAAATTCGATGGGTTTTGCCCATCCTAATAATTTTGGCCAGCTTTTGTTTATCGCCTATTCTGCTTCTATTTTTGAGCTGAAAGGCAGAAGCGGTCTTGTGGGTATCTTCTGCTTTGCAATTGCTTTTTTCGTAGCCGATTCAAAAACTTCTGCAGCGGGTATTTTCGTAATGGCCTTGTATGCGGGTATTTCATTCAAAAGCCCCCGTTCAAAACCATATGGGTTCCTATTTACTTTTTTACCGCTTTTTCTGGCGATTGTTAGTATTGCCCTGCCTTTTATGTGGACCCATGGTGGCAATAAATGGCTTGTCCAGCTTGATAATTTAGTGACCAACCGGATTTTTTATTCCGCCTATTATTTTGAAAACTACCCTCTGACTGTTTTTGGTAATGACTTAACGGCCATAGTTTCGCTGCCGTCTGCAACGGGCGGTTATTTAATCCAAACAAGAGTCATGCTTGATAATGCTTATTGTCGACTACTTATTCAATACGGTTTGATCCCATTTACCGCGTTTGTCGCTTTCTATTGCGTAGCGATAAATAAAGCGCGCATTTCGGCCCACGTGACTTTCATGGGCTTGGTCTTGTATTGCCTAATGGGGTTTGTTGAATGCGGAATGTTATATCCAGCATGTAATTTCTTTATGCTTATGGCGTTGCCCGCCTTTTCAGATAAGGTGCCCTGTCAATCCGGGGTGCCATCAAAGGATGTTGTGGAGATGGCAAAATAATGGCTAAAATTAATACCACTAAGTCAGACATTATATGGAATTATGTAAGTACTGTTCTTTCAATGGGGAGTAGCTTCCTCCTTCTTCCGTTTCTGCTTGCTTGCTTATCTAGCGCTGAACTTGGTCTCTGGTACACTTTTGTTGCTATAGGCAATTTAACGCTGCTATTTGAATTTGGCTTTACGCCAACTTTTGCGAGAAATATTGTCTATTGTCTTAGCGGTGCACGTAGCATTAGCAAGTGCGGCTACGATTCATCTCAAGTTTGTGATTCTGTAGACTATGAGCTGCTTGGCAAACTGATTAAAACATCTCGGCTTGTTTACGCGTTAATTTCTTGCGTTGTCTTGATACTTACCGCTACAGTTGGAACTGCCTACATTTCTTCAATTTCGAGTGCCATTGATCCCTTTTCTTGTTGGACCGCATGGTTAATTTTTTGTTTTGATGTGTTTTTTAATCTATTCTTTTTTCATTATACGACCTGCCTGAGAGGGTTCGGGGATATTTCCGCTGAAAGCAGGGCAAAGTCTTATGGTCGCATTGGGCAGCTTGTGGTGTCTGCGTTTTTGCTGTTTATGGGTTTTGGCATTATTGGCGCTGCCATCGGTTATCTGTTTAATGACATTGTGCTGAGATTTTTTTGCGGTCGCTTTCTGGAGGTTCACTCAGAGGCGATGAAAAAAGCAAATGACGCTTGTGCGGGTGTTTCTATTTCTGAAATAAAAGAAACGTTTATTTCAGTGGCTTATTTGGCGTGGAGGGACGGCGTTGTTCAACTTTGCTGCTATGCTTCCACTCAGTTGAGTTCGCTGCTCTGCTCCTATTTTCTTGGCGTGGAGGTAAACTCTCAGTATTCATTAATTATTCAAGTTGGCGGTGCAATTTACGGGTTTGCCAGCGCCTACGTTCGATCTTTTATTCCTATGTTTCAATCTGCTTATGCTGGTGGTGAAGTTCAGACTGCACGAAAAATTATTGAAAAAAGTCTATCTCTATATTGGATTTTAATTGTTGTATGCACAATCGGTGTCTGGTTTGTCGGCTTCCCAGTTTTGTTCCTAGTTAAGGAAGGTTTTTCCCCCGACGGGCTTCTTTATTTCGCCTTGGTTGTTTATCTTGCGGTTTGGAACCATCATTCATTGTGTTGCAATTACATTATTAGTACAAATGAAATCCCTTATCTTCCGGCTTATATAGTTTCGGCTATTGCGGGTTTTGTATTGTCGTATGTCTTAATTTCCTTTACTAACATGGGCGTCTGGGCGCTTGTGGTTGGTAATGGGGTTGCTCAGCTTACATATAATAATTGGAAATGGCCTGTATACCTTGCACGTAAATTTTCTTCCCATTATTTTGCGTTGATTAGAGCTGGTCTCATGCAGTGGTCCTGCGCGTTGAAGAAATAAATGTTAATCACTGCTTTAATGTGACTTATGATTTCGATCGCGCCGGATATGTTGATGTAAATCCGCCGACGGCCAGCCGTCGAAAAGGGGAAAACTGCCCCCTTTTCATGAATCCGGAATACCATAACACGGATTCTGGGAAAGGGCGGTGACCGCTATGGAGATGCCGTCGGACGCGATGCCGGGTCCGTAGCGATGCCGAAGTTGGCGGACGGGATGGTGGACATCCAATTGCTGTTCATGCTGCTTGCCGTGCAGGTGGTTGCCGCCATCATGGACGCCGAGGTTGACCGGCTCTGCGGCGATGGGGCAAACAATAGGAACGGCAACAGAGGCCGCCTCGTGACATGCGTGGGCATGCTCAACCTGAGGGTCCCTCAACTCTGGACGGGCGGCTTCTTCCCCGAGGACGTCCTCGAGCGCCACCGGTGCGTCGACCGCGCGCTCGTCGCGGCGGTGGCCGAGATGTGCGCTACCAGCAGTCGACCGCGCGGGAGGGGTCGTCTGCGGACAGCAGGCTCTAGGTCGCGCCGGAGAGCTCGGGGGAGGGGCCGGCGCGTTAATCTTAGCTGTGAAGTCGTAACTCGCTAACCAATTGTTGTTGGTCTGTGTGATGACGCGTGATGTTGCGATTAGTTCAACCTTGACGTCGTTAGCATTCCACTACCTCAGATTCATCGCATAAGCAATAATCCCATTCTGAATCCCCGAGATGCTAGCTGGGAAGGACTGGTTGTCGGCATCGATGGAAAAGCTCTCTTCCTTGGCATCCAGGTGCTGCTGAATGCGGTCGGCATACTTCTCGGCCCATTCTTCGGCCTTGCCATTTCGCACAAAGTAATTGTTGGACAGGTCGGTCGAACGGTAGGAGTAACCGTCCTTCTGGTAGTTTGCCGTGTGGTCGGAGTGGGCAATTGCCATGAGCTCGTCGGTCAGGCCAAAGTACAGATGGCGCTGGTCCAGGTCCCCGTACCAGTTGTCGCTGGTGTCGTCCCAGGTTAGGTCCATCTGGCACCATTTGTTGTCGATCTTTACGGCGTTCCAGGTGTGGCCGTTGCCGGTGGTTCGGCCGTTGTCGATGCCCGCTGCGTTAAGGAGCTTGGCGTAGATGCGCTGGTAGCTCTCGCAGGTGCCTTGGTGGCGGGTGAGGCCGCTTTCGGCCGAGCACCAGTTGAGGCTGTGGTTGTACTCCAGCTGGTCGAGCGTCCAATCGCGGAGCCACAGCGCCATGTCGTATTCCGAGCCGTTTGTCTGTTGCCTGCACTGGGCTATGGCATCGTTGACGATCTGCGTGACGCTTGGGCGGGCGGCGTCGTTGACGGTCACCTCCGCCGTGGTGCGCAGGTAGTAGATCCCCTTGTCGTTTTGGGGGTCGTTTCTGTCGTTGTCCATAAAGTAGAAGTAGATGCGGTACGTGCCCGATGCCGTGAAGTCAAAGGTAAAGTCGTGGCCCGCGGTGCCCAGGGTGTAGTAGCCGGCCCATGCCGGGCGCGACGGGTCGCAGACGCTTTCCTGGCTGCCGCCGTCCCAATAGGTGGGCACGTCCATGCGCGCCTTGGCCTGGGACGAGCCGTTGGCCTGGGTTACGTGGAAGGTCGTCGCGGTGCCCGCGGGGGCGTCGTTCCACGAGACGGTGAAGGTGACGCCGTTTTGGGTTGCCGTGGCGGAGTGGGCGTAGGTGGTTTGTGACGTGGCGGAGATTGTGGCGGGCGTGGGGGTGGCTTGGGCGAGGAGGGATGGGGCGGTGGTGCCGTCAGTGCTTTCCGTGTTGGCTGCGCTGGTGCCGGTGGATGTTGCGGTGCTGTCCTCTACGGTATCTGCTGTCGCATTTGTGTTGGTGCCGTCTTCAGCCTTGCCTGTGTCGATGCTCGTGGCGTCGGCTTGCGCCTGCTGCTCGGTTGTCGCTCGAGGCTGAATGGCTTCCGCAATGGCTGCCATGGGCATCGTCGCGCTGACCATAGACGTGCACGCGATCGCGCAGAGCAGGTAGTAAAGGGGTCGTTTCATAGCGGAGCCTCTCGGTGAGCAGCCAATAGGGTCCGAAGGCAGCTCCAGGCCAGCACTCCGCACATATTTTGTTGGGGTTTATTTTACGGGAACACCAGTCAACATCAGCGAACTTTCTGGGGAATGTTGGGGGGGCGGGCCCGCTTTAGTCCCCGGCGTCGCTCTGACCCGAGCTGGGTTGACTATACGCGACGCGGCAGCTCTAACATGAGGCCGTCTTGCGCCTCTTCGGGGCTCGGCACCGAGGTCTTCCAGGAAAAGTCCGCGAGGCTGCTGCTTAGGTCAAGTTCTGCGTGGTCGTATTTTTCAATTTTGCAGCCCGGGTGATTCTCGTCTGGTAAAAGGCGACATTCGACCGGACGCGACCCGATGATTCGATACTCCTTCTGATATGCGTACTTGGGCGTTTTGATAACGAGATTGTGCGGGATGCCTTCAAAGATCTCGCAGATCAGTTTTGGCCCAGGGACGCCGTAGGAGATGGGGCCGTGGGCGTAGATGCTTCCGTCTTCGGCAATGTGTCTGTCGGCGAGGCGCGCGAAGCTGTCGTACTGCACAACGCCGATCCACCCGTCCGTGCATCCGAACTCCCGAATCATGCGCATCGGGATTTTAACGGTGTTGCCAACGATGTCGTTCTCGCGAACCGTGTACATGTAGTAGATGGGCAGGCAAGTATGTCCGTAGAGGCGTACGTGTCGGTGGCGTGCATCTCGGTCATGGCGGCAATGAGGGCGCGGTCGACGTTCGGTGGCGGGGTCCATGCGGATGAGACCATGGGCAAGATTGTGCACGGTGCGGTCTGGTCCGGTATGGACGGGGTCAACATGCAGTAACGCCGCGGGGTGGTTCGCTAGCAAAGAAAGGGCATCGGGATCCGCATCGGACCGGTGCCCAAGTGCAATACCAGCGGCGCCGGCTCGCGATATTCATCAGCGCTTAGACAGTTCGATTATCCGAATACCGTTTGACGAAAAACCTAGACAGATGCCTTCTTCAAAAGTGTTAGGGAGTACCATTACTTTTGGCGTTCACTGCCTGGGGCATGACGTTAACAATCTATTGTCAAGTATTTTAAGAGTGATTGGCAGTCTAATTTGAATTCGCTGAATGGTGAATCAATGAGACTCCAAACGTCACGGAGGGGAGTGTAACATGGGTCTTCGTGATTACCACATTCTTATTAGTCATTCGTGGGATTACAGCGATGACTATAGGACGTTAAAGAGTTGGCTTGATTCAGCAGGCTACTTTAAGTGGTCGGACTATTCTGTTGGTATCGAGAATCCGATTGACGCTAAGAGCAAGGCTGAGCTTAAGCAGAGGATCGCAAATCGAATCTCATGCTGTAGCTGCGTAATTGTTCTCTCCGGAATGTATGTCGCCTACAGCGAGTGGATCGACTTTGAGATTGAAACTGCTTTGAGGTACAACAAGCCGATTATTGGGGTTAGGCCTCGGGGCCAGATGCGCGTCCCCGATGCGGTGTCCTCTAATGCCGACGTTATGGTTGGTTGGACAAGAGACGGTATTGTCGACGCTGTCCGACAGCATTCACTCTAGGAGAATCATGCATTTTAATAAGCGCAATTCGGATGGAAATCCTTCGAAGTCATCCCCCGGCAAACAGCAGCCGACAAGTCATCCTAATCCTCCGATTAGAGTTGTTCGTGGCAATACCGAAAAGAAGTCCGGCTTCTCTTACCCCGGATCTCCTTCGCCTCGTCCGCAAAAGAAGGATTAAATGGGTAAACGCAGCCGAAAGCAAAAAGAGAACGTAGTCCCGGGTTTCGACGCGGTTGACTATTCTGCCGAATATCTTTCATGGATGACCGAGCTATCTTATCAGACAGAGCTGAGTCGGTGTGATTCGTATGAGCGTTTGTCTAACTGTTTGCTGAGCTGCGTTTCCATTATTTCCGTTGCTTTATTGACGGTGGCCCCAGTGTTGTTTGCTAAATATGGCTATAACGATAACGGGGCTACGGCGTCTTTTATTTTGCTGGCGAGTGGCTATGTTGTCGTTATGCTGCTGTTGGGCGCTTCATTTCTTCTGTCATTGATTAGTCAAGTCAGGCTAAAGATGAGTGTTCTCGCATCACCGACTGAGCTGAATGACTATGTTGCGGGCGAGGTCAATCGTGGTGCGCCTTTTGCCTCTCCAATGGAGGTTGCCGAGGGTAAGGCAAGAGCAGTGCAGTCTCACTTTGAATCGCTTAATCGCAAGAACGAGTACATGAGAAAATGTCTAAAGGCGTCGATGATACTGCTTATCGTGGCTGTCTCGATCTGCCTGTTCTTGGTTTGTCTGTTTTCGCTGTTTGAGTTTATTTTGCCGCCGTTTTGGAGTTGATCTAATGCAAGGTCGCAAGGCACTTGTTGTCGGTATTGATGAATATGCGTCGTCTCCGCTATATGGTTGTGTTGCCGATGCCAATGCGGTGGCCGGGGTCTTGGCTAAAAACGGAGACGGCTCTCCTAATTTCTCCATTCACCTTGAGAGAAACGTTGAGTCTCCTTTTGAATTGAAGCGGATGATCGAAGACTGTTTCTCTGGGGACCCTGAGATTGCGCTGCTGTATTTTGCTGGGCACGGCGGAAGATGCGATGTTACTAAAAATGGTTTTATCCTATCCGGACAGGGCTATCCAGAGGGACAGCTTTCCCTTGACGAGATTCTGACGATAGCAAATAACTCCAAAGCTAAAAATCGCGTAATTCTTCTCGATAGCTGTAATTCTGGGTGTATGGGGGCTCCTGGAGCGCTGGGTGGGACATCCTCCCTGCTTGATGAGGGTTTAACAATTCTAAGTGCATGCTGTTCTAACGAATGTGCGGAGGAATATAACGGCCGAGGGACTTTCACATCGCTTCTTGTGGATGCGCTAAATGGCGGAGCAGCAGATGTGATGGGGCATGTTACCCCTGGTGGAGTCTACGCGTTTATAGACAAGGCCCTCGGACCATGGGATCAACGTCCTGTTTTTAGGACCAATGTGAACTCGTTTATTTCGCTAAGGAAAGTCGTCTCGCAGGTTCCGGATAGTGTGTTGCGGCAGTTGCCATCTTTGTTTGATACGCCTGGTGCTCAGCTGTCCTTGGATCCGTCTTTTGAGCCCACCAATAGTCCCGATTGGGAAGAGCATCGAATTGTTGAGCCCTATGCGACTAAGGATAATACGGAGAAGTTTAAGATCCTTCAGCAGCTGGAAGGCATTGGCCTTGTCCGCCCCGTGGGGGCAGAGCACATGTACTTTGCTGCTATGGAGTCTAGATCTTGCGAGCTAACGGCCCTGGGCAAGCAGTATTGGCGCCTTGCCGATACGGGGAAGATTTAGTTGAATCGTTTCCATCGTGACATTAATTCAGGATTGGAGGTTTTGTAGACATGTCTAATTTCACCTTTTACTATGACGAAAGCCAGCATAGCCGTCTGCTAAATCTCAAGACAGTCACTGCCGATGAGTTTTACGATGGATTTGTTGTTGCAATAGTTGGATGGGACGTTAAGCGGGAGCAAGATCTGGCCGCTAGGTACTCCGCGTTTGAGAATAAGTATCTTTCTCCAAGCGCTAAAGAGTTAAAGAGTACTGTTCTTAAAAAGAGTCACTTTAAATATGGTTTTAAATCTTTATCTCAGATCAATGCGCGTTTGATAAGTGATTTCCTCGATATGTTTGACGAAGGCACATACGTTTACTGTGCCTTTTCTAGCAAGGCCGAATGGCTTATTGATAAGCTGTTCAGTCAATATCAAAACAACTTTTGGTTTAATGCCGATTCGCTGAAGTACTCTCTTGCAAAGCTTTTAGTTCAATATAGGCCTATTGAAGTGGTTGAGTCGTTATACCGATCTCCCGATGATTTTCTAATTCCGCTACGGGATTTTCTTCGAAAGAGAATTGAGTTAGACAAAACGAATCCCGAGCTTAAGCATACTGAAATAGACCAATGTCAGCTGCTTTTGGATGTTATTTATTTCGTAGAGCCGCTGGAAAACTATGAGTGGGAATACCGCTCTTCTCTGTCAGGATTTGCGCTTTATCTGAGCGAGCATAATGAAGTCGATAACTACAGGCTTGTAATTGATCGTGAAGAGAATACCAGAATCGCTGCGGATCAACTGGGCTTTAGTGGGGTGTGTCAAGCTGACTCGACAGAGTGCTTTGGCATTAGAATGGCTGACATGCTTGTTGGAATTATTGCAAAACTCATGAAAGCCATCCGCGACGAGCAAACCTATCAATCGCAAGAAGATGAGCTCAAAAAGCAACAATTTGATAAAGAGTGGTTTAACTTAAATGACGAACGTCTCGTTCTGTATAAAAAGTTGCGTCGAGTGCTGGTTCAGTATGATCAATGCTGGTACAAGTTTTATGCCAGTGGCTACTCAGATGACCTTGTGGTTTTGATTGCTCTTCTTAATTACCTCAACGGCTTCGAGAATGCCGCTCAGCTACATGAGGCGGGCAAGAATAATGCTGAATACTTCAACGGCTTATGTTGTGAAAGTCTTTCGGAGCACTTTCGAGTAATGGATGTTGACCCTATGGGGACTGGCCATTCGAGTGAGCCTAGTAATTTGTTTCGACCTCGTCTTAGGATCACTGATCAACCAAGAAACTATGATGTACTGAAAGTCATGTTTGCTGAGGACGGTGCTCCAATGGCTCTAATTGCCGAAAATGGGCATGAGGTTGCCTATTTACTGCCTGTTGATTTAGCTAAATGGGCTGAAGACGTACTTTTATGCGCTGCTTGCTCTGATGCTTTTTTCCCAGCAAAAGTTGCCTTTCAATATTACGAGGGCCGATTTAGAGCCGAATTTATATTGTAGATGTAACTTCTTGGAAAAAGGCGTCAGCCGGTCTGCTGCGGACAAAATAATCGACTCCATCTCTGATGAACTGCTGACTGGCTCCAGGAGATTCGATTGCGAGCGGTCCTATGCCATGCTTTTTGGAGCGCTGCGAAAACACCGTAAAAATGACTGCGTCGCGATGAGTTCTTTGGAGCGCTTCGACTATATCGTTAGCATCTTTTCCGAGGGCTCCCTGCGGCGTTTCTCCGATTGCCTTGATGCGGATAGCTCGATGATGACCGTTCACTCCGCTAAGGGGCACGAGTGGGACACCGTTTTCATTCCGGGCGCTACGCGTTTCGACTGGCCTGGATGGATTTGCTCTCGGTGCGAAAGAGCTGGTATATGCTCGCGTTCTGTGCGTGGATGCCGGATCGTGGATGCGAAGAAAATGCCAGACGGGCTTATTGAGGAAATGGGCCTGCTGTGCGTCGGCGTCACTCGCGCCCGCAAAGCGGTATATGTCTCCGCTTCTATGCAGCGCAGGACAAATTACGGGAATTATCAGGTTGCCTGCCCCTCTTGCCTAACGTCTCTTTCAGGCATTGAACCTGTGAGCTGGTCGGTCATGGACGGAGAGGGGTGATTACCGGCGGTGTGAAGCGTCTCCGTTATTGGCGAGAGGTCCGGCCAGCGGCCCTGGCCGTTACTTACGGAGTGTGCCTAAGTCTTTCTTTGGCTAGAACCGTCGTCTCTGATGTTTTGTCGGGACGCGTCATTTGTTTAAATAGCCACTGTTGAATATCGTGGAATGGCAACACCGGTATTGCTGATCATTTGGCACCATAGGTTTAGTAAACTGCTATGAAAGCAGTTTGAATCGGGGTTCTCATGATCAGAGTTCGTAAGTTGAAACTATCGAATCATCCGGTATTGGGCAATCTAGAGTTGGACTTTACCGACTCCTCAAATAAAGCCGTTGATACTGTCATCATTGCTGGTAATAACGGCATTGGTAAAAGCAGCTTAGTTGAGCTGCTTTATCAAATTATGGCGCATAAGTACCACGATATGCCATGCTATGTTGACTCAATCGAAGTCGAATATGACTCCGAAATACGAACGTACAAGTTTTATGCCAAGGATATTAATGGGAGCGATTATCTCTACGTCAAAGATGGTTTAGGCCTTGATAATTGGGTGGGTTCGGATCAATTTGCCGAGGTTTTTCCTACTTCCGCTATCTTCTCTGACGTCGATATTAATTTTCAATCTAAACAAATAACGAATGTTACAAGCCGAAATATTGACGAGTCGGTTGAGAGTAGAAGATCTTCTAGCGATCTTCCCACAGAAATCAATCAGCTTATTATCGACATTCAGGCGCTTGATGATGCTGATGTGGCCAGAGCGGTTAGAGACAATCCCGATGTTAGTTTTTCGAGACTTCAAATCCCTCAAAGAATTCCCAGGTTTACCAAAGCCTTTGATTTGATTTTCGACGATCTGAGATATGACCGCGTTGATAATCGTGAAGGCCATAAAGTGATTCTGTTTAAAAAGAACGGCCATGACGTTCGTGTTGATCAACTGAGCTCTGGTGAAAAGCAGATTGTCTATCGTGGGTGCTTTATGCTGAAGGATTCAAATGCGCTCAGAGGCTCTTTTGTATTTATTGATGAACCCGAAATTAGCCTTCATCCTTCTTGGCAAGAGAAGATACTTCACTTTTACAAGTCGCTATTCCAGGACGAAGGCGGGCATCAGACCTCTCAGATATTTTGCGTAACTCACTCGCCCTTTATTATTCATGATGATAAAAGATATAACGACAAAGTAATCGTTTTGGCTAGGAATGAGTCTGGCGATGTGATTGCACAGACAAATCCGGAGTTCTATGGTCCAGGCACGGTCCAGGCTGTAAAGGATGCTTTCTCGGTCTCGTGGTTTGCCAACGAAGCTCCGACTGTTTATCTTGAGGGGCCTACTGACGAGCAGTATTTCAATAAAGCACTTTCTTTTGCCCATACTAACAACCACTTGCGATTTAAATGGATAGGAAAGAAGAGCTCTGATGGGTCGTGCGAATTCACGGGCGCACCATCGCTTAATAAAGCTGCTGCTTATTTGGATGCGAATCCTCCATCGGTCTTTACTGCTTTCCTGTACGATTGCGATCAAAAGATTGCTGAGTGCTTAAGCAACAATGTGTTCCGCGCGAAAATGAAAACTTACGATTCCAGAAAGAATTTTAAGAAGGGTATCGAAAATGCCCTAGTGCTGGATGGCGATTTCGATACGTCGGCTTTTTATCAGGAAAAGCAAACCTTTGGAGATTATGGCGATAAAAAGGTGATCTCCGAATTTCAAAAGCAAGCCTTTTGTGATCACATCTGTTCTCTGCCCGAGGAAGAACTCGGGCAGATTTTGATGCATTTAATTGAGGTGATTGAGCGTATTGATGGGATGATCACAAGGGCTAAAGAGCGGAAGTAATTTAACGGATATCAAGACTGTTCGATGCCATCGGATTACCTGTATTCGGTTGATTTCCGATCCCAACCGAACACATTGAGCTGACGGCACGCTCCCGCAGTTAACCGAACGCCCCCGAGGTCCT
>NZ_JBCJBI010000010.1:0-35595 GCF_039062365.1 Collinsella aerofaciens
GGATTCGCGCCTCAGGACTCAGCGCAACGCGTTGCGCTGAGTCCTGAGGCTGTTGCAATGAAAATGAGAATCAAGGCAAACGATTGCTTTTGCTTGACTAAGGCGCAAAGGACTATTTGTTCTAGAAAACACGAACAAACGTACGATATAATAGAGATGTAAGTCTATAGAAACGTTTGACGTTACTAACGTAAGGCGATACTATGATTGCATCGTATAAAGATGAGGATACCGAACGCTTTGCCATGGGTGTGCGGGTCAGGAGGTTCGTGCCCTTTGAGCGTGTTGCGTTGAGGAAGATTCGCCAACTGCAGGTCTGTGCTTCGCTTGATGATCTTCGCGTTCCACCGGGCAACCGCCTGGAAGCTTTGAAGGGCGATCGTGCCGGTCAATATAGCATCCGTGTTAACGAGCGCTATCGGGTCTGTTTTGAGTGGAGACAGGAGATGGCTTGGAATGTCGAAATCGTCGATTATCACAAGTGATGAGACTTCGGCCGATTTGCTGTCGCCGGTGACTCCTGGTGAGCTTCTCAAAGAGGAGTTTCTTGTTCCCATGGGCATTTCTCAATATCGCCTTGCGAAAGAGACTGGGATTCCGGCTCAGCGTATCGGGCAGATTGTCTTGGGAAAACGTCGCGTGACGGCCGACACCGACCTCCGTCTTTGCCGTTATTTTGGCCTGACGGATGGTTATTGGCTGCGCGCTCAGGTGGCGTTTGACCTTGAGGCCGAGAAAAGGCGGATCGAACCGGAACTCGACAAGATCGTTCCTGTTCAGCAGGCTATCGCACTGTAGTGCTCAAAGATGATGGGGGTGGCGCGGCGATGAGGCGACGCCGACAGTCTGCCGTATATAGTCCGGGTGGATGCGGGTGCGGTTTGCTGCTGCTTCCGGTCATCGCTGTGGGCATTGGCGTGATGTTTGTGCTTGCTGGGCTGGCTACGGCGGCACTCGTACTGTTTATCACTGCTATCGGCGTGACGATTTGGCTTTATCGCAGTCGTGAGCAGCGCCGCGCCGACGGTAAGACCAATGTAGGATGGATGGCCTTTTTGGTCATCGCCTACCTGCTGAGCATCAGCTATTTGGCCTTCTTTATCCTGTTGCTTGTGAGCACCTTTACCGGGGAATCCGTCACGGTGGGTTGATGCACTGCCAGCAGACGGTTGCGCAAAGTGCGTTTGCTCGGCGTTTGGATAACTGCATTGGCCGTTTACCGCAGCCTTAGCTCTCAGCTAATGAATTCAAGTTTAATCCTTCCTACGATGTGCTGTGTGCCGGCACGGTAGCCGGATCGTAGGAAGGATGCATGATGAAAAAGCTTGAAAACGAAGTGCTGCTGAGCCGTCGCGCTGCACTGGGCGCATTCGCCACCGTCGCCTTGGGGACTGCCGGTCTTCTTACCGGTTGTGGTAGCGATAAGGCGACCGTCACCGAGGACGCTGGCGATGGCGACAAGAAGGAAGAGGCGAAGAAGGAAGAGCAGTCTACGACTGACCTGGCGGTTGGTGCGACGGTGACCACGGCTGCCGGTCTTTCCGTCGTTGTCGATTCCGTCCAGCCCGGCCTCACAAATTATGACGGTTCGACCATAACGGGCATTCACGTCACGTACGTCAACAATGGTGATGAGGGCGCAGATTACAACATCTACGACTGGAAGGGCGAGGACGCCAACGGCGCTCAGCAGAATCAGGGTTACTACAGCGAGGGCTCCGATGAGCTGCAGTCTGGTACCCTTGCCGCTGGTGGCTCTGTGGCGGGCAATATCTACTTTGATGGCGATATCAAGAAGGCACTGTATTTTGCCAACATGTTTGATAAGTCTGCCACTGCAAGCTGGGTGTTGGCCTAGCATGTCGCTACCGTTGCGCCGTATGGGAGGTGAAGTCGTATGCCCGATAAAAAGCTGACTGACGAGTTGCTCAATGAGCTTCTCGACGCGCCAAACATCGATGGCTATATCAAAGAACACGACTTTGCCACCCCGTCGCTTTCGAACTACCTGAAGCAGCTACTGCAGGAAAAGGGCTTGGAGCGCTCGCGCGTGGTTCGTATGGCCGATCTCAATGAGACCTTTGGCTATCAGATCTTTACCGGCGCGCGTCATCCGAGTCGCAATAAGGTGCTGCAGATTGCCTTTGCGATGGCGCTGACGCTCAAAGAGACCAACCGTGCGCTGACGGCTGCCGGGGTAAGCGTCCTTAACTGCAAGGACCGCCGCGATGCGATTATCATCTTTTGCATCGATCGCGGGTGCAGCCTCCAAAAGGTCAACGAGGAGCTGTATCGCTTTGGCGAGGAGACGGTGAGTTAGCGGCTGATATCTGAGCCGGCGGAGCTGCCGAACAACGATGCAAACGAACGGGGCGCGGATGCCATGAGGTGTCTGCGCCCTGCGCTATGATGGAGCCTATGGATACTCAGACCCCAACATATTCCGATGACGAGCTGACCGCAGCGCTTGCCGAGCACCTGGCGTCGCTCGATCGCGACGACAGCTATCGCGTGGAGCGAGTACTTAAGCGCTCGTCCGTTGAAACAACCGAGCTCGTGTACTTTGAAGGAACCGGCGGTGGTTCGCTCGGTCCCTTTGTTCGTAAACGCATCGATGCTTCGGCTCAAATCGGCGGGGCATACGAGCGTCTGTTTGCCGCTCAGCGGGCAGGCAGGCGTTTTGAGCACCTGCCCAGAATCGTCGATTGTCGTCGTGTGGGCGACGAGCTCAACGTGGTTATGGAATACATCGAAGGGGAGACGCTCGGGGCGCTGGTGTACCGTCTGGGAGCCACCCCCGATTATGCGCATGAATTGTATCCTGTCCTTTGCGACGCCGTGGGCGAGCTCCATGCCGGTTTTGCAATGGCGGGGGAGACGTCGGCGCCGGTGATCCATCGTGACCTCAAGCCGTCGAATATCATCGTGACAGGTGCCAACTATACGCCTGATGACGGCCTGACATTTTCATCGCTGGTGATTATCGACCTGGGGATCGCGCGCGTATGGCGCGATGGCGCCGATGCCGACACCGTCAAGTTTGGCACGCGACCCTATGCGCCGCCCGAGCAGTATGGGTTTGGGCAGACGAGTGTGCGCAGCGACGTCTACGCACTTGGCGCCCTGTTGTTCTTCTGCTTGACGGGAGTCGACCCTAAACCAGGGCTCGACATGCGCGAGCAATGCGAGGCGCGCGGCATTCCCACTCCACTTGCCGATGTCATCTGCATGTCGATGGCGCTTGACCCGACCAAACGTTTTGCGAGCGCGGAAGCGTTGGGACGGGCGACGCGCGCGGCATACGATCTGAGTCGCCCCGTGCGGCCTCCTGCGCCTGTCCGTACTCCGGCCTCGGAGACGGTGTTGGCGTCCCAAGGGCTCCAGAACCCCGCAAGGCTTTCTAGGCCTGCCGCCTCCGCTGCATGCGGTCTGCTCTCTCGCGTTCCGGAGTCTCTGGGGCGCATTTGGAATACGCTCGTCTGCTTCTCGCTGCTTGTGTTCTTTGCCGGAAGTCACTTTGCCGTCTTTCACCCCACGGGAGTAAACCAAAGCTACCCGACGTGGCTTCTCATAGTCGAGTATTTTTTCTTTGTCGATGGCCTTATAGTGCTTATGCATTTTGCGCTGCTCGATAAGCGCCGTCTTCGTCGACGATTCGCACTGCTCGACAGCTATCGCGGCAAGAAACTCGCGAAACTCTGGCTCAAGGCATTGGGTGTGCTGCTCCTATGCACAATCGTCATAGTCGCGGTTGCCAATGCGACCGGCGTTGTCGATACCTCCGCTACCTAAAAGAAAAAGGGCCCCATTGGGGCCCTTTGCAGTTGCACTTAGATGCGGTTCATCTGGGCGGCGACTTTGTTGTACCAGTCCTGCCACGTGGGCGGGCAGTACTTTTTGGCCGCTGCCGGGGTAAGGGTGGAGCCGTAGTTGGCGCCCAGATAGGCAACGTGAGCGGAGATGCCCTCGCTCCAGCTGCCAAAGCTGCGCCAACCGCCGCCACGTGCACTCCAGCCCCAGGCGTTGTAAGAATTGGCGCAATAAGCACCCTTGGTGCTCTCGATGCAGGCGATGGCGGGGGACCAACGGGGGTCGACACCGGTATTCCAAGCGGCGACGGCAAAGTTATACCCCTGGCCTGCCATGGGGGAGCCGGCGAGATAATTGTCAATGCGGCTCGTCCACTCATTAATGAACGAATCGTAATCGGAGTTGCCGCTGTTCGAGTTGTTCGGCGTGGTGTCGATGGTGGTGTTGGTGTTGGTGGCCTGGCTGCTGGAATTGCTGCCGCTTACGCCCTCGCCCGAGAGCTTCTCGGCGGCAGCGGCCTTATCGGCCTCAAGCTTGGCAAGCTCGGCGGCATTTTCCTGCTCGGCTTTTGCCTGAGCCTCGCTGCGGAGCTGCTGGGCCTGCGCCAGCGCATCCTCGGCGTTTTTCTGCTCTGCCTCAAGCTGAGACTTGGCCTGCTGGAGCTCAGCCTTGTTCTGCTCGAGTTCGGTTTGCATGTTATTGAGCTGTTCGATCTCGTCGACGCTCGAGCTCGTGATCTGGTTGGTGTATTTGCAGGTCGTGATGAACTCACCCAGGCTCTGTGCGTTGACCAGGAAGCTCACGATGGGATTGGTGCCCTTCTGATACTTGTACAGATCGCGCATGGCGGAGCTTGCCTTGGCCTGCTGCTCGGGAAGCTTGGCCTCGATTTCCTCGATGCTTGCCTCATTGGAGTCAATCTGCTTTTGCAGATCATCGAGTTTGGTGCGGGCGTCGTTGTAGGCGCTCGTGGCGGCTTCGATCTTCTGCTGGGCTGCGGAAAGCTGGTCCTGCGTTGCCTGCGAGGCGGCATACGCCGCAACGGGGGAGAGCATCGGCGTGGCCGTCAGCGCAACGGCGAGCGCGGCGCTCGTGATGATACGAGCCGGCTTCGACGCAATGAGCGCTGCGGTGCGATGATTCGAATGCTGCATCCAGTCCCTCTGCAATCAATCGTAGGTTATGGTTCGAACGGTATTCTACTACTGCTTTCGACCTCAACTTGAACCTTAAAGGTTCCAAAGGGTCAAGTTGAACTTGAGGCTTTGGCCTTGACCTGCAGAAATGGTGAATTGTTGAGAAACCATAGAGTTCAACTTTAACGTTACAGAGCCCTGTTTGAGAGGAGTTTAAGGCTGTAAAAGCCATCTCAACGTGGGGTTTTACAACTACAGCGTGCCCTTCTGGCGAGCCTGCTCAATCTCTTCGATGGCCTCGGCAGGGGTGAACGAACAGGTGCCGTCGCCGAGTTTGATTACCTGGATATCATCGCCGGCGTAGACCTCTCCACCCTTTAGTACCACGCCAAAAACGCCCTCGTGGGGAAAGATGCAGTCGCCGGCAAGATAGTAGATGGCACAGCGTGTGTGGCAGACCTTGCCGATCTGACTGATTTCGACGAGCACGTCGCTTCCAAGCTTGAGCTGTGTGCCCAAAGGGAGCGAGAGCAGGTTGATGCCCCGGGTTGTGAAGTTCTCCCCAAAGTCACCCTCGTGTACGTCGAGCCCGCGTGCCTGCGCCGTCTGGATGGACTCCGCGGCTAAAAAGGAAACCTGACGGTGCCAATGTCCGGCGTGCGCATCGGTGGCGAGGCCAAATTGCTCTATAACGGTGTCGCGTCCATCGGCGACGGGCGACTTGCGAGTGCCCTTGTGTACCGACGTGTTGATCGAGACGATGTGGGCGGGTCCGTTGTAGGCGTCGTTTGCCGTGCACAGGGGAGCGGTCGCTTTCGCACGTTTCGCCAGCTCGCGCCTCGCGGCATTGAGGATGGGATTATCGGTCGGATGGTCTTGGGGCACGTGCGCGCCTTTCGCTCGAGGATGTCAATACACTGAATCCTACAACAATGGTAGGTTCATTGCCCGTTGTCATACAACGGTGAGCGCCGTCTTCGTGCTGGCCTTCGTGCTGGACGATTACGTCGATTGCCATAGATACGGTGGAGCTTTGGGCGCCGGCGGCTTGGCACGCTAGAATAAATCAGTTGCGCAAAGACCGCCCGTTGTGTGGGCAGTTCATGATAGGAAGTTTCCATGGCATTGCAATTTACAGAGCGCGAGTTCATTCCCGTGCTGCTTGGTGGCGACATCAACGCCTATTCGGTGGCGCGCGCCTTCTACGAGGAGTACCAGGTCAAGAGTCTGGTCTTTGGCAAGTATCAGACGGGTCCCGCGTACCGCAGCCAGATTATCGACTACACGCCCAACGTGGATATCGACACCATGCCCGTGATGCTCAAAACCGTCAACGGCATTGCCCAAGCGCATGCCGACAAGACTATTGTCCTTGTGGGCTGCGGCGACAACTATGTCGCTCTCGTGGCTCAAGCCAAGGATGCTCATGAGCTGGCGGATAACATCGTCGCTCCCTACGCGCCCTACAGCATGCTCGAGCAGTGCCAGAAGAAGGAGATCTTCTACGAGCTGTGCGAGAAGCATGGTGTGCCCTATCCGCATACCTTTACCTTCACCATGGCGATGCTGAACGCCCAAGGCGAGGCACCTGCCGAAGTGCTCGACCAGATCGATTTTCCTTACCCGATGATTCTGAAGCCTTCTGACGGCATCATGTGGTGGCAGCACGAATTTGAGGGCCAGAAAAAGGCCTATGAGATTGCCGACCGCGCCGAGCTGGAACAGGTCATTCGCGATTCGTATGCCAGCGGCTACACCGACGACCTGATCTTGCAGGATCGCGTGCCCGGCAACGACGAGTACATGCGCGTGCTCACCAGCTATTCCGACCGCAACGGTAAGGTCCGCATGATGTGCCTGGGCCATGTGCTGCTCGAGGAGCATCAGCCCCACGGTGTCGGCAACCATGCCTGTATCATTACCGAGCCCAACGACGAGCTCATGGGCGGCGTGCGCAAGTTGCTCGAGGACCTTCACTTTGTGGGCTATTCCAACTTTGACGTAAAGTACGACGAGCGCGACGGCTCGTTTAAGTTCTTCGATTTCAACACGCGCCAGGGCCGCAGCAACTACTACGTTACCAACAGCGGCTTTAACGTTGCCAAGTATGTGGTGGACGAGTATGTGTTCAACCGTCCGTTTGAGCCGGAGTTTGTGACGGCTCAGGACGAGGCCCTGTGGATGGTCGTCCCCATGGGCGTCGTCGACAAGTACGTCAAGGATCCCGAGCTGCGCGCTAAGGTGCATCGCCTGGACAAGGAAGGCAAGGGCGCCGACCCTTCGTTTATGAAGGGCGACTTTGTCTTTAACCGCTGGCTGCGCATGTGGCACACCAAGCTGCGCCACTTTAAGCTGTTCAAGACGTATTACAAGTAGATGAGCGCGGCGCCCGTCCGGTTTGCATCGGGCGGGCGCGGGTATGATACGCGCAATTGCGCAAGCGTCACCAAGGAGGCGGCGATGGAAAAGCTGGGAGTTATCGGCGGCATGGGCGCCGAGGCCACGTCGTATTACTACGACCAAGTGGTGCGTCATACGGCTGCTGCCTGCGATCAGGAACATATCGACATGGTGGTGCTCTCCAAGTCGACCATGCCCGACCGCACGTTGGCCATTAAGACCGGCGAGCATGCCAAGCTGCTGGCGACCATGAAAGAGTGTGCCCAGGCACTCGAGTCGCTGGGCTGTGCGCACATTGCCATTCCCTGCAACACGTCGCACTACTTCTACGACCAGATCCAGTCGTTTACGAAGGTGCCGATTATCCACATGCCGCGTGAGTCGGTGCGCTATGCTCTGGCCGGTGCGGTGATGGGGGAGTGCGAGTTCGACCCCAACCTGAGTATGCCGGCCGAGCCGGTGCACAAGATTGGCATCATGGGCACCGACGGAACCGTGGGCGCGGGTGTCTACGGCCGCGAATGTAAGGCTGCGGGTGTTGAGGTTGTCTATCCCAGCGAGAAACGTCAGAACGATGTGATGTCGCTTATCTACGATGATGTGAAGGCCGGACGTGAGCCCGATATGGATAAGTTCGACCGCGTGATGTGGGAGTTCGCCCGTAGCGGCTGCGACCGCGTCATTCTGGCCTGCACCGAGCTCTCGGTGTTGCAAAAGTACCGAGAGATGCCCGAGATCACCCTCGACGCCATGGATGTCCTGGTGCGCGAATCCATCATCCGTAGCGGCGCTCCCTACCGCCTCTAGCTTCCGACCTGTCAAAAAGGGACAGGTTAATTTTGGTAGGTTTTATCTGGTGAAACAGTAAGGCCTCGGCTCGTTTGGTGCGAGCCGAGGCCTTTTGCGTTGGGCGGTTGCTGTCAGTGGTGAACTAGAACAGGAAGCCGATGGCGATGAGGGCGATGCTGACGATGAGCACGGCGATGTCTAGGCCCTTGATGGGGTAGCGCTTGTACGAGCTGGCGCGCGTACGCAGATAGAAGCCGCGCTGTTCTGCCGCCAAGGCTGTGGCATCGGTCTTGCCCACGCTCGAGATGAGCAGCGGCACGCACAGTGGCAGCATGAGCTTAAGCTTCTTGATGGGGTTCTTGGTGTCGTACTCGACGCCGCGTGCGGTCTGCGCCTCCATGATGGCGTTCATCTCTTGACCAAACACCGGCACGAAGCGCAGCGCCGTGGTAAAGGTGAAGGCATAGCGATACGGCACGTGCAGCACCTCGACGCAGGCGTTGGCAAGGTCGTTGAGCTTGGTCACCATGAGCATGAGGATGAGTGGTAACGCCACACCCAGCAGGCGCAGACAGGCCTTCGATCCTGTGATGAGACCCGTGTCGGTGATAAAGCCCCACACCACGTTGCCATCGCGCATAAAGGCCAGCTGGAGCACCAGCATGATAAGCGCGAGCGGAATCAGCAACTTGAGCAGCGAGAACAGACGGTCGACGACGCCGGCATACGCACCCAGCGCAAGGGTGAGTGCCAAAAAGCCCAGCAGCGCCACGTAGGTGTCGGACAAGAAGAAGCCGACGATGATGGCGGCGGCGAGGCCCAGTTTGACGACGGGATTCAGGCGATGCAGCAGCGTATCGCCCGGCATGTAGTCGATGACGTTAACCACGGTGGACCATCTCCTTGGCAATTCGAACGACATCGGTGACCTCGCTCACCTGCGCAAAAGCGGGCGAGACGGAAGATGCCAGACGGCGCGAGAGTTCAATAACCTGGGGAGGCTCCACGTAGGCACGCCGCATGAGATCGATGTTCGAGAATAGCTCGTGCGTGCGGCCGCGGTCGAGGATGCGACCGTCGGCCATTACCACAATGCGCTCGGCAAAGTCGGAGACGACTTCCATATCGTGGCAGACCATGATAACGGCGCAACCGCGCTCGGCCATGGTACGCACCGTTTCCATGACGGTCATGCACTCGCGGTAATCAAGGCCGCTCGTGGGCTCGTCGAGCACGACGATCTTGGGCTCAACCACTACGACGGAGGCAAGCGCCACCATTTGTCGCTGACCGCGCGAGAGCGAGAAGGGCGCCTCGTCGGCCGGCAAGCCAAAGCGGTCGATGACGAGCTGGGCGCGACGCAGCGCCTCGGCACGGTCGATGCCGGCAAGCTCCAGGCCAAAGGCGACCTCGTCGAGCACGGTGTCCTTGCAGATCTGACGGTCGGGGTTTTGGAAGAGGGTCGCGACCTCGCGAGCGATGCGGCTCGTGGGAACGGCTGCGGTATCCAGTCCCGTGACGCGCACGCTGCCCGAGGCGGGCTTAAGCAGGCCTGTGAGCAGTTTGGTGAGTGTGGTCTTGCCGGCGCCGTTTTGGCCGACGATGCCCACGAGCTCGCCAGGATAGAGCGTCAGGCTAAGGTCGTGTACGGCGGCTCCGCCATTGGGATAGGCAAACTCAACATGGTCGAAGGTGAGTACGGGTTCGGCGTCCTTGGCATGAGGGCGCAACGACGGTGCATGCGGGGAACCGGCGGGCGCCTGGGCTTCGATAGCCGCGCGTGCGGGGTCGACGATGCCCGAAATCAGGCGCTCGGCCTCATCGACATCCAAGCAAGGGGTACCGCTTACTAGACCATCGGTTTCGAGGCTATTGAAGATACGCGTGACGCGAGGGCAGTCGACGCCGATGGCACGAAGCTCGTCGGTATGCGCGAAGACCTCGTGTGGCTCGCCCTGCAGCGCGATTTCGCCATGGTTGAGCACGAGCACGCGGTTGCAGTACTCCGAGAGCAGGGCGACCTTTTGCTCAACGACGACGATGGTGATTCCAAGTGCGCGGTTTGCCTCACGCAGCGTCTCGAAGACCAACGTGGAGCTGGCGGGGTCGAGTGCCGCGGTGGGCTCGTCGAGAACCAAGACGCGCGGGCGCATGGCGAGGATGGCGGCGATGGCTACCTTTTGCTTCTGTCCGCCCGAGAGCGTGGCGATCTCGCGGTCGCGCAGGTCGCTGATGCCGACGGTCTCGAGCGTTTCGCTCACGCGCTGCTCGATCTGGTCGTGGGGAACGCCAAAGTTCTCGAGGCCAAAGAGCATCTCGTCCTCGACGACCGAGGCGACCATCTGCGTGTCGATATCCTGCAGCACGCTGCCGACGATCTGTGACACGTCGGTGAGCGAGGCTTCGCAGGTGTCATGGCCGTCAACCATGACGGACCCAAAGAACGCGCCGGTGTAGTGGTGGGGCACGGCACCTGACAGGCAGGCGGCAAGCGTGGACTTGCCGGCGCCCGAGGGCCCGATGATGCCCATGAAATCTCCCTTGTTCACGCTGAGCGAGATGTGGCTGAGCGCCTGCTCGGTCTGCGTGCCATAGGAGAACGAGACATCGTCGACGTTGATGATCGTTTCCATGGATACCTTTCATAGTCATTGGGGACGTTCTTTAATGACTAGTCGTTTAAGAACGTCCCCAAAAGCTAGCCGTTTGGGACAGTCTTTGGTGGTGAAGCACGGAGACGGCTTTACGAAGGACCCCAGGTTAGCGCGAAAGAGGAGCGAAGCGTGCTTGGGAGCGCGAGCGACGAATGAACGCCAAGATGGGGTGGCTCGTAAAGCCGAGCGGGTTAGTTGAGCTTCAGGGCCTTCTGGATGGGCAAGTAGAGGGCGCCGACCAGAATGGCGTTAAAGACGGCGGTCATGGCGACGACGGGCAGCATGGCGGCGGCGAGCTCGCCGACCACGCCGAGCATGGCCATCTTGATGACCATGAAGATGACGCCGGAGACAAAGGTGGTCAGGAAGGTTGCGACAATGGCGATGGCGGGCTTGACCTGACCGCCCTTGCCGGCGGCGTTGACGATGGCGGCCATGAGCATGGCGGCGATGCCCTCGGCGGCAAAATCGACGAACGGCGAAGTGGTGGTGATCTGGATCACGGCAGCCGAGATAAGGCCAATGACGAGCGCCTGGCCGATGTTGGGGCGAACGACCAGGATGGTGAGGCAGAAGGCCGAGATGATGAACTCGGGGCTGATCATGCCGCCCGAGATGCCCGAGATGGCCTTGCCGACGGTGAAGTTGAGGATGAAGCCGGCGGCGAGCAGGATGGCAAGCAGGACGAGGGCGCGGACATCGAGTTTGCCACGGTCGGCGGTCTGGACGGTGCGGGGCTGGGTGGCGGTGGTGTTCTGAGACATGGTGAAAATCCTTTCGGAATGGGAGTGCAAGAGAAAAGCGGAGGCGCGTGATGCGAATGCGATCGGGCTCGAGATAGAAAAAGGCCCCCGGTCGAAACCGGAGGCCTTCCAATCACCTAGAGCGCAAAAACAGGCGTGAGGGACTCACTGTCGACCGATCGTATTCGCATCACGCCACCACCAGTTGTTGAGAGACTTCATTGTGTTCTTCATGTTGGTGGCTCCTTTCGTGATGCCGTGGCGCGGTCGCACCTAGTTGCTGTTGCGCTGCACTATAGCACAGCAAAGTGTGTGCGGGGAAATCTTTTTTGAAAAGATTTCAGGCGGGTTTCCCGTCGGTCAAAAGAGCGGGCTGAGCGGGCGTGGTGACTCATGTGCCCCGCCCGCTCAGCTAGGACATGAGGGTCTTAGGCCTTCTTGCGACGATAGATCACGTAGGCGCAGACACCGATGATGACGACGGCGCCAACGGCCATGGCGGCCATGTTGTTGCCCTCGGATTTCTCCTCGGTGGCCTCTTCCTCTTCGGCCTCGGGCTCGGCCACGTCCTCATCGGAAAGGGCCTCGTCGGCGTAGGTGATGGACTCGACCAGGCAGTCGTTGTCAGCATCGTAGTCACTCGGGACGAACTCCTCGGAGAAATCGCCCTCCTGGAGGTAGTCGCGCATCTCCTCGAGCATGGCCTTGCACTTAACATAGGTGTTCTTGGTTGCAGCCTTGCCGGCCTTGTTGGCCAGGACGGTGCGGGCTTCGGTGCCTTCTTCGGCCTGCATGGCCTCGTCGACGGTCAGGTTCTGCTCGATGAGTTCCTTCTGCAGGGCGTCGAGATAGGCGCGGACGCCGGTGGCGCAGTGGTCGCGATTCTCATAGGCGAGCGTGTTGATGTCCATGAGGACGTAGTTGATGGAGTTCTTGGGTTCCTCGTTGTTCACGACGTCTTCCTCTTCGCAGTGATCGAAGGAGACATCCTGATCGCTGAAGTAGGGGCTGACCTCGGTGAGCAGTGCGGAGTAGAGGGGGATGGCGACGGAGAACTCGGCGTTGGAGAGCATCTCCCATTGAATGGTCGCGATCTCGGGGTCCATGCCGTGACGGATCTGGAAGGTGTGGATCTCGGTGTTGCGGTTGGAGCCGATGGCATAGGCGCCGTCGGTGTTGGCGTTGAGGCCGGCGACGTTCTCTCCGCGAGCAGCGAAGGAACGAATCATCTCAAAGGTGTTCCAGTCAGACTTGCCGGGTGTGAAGAACAGCGGCTGCATCTCGTGGACCAGGGCGCCGGTCGTGGCACGAGCGTCTTCGCGCTCGTCCTTGACGATCTCGTAGTCGGTGCCCTCGGCAAGCGGAGCCATGAAGTAATCGCGGCCCTGGACATAGCGCGACCACTGGTGCATACCGGCCTCGCTAATCTCCTCGCCGTAGGTCTTGGCGACGTCGAACTTGCCGTCGGTGTACTCGGCAAAGCCCTTCTCCTTTGGCATGGACTCGATGTCCTCGGAGTGGAGGCAGTTCTCAGTGTCGTCTAAGTCGACATCATAGGTGAGGTTGCCGATGTTGGGGTTGAGCGAGGCGATGTCGTCGGTGAGCCTCATGGCAATCCACTGATGGCCGGAAAGTGCTGCAAACAGCCAGGTCTCGTTGTTGTCGGCGATGATGATTTGGTCGTTGGAGCAGACGCCCTGCTCGTCAATCAGGCTGCCGAGGAGCTCGACACCCTCGCGGGCCGTGGCGCTCTCGCCCAGAATGACGCTGGCGTAGTTGTACTCGCCGATGCCGGTCTTCTCGGTGACGGGGTCGGCTTCCTCTGCCTTCTCGTTATAGGAGGTGCTCAGCGTAGCAGAGCAGGAAACGCCCTTTTCGTTGATGCCGGCCTCGGAATATGCGTCGTAACGATCTTCCCACTGTGAGGGGTTGTCGCGAACGAAGGTGTAGCGGTAGGTTGCGCCCTTGGACTTGTACTCAAAACCGGACTCGACCGAGGTGTACTCGTTGCCGTCCTTGTGTGCGGG
Source organism: Collinsella aerofaciens (assembly GCF_039062365.1). Taxonomy (GTDB): domain Bacteria; phylum Actinomycetota; class Coriobacteriia; order Coriobacteriales; family Coriobacteriaceae; genus Collinsella. The sequence continues at coordinate 13,560 of NZ_JBCJBI010000010.1, forward strand.
CTCAATGCCAAAGTGCTTGATGTAGCGCGGACCGAAGTCCTCGGAACGGCCGTAGTACGTGTTGCCGTCTGCCGTGAGCTTGCTGCCCATGTAGATCTGGGTGCAGGCGAGTGCCGAAGTCGGCATGGCCATGATGGCCGCTGCTCCAAACGCAAGGCCGCAGCCGAGCTTTTTGAGCGTGTTGACAGGATGAGTAAACCTCATAATCCCTCCCAACCGTTGAAACCCCGCGAAACCGTACGGAGCTTCAGCTAATAAATACATCTATTAGCCTATCGGAAGTCTAAAGAGTATTCATCTAATTCGACGAAATACTCGATGAGCGTCCCAAAATATGCGATGAGCGGATAAGAATACTCATTTCGTAGCTTTACTTAAATAAAGGCACCCTGCAATTACTGTACCTGAATAAAGCGCCTTGCACGGGGCGCAAAGAAAAACCCCGCTGTTCGGCAAATGCATAAACAGCAGGGGAGACGATAATTGGATGAATATCATACCAATGTGGAATTACTTCTTCCGGCGGTGGATCACGTTGATCGCATAGCCGACGAGCATGGCCAAAACGATGACGATAAAGCCGATCAGGGGATTGTCGTTCATGGGGTCCTCCTATTTACCAAGCGGTGAGAATTCGTCGACGATGAGGTCGAGGCATTGCGGAAGCGCGCGGGCTCCAAAGACGCCCGAGTTGCTGGAGATGATCTCGCCATCGAACTGCATGCCCAGCGACGGCGTGCAGGTGATCTTGGCTTCCTTGGTCTGGATGATCTTGAACTGCGGGCGGCCGAGTACCTTGCCGGCGGGGTCGAGTGCGGCGGTGATCACAGTAGGCAACAGCTGCACGGTGCGCACGGGTTCGATGACCGCAATGTCGACCATGCCATCGTTCATGCGGCAGTCGGGGAACAGGTTGATGTCGTTTTGGATGACCGAGGTATTGCCCGCCATGCAGCAAATGCCGTCGAGCTCCTCGACAATGCCGTCGTGCTCAATGGTAAAGTGCGCCACCGTGGGGTTGGGCGTGGCGAGCGCGGAGAGGAAGTAGGCGATCTCGCCGATATCGTTTTTGGTGGGGGCGGCCTTCATCATGATCTCGGCGTCGAAGCCCGAGCCGGCGATGATGATAAAGCCGTGGCGCTTCTCGTTGCCGTCCTCGTCGAGCCAAAAGAGCTCGCCCATGTCCACTTTGACCGTGCGACCGGCGCGGCAGGCCTTGGCGAGCGCCGCCGCCTCAGGGGCATTGCCGATGTTGTTGAAGAACAGGCAGGCCGTACCGGAGGGGAAGACGAGCGTGGGGACACCGCATCCGCGCATCTGATCGAGCACGTTGGAGACGGTGCCGTCGCCGCCCGAAACGACCACGCGATCAAACTCGCGCACGTCCGCCACGGCGTCCTCGGGTTCCATGCCATCGCCGATAAAGCGCATCACGACCTCGTCGCCGCCCTGCGCGAGGGCGTGCGTGAACGCGTAGATTTCATCTGAGCTGGGGCCCGATGCCGGGTTGTGGATGATAAGGCAGCGCATACTTACGTTCCCGTTCTGTGACTAACCGAGTATAGTTGTAAGGCAATGCCGATATCCTACCCGTGTTTTTCGGGCCTAACCTTATTCGATGGGTTGATATGTACATTTCCACACATCAGGCTCTGCTCGACTTTTGCCAGCGCGCCCGTGAGTTTGACGCGATTGCCGTCGATACCGAGTTTTTGCGCGAGCGCACGTTTCACCCGCGCCTGTGCTTGGTCCAGATTGCCACCCCTGCCGAGAGCGTCGCGGTCGATCCTTTGGTGATCGTCGACCTGTCGCCGCTCGCCGAGCTTATGGGCGATGAGAGCGTGACCAAGGTGTTTCACGCCTGCTCGCAGGATATGGAGGTTATGCTCCATACCGTGGGCGTGCTGCCGCGTCCCATTTTTGACACGCAGGTGGCCGCCGCCTTTCTGGGCGAGCGCCAGCAGATTTCCTATGGCGCGCTCGTGCAGACGTTCTGCGGCGTCTCGTTGCCCAAGACCGAGTCGCTGACCGATTGGTCGCGCCGCCCGCTGACCGATAAGCAGATTGAGTACGCGATCGATGACGTCAAGTATCTGATCGTTGCCTATACCGAGATGATGAGCCGCCTACGCGAGCTGGGCCGTGTGGATTGGGTGCTCGATGAGCTGCGCCCGCTTGCCGACGAGTCGCACTACCGCGCCGACCGCCATGAGGCATTCCGCAAGGTCAAGCGCATCAACTCCTGCAGCCGCCATCAGCTGGGCATTGCGCGCGAGCTCGCCGCCTGGCGCGAGGACCGCGCCGAGCGGCGTAACATCCCGCGCAAGTGGGTCATGTCCGACGATACGCTGCTGGCCCTGGTTAAGCGCAATCCCGTGCGTGTCGAGGAGTTCCGCAGCATCCGCGGCACCGATCAGCTGGGGGAGCGCGATGTGGACGGCGCGCTCATGGCCATCAAGCGCGGCGCGAGCTGCCCGCACGATCGCCTGCCGCTCATGGTGCGCGGGCATCGCCAGATTTCGCCGGAGCTGGAGAGCGTGACCGACCTGATGTATGCGCTTATTCGCTTGGTTGCTGAGCGCTCGGGCGTAGCGACCTCGGTCATTGCCTCGCGCGATGACCTAGCCGATTACATCGAGCATCCTGAGCAAAGCCCCCTGCGCGAAGGCTGGCGCTTTGAGCTCGTGGGCTCGCGCCTGGACGATCTGCTTTCCGGCAATATGGGGTTGACGGTGAAGGACGGCAAAATCGAGCTCCTGTAGGGAAGCCTAGCCGGTTGAGTGGGTAGAATGCCTCCAACGTGTAACTCGATTCGGAGGAATTCGCATGCCTTATTACTATGGTTACGGCTTTGGCATCGACCCGCTGTACCTGCTGGTTGTTCTTGTCTGCACGGTGCTTGGCCTTGCTGCGCAGAGCTATATCAATTCGACGTACAAGACCTGGTCCAAGGTTCGCTCGGACGGCGACACGGGCGCCACGGTTGCTCGCCGCATGCTTGACGCCAACGGTTGCAATGCCGTGGGTATCAAGGGTGTCGCCGGTGAGCTCACCGACCATTACAACCCGCAGGATAACAACCTGTATCTGTCGGATGCCAACCGTTCGGGCGGTTCGGTCGCAAGCGTTGCCGTCGCCTGCCACGAGGCGGGCCATGCCGCCCAGCGTCAAAGCGGCTATGCCATGATGAAGGTACGCACCGCCCTCGTGCCGGTCGTCAACTTTACCCAGAACACTTGGACCATCGTGCTACTCATGGGTCTGTTTATGAACATCGCGGGACTCACGACCCTCGCATTGATCTTCTTCTCTTTTAGCGTGCTGTTCCAACTCGTTACGCTGCCTGTCGAGATTGACGCCAGCCGACGCGCCGTGGCATATATTGAGCAGTCGGGTATGAGTTCCAAGCAGGTCAACGGTGCCAAGAAGGTGCTGACGGCCGCCGCGCTTACCTATGTTGCCGCTGCGCTCACCTCGATTATTCAGCTGCTCTATCTTATGGCTCGCTACAACAGAAACTCCAACCGATAACAAATTGGGTCGCTGGGCGCCGCGGGGATTCGTGTCCCCGCGGCGCTGTACTATGTGTTGGACTTGAATTTGCGCAGGGCCGAAGCCCTTGTGCACGATGACGAAAGGAGGCTGCGTGGCAGGCTGGAATCTAACCGGCAATGCCGTTTCCGCCGAGTTTGACGGTTCGGATGAGCAGGAGCGCAAGGAGCTCAGCGTGAGCCAGGCGGTGGAGATCGCCGCTGGTGCGCTCGATGCCATTCCGCAGCTGAGTGTCCTGGGCGAGGTCACGGGTTTCCGTGGTCCCAACGCCCGAAGCGGCCACTGCTACTTCCAGATTAAAGACGACTCGGCCGCCGTCGACTGCATCATCTGGAAGGGCGCCTATCTCAAGCGTACCTTCGATCTGCGTGACGGCATGCAGGTGAGCTTTAAGGGCAGCTTCAACCTCTATAAGCCCACGGGTCGCATGAGCTTCGTCGCCCGCTCGTTTTCGCTGGCGGGGGAGGGTCTGCTGCGTCAACAAGTGGCGCAGCTGGCCGAAAAGCTACGCCGCGAGGGCCTGATGGACGAAGCGCGCAAGCGCCGCATCCCGGTGTTCTGCTCCCGCGTGGCGGTCGTCACCTCGCTTTCGGGTGCCGTAATCGACGACGTCAAGCGCACGTTGCGTCGTCGCAACCCGCTCGTCGAGCTCGTCTGCGTGGGCGCCAAGGTTCAAGGCGAGGGTGCTCCGACAGAGCTCATAGAGGGCTTGCGCCGCGCCGCTTCCATTACGCCGGCGCCCGACTGTATTTTGTTGGTGCGCGGCGGCGGCTCCTTTGAGGACCTTATGACCTTTAATGACGAGGAGCTTGCCCGCGCGGTGGCGGCTTGTCCTGTGCCCGTGGTGACCGGCATTGGCCATGAGCCCGATACCTCGATCTGCGACATGGTGAGCGACCGCCGCGCCTCCACGCCCACGGCGGCGGCCGAATCGGTGGCGCCGGCCATGACGGAGTTGGCCGATGTGCTCGAGGCGCGCCATCAGCGTCTGGGTGCCGCGATGGCATCGATGATTGGGTCGGCCCAGGTCGACCTGGAGATGCTCGATCAGCGTGGCCGTCGTTCCTGGGATACCTATACGGCTCGCTTGGGCGACGCGCTCGATGCGGCCGCATGCCGCCCGTGTCTCAACGATCCGACATTTATGGTTGAGCGTCGCGAGTCCGAGCTTGCCCTGACGGCCGATCGTCTGTCCGGCGCCATAACGCGTTCGGTCGGGGCCTTCCGTTCCAACTTCGAGCGTCTGCCCGAGCGCTTGATCGCAAGCACCTCGGGGCTCGATGGCAAGCGCCATGCGCTCACGCTTGCGAGTTCCCGCCTGGAGCATCAGGGGCGCACGATGCTCAACAAGCCCGCGTCCGACCTGGGCCGTGCGGCAGCCTCACTCGATGCCCTGTCACCGCTCAAGGTGCTTGCTCGCGGCTATTCCATCGCGTACAGCGATGATGGTGTGGCCACGAGCGCCAAGACCTTTAAGCCCGGCGACGCCATCCGCGTGCGCATGGCAGACGGTAACGTTGCGGCAACGGTCGATACGGTCGAGTAGACCGCGTTTCATAGCGATAAACCTTTAGGAAAGGAAACAGATATGGCAGAGAAGACCCCGGTCGAGCAGCTTACGTACAAGCAGGCTTCGCAGGAGCTGGAGCTCATTATCCGCAGCCTGGAGTCGGGCGATATGGAGCTCGAGGAGTCGCTCGAGAGCTACACCCGCGGCGTCGAGCTCCTCAAGAGCCTGCGCACCCGCCTGTCCGATGCCGAGCAGAAGGTCTCGGTGCTCCTTAAGGACGTCGACGGCAATGACGTGCTCGCCGACGGCGAAGCCGCCAACACCGACGACAACCTCTCGTTCTAACCATCCCGACCAAATATAATTACCTTGGTCTGTGAGAAAGGAACCAAACATGTGCGATTGCATCTTCTGCAAAATTGCCAACCACGAGATTCCCTCGACCGTTGTCTATGAGGACGACCAGGTCATCGCCTTCGACGACCTCAACCCCCAGGCGCCGGTCCACACGCTCGTGATCCCTAAGAAGCACTACAGCGATATCGCCGATAACGTGCCGGCCGAGACCATGGGCGCCATGGCTCACGCCATCCAGGAGGTCGCTAAGGCCAAGGGCTTGGAGGACGGTTTCCGCGTCATCTCCAACAAGGGCGTCAACGCCGGCCAGACCGTCATGCACTTCCACATGCACGTCCTCGGCGGCAAAAACCTGGGCGAGAACCTCATCTGAGGGCGCGTAGTCCGTCGCCTTGGCTGCCTTTGGAGTAATCTATGCAGCTTTCTCAACTCGAATACCTTCAAGCGGTAGCGAACTATGGTGGCGTGCGCAAAGCAGCTCGCGCCGTTCATGTGAGTCCGCAGGCCGTTTCGTCGGCAATCAAAAAGTTGGAATCTGAGTATCAGATCGTTTTGCTCAACCGATTGGCGGGGGAGGCTGTTTTGTCTCCGGCGGGCAGAGAATTTGCGCGTCGTGCGCGCGTGATCCTGGCACAAGTCGACGATCTCAAAAAGTACGCTCAATCGGGGAACGGCGGCGTTTCGCCCGACGGCCATTTCCGTCTTTACGCCCCCTGTCTTCACGGGCGGGGGCGTCTTTTTTCCGAAAACTGGTACGACTCGTTTGAAAGCTCGCACCCTCAGATTCACCTTGATGTTTGGCATCAGCCAACGGCTACATGCTTTGAATCACTTGTGCTTGGCATTTCGGATGCGGCCATCTCATTTGAGGAACCAAGGGACAGTGTCCTTTCTTCGAAATACTTGGGTGAAAAGGAGCTCAAGGTTCTTTCGTGCCCAGCGGGTCATCAATCTGTGGGTGCTATGACCGTTCGTGAGTTACTGGGCGGCAGGTTAGCTGTTCCCATTAATTTGTCGTCCTGTCTCAATGCGATCAATCAATGCCCCGAAGCTCAGCTGGTTAATTTTCGCTTCCGCGACGTCGAATACGGAAACAGAGCGCAGGCTGAGTTTCTTCAAGCCGGGGGATTGATATTGGGTTTTTCTGGCTCTTCTCTCGCATCAGATGGGTCGGAAGTGAGCGAGTACTCTATTGAAGGCTCGCATGACGTAGCCTTGCCCATCTACTTTTGCTATCGACAAAATGCCTGGACCGATCGACACCAGACGGTATTTCTTCACCTATTGCGTCATCTTGCTTCGTGAGGCCATTTGGCCTCGTGTCGTCAAGTGAATGTTGACGCCTTGTAACACATGACTGACGGCTTTGCCCTCATGCTTTTCCAAGATTCCGATTTAGATTGTTGACTCTTGGAGGGCGGAGCATGAAAAACCGTACGGTTTTGCTTTATATGACGTTTGTTTTTCTGTCGAACTTCAGCACCATTTTGTATTTTCTGACGGTTTACCTTGAATTCGTCGGATTCTCGATGGTGGCGATTTCTAGCATGATGATTGCATATCAAGTGAGCAAGTTCATCCTTGAAGTTCCCACTGGCTATATTGCCGATAGGTTTGGACGAAAGACAAGTGGTCTCGTTGGCGTCGTGGGGATGCTTGGATACTACGCCGCCCTACTCCTCGTCCGTTCTCCTCTGCTTTTAATCGGCGCGTTTGCTCTCAAAGGTTTTGCCGCTGCATGTGTGAGCGGATCCATAGAAGCGATTTACATTGACAGCGTCTCTCGGGACCAGCTCGTAAGACTTAATGTCGTTGAGCGATTTGTTTTCTATGCCTCTTATGCCATCTCCGCTTGTGTGGGCGGTTTCATTTCGTCCGTCGGTGCATATCTCATTGGTCTTTCGGCAGATATCATCGCAATGGTGTTGACGTTGGTTGTTGTTATCTGCATTCCTGAGATGCGAAGAGGAGGTACTGCGGCGACACCTGAGCGTGGAATTAGTCCGAAGATAATCGGTGCCGCTATTGCGCGTAATGGCATTCTTCGTTCGGCGTTCATCATGGACTGTTCTCAGGCATTTGCTTTTGTCGCTCTGGAAGACTTTTTCTCACTGCTGCTTGCGAGTCGCGGAATGAATGCCGTCGCTTCGGGTGTGACCATTGCGGTCCAGCTCCTTGCCTCCGCTTCCATAGGGTTTATTGTTCCCAGTGTGATTGCTCGTGTCGACAAGGGCCGTTTTGCGCGTATTTGCGGCATTGTGCGCCTTTCCCTGACTGCTCTGTTTTTGATTCCCTTTACTCCGGTCTGTTTGCTGCCCGTGTTCTATGTGTTGCAGACGGTCGCTTACTCGTTATTTGCTCCAATTAAATACTCAATTTTTCAAAATGCTGCTGATTCTTCGATGCGCTGTTCATTGATTTCGGTTCAAAGCCAGATGGTGGCGGTGGGTGCTGTTCTTTTCTATCTGCTCAACGCTGTGTTGAGCAGCGCTGCGGGCATTCGAGTCGTATTGCTTGTCGCGCTCGGGATTTCTTCTTTGGTGTATATTCCCGCGCTATTTCGTCTTACAAGCCAAAGGACATGAGTATTTAGACACCGATAACTTATATATCAACGCCAATAAACCCGAGCGCGAGGGCGTTTGGGTTTATTATTGAAGCGTATGTAACCTGGCGGCGCCACACCGCCTGTTAGTAGGGAGACACATGAACGTTCTGGTCGTCAACGCAGGATCTTCGACCCTTAAGTATCAGGTCATCGATACCAAGTCCCACAAGGTGTCCGCAAAGGGCTCCTGCGAGCGCGTTTGCTTTACCGGCGGTACCTTCACCCACGCTGCCAACGGTTCCAAGAAGGTGACCGAGAACATCGAGTTCCCCGACCACAAGGTCGCCATCGAGGTCGTTCTGAAGGACCTCGAGGCCAACGGCGTCAAGATCGAGGGCATTGGCCACCGTATCGTTCAGGGCGGTTGGTACTTTGGCGACTCCTCCCTCGTCGACGAGGACGTTCTCGCCAAAATTCGCGAGGTCGCCCCGCTGGCGCCGCTGCACAACAACCCTGAGGCCAACGTTATCGAGTACTGCCTCGAGCAGTATCCCGACCTGCCCAACGTCACGGTCTACGACACCGCTTTCCACTTCAACATGCCCGAGGTCGCCAAGACTTACGCCCTGCCCAAGGACGTCTGCGACAAGCTGCACATCCGTAAGTACGGCGCCCACGGCACCAGCTACCGTTACATCTCCAAGAAGGTCGCCGAGATGACCAACGGCGAGGCCCGCAAGGTCGTCGTGTGCCACATCGGCTCCGGCGCTTCCCTGTGCGCCATCGAGGACGACAAGTGCATGGACACCACCATGGGCTTGACGCCGCTCGACGGCGTCATGATGGGAACTCGCTGCGGCTCTATCGACCCGGCTACCGTGTGCTACCTGCAGCGCGAGGGCGGCTACACCTTCGACGAGGTCGACGAGATGATGAACAAGAAGTCCGGCCTTTTGGCTGTGACCGGCGGCAAGACCAACGACTGCCGCAACGTCGAGGAGCTCGCCGCCGCTGGTGACCCCGATGCTCAGCTCGCCTTCGACATGTTTGTCTACAAGATTGCCGCCAAGGCCGCCGAGATGGCTACTTCCATGTGCGGCATGGACACGCTGGTCTTCACCGCTGGCATCGGTGAGCACGCTCCGGCCGTTCGTGCCGGCGTTGCCGACCGTCTGGCCTTTATGGGCGTCAAGATGGATCATGCCCGCAACGCCCTGCGTGGTGACGGCGCTTGGTGCCTGTCTGCCAAGGATTCCAAGGTCAAGATCTTCGTCATCCCCACGGACGAGGAGTTCATGATCGCTTCCGACGTCGAGCGCATCGTCAACGGCAAGTAATTGCAAGAGGGGAGGGGCTGGACGACCGAGCGCCGTTCGGCCCCTCTTTTGCGCTCGTTGGGCGATATGCTGATAGCTATTTATCAAGATATGATAACTTCTTATTAAAATGCGGCCACCTTAAGGGGTCTGCGTCGACCGTATTGCACTGCAAAGGAGTCTCATGAACGTACTTGTTGTCAACGCCGGCAGCTCAAGCCTTAAATATCAGCTTTTGGATACCGATACCCGCGAGGTTTTCGCCAAGGGCAACTGCGAACGTATCGGTTCGGACATGGGCATCTTTGGCCACTCCGAGAACGGTGGCGCCAAGCAGACCGAGGAGGTCCCTTTCCCCGATCATCGCTCTGCTATCGCTCGCGTGCTCGAGGAGCTCGAGAAGACCGACTTTACGATTGATGGCATTGGTCATCGTATCGTTCAGGGCGGCTGGCACTTCGATGATTCCGCAGTTGTTGACGACGAAGTTATGGCCAAGATTCTCGAGGTGGCCCCGCTCGCCCCGCTGCACAACTACGGCGAGGCCGCGGCGATTGAGTATTGCCGTGAGAAGTATCCGGAGCTGCCCAACGTGGCGGTCTTCGACACCTCGTTCCACATGACCATGCCCGAGGTCGCCTATACCTACGCGCTGCCCAAGGACGTGTGCGACAAGTACCACGTGCGCAAGTACGGCGCCCACGGCACGAGCCACCGCTATGAGTGGATGATGGCCAAGGAGATCCTGGGTTCGCGCTGCCACCGTCTGCTTTCGTGCCATTTGGGTAACGGTGCTTCGCTCGCTGCTATCGAGGACGGCGTGTGCCGCGACACCACGATGGGCCTCACGCCGCTCGACGGCCTGATGATGGGCACTCGCTGCGGTTCCATTGATCCGGCCACCGTGTGCTACCTCCAGCGTGAGGGCGGCTACAGCTATCAGGAAGTCGATGACATGATGAACAAGCAGTCTGGTCTGCTTGCCATCTCGGGCATCTCCAACGACGCCCGCGACATCCGTACACGCGCCTCTGAGGGCGACGAGCGCTGCCTGCTCGCCTTCGATATGTTCGCCTACAAGGCCATGCAGCAGGCCGGCTCTATGATTGCTTCCATGGCGGGCGTGGACACCATCACCTTTACCGCCGGCATCGGCGAGAACGACTGGTCGATCCGCAAGGCCTTCTGCGACTGTTTTGAGTGGCTGGGCGTACGCATCGACAACAACAAGAACCGCGAGGCAGTGGGCAACGGCCCGCAGGTCATCAGTGCCGCCGGTTCCGCCGTCACGGTCATGGTCATCCCCACCGACGAGGAATACATGATCGCCCACGACGTCGAGCGCCTGACCAAGAACAACTAACGCGTTCGCTTGCGATTGAACGAAAGGCCTCCTGAGCAGCAGCTCCGGAGGCCTTTTTGCTAGCAAGCGGAAATCCGATTCCCAAAGTGATCGCCACCAGCAACGTCTGCACTTTCAGCAACGACACCCATCCGTTCAGATTTTCAGACCCAGCTCGTAGCCAAGCCGTCGTCCACTCCAGATACCCTGACTGCCACGTGACGGCAGGGACCCTACAGGGTAAAGCTCTGAAAACACTCCGCAGGACGGAGGAAGCCCCCGCCGCACGCAGTGCGCAGCGGGGGCTTCCGACATGTCCGAGGACGTTTTCAGAACTTTACCCTGTGGGGTCCCGAGGGGATACGTCCGCTACTCGGCCATCTGAGCCTGGACGGCGGTGATGGCCACGACACCCACGATGTCGTCGGCAGAGCAGCCGCGCGACAGGTCGTTGACCGGCTTGGCGATGCCCTGCAGGATGGGGCCGTAAGCGTCGGCGCCGGCGAAGCGCTGGACCAGCTTGTAGCCGATGTTGCCTGCCTCGAGGTCGGGGAACACGAGCACGTTGGCCTTACCGGCGACGGAGGAGCCGGGAGCCTTGAGCTGGGCGACGGTGGGGACGATAGCGGCGTCGAGCTGCAGGTCGCCGTCGATGGCGAGCTCGGGAGCCTTCTCCTTGCAGAACTTCACGGCCTCTTGGACCTTCTTGGCGACCTCGCCGCCGGCGGAGCCCATGGTGGAGTAGGAGAGCATGGCCACGTGCGGCTCAACGTTGCCCATGAAGGTGGACCAGGAGTGAGCGGAGGCGATGGCGATCTCGGAGAGCTCGTCGGAGGACGGGTTGATGTTGAGGCCGCAGTCGGCGAAGATCAGCGTGCCGTCGGTGCCGAACTGCGGGGTATCGGTGCACATCACGAAGAAGGCCGAGACCAGCTTGGTGCCCGGGGCGGTCTTGAGGATCTGCAGCGCGGGGCGCAGGGTGTCGGCGGTGGAGTGGCAGGCGCCGGAGACCAGGCCGTCGGCGTCGCCCATCTTGACCATCATGGTGCCAAAGTAGGTGGCGTCCATCACCTGGGCGCGAGCCTGCTCGATGGTAACGCCCTTCTTGGCGCGGAGCTCGGCAAACTTCTGCGCGTACTCCTCGTGCTTCTCGGCGTTGCGCGGGTCGATGACGGTGGCGCCGGGAACGTTGATCTCGTCGGGGTTACCCAGGATGACGATCTTTGCCAGGCCCTCCTCGATGATTTTGGTGGCCGCGACGATAGTGCGCGGATCCTCGCCCTCGGGCAGGACGATCGTCTTAAGGTCGGCCTTAGCGGCAGACTTCATACGGTTTAGGAAATCGCTCATGTTACTCCTTACAAGCGTTTCGCTAAGCTCCAGGCACCCGGCCGTTCACGAATAAACCCGCTGCTAGCGGGTTTACCTTTCAATTATGTTCGCCGCGGTGCTTGAGCTTTCCTTGTGTGGCAAGCTCATTATAGGACGCATTAGCGCTATAATCGCTCTGATAAATATGTCTCGAAGAATGTTCGAGAAAAGCCCAGCTAACGAGCCCGTGGCTTTTGACAAGGAGTATCGATGCAGATTACCTCAGGCCTGCCTGAAGGCTTTAACGCCGGCGCGTACGACATGATTGTCGTCGGTGCTGGATATGCCGGTGCCGTTTGCGCCCGCCGTCTTGCCGAGACCATCGGCTATCGTGTTGCCGTTTTGGAGCGCCGTAGCCACATTGCGGGCAATGCCTATGACTGCACTGACGAGGCCGGAATCCTGATCCACGAGTACGGTCCGCATATCTATCACACCTTTAACGAGCGCGTGCACAATTTCCTGTCGCGCTTTACCAAGTGGACGGATTATCAGCACAAGGTGCTCGCCAACATCAACGGTACCCTTATGCCCGTGCCCTTCAACCATGCGAGTCTCAAGCTCGCCTTTGGTGACGAGCGCGGCGAGGAGCTGTATCAGAAGCTCGTGGAGACCTTTGGCAAGGATGTCAAGGTGCCCATTATGGAGCTGCGTAAGAAGAACGACCCGGATCTTGCCGAGGTCGCCGATTACGTCTACGAGAACGTCTTTTTACATTACACCATGAAGCAGTGGGGCCAGACGCCCGATCAGATCGACCCCTCGATCACCGGCCGCGTTCCCGTCTTTGTGGGCGATGATGACCGCTACTTCCCGCAAGCTCCCTTCCAGGGCATGCCGCAGGAGGGCTACACGGCGCTCTTTGAGCACATGCTCGACCACGACCTGATCGACGTGTTCTGCGACGTGGACGCCCGTGACCTCTTTGAAATCGACGACACCACCGTCAAGATCGACGGCAAGGTCTATGGTGGCGAGATCGTCTACACCGGTCCACTCGACGAGCTGTTCAACCTCGACTTGGGTGCGTTGCCGTACCGCACGCTCGATATGAAGTTCGAGACGCTCGATATGGACCAGTTCCAGCCCGTGGGCACTGTCAACTACACCACGAGCGAGGACTACACGCGCATCACCGAGTTCAAGAACATGACCGGTCAGGTCCTGCCCGGCAAGACCACCATCATGAAGGAGTACTCCAAGGCCTATACGCCCGGCTCGGGCGAGACGCCGTACTACGCTATCCTGGAGCCCGAGAACCGTGAGCTCTACGAGCGCTATCTTGAGCGCGTCCAGAACCTGACGAACTTCCACCCGGTGGGTCGTCTGGCCGAGTATCGTTACTACGATATGGACGCCGTGACCAATTCCGCCCTCGATCTTTCGGATGAGATTATCGCCTGCCATGCATAAAGTCATAACATTCGGTATTCCCTCATATAACGCCGCCAAAGACATGGACCATTGCATCACCTCCATCTTGGAGGGGAGCAATTACGCCACCGATATCGAGATTATCGTGGTGGACGACGGCTCCAAGGACGAGACGGCCGCCAAGGCCGACGAGTGGGAGGCCCGTTATCCTGGAATCATCCGCGCGGTGCACCAGGAGAACGGCGGCCACGGTATCGCCGTCCTTTCGGGTCTGCGCGAGGCGCAGGGCACCTACTACAAGGTTGTCGATTCGGACGACTGGCTCGACGGTGCGGCGCTTTCGACCATGCTGTCGATTCTGCGTGGTTTTGAGGAGCGCGACCAGCGCGTCGATCTGTTTATCTCGAACTACGTGTACGAGAAGGTTTACGAGGGCACGCATACCGCTATTGGCTACAAGTTTGCCCTGCCGCGCAAAAAGATTTTCTCTTGGGACCAGATCGGGCACTTCCGTCCCGATCAGAATCTGCTCATGCACAGCCTGTGCTATCGCACGGATGTGCTCCGCGAGTCCAACCTGCCTATGCCGCCACACACCTTCTACGTGGACAACATCTACGCCTACGTGCCGCTGCCCCGCTGCAAGACCATGTACTACGCCGACATTGACCTCTACCGCTACTTTATTGGTCGAGAGGGTCAAAGTGTCAACGAGGCCACGATGGTTAAGCGTCTGGACCAGCAGTTCCGTGTTACGCGTATCATGATGGAGTCGTACCACTTGTACAGCGATGTTGGGTCGTCGCGCCTGCGTTCGTACATGATGGGCTACTTCACCATGATGATGGCGATTTGCTCGGTGCTCACCAAGCTTTCCGAGGAAGATTGTGCCGATGAGCGCCTGAAGACGCTGTGGAAGGACCTGAAAGAGTACGACGAGCGCATGTATCGTCGCGCTCGCTACGGCGTGGTCGGATTCTTTACCAACCTGCATGGACGGGCCGGAGACAAAACCACACTCGGCCTATACCATCTTGCCTCAAAGATCTTCAAATTCAACTAACTGTTGAGTAATCGCTGCTGATAGGTTGACTGGGCCCCTTGGCCTTTAGTTTGCTACTGCGAACAGTCCTGCTCGCACGGAAAGCACATTTAGTGCTTTCCGGCTCGTGCGGAACTTGTATCAAACTAAAGGCCAAGGGGCCTCTGCTATAAGAATCGATTGTCAGATTATTTGAATTTGAAGATCTTCGACGCGCGGTACACAGGGGCCTGGGCTGAAAGGAATTTAGTTGGTAGTCGGTCGGAGGCGGGCGGGCGTTACGTTTGTCGCGAGTTCCGCATGCAAAGAAGGCCACTTAATGTGGCCTTCGTCTTGCATAGGACTGTAGAGCAGCAAACGTAACGCCCGCCCGCCTCCGACCGACGGTCGAGTGGATTACTTTGCGGCGCCGGGGATGCCGTGGGAGGTTTTGGCGGTTTTGGCTCCGTTTACGATGGCGGTCTGTAGGGCCCTTACGGCGAGCATGCCCAACAGGTCTAGGGGCACGGGGACGCTTGCCTGGGCTCCCAGCTTGCCGCTGGCGAGGGTGTAGATGGTGTCGCCGTCGTTGGTGGTGTGCGTGGGGCGAATGGCGTGCGCATAGGCGTCTGCTGCCATTTGGGAGACCTTGGTGGCCTGCGCCTTGGTGAGCTCAACGTTGGTGACGATGCAGCTGATGGTGGTGTTGGTGCGGTCGAGCGGCATCTGCATAGATCCGGCGGCGGCAAAGGCGGCGAGCTCCATGTCGACGATCTGGTCGCTATCTGCTGCAGCGCGCATACCAGCGACCCATTCATCGGTGAAGGGGTCGACGATATTGCCGCAGGCGTTGACGGAGACCACGGCGCCTACCTTAACGGGACCGAGCGCCACGGCGGCAGCGCCAAGGCCGGCCTTCATGCAGGTGGCGGGTCCCATGAGCTTTCCGACGGTGGCACCCGTGCCGGCACCCACATTGCCCTGCTCGAGCGTGGTGGGGGTGTTGTCGAGCGCCTCGCGCACGGCGGAGATGCCAGCCTCAATGTCGGGGCGTACGGTGGGATCGCCAAAGGCGAGGTCGAAGATGCAGCTGGAGCACACGATAGGCACCTGCGTGGGGCCGACGGGAAGGCCGATGCCGCGGCTCTCGAGCTCGCGGGCGACGCCGCTCGCGGCCTCCAGGCCAAAGGCCGATCCGCCCGAAAGGCAGACGGCGTGGACCTTGTCCACGGTGTTCTCGGGGCGCAGCAAATCGGTCTCGCGCGATGCCGGGGCTCCACCACGAACGTCAACGCCGCCGGTGGCGCCCTCGGGTGCCACGATTACGGTGCAACCGGTGCCGGCCTCCTCGTCCGTATAGTTGCCAAAGCAAAAGCCATCGACATCGCAAACGTCAATGGCCTCAAGCAGTGTGTCCATGTTTTACTCCTATCGGTTTTCCGCCGGGCCTTATGCCCGGTCGGGATCCGTACGGTACGCCAAAATTGTAGGCGCCGGGGGATACCCAGCGCCAGATGCAATTACGATAGTTTTTGAATCGCACGCGCGACGCGAGCGATGGGCAGACCCACCACGTTGTAAAAGTCGCCCGAAATATCGTGCACGAGCATACGCCCGCCGACGCCTTGGATGCCGTAGGCGCCTGCCTTGTCCATGGGCTCGCCCGAGGCGACATAGCGCTCAATCTGCTCGTCGGTGAGCTCATAGAACGTCACGTCGGTCACATCGACAAACGACAGGCTCTCGGCGGCGTGCGGGGCTGTGACGTCTCCGGCTCTAACGATGCAGACGCCGGTTGCGACCTGGTGCGTGCGCCCCGAGAGCTCGTGGAGCATGGTGCGGGCTTCGTCCTCGTTTGCCGGCTTGCCCAAAAGCTTGCCATCGAAGGTGACGATGGTGTCGGCCGCGATGGTCAGCTCATTGGGCTCGGCGTGCTCGGCGGCAACGGCGGCAGCCTTGGCGCGAGCTAAGCGCTCAACAAGCGTAAGCGGGGTCTCGTCATCAAAAGGAGTCTCGTCGATGTCAGCGGGAATGACGCGGATGTCGTAGCCCGCTTCGCGCATCAACTCGATGCGGCGCGGTGATTGCGAAGCCAAAATCATAGCTGAATGCCCTCGGCAACCTTCTCGACAGCCTTGTCGCCGGCGAGCGTACGCAGCAGCTCAAGCGCAAAGGGGAGCGACTGGGCCATGCCGCTGGCGGTGATGATGTTGCCGTCGTGCGTGACCTTGTCGCCGGTATAGGCGCCCTCGGGGAAACTCTTCTCAAAGCCGGGGAAGCACGTGGCGTGGCGTCCCTCGAGCAGGTCAAGCTCACCCAGGATAAACGGGGCGGCGCAGATGGCGGCGACGTGCTTGGTCGCGGCGAAATCGCAGACTACGTCGCAGACGCGCTGGTCGGCGCGCAGGTTGGTGGCACCGGGCAGGCCGCCGGGCAGCACGACGCAGTCGTACTCGTCAAAGTTAATCTCGTCAAAGAGTGCGTCGCAAGTTACGGGAATCTGCAGCGAGCTTACGACCTCGCGCGTGGGCATGATCGAGACGAGCGTGGCGCGCACACCGCCGCGACGCATGACATCGACCATGGTCAGGCATTCAATCGTTTCAAAGCCATCGGCGGCAAGAACGGCAACGCTGGGCATAAGGGTTCCTTTCAAAAAGCGGCATACAATTAGCCGTCTTATACCCCGAAGACCCCCGTTTGCCACGCCCCAATCTCAAAAAGACTGGTCGTGCCTGGGTGTTGCGCACTAGGAGGGGCTTGCGGTGCGGCGATAAAATCTCGGCATCCGTCATCTTTCGCTACATGAGGAGCTGATTTGCGATGATAGGCCTTAGGGTATCTGATCTTCTCTTTTTGCTGGTTGTGTTCGGCGGCGTCGCGGCTGTCGCCTTTGCTGTTATCTTGAACAAGGAATCGTCGAACAAGCCTCAGCCTCCGCAGTCCAATCCGTATCAGCAAATGCCTCCCGTGCAACAGGTCCCGCCGAAGCAGCAGGTGCCGACCGCGATCGATGATGCTCAGCCAGTTGAGTCCGCTCATTTTTGCACTCAGTGCGGCTCAATGTTGGAGGTAAACGCATCCTTCTGCCAAAACTGCGGCGCTCCGGTCAGCCATCAGTAATGAAATAGGGCGGGGTTCAGCAATCATTCACCACTCGATGATTGCTGAACCCCGCCCCCTAAAACAGATTAGTTTATTAGTTGCGCTTGAGGTGGACGACGGTTTCGCAGTGGAAGGTTTGCGGGAACAGGTCGACCGGCGTGATCTTGACGGGGGAGAAGGTGCCCTCCTCGACAAAGCACTTGAGGTCGCGGGCCAGAGTCGCCGGGTCGCAGCTCACGTAGGCGACATCGCGAGCGCTCGTGCTAGCGATGAGGTCGATTGCCTCGGGGGCGAGGCCTGCGCGCGGCGGGTCGACCACCAAGATGTCGGCGTCCTGATCGGGGAACTCGCGCACCGCGTCGCCGCCGATAACGTCGACGTTGTCGAGCTTGTTGATCTCGAGGTTACGACGCAGGTCGCGCACGGCCGGACCGTAAGCCTCGACGGCGGCGACAAAATCGCAGCGGCGGGCGAGCGGCAGGGTAAAGGTGCCGGCACCACAGTACAGGTCCACGGCCAGCTCGTCTTCCTGAGGATCGAGCGCGTCCATGACGAGCTCGATCAAAATCTCGGCGCCCTTGGTATTGACCTGGAAAAACGACGGGGCAGATAAGCGCATCTGGCCTTCGGCGATATTCTCGGTCCACGAGCCCTCTCCGGCGAGCATTTCGACCTTGGAAACACGGCGGGCCTTCTTTTCGCCCTTGCTCATCACGCGCACGATGCTCGTGGGATGAGCGGCGTCCGCCAGCACGCGGGAGACCTGCGAGCGCGGAAAAGAGCCTGTGGGCGTCCAGAGTGCGACCTCGAGTGCCTTGGTGCGGCGCGATGCGCGAATGCCCACGCGTTCGAGCCCCAAGTCATGGCTGCCGCTTAGATAGTTGAGTGCGCCGACGACCGATTTGAGTGCCTTCGGGAAGCGCTTATCGAACAGCGGACACGTATCGACGGTCACGATTTTGCTGGGGTCGACACCGTGCATGCCAAGGCGCACGCGACCGTTGACGACGGTCGGTTCGAGCTCGATTTTATTGCGGTAGCCCCAGTCGTCCTTGGTGTGGCAGATGGGCTGTACCAACTCATCGACCTGCTCAGGAGCGAACTTGCCGATGCGCTCGAGCGTGGAGCGCAGGTTTTGCTCCTTGGCGGCGAGCTGTGCCGTGCGTGAGAGATTGCCCCACGAGCAGCCGCCGCAGATGCCCACGAAGGGGCAGGGAGGCTGAATGCGATCGGGGCTTGGCTCCAGAATCTCGGTGGTGCGGGCACGCATGAACGACTTGCCGTCCTGTACGACCTCGGCCTCGACGGTGTCGCCTGCCACGGCACCCTGCACAAAGACGGCCTTGCCGTTGTCGGCGTGCGCCAGCCCGTCGGCGCCGTAGGTCATCGATTCTATAGTGAGCTTCATATTCCTGCCTGTCATTCGCGTTGTTGTTCGCACCATGGTAGCAGGGAAAAGCGCCCCGCATCCGAGGCTTTCCTCAAATGCGGGGCGCTTCTACAAACTGCTTCTACAAACGACTATTTCGTCTTGCCGGTAATGAGCGTCTTAAGACCCAGGCCGATCAGACCCAGGCCCATGCGCACGCGACCGGGGCGATGGCGCTCGATGGCCTTGGTCTTGCCGGCGGGCTTATCGCGACGGGCGCTCGTCTCGGGTGCGGGCTTGGTGACCTGCGGATCGGGCTGAGGTGCAGGTGCAGGTGCAGGCTCGGGCTCAATGACGGTCGCCTGGACCTCTTGGACCTTGGGTGCTACCGGCTGCGGCTCGGGCTCGGGGGCGGGTTTCGCCTCAATGACGGGCTCGGGCGCGGCCTCGGCGTTGCGATAGGCACGCTCCAGTAGAGCTTCCTGCGAGTTGAAGGGTTTCTCACCCTCTGCACGCTCTACGGGGACCCAGGTGCCGTCGCTCGTGAGGCTGCGGGCCTTCACGTTGTCGCGCAGCTGCATGCCCATGTACTCGTGTACCAGGGCGCGGCAGGTGGGGTCGAGCACGGGGAAGGCGATCTCCACACGGTGCTCGGTGTTGCGCGTCATCATGTCTGCCGAGCTCAGGTAAATCATGTCAGAGTCCACGCCAAAGGCGTAAACGCGCGCGTGCTCCAAAAAGCGTCCGACGATAGAGCGGACATGCACGTTCTCGGTCTTGCCCGGAACACCGGGCTTGAGGCACGAGATGCCGCGGATGATCATGTCTACGCGCACGCCGGCACACGATGCCTCGGCGATCTTGTCGATAACCTCGCGGTCGGTCAGCGAGTTGAGCTTAAAGAACACGCGGGCGGGCTCGCCGGCAAGGGCGCGCTGGATCTCGCGGTCAAGCCCGCGCATGATGAGCGGTTTAAGTCCGACGGGCGCCACACCCAGGAAGCGGTAGTCGCCGCGCAGGTTGCCCAGCGACAGATTGCGGAAGAACAGGTTGGCGTCCTCGCCGATGCCGGGATGGGCGGTCATGAGCATAAAGTCGCTGTAGAGTTTGGCCGTCTTCTCGTTAAAGTTGCCGGTGCCCAAAAGCGTGAGGCGGGTGAGCGCCATGCCCTCGCGATAGGTGAGCTGGCAGATCTTTGAGTGGCATTTAAAGCCCTCGGAACCATAGATGACGGTGCAGCCTGCCTCTTCCAGACGCTCGGCCCACTCGATGTTGTTCTGCTCGTCAAAGCGGGCACGAAGTTCCATGAGCACCGTGACCTCTTTGCCGTTCTCGGCAGCATCGATCAGCGACTCGCACAGGCGGCTCTGCTTGGCCACGCGGTAGAGCGTGATGCGCAGCGAGATGCACTCGGGGTCGTAGGCGGCCTCGTGCACCAGATCCAGGAAGGGGTTCATGGCTTCGTAGGGATAAAAGAGCAGCTTGTCGCCCTGCAACACCTGTTCGCGGATGGAGCGGGTCATATCGATGGTGGGGTTGGGCTGCGGCTTAAACGGCGTAAAGAGCAGCTCGTTGCGCAGGTGCTCGGGAATCTTGCCCTCAATGCCAAAGACGTAGCCCAGGTCGAGCGGTATATCGCAGGTAAAGACCGAGCGGCGCGAAAGCTCGAGTGCCTTGCGGATGGTCTTGAGCGTCGCCTTCTCGAGCGACCCCGAGACCGCGAGCACTACCGGCTGCAGACGTAGGCGCTTCTTAAGGATGCGCTTCATGTGCTGGCGGTAGTCCTCTTCCTCTTCGACGCCCTCGCCGTCCGGATCGATGTCGGCGTTGCGGGTGACTCGGATGAGCGCGCGGTCGAGTGGCTTGTAGGAGCCAAAGCAGCTGTCCAGGCAGGCGAGGATGACGTCCTCGAGCAAGATGTAGGAGTAGGTGCCGGTGGGCGAGGGGATCTCGACCACGCGGTTCATCGAGGCGGGAATCTCGATAAGGCCCAGCAGACTCTCCTCGTCGGTGACGCCGTCCAGACCACAGGCCAGATAGAGTGCGCCGTTGCGTAGGTTGGGGAAGGGATGGCGAGGATCGATGACCAGCGGCGAGATGACCGGCGACACGTAGGCCTGGAAGTAGCGGGTTACAAAGGTGCGCTCCTCGGGCGTAAGCGAATCGATGCGGGCGCGGTGAACGCCCAAGGTGTCGAGCTTGCCCTCGATGCTCTTAAAGATGGACTCCCAACGGGTAAGGAGCCCGGGCATTTCGGCCATGACAGCATCGACCTGTTCGGAGGCGGTCATATTGCTCTTGTTGTCGACAGGCTGTTTTTTGAGCTCGGCCAGATCGGACAGGCCGCCCACGCGCACCATAAGGAACTCGTCGAGGTTGGACTCGAAAATCGACACGAACTTTAGACGCTCGAACAGCGGAACGGTCTCATCGAAGGCTTCGTCAAGCACGCGGTTGTCAAAGCGCAGCCAGCTAAGCTCTCGGTTTTGCGTGTACGAGAAGTCGCGCGGCGGTTTGCGCAGCTTTGCGGCGGCTTGCTTCTTTTCGATTTTGCTCGGCATATGCATCTGTCCGTTCAGTCCCCACAGAGGACGGTAGCCTAACACTTTTCACTATTGTCTCAATTTAGTCGACCGCTGGCACGGACGTATCGCGTGAACGGTATCTTTACCTACTTCTTACGCTGACAAGTCATAGGACTGACGCCCTGCTCGTCTGCAAGCGGTCTATATCCTCACTCAACTGGTACGTAAGTGTGAATAAGAATGATAGATAGCTGAATATCATTGAATGCAGGCGGAAACATGAACAAACATCATTTATATACATAAAACCGATTTAGCTATGCAATTCTGAATCAAAAGTTTAGAGATGCAATCGCAAATGGTTTTTAAGAAAAAAGAGCGTTTACCTTAGAAAAGTTACTTTAGAACGCCGGAGTACATCATGGGGGAATCACATGCGATATACCGTTCATCGCACTTTGTTGACCGTTCGGGGGCGAGGTGGAATTGCGGGTGGAATTTGGATATAACTAGAGCTGTCAGCAAGCAGCGTCCGCTATGGAAGGGCGCTGAGAGATTCGGCCGAAAGGCCCGAAAGAAAGGTAGGAGGCCAT
Source organism: Collinsella aerofaciens (assembly GCF_039062365.1). Lineage (GTDB taxonomy): Bacteria > Actinomycetota > Coriobacteriia > Coriobacteriales > Coriobacteriaceae > Collinsella. Next base: position 35,543 of record NZ_JBCJBI010000010.1, read on the forward strand.
GACGAAAGGTCTGCACGTGCCTTCCGAGATCGGCAAGCTCAGGAAGGTCTGCC
>NZ_JBCJBI010000010.1:35693-95541 GCF_039062365.1 Collinsella aerofaciens
GCCCTCCGCCGAGCTCTCCCGCGGCCGCGGCGGCCCGCGCTGCATGAGCATGCCCTTCTGGCGCGAGGACCTCTAAGGTCTTCAAGGACCCGTACAGGTCATAATACATACATCTAGCTGCCATTAGATGTCTCCCATTGGGGCGGTGCGGGTTTTCGCACCGCCCCAATCTTGTATGAGGAACGTCAACACGATTGGACGACTGCTTTTGTAAGGAGCTTGGCCATGGACATCAAGACGATTGGCGTTGAGGAATGGCTCAACGTTTGGGAGAAGAGCGCCACGTGGGACATCGCCCAGTCGACGATCTCGTCGCTCACCATGGGCGAGCTGCGCGCGCTCGATGAACAGGACGGCGCCACGTTCTACGAGCGCCTGGACCGCGAGAAGATGAACTACGGCTGGATCGAGGGCTCGCCGGAGTTTAAGGCCGAGGTTGCTAAGCTGTATCGTCGGGAGGTCAATCCCGATCACATTCTGCAGACCAATGGCTGCACGGGCGCTAACCTCAACGCCATCATGGCTGTGGTCGAGCCCGGCGACCATGTTATCGCCGAGTGGCCCACCTACGCGCCGCTCTACGAGATTCCGCGCACGCTGGGCGCCGAGGTCGAGTATTGGGAGCTTCGCGAGGAACTCGGCTGGAAGCCCGATATCGAGGAACTCAAGCGCTTGGTGCGCCCCAACACCAAGCTTATCTGCATAAACAACGCATCGAACCCCATCGGTACGGTGCTCGATGCCGATATGCTCGGCCAGATTGCCGAGATCGCCCGTTCGGTGGGCGCCTACGTGCTGTGCGACGAGGTGTATCTGCCGCTCGAAAACCCTGAGTCCTTTATGTCGATGGTCGACGTGTACGAGAGGGCCATTGTCACCAACTCGTTGTCGAAGACCTATTCGACGCCTGCGGCCCGCGTGGGCTGGGTCGTGGCCGACGAAGCGGTGTCCAACCGCATCCGTACCTATCGCGATTACACCATGATCTGCGGCGGCGTGTTCAACGATGCCCTGGCGACCTATGTGCTTGAGCACAAGGATAAGATTCTCGAGCGCAATCGCAAGATCGTGTTTGGCAACCGCGATATCGCGCAGGCTTGGATCGATACGCAGCATCGCGTTTCCTGGACGGCCCCGCAGGGCGTGTCCACCTCGTTTATCCAGCTGGATATTCCCGAGGATGACGAGGAGTTTTGCACGCGCCTGCTGTCCGAGAGGGGAGTGCTGCTGGTCCCCGGTAGCCGTTTTGAGCTTCCCTGCGGCGCACGCCTGGGCTACTGCGCGAGTGAGGACGTTCTGCGCGAGGGCCTGAGGCTTTTGGGCGAGGCACTGGCGGAGTTTGATCGCTAGGATTCCGATGATCTTCGAGGGCCTTATCCAAATTGGCCGAAGATAATCGAAAACGGATCCGTTTCCCTAGGGGAAGCGGGTCCGTTTTTCCATACCGAGAAGTCAAGTTGTTACAAATGGGGCCGTAAGGCGAGCCGGTATCCGCTGGGCCTTATACTGAGCTTCCGGTGAACGGTATCAAGCGTCTGGTAAACGGTAATTTGTTTACCAGAAATGAATAGGACAAACTATTTTCTGAATAAAAATGAAAATGGTTGAGACGCAGTATGAATCGCTAATTCTATTCATAGCTTTATTGGAAATATGCAATATGAGGGTGGTTTTACAAAGTTTAGTTCCAATTGATTTTTGGATTGAAAACGCGTTTAAGCACGTAAATACACTTTATTAAATCAAAGTGTGCCATGCGTGAAGTATATGTGTATGCCGTTCACCCCTCATATAAAACCGTTCGGGGGCGAGGTGGAAGTATGGACTGATTTTGGATATAAATATGTCGTCAGCAATAACGCCTCACACGGAGGGGCGCTAACGAATCGGCCCTGACAGGGGCCCGAAAGAAAGGTAGGAGGCCATGACGAAAGGTCTGCACGTGCCTTCCGAGATCGGCAAGCTCAGGAAGGTCTGCCTGCACCGTCCCGGCGACGAGCTCCTCAACCTGCCGCCCGACGAGCTCGAGCGACTCCTGTTCGACGACGTCCCGTTCCTGGAGGTCGCGCAGCAGGAGCACGACACCTTCGCCCAGATCCTGAGGGACCAGGGCGTGGAGGTCCTCTATCTCGAGAACCTCGTCGCCGAGGTGTTCGACCAGGTCCCCGGCGCCCGCGCCGAGTTCACCGACCAGTACATCGCCGAGGCCGGCATCCGCGGCCAGCACATGCCGCAGATCGTCCGCGAGAAGCTGGACTCCATCGAGGACAACCTCGAGTTCGTCAAGAAGACCATGGCCGGCATGACCAAGTCCGAGATTGACATGCCCCTCACGGCCTCCACGACCCTCGACTCCCTGGTCAACTCCGAGTCCGAGTCCGACCTGATCATCGACCCGATGCCCAACCTCTACTTCACCCGCGACCCGTTCGCGGTCGTCGGCGAGGGCGTCAACCTCAACCGCATGTACTCGGTCACCCGCAACCGCGAGACCCTGTACGGCAAGTACGTCTTCAAGTACCACCCCGACTACAAGGACGTCTCGCTGTACTTCCGCCGCGACTGCCAGTTCCACACCGAGGGCGGCGACGTGCTGAACATCAACGAGAAGACCCTCGCCGTCGGCATCTCCCAGCGCACCCAGGCCGCCGCGATCGACGTCATGGCCCAGAACATCTTCTGGAACTCCGACTCCAAGGTCGAGCGCATCCTGGCCTTCGACATCCCGGTCTCGCGCGCCTTCATGCACCTCGACACGGTCTTCACCCAGATCGACGTCGATAAGTTCACGATCCACCCCGCCATCATGGGCACCCTGCGCGTCTACGAGCTGACCGCCGGCAAGAACCCGGGCGACGTGAACATCCGCCTGATCGAGGACACCCTCGAGCACGTCCTGGAGGACGCCACCGGCGTCGACCAGGTCAAGCTGATCCCCTGCGGCGGCGGCGACCCGATCGCGGCCTCCCGCGAGCAGTGGAACGACGGCTCCAACACCCTGTGCGTCGAGCCCGGCAAGATCTGCGTCTACGCCCGCAACACCGTCACCAACGACGTACTGTACAAGGAGGGCCTGGACCTTCTCGTCGTGCCCTCCGCCGAGCTCTCCCGCGGCCGCGGCGGCCCGCGCTGCATGAGCATGCCCTTCTGGCGCGAGGACCTCTAAGTCTTTCCGTTTCCGGTGCGGTCCCCCTACAACCGCACCGGCTTCGCCCGTTAAACGGGCAACACTAATACTTACGTAATTCATTTCTTCGAAAGGAATCGAACCATGGGTGTTAACCTCTCCGGCCGTAGCTTCCTCAAGCTTCTCGACCTCACCACCGAGGAGATCGAGTACCTGCTCAAGCTCTCCAAGAACTTCAAGGATATGAAGCGCGCTGGCGTTCCGCACCGCTATCTCGAGGGCAAGAATATCGTTCTGCTCTTCCAGAAGACCTCCACTCGTACCCGCTGCGCCTTCGAGGTCGGCGGCATGGATCTGGGCATGGGCGTCACCTACCTCGATCCGGGTTCGTCGCAGATGGGCAAGAAGGAGTCCATCGAGGACACCGCCCGCGTTCTCGGCCGCATGTATGACGGCATCGAGTTCCGTGGCTTTGCCCAGGACGACGTCGAGGAGCTCGCTGCTAAGTCCGGCGTGCCTGTCTGGAACGGCCTGACCACCGAGTGGCACCCCACCCAGATGCTCGCCGATATCCTGACCGTCCAGGAGAACTTCAACTACGACATCAAGGGCAAGACCCTCGTCTTCATGGGCGACTGCAAGAATAACGTTGCTCGCTCCCTCATGGTTGTCTGCTCCAAGCTCGGCATGAATTTCGTGGCCTGCGGTCCCGAGGAGTGCATGCCCGCTGACGACGTCATCGAGGCCTGCAAGCCCATCGCCGAGGCCAACGGTTGCACCATCAAGCTGACCACCGACGTCAAGGACGGCGTCACCGGTGCCGACGTTATCTACACCGACGTGTGGGTCTCCATGGGCGAGCCCGACGAGGTCTGGGCCGAGCGCATCGCTCAGCTCACCCCGTATCGTGTCACCTCCGAGGTCATGGCTATGGCCAACCCGGGTGCCATCTTCCTGCACTGCCTGCCCAGCTTCCACGACACCAACACCACCATTGGCGCCGAGAAGTGCGAGCAGTTCGGCATCACCGAGCAGGAGGTCACCGACGAGGTCTTCGAGAGCCCCGCTTCCAAGGTCTTCGACGAGGCCGAGAACCGCATGCACACCATCAAGGCTGTCATGTACGCCACGCTCAAGTAAGAGCATCTAGCATCTCGCTCGGGGTGTATTGCTGCACACCCCGAGCGGTTTTATCTGGTAATAATCTCGCATCAAGCGGCAGGCACGGCACGGAAGAGCCGCTTCTGGCGAGATCAGTAAATGATTTATGAAGGGGGGATGAGAACTATGACTGAGACCGCTAAGAAAAAGCGCGGTATGCCTTCATCGTTCACCATTCTTCTTGCTCTGCTGGCAATTGTCGCAGTGATTACCGTTATCGTCTCCGGCACGTCCGGTGGCGCGGTTACTGCCGCCCGTTTGAGCGATTTCTGCACCGCCCCGATTAAGGGCTTCGCTGACGCTCTGCCCGTCTGCCTCTTCGTTATGATCCTGGGCGGCTTCCTCGGCATGATGACCGAGACCGGCGCCCTGGACAACGGCATCGCCGTTCTGGTGCAGAAGCTTAAGGGCAACGAGATTATGCTCATTCCCGTGCTGATGCTCATCTTCTCCCTCGGTGGTACCACCTATGGTATGTGCGAGGAGACCGTTCCCTTCTACGCCCTGCTCGCCGCTACCATGATGGCTGCTGGCTTCGACCCCATGGTCGGTGCCGCTACCGTCCTGCTCGGCGCTGGCTGCGGCTGCCTGGGCTCCACGGTTAACCCGTTCGCCGTCGGCGCTGCCGTCGACGCTCTGACCGGCGTTGGCATTGAGGTCAACCAGTCCATCATCATCGGCCTCGGTGCCGTCCTGTGGATTGTCACTACCGCTATGTCCATCTTCTTCGTGATGAGCTACGCCAAGAAGGTCAAGGCTGACAAGGGTTCCACCATCCTGTCGATGCAGGAGCTCAAGGACGCCGAAGAGGCTCACGGCAAGGCTGCTTCCGAGGTCCACAAGGAGGTCAAGCTCACCGGTCGTCAGAAGGGTGTTCTGATCGCCTTCGCCTTCACCTTCGTCGTCATGATCGTCGGCTTCATTCCGCTGGCCGACCTCAACGAGGGCGTCGCCAACTTCTTCGACGCTGGCGCTGTCTACGACGCCGACGGTAACGCCGTCGTCCAGGGCTGGTCTGCCCTGATCACCGGCCTGCCCATTGGCCAGTGGTACTTCGACGAGGCTTCCACTTGGTTCTTCCTCATGGCCGTCCTGATCGGTATCATCGGTGGCCTGTCCGAGAAGCAGATCGTCAACACCTTCATCACCGGCGCTGCCGACATGATGTCCGTTGTTCTCGTCATCGCTCTCGCCCGTGGTATCTCCGTCCTCATGGCTAACACCGGCCTCGACGTCTACGTCCTCGACGCTGCCGCCAATGCCCTGGCTGGCCTGTCCGGTGTGATCTTCGCTCCCATGAGCTTCCTGGTCTACTTCGGCCTGTCCTTCCTGATCCCCTCGACCTCCGGTATGGCCACCGTCTCCATGCCCATCATGGGACCGCTGGCTGTTAAGCTCGGCTTCTCGCCCGAGGTCATGGTCATGATCTTCTCCGCCGCCATCGGTGTCGTGAACCTGTTCACCCCGACCTCCGGCGCCATCATGGGCGGTCTCGCCCTGGCCAAGATCGAGTGGACGACCTGGCTCAAGTTTGCCCTTAAGCTCATCGTCGCGCTCTCCGTCGTCTGCGCCATCATCCTGACCGTCGCCTGCGTGTTGCTCTAAGTACCCAACGGGTACCCCACGGAAACCTTGACGATCCTGTAAAGGATCACCTGGTCATCGTCTGTCCGGTGGGGTCAACCCACCGGTAGACTCCTACCTTTAGCCCCCTTCCGTTCCGTGCGCGGGAGGGGGCGACTTTTTGTTCCGCGGTTTTACCAAACCGCGGAACCGGTCGACGCTACGTGCCGTCCAGAACGACAATTTGTCATTCAAAAGGCAAGGCATGACCAAAAGGTCTATGCCTCGCCTTTTTCATGCCAACTTGTACGTTCTGGACGGCGCTCGCTGTCCGTCCTCTGCCTGCGGCGCTTTCCATTGTTGGTGCAGAGGGCGCTTTGCCTACTCTGGCGGGCTTTCGCTGGCTTATGCTCAATCTGCGACATTTCCATTATTGATACAAAGGCCAGGTTTGTTTGAACCAAAAAGGGGAAGTTGCGGTGGAATAGTTCCTGTTTGGCCGTCTTGAGGGGTTAAACGGGAACTATTTCACCGCAACTTATCGATGGCGTGTTTGGTTGGTGCCAGTTGATTGCTTGGGCGTTGGGGAGGGTCTGCTCCGTTATAATCGCCTAGAACATTAAATGGAAACGGGACGGGAGCCATATATGCGCCAGGGTTTCGACAACGCGAAGTATATCGAGCTGCAGGCTGCTCACATTAAGGAGCGCATCTCGCAGTTTGGTGGCAAGCTCTATTTGGAGTTTGGCGGTAAGCTGTTCGATGACTATCATGCGAGCCGCGTGCTGCCGGGTTTTGAACCGGACAGCAAGTTCCGCATGCTCAAGAGTATCGCCGACGATGTCGAGGTTATCATCGCGATCAACGCGAACCACATCGAGAAAAACAAGGCTCGTGGTGACCTCGGCATTACCTATGACGAGGATGTGCTGCGCCTGGTTGACCTGTTTCGCGGCAACGGCTTTGCTGTCGCGGCTGTGGTCATCACCCAGTACGCCGGCCAGCCCGCTGCCGATGTGTTCCGCAACCGCCTGAACGCGCTCGGTATTCCCGCCAAGCTGCACTATCCCATCGAGGGGTATCCGCACGATGTCGATCTGATCGTGTCCGACGATGGCTACGGCAAGAATGAGTTTGTCGAGACCACCCGACCGCTCGTCGTGGTCACTGCCCCCGGTCCTGGCTCGGGCAAGCTTGCCACCTGCCTGTCTCAGCTCTATCACGAGCACAAGCATGACACGGCCGCCGGCTATGCCAAGTTCGAGACCTTCCCGGTCTGGAACCTTCCCCTCACGCATCCGGTCAACATCGCCTACGAGGCGGCCACGGCGGACCTCGACGATGCCAATATCATCGACTCCTTCCACCTTGAGGCCTATAACAAGACCACGGTCAACTACAACCGCGACGTCGAGGCCTTCCCGGTGGTCCGTGCTCTGATGGAAAAGATCCTGGGCAAGAGCCCCTACCAGAGTCCTACGGACATGGGCGTCAATATGGTCGGCTTTGCCATCACCGATGACGATGCCTGCCGCGACGCTTCCAAGATGGAGATCGTCCGCCGCTACTTTACCGCGGTCGAAAATGTGCGCCGTACCGGCGTGGGCGATGAACAAGTCGACCGTCTCAAGATTATTATGAAGAAAGCCGGCATCGATAAGAACTACTCACCGGCGCGCTCGGCGGCCCTCACCAGGGAGCAGCTGACGGGTGGTCCCGTGGGTGCCATGGTCATGCCCGATGGCTCCGTGGTGACCGGCAAGACTTCCACGCGCCTGGGCGCCGCGAGCTCGCTCATCATGAATGCACTTAAGCATGTCTCGGGCGTCGACCTTGAGCTCGAGGTCATTAGCGATGAAGCGATCGAGCCCATCAGCAAGCTCAAGACGCATTTCCTGGGCAGCAAAAACCCGCGCCTCCACACCGACGAGACGCTTATGGCGCTGTCGATCACCTCGGCCACGAGTGAGACGGCCGCTCGCGTCCTTTCGGGCCTGGAGCAGCTGCGCGGTTGCGATGCCTTCTTTAGCGTGATTATCTCGCCGACGGACGAGACGGTACTGCGCAAACTGGGTATCAACGTGTGCTGCGAGCCCAAGTTTGAGCGCCGCGGTTTCTTCCATCGCTAAGTTTGAAGCACCGCGGTAATTGCATTGCATTTTGGCCGTATCGGGTTAGCGCCCGGTACGGCTTTTTGATCAATAAAGCGCCTATTTCGGCGAAAAATAGCTGTTTACCTGCCTAGAAACAATTTGAGCGGTATACAATAACCGTAACTGTTTCATCCTTAGCGGGATGCCGCATGATGGATATTACCTGCCATCGTGAGGTGTGTCGGTCGCGCACGGCGCGTTAGATGCTCGTGCTCGGTTTGAGGAGGCTGCTATGGCGGGCAAGGGTCGTGCGAGTGTCAACGATATGAAGCGTGTCGAGGTGCTGGTGTTGATGGAGATCGACCGGCAAACCGAAGACAATGGCGGGCCGTATGGTTTCTCGCGCAAAACGCTTGCCGAGCGCGTGGGGGTTTCGCCGTATCGTGCCCGCGCCGCAATCGATCGCTTGGATTCCGAAGGCATGATTGATGTCGTCTCGCGTTATAGCGACGACGGCGGTCAGCTTGCAAATGGCATTTGCCTCACCGAACGTGGCGAGTGGTATCTTGAGGGCGTCCGTACCGGCATGCTCGTTCAAGAAATGCTTGAGGACGAGGTTGCTGATCGATAGCAGCATGTAACCCTTGCCATAGCGACGCCGCCTGGGAAACCGGGCGGCGTTTTGTTTCAAGATTGAGAAATGCAATCGCACGCGAGAAAAATTGCGAACGGTCCGCGGCGCGAGTATTACAATGAAGACCCGTAAGATGTGGATAAACAACTTCTACGGGAAGCGCAGGTAACTCAATATGACCAAGCATGTGTTCGTAACCGGTGGCGTGGTTTCGTCTCTGGGCAAGGGTATCACCGCGGCCTCGCTGGGCCGTCTGCTCAAGTCGCGTGGCTACAAAGTAACGATGCAGAAGGCCGATCCGTATCTGAACGTCGACCCCGGTACCATGAGCCCCTTCCAGCATGGTGAGGTCTTCGTTACCGAGGATGGTTACGAGTCCGACCTGGACCTGGGTCATTACGAGCGCTTTATTGATGAGAACCTGACCCGCGATTCCAACTTTACGACCGGCGCCATCTATAAGAGCTTGATCGCCCGCGAGCGTCGCGGCGACTTTTTGGGCGGTACCGTGCAGGTGATTCCTCACGTCACCAATGCCATTAAGGACAAGTTCCGCCGCATCGAGGAGCAGACCGGCTCCGATGTAGTCATCACCGAGCTGGGCGGCACGATCGGCGACATCGAGTCCCAACCGTTTGTCGAGGCCATCCGTCAGTACCGCAAGGAGGCCGGCCCCGAGAACGTCTGCTACATCCACGTGTCGCTCGTTCCCTATATCGCCGCCGCCCACGAGGTCAAGACCAAGCCCACGCAGCATTCCGTCAAGGAGCTCCGCAGCTTTGGTATCCAGCCCGATATCATCGTGCTGCGCTCCGACCACCATATCGATGACGCTATCCGCGGAAAGATCGCAAGCTTCTGCGACGTTGACACCGATTGTGTCTTTACCAACGAGGACTGCGCGAGCATTTACGATGTTCCGCAGCTGCTTGCCGAGCAGGACTTTGACCTGCGCATTTGCGAGCGCCTGGGTCTGGACCCGCGTGAGCGCGACATGAGCGAGTGGAACGAGTTCCTGCGCAAACAGAATCACGCCAACCATCACGCCGACAAGGTGAAGATTGCCGTCGTGGGTAAGTACACGCAGCTGCCCGATGCGTACCTGTCGGTTATCGAGGCCCTGCACCATGCGGGCGTCTTCTACGATCGCCATGTGGACGTCCAGCTGGTCGACGGCGAGAGCCTCGACGAGCAGAATGTCTCCGAGGTTTTGGGCGACGCCTCGGGCATCCTGGTCCCCGGCGGCTTTGGCAAGCGCGCCCTGGAGGGCAAGATCCTCGCGGCCGAGTTTGCCCGTGAGCACAAGATTCCGTATCTGGGCATTTGCCTGGGTATGCAGGTGGCCGTGTGCGAGTTCGCCCGCAACGTCGTCGGCCTTGCCGGCGCCAGCTCCTCCGAGTTCGATCCGGACGGCCCGTTTAGCGTCATCGATTTGATGAGCTCGCAGGAGGACGTGACCGAGAAGGGCGGTACCATGCGCCTGGGCGCCTATCCGTGCAAGCTCGCCGCCGATACCCTCGCTCGCGAGGCATATGGCGAGGAGCTCGTCTACGAGCGTCACCGTCATCGCTTTGAGTTCAATAACGCCTTCCGCGACCAGCTCGAGGACGCCGGTTTGGTTATCTCGGGCCTGTCGCCCGACGAGCGCCTGGTCGAGATGGTCGAGCTGCCGCGCGACGTGCATCCGTGGTATGTGGCAACCCAGGCTCATCCCGAGTTCAAGAGCCGCCCGACCAACCCGCAGCCGCTGTTCCGCGAGTTCGTGCGCGCTTCGATCGGCCAGCACGAGGGTGTCGACCGTCTGCAGGTGACGCCCATGAACCTTGCTACGGACTAAGGGTGCCGTCGAATAAGGGACATACCGAAGCTACTCCCTCGTCGCTCGCCGTGGCGGCGGGGGAGTATCTCGATTACCTCGCGGTCGAGCGGGGTTTGGCGCGCAACACGATTGCGGCCTATCGTCGTGACCTGACGACGTACTGCGCCTATCTGGAGCGGGCGGGTATTGTGTCTTTTGAAGAGGTGACTCGTCAGGTCGTGGAGGGCTTTGTCGCCGACCGTCGCGATGGGGGCTATTCCGATGCCTCGGTGGAGCGTGCGCTTGCGGCCGTGAAGGGCCTGCATGCCTTTTTGGTGCGCGATGGGGCTGTGGCCCAAAATCCAACGACGGCGTTGCGCCTGCCTAAAAAGGCTGAGCGTTTGCCGGAGTATCTATCGGTGGAGGATGTCTCGGCGCTGCTCGATCAAGACTTCCCCGAGGGCGAGATGGGCTTGCGCGACCATGCCATCTTGGAAGTGCTCTATGGATGCGGTTTGCGTGTGAGCGAGTTGGTGGGACTCGATGTGGGCGATATCCATATCGACGATGGCTTTGTGCTCGTTCGCGGTAAGGGCTCGAAGGAACGCCTGTCCCCGCTGGTGGGAAGCGCGGCGCGAGCTCTGGCGCTTTATGTAACTGAGGGGCGTTCTCGCTTGGCGGCCCATGCCCGCGGAACCGAGACCTCGGCGGTCTTTTTAAATAAGAACGGCCGCCGCCTGTCGCGCCAGGGCATCCATGCCATCTGTGAGCGCTACGGGCGCCAGGTGGGACTGGTGGGGCTCCATCCCCATACGCTGCGTCACTCCTTTGCCACCCATATGCTTGCGGGCGGCGCAGACCTCCGTGTGCTACAGGAGATCTTGGGACATGCCGATATATCGACCACGCAGGTCTACACGCATGTCGATCGTACGCAACTGACCGAGGTCTATCTGGCGGCGCACCCGCTGGCACATCGTTAACACATCGCTGACCTGCATATTTATAGGTATTTGGGGACGGGCTCCAGATTGCCGCGGCGTGCTTTTGCGCGCGCATGGGCAATCTGGGGCCCGTCCCATTTTTCGCCACTTGGCGTCGCGGTGGTGGGCCGCATGTGCCTTGGGTGGGGGAGTTTGGGGGCGATGTGAACGGCGTGTAAAGGGACGTAAAAATCGCCTCAAGGTCAACTTGAAGGTTGAGGTTCGCGGGCGTGGTTCTACAGGTGGCATCACGCCTTTGCTGAAAACACAACATATTGTGTTTTCGAACATATGCTTGGGGGTGTTTTGCAATATATGGTGAGTGGAGTGGTGGGGCGGGGTGGGGGAAGGGGTGGGGAAAGGTGTTGAAAAATGGGGCGGTTCCCCATATTATTGATGACGTCGACAGGCGGGGTGGTTCCCCGCGTACGTGCCATCTGAGTAACCGAGGGGAGGGCGCACATGGGAATGACTGGTGCATACGAGCGCAATCTCGATGCAAAAGGTCGTCTGTCCCTGCCTGCACCCCTTCGCGAGGAGCTTGGAGAGCACGTTCGCGTGTTCAAAGCCCTGGATGTCGATGCTCTGTACGTGTTCTCTGCCGAGGCCTTCGATAAGTGGGTCGAAGGACTCTTCGCGGGTCGTGAGGGCCACGAGGGTTTTAACCCGCGTGACATTAATGACCAGAAGCTCATGAGGGCGATCAACAAGCGCACCACGTCGATGGACGTGGACAGCGCCGGTCGTATCGGTCTTTCCGAGTCTCTCCGCAAGCAGGCGAACCTCGACCGCGAGGTCACGGTTGTGGGCAACTACGACCACCTTGAGGTTTGGGATCGCGCCGCGGCCGATGAGGACGATGACGATGAGGCCCTGCTGGACCTCTTCTTCTCGTAAGGGCAAGGCACGGGTAACGGATGGAGCGTGGGATCTTGACACAAGAATATCGGCATGAACCTGTCATGCTCGGCGAAGTGCTTGAGTCGCTGCGGCTAAAGAGCGGCTCCGTTGTCTGCGATTGCACCCTTGGCGGTGCCGGCCATTCGGTAAAGATGGCCGCGCAGGTGGGGGAGACGGGCCTTTTGCTCGGCGTCGATCAGGACGACATGGCCCTCGAGGCCGCTGGCGCCCGTCTGGACCGCGAGGTTCCCGGCGTTCCGCACCAGCTGCTGAAGGGCAACTTCGGCGACTTGGACGAGCTTCTTTGCTCGGCCGAGGTGCCCGGGGTCGATGGCTTCCTGTTCGATTTGGGCGTTTCGTCACCGCAACTCGATATCCCTGGCAGGGGCTTTTCGTATAACGAGGACGCCCCATTGGACATGCGGATGGATCCGGGTAATAACACCTTAAACGCAGCTGAGGTCATCAACACCTATAACGAACACGACCTCGCCCGGATTCTACGCGTCTACGGCGAAGAGAAGTTCGCCTCGCAGATCGCGCGCGAGATCGTGCGCCGCCGCGAGCAAGAACCGATCGAAACCACCGGTCAATTTGTCGAGATCATCAAGGCGGGTATCCCGGCTGCCGCTCGTCGGCATGGCGGACACCCGGCCAAGAAAAGTTTCCAGGCCATTCGCATCGAGGTCAATCACGAGCTCGATGTGCTCGAACGAGGGCTTGATGCCGCCACCAGGTGGCTCAACCCGGGCGGACGTATCTGCGTCATCTCGTATCACTCGCTCGAGGACCGTATCGTAAAGAACCACTTTAAGGAGATGAGCCAGGGGTGCACGTGTCCGCCGGAGATTCCGGTGTGCGTGTGCGGCAACGTGCCGATACTCAAGGTCATCACCCGCAAACCCTTGGTTGCCCAGCCTGATGAGGTTGAGCGCAACCCTCGGGCGAGATCAGCCAAAATCCGCGTGGCGCAGCGTCTGTAGGCGCGACCGCGCGATATTGGACCTCCCGCTCGCACCATAAACGAAGCTTAAACACACTACCAACGTACTCGGGATGGGAGGCGGCATATCATGGGCTACAACACTTCAAGCGCAGCACTCGCCTATGATATGAACGCCATGCCCGCCTATCGTGAGACGCCGCAGGCCCCCGTTGCTCCCCGTGAGCAGCGCACGCCGCGCTTTGATGTCTACACGGGCGCGGGCCGTCAGGCAAACCAGGCGGTAAGCCCGGTTTTCATGAGCGTTCTTAAAACGTTTTGCATCATTGCGGCTATCTTCATGACGATCGGCGTCGCCCGCGTGGCGCTCGCCGGCGTTACGGCCCAGGTGCTCAACAGCAACGCCGAGCTTACCAACACGCTCGAAAAGGCGACCGATGAGAGCTCCGACTTGGAGGTCATGCATTCGGTCTATGGCGCCGACACGCGCATTCGCGACCTTGCGGGCGCTTATGGCATGGTGGAGCCCAGCGAGAGCGTTACACTTGACTTTTCGCAGGATGCAGCCGCGGGCGCCAACGCGACCGCGACCGCTCAGTAGCAAGACGGTAGCTGAGTATGACAAATGACTATCGCCGCGGTTCCGATGGGGGCCGCGGTTCTGGACGTCCCTCGTCGCGGGGACGTTCTGGTTATCAAGGAACGGGTCGGCAATCTTACAACGCCGGGCGGTCCCGTGGCAACGACCCGGCGTCGCGACTTCGCGGCTCGGGCGGCCCTCAAGTGCATAACACCAGGTCGCGCAAGAGTTCGTCGACCGAATGGCTCACAGGCACGCCTCTGCCTCGCCGCAAAGCCGTCATGGGATTCATTGGGCTTGGCTTGGGCTTGGGCGTCTTTCGCCTTGCCGACTATCAAATTGTCGAAGCCGATAAACTGCGCGAGCGTGCCGATGCGCGCCGCCTGCTTGCGCAGACCCTCTATGCCAAACGCGGCACCGTCTATGACCGCAATGGTAACGTGCTGGCGTCGTCGGTCGAATGTCGCAACATCGCCGTGAACCCGCAACTTGTCGAGGATGTTGACAAGACGGTGTCGGCGCTGGTCAAGGCAACTGGAATCGATAAAAAGACCTGCCGCAAGCTCGTTGAGTCCGATGGCACCTGGGTGTATATCAAGCGCCAGGTGGACGAAGACGATGCTGCGGCGCTGGAGAAGAAGAACCTGCCCGGCGTGCTTTTTGAGCAGGCCATGAAGCGCGTATATCCATACGGCAATCTGGCATCGCAGGTGCTGGGTGTAGTGAATGTAGACAACGACGGCTTGACGGGTCTCGAAAAGCAATACAACAAGCTTCTGACAGGCACGAACGGTTCTCTCGTACGCGAGCGCGCGAGGGACGGCAGCTATATCGCGGGCGGTGCCTATAAAAAGGTGGCTGCGGTCGACGGCGTTGATATCGTGACGACGCTCGACGTCAATATCCAGCGTGCGGCCGAGGATGCCCTGGCAGAGGCAGTTGAGAAGACTAAGGCCAAGAACGGCTCGGCGCTGGTCACCGATCCTACGACAGGCGAGATCTTGGCAGCCTGCTCGTATCCGACTTACGACCAGACCAATCTGGAAAACGCCAAGACCGAGGATATGAACCTGCGCCTGGTCACCGACGCCTACGAGCCCGGCTCGGTCTTTAAGACGCTCGTGGCAGGCGCCGGCTTCGACTTGGGCGTCGTGCGATCGAGTACGTCGTTTGAGGTGCCGGCGAGCATCAAGGTGGGCGACGATACCGTCACCGATGCCGACAAGCGCGACTACGCCATGACCATGGATGTGCGCGAGATGATGCGCCGTTCGTCCAACGTGGGCTTTGTCCTGGTGGGGCGCAAGATCGGTGCCGACGACTTTGCCGCCTATGTGGACAAGTGGGGCATCGGTCACAGCTCGGGTGTCGATTTTCCGGGAGAGAGCCTGGGCATCGTCAAGGAGCGTGACCAGTATGACGGCGCCACGCTGGGCTCGATGAGCTTTGGACAGGCACTGTCCGTCTCGCCGATTGAGATCGCACGTGCCGTGGGCGGCATCGCCAACGGCGGCGTGATGATGACCCTGCACTTCTATAAGTCCAGCAAGGGCGACGAGAAGGACTGGGGCGAAGGCGAGCGCGCGATTTCTGAGGATGCCGCATCCCAGGTGACATCGTGCATGCAGACGGTCGTGTCCGAGGGAACGGGCGTTGGCGGCGCGGTTGACGGCTATGACGTGGCGGGTAAGACCGGTACGGCCGAACGTGCCGACGAGAACGGCGGCTACCTCAAGGAGAACTACATGTCGTCCTTTATGGGCTTTGCACCGGCACAATCGCCCAAGGTGCTGTGCTATATCACGCTCGACGGAACGCCGAGCGGCTCAGATGCCGCTGCGGTGCCGTTCCAGTCCATTATGGCCAACGCGCTCGACGTGCTGGGTATCCCGCACACGAAGTAGGGGGTTACAATCTTTGGGGCGTGGTTTGTTGTCCCATATGAGGGTGTTCACATGCCCTGCACCACGCATGTGCGGCGCTGGGATACAATACGCCGATAGCATTATTAGGTTTACAGGGGAGCTGCAATGATAGAGATCGCCGTCAACAACCTCGCGGCCGCAACAGGGGCCCGAACCGTGACGGGAGAAGCCGATCGGGTATGCCGCGGGTGCGTTATCGACTCGCGCCAGGTCGAGGAAGGGACGATTTTCGTCGCCTTTCCCGGTGAAAACGTCGATGGCAATGATTTTGCTTCCCGTGCCGTCCAGTCGGGTGCCGGCGCCGTCGTGATGACGCGTGAGCCCGAGGCCGAGCTGGTCTCGCTGGCGCAGGACAAGGGCTGTGCCATCTTGCTGACCGATGATCCCGAGGAGTTTCTGCTGCGTTTGGCGCACGCGTATCGCCTGGAGCTTGGCTGCCTGGTCGTTGGCATTACCGGTTCCATCGGCAAGACGACGACCAAGGACGTGCTCGCCGCTGTTCTCGCCAAGCGCTATCGTGTCTGGGCCACCAAGGGCAATTTTAATAACCTGATCGGCATGCCGCTCACGGTGCTTTCCGCCCCGGCCGATACCGAGGTCCTGGTGCTCGAGATGGGCATGAACCATTTCCATGAGATCGAGCGCCTTTCCCAATCCGCCAATCCCAACTTTGCCATCGTGAGCAAGATCGGCACCTCTCACATCGGCATTTTGGGCAGCCGCGAGAACATCGCCCGCGCTAAGGCCGAGATTGTCCAGGGTATGTGCGCCGCCGGCGACTTCTTGCCGCTGCTGGTCTTGGGTGGCGAGGACGACTTTACGCCGTTCATTCGCGATACGTTCGCCCATTCTGCTGGTATCGACGTGATGTTGGCCGGTGTCTCGGACGATGATGAGGTCCGCGCCCGCGACATTCGTGTTGATGACGAAGGCCGTCCGGTCTTTACGCTCGATTTTGGCCAGGGTGAGACGATCGATACCATGCTTGCCATCCCCGGCGTGCAGTCCGTCCCAAATGCCGTTAAGGCCGCCGCGGTTGCCTATCGCCTGGGCGTGACGCCCGAGCAGATCGATGCTGCCTTTAGAGGCCTCACGATCACCGGTCACCGCCAGGAGATCAAGCGCGCCAAGAGCGGTGCCCGCGTCATCGACGATTCCTATAACGCCAGCGCCGAATCCATGGCTGCTGGTCTCGATCTACTGTGTTCGCTTTCGTGCACGGGGTCTCGCATGGCGATCCTGGGCGAGATGGGCGAGATGGGCGATGAGGCTCCTCGCATGCATGAGCTCGTGGGCGCCTATGCCGCCGCCAAGAAGCTCGACATGCTGGTGTGCGTGGGTGGTGAGCTGGCCCAGCTTATGGCCGATGCCGCGCGCATGATGGGTATGGACGAGGACCGCATCCAGGTGTTCTCCGATTATCAGCAGGTGCTCGACCGCATGGGCGGCGCGCTTGAAAAACATGATGTTGTACTGGTCAAGGGTTCCCGCTTTGTTGAGCTCGACCGCTTTGTGGAAGGTGTGTGCTAGCCCATGTTCGGCAATCCCTCGTATCCAACGTATCAGGCTTTTTTGGGGCTTGGCATCGCCGCCGCCATTGCGCTGCTGCTCATGCCGTGGTGGATCAAGCTGCTTAAGGTCGAGGGTATCGGCCAGCAGGTTCGTGCCGACGGCCCCAAGCGTCATCTGGTTAAGCAGGGAACGCCCACCATGGGCGGTGTTGTCATCCTCGTCGCGATCTCGCTGACCTGCCTGCTGATGGGCAAGCTCACCACCGAGCTCGTGCTCGTGCTGCTCGCCACGCTGGCGACCGGCGTGCTGGGCCTGATCGACGACCTGACCTCCGTTACGCATGGGCGCTCGCTCGGTCTGACGCCTCATGCCAAGATGATCGGCCTAACCATTATCTGTGTCACCTTTACGGTACTTGCCGTCAACTGGTGCGGCGTCGCCCCCGAGATTCGTTTTCCCGGCGGCCTGACGATTGACCTCGGTGTTCTTTCGACCACCATCTGCGGCCTTTCGTTCCCGTGGCTCTACATTGTCTTTTGCTGGCTGATGATCGCCGGTCTTTCTAATGCCGTGAACCTGACCGATGGCCTTGATGGTCTTGCTGGCGGCACCTCTATGATTGCCATGCTCGCCATGGCTGCCATGGCGTTTTTGCACGGAGACGTGAACCTGTCCATCTTCTGCACCGCGTGTGCCGGTGCCTGCTTGGGCTTTCTGTGGTTCAACTGCTATCCGGCGAGCATCTTTATGGGCGATACCGGCTCGCTTGCCCTGGGCGCCGCGTTTGCCTGCACGTCCATCATGACCAACACCGAGGTCGTCTCCCTCATCATCGGCGGCCTGTTTATCGTTGAGACCCTGTCGGTCATGATTCAGGTTGTCTACTTCCACTTTACGCACAAGCGCGTCTTCCTTATGGCGCCCATCCATCATCATTTCGAAAAGAAGGGCTGGGCCGAGACCAAGGTCGTCATCCGTTTTTGGATTATCGCTGCGGCCTTTGGTGCCGTTGGCCTTGCTTTGTTCTTCCAGTTGGGATAGTGGTCTTTCATGCCTCTTGCTGATGTCTTTAGCCTGCTCGTTTTGGGTCAGGGCAAATCCGGTCTCGATGTCGCCCGCTGGGCGCTGGCACATCCCGAGCGCGTAAGCGCCGTTACCGTGTATGGCGGCGGCACCTCTGAGCCCAATGACGCCACGCGTGCGCTCGAGGCTGCTGGTGCGTCGTTTGTCTATGGGACCGAACAGGTCGAGGGCGTCTATGACGTATGCGTGACGTGCCCGGGCATCTCGGAGTTCTCGGGCTTCTTTAAGGCCGGGCGCGAGCATGCCGCCCAGATTATGGGTGAGCCCGAGTTTGCCTATCGCCTGTCGCCCGATAACTGGATTGCCATCACGGGCACCAACGGCAAGACGACCACCACGTCGCTGACTGATTATCTGCTCAAGGCTGGCGGCGAGGCCAGCGTGGCTGTCGGCAACATCGGCGAGCCGCCGGTCAACGAGATTGACGGCCGAGCCCATAATGAGTGGTTTGTGGCCGAGCTCTCGAGCTACCAGATTGCTACGACCGCCGAGCTTCATCCTCGCGTGGCGGTGCTGCTCAACATCACGCCCGACCACCTGGGCTGGCATAAGAGCCATAAGAACTACGCGCTTGCCAAGATCAAACTGTTTGACAATATGGTCGATGACGATCTGGCGGTTGTCGACGTCGAAGACGCCGGCATTCACGAGTTCGATGAGTACATCTACACGCCGGGTCGTCGCATCTGCAAGGTTGCCTTTGACGAGCCTGAGGGCGAGGATGCCGCCTTTGTGCGCGACGGCAAGATGGTCGTGCGCCTGAAGGGCGTCGAGACCCCGCTCATCGCTACATCCGAGCTCAAGATCTCGGGCCATCACAATGTTATCAATGCCCTGTGCGCTGCCACGGCTGCCTTGGCAGTCGGTGCCGATGTCGATGGTGTCTGCCGCGGTCTGGCCTCGTTCCAGCCGCTCGAGCACCGCGTGGAGCCGTGTGGCGAGATTGACGGCGTGCGCTACGTCAACGATTCCAAGGCGACCAACACCGATGCGGTCGAGAAGGCGCTGACGGCATTTCCCGATGACGACGTGATCTTGCTGCTCGGCGGCCACGATAAGGGCACGCCGCTCACGGACTTCGCGCGCGTCGTTATGGACAACGTGCGCTCGGTCGTCTGCTTTGGCGATGCGCGCGAGCGCTTCACCGCCGCTATGGACGAGGCCGATGTCGATGGCGATGTGGATATCGCCCAGGCGGATGACCTACGCGACGCCGTGGACGTTGCCCGTTCGTTGTCGAGCCGTGGTGACGTGATCTTACTTTCTCCTGCCTGCTCTTCGTTCGATGAGTTCTCGGGCTATGAGGAGCGCGGCCGCGTGTTTAAGGACTACGTGGCCCAGCTTGCCGCTGCGGCGAAATCACAAATGGAATAGGGGTTGCGGTGAGAGAGGAGAGCCCCCGACAAGGTATGAGGAGGCCCGACTCGGACCGTGCTTCCTCACGTCGCACCACACCGCGTTCCGGCCGCGGCGGGCAGTCGTTTAGCGAACGCTATATTGCCGGCGTTCCCGCCCGTATTATGCGCCCTCGTTTGATATTCATGGCCTGCCTGTTTACCTTGGTGTGTTTTGGTCTGCTGATGGTGTACTCGGCGTCTTCGGTCGAGGCGTTGCACGAGAATGGCTCGGCGACGTTTTTTCTGGGTCGACAGGCCGCGTTTGCCGTGGCCGGTGTTCTAGCGCTGATTGCCATCGTGCGCGTTTTGCCGGACAGCTGGTTTGGGGAGGATGTGCTCAGGATCTTCCTTATCGGCATGATAGGGCTACTGCTTCTGGTGTTCTTGGTGGGCAGCGGCAGCCGTGGCGCCACGCGCTGGCTCAACATCGCCGGTATTCAGTTCCAGCCTTCCGAGTTTTTAAAGCCATTTGCCATTGCGTATTCGGCCATCATGCTTGATCGCTTCTTTTCGCCCGGTGGCAACATTAACGAATTCCTTCGCAAAATGGGCATCTACCTGGGCATTTCGCTCTTTCTGATCTTTATCCAGCCCGATTTCGGTACTGTCCTGATCATCCTGTTGACCCTCATGTGCATGGCGTTGTTTGCAGGTCTCGACCCCAGATTTATCATCGGCGTGCTAATCTTCGGCATTCTCGTGATCGTGATTGCGCTTGTCGCAGAGCCGTACCGTATGGTGCGTATTCAGGTTGCCTTGAACCCTTGGGCCGACGAGTATGGTGACGGCTATCAAGCCACGCTTGCCATCATGGCCTTTGCCTCGGGCGGTCTGTTCGGCCGCGGCATCGGCAACTCAACCATGAAGTACTCGTATCTGCCCGAAGCGCACAACGACTACATCCTGGCCATCATTGGCGAGGAAGTCGGTTTTGTCGGAACCGTGCTGTTCTTCTTGGTGTTTGCGATGCTGATCTACTCGGCGTTTCGCATTGCCGAGCAGGCGACCGATCGCCGGGGCGCGCTCATGGCGTCTGGCTCCGCGGTCATTCTCGCGGTGCAGTTTTTGATTAACGCGCTGGGCATCCTCAACGTGTTTCCCATGACGGGCAAACCGTTGCCGTTTATTAGCTACGGCGGTTCGTCGATCATTGTGTCGCTTATGCTTGCCGGGTTGATCCTGCGCGTTTCGTACGAGAGCGCCCGCCGCGATGAGTATGACCGTCGCCGTGAGAGCTTTGCCGTTATGGACGAGAGCACCGCCGGCGTAGCCCATGTGCGCGGTGAACGACCTTCGCGTAGCGGCTTTACCGTTCTGGATGGTTCTGCATCCGAGCCGGCAGCTCGTCCACGCTCGCGAACGGCTCCGCAAGGCCGTTCGCAGCGCCCCAGCCCTCGCAACGCGGGCGGCGGATATAATCGAATCGATTTGAACTCGGACCCGTCGGCGCGTCTGCGCACCGACGACCAGGGACCGCGTGTACGAAGGGACTACCATGACCGATAAAATGACCGTTGCTATTGCAGCCGGCGGCACGGCAGGACACATCAACCCCGCGCTCGCCTTGGCCGAAGAGCTGCGTGACCGTGGTCACCACGTTGTGTTCGTGGGTCAGTCGCGCAAGCTCGAGGGTCGTCTGGTCCCCGACGCTGGGTTTGATTTTGTGCCCATTACGGTCACGGGCTTCGACCGCTCCCGCCCTTGGACGGCGCTCACCTCGCTGTGGCGTGTCAACAAGGCCAAGCGTGCGCTCGCCAGTCATTTCTCAAAGGTCGGCAAGCCCGATGCCGCCATCGGTTTTGGTGCCTATGTCGAGGTTCCGCTGCTGGGGTGGTGCAAGGGCGCGGGCGTTCCGTATCTGCTGCATGAGCAGAACTCTGTTCCGGGCCTGGCCAACAAGATGATGAACTCCCACGCCGCCCGCGTGTGCATCTCGGTGCCGGCAGCGCGTTCGGTCTTTGAGCGCGAAGGTGACCCTGACCACGTGCTCATGACCGGTAACCCCGTACGTCGCTCGGTGATCGAGGGCAATCGCGCTCGCGGCCGCAAGGCACTTGGTGTTCCCGAGGACGCTACGCTGCTGCTCGTCTTTGGCGGTTCACTTGGCGCCCAGCACCTCAACGAGCGCGTGGTTTCGCTCAAAAACGAGCTGCTTTCGCGCAAGAACCTCTATGTGTTGCATTCGACTGGTGCCGACGGCTTTGAGGAGACCGAGCGCGCTTTGGCGCTGACGCCCGAGGAGGCGAAGCGTTACCGCGTCCAGCCTTACATCGACAACATGGGCGATATGCTGGCTGCTGCCGATTTGGTGCTCTCGCGTTCGGGTGCATCGAGCGTGGCCGAGATCGCTGCGCTCGCCGTGCCTTCGGTGCTCGTGCCGTACCCGCATGCGACGGCCGACCACCAAACCACCAATGCCCGTTATCTGGTCGACGCCGGGGCCGGCGTGCTCTGCGCCGATGCCGATATCGACGGTTTTGCCTTTGCCGATGAACTGCTGCACCTGGTCGATGACGCGGCGGCACGCGACGCCATGCGTCAGGCGGCGCGTGGTCTGGCTCAGGATAGGGCCGCCGCTCTTCTGGCGGATGCGGTAGAGGGTTTGCGTTAGTTAGACGGGATATCGTCGGTCGCCCTCGCGCTGATGCGGTAGGTGCGGTACAGTTAACGGGTTACAGGCAGTGTTTACGCAAGGAGTACACGAGCACATGGCTGATTCCCAGACTGCAACCTCCGCGCCCGAGTTTAAGAGCGCCCACTTTATCGGTATCGGCGGCGCCGGCATGAGTGGCATCGCCCTCGTTCTGCACGAGCGCGGTTATGCCGTTACCGGCTCCGACCTTAAGACGTCACGTTATATTCGCCAGCTTACCCGCGCTGGTGTGAAGGTGCATGTGGGCCATGAGGCCGCCACGATCGACGAGGTCAAGCCCGACGTGGTTGTTGTCTCCACCGCTATTCCGGAGTCCAACCCCGAACTCGTGCGCGCTCGCGAGCTTGGTATTCCCGTGTGGCCCCGTGCCAAGATGCTCTCTGCTTTGGGCCACGGCTACACCACCGTCGCTGTTGCCGGCACGCATGGCAAGACTACCACGTCTTCGATGTGCGCCACCATGCTCGACCGCATGGGCCTGGATCCGAGCTTCTTGATCGGCGGCATCGTCGAGGGCTATGACACGAACGGCAAGAACGGCTCGGGCGACTACTTTGTCGCCGAGGCCGACGAGTCCGACAGCTCCTTCCTGTTCCTGAACCCCAACGTAGTCATTGTGACCAACGTCGAGGCCGACCACCTCGATCACTACTCGGGCATCGAGGAGATCGAGGCAACTTTCGCCAAATTCATGAGCCTGGTGGGCGAGGACGGCACCGTCATCGTCTGCGGTGAGGACCCGCATCTGGTCGAGCTCGCCAAGTCGACGGGCCGTCACGTGCTTTCCTACGGCTTTGCCGAGAGCAACGACATCGTCTGCATGCACCCGGATGTTAAGGGCATCCAGAGTGACTTTATCGTTCGCTTTGAGGACGGCACTGAGCATGCCGTGGAAATCAAGAGCAATCCCGGTCGCCACAACATGCTTAACGCCACGGCGGTGCTCACCGTCGCCCATGTCCTGGGCCTTGACATTGACGCCGCCGCCAAGGCGCTCTCGAGCTTTGAGGGCGTCCGTCGTCGCTTTACCCACGTGGGCGATATCGATGGCATCACCGTGGTCGATGATTACGGCCATCACCCCACCGAGATCAAGGCGACGCTTGCTGCCGCTTCGTCGCTGGGCTACAAGCACGTCGATGTCGTGTTCCAGCCGCACCGCTATTCGCGCCTGCAGGCCCTGTGCGACGACTTTGCCGATGCATTTGCCAATGCCGATAAACTGCTGCTGATTGATGTGTTCTCGGCTGGCGAGATGCCCATTCCGGGTGTCACCTCTAAGATGCTCGCCGATACCGTGCGCGCCAAGCATCCTGGTAAGGAGGTCGTGTATTGCTCCAGCCGTCTTGAGCTCAATCAGGAGCTCGAGCAGATGGTGGGCGAGGGCGACCTGCTGCTCACCATGGGTGCCGGTGACGTTACGACCGTCGGTCCCGAGTTTATCGAGTATCTGACTGCCAAGAAAGACGCTTAAGTCTAATGGGTCTGTTTAACGCCGTCATGGCGCTCTCGGGCATGATCGACACGGATGTGATCGAGGACGAGCGCCTTGCGCGTCATACGAGCTATCGTATCGGCGGCAAGGCCGACCTCTTTGTGACGTGCCATAGCTATCATGCCCTCCGCCGCGCCGTGGCGGTGCTCGATCGCGAGCAGGTGCCGTGGGTCATCATCGGCAAGGGCTCCAATCTGCTGGTTGCCGATGGCGGTTATCGCGGTGCCGTCATTTCGCTCGGACGTGAGTTTCAGCGCACGGTTGTTGCCGATGACGGTTGTACGCTGACGGTCGGTGCGGGCGTGATGTTTGCGCGCCTGGTCAACGATGCCCTGTCGCGTAGCCTCTCGGGCCTTGAGTTTGCCGTTGGCATCCCTGGGTCGGTCGGCGGTGCGATATCTATGAATGCCGGCACACGGACCGAATGGATTGGCTCGCTGGTTGAGGATGTCGTAACGTTTGACCCGGCATCCGGTATCAAGCATTATGCGGGGTCCGAGATCACTTGGGGCTACCGCGAATGTAGCCTTCCCCGCAATGAGATCATCCTCGAGTGCGTGCTCAAACTTAAACCGGCGCCCAAGGCCGACATTCGCGAGCGCATGGAGCGGTACCTGACGAGGCGCAAGCGTACACAGCCCATGGGTCGCGCATCCTGCGGGTCGGTCTTTCGCAACCCGCCCGATGCGAGTGTGGGCAAGCTTATCGAGGATTGTGGATTAAAGGGTTTTTCGATTGGCGGCGCGGAAGTTTCGCCCGTTCACGCTAATTTTATCGTTAATAACGGAACTGCCTCGGCCGATGACGTTGCCGCGGTTATCAGACATGTGCACGGAAAGGTGAGGGAGGCGTATGGCATCGAGCTCAGACCGGAAGTTAAATTCCTCGGCTTCTAGAGCATCGAAACCCACCTTCCGCCGCGCCGGAGGGCGTTCCGGCGCGCCTGCCAAACCTCAACGCAATACCGTCGCGCACTCTAAGTCTGTCGGGCATGCACGACAGGCCGGGCGTCCGGTCGTCGGCTCTCAGCTCGGTAATCGTCCGGCCGCAAAAAAGTCCTCGCGTCCCTCGGTGACGTCAAAGCCTGTTATGGGCGCCAAGCCTGCCCGTCCCATGGCAACTCCTAAGACCTCGACGGGAACTAAGGCGGCGCGTCCGGGTCGCACGCTGGGCGCATCGAAACCGCGCTCGCTGACATCGGTGCCGGCTACCGCCAAGAAGCCTTCGGGTAAAAAAGGCGTCAACCCGTTGTCTTCACTTGGGGCGATGGCAAATAAAACGTCAGACGCCGCTTCTCTCGTTACAGGCAAAGGCAAAATCGTGGGCGGCGTTCTGGCCGTCTTGGCCGTGCTCGTCGTCGTTGCCATCGTGGTGATCAACTCTGGATTGTTTACCGCCACTGATATTCAGATTCAAGGCAGCGAGCATGTGACGAAGCACGATGCTATCCAGCTGATCGATTTGCCCGAGGGAACGTCGCTTTTTAACGTCGATCCCGACCAGATTACCGAGGATCTCAAGCAGAACCCGTGGGTCTCGGGCGTGGATGTCCAGCGTCAGTTCCCGCATACGCTCATCATTACGCCGATGGAGCGCAAGGTCATTGCAATTGCCTACATCAGCTCCGATGACCTTGCCTGGGCCATCGGGGATGATGACACCTGGATCGCCCCGCTGTCGACGTCGGTCGAAGTGGACGATCAGGGCAACGTCATCACGACAGGGCAGGGCTCAAATACCTTGACCGGCATTGATGCCGCACTGGCGCTCGCTAAGCATTATGGCGCGGTGCTGTTGACTGATGTCTCGGCGGATGTCGCTCCGGTTTCCGGCCAGGCGGTGAGCTCCAAGGCCGTTAAGGCCGGCTTGGATTATGTGCGTGGTTTTTCGAGCGAGTTCTTGGGACAAGTCAAGGATATTTCCACGCCTTCGGTCGAAGCCATCTCGGCAAACCTCAATAGCGGCATTGAGGTGTCGCTGGGCGATTCGGACGATATCGCCAAGAAGGAACGCGTAGTCACCAAGTTGCTTTCGCAGGTAGAGGGCGTAACGTATATCAATGTGCGCTCTCCGGGCAACTACACATTTAGGAATGCTCCGACCTCGTAGCGCTGGTTGATGCTTTGTTGAGGGGCCATACCACGCCGTTTATCTGGTTTGTTTGGTTTTCACGGTCAATTATTTGACTGATACGTTCATAATGTGCAACCATAATACGGTTTACCTTTGCATTTACTTTCAACCTGAAGGTTAATGTGCGCAGGGGTCGACCCATGCTATGGCTATAACCTTTGTTCGGAGGACCGACATGCACGAGACAGAGATCAACAACTACCTTGCCGTCATTAAGGTGGTCGGCGTCGGCGGCGGCGGTACCAACGCGGTCAATCGAATGATCGAAGAGGGCATCCGCGGCGTCGAGTTTGTTGCCATCAACACCGATGCTCAGGCACTTGCGATCTCTGATGCCGATATCAAGGTGCACATCGGCACCGACCTTACCCGCGGCCTGGGCGCCGGCGCCAACCCCGAGGTTGGCCGCAAGGCTGCCGATGAGTCCCGCGACGACATTGCCGAGGCGCTCGCTGGCGCCGATATGGTGTTCATCACCTGCGGCGAGGGCGGTGGCACCGGTACCGGCGCTGCTCCCATCGTTGCCGATATCGCGATGAACGAGGTCGGTGCGCTGACCGTCGCCGTCGTGACCAAGCCCTTCACCTTCGAGGGCCGCAAGCGCAAGAAGAGCGCCGAGGAGGGCATTAAGACCCTCTCCGATTGCGTCGACACCATGATCGTCATCCCTAACGATAAGCTGCTCGACATCGCCGAGAAGAAGACCACCATGCTCGAGGCCTTCGCGATTGCCGATGGCGTCCTTTCCCAGGGCACCCAGGGCATCACCGACCTCATCACCGTCCCCGGTATCATCAACCTGGACTTCGCCGATGTTAAGACCATCATGAAGCAGGCCGGTACCGCCATGATGGGTATCGGTACCTCTTCTGGGGACACCCGTGCCGTCGACGCTGCCCAGCAGGCCATCTCCAGCCCGCTGCTCGAGAGCTCCATCGATGGCGCCACGCGCGTGCTGCTCTCCATCGCCGGTTCCAAGGACCTGGGCATCCAGGAAATCAGCGACGCCGCCGACGTTGTCGCCAACGCCGTCGACCCCGAGGCCAACATCATCTTCGGTACCGTTGTCGACGAGTCCCTGGGCGATCAGGTGCGTATCACCGTCATCGCTACGGGCTTCTCCGACTCCAACGTCAACCGTCAGGACGAGCTCTTTGCTGCTCAGCAGTCTCAGAGCAAGGCCGCTGCCTCCGCTGAGCCGCAGCGCACCGCTCCTGCCACGAGCCCGGCTCAGGCCGCTCCGACCCGCAACGTCGGTGGCACCGAGCTTCCTAACTTCGGCAACGATCAGTTCGAGCTTCCCGACTTCCTGAAGCGCGGTAGCTTCTAAGTCGTTCTTTGCATTGTTGTGCACAGGGGCGTGTCCGTATGGACGCGCCCTTTTTATTTCGACTTTGTAAACTAGAACCTCCAATCTCTTTACGTTCCCTTTACGATTGCCTCCAGCGCAGCAGGTATCCTTTTAGAGAAGTATGACAGCCGTATAAACGCGGGCTGTAGCGGCGATGCCGCGGTACTTGTGTTATTAGGAGGCTTTAGTATGGCAGCACGTGCGGACAAAGTTTCGCGTGTCGACCATGATGGAGTTACGTTGGTGGAGGGCGCGACATCCGATGTTCGCTTTGCCTTCACCGAGCGTGCCGGTGGCGTTTCCGAAGATGCGTACTCCTCACTCAACTTGGGCTCGCATGTTGGCGATGACCCCTTTGCTGTTCAAGAAAATCGTCGTCGTGCGCTCGAGGCTATGGGTGCCGCCGAGTGCGAGCACAACCTGCTCGTTCCCAATCAGGTCCATGGTGATCATATCGTTGCGGTGACCTCGAACGGCGCCGATGACCTTGAGGACGTTCGCGAGCAGATTGCCGAGGGCTGTGATGCCATCGTCTGCACGGCGCATAACGTGCCCGTGCTGCTCTGCTTTGCCGACTGCGTTCCCGTGGTGCTGGTGGCCCCCGGCGGATTTGCCGTGGTGCACTCCGGTTGGAAGGGCACGATTGCACGTATTTCCGCCAAGGCGTGCCAGGCGCTTTGCGATGCTGCCGGTTGCGATGCGAGCGACGTTTCCGCCTATATCGGCCCCCATATCTTGGGTGACGAATATGAGGTATCCCAGGAACTCATGGATCGCTTTGCCGCCGAGTTCTCTTGCATCGATGCGAATACCTCTCGCATGCTCGATCTTTCCGCTGCCATTCGCGAGGCGCTGGTAGATGTCGGTGTCGACGCGGATAATATCGTGGATACCCAGCTTTCGACCGTGCGTCAGAACGACCGCTTTTATTCCTACCGTAACGAGGACGGCACCTGTGGGCGCCATGCTGCGATCGGCGTGATGCTATGAGAAAGATCGTATCGGTCCTGAGCGCCGCTGTGCTTACGCTTACGCTGTGCGCCTGTTCTTCGGGATCTTCTAGCTCTTCCATTACCGTGGCCGGCTCCACGACCTGCCTTCCTATCGCCGAGATTGCGGCCGAGGGCTTTAAGGAGGAGACCGGCATCGACGTGCTCGTTTCCGGTTTGGGTTCTTCCGCTGGGATCGAGGCCGTCAGCGCCGGCACGGCCGATATCGCCAGCTCCTCCCGTGGACTCAATGCCGACGAACAGGATCTGGGCCTGACTCCCATCGTCATTGCCCACGACGGTATTGCGGTCATCGTGAACGACGACAACCCCGTCGATAACCTCTCGACCGAGCAGCTCCGCGATATCTACGCCGGCAAGATTACCAATTGGAAAGAGGTCGGTGGCGAGGACCTGAGGATTCAGGTCATCAACCGAGACGAGGCGTCCGGTACGCGCGAGGCCTTCCGTACCATCGTGATGGATGGCACGCCGTTCGATCGCCGCTCGGCTGTTCTTTCGGGTACGGGCCAGGTGCGCGACGTGGTATCTCGTTCGCGTGGGGCCATCGGCTACATTTCGCTGGGCTTCGTCGATAGCCTCAACGCCAAGACCTCGGTCAAGGCCGTCTCGGTCAATCATGTTGAGGCGTCCGAGAAGACGGTCGCGAGTGGCGGCTATCCCATCTCACGCGACCTTTACTTCTTTGTGAAGGGTGTGCCTTCGCAGCAGGCGCAGGATTACATCGACTATGTGACGTCCGAAAAGATGGACAAGCAGATTCGCGAGGCGGGCTTTATTCCCGTCACCAACGACGAGAAGGGGAGTGAGTAGCATGGAAGCACAGGAAAACTCCCAGACTGAGCAGAATGTTCAGACGCCCAAGAAGCGCGAGCTGGCGCTCGTATCGCGCAGTACCTATATCAAGGAGAAGGCGCTGCAGTGGATCTTCTTTGCCTGCGCGTTCTTGGCGGTCGTTACCGTCATCCTGATTTTTGTCTTTACCACGTACTCGGCGCTGCCCGTCTTTACTGACATCGGTCTGGCTGACTTCTTTAGCTTTACGTGGGCGCCTTCCGAGGGCCACTACGGCATCTTGTCGCTGCTTGCTGGCTCGGGTCTGGTGACCGTCGGTGCGCTCGCCATGGGCGTGCCGCTGGGCGTGGGTACGGCCGTTTACCTGGTCGAGATTGCCAGCAAGCGCGTGCGCAAGCTCATCAGCCCCGCCGTTGACCTGCTGGCGGGCATACCCTCCATCATCTACGGCTTCTTTGGCATGATCATCATCCGCCCGTTTATCGCACAACTGACCGGCGGCCTTGGTTTTGGTGCGCTGACGGCGTGGTTTGTGCTCGCCATCATGATCGTCCCTACCATCACCACGCTCACCATCGATGCTCTCAATTCCATTCCCATGGGCATTCGCGAGGCATCGTATGCCATGGGCGCCACAAAGTGGCAGACCATCTATAAGGTCGTGCTACCTGCCGCGAAGCTGGGTATCGTTGATGCCATCGTGCTGGGTATGGGCCGTGCCATCGGCGAGACCATGGCCGTGCTCATGGTCGTAGGTAACGCCCCGGTTATTCCCGACAGCATTGCGAGCCCCATCTCGACGCTCACGAGCCAGATTGCGCTCGACATGAGCTATTCCTCGGGTCTGCACCGCTCGGCGCTGTTCGGCATGGGTGTGGTCCTGTTTATCATCTCCGCCACGCTGGTGGGTATCGTTCGTCTGATTTCCAAGAAGAAGAGGGGGTAGGCTATGTCCGATTCCGTTGACACGACGGTCGATACGACCTCGTCGCGCGAGCGCATCAAGCGTGCCCTTTCCCACGGCAAGAAGGGCCGCATCAACAAGGACCTGTCCAACAAGATCATGCTTGGCGTGTTTCGTGCCGCTGCCTACATCACCACGCTGGTGCTGGTCGCTATCATCGCCTACGTGGTCATCAACGGCCTGCCACACATCTCGCTCGACTTTATCTTCGGTTGGCCCCAGGGCGTCAACGCCGAGGGCGGAATTTGGCCCACGATCGTCTCGACTGTCTACGTGACGGCGCTCGCCATGCTTATCTGCACGCCGATCGCTGTGCTGGCAGCCGTCTATCTGGCCGAGTACGCCAAGCAGGGCAAGGTCGTCGAGCTCATTCGCTACGCTGCTGACGCTTTGGCCTCGGTGCCCTCCATCGTTATGGGCCTGTTTGGCTACGCCTTGTTTGTCGAGGCTATGGGCCTGGGCCTTTCGATGGTCTCGGCCGCTCTGGCGCTCGCGCTCTTGATGCTTCCCATCGTCATGCGCACCACCGAAGAAGCCATTCGCGCCGTTCCGCGCTATATCCGTTGGGGCGCGTACGGCCTGGGCGCTACCAAGTGGCAGGTCGTCTCCAAGATCGTGCTTCCTTCGGCCTTTGGCCGCATTGCCACGGGCATCGTCCTTGCCATCGGCCGTGCCATCGGCGAGACCGCGGTGGTGCTCTACACCATGGGCCAGGCCATCAATCTACCTATTTCGCCGCTCGATTCCGGTCGTCCCATGACCGTTCACCTGTACCTGCTTGCCAACGACGGCATCAACATGAACGCAGCCTACGGCACCGCGCTCTTGCTGATGGTGATCATTTTGGCCTTCAACCTGTTTGCGCGCTTCCTGTCGCGCAAGCGTCGCTAGTTAAGGAGTCCCATGTCCGTTTATCAGTCCGCTCCCGCGTTGGAGCAAGCGGCCATTACGGCCAAGGATTTCAACTTTTGGTACGGTGACTTTCATGCGCTGACGGGGCTTGACCTCAACATCGCCAAAAACGCCATCACCTCCTTCATTGGCCCTTCGGGCTGCGGCAAGTCGACGTTTTTGCGCTGCATCAACCGCATGAATGACCTGATTGAGGGCACGCGCGTCGAGGGCACCATGACGCTCGACGGCAACGATATCTATGCCGAGGGTGTCGATCCGGTCGATCTCCGTCGTCGCGTGGGCATGATCTTTCAGCAGCCCAACCCGTTTCCCAAATCCATCTACGAGAATGTCGCCTTTGGCCCTCGTCTGCAGGGCGTGACTAGCAAAAGTGACCTCGATGACATCGTGGAAGAATCGCTCAAGCGCGCCAACCTCTGGAAAGAGGTATCCAATCAGCTCAACAAGGATGGTTTGGCGCTCTCGGGCGGTCAGCAGCAGCGTCTGTGCATCGCGCGCGTGCTTGCGGTGCAACCCGATGTCCTTCTGATGGACGAGCCCTGCTCCGCCATCGACCCCACGTCCGTCTCTAAGGTCGAGGATCTGATGGCCGAGCTGGCGCCCGAGATGACGATCATCATCGTCACGCATTCAATGCAGCAGGCAGCTCGCATTAGCGACTACACCGCATTCTTCTTGCAGGAAGTTGCCGGCGAGCCCGCTACGCTCATCGAGTATGGTCAAACCGACGCGATCTTCACCAGCCCGGTGGACTCGCGGACGGAAGACTATATCACCGGCCGCTTTGGCTGATCGGTGCGACTAGTCCCAAGCCGATCGGATCTGGTCCGGTGCGTATTCACTGTGCGGGCGGCATGACCGCACCCAACTGATTGGAGTGAACCATGCGCAAACTGTTTTCCCGTCAGCTCATCGAGGCCCGTCACGAGATGCTGAGCATCTACGAGGCCGTCGATCTGGCCCTCCACGATGCCGTGAAGGCCTATGTGACCGACGACCGCAAGCTCGCCACCAAGACCAAGAAGCGCACGCTTTCGATTGACGCACGCTGCGCCAACCTGGAGGCCGTCTGCTACAACCTGATTGCCACGCAGTCACCGGTCGCCTCCGACTTCCGCTTGCTGCAGACGATCATCTACGTCGACTTTAACCTGCAGCGCATGACCGATAAGGTTCGCCAGATTTGCCGCGCCACGCGTCATATGATCAAGGCCGACATCTCGCTGCCCAAGGAGCTTGTCGGCACGGTCGAGGCCGAGGCTGAGGCCGTCTACCAGGTGCTGGGCTCTTCGCTTTCTGCGCTCGTCACCAACGACATGTCCATCATCTGCAACTTGGCCGTCGAGGACGAGCCAGTGCACGCCGCCTACGAGAAGTTCTTCCGCACCTTTAACCGCATGGACACGGGCGATTTTATGGACGACGACAGCAACTATGACGACCTGCGCCGCGCCATCATGGTATCGCGCTATCTCGATCGCATCGCCTCGATTTCCATCGATGCCGCCTGCCGTCTGACCTTCCTGTTGACCGGACAGCGTATGACTGCCGGTGATATCGCCTGCACTGATGAGGATGAGCTCGAGAGCATGCGCGTGCCTTCGGGCGAGGGTGTTATCATGAGGCCCGCCGTCGATGCACGCTACGTTGCCAAGGTGCCCGTTAACGAGGTCAGCGAGGGTCTTCGCTACCTGCTCGATCATCTTGAGGATGAGGACGATGGCGAGGACGACGAGGAGTAAGTAACCCCGTTCGTCGAAAGATTGTAAATACCTAAGTGAGCGCGGCCTTGCACATGCGGGGCCGCGCTCTTGCGATATCATGGGACTACTTGTTTGGCTGTCAGCGGAGGCGATTGGCAATGGATAACTATTTGGACTTGATGCGCGCTCGCCGCGAGCAGATTCTGGAACGTTTTTATGCGGCGCTCGATCGCGCAGGCCGTCCCCACGACGCCGCGCGCCTCATTGCCGTGTCCAAGACCGTTGGTGTCGATGAGACCGTTGCCGCCATCCAGGCGGGGTATCGCCATTTTGCCGAGAATCGCCCGCAGGAGCTGGTTCGCAAGCTCACGGGTCTGGCGGAGCATCCGGAGCTGCCCGAGGTGCGCTTCGATATGATCGGCAACCTGCAGACCAATAAGATCAATGCGGTGCTGGGCTCAGCCGAGCTGATTCACTCGGTGGGTTCTCTGCATCTGGCGCAGGCGATCTCGAGCCGTGCTGTCCGCAAGATTGAGGCAGGCGAGCTCGTCGGCCCCCAGCGCGTACTCATTGAGGTCAATGTGAGTGGTGAGGAGTCGAAGGGAGGCTTTTCGCCCGATGAGATTCGCGCCGCCGCGGGTGAACTCGCAGAGCTTGAGGGAATTTGCGTGCAGGGGCTTATGACTATGGCGCCCCGGGGGAATAAGGATGTGGCACGCCGCACCTTTGCGGGGCTTCGTGAGCTGAGGGATGAGCTGGAGGTGGCACATCCCGATTTGAACCTGCCTGAGCTTTCCTGCGGCATGAGCGAGGACTTTGAGCCTGCCCTTGAGGAGGGCTCTACGCTCGTTCGCCTGGGCAGGGTAGTATTTAGCCCGGAGTTTGCAGTAAAATAAGGCTCTGAAGTGCGCACTGATTATCGGGGCGCCTGCACTAAACCGCGAGAGGACACAACCATGGGTTTCCTTGACGAGATTAAAAATAAGATGCACCTGGGCGGCCAGCAGGGTTACGACCAGGGTTATGGCCAGGACGACGACTACGGCTACGATGACGGCTATGACGATAGTTATCAGGGCAACGGCTACAGCGGTGCTTCGGGCGAGGGCTTCTACACCCAAGACGAGCCGAGCAACGGCCTGCTTGGTCAGACGCGCCGCGGTGAAGCTGAGTCGGTTGCCGTGTATACGCGCTCCGGTCAGCTGGTCGGCGATGACTCCCGCCATGCCACGACGTATAACCCGCCTTCGCGCTCGCAGGACAGTGTTGCGAGCGGTTATCGTCCTGGTGCCTATGACACGCCGTCGAGCTACGCCGAGAACACCCGCGCCCGTGCCGCCGCTGCACCCGCGCCTGCACCGAGCGATGCCTCGGCCTATGCGAGCAATATCATCAACGCCACGCCGCAGCTGCCGGCCTATGTCCTGCGCCCCGAGAGCTATGACGACGTGGAGACCGTGGTGCGCCGCGTTCGCACCAAGCAGCCTGTCGCACTGATTTTTGTGGGCGTACGCACCGAAGTTGCCAAGCGCGTCTTGGACTTCTCTTACGGCTTTGCCTGTGGTCTGGGCGCCACGGTCAAGGAGGTAGGCGACCGCGTGTTCATGGTGCTGCCCGCCGGCTGCGAGGTCAAAGATTCCGATCTCAAGAAGCTTCGTGCCGACGGCTACCTTAAGTAAAGACAAGACGAGGAGATCCCCATCAATATCTACACTATCGTCCAGCTGGTCAACACGCTGTTCAACTTCTATTCCACGCTCATTGTCGTCTACTGCTTTATGACGTGGATTCCCATGAAGCAGGGTGGTTTGCTTCAGGATATTGCTGCGGTGCTCGATAGCGTGTGCGGTCCGTGGCTCAACCTGTTCCGTCGTTTCATCCCGCCGATGGGCGGTATCGATTTTTCGCCGGTCGTTGCGATTATTGCGTTGCAGTTGGTGCAGAGACTGGTTCTGCAGCTTCTTATAGGTATACTCGTATAGAACTGACTTTGTAACTTACGTCGGGCGTGTAGCGCCGAGGCGATGAAAAAGGAGACTTGTTATGGCTATTACCCCTGCAGACATCCAGGCTCAGACTTTCTCTGAGGCCAAGCGTGGCTACGATCCTGCCGAGGTCGACGTTTTCTTGGAGACGCTGTCCTCCGAGGTTGACGCTATGCTCGCTAAGATCGTTGACCTTAAGGGTCGTCTGACTGCTACCGAGCAGCAGCTTGCCGATGCACAGGCTCAGCTTGCCCAGGCTCAGGATACCGCCGCCCAGGCCGCTCCTGCCGCCCCCGTGGCCGCTCCTGCCGCCCCCGTGGCCGCTCCCGCCCCTGACTTCTCCGCTCAGGAGCGCCAGATTTCCGCTGCCCTGATCGCTGCCCAGCAGACCGCTGAGACCATCGTCAACGATGCCAACGAGAACGCTGAGCGTATCCGCAACGAGGCTGACGCCAAGGCCCGCGAGGTTATCCGCCAGGCTCTGACCGAGAAGCAGGCCGAGCTCGAGGAGATCGATCGTCTTAAGGCTTCCCGTGAGGAGTTTAAGGCCGAGTACCTCAAGCTCATCCAGCACTTCATGGACGATGCTCAGAACTCCTTCCCGGCCGACCTCATGGCCTCCACGCCGGTCGGTTCTGCCGCTTCTCCTGCGGTGACTGTTCCCGCCGAGCCGCTGCCCGTCGCTGACCCGGTTGTCCCCGTGGCCGATCCCTTCGCCCCGATCGACAACTTTGCCGCCGACGACCTGGACTAACATTCGGCCTACAATTTAGTGCCTATAAAGGACCCGCAGCTTGCGGGTCCTTTTTTATGACTGTACCGGGGCGCGCAACATAAAAAACCGAGCCCTGCACATAGTGGTGCAGGGCTCGGCGAACGGGTGAACGGTCAAGGGTAGGTTTTAAGGCATGTCCCAAAAATCTACTTGAGGAGGAAGTCGGGGAGGGGAATGGTGCGTGCCTCGCGATGCTCGGGATCGGCGATGTGGTCGGCGGGATAGCCACAGACGAGCATGTGATAGGGATAGACGCCCTTGGACAGATTGAACTGCTCCTGTGCCACCTCAGGCTTAAAATGGCATACCCAGCACGTTCCCAGACCCTGCTCGGTGGCCTCCATCATCATCTGATCGCACACGATGGACGTATCGATTTCACTGGAATTCATCTGGTCATACGGGCGCACCCAAGCATCATCGGTAACGCTGCAAATAAGGAAGACAAGCGGAGCCCCAAAGATAGACCCATCACGAGCAAACCGAGGCTGACAAGCAGCAGCCTTCTCCAGAAGTTCAGGCGTATCCAACACCATCACACGGGTTGGATGATTATTACAAGCAGAAGGAGCAATACGCCCAGCCTCAACAATGGCATCCACCACAGCCTGCTCCACAGCCCGAGCCTCAAACAAACGACAAGAATACCGACCCCGAGCCAAATCCAAGTAATTCATAACCAAGCCCTCCAAATTCAACGAATCAATCCAAAGTAAACCAAAAGGTACCCAAAGCCCCATCTACCCAAACGCCCACCGAATGCCAAAGTGCTCAATTGGGTACTAAAGGCCCCCTCGGCTAAACCTCCATTGCGCTCTAACTATCAGCCAAAGTTCCCAATGGTGGTGCATAAGGGAGCGGGCCCGGCCACTAATAACCTTTTGAACGACTCTGCTTGCAGCCGGAGTGAAAAAGGTTATTAGTGGCCGGGCCCGCGACCGGTGGGACATGTACCCCCAATTAACTGTTCTTCATGACAATCGAATCCACGACATCGGCCACATTCTCGCAGCAGTCGGCACAGTACTCCAGGAAGGCATACACGTCACGCCAGGCGATGACCTCGAGTGGGTCCTTGCCGTTGACGTGCAGGTTGCGCATGGCGTTGATGTAGAGCTCGTCGGCCTCGGACTCGATGGTGTTGATCTGGATGACCAGCTCGCGCAGGGTCTTGGACTTGCGGTAGTTGGGCAGCTCGACCATCAGGTCCTTCATGGCGCGGCAAGCGTCGGTCACCTTGTGGGCGATGACGATGGCGTCGGGATGGATGCTCTGAATGTTGGTGAAGTAGACGCGCTGCACGACGCCCTCGATGCGGTCGAGCACGGTGTCGAGTGAGCAGCTCATCAGATCAAGATCCTCGCGCTCGAGCGGGGTGATAAAGGCGGTGAGCAAGGCGTCTTCGAGCTCGTGGTGCTTCTTGTCTGCTGCATGCTCGATCGCATGCATCTCCTCGAGCATATCGTGAATCTTCGCGGGATCGAAGTTCTCAAAAATCTGGGTAAGCAGCTCGGCGGCCTGGACGGCGAGGTCGGCGCAGGCGACGTAGTTGTCAAAGTAGAACGAATCGGGTTTCTTTGCCATGGGTGGGTCCTTTCGAGGCGAAGACGGGTGGGCGAAGTGTTGCGATCCGGATGGACGCTCGGTTTGACTAGAGGAACATCATGAACAGCTTGGCCATGACAAAGCTGATGAGTCCGCAGGCGGGGAAGGTGAAGAACCAGGTGAACATCATGTCCTTGACCACGCCGAAGTTGATGGCTGAGAGGCGCTTGACGGCGCCGACGCCCATGATTGCGCAGGTTTTGATGTGCGTGGAGGACACGGGGATGCCGGTAAGGGTGGCAAGTAGCAGGTTCGCGGCGCCCGCGAGGTCGGCAGAGAAGCCCTGATACTTCTCGAGCTTAACCATGCTCTGGCCGACGGACTTGATGATGCGCTCGCCGCCTACGCTGGTGCCGATACCCATAGTGGCCGAGCACAGCAGCATAATCCAGATGGGGATGCCGGCATCGCCGACGCTGGTCTGGCCGTTGGCGAAGGCCACGCCTAAAAAGAGCACGCCGATGAACTTCTGTCCATCCTGCGCGCCGTGCATGAAGCTCATGGCCGCGGCACTCGCGATCTGAGCGTATTTAAAGAAGACGTTGGCACGTCGCCTGTTGGCGGCGGCGAAAAGAATCGAGACGAGCTTGCACAGGACCCAGCCCATGACAAATCCCAGGCCGATGGAGAGCGCCAGGCCGTAGATGACCTTCATCCACTCGTGGACGTTGACGCTGCTCGCGCCGCCGAGGGCGATAGCGGCACCGGTCAGGCCGGCGATAAGGCTGTGGCTTTGCGAAGTGGGGATGCCAAAACGCGATGCTGTGGCGCCGTAGACGACGATGGAGAACAGCGCCGCGCATAGGCAGGCGAGCGCCATGGTGCTATTTCCGCCAAAGTCGACGATATGTGAGATGGTATTGGCGACGCTCGCATTAAAGTGCGTCATGATGAGCACGCCGAGGAAGTTGAATGCGGCGCTCATGAGAATGGCGGCGCGGGCGGGCATGCAACGCGTAGTGACGCAGGTCGCGATGGCGTTGGGCGCATCGGTCCATCCATTGACGAAGATGGCGCCCAACGCGAGGATCACGGTGACGGCAAGGACTGGGTTCGACACAATTTGGCCGAGGAAGGTTGAGAACGTTACGTCCATATATGGGCTTTCTCGAAGTTTGCAGGCACGTTACAAAAACATGATAAATCGTATCACCTCCTGCGGGTTTCTTTGCCGAGTTCTGATGGGAGAAGTGAATTTTTTGGCACTAAAATTGAATATTATCCCTGTTGACCGCGGGTGTTCTTTTTGCTATCACGCCATGCGGACACGTGCGATTGCTACGACACTCCAAAACCACAGTCTGTTCGCTTTACAACATGCAAACATGCGTTCGATAATAGGGGGCATGGAATATCGACAGACAGATGGCAAAACTCGGCGCGTGCACAAGCAGTATGTGGACGTCGTGGCTCGCATCCTCGCGGGCGGACAGGTCGTGCCGGTCACCGTCTGCTGGGTCGACGGTCGTTGCTTTACGATTGACGAGATTGTCTCGACCACTGGGTTTGGCCTGACGGTTCACGGCATCCGTACGGCAACCTATAAGGTGCGTTTTGGCGGGCACGCGACCGAGTTGTATCTGGAGGACCAGACGCGCGAGCGGGCGGACGGCTCGCAGGCACACGTGATGCGTTGGTGGGTCTGGGCCTTTGATCGCACGCTCGAGGGCGAGCGCCGTAGGTAAGGACGTACGGCATTCGGGTACAATGACAGGAATCTTGTCATCTGCTGCGCCGTCTTTCACGGCGCTTTGTGAAAGGACGAAGTATGAACGATATCCAGGGCTATCAGAACGGCCCCATCGAAACTGGCGCAAGCCGTGCCAAGGAGATGTCGCCGCGTGCGTACAATCTCGCCATGTCTGCCCTGATCTTCTTGGGCTTTTGTGCCATGGGCGCTGGTGCTTACTTTACGAGCACCATGGCGTTTGCCCGCATGATGATGAGCGGCGCCGCCCTGCCACTGGTCTTTGGCTCGTTTATCCTGACTATTGTCGGCATCGTCATGATGTCGGCTGCTGCCAGCAAACAGTCCGTGGGCCTGTCGCTCGTGGGTTACGTGATCTTTGCGAGCACCTTTGGCCTGACCGCGTCGTTTGGCCTTGCCAACTATGACCTGCCCACCATCAACACTGCCTTTATCGCCACGGCCGCCATCACCTTTGTCTTTGGCGCCTTGGGCGTGACGTTCCCCAAGTTTTTCCAGCGCGTATATGGCATCGGTTTTGGCATTCTGCTCGCCACTATTCTGGTTGAGATCGTGCTGATGTTCATGGGCGTCTCGCAGACCATCACCGACCTGATCGTGATCGTGGTGTTCGCCGGCTTTATTGGCTACGACACCTATGTTGCCACGACGGTGCCGCCTACGCTGCCCAACGCCGTGCTCATGGCGTCCAATCTGTTCGTGGACATTATCAACGTGTTCTTGCGCATCCTGAACATCCTTGGCCGTCGCGACTAGTGGCGAATTGCGGCGGTGCTTGCCGTGCGTGTAAATCGATGCGAAAGGCGGTCCTTCGGGGCCGTCTTTTTTGTACGCGGCGGGGTATCATGGATGGGAAAAGCCGATAGCGGCAGAGACCGAGAAAGGTGACCACTTATGGCAGACGTCGACAACAGGAACCGTAACCGCAGGTCCAACCGAGCGGGTCAGCCCAATCCCAAGCGCGAGGCCCGTGCCAAGGCCGCCGAGCGTCACGTGGCAACTGTGTCCGAAGCGTGCGCCAAGGATATCGAGCGTTCGCTTGCCGGTGTTCGCGAGTTTGACGGTATGCCTGCCGGCTTTGTCACGGCGATGAAGGCCAAGGTTCAGACTGCTGTGGCCGCCGAAGAACAGGTTGCCGAGGACGTCGAGGGCGCGGAGGCTGCCGAGGTCGAGGCAGCGCTCGAGCCCGTCGAGGAGCCTGCCGAGGAAATCGCTGAAGCTGAGTCCGCGCCTGCTGAGGAGCCCGCTCCGGCTCTGCCCGAGGTCACCGTGCTCGATGCCTCCGCCACGCAGGCCATCCTGGACAACGGTCGTGGCTATGCGCAGTTCTGCGACATGGCCGTGCTCGCCTTTGCCTCGTTCACCAACCCGGGCGGTGGCTATATTCAGGGTTATCTGGGCCAGGAGGCCACGCTGTGCGCCGATTCGTTTCTGTACAACGTTCTCGATAAGCAGCGTAAGTGGTACGGCGAGAACCGTCGCCGCAACATCAACTGCGAGCTCTATCGTAACCGCGCCCTAGTGGTGCCTGCGGTGCGCTTCGACCGCAACCACGTGCATGCATACGCCGACGTGATCGTGGCCGCCGCGCCCAACGTTAAGCGCGCCCGCCAGGAGTATCGCGTGAGCGACGATGCTCTGCTGGACGCCCTGCGCGACCGCATTCGCTTTGTGCTTGCCATCTGCGACGAGCTAGGTCGCGAGAAGCTCGTGCTGGGCGCTTGGGGCTGCGACAACAACGGCTTTGACGCAGAGGCCGTGGCCGAGCTCTTCCGCAAGGAGCTCGCGTCGGGCGACTTTAAGGTCAAGCAAGTCTTCTTTGCCGTGCCTTCTACGCGCTGGGATGAGGATTTTGCCAAGTTCGAGCACGTGCTGGCAAACTTCCCCGAGCGCAACGAGGAGTCCTATGCTCAGGTTGCCGCTCGCGCCGCCGAGCAGGCCCAGGCTGCTACCGAGGATGATGAGGACGAGGACGATTGGCGCAAGTACCTGTAACCGGTACGTGTTGACAGATAGGTCGAGCCGGCGGGAGAGGCTGCTCCCGCCGGCTTTTTACTAAAAGGAAGGGCTTACGATGAAAAACGTTCTATGCTTTGGCGACAGCAACACCTATGGTTACGATCCGGCGGGCATGCGCGACGGCACCGCGGTGCGCTATGCGCGGGATGTGCGCTGGTGCGGCGTGGCCCAACGTGACTTAGGCGAGGGCTGGCATGTAATTGAAGAAGGCCTCAACGGCCGCACGACGGTACGCGACGACATGTGCCATCTGGACACCAATCTTAACGGCATTCGCGCGCTTCCGATGATGCTCGAGGCCCATAAGCCGCTGGACGCCATTGTGATCATGCTGGGCACCAACGACTGCAAGACGGTCTTTAACGTGACGGCTGCCGATATCGCTCGTGGCGCCATGGCGCTGATTCGCGCCGTCCGCGCGTTTCCGTGGACCGACGCTGCGCCTTGTCCGCGCATTCTGCTGATGGCGCCTATCAAGATTAAGCCGCAGATCGCCGACGTATATATGACCGATTTTGACGAGCATTCCGTAGAAGCCTCGGAACATTTTGGTGAGTACTACGCGCATGTGGCTGAGCAGTTTGGCTGCGACTTTTTGAATGCCGCCGACTTTGCCGAGCCGGGCGATATCGACTATCTGCATATGATGCCCGAAAGCCATGAGAGCCTGGGTCACGCCGTGGCAGCCAAGCTCCAAGAGATGCTCGGTGAGTAGCGCGACCCCAAACCACCGCAAAGGCGCCTGTCCCCTTTGCGGTGGTTCAAAGGGGACAGGCGCCTTTGCGGTGGCTTGGGCTGCGAATCTTAATACTGCCACAACTAACGGCGTGCCATCTACCTGCGGCTTTGCGGGGGAATATCCTAACTTATCCCAAGCGCGTCATAGGCGGCGCGGACGACCTGCTCGGCGGTGGGACGGATGTAGTGCCTGCCCGACACGCCGGGGAGGGCGTGGCCCATCAGCATCTCTATGAGGTCCCACGGCAGGCGAAGCTCGACCTCCGCTATCGTACGCCATGAGTTGCGGAGGTTCGACCACGGGATGTGCTCGATGCCGCGGGCGGCGCAGAGTTTCCGCCAGCGGTCGTTGCAAATGCTCCGGTTCATGGGCAGCCCGTCGCCCCGGTCGCACATCCACTCGCGGCCCTCGGCGGCGCGCGAGGCCGCTATCTCGACGAGGCGGTCGGCGGCCTGCGGTAAGATCACGACGGTGCGGGCGGACTTGGCGGTCTTGAGGGCGCCCACCGGCTCGGTGCCGGACTGCTGCATCTGGCGGCAGATGTCGGCGGAGGCGAGGACGGTGCCGCTACGCTCCCAGCGCAGCACCTCCTCGGTGCGCACGCCCAGCGACTCGCCCGAGCGGCAGGAGCCGAAGCACGCGAGGATGAACGCGGGCTCCAGGGGATTGCCGCGCAGTGCGTCGAGGACGCCCAGGGCCTCGTCGAGGGTGTAGACGCGCTTTGAGCGCTCGCGGGTCTTGCGGGTGGGCATGGTGTACCTGACGCTGGCAGCGAAGGGGTCGAGCGGCAGGCGGATGAAGGTCGAGACGCAGGCGTAGACCTTGCGCAGGGTGAGCAGGGCGGTGTCAGCGGTGGCGGCGGGAAGTGTCAGCAGCCAGTCTTGCAGCTCGACGGCGCGCAGCTGGTCGACGGGCGCCTGCCCCCAGCGGGGTCCGACGTAGTTCTTCCACGAGCGCAGCACGAGGTCGCGGGTGTTGGGGGCGAGGGTCCCCGCCTCGACCTGTGCGGCCATCTTGGGGACGAGCCACGTCTCGTAGGCCTTGGCTATGGTGGGCACGGGCGCGTCGTCGGCGTGCTCGACGTGGATGCGGTCCAGCTCCGCGCATGCCTCGCGGTAGGTTCCGTACACGGTCTTGGTCTTGCGCCTGCGGCCCTGCGGCGTGTTCTGCATCCAGCGCAGGACGTACTTCTTGCCGCGCCTCATCTCGGTCACGGAGCCCCAGACGCGGCGGCGCTGCTTCTTTGTCATATAATCAGATCCGTTCAGATCGCGGGCTTATTCTCCGTTTCGCCCGGTTCTGACTCCGGCCCCGTCTCACGTTCCAAAGTGCAGGGGTCGTCTCCTTAGTCTCGGGGCCGCGGCATCAGCCTGCGGTCCCGAGATTTTTCGTTTTCATGGGCATCACCTCCCTGCGATGAGCTGTGTGACGATTGAGCCGATGACCGCGCCTATCACGGCTATGAGTATTTCCCTGACGAACTGATCGCGTTCGCGCTGCTGCTGTCGCCTCGCCCATGCTTCACGCCTCTCGAGGTATTCGGCCTTGTCGGATGCGTAGGACTTCCCCTTGGGAGTTATCTCCCATCTAGCGTATTGCCGGAAGTAAAAGGTCAGGTCGCTGATATAGCCAAGTCTCTCTAGCTCGTTGGCATCGTCCTCGCTGTCGAAGCCGCCGCCGTCGACCATCTTCGCCAGTGTCGCCTCGAGGCCGGGCGGCAACGGGGCGAAGCCGTACGGGTCGGAATAGCCCGAGAAGTCCGGCTCCTTCTTGAAAGGGTTTTCGATATGAAGCACGACATTCCTCTCTACAGGTACCTGCTCGAATTTCTGGTCGGCTTTCTCATCGGCCACGTCGTGACCTCGGTACTGCTCGGGCTTTTATGAGTTAGCCCTTTGCTTAAAGCTCAGGGCGTGGCCAGTCTCGGAGCCGAAATCCGGGGCTTTTTCTTTAGGCGAGCGGGTGGAAAATGCCCTTCTCGCGCAACTTCTCGCTCGTCCTGTACTGTTCGGCGTCGGGCACGCTGTGGAACTCGACGGTCTTGTCGTAGTTCGCCTTGACGACCTCCTCGATCTCATCGAGCGACACGCGGAAGAACTCCCTGCGCTGGTTGACTATGTTCACCTTCCTGTCCTCGAAGGCCCGGTGCAGCGCCGCCTCGAGCTTCGGGGCGTCATCGCAGAAGATGAGCGCGTGCACGTCGAAATTGAACGGGACGGACGCGTCTCCGAGCTCGCGGATGCGGTCCATCGGCTCAAGACGCCTCGTCATCCCGATCTTGTAGACGCCCTCACCGAATGAGCCGATGTTGGAGATAACGTATACGAAGCCTGCCTTCTGGTTCGCCTCTCGGTAATCGACATCCGACACTGCCCTGTCCACGTCGTCGAGCTTCGCCTTGAGCTCCGCGGCCTTCTCCTCGAGATCGGCGCGCTCGTCGTCGCCGGCATCCTTCAGGCGTGCCGAGATGTCCTTGTACGCCTTGAGGTACTGGGAGCGCTCCTTCTCGAGCTTCTTGCGCTCGGCCGCTATCTCGCGCTCGAGCTTCCGGGCCTCGCGCTCCTGCTCGCGGGCTTCGCGCAGCGCCTCCTTCTCCTCCTCTTTCTCCTGTGCGAACTCGAAGGCCAGCTGGACCTCCTCCTGCTTGAGGAGGACGTATGCGGCGGGGATGGATATGCCGAGGGTCTTGCCGTTGCGGTTGATGGCCGCGGCCGACTTCTCGATTCTCTCGAGCGAGCGCTCGACGTTGGTCGCCTTGACTTTGCGCACGATTTCGTCGCACTCGCCGTTGTACGCCATCATGAGCAGCTTCGAGATTTCGCGGACC
The DNA here is from genome assembly GCF_039062365.1 of Collinsella aerofaciens. GTDB lineage: Bacteria > Actinomycetota > Coriobacteriia > Coriobacteriales > Coriobacteriaceae > Collinsella. The sequence continues at coordinate 80,070 of NZ_JBCJBI010000010.1, forward strand.
ATCGCCTTGCCCTTCGAGGCGCTGCCGTTGACCGTCCAGGACGTCTTGTCCGCGGCCTTGCTGAAGCTCTTGACGGCCTCCTTCTGTTTCCTGCGGCATCGGTCGAGGGCGTCCTTGTAGTGAGTCGAGTCGGCGAAGTCGAAGCGCGGGCGGTACAGGCCGAACTCCTCGACCAGCAGCTCGTCATCGAGGACGCGCGACTTGGACTCCTTTGCCTTGACGATGGCATCCAGTTTGAAGTTCTGCTTCTCCAGCTTCTCGAGCGAGGCCTTCTCCTCCTCGATTTTCTTCCTGAGGTCCTCGGCCTCGCGCCTGAGCCTGTCCGCGTCCGCCATCTCCGGCGTGAGCATGGACTCGAGCTCCTCTACCCGCTGCTTGTACTCGGTCGCCTTGAACATGTCCCTGAAAGCCATCGGTTCGCCTTTCTGTCTCTAATACCTCTTGACCTCGCTGGCCTGGTGCCACTTGACGACGCCGCGGAAGTTCACGCTGGCGTTCTCCGGATCGTCGAAAACTATGTCGGTGTAGCCGTCCTCGTAGCTGTCCGGCGACAGCACGAGGGTCGACGCCCCGCGGTAGTAGCTTCTAAGGATCATCTCGCCGTTGTACTCGGCCGCCACGGCGTCGCCGTTTCGCGGTTCGCACCTGGGGGAGAGCAGTGCGTTCTCGCCATCGGCAAACCTGCGATTCATGCATGAGCCGCGCACGCGCATGAGGTAGGCGTCCGGGTCGTTGACGCGCTCGAGGACTGAGATCGGCACGTCAGCGACCTCGTCGGGACCGAACTCGTCGGTGAACTCGCCTGCGTGCCCGGCGACGAGCACGGGCAGAGTCACGTACTGGGCGCCGTTGGGGCGCACGGGCTCCGGGGTCTCGCCCATGAGTTCGGCCACCGTCGTGTCGAAGAGGTCGGCGAGTTGCTCAAGCCGGTACATTCTCGGTTGAGATTTGCCCGACTCCCACGAAGCAACGGCGGCTTTGGTGACCTTCGGGTTGAGTCTGTTTCCGACGTCCTCCTGGTTCCAATTACGCGCCTCACGCAGGGCTCTTACTCGGTTTGCGAAACTCATGGACCCTCCTTCGGTTAAACGTAATTTAATTCTAATAAAAGAAAAATTGATTTATAGATAATTTTAAGTTGACCCGCGGTCAAATAAGGTTTAACCTTAGGTCAACGAAAGGAGGAGCACATGCAGAGCTTACAGGAGTACCGAGAGGCGGGCGTCGAACGCTTCCAGAAGAAGAACATCGCCGCAGCTCTCGGAATCTCTTTGCCGGCATATGATGCCCTTGAGAACGACCAAGAGCACCGTATGAACCCTGCAAGAGCCAAGGCGCTCGGAGAGCACTTCGGGGTGGACCCGACTATTTTTTTAGCTGATAAGTCAAATTAGATTTGACCGTAACGAAACGGAGAGAACCATGAACGAGAACTACATCGACATCGAGCTGGGCGGCTGGAACATCCCCGAGGCAATCACGGTCGAGGCCGAGCCCGTCGAGGCCCGCGACTTTTCCGACTTCAAGCTGTAGGGGAGGGCGACATGGGAGACGTGAAGATGCGCCGCGAGAACATCAGGTACGAGGCGCGCGGGAAGTCCTTCGAGATCGAGTGCCCGAGTGGCTTCGCGAGCATCGAGGCCATCGTCTGCTGGTGCGACGCCGGCGGCGGCTGGCACCATGAGGCCTTCGAGTCGTTCCTCGACGCCCGCGGGCGCCTGGACGGCCTGCTGCGCGGCGAGGCGGTCATGGCCTACGTCCAGCGCACGGTCTGCATGAACACCGCCGACGCCATCGACCCCGGCATCCAGCCGGTTGAGGTCGGCCTCGCTGTGGGCGAGTGGGTCATGTATCAGCTGCAGAAGGGGCGTGAGTAGCGATGGGTAAGCGGGTCCGCTACGACTTCGAGCTTGTCGACGGCTCCTATGTCGAGACCGACAAGAGCGCCGCGTTCCGTATCTCGGAGACGTTCGGCTTCACCAACGAGAAGAACATCAAGATTTTGGAGAAGGGCACCGAGAAGCTGGGAAAGCTCGACGGGACCGCGTACTACATCGCCTCGTCCGTGACGTTCGCCCTGTACGGGAAAGTCTACTTCACGCTGGGCAACTCGCTCGTCTACATGCCCGGCCTGGAGGAAGTCTACCTGGGCGGCGATGGGCGATGAGCAAGTTCTGTCAGGCTGTTCGCCTCGTGGTCGCCATCGTCGTCACCACGCCGCTCGTTCTGGTCGTCGCGGCGCTCGCGCTGGTCGAGTGCCTCTTGAGGATGGTTTCCGGGGCGTTGACAACGCTCGGCATCTCAATCCTCAGGACTCTCAAGGGCGGCGAGTAGGGATGTTGGACCTTATCCATGCGGCCGTCCGGGTCTTCCTCGACGTTCTTGCGCTCGCGTTCGTGCTAGAGCACACCCGCGAGCTTCATGAGAAGCATCGCGAGATCAACGACGCGCCCAAGCAGGTCGCAGGCGTCGTTGATGAACCCGGCGAGGACGATCGCGGCGCTGATGCGAGGGTGCCGCTCGACCCAGTCGACGAGCCGCACGAGTAGGGGGCCCGCTGGTCGGACGTGCTTCGGGCGATATGTCTGCTGTCTACGAATCATGGCCCGAAGCCTAACGCGTGTGTAACGCGTCAACGCGGGTATTGCCGCTCAGGCATCCCGCGGGCCCCATTCCCGGGGCGGCACCGTTGCCCCGCGGCTCTCCAATAACCATCCGCGGGGACGTTCCCTACCGGTGCCGTGCCGGGGGCGAGGCCCCGAAACCGACAAAAAAAGAGCCGCCCGGTGTGGAAAGCGGGGACGGCTCCAGACCTGAAAGGAGGTCACTCATGGATTCTAGCAGAGCCAAAACGTTCCAGCAGATGGCCGACGAGCTTGGCATCAGGCACAAGCTGATGTACACGCTGCGCGAGGCGTCGAGGGTGACGGGGGTGCCATACGACACGCTGCGCGTCGAGTGCAAGGCGGGCCGCCTGCGCTCGCAGCTGCCCGAGGGGCGCAAGGTGGGGCGCATGGTGCGCCCGGAATGGGTGGAGCAGTGGATCGAGGAGGGAACGCATGGCATCGAGGCTGCTTAGGTGCGCTGCGTACATCGCGCTCCTGTTCGCGGTGTACGCGCTCATGCCCTACGTCCTGCGGGCGATGCTGCTCGCGGCGGACGGCATCCGCGTTGTGCTCGGGATGGGGTCGGTACTGTGACCGGCAGGCGATTCGCGTTCACCGTCAAGTTCGCGGCGGGCAAGCAGCGCCACAGGCTCGACCGGCGCCACGCTCGGATGTATACGCCGACCGAGACGCTGAGGGCCGAGCGGGCCATCGCGGCGGCGTGTCGGGAGGCGATGGCCGAGGCGGGCATCCAGCCCCTGGTCTTCGGCCCGCACGAGCCGGTGATCCTCAACGTCGACGCCTACCGTCCGCTGCCGGAGAGTCGGCCCAAGCGCGTGCGCTCGGAGCCGGACACCTACAAGCCGGACGGGGACAACGAGGGCAAGCTGGTCATGGACGCGCTCAACGGGCTCGTCTGGGCCGACGACGCGCAAGTGGTCGACCTGCACGTGGTAAAGCACCCCAGGGTGCGCGGGCAGGCCGAGCGCATGGACATATCGATAGCGCCCGGGTGGTCCGGGCGCAGGGACGAAACGGAGGAAATGTAATGGATTGCAAGAAGAAGCCGGAGCCGTGCTGGGAGGACACGTTCATCGGCTACATGGGCGACCTCGGCGTCAACGCGCTGTTCAACGCCGAGTCCGAGACGTCGGCGACCGGCGTCGACCCCGCCGTGCTGCGCGGCATCGGCTACTGCGCGGGCATCGCGCAGAGCGCATTCGACGAGCCTCGCGACTTCACGCCAGAGGAGCTCAACGCCGTGGTCTCGTACGCGATGCGCTGCGAGGAGGAGTTCAAGAGCAAGGGCGCGGCCGGCGTGCTCGCCCTCATGATGGACGACGACACCCTCCTCGACGAGGACAACTACACCGTCACGCCCTACGAGTTCGATGAGGTGGTCGTCGATGAGTAACGAGATCGCGCTCCAGCAGCCGGCGATGACCTTCGCCGAGCAGATGCAGTACGCCAAGACCGTGTGCCAGGGCTCGCTGGTCCCGAGCGCCTACAGGGGCCAGCCGGCCAACGTCCTCATCGCCATGGACTTCGGCCGCTCGATGGGCCTGTCGCCCGCCGAGAGTCTGTACCGCATCACGGTCATCAGCGGCAGGCCCTCGGCCAGCGCCGAGCTCATCGCGGCCAACGTGCGACGCGCCGGCCACAGGCTCCGCGTCACGAAGGACAACAGGGCGAGGACGGCCACGTGCGAGATAGTGCGCAGGGACGACCCCGACTTCACGTTCACCGCGACATGGGACATGGCCAAGGCGCAGCAGGCGAACCTCTCAAACAAGGAGAACTGGAAGAAATACCCGATGGCCATGCTGACGGCGCGTTCCATCACCGAGTGCGCGCGCGACGCCTGCCCGGAGGCGCTCTACGGCGTCGTCTACACGGGCGAGGAGCTGGGAGCCTCGCAAACCGGGCCCGACGGCGCCGCCGAGCCCGTGGCGGTCGAGGCCACGGTCGAGCGCGCCCCCGAGGTCGACCTCCAGCCGGTGCGCGACCTGTTCAAGCCGTTCATGGCGGCGACTGGGCTCGACAGCGCCGGGGCCATGGCCGCCATCTGCGCCGCCGTGGGCTGCTCGTCGGGCAACATGCACGACATGACGCTCATGCAGGCGCGCCGCGCGGCCTCTTGGATGGAGGAGGAGATCGCGGCACGCAAGGCGCAGCCCGAGCCCGCCGCCCCCGAGCCGGAGCCCGCGCCCGTCTATGAGCCCGCGCCCGCCGAGTATGCGACCGACGACGACCTGCTGGGAGGCTTCTGATGGCAGATGAGGTTTTGGCGGTCGAGGCCGTGCCGCTCGAGGAGGACTTCGACACGCTGGTGGCGTCGCTCGCCATCGACGACACGCTCGAGGACAAGCTGGCGAAGCTCAAGGAGAGCGTCGACGAGAAGCTGGCGGACTACGTGGACGTCAAGCGCATCGAGAAGGACGAGGACTTCAAGGCGGCGAAGAAGTACCGCGCGGCGGTCAACGACGTGAAGAAGCCCATCGAGGCGCAGCGAAAGGCCGCGAAGAAGAAGTACAGCGACCTGCTCAAGACGTTCGACAAGACCATCGGCGAGATCACGGCGCCCATCGACGCGCTCTCCGATGAGTACAAGGCCGAGATAGACCGCTACGACGGCGAGTGCAGGACCCGCCGACTCACCGCGCTCAAGGGCCACTACTACGACCTCGCGGGCGAGATGGGGCCGCTGGTGCCATACGAGCGCATCGCCGACGACAAGTGGCTCAACGCTAGCTTCGGCGAGGTCAAGGCCAAGAACGTCATCGAGCGCCGCGTGGGCGAGCTGCTGCACCAGTTCAAGTTCGTCAACGGGCTGGACTACGCGGACGAGTCCGAGAAGGCGTGGGCCGTCGCATGGTGGACGAGGACGCTGCCGATGGACTCGGGCGAGGTGGCGGCGGCTGTCGCCGCGCACCGCGAGGAGGTCGCCAAGGCCGCCGCGCTCGTGTCGACCTACGAGCAGGCGGCGGCGCCCGCACCGGAGCCCGCGCCAGAGCCCGAGCCCGCGCCGCAGCCGCCCGACCCCGAGCCTCTGCCCGACGAGCAGCCCGAGCCTGAGCCGCCCTTGGGCGTGCCGAGGTGCGTGCGGGTGGTGCCGTCGCGCCCCGAGCCGGATGTGGCCGAGGATGCGGCCCCGGCACCGCAGAGGGGCTACCGCGTGGTCATCGAGTGCGCCACGGCGGACGAGTTGCGCCGCGTGAGGGCCGTCATGGTCGACAACGACATTCACGGATACGTCGAGAGGATGTAGGACATGGAGGAGAAGAACCTGCCGCCGCTCCGGACGCCGGAGCAGCGTAAGGAGGCGATGGCGAGGGCCGTCCACACGCGCCGCGAGCGCGCCGCGTTCAAGGCGGCGTGCAAGGCGGGCAACATCCCGCCCGAGGTCGCCATCGAGGCGCCCATCGCGCAGAGGCTCAAGGTCGAGGAGTTCGCCCGCTCATTCCCGGGCATCGGCCCGGTCACGGCGCAGAAGATCGTCGAGGTGTGCCATATCCGCGACGGCCGCCGCGTGAGCGGCCTGGGCTACATGCAGGGGCCGCGCCTCGTCGATGCCATCAAGGGCTGCATGACCGCAAAGGAGGACGGGCAGTGAGCATCAACCGAGTGAACATCACCGGCAACCTGACCCGCGACCCCGAGCTGCGCGCCACGGCGAGCGGGACGCAGGTCCTGTCCTTCGGCGTCGCCGTGAACGACCGCCGCCGCAACGCACAGACGGGCGAGTGGGAGGACTATCCCAACTTCGTCGACTGCACCATGTTCGGCAGCCGCGCCGAGGCCGTGAGCCGTTTCCTCGCCAAGGGCATGAAGGTCGCCATCGAGGGCAAGCTGCGCTACAGCTCCTGGGAGCGCGACGGGCAGAAGCGCTCGAAGCTCGAGGTGATCGTCGACGAGTTCGATGTCATGGTGCGCCGCGAGGGGCAGACGCAGGCCCAGCCGCAGCAGAGCCTCGCGGACACGGTACCCGTTCAGTCCCGGGCGCAGGCAGCGCCGCAGTGGAGCGCCCAGCAGGCCTACGCCGCGGTCCCGCAGCCCGAGTTCTACGACGAGGACGTGCCGTTCTGATGAGGCGCGTACCCGACACCATCCGCGACCACTGGGAGGCGGCACTGTTCGCCGCCTCCTTCTCCGCGGGTTTCCTGTTCTTCTCTTCAATCCTTTGGGGGTGGTTCTGATGGACAACAAGTTCACGTGGTTCCCGAAGCTCACCAACGCCTTGAAATGCGTGCCGGATGGGCCGCGCGGGGAACTCTGTTGGGCGATTATCCAGTACGGCACCAACGGCGTCGAGCCGGAGTTCGACAACTGGGCGCTCAGGGCCGTGTTCGAGGGCCTCCGCGAGGACATCGACAACAGCATCGCCGCCCGCAACAAGAACAAGGGCGGCAGGCCGCGAAAGGGCTCCAAGGCCGAAACGGGGGTTTCGGAGGATACGGAAACTGCCGAAACGGGGGTTTCGGAAAACCGAAACGGGGGTTTCGGGGTTTCGGAAACTGCCGAAACGGGGGTTTCGGAACATGAAAACCCCTCCTTATATACCAGTCCATACCAAGCCATACCAAGCCAGGCCAATGCAGGACAGTGCATCGCGCCCGACGCGCCCGAGGGCTTCGAGCCGCCGACCGCCGAGGAGGTCGCCGCGTACTTCGGGGCCAACTGCCTGAACGGCGACCCGCAGGCGTTCTTCGACTTCTACGCGTCGCAGGGCTGGCGCAAGTCAAACGGCATGCCGATCTCGGACTGGCAGCCGCAGGCCCGGCAGTGGCACCGCCGCCAGCGCGAGCTCGACGCCGAGGCCCGGAGCCGCGGCAAGCCCACCGCCTCGGAGGTCGAGGCCGCGACGTTCAGGCCCACGAGGACGCCCGAGCAGACGAGGTCGGAGCTCGAGCGCAGGTGGCGAGAGGAACATCCGGGCATCGACCCGGCGAAGGTGAAGGCCCCGAGGGGGACGACCGCCGACCCGGTGGCGCTCAAGGCGTACCAGGACGCGCGGCGTCTGCTGGATGCGAGGGCCGCATGCGAGAGGAGGGCGTCATGAGCTTGGACGACGAGAGGAACGAGAACATGGGCAGACCGAAGGGGTCTGTGAGCATCTACGACGACGGGCCGCGCAGCGCCCGCTGCGAGACGTGCGGGTTCTGCGCCGTGAGCGAGGCGGTCATGACGGCGTCCGGCGAGGGCCGCAAGCGGTACACGTGCATGCGCTGCCCCGACTTCGTGCACGCCACGCAGGGGCTCGCGAGGTGCAACTACTGGGAGGCGCGACATGAGGGCTGAGTCGCTGGACAGGCGCGGGGCCTACGTGCTCGTGTGCGGGCAGTGCGGCAGGCGGTTCCGCACGGCGTACAGGAACCAGAGGTACTGCTGCGGGTGGTGCGAGAACGTGGCGCGAAGGGATGCGAGCAAGCGGCCCGTTGACGTGTACCTCGGAACGAGGAGTGAGTCGGGCCGAGAGGTCAACGCCATGCGCGCGGCGCTGGCGGAGGGGAGGCGCATCTGATGCGCGACGGATACAGGTTCGAGTTCGGGGCGCTCGATGAGCCGGATGCGCCCAAGGTGCAGGCGCTCAAGCCGCTCGAGGAGGCGGCCGAGGTATACGGCGTGTGGCAGCAGTGCGACGACTACCGGGACTGCCGGATCGCGGCCTTTTGCGACGAGCTAAGACGCGACCTCATTGACGAGTGCATGGACGTGGTCCAGGCGGTCGTCAGCCTGCTCGACGCCGAGGGGTTCACGCAGGAGGATGTGGACGCGGCAATCGAGCGCTGCAACGAGAGGAACCGAGAGAGGGGACGTTTGTGATGGAGACTTTGGATCAGATCAAGGCCGACGCGGTCGAGGTGTTCCATTTCGACCGCGAGTGCAGGCCGCAGGACAGGGCGCACGCCTACCTGGGGAAGTATCGCGTCAGGCGCGGCTACAACGACACGGCGATGCAGGTCGCGGTGACCGACATGATCGAGCGCGCCTACGAGGCGGGAAGGGCTGAGGTCGCCGGCGCGAACCTCGTGCAGAACCTGCGCCGCCAGCTCACGAGCATCGAGGCGACCGTCGGGGACGCCATCGACCTGCTCGACGAGAGCGTAGGGGGGGGCGGACTGCGATGAGTGACTCGAGGGTCGGCGGCTACCCGATGGGGGTGACCGACGCCGCCATCGAGCGCCACTTCGGCGGGGCCTGCGAGCCCAGGATGTGCGGGAACTGCAGGCATTTCTGCAGCAGCGACATCCACGTCGACTACGGCTACTGCCACCTCGGGTTCGAGCGCGCCTTCGACGCGGAGGCGCCTGACCGCAAGGAGGGGTTCTGGCGCCTGGCGAAGTGGGCCGTGGTGTGGCTCATGGGGAACCTGCTGTACTGCGAGGACGAGTGCGGCGAGTGCCGCGACTACGAGGAGGTTGAGTGATGAGCGTCGAATTGCCCAAGGATGCCGAGGGACGAGAGATTCCGCTTGATACCGTGGCGCTGTTCAACCGTGACGGGAACGTATATAGCATCGTGCGCTGGACATTCACCACGGACTTTGATTTGAGTGACGGATGGTCGAACAAATGGCGTGCGATTACCGACCGTGGATTTGCACTCGACCCAGCACTCGTGTACCTCACCACCCCCGAGCCCGACACATGGGAGAAATTGGAGGATGACTTGGACAGGTGCATCGAGGCGGACGGCCTTTGTTCGTACCACAACCCGTCCGGAGTGTGTTTCAAATGCATCTTGGACGGCGACGGCCCATGTCATGGTGACTCGTATGCGCTAAAGGACATCAAGGAGCGCATCCGCAAGCTGCGGGGTGAGGACTGATGTGCGACTACTGCAGGGGCTACGACGGCCTCGATGCCGCCGAGGGCGGTCCGGACGCAATTCTCATTCGTTGGACGCTCGACGGATACCCGACGATCACAGTCGACCACCCTCATGACAATTACGGAACTTGGAGCATCCCGATTAACTTCTGCCCGTTCTGCGGGCGCAAGCTGGAGAAGATGGACGAATGATTACCAATTTGAGGATGATGACAAATGAATAAGCGAGCGATGATTTCGCAGCCTATGGCCGGTAAGACAGACGAGGAAATCGCGGAGACGAGGGATAAGGCGCACGCCAAGCTGCGCGAGATGGGCTACGAGTTCGTAAACACCCTGTTCACCGACGAGTGGTACAGCGACGAGGCCATGGAGGAGCGCGGCGTGGTGCAGGTCCCGCTCTGCTATCTCGCGAAATCTCTTGAGAACATGAGCCTGTGCCATGCGGCCTACTTCTGCAAAGGCTGGGAGAACGCACGTGGATGCCGCATCGAGCATGATGCCGCCGTCGCGTACGGTCTCGAGGTGCTTTATGAGGATTAGCGATGACGAGCGCAAGCGAGCGGTGGCCGAGTTGCGCGAAGCATCGACCGGGGCATACCGCCACGTTGATTCACTCGACGTGATTGCAAACTCAATCGGCGTCGAGGTGGACGGCAAGTTCAGTCACGAGGTTGAGAACGAGACGTACGCGGCCCTTGCAGATCTAATCGACCGGCCGACGTGCCATCTCGTCGAGGACGAGGACGGGCGCACAGCTTGTTCAGAGTGCGGGTGCACTGCGCTATACCTACTGGATGCAACGTACTGCCCTGATTGCGGGTCGATAATCGAGCGTCCTTGGTGAGTTGGTCCCCGGCGCTTGATAAGGTTCTGCCGTGGCGGGCGAGCTTTAGGGGGTATGCGAATGGCGTGTAGGCAGCCTGTAGGAGATGGGCCAAAAGGCCCATCTACAAAGTCAACACATCCGTTGAGGGACGAGTGGGCGCTCCGTAAGGGGCGCTCCTCTTACGTCCTTTGGACGGACGAGATGATAAGGCGGATGCAGGCGCACCCGGAGCGGACGGCGGCGGAGATCGCGGCGGACCTCAGGGTGACGCCGAGCGCCGTGAGGCACGCGCGGCAGCGGTACGGGCGCTTCTCGACCGGAACGGACGGTCTGTGCATCGCGTGCGACGCGCGGCCCGTGTTCGACACTTCGGCGCAGGCGAAGAAGTGGATGCTGTGCAAGGGGTGCTATCTGGCGGAGCGGAAGAGACGGCTCGAGGAGGAGGCTGAGAGCAACCGCATACGTCAGGCCGCGCACAGGAAGAAGGTCGAGTAGCCGAAAGGCCCCGGTTTCCGGGGCCTTTTCTTTAAACGTTACCCCCTTTTTACGCTCGTGGGCAAACGCACGCGCTTGTCCACGTGCGTAAAAAGGTGGGAACGTGCGCGTTTCCATAGGGCTATCTACCAGCGGAAACGTGATTTTGTGGCGGGAAAAGGGCGTGAAAAACTGACCAAGGAGGGCATCGAGGATGCCGTCCGCCTGTGCCGTGCCGGAATGACCGACAGGGACATAGCCGCATATCTCGGGGTCGCACGCGAGACATACAGCCGCTGGATCAACCACCCCAGAACAGACAATCAGCGTCAACTGTGTCACGTTCTAAAAAAGGCCGAGGTGGAGCGCAAGGCGACGCTCGTGGGCCGCATCATGGACGCGAGCGGCGACAGCTGGCAGGCGGCGGCGTGGCTTTTGGAGCGCAAGTACCCGCAGGAGTACGCCAAGGCGCAGCGCATCATGGACACCACCGACACGGCGGTACTCAAGGCCGCCAAGGAGCTCGTGCTGTCCGTGCCGTCCTCAATCGGCGGGGACGAGTAGCCGATGCCGCTCACGAGGATGCAGCGCGAGTACCTCGCCAACTGCACGCACCGCTACAACGTGAAGTGCGGGGCGACGGGCTCGGGCAAGAGCTACGTCGACATAGCCGTGACCATACCGCAGAGGCTCCTCGCCATGAGGGGCGAGGGGCTGGCGGTGATGATCGGGAACACCCGCTCGACGCTCGAGCGCAACATCCTCGAGCCGATGCGCTCCCTTTACAGCGAGGACGTCGTCAGCCAGATCGGGCGGGACAACACGGCCCAGATATTCGGGCGCAAGGTCTACTGCCTCGGGGCGGACAAGAAGACAAGCGTATCCAAGATCCAGGGCGCCACGTTCGAGTGGGTCTACGGCGACGAGGTCGCCACGTGGAGCGAAGATGTTTTCCAGATGCTCAAGAGCCGCCTGCGCTGCGAGCACAGCCGCTTCGACGGCACCTGCAACCCCGACAGCCCGAACCACTGGTTCAAGCGGTTCCTCGACGGCGACAGCGACATCTACAGGCAGGACTACACGATCTGGGACGGCGCGCTGGCACCGGATGTCATCGAGGCCCTCATCAAGGACTACGGCAGCGGCGTGTACTACGACCGCTACATCTTGGGCAAGTGGACGCTGGCCGAGGGCCTGGTCTACCCCGGGTGGGATGGTGCCCTCGAGAGCCGATATGCGGGCGGCGCCGTCAAGTACGCAGTGTCTTGCGACTACGGCACGCAGAACGCCTTCGCGGCGCTCCTGTGGGCTTACGACGGCCGTGTGTGGCACGTGGTGGACGAGTACCGCTACTCGGGCCGCGACACGGGCCACCAGAAGACGGACGCCGACTACGTGGCCGACATGGCCGACTTCGTGCGCGGGCTGGACAAGCCGCCCAAGTTCATCATCGACCCGAGCGCCACGAGCTTCATCGCCGCGATGCGGCAGGCCGGGTTCAAGACCAAGAACGGGCGCAACGACGTCGCGGACGGCATACGAGAGACGGATGTGTGCCTGGGCAACGGCACGGTGCGCATCTCCGACGCCTGCACGGGGCTGATAGGCGAGCTCGGCGGCTACTGCTGGGACGCCAAGGCGGACGGCGACAGGCCCGTCAAGGTCGAGGACCACAGCTGCGACGCACTCCGTTACGGCGTGGCGACACTGCGCATGTACAAGCCGAAGAAACAGCAGGTAAACCCGCTGTTCGATAGGGAAGGGAGGGGCCGATGGCAGACGGCCCGATTGTGACGGCGGCTGACATGGCGGCGGCGGGCTCGGCGGCGGGGTTCGCCTCGGACGCCGTGAGGCGCTACATGGCCGGCGAGATGTACCGCAACGCCGTGGCGGCCAGCGACTACTACCGCCAGCAGAACGTGACCATCAACAGGTTCACCAAAATCGTGTACTCGAGCGCCGGCACGCCGGTCGACGACTACACGGCGTCCGACATGCGAATCAAGTCCAACCTGTTCAAGCGCCTGAACGGGCAGCGCTGCTCCTATTCGCTTGGCAAGGGCGTGAGCTTCGTGGACGTCTCGAAGGGCGGCAAGGACACCACCAAGGAGGCGCTGGGCGACCGCTTCGACGACGACGTGATGAAGATAGGCCTGTACGCGCTTATCCACGGCATCAGCTTCCCCTTCTGGAACCTCGACCACATCGACGTGTTCACGGCCGACGAGTTCTGCCCGGTGTGGGACGAGGTGAGCGGCGCGCTGGTGGCCGGCGTGCGCTTCTGGCGCCTCGACCCGGACCACCCGTGGAACGCCACGCTGTACGAGGAGGACGGCTACACGCAGATGGCCGCCCCGGCCGCCGGCACGCTCGACTTCGCCGTGACGGAGGCGAAGCGCGCCTACAAGGTGACCTACGAGGAGGTGCCGGCCGACGGCCTCGCACTGGCCGTTGACGAGGAGAACTACTCGCGCCTGCCCATCGTGCCCGTGTGGGGCAGCGACGCGCACCAGTCCACGCTCGTGGGCATGCGCGGGGGCATCGACGCCTACGACATGATCAAGAGCGGCCTGTGCAACGACGTAAACGACTGCGCGCAGATCTACTGGATCGTCAACGGCGCCGGGGGCATGGACGACCGCGAGCTCGACCTGTGGCGCGCCAAGCTCAAGCTCACGCACGTGGCGCAGGTCGACGCCGAGCAGGGGCAGGCCGCGACGCCGTACGTGCAGGAGGTGCCCGTGGCGAGCAGCCGCGAGGCGCTGGCCCAGATAAAGGCCGACATCTACGAGGACTTCGGCGCGCTCGACGTGCACACCATCGCCGCCGGCGCGACCAACGACCACATTGACGCTGCCTACCAGCCGCTTGACGAGGAGGCCGCGGAGTTCGAGCGCCACATGCGAGAGGGCATCATGGACCTGCTCGCGCTCCAGGGCATCGAGGACACGCCGATCTTCACCCGCACGCGCATCAGCAACACCAAGGAGCAGATCGAGAACGTGTGCCTGGAGGCCGAGTATCTGGACGACGAGACGATCCTGCGAAAGCTGCCGAACATCACGCCCGACGAGGCCGCCGAGATTTTGGAGCGCAAGCGGCGGGAGCAGGAGGAGCGCATGGCTGCGCTGCCGCCGGCACTCGCCGCCAACGCGACGGGGGCCGCGGGTGCAGACGACGACAGCGACGACGGGGACGGCGAGGAGTAGCGCATGGCCGCGGACGAGGCCCACGAGTTCTCAGACGCCGAGATTCGGGCGTTCGAGCGCGAGGTGGCGGGAGTGTACGGCGAGGCGAGCAAGATGGCCTACGCCAACCTCAAGCGCTATCTGGCGCAGTTCGAGGCCGACGACGAGAAGATGCGCGGGCGTCTCGAGGCCGGCGAGATCACCAAGGCTCAATACAGGTCTTGGCGAAGCGGGAAGATCGCGGCCGGCAGGCGCTACCGAATCGTCCTCAAGCAGTGCGCCGAGGCCATGACGCATGCGAACGTCGTCGCTGCCGCCGCCATCGAGGGCAGGCTGCCCGAGGTCTACGCCGAGAACTACAACTACGGCACGTGGCAGGTCGAGAGCGCCGTGGGCGTTGACACGGCCTTCGCGCTCCAGGACGCCTCGACCGTGCAGAGGCTGCTCGCCGACCACGACAGCTACCTGCCCAAGCCGTCCGTCAACGTCGCCAAGGACATGGCGTGGAACCGCCGGCTCATCGCCAACCAGATCACGCAGGGCGTGCTGCTCGGCGAGTCGATACCCAAGATAGCCAAGCGCATGCAGGACGTGACGGGGGCGAACCGCGCGGCGGCGGTGCGCTTGGCGCGCACCTCGACGACGGCGGCGGAGAATGTCGGGCGCGTCGACAGCTACAAGAGGGCCAAGGGGCTCGGTATCAAGGTGCAGCAGGAGTGGCTGGCGACGATGGACGGCCGCACGCGCTCGAGCCATAGGCAGCTCGACGGCGAGAAGGTCGAGGTCGGGGAAAAGTTCAGCAACGGCTGCCGCTATCCCGGCGACCCGGAGGCGCCGTATGCCGAGACGTGCAACTGCCGCTGCACGCTCATCGCGGCCGTCGAGGGCATCGACTACAGCGACGGCAAGCGTTGGAGCAGGCTGCCCGAGGGCATGACCTACGAGGAATGGAAGGCCGGAAAGCCCGCTGTCACCGGCGCGAAGCCCGCGAACCGCACCATCTCCGAGTTCATGGAGATGCCCGGCACCAAGCGCAAGCTGGATGTGGCGGGCGTGTCCAAGACCGAGGCGCGCAAGCGGCTCTCGCGCCAACTCGAGGACTACGGCATACCGTCGAGCGGGTTCAGGAAGATGTCGGCGGGCGACCAGCAGAAGGTACTGGACACGGCGCTTACGCGAAGGAAACCGACGGAAACGGAGCTCCGAAGGGCGAGCTGCAAGCCGGTGAACGAGGCCCTGTACAACTCGCAGAAGAACTATGTTGAGAGACATGGCGGCTTGGTGATCAGGGGCGATGCCAGTTGGGAGGCCCATCTCGATAAGGAAAAGGTCGACGCGGCCGCCATCGGCGACACGATTATCCTGCGCTCGGACGCGACGACTTCGGAGGTGCTCGAGGAGGTGTTCCACTTCAGACAGCAGCTGCGCGGCGATTACTCCGACAAACCGGCGAGGGTAATGAGGCTTCGGTTGATTTTCAATCTCAATGCAACAGCCTGAACGGGTCCCGCGTTTCCGCAGCTAGCGCAACGCGGAAATAGCTCC
>NZ_JBCJBI010000011.1:0-70133 GCF_039062365.1 Collinsella aerofaciens
GGACCTCGGGGGCGTTCGGTTAACTGCGGGAGCGTGCCGTCAGCTCAATGTGTTCGGTTGGGATCGGAAATCAACCGGGATCAGCTGCCGCAACAACCACGTTCCCCACCCATCCCAAAGTAACGCGCTTTTCGCGGCAAAGCCGCGAAACAGCGAAAGGGACACGTATTCCCATCAACCACATTCTCCGCCCACGCCGACCTCAAGGCCGTAAACGCAGGGGATCCGGGGGCGGGACGGGGCTTCTCTCCGGAACATTCCGCAGGACGCAAAGAGGCTCCGCAGCGCGAAGCGCGATGCGGAGCCTCTTTGCATGTCCGAGGACGTTCCGGAGAGAAGCCCCGTCCCGCCCCCGGATTCCCGGTGGGAGTTCTAGACCTTGTCGGCCTTAGTACATACCGCCGCCCTGCTGACCAGCGGTAGCAGCAGCGATTGCGTCCTCAAGCTGAGTGTTCTTGGGCACATCGGAGACGGTGGCCTCGGTGATGAGGATCAGGCTGGCGACAGAAGCAGCGTTCTGCAGGGTGACGCGGCTGACCTTGACGGGGTCGAGGACGCCCATCTCGATCATGTCGCCCCACTCGCCGTTGGCAGAGTTGAGACCCTGGCCGGCGGGCAGCTCGGCAACCTTGTCGACCACGACGGCGCCCTCAAAGCCAGCGTTCTTGGCGATGGTAGCAACCGGAGCAGTCAGAGCCTTCTTGACGATGTCGACACCGATCTTCTCCTCGGGGTCGTCAATCTCGACAGCATCGAGCGCAGGAGCAGCGTCCATGAAGGCGACGCCACCGCCGGCGACGATACCCTCCTCGACAGCAGCGCGAGTAGCCTGCAGGGCGTCCTCGACGCGATGCTTGATCTCCTTGAGCTCAGACTCGGTAGCAGCGCCGACCTTGATGACGGCAACGCCACCGGAGAGCTTGGCCAGGCGCTCCTGGAGCTTCTCGCGGTCGAAGTCAGAGGTGGTGTTCTCCATCTCGCCCTTGATCTGAGCGATACGGGCGTCGATGGCCTCCTTGGAGCCAGCGCCGCCGACGACGACGGTGTTGTCCTTGGAGATGGTGACGGACTTAGCGGTACCGAGCATATCGGCGGTAATGTCAGCGACCTTCACGCCCAGCTCGTCCAGGGCAGCCTGGCCACCGGTGAGGACGGCGATGTCCTCGAGGATGCGCTTGCGGCGATCGCCGTAGCCCGGGGCCTTGACGGCGCAGACGTTGAGGGCGCCACGGATCTTGTTGAGGACCAGGGTAGGCAGAGCCTCGCCGTCGATGTCCTCAGCGATGATGAGCAGGCCACGGCCAGCGCGCTGGACAGCCTCGAGAACGGGCATGATGTCCTGAACGCTGGAAATCTTCTGGTCGGTGATGAGGATGTACGGATCCTTCATCACGGCCTCCATGCGGTCGTTGTCCGTGACGAAGTAAGCGGAGACATAGCCCTTGTCGAACTGCATGCCCTCGACGGTGTCGATGGTGATATCGAACGTCTGGGAATCCTCGACGGTGATGACGCCGTCCTTGCCCACGACCTCCATGGCCTCGGCGATCTTCTCGCCGACCTCGGGGTCACCGGCGGAGATGGTACCGACGGAAGCGATCTGCTCCTTGGTCTCGACCGGCTTGGCCTGCTTCTTCATCTCGGCGACGGCGGCGTTGACGGCCTTGTCGATGCCGCGACGGATGGCCAGCGGATTGGCGCCAGCGGCGACGTTGCGCAGACCGTCGTTGACGATGGCCTGAGCGAGCAGGGTTGCGGTGGTGGTGCCGTCACCCACGGTGTCGTTGGTCTTGGTGGCAACCTCCTTCACCAGCTGAGCACCCATGTTCTCGATGTTGTCCTCGAGCTCAATCTCCTTGGCGACGGAAACGCCATCGTTGGTGATGGTCGGAGCACCGAACGTGCGCTGCAGCGCAACGTAGCGACCCTTGGGGCCCATGGTGACGGTAACGGCGTCGGCCAGAGTGTTGACGCCCTTGGCAAGCTTAGCGCGGGCATCGGTGTTGAACGTAATGTTCTTTGCCATGGTAGGTAATCCTCCAAAAGAAATGTGACTCGCGCCGCCGCTTCCGAGTCCTATGCGGCGGGCGCGTTCAAAGACGAATCAGAGATTCTGACGAGACTAGGCCTCGACGACGGCGTAGATGTCGTCGGCGCGCATCAGCAGATACTTCTCGCCGTCGACCTTGACCTCGTTGCCACCGAACTTACCGTAGATGACAACGTCGCCAACCTTGACGTCCATGGGGATGCGCTCACCCTTGTCGTTGACCTTGCCGGCGCCCACGGCAACGATGGTGCCGCGCTGCGGCTTCTCCTGAGCGTTGCTGGCGATGTACAGACCAGAAGCGGTCTTCTGCTCGGCCTCGTCGGGCTTGACCAGAACACGATCTGCAAGCGGCTTCAAAGACGACATGCTTGTCTCCTCCTTTTTGGGCCGCGTGGTTATGCCACGCGAATTAACCCTTTTTGTTTGCGTACGCGTTGAATGGTACCCACGAATGGCGGGTTATACAACACGGAGTCAAAAAATCTTATTTTTTGGCACTTAGATTTTCTGAATGCCGGGGGATAACTTAGCAGTGGCTCCCGGGGTGGACCGGAGGGCATGAAGTTTGCTGCTCTACAGTCCTGCGCAAGACGGAAAGCACATTAAGTGCTTTCCTTTGCGTGCGGAACTCGCGACAAACTTCATGCCCTCCGGTCCGCCCCGGGAGCTAGGTTAACTAATTCGAGCCCGGTATTCAGAAAAGTCAGTGCAGCAAAATGGCGATGCGGATAGCGACATGGGCATGGTTTTCGCTGCGCGCACGGGTCCCCTGGGGAGCGCCGTGCATTTTTGGGAGTATTCAGCAAGCCAGGACGGCTGCATACACGCCGGACACACCATATTGGTCCCAAGGACGCCTTCGACCGGCGATTTGAGTCGGCAGGCAAACCCCGCCAGGACAAAAAGGCATGCTTCGCGCCGCGCCGGACCCCAAAATGACGTCAATCTCCGCAACGTTACTCAGCCGCAGCGGCACCGGCAGAGCTCGTGGTGCTGAATACTCCGTTTTTTGCACGGCACGGGCGGGGGTACATCAGGATCAGGAAGAACATCCCAGCCTTTTTATGCAATCTGTAATGGGAAGTATGCGAAACACCAAGAGACAGCATTGCTGATGTCCAAATTGAGCGCGCGGGGCAGCAGCGCCTCCACCCTGCGCCCAAATCCAGCAGAGCGGGGACGCTCCCAACGGACCCCCATCGGCAAACAAACGCGGCTCGAGCGCCATCCCAAAATAGGCTACCCGAGCCAAGTTTAACGGTACGACATGAATATTAGCGCTCGTAAATCAAGTTACCTGCCAGGTAGGTGGCCTGAACCTTGGTGGCCTGGAGCTCTTGGGGGTCGATGGTGAGCGGGTTTTGGTCCAGGACTACCAGGTCGGCGTATTTGCCGGGTTCCAGGCTGCCGAGGTTTTGCTCGTCGCCTGCCGCGTAGGCGCTGCCCAGGGTGTAGTTGCGCAGAGCTGTGGCCGCATCGATGCGCTCGCTCGGCAGCCAGCCGCCCTCGGGCCAGTGGCTGCGAGGGTCTTGGCGCGTGATGGCCGTGTAGAGCACGTTCATGCTGGTAACGGACGTGATGGGGCTGTCGGTACCGAAAGCTTGACGGATGCCGCGTTGCTGATAAGTTGCAAACGGCCACATGATGCGACTGCGCTCCAGGCCCAGGTCGCGCTCCGGACCGCCCGGATCGAGCGTGATGTGGCAGGGCTGGCTCGAAGCGACCACATTGAGCTTACGCAGACGATCGATGTCCTGGGGCAGCAGATTCTCCAGATGCTCAAGCGTGTTATGACCGTGCGACGGCAGACCATAGAGCTCTGCCGCCTCCTCAAAGATATCGAGCGCAGCATGGATGGCACCGTCGCCGATAACGTGGATGCGCACGGTGTGGCCGCGCTCCGCGGCAGCGAGGACCAGCTTGCGCATACGCTCGGCAGGAACCGTCAGGCGACCTTGATCACCCGGGAAGCGCGGGTTGGTATAGGGCTCGGTGAGATATGCCGTGTGTTCGCTCGACACACCGTCGAAAAACTGTTTAAAGCCTGGCGCCGAGAGCAGCGCGTTGTTTGCGTAGCGAGTCTGGAGTTCTTCCAAGCGCGATTGGTCATCCAGCAGCGTGGGGAACAGATGGGCGCGGATGCCCAGCTTGCCGGCGGCTTGCAGCTTGTCGTAAACATCGTCGCGAATAAAGTCACAGCCCGGCATGGGCATGAGCGACATATCGCAGATTGAGGTGATGCCTTGCTCGGCCATACGCTTCATCTGGTCGGCGTAAGCGCTCGCGATGCGGTCCTCGCCCAGCCATTCAAGACAGCGCGGCAACAGCTGCATAGCAGCTGCCTCGTGGGCGATACCCGTAAGCTCACCGTTTGAGTCTTTGTCGTAGCTACCGCCCGCCGGTGGCTCACTGTCGCGCGTGACGCCGAGTGCATCGAGTGCGCGGCTGTTGAGCCACAGCGTGTGCCCGTCGCCCGAATACATAACACAGGGACGATCGGGGAATGCCACATCGAGCGACGCCTTGGTAGGATGCTCGGGCGGGTCCCAACGGTAGTCGCGCCAGCCCTGCGTCACAACCCAAGCGTCGTCGGGCAGGTCCTGGGAAAACTCGAGCGCATGTTGCACCAGCGCCGCCTCGGACGTGCCCATATCCATGAGCATGTACGGCGAGGAACCGACCGAGGTATGGAAGAAGTGCAGATGAGCGTCATGGAAACCGGGGCAGACAAACTGCTCGCCGTAGTCGATAACCGACGTGGCGGCAGGAGCGGCGGCAATCACGTCATTGGGCGCACCGACTGCGACGATACGGTCGCCTGCGATGGCAATCGCCAGCTCGCGGGCGGTATCGATGCCGTCTTGCGCGGTAAAGACGTTCTTGGAGCGGATAATCCGATCGATATGTTGCATGGGCATCCCCATCTCTGGCAGGAAATTCAACACCCCCGAGTGTACTCCCCCGCCCTTGTAACAAAACTCCAAGCGGCAAACGGCAACTTTACCAGCCCTAGCGGCAGGTGGCATACTGGAGAGAGCCTGTACGATTTTGCGATCAACCCAGCAAGGAGCAAATCGACCATGACGAAGACCAAGGCACAGCAGATTATGGCGGCAACCGAGGCTCGCGCGGCTGACGACGTCACCGCGGCCATCCAAGATATCGCCGCCGAGTTTGAGCCCTATATCATCAAGCAGCGCCGGCACTTCCATAAGCACCCGGAGCTGAGCCTTGCCGAGGAGCGCACGACTTCCGACATCGCCAACCAGCTCGACGCCATGAATATCCCCTACGAGCGTCCCCTCAAGACGGGCCTGGTGGCGACCCTTCGCGGCACCGCGCCCGACGCCTACCGCGAGGACGGCACGCCGCGCCGCCGCATCCTACTGCGCGCCGACATCGACGCCCTGCCCGTTACCGAGCAGACCGGCGAGGATTTTGCCAGCGTCAACGAGGGCTGCATGCACGCCTGCGGCCACGACTGCCATATCGCCATGATGCTCGGCACGCTGCAGATCCTGCGCCATATGACCGACGACATCCACGGCGAAGTCCGTATCGTCTTCCAGCCCAGCGAGGAAAACGGCCAGGGCGCCAAGCTCATGATCGGCACGGGCGTACTCGACGGCGTCGACGGCGCCTACGCCGCGCACATCTGGAGCGAGGTCGACGCCGGCACCGTAAGCTGCGAGCCCGGCCCGCGCATGGCCAATACCGACTGGTTCCGCATTGATGTCCGCGGCACCTCGTGCCACGGCGCCATGCCCCAGCGCGGCCACGACGCCGTTATGGTGGCCGCCGAGATTGTCAACGCCCTGCAGACCATCGTCTCGCGCGAAATCAGCCCCTACGAACCTGCCGTCATCACCGTCGGCGAGCTGCATGGCGGCACCGCGCGCAACGTTATCGCCGGCACGGCATACCTCGCCGGCACGGTGCGCACTTACGGCGATTCGACCCACGAAGAAATGCCAGAGCTTATGCGCCGCATCGTGGAGCACACCGCCGCCGCCTTGGGCGCCGAGGCCGAGCTCACTGACTACACCATCGCCAACTACAAGGTCGAAAACGAAGCCGCCTCGAGCGAGCGCTGCCGCCAGGCCGTGATCAAGTGCCTGGGCCCCGCCGGCCAAGGCCATTATCGCGGCACGCTCTCGGGCGAGGATTTTTCGGAGTACCTGCGCCGCGTACCTGGCGTGCTCGCCTTTGTAGGTACGCGTAACCCCCAGATTGGCGCCACGTACGCCCAACATTCCTGCTTTTACAAGATTGACGAGAGCGTGCTGGCCAAGGGCTCCATGGTGGCCGCCCAGTATGCCATCGACTTTTTGGCCGAGCCCACGCAAGAGGAGCTCGACGGCCCCGCGATCGCCGCAGTTGCCGAGACCAATCCCGACCTGGCGGCCAAGCTGCGCTCTGCCAAGGCAACTGCGGCCGAGGCCCGCGACGCCATGCACGACGCCCGCACCGCCCGCCATGCCGCCATCAAGGGCATTCACGATGCCCGTGCCGCTGCTCGCCACGAGGATAAGCACGACGAGTAGTCGTCACGCGCCCACAGCCATCCGGCTATAACAAAGCGGGGGCGGACGCTACTTCGGCGTTCGCCCCCGCTTATGTGCCGGTAGCTTTTTAGCTCATCCCCCGTCACGACAGGCAAGCGCTTAGGAAGGCAAGCCATCGCGGTTGTTCGAGGTGGATGATATCGGTGGAAACTCCGGCGGGAGCGTGACCACCAAAGAGCAGGCCCGCGTCTGCCGGGTTGATAAGGCGCACGATCCACACGGCGACGACCAGCACGCACAACACGGTGACCGCAATGTCGATACCACGCTTTCGTTTGCTCGATGCCACCTCCTCGCGCACGAACGCGAGCACAAACGCAATCGGCACCACCCAAAACAGCGGATGGTAGGCAAAGGCCGCCGCAAAATCGAGGCGCAGCGCCGCCAGCCACGCCCTCGTCATACCGCATCCCGGACAAGGAATGCCCGTCACCAATCGAAAGATGCAGCCGATGTCGAGCAGGTAGAGCGCGAGCCAGGCGGCGACAAAGAGCGCGCCGGTGTAAGAAAGGGCGCGGCGAAGGAGCTCCGCCGTGCCCTTATGTCCCTGGGAGCTGTTCACGCCGCCTTTATTGTTAGGCATGAGCGCCAAGACGGATGTTGTAAGCCGTTGCCATGGCATTGGTATTATTGATGATGATGTTCATGGCAAAGATGGGGCCAAGACCGCACAGCAGCACGCCGATGATCTGCCACAGAAGAACGGTGGTGCCGTTTTCCTGGAACACCAGGCCGTAGCGAGGAGCGTTGGCCTGCAGGCGGTTGCCAATCTTGTAATACCAGTAGTACGCGTAGAAGCCGCAGGTAACAAACGACAGCAAGATGAATGCCGCCAGACCCGGCGTGGAATCGCCGTCGTCCTGGCACATGACATTGATGTCGCGGGCCAAGCAATACAGGAAGTAGAACGAATAGATACCGCAGGTCACAAGAGAGAGCAGCAGCCAGCCGATCAGGCTGCGGTCAGCCTTGACGGGGCCATAGTCCATCGGAGCGGATGCGGACTGTTGGGCGTACTGACCGGTGTACTGCTGCTGAGGCTGGGGCGCGGGCTGAATAGTCTGGGCCGGAGCGGGCTGGGGCTGCGGGGCCGCAGCGGCAGAAGCGGCACCAACGGCGGATCCGCAAACAGGGCAGAATTTGGCATCATCCGAAATGGGAGAGCCGCAAGTGGGACAGAACATCAACTTCTCCTTTTCCTAAGGCGTCGCACGCCTTCAAACCTTACACGTCTATGTTCTCAACAATAGCCGCGACGTTGTTACGCAACATTGATCAATTTCCGAGAAATATTGCCGCAACCGTTTTCCAGGCATTTTCTTGCTTTCGCCGTAGAAAAAGGCACCCCTGGTTCAGTTGCCCAGGGCGCCTCGACCGACTATTCGGTTTGATTGTTTTCGTCCGCAGGAGCCTCGCCCGACTCGTCAGGTGGCATGGCTACTCGTCCTGAGGGTCCTCGTCGGAACTTGACTCGGGCGCCGGCTCGGGCTCGGGCACCGGCGCAGGCTCGGGCACCGGCGCAGGCTCGGGTGCAGGCGCCGGCTCAGGCTCGGGTGCAGGCGCCGGCTCGGGCGCGGGCTCGGGTGCAGGCGCGGGCGCGGGCGCGACATCCGGAGCACTGTAACCCGAGGGAGCGGACTTCTTCTCGAAGGGCAATACAAAAGTCAGGACGTCGTCCTTGTCCTCGTCGGCCCACTCGCTTGCATAGCGTGCGGCCCAATAGCCAACGGCACGGTGCTTGAGCATCTTGCCAAAGACCGTAAGAAATACGGTGACGAAAGCGACCAGCACCAAGAACAGCGCGAGCGTGACGCCACCGCCGGTAACAATTGCCTCAATACCCGTAGGACGATAGTAGTAGCTATACATACCGACAGAGGCAATGGCGCCAAAGACGACCGTCAAGATCCATGTGACAACGTTGGCGACCAGGCCCGTCAAAAACTCGGGAAGGAACGAAGCACAGAACAGCTTGGTCTTGTTGTGCTTAAACGCCGCCCAGACCTTATCGAGCGAAAACGCGCTCTCGACACGCCCGGTCACCGCAAAGTGCATCACGGCGATGTCGGCGAACATCTTAAAGAAGACACCCAGAATCGCCGAGGCAATTAGCGCCAGGACAAGCAGGCCGAGCGAACCGAACAGCGCAGCCTCGAGCGCATAAGAGCCGTAATAAGAATACGAGCCCGCGGCGCCAATTACCACGCCCTCCACCAGCGAAAGCACTACACCGATAACGGGAATGGCAGCGATAACCTCGAGCACGACCGAAATAACGCTCGAAAAGACTCCGAGACCAAACGACGTGGAACGCATCAGCGGACGATCCATGCCGTCATCGATCTTAAGCGACAGATCGCGACCCCACTCGATGCCAAAGCCGGAACCGCACACGCTCGCAATGCAAGCTGCCAAAAAGCCGATGGCAGCCGCAATGCCGCCAATAACGGGAATAAACAACACGAGCACCGACACAACGCAAATCAGCGCCGGCAAAAACGCGATTTGGCATACACGCTGAAGCACACCCGGAGTCTTGGTCATATCTTGGAACGCCTGAGCCACACAGCCCTTTGGCGCATTCGCCACGGGCGGTTGCGGAACAAACTGCTGGGGCTGAGGCTGTCCCTGGGGAGCGGGGCCAGCGGCACCGGCATTAGGAGCACCACACACGCCGCAGAACTTGTCGTTATCGCCCATGGGGGCGCCACACTGCGAGCAGAACATAGAATCATCCCTTCGTATCTTGAACAAATCACTTGGATCGCAAACGATGTCTTTAGCATCATTATTGCCCAATGTGGGGTCAAATACTCAAAGATGACCGATTTGCAAGATACACGGCGCCAGCAGGCGGTTCGTTGAATACGTCTGCGCTAGTTCGTTCCGCGGAAGCCCTTGCCGACGATCTCGGAGCTGTCGACGATCGTGATAAAGGCACCCGGATCGACCTCGCGCGCATAACGGCGCAGCTGCACGGCCTCGCGACGGCTCAGCACGCTCATGATCACCGTCACGCACTTGCCCGAGAAGGCACCGTAGCCGCGACTGATGGTCGCCGTACGGTTGAGATGCTTGACGATAAACTCCTCGACCTTAAGGGGCTCGGAGCAAATGACCGTGCAGACTTTGCGCAGGTGAATGCTCTCAATGGCTTTGTCGACCACAAGCGTCTTGGCAAACAGGCCGAGCACGCAATACAGACCGACACGCGGGCCATACAAAAAGGCCGCGATGGTCACGATGCCGATATCGACCAGCAGCAGGGCACGGCCAATCTCGAGCGTCGTGCGGCGCTTGAGGATCATGGCAAGAATGTCCGTGCCACCCGTCGAGGCGCCGATATCAAAGACAATAGCGCTGCCGAGCGCCGGCAAGATGACGGCAAAGCACAGGTCGAGCCACATATCGCCCGTCAGAGAGACATCGGTTGGGATAAAGAGCTCAAAAAGCGAAACATAGGCGGACAGCGCAAACGAGGCGAAGACGCTCCAAAGGATTGCCTTGCGCTCCAAAAAGATAAAACCCAGGATGACCAGGACCGCGTTGATAATCCACATAAAGACGCCGACGGGCAGGGTCG
Source organism: Collinsella aerofaciens (assembly GCF_039062365.1). GTDB lineage: Bacteria > Actinomycetota > Coriobacteriia > Coriobacteriales > Coriobacteriaceae > Collinsella. The sequence continues at coordinate 10,199 of NZ_JBCJBI010000011.1, forward strand.
GGAACAGCGTGGAAAGAATGACCGACACGCCCGAGGTGCCGCCGAAGGCAAAGTGATTGGGGGTTTTAAAGGCCACGATGGCGAACGCCGTAAGAATCAAGCCCAGATTGAGCTCGGCAAAAAAGCGCGGAAAGCCTGGCTCCTGGCTGCGCTTGCGGCCGGCGCGCTCGCCACGTTCGATATCCTCGCGACCGACAACGCGCTCCATCGGCACCACCGGAGGACGATGCATCTCCTCGGCGGCACGCGACGCCGCCTCTGCCGCAGCGGCCTCAATTGCCCATGCCTTGCTTTCTGTCTCGTGCTCGTCGGCCATTACGGCAACTCCTCGTTAACAATTTGGAAACAATGCGCTCATTAGGGTAACGCGGAACGTGGGGATTGCAACCCTTAGTTAGACGAGCGGTATGACTACATCGGGAGCGTACAGAAACGGCCGGCCACGCTTTTGCTTGCGCGGTCGGCCGTTTAACGTTTTCGCAGATAAAACCTGCCAAAACAAACCTGTCCCTTTTTGGAAGGCTATTCGTGCTGGCTGGTGCGGTGCTCGTACTCCTCGGGGGTGATGACGTCCTCGATGCGCAGGTTGACGCCCGCCACCTCAAGGCCGGTCATCGCGGCAAGGCGCTCAGTGACACGTGCCTTGACATCGTCGAAGATCGCGGGCGCATAGGCGCCGTACTCGATGATGACGGAGATGTTGACGACCACGCGATTATCGTCGGTGACCTCGACCGTCACGCCCTTGGTCAGATTCTCGGCACCAAACTGCTCCTGCACAAAATGCATGAGGTTACCCTTCATGCCCAGAACGTGCGGAACCTCGCGAGTGGCCATGGCAACGATCTTCTCGATCACACCGTTGGAATAGGTCAGCGAGTCCTCGGACTCATCCGCTTCCTCGTCGTCCTCATCCGCATCGGACTCGGCCTCTGTCTCGGCGAGGGACTGACCTTCGAGTTCTACATCCTCGGCTTCGGCGACGACCGCCTCGTTCTCCTCGAGCTCGGTATCGGCTACATCGACCTTCGTATTAAAAGCCATGGTTCCTCCTTATGCCTGCCGCGGATGCGACAGTCGAATACATATTAGCGGCCGCTAAACAGACGGCCGAAGAAGTTGACGATCCCGTTCTCGCCGTCGCGAATTTGGCCGATCACAGCGCCGATCAGCACGAAGAATGCAATGACGAGCGTGTCCCACAGGCCCAACGTGAGCACCAACACGGCGAGGATAAAGCCAGCGACGGCGCCGAGCGTGGTGTTGGGATGACGCACAGCATAGCTCCAGATGGCAGCGCCCGTACCCTTGATGAGACCCATAGCCTCGTCAAAATCCGCGGCTGCCGCGTCTTGTAACTCGGTTGCCTCTGCTTTGGAATCAACAGGTTCGCTCGCCGGTGTGGTGCTCTGGTCAATCGTCAGGCGCGGCGTACGAGCGGTCTTATCTTGATTGGTATCACTCACCGGAAACCTCCACGGTCTGGACGGTAGTCTTGGACGGCAAAAAACGGACGCGCGTGGTCGTACCCGGCGTGCCGAGCATGGTGTCGCAAGCTTCTTCGATGCGCTGCTGCATCGCGGTAGCCAGAGATGCCACGTCCTTATCGTCAAGCGCGATAGCCTCGACCTTAAATCGGACATGCGAATCGTCGGGGCCTTGGACGCGGGCCTCGACATGCTCGACCATCACGCGGTCGTCGCGCTCGGCAGCAGCCCTAGCACACGAAGAAAGCGCCGCAAGGGTGACCTCGATATTGCGCTCCCCCGCCGGATGCACACAGGACGGCTCGCGACGAGCAAACATCAGGCGGAAGAAGCTTACCAGCACGCCGATCGCCACAACTCCGCCGCATGCCGTCACGACAATGCGCGGCATGGGGTCGCGCATCAGCAGCATAAAGCGATACGTATACGGCCCCCAAAACTGGCAGACAAGCGTACCCAGCGCCACGATGGCGGCGGCAAGATACACAATCGCTAGGGCTCGTTTGAGTACGCGCACGTGGCGCTCCCTTCAAATCTCGGCACTCGAAATACAAAACGGTTCGCATCATTATAAAAGAGCCGGGTCCGGTGCTCTACGCACGCGGATCCGGCTCATCTATTCCACGAGGCTTGCATGCTCGCTTCATTATGCCCAGATATGCACGGCTTAACCCGTGCGGGCGCTACTCCTCCTCGAGGGCAGCGATAACCTCGTCGGTCATGTCCATGGTGCTGTAAACATCCTGGACGTCGTCGAGCTCCTCAAGACGGTCGATGAGGCGCTGAACCTTCTTGGCGTCGGCGCCGGAGACCTCGGTCGGGGTGGTCGGGACCATGGTGGTCTCGGAACCCTTGACCTGGACGCCCTGCTCCTCGAGCGCCTTGGAGACAGCCATGACCTCGTTGGCAGTAGTCCAGACGATCCACTCCTCGCCGGCGTCCTCGTAGTCCTCGCCACCGGCCTCGGCGATGGCCATCATGAACTCATCCTCGTCACCGGCAGCACCGTTGGCGATCATGGTCTCCTTCTTGGCGTTCTCGTCCAGGATCTCCTTGGCGACGACGATCTGGCCCTTGCGCTCAAACTGGAAGGCGACGGAGCCGGAGGTGCCCAGGTTGCCACCAGCGTGGGAGAAGGCGGAACGGACATCAGCGGCGGTACGGTTGCGATTGTCGGTCAGGCAATCGACGTAGACGGCGACACCGGCGGGACCGTAGCCCTCGTACACGATGTTCTCGTAGACGGCGGCATCGGCACCCGAACCAAAAGCCTTGTCGATAGCGGACTTGATCTTGTCCTTAGGCATGGACTGAGCCTTGGCCTTGGCAACGGCAGCGGCGAGGCTGGCGTTGTTCTCGGGCAGCGGGTCACCGCCGAGACGGGCAGCAACGGTGATGTTGCGGCTGAGCTTGGAGAAGAGGGCGGAACGCTTGGCGTCCTGCGCGCCCTTACGATGCTTGGTTGTGGCCCACTTAGAGTGTCCGGACATACGTGTCTCCTATCGGTTTCGACCTAAAGCCCAGCGCAGATGCTCGGGCAATATAAACAAACGTCGTTATGATATACCTACTGGCCTGCGAGATAAACCCCAAAATGAAGGCGTCGTGATGATGACCCCTTTGGTGCAAAGAAACCTGACCCCCAATGCACCAAGTTAGAACCAGAGGAAGTCGCTGCGGGTGACGGTGGCGCCGATGGCGAAGGGCATGCAGGCGATGACCGGATACAAGTAGCGCATGTAGGTCGAGCCATTACACGGACCAATCAGGCACACGGCGAGCACGCCCAGCAGCGGCACCCAGATCGCCAGCCCGCGCCACGAATGACGACGTAGAAGATAGACCACCACGGCGATCATGATCCACACATAGGTGGCCGAGCTCATGGTGAGCGAGATAAACGGGATGCGTTGTACTGCCACGCGATACAGGTTGATCAGGTGGTCGCACCAGCGCACAACCTTGCTATCGACCGGATGGAAGTCAAAGTACTTGAGGTTATCGGGCTTCGCCATGATCTCGGCACTGCGCGCCGTGCTGTAGACCCATGCGTCGCGAGCGCTCGGATAAAAATACCCATAGTAGTTATTGATGAGCGCCGAGATATAGCACCCGGGGTCCTTTTTGAATATCTGGGCCCACACCTCAAAATAGGCCTTGATGTCCTCCTGCGAGGCATACTCGTTAAAGCAATTTTTAACGGCGTCCGACTTATCCGGGTTGTAACGGCGGCCCAGGTTCTCGTACTTGAGCACGCGGTCGATCACGGCACGCTCTTCGTCGGTCACCAAGCCGTCGCAAGGAGCCTCCACGATGGTGCCGTCCTCCTTAACCGTGGGGTTGACACCCGAGTTGAGGCCGTCGTGCTTTTGGACGAAACGAGCCGTCTGCTGGAACGGAATCGAGAGGATTTCGCGCTTGGAGCCCGGCGTGATATCGTGCGCCGGCATAAAGACCTTGGTGAAGTACATATTAGAGGCAAGGCAGAGCGCGAGCACCGCGAGAACGCCAACCCAGCGGAAACGCGGGATGGCGCCTGACGGCGCAGCACCAGTCTGCTTGGCTGCACGACGAGCCACATGCACGTCCCATACGCAAAACGCCGCCGCGATTACGCATGCCGCCAGGGGAAACACCAAGCCGCCGTTGCGCAGGAACGTGGAACCCATGGCGCCCAGAGCGAGCAGCAGCCAGTCGTGGCGCGCAAAGAGCACGGGGGCTTTCTCGCCCGCTCGCTCGACATTGGCATCACGACGGGGCAAGCCACATGCCACGAGCTTGACGGTCTGTACCAGCAGCACCAAGAACGCGTCGGCAAAGAGCACGTCTTTGGTGAGCAACGCCGCGTAGTTAGAGAACATCGGCATAAACGCAAAGAACAGCAGGATCGCACCGCGAACCGGCAGGCTCACGCCCAGTTTGCGCAGCGACGAAATGGAATAGGCCATGCAGGCAGCCGTGATGACAAATTGAGCGCAGGTATAGATGGCAAGACCTGCGTTGGCACTGTTGAACAGTGAAAGCCCCAGCTGGACGCATGAGCCGATAATGGCCGTGTGCACCACGGGGTGATGTCCGTTGAGCAACACATTGGGATTGAGCAGACGCAAGTAGTCACTCGTGCCGTTGGGGTAGTTGAACCACTGGCGAATCTGCGCACCCGTATCTCCCATAAAAAGGCCGGGCAGCGAAGCGATGAGCGTGGGCGCCCAGGCGACCATAAGCACCAGGAAGGGCCCGGCAAAGGGATGGACCGAGAGCACGGCGTGAGCCATACGCCATACGCGGCCAAAGTGCGCTTCGGAAAACGGAATACGCCGAGAGCTCAGCCAATCTAGACACTCAAAGACAAGGTAGAAGGCAACGACCGCCAAGAGCATCCAGCCCGCGCCGCCAATCCAGGCGCAGATGATGCGGGCTTTGTCGCCAAGGACAATCTCGGCCGAGTCGGTGAGATCGTAGCTGCGGCCGAACACCATGCAGATGGCAAAGAACAGCGACGGCAGAATGATCGATGGACGCCAGGTGTCGCCACGGCCAAAGAACACGTAGCGAAACGGCAAGGTGAGCAGACAGGCAAGTGCAAGCAGCATGACCGCGTCGGTATGGCCGGCAAACGAGAGGAGCACCTCGTAGCACACGTACAGCATGCCCGAGGCTTTGGGGTCAATCTCCAAGACTGCGTTGCTCGACACCGGGGCGGGATCGATGGAAAACGCCGTGGTCGCCAACAGCGCGAGCAAAAATGCGATGAGCGTCTGCTTGGCGGGGTAGCGCTTAAACCAGACGATGCGGGCAGCGTCGCGCGCAGCCGTTGTGGAGAGATCGGAATCCTTCACAGTCCAAAGAGCCTTTCTAGAAACCTGCCAAAAAGGGACAGGTTTATTTTGGCAGGTTTTATCTGGGGAAACGTTACGGTTCTGTCATCGTTGCCCAGCGAATCACCACAAAGGTGCCTGTCCCCTTTGTGGTAGTTAGGCGTCGAGGTAGATGCGCTGGGGTTGGTTGCGGCGACGAGCAAAGATGATGAGCGCCAAGCCCGCGATTACGAGCGGCAGGCTCAGCAGCTGACCCATCGTGATGACGCCACCAAGCAGATAGCCCAGCTGGGCATCGGGCACGCGCACAAACTCAATGAGGAAGCGGACGATGCCGTAACCCATCACAAACACGCCCATAAACGTGCCTTGGGGCAGTAGCGGCTTTTTGCGGCTGAGCACCTGCAGAATGCAAAAGAGCACGATGCCCTCAAGAAATGCCTCATAGAGCTGGGAGGGGTGACGCGGCATATCGCCCGCGGTGCCACCGAAGACCACGCCCCAGGGCAGATCGGTCGGCTTGCCCCACAGCTCACCATTGACAAAGTTGGCACAACGGCCCAGGCACAAGGCCAGCGGCGCGCCTATGACGGCAAGGTCTGCCAAAGTCCATGCGTCGAGCTTATACATGCGGCATACGATGATGCCGCCGATAATGCCGCCCACCAAACCGCCGTGGAAGCTCATGCCGCCCTCGTTGGTGGCAAAGATCTCGAGCGGGTGCGCCCAGTAGTAGCCATCACCGTAAAAGACGACGTAGAACAGGCGCGCACCGATAATGAGGCCAAAGACCACGCCGACCACGACACTCGTCAGGTCATCAATCGTAATGTCGAAGCCCCAGCGACGCTGCGTGCGGTACATGACAACCGCCGTGAGCAGGGCGCCGACCACATAGGCCAGACCATACCAGTAAATCGTGATAGGCCCCGCCGAAATCGCGACGGGATCAAGCATATGGTAGAGGTCGTTGAGCATATCGATCCTCCTGCTCCCTACATACAAATGCGGCCGCGGGCCTTGCGCTCGCAGCCGCATATTTGGGCGTAACGTCTATGCGGAGTATGCCGTCCGCAGCTTTCGCAGCTTAGAACGGCGCGTACTCGTCGTACAGGTCCTCGGCCTCGCCGGAGGCATTGACCTGCTCAACGCGGGTAACGCCGGGCACATGCTCCTTCAGGATGCGTTCAATACCCATGGACAGGGTCAGCGAGCTCATGGGGCAGCCGGCGCAGGCGCCCTGCAGCTCCAGCTTGACGACACCCTCGTCGTCGACGCCCACATACTCCATATCGCCACCATCGGCCTGCAGGTTGGGGCGGATCTCTTCAAGAACCTTCTTAAGCAGCTCTTCGTTAACAGCCACAGGGGCTCCTTTCTCACAATTACGCGGGCGCGCCCGCGGACAGAAGCTATGTTACTACAGCCGTGTACCCGCTCACGAGCCGTCCATGCGCGCAGACGCGACTTTCACGAGTAGTCAATTTGGGACGGGGCTCTTTGAGCTGCGTTCGTCGTCAGATAGCGACAACGCATATTACTGTCGAGCCTGTCCCCCGGTACCAATCTGGACATCGACGATAACCTGGCGGTAGCTGATGCCACAGGAGTCGAGGATGCGGCGGCTGATGCGCCCATCATCGGTGTCGGCGTACTTGTTGTCCAGGTAGACGACCTCGCCCACGCCCACCTGAGCCAAAATCTTGGCGCAGTCGTGGCACGGGAACAGCGTGACGTAGACCGTGGAACCCTCGAGGTCCTTGAGCGAGCCACGGTAGTTGAGCACGGCGTTGGCCTCGGCATGGACCACGTAGTTGTGCTTGTCCTGCAGCGGGTCGTCGCTCGTACCCCACGGAAAAAAGTCGTCGTTGAGCGCCGAGGGTGTACCGTTGTAGCCCACCGAAAGGATGCGGTGGTTGGTGTTGGCGATGCACGCACCCACCTGCGTGTTGGGGTCCTTGCTGCGGCGCTGCGCGGCGATGGCCACGCTCATAAAGAACTCGTCCCAGCTAATGACGTCCAGGCGCTTGCCTGACGAAGTTTGATGAAGATCGTCCGACATGACAGACACCTCCGTAATCGCAATAGTTTGACCCATTGTAGCAGGTGAAAGGTGGGGGCGTTTGTCCCACCGGCGCCCTCACTTTTACACGCGACGGGGCTTTTGGTTGATGTGGTAGAGCTCGGCGAGACCCCGCAGCGTCAGCGCATCGTCGACCGTCAGGCTATGACCGACAAGGGCCGCAAGTGCCTCGGCATCGTCGCCGGTAATAACGATGGGCACATCGCCCTCCCCCGCGGCCTTAGTAGCACGCATCTCGGCGAGCACCATGTCGAGCATGCCGTCGATGCGCGCCACCTCGCCCAAAACCACGCCCGAGCGCATGGCCTCGCGCGTGTTGCGGCCGATGACGTGTGTCGGCGCCGAGGGCTCGACCTGAGGCAGGCGCGCTGCTGCCGCCGAAAGCGAGCGGGCGCCGAGCGCCAGCCCCGGCGCGATAACGCCGCCGACAAAGGTACCGTGCGCGTCGATGACCTCGATATTGGTCGTCGTGCCCAGGTCAATCACGATGCACGGCGAGCCGTAGACGGCGCGGGCCGCCACGGCATCGGCGATGCGGTCGGGACCGATCTCGGCCGGGTCGTCGTAGTGCACGGGCATGCCGGTCTTAAGTCCCGGCCCCACCGTGAGCACGCGCCCCGAGCAGGTACGGGAAAGTGCCGCCTTCCACGGGCGCTCGAGCGCCGGGACCACGCAGCTCAGCACAGCAGCCGCGGGCACAAGCACACCCGGCACGCCCGCATCGGCTGACAGCGCGCCCATGACCTGCGCGAGCCTCATGCGAGCCTCATCGGCCGTGATGCTCGACGGCGTCGTAATCTCGCACGTCGCAAGCGGGCACTCCTGCGCCGCGGCCGAATCCTCGGCAAACAGGCCAAAGCGAATGAACGTGTTGCCCACGTCGACCGTCAATATATATGCGCACCCATTAAGCATCGTCGGCGCTCCTTTCGTCTGCCCAGCAGTATATCGCCTACCTAAACCAGTCATCCCAAAATGACTAGCTTGCGGCTATACTGGTGCGCGGTCGCGCGCGAGCTCACGCGGCGGCCCTTGGTAACCCGACTTCCCGCGCCGTATCCGTAGCGGCGCTCCCGGGGGAAGCGGATATACGCAAAGGAGTTCTATATGAGCAATCCCTCAAACCGCGCCTCGATGCGCGGGCAACTCACGCTGCGCGGCGTCGTCATCGGCGTCCTTGGCTGCGTGATCATCACGGCAAGCTCGGCCTACACCGCCCTCAAGATGGGCGCACTCCCCTGGCCGATCGTCTTCGCTGCCGTCATCTCGCTGTTCTTCCTTAAGCTCATGGGCAACGCCAGCCTCAACGAGGCAAACGTCACCCACACCATCATGTCCGCAGGCGCCATGGTCGCCGGCGGTCTGGCGTTTACCATCCCAGGCGCCTGGATGCTGGGCTATGCCGACCAGATCAGCTGGCTCGACATGTTTATCGTGGCACTCGCCGGCACCATCCTGGGCCTGCTGGCCACCGCGCTCATCCACCGTCACTTTATCGTGGATGCCGCGCTTGAGTTCCCCACCGGCAACGCCGCAGCTCAGACCTTGCGCGCGACCGAGGCCGGCGGCAAAACCGGCAAGCAGCTTTTTGGTTCCATGGCCATCGCCGGCATCTATAGCGTGCTGCGCGACGCCCTGGGCGTGGTGCCCAGCATGCTGTGCACGCTCAACATCCCCGGCGTGACCTTTGGCATCTACAACTCGCCCATGCTGCTCTCCGTCGGCTTCCTCGTGGGCTTCGCCCCCGTCGCCTTCTGGTTTGCCGGCGCGCTGCTGGGCAACTTTGGCATCATCGTGGGCGGCACCGCTGCCGGTCTGTTCGACGTTGTGACTGCACAGGGCATCGTCAAGTCCCTGGGTATGGGCCTCATGATGGGCTTTGGCGTCGCCGTCGTCCTCAAGGACATCCTGCCGCAGGTCGCCGGTATCGTCCGCGGCCTCGCCGCCGATAGCTCCACCGACACCGACGAGCAGTCGCTCATCTCGGGCTCCCTTAAGCTCGACGCCGGCATCATCGGCCTGGGCGCTGCCGCCATCGCCGTGATCGTCGCCATCGCGCTCAACCTTGGTCCCGTCCCGGCCGTCATCGTGACGCTGTTCACCTTTGTCACCACCATCATGAGCGCACAGAGCTGCGGCCAGACGGGCATCGACCCCATGGAGATCTTTGGCCTCATCGTTATGCTCATCGTGGCAGCCTGCGCCCAGATCGCGCAGGTCAAGCTGTTCTTCATCGCCGGCATCGTGGCCGTGGCGTGCGGCCTTGCGGGCGACGTCATGAATGACTTTAAGGCCGGCGCCGTGCTGGGCACCAACCCGCGCGCGCAGTGGGTCGGCCAGGCCATCGGCGGCATCGTGGGTGCCCTGGTCGCTGCCGCCGTCATGGTCGCGCTCGTCACCGCCTATGGTCCGGACGCCTTCGGCCCCGACAAGAGCTTTGTGGCCGCGCAGGCAAGCGTGGTCGCCACCATGGTCTCGGGCATCCCGAGCGTGCCGTGGTTCGTTGGCGGCTTTATCGCCGGCATCGTCATGTACTGGCTCGGCATTCCGGCCATGATGATCGGCCTGGGCGTGTACCTGCCGTTCTACATGTCACTCACGGCATTCCTGGGCTCCTGCGTCAAGCTCGCCTACGACAAGTGGTCCGCCCACCGCGACGCCACCGCTGGTCTTTCTGACGAGGAGAGGGCTGCCAAGGACGCCGCCTTCCAGGAACAGGGCCTGGTTGTCGCCAGCGGCCTGCTCGGCGGCGAGTCCATCGTCGGCGTTATCCTGGCGTTTGTCTCTGTTGGCCTGAGCCTGCTGGGCTAAGCTGAGCAGCTGCTCGACAGCAACCATATTGCCTACGATTTGCCCGGTCGGTAGCTTTTGCGGCTGCCGACCGGGCTTTTTGATATCGAAACAAAGAAAGGCCGGCGCGCTGCGTTTAACAGCGCGCCGGCCTTATCGTTTGGCTAACGAGACGGTCCCGCTATGAATTGAAGTTCGTTGCAGAAACTACGCTCGAAACGCTACATCTGCTTGCGACGACGATCGCTCAGCGTCACACCAGCGGCCACGAGGGCGATACCGCCGATGACGAACACCTCGCCCGCAAGAGCGGAGTCATCGCCAGTCTGGGCGAGCGCGGCCGACGTGGCCTTCTTCTTGGCGACAGGAGCCTTTGCAGCAGCCTGCGCAACCTGATTCTTGGCCTGCGGCTCAGCCTTGGGATGATACTTGTCGTACTCGGCCTGCGCGGCAGCCAGGGCATCCTTGGCATCGCCAAGCTCGGCAAGCGCGGCGGCATAGGCGTCGTTGGCATCGGACAGCTTGGCATCGGCATCGCTCAGAGCAGCCTTGAGACCAGCGGCGGCATCGACGGCGGTCTTATAGCGAGCGTAGGCAGCGTTCAGCTTGACCAGCTTCTCGTTGCCCGTCGTGCCCGCGGCAAGAGAGGCCTTGTGGTCGACAGCCTCAAGATCGGCCTTGAGTGCCTCATCGCTGGCAAGCTCTGCCTTGGCCTTGACGATCTCGAAGTTCGCATCGACGACGGCTTCGTTGGCGGCCTCGAGCTGCTTCTGGGCATCGGCGACACTGGCCATGGCAGCGTCACAGGCGACCTTGGCGTCGTCGACCGCCTTCTGAGCGCCGGCGAAGCGCTCGAAGGCCTTGTTTGCGCCGGTCAGCTCGCCCTCGGCAGCCTTGGCCTTGGCCTGTGCGTCGGATACAGCCTGCGCCTTGGCGGCAACCGCCTGCTTGGCGTCCGAAAGAGCAGTCGCGGCCTGGACATCTGCGGCCTGGGCCTTGTCTACACCAGCCTGGGCGGCATCGTCGGCCTTCTTTGCCTCGTCAAGCGAGCCCTGCTTATTCGCAAGGTCCGCCTGGGCGGCATCGCGCTTGGCGGCAAGGTCCTTGACCGAAGCCGTGGCGTTGTCATACGCCTCATTGGCCTGGTCGGATTTTGCCTTGGCGGCATCGCGGGCGCTGCGAGCCTTCGCCTTGTGAGCAGCGACCTCGGCTGCCTTCGTTTTGCTGTCAGCAAGCGTGGCGTTTGCCTTATCGAGAGCTGCCTGGGCAGTAGCGGCCTCGGACTTTGCGGCATCGAGGTTCTGCTTGAGGGACTCGATGTCGATTCCGCCGAGCGCGTCCTTCGCGGCGTCGTATGCCGTCTTCGCGGCGGCGGTGCCGGACTTGGCCTTCTCGTACTCGCCCTTGGCGGTGTTCACGTTCGTGTCGGCCGCGGTATAGGCGTCGCGAGTGCTTTCTTGCTTATCTAATGCGTCAGAATAAGCCGTTCCGGCAGTCCCGAAGTTCTTCTGTGCCTCTGCCAACTTATTCTGAAGCTGCTTCAGCTGCTCCTTCTGCTCCTGAGTGCCGCCTGCATTGTAGGCGGAATCGATATAGTCGGTGACGAGCTTCTTGAACTCGGAGACAGTGAAATCAGCCTGGGTGTCATCAGCGCTGTAATCGAAGATGGTTACCTCGGAATCGGTGTTCTTACCGTTACCGGTCGCGATACCGATGGCTTCCGTGGCGGAATCGATGATGTTGAGATAATGCCCGCACTCGTGATAGATGCTGTTGTAGTTCTGGTAGATGTAATAGGAATCATATCGGTGGCTGCCGAATTCGTCGCCATACTGCGCGACGTACTTATCGAATGCCTCTTTCTCCTGGGTGTAGAGGCCGGTATAGGGCCAGCCGAGGGTGTCCTCGGTCTCGCCACCGGTATATGCGCCACCTCCGCCGGCAAGGTTTTCACCGTTGTCGAAGTAGCAGTTCGAGTGTCCCCAGATGTTCGATGAATATGATGTATTAAGGGCGGCTGCCGCAGTCATGCGGAGGCTGACGCTGAGCGCCGACTGACCGTTCGCCTTGCGGAGGTTGTTCTGGGTGTCGAGATATGTCAGGGCGTTACGCATCTGCTCCAAGGAAAGCGGGTTGGTGTCGCGTGACATGTCCTGATCGACGTACTTGTCATACCATTCGGCCTTGTCATCGACGCCGGTCAGCATCGATACGGCGTCCTGGGCGTTCTTCTTCTGCGTTGCTGTGAACTGGGTGCCGCCGATGATGTAGTTCATGAAGCCGAACATACCCTGGCTGATGACATTCTGGTCTACGGTCATGTTCGACTTGAGGTCGGCAATCTGCTGATTAAGCTTCTCGACCTCGGCGTTTGCGGCGTCGTATGCATTGTGCGCGTCGGTTACTTCAGCACGAGCCTGATCGAACTCGTTGCTCTTCTGCTGACGAACCTCGACGAGTCGGTCGTACTCCGCCTTCTTGTCGGCCTCGGTCTGCTGCGCCTTCTCGTATGCGGCCTTGGCGGCGTCGCGCTCGCTGGCGGCGGCGTTGTACTCCTTGTTTGCCGCATCGTATGCAGACTGGGCAGATGCCACAGCAGCGTTGGCGGCGTTGGCCTTCTCCTGCGCGGCGGTGACGGTAGTCTGCGCAGCCTGCAGGTTCGCCTGTGCGGTGGCGTCTGCAGTCGTCGCGGCTTCGAGCGCGTCCTGCGCGGTCTTGAGCTCATCAGCAGCAGCGATCTTGGCGGCCTCAAGCGCGCTCAGGTCAACACCCGTACCCGAGACGGCAGCATCGAGTGCGGCCTGCGCCTGGTTGAACTTCTGCTGGGCGTTATCGCGCGCGGTGGTTGCGACTGCGAGAGCAGCGGCAGTCTCCTGCTTCTTGGCCTGGGCAGTCGTCAAAGCTGCCTCGGTATTCTGCTTTTCCTGCTGGGCGCTGGCCTCGGCAGCCTTGGCCTGGTCCAGATTGTCCTGTGCAGTAGTAACGGCCTTATTGGCGTCATCGAGCTTTGCCTGTGCGTCCTCGACGGCCTTCTTGGCGGCCTCGTACTCGTCCATACCCATGGCCTCGAGCTTGGCCTGGGCATCATCGAGGGCCTTCTTGGCCTCATCCTGCTTTGCCTTGGCGTCCTTGAGCGCCTGGGTCTTATCCTCGACACTCTTGTTGGCTTGATCGAGCTGATCGTTCAGGTCGCCCAGCTTCTTCTGCTGCTGCTCGGTCTTTTCGACGGCTGCCTTAAGCTCGTCGATCTTCTCCTGAAGCGCGGCTACCTCGGCCTCGTTCTGCTCGGCGGCGTTATCGGTCACGGCCTGCGAGGCCTGATTCTTTTGCTGCTGTGCCTGCTTTTGAGACTGGCCCGCCGCGTCGGCCTTCTTCTGGGCGGCATCGTAGGCGGCCTGAGCGTCCTTGAGCTGCTTTGCCGACTCCTCGGCCAGCTGGGCAGCCGTCTTTACGACCGCTTGGTTACCGGCGGCAACGGTATTCTCTACAGAACTACCCCCCCCCTGAACAGAATCGCCGTTATCGGTTGACGGTGCGGCGATTGCCGCCAGCGGCGACATGAGCGGCTGAGCGATGAGGCCCGCCGTCAAAACGGTTGCGACGGCGCGGTTAGCAACGCCCTTGACGTTGACAGTCTTGGCCCGAGGCTCAAAGTGTTGTGGACTGTAGTTTGCCATGGCTTTCTCCCTTTGACACGGATGTATCCATACGTATCAAACGGTAGCTGTCGATTTTTGAATTCTGTTGCGCAACATTGGCGACCAGCGAATTTTTTGAAATTCGCGCTCTCGTGCTTCACAATTTCGTCACATATGTAGGAACTGGTGCATCGTATTCTTGCAGGATCGAATTGAGCCTATGATTTGCATTTGCTCCCGCGTCATCCGCCCTATCGGATTCCGCGTCCAACAGACACCCCGCCCGCCACGGTGTAGAGTAAGGGCGACGGGCGGGATACGCGGACCGCGCTGGAACGAGGTGAACATGGAACTCGATAGACAACAACTCAAGCGACTACGCGAACGCCATCACCGGCGCCACGGCATCCGCCCTGCTCATAGCGAGGCTGCCGAGCAGGCTGGTCGCTTTTTAAAGCGCGCGTTCAACATTCGCGAGGGACGCGCGCCCTATCACGTGATCCGCAAGCGTTTTGTAAACGGAGCGCGTCTGACTGGCTCCCACCTATGCATCCTCATCATCGCCATGCTCATCGCAAGCATCGGCCTCGATATCGACTCGGATATCGCCATTGTAGGCGCCATGCTCATCTGCCCGCTTATGGGCTCGGTCCTTGCCATGGCATACGGCATCGCCACGCTCGACCGCGAGATTACCCTTGAGGCCGTCGCGAGCTTGGCTCTACAGATGGCCTTTTGCCTGGTCACGTCCACGTTGTACTTTAAGCTCTCGCCCCTTGGCACCACCACGGCGGCCATCATCGACAACTCGACACCCACCATATGGGACCTTGCCGTCGCGCTCGCGGGCGGCTTTGCGGGTGGCCTGGGCAACTCGCGCGACCAGGAACCTGCCACGCTCATCGCCGGCGTGGCCGTAGCGACCGCGCTCATGCCGCCCCTGTGCGCGGCGGGCTATGGCATCGCCATCGCAAGCGGGTCGCTGTTTCTCTCGGCCCTCTACGAGTTTGGCATCAACGTTGTCTTTATCGCGCTGGCTGCCGAAGCCGTGCTGCTTCTTTTGCGCGTGCCGCTCAAGCGCGACCTCAACGGCGACGGCATTGTGACCGCCGAAGAAGATGCCGAGGTCGACGAGCTGTCACGCAAGGTGCGCCGCCGCATCATTGTGGGCACGGTAGTCTTTGCCATCCCCTGCATCGTTATGACAGCGGGGTCTATTGGCTCGGCGCAGGCCGGCGTGCAGGACGGCTACGGCGTCACCGAAACTACGCGCGAACTTGCCGCGGTGCTGCCGGGCTTTAAGGATTACACCGTCGCCGTCGAGACCTCAGCTGCCGAGGGCGAGGAAGGCATTGTAGAGCGCGAAATCGTCGCCCATGTGACGACAAGCGAGGCGCTCGGGGCACACGACCGTCACGTCGCCCGTAAGCTCATCGACCTCAATGTGCCCGATCTCGACCGCGTGGAATTTGATGTGGAGTAATGCGGAGCATGGGATGGCTCCCGCGCACAGGCGCAAGTCGCGGCGAGGCTCAGACGCGACGCAGGCACAAGCAAAAAACGGGACGTAGTTCACGTCCGCGCCCCGCTCGCTGTTTTATTGCCGTGAATCAGACGTCCGCATCGACATCGCCAGACTCCACCGTAAACGCCGGATCGGTGCTCACAAGATAAAATCGGGTCACCTTGCTATCTCTAAATAGATAGAGCTGGCCCTGCTCGCGTCGGCGTGACATATACGCCACGTGGACCGTACCGAATTCTTCGCCGTTTTCCTTCTTTAATATCAGGATGTTGGGGTCATCCGTACGCTTAAACTGCCCGTCAACGCAGCTGCCGTCTTTGTCGACCAGTTGCCACCGATGGTTATCCTCTTCAAGAAAGGCCAGGGTTTCCAGACTCGTCTTGTCGTCCCGATAGTAACCGTCAATGGCAAACCCTTCGGAAGCGCATTTCTGCATATAGGACGTTTCTCGGCTTATAGCAAACAGCCCTGTAGCGCCCAGGAGCACAGCTAGGCAGACCACTGCAAGGGTTATCGAAATAGCACGGCGACCCATGTTAGCCCAACCGATAGTTGTTTAACGGAGCGTGAAACATACCTGGAACCTCCGATATCAGGGGGAACGTCGCCAGCAGGCTGACGACAACTATATGTTTCTGACATCAAACCATATGGCTGCCACTCGCGGAGGGGGCATCGGCGAACGGCGTGTTTTCATACTCCATTGGTCAAACCTAAGCGCGGCCCTACAGCTCGTACTTGTACACGCGGTAGATGTACTTCTCGGCTTCCATTTCGTAGGCGGCGATGGGTAGACCGTAGCGGTCGTCTCGTCGTTTGGCAAATAGGTCACAGTGTGCTGGCCCGCATTGAGCGAGAAATCGCCCTGGGCCTGCAATAACTTGTCTTCAAAGCCCGAGCCAGCCCAAAAATCGGGCAAGCCCACGGAAGGCTGTAGCAAGGTCATTTGCGTAACATATGTCCAGCAAAAACGGGTAGTAGCCGGTACGACTACCACCCGTTTGTCTTATATCCGGCTCGAAGTAGGCCAACTACTTCTTAATACCGCGCCCCAGACGCTTGGCGACCGATGCAACGGCCTCCTCACTGGCCGGTCCACAGCTCACGCAGCCATCATGGGCACGCATCTGGCCGGTGACCTCGTCCATCGCGAGCGGCGCCACCTTCTCGAGCTTAAAGCCTTTACCGGCGCGCATGTTTTCCTTGGCCACGCTAATCATGAGCTTAATGCGGTTGAGCTGGTTGACCTCGGACGCACCAGGATCATAGTCCACCGCGACGATGTTGCTCTCGGGGTGCTGGCGGCGTAGCTCCTTAATCACGGCCTTGCCCACCACGTGGTTGGGCAGGCACGCGAAGGGCTGCGTGCAGATGATGTTGGGCGCTCCGTGATCGATCAGGTCGAGCATCTCGGCCGTGAGCAGCCAGCCTTCGCCCATGTTGTTGCACACCGAAAGCACCGTGCGGGCCTTGTCCGCCATGGTGCCGATGCGCTCGGGTGCCTCAAAGCGGCGGGACTTCTCGAGCAGCTCCTCCACCGGCGTGCGCATCCAGTCCACCAGCTTAATGAGCGCCTGCATGCTAGCCCGCACCGTGGCAGAGCTTCCCAGCTCGTCCTTCTGCAGCTCGGCGTTGCTCATGGAGTACAGGAAGAAGTCGAGCAGGCCCGGCACCACGGCTTCGCAGCCCTCGCGCTCGATAACGTCGACCACGTGGTTGTTGGCCGTGGGATGGAACTTGACCAGGATCTCGCCGACTACGCCCACGCGTGGCTTGGTGCCCTCGCCCACAAGCGGCATGGTGTCGAACGCGCGGATGGCCTCGCGGCACAGCTTGGTGTAGTTGTGGCGATTGAACTTAGGCGCCAGCTTGCG
The DNA here is from genome assembly GCF_039062365.1 of Collinsella aerofaciens. GTDB lineage: Bacteria > Actinomycetota > Coriobacteriia > Coriobacteriales > Coriobacteriaceae > Collinsella. Next base: position 27,414 of record NZ_JBCJBI010000011.1, read on the forward strand.
GGCGCGCGCCATGTACTCCTCGTAGAGCGCATTGGCGGCACCGAGCGTAGCCTCGTACGGGCGGCAACGATAGAGCATCTGCATCATCACGTCGCCAAAGAGCACCGCGTAGACTGCCTGCTTAAGCAGTGCCGGTGTAATCTTAAAGCCGGGGTTGTCCTCGCCGAGTGCCACTGCCGAAAGCGAGATCACCGGGATCTCGGGGTGGCCGCTCTCGCGCAGGGCCTTGCGGATGAGCGCGATGTAGTTAGTGGCACGGCAGCCGCCGCCGGTCTGGCTGATAACCACGGCCGTCTTGGACAGGTCGTACCGACCGCTCTCGATGGCCTCCATGATCTGGCCCGTCACCAGGATCGACGGATAGCAGATGTCGTTGTTCACGTAGCGCAGGCCGGCCTCGACGGCGTCGTGGTCGGTCGAGGGCAGCAGCTCCAGGTTGTAGCCGGCACCACGGAACACCTCTTTGACCAGGTCAAAGTGGATCGGCGCCATCTGCGGGCACAGGATGGTGTAGCCCTCCTCGCGCATCTGCTCGGTAAAGGGCACCTTGGGCCACGCGGTCGATGCGCTCTCACGCTGCGCTTCGAACGTGTACTTGCGGCTCGCGAACGCGGGGGCATCCGTGGAGGGCGCCACCGGCGCGGCGTCACCCTGCTCGTAGGTCTCGCCCGCGGCCGTGGCCTCGGCCAGGCGCTCGGCCTCCTGGTCCTTGAGCGCTGCCATGAGCGAGCGAATGCGGATGCGCGCGGCGCCCAGGTTGGACACCTCGTCGATCTTGAGCACGGTGTAGATCTTGCCGCTGGCCTCCAGGATCTCCTGCACCTGGTCGGTAGTCAGGGCATCGAGACCGCAGCCGAAAGAGTTGAGCTGAATCAGGTCCAGGTCGTTGCGCATCGTCACAAAACGGGCGACGGCGTACAGGCGGCTGTGGTACATCCACTGGTCAACGACGCGAATCGGACGCTCGGGCTTTACCAGATGCGCGAGCGAATCCTCGGTAAAGACCGCAAAGCCAAAGCTCGAAATAAGCTCGGGCAGGGCGTGGTTGATCTCGGGGTCGTTGTGGTAGGGACGGCCGGCGAGTACGATGCCGTGGCCGCCGTGGTCCTCGACCCACTTAAGGGCCTCCTCGCCCATGGTCTGGATGTCCTCGTGGAAGCGCGCGTCGGCCTCAAAGGCAGCGTTGACGGCGGCATCGACCTCGGAGCGCGTGATTTTGGGACCGCGCACGCGACCGCGACCGGCTTGCGCATCGGCCACGCGGTCGACGGCGAGCACCTGGTACAGACGGCGCTTGAGCTCGGTCTTGTCGTGATAGGGCACAAACGGGTACAGGAACTCGATGTTCTGCTCGCGGATCTCGTCGATATTGAGCGCCAGCGCCGTGGGGTAGCTCATGACGATGGGGCAGTTATAGCAGTTGCCAGCCGTCGGATCTTCCTTGCGCTCCCAGCGCACGCACGGCATCCAAATGAAGTCGACATCGCGGTCGATGAGGTTCATCACGTGGCCGTGGCTCATCTTGGCCGGATAGCACACGCTCTCGGACGGCATGGACTCGATGCCCGCCTGGTAAGTCTTTTTGCTCGACTGGTCGGACAGCTGCACGCTAAAGCCCAGGCGCGTAAAGAACGCATGCCAGAAGGGGTAGTTCTCGTACATGTTGAGCGCGCGCGGGATGCCGACGGTGCCGCGCGGGGCCTCGTCGGGGCTCAGGATCTCGCGGTTAAAGAGCAGCTCGTTTTTCTTTTTGAAGAGGTTGGGAGCCTCGGTCTTCTGCTTTTTGTGGCCGGCGCCCTTCTCGCAGCGGTTGCCGGTAATGAAGCGCCTGCCGCCGCCAAAGTCGTTGACGGTAAGCTGGCAGTTGTTAGAGCAACGGCCGCAACGGACATGCTTTTGCGTCACGGTAAGGTGCGCGATGTCCTCGGCCGAGAGGATGGTCGAAGTGCCGTCGGCGCCGGCGCGATCGCGGGCGAGCAGGGCCGCACCGTAGGCGCCCATGCAGCCGGCGATGTCGGGACGTACGGCATGAACGCCGGTGAGCTGCTCAAACGCACGCAGCGTAGCATCGGACATAAAGGTGCCGCCCTGGACGATCACCTGGCTGCCGATCTCCTTGGGGTCGCGCAGCTTAATGACCTTGAACAGGGCATTCTTGATGACGGAATAGGACAGGCCGGCCGCGATGTCGCCCACCGTGGCGCCTTCCTTTTGCGCCTGCTTGACGCGAGAGTTCATAAAGACCGTGCAGCGGCTGCCCAGGTCGACGGGCGCCTTGGCATGGATGGCGGCATCGGCGAACGCGCGCACGTCCATGTTCATAGAGACGGCGAAGCTCTCGATAAAGCTACCGCAGCCCGACGAGCAAGCCTCGTTGAGCATGATGTGCTCGATAACGCCGTCCTTGACGCGCAGGCACTTCATGTCCTGGCCGCCAATGTCCAGAATGAACTCGACGCCGGGCAGGAACGCCTTGGCGCCGCGCAGGTGAGCGACGGTCTCGATCTCGCCGGAGTCGGCCTTGAGGGCCTCGATGAGCAGTGCCTCGCCGTAGCCCGTGGTAGTCACGTGGCCAATAGTGCAGCCGGCGGGGATGTGGTTGTAGAAATCGGCCATGATGACCTTGGCCGTGCCCAGGATGTCGCCGTTGTTGTTGCCGTACCAGGTGTGCAGCAGCTGACCGTCCTCGCCCACGAGCGCGGCCTTCATGGTAGTGGAGCCGGCGTCGATGCCGATGAACACGCGGCCGGTGTAGCCTTCGAGCTTGCCCTTGGGAACGACTTCCTGGTCGTGGCGGGTCTTGAACTCGGCAAAGTCCTCGTCGGTGGCAAAGAGCGGGTCCAGACGCTCGACCTCGGCACCCTGCGTGTCACCCAGGGCATCGATGGCCTCGATGAGCTGCGGGAACGTGCTGAGCTTGTTGGACTCGTGCGCCATGGCGGCGCCGCTCGCCACAAACAGGTGAGCGTTTTGGGGCACAATGCGGTGCTCCTCGTCCAGGTTGAGCGTGAGGTAGAAGCGGTGGCGCAGCTCGGAGAGGTACTGCAGCGGGCCGCCCAAGAAGGCGACGTTGCCGCGGATGGGACGGCCGCATGCCAGGCCCGAGATGGTCTGGGTCACGACGGCCTGGAAGATGGAGGCAGCCACGTCCTCGGGGCGGGCGCCCTCGTTGAGCAGCGGCTGCACGTCGGTCTTGGCAAAAACGCCGCAGCGGCTGGCGATGGGATAGATGGTGGTGGCGTTGGCCGCGAGCTCGTTGAGGCCGCTCGCGTCGGTGTGCAGCAGAGTGGCCATCTGATCGATGAAGGCGCCCGTGCCGCCGGCGCAGGTACCGTTCATGCGCTGCTCGATGCCGTTGTCAAAGTAGATGATCTTGGCGTCCTCGCCGCCCAGCTCGATGGCGACGTCGGTGGCCGGGATGAGGGTCTCGACAGCGCGCTTGCTGGCGATGACCTCCTGGACAAACTCCAGGTCGAGCCACTGGGACAGCAGCAGGCCGCCCGAGCCGGTAATGGCGCAGGTCATCTGGGCCGTCGGCAGCACGGTCGCAGCGCCCTCGAACAGGTCGCGGGCACAAGCGCGGACGTCGGTGTGGTGGCGTTGGTACTTGGCGTACACGATCTGGTTGTCGTCATTGAGCACGGCAAGCTTGACGGTGGTGGAGCCCACATCGATGCCCAAGTGCAGGTTGCCGCGAGCGTTCTCGGGGTTGAAGATCGCGCCTTCGGGGGCCTGGACGGCGGTGGCGGCCACGGGCTCAGCGGCGGTGGCGGGCTCGCTAGCGACGGACGTCTCCCCTGCCGCGCTCTTGGCATCGGCGACTGCCTCGGCAACTTTCTCGGCAGCTGCGGTCGCGGCCTTCTGCGCGGCATCCACCACGGCGGGCGCAGCCTCACGCGCGGCAACGACCATGCGATCCTTGATGCCCTCGACGAGTTTGCTCATCTGTTTCTCCTCTTAGTTGTTGGACCCGACGGTTGCGGCGGTGTCAGCCGCATCCTCGAGCTGCAGATTCAATAGCTTCATGCCGTATTCCGGCACGTTGATATCGATGGGTTGGCCATACAGGTCGCCGGGGCGCACAAAGGCGATGACTGTCATAATGCGCGCCATGGTCTCGGGCGATTCAGAAAGGTCACGCTCAAACCAACGTTGGATCATGCCGACCTCGGCACTCACGACATAGGTGACGTAGTAGTCAAAGAAGGTGCCCAGCGCCAAGCCCAAAATGCCCGTCTGTGCACGCGGCACCACGGCCTCGCGTGCGGTATCGATGATCTTTTTAATAAAGGCGGGGTCGCCGCCCGGGCCCAGCAGGGCCCCGATAAGGTCGCGATTAGCCGCAAGATAGCGAAGCAGCTCAACCGAACCGGGTGCCGGCTCAAGCTCGTCGATGTTGCGGTAAAGATCGGGTAATTGAGCTGCGGTGATAAGCTCCACCCGCTCACGAATCTCGGCAAGCAGGCCGTTCTCGATCTGGCTGATAAAGTCGGGGATATCGCGGTAGTGCGAATAGAACGTACGGCGCGTAAGACCGGCGCGCTCGGTGAGCGACGCGACGTTAATGCGCGAAAGGTCGCCGCTTTCGGCAAGCTCGCTGGCAAGCGCCTGGCGAAGGGCACGCTGCGAGCGAAGGGACCGGCGATCGCATTTCTCGAGCTGGGACAAGCGTCCTCCTTGTTACTCAGCCTGTGCGCTATTACACAGTGCGAGTATTATTGCACACCGTGTGCATCAACACGTAAAGGCAATATTTGGGTTGTGACAAAGGGACGGTCCCTTTGTCACATTCAGCGACCGCCTAGGTTGTGCCAGTTGTGCCTGGCTTTTGAAGCGGCATTGCCGATTGTTCAAAATGTCATTCGTGGGTAGAATAGTGTCGACGGCAGCCCAAGTTCTGGAAAGCTGGGCAGCGCCGTTGTTTGCATTAGGGGGTCAACGCCTTAGCGGCGGCGACCCCTTCTGTTGCGCTTCGAACGCTGCTTGAGTGCCTCGGAAAGGCCGACAAGTGCCGTGAAGAACGAGACCAAAGCGGTCAGAAGTCTCACGAAATCAATCAAATCGGTCATGGGCATCACCTCCCATCAGATGGAGGGCGCTGCCCGACACATGGAGCTGCCGTCAACGATACCGATTCTATCAAAACTTAGTTATATATACGAATATATGTTCGCATGCCAAAGGTGCAGGGTTCTCGTGAAAAAGGGGCTGTCCCTTTGTCACATTATTCGATGACGGTGCGGGAATTTTGCTTGTGCATGGTGGCGAGCATGTGTTTGGGGACGGCGTGGACCATGCAGCTGCCGATGGTCGCGCTCGCGGCGGCCTTAGCTGCATCACTACCGTTTTTGGTCGCGTAGCTGTGGCGGAAACGCTTGAGCATGGCAATGTCGTTACCGCCGTCGCCGTAAACCGCGACCTCGTCCTCGGCAATACCGTAGTAGCCCGCCAGCCAGGCCACACTCTCGCCCTTGTTGCACGCCACGTCCGTGATCTCGAACATCACCGGATCGAACGGCGCATTGACCACGCGGTCCGAGCGCTCGGCCAAATATGCCTTAAGGTCGCGCTCCAGCTCGGGCGAGGTCACGCGGCAGTTGATCTTGCACACATCGTGGCGCAGGATGTCACCGATCGACTGGTCGAAATACTGCTCCTCGTGATACCCACCACGCGCACGCATGCCGCGCATCACGATGCGCTTGATAGGGCTGTCCTTCTTAAAACCCGCCTGGTGCATCTCGAACGAACCGCTCGAGAACATGCCGTCGGGCGTGGAGCAGTCGAAACAGATATCCGGGAACGCCTTGAGCAGCTCCTCGGTAACCTGCGGGTCGATGGTCCAGGTCTTGAGCACCTCGCCATGGCTGTTGCGCACGATGGATCCGTTAGAGCAGCAGGCGTCAAGCGCCAGGCCCGTAAAGCCATGCTCGCCGATCGGCAACGTCGAGCGCCCGGTCGCGGGAACCACATGCAGGCCAGCCTCGGTCAGCTCGCGAATGGCACGGCGGATGGTCCCATCCGCCTCGTGCAGGGCGTTCAGCAGCGTTCCGTCTAAATCACTCGCAAACATCTTGATCATGGGCATGCCTCTCCTTCGTCTGCACGATATTGTAGACGAAGGAGAGGCATGCCCAGACAATGGCGTCCCTGCGCGGCGGGACAATGCTTCCGCAAATCCACGGTGCTCCAGCGCGTTAAGGCAATCGCCACAAGCGACTTTTCAGCCGATAAAACAGCGCCGTCGTCAACGTCAGCACCGCCAACATGCTTGCGAATACAATCGCCGGTGTCCATCGATCATATGCGAGCCCGTAAACCAATTGGCCAATAGGCGTTGCACAGGAAAGCATCATATAAACGAGTGCCAGCACTTTTCCGCAGAGTTCCTTTGGCGCTGACCGCTGAACAAATGAAACGATTTCGACCGATGCAATGCTTGCCCACGCCATGACCCATGCCGAGCCGGCCGCAAGCGCGGCAAACGCTAATTCATCAGGACCGCTCAGTAGCGTGACAATAATCGGTACGACTCCAAAACAAATCATCGCAACATATCGACATATGCCCTTGAAGGAAAAACGATGCGGCCAAATACCGACCAAACCACTGCCGACAAGACCACCTAAGCCCATAGCCACCTCAATAATCCCAACAAAGGATGATTGCATTCCGAGATGCTTTGCAACAATAACGGGAGCACCAATCGTTAACCCAACTAACGCAAGGTTCAAAATAGCCGCAAGCAAAAACACAACGAGCAATGATGCGTTTTGAAACAGGTACCGAATCGACTCCCGAAAATCGCTTCGGCATGTCGAGCAAGTCGTGCTGTCCCCTGTCATTCCAGATGAGGCATTTTGCTTGAGTGCGCCCCCGAACAGTAGGGCTGACATCGCAAACGTCAACGCCGCGGTTTCGCATAGAGCATCGATACCAAAGCACCCATAGACTGCCGTCCCGACTACAGGCCCCAAGATATTGCTCGCCATGGTTATCTGCGAGACCAACGCAGTGGCACGCTCAACCTTTTCTGGGCCCGTCATGCTCACCGTCTCAATTTGAAGCATCGGCTTCAGCAGCGATTGGATGCCATATTGGACGCAAAGCATTGCTGCCACGACAACCGCAAGAGGCAGCGAACACTTCATGGGGATAAACAGCAGTGATGCAGCCATCAGAACAATGCCGAGTACCACAAGAACCCCGCGATGTCTTCCCCGATCCGCCAAAATCCCGCCAACCGGAGTCGCGAGCACGCCCGGTATGAACGCTATCGCCGCGACGGCGCCATATAACGTTGACGAGCCGCTGCAATCGAACAAGTAAAGCGGACACGCAAAGCACAGTGCTGACAACATTGAATACGCACACAGCTGTGCAACAAGAAGACCGAAAAGCCTGATAGATCGCACTGTTTTTTGCGTCAACGAGACGCTACTCCCCCGCATTCCAGCCATAAGCCTGCCCCCTATACATACCATTAGTATGTATTTAATGACTTGAAAAGGGCAGCCGTGGCTACCCTTACAAATCAATTACATACCGTCAGTATCTATATTACCACCCAGCACGGTTCCATACGTCCCATATCTGAGCCGTTGTCTGGAGCACTTCATTACCCAAATCGAGCCCCACCGCGGCCGCCATCTGCGCCAAACATTGCGCGCGAGCGAGCATTCGACCCTTGTTCTCAAGCGGACGGAACAGCGGCAGCAGCCAAAGATTCGCTAACAACGATACAGCCTCCGCCGCTTCGCGCGGGCATGCACACGCAATGGAGCCGTCGGCGATGCCCTCCTCGATCACTGGCAGGAGATAGCCATCGGCCGACTCGTCAAACGAACCTTGGTACTGCATCGCCAGCAGCCGCGAGCTTTTTACCGGATCTGCCGCAGGATGCATGCGAGCCCATAGCTCGATTTGCGGAACGACGGACTCGGGCGCATAGAGTCGTTTGAGCTTTTGGGCTCCCATCATATTGCCAGCACCGAGTGTCGCGCGACGGCGCTCAACAATCGGAGCCATTGCCCGATCAAATGCGGCGTTGAAAATCTCTTCTTTGCTCTTAAAGTGATGATAGACAGCACCCTTGGTCATGCCATCGAGGCGGTCGACGATGTCTTGAATGCTCGTCCCCTCATAACCCTGTGCGCAGAATAGCTCCAGCGCCGCGTCGAGAATCTTCGCGACCGTCTCCTCGGGATATTTATTACGACCCATAATCCGTCCATCCGCAACGCAAGTCTTGTGCCTCATTGCAGCATTTTAACGTTGCGGATGACAGGTGGTCGATCCTACACCGCGGCGGAGCCGTGCTCGCCGGTACGGATGCGGATAACTTCTTCGACCGGCTCGACCCAAATCTTGCCGTCTCCGACGGCGCCGGTGCGGGCGGCGCTGCAGATGATGTCGACAATGCCGTCGACGTGCTCGTCGGCGCAAATGAGCGTGAACTGCACCTTAGGAATCGTGTTGACAAGCAACTCGTTGCCGCGCACGTATTCCTTCCAGCCATGCTGCGCGCCGCAGCCCTGCACCTGGTTGATGGTCATACCACGAACATCGGCAGCAAACAGCGCGTCTTTAAGAACCTCAAGCTTCTCCTGGCGCACGATAGCCGTGATCTTTTTCATAATGAATTCCTCTCTTGAATAAAAGAAATGAATTGCCATTCAATGACGCGGGTTTCCCAGGTGCCGCAGATTGGGTTGAAAGAGGAGCGCCGCGTACTTTTGTACGCAAGCGACGGTTTGAAACCCAAGGTGCGGTGCCTGGGGAAGCCGCGCGACGGTTTGAAGGGCAAGGTGCGGAGCCTGGGAAAGCCGTGCCGCTAGTCGAGTCCGGAGAAGGAGGGATACGCGCTCTCGCCGTGTTGACTCGCGTCCAGGCCCAGCGCCTCGTCGGCCTCGTCCACGCGCAGGCTGCCGTGGAACAGCGCCTTGACCACCGCGGCGATCACCAAGTCGAGCACCAGTACAATAGCGACCGTCACCACAATGCCCAAAATCTGCGAGACGAGCAGCGACACGTCGCCCGTGTAGAACAGGCCACCCTTACCGGTCCACGAGAGCTCCGGCACGCAGAACAGGCCCGTAAGCACGCCGCCCAAGATGCCGCCGATGCCGTGGCAGCCAAACGCATCGAGTGCATCGTCGTAGCCGAACTTGGTCTTGAGATGGCTGATGGCCAAGTAGCAGACGGGCGAGACGATCAGGCCCATGACCAGCGCCGCCCACGGCTCGACAAAGCCTGCGCCGGGCGTGACCACCACAAGGCCCGCAACCAAACCGGTACTGGCACCCACCAGCGTGGGGCGACCGGTGTGCACGCGCTCGACGGCAAGCCACGAGACCATGCCCGCTGCGCTGGCCGTCACGGTGTTGAGGATGGCAAGTGCCGCCACGGCGTCGGCCTTAAACTCGCTGCCGCCGTTAAAGCCAAACCAGCCAAACCAAAGCAGGCCGGCACCCAACGCCACAAACGGCACGTTATGTGGACGGTAGCTCACCATGCCAAAGCCACGACGACGGCCGAGCATTAAGCAGAGAATCAGACCCGTCAGACCGGACGAAATGTGTACCACGTCGCCGCCGGCAAAGTCGAGCGCGCCGATGATGTCGCCGATAAAGGAGCCCTCGCCGCCCCAAACCATGTGGGCAAGCGGCGCATAGACCACGAGCAGCCAAATGCCCAGGAAGGCCGTCATGGCGCCAAACTTAACGCGGCCTGCCAGACTGCCCGTAACGATAGCGGCGGTGATCATGGCAAACGCCATCTGGAAGGCGATGTTGATAATCTCCGGGTAGACGGCGCCGTCCGACGCGGTGCCCTCGGCCGCCTGCAGCACCTGGCCGAGCACCGGCAGGCACAGCAGCTGGTCAAGGCCTCCAATAAACGGACTCGAGCCGTCACCGCCGTAGGCCAGCGACCAGCCGGCAACAATCCACAGCACACCAACCAGGCCAATGGCGCCAAAGCACATGAGCATGGTGTTGATGACATTTTTGCGCCTGGACAGGCCGCCGTAGAAAAACGCCAGACCCGGTGTCATTAAAAACACGAGCATGGTGCAGATGAGCATAAACGTTGTCGATCCCGTATCGTACATTCGCTCCCCCTTGATCGCATGAACGTTGTCGGCGCCCATAATGCGGCCGAGGGGCAACTGGTATAGACCAGATACGACGTTGTTAAACGCTGCGTTGTCGAATAGAAACGGTGCCGCAATCTTGGAAACGGCGCGGCAACGGGCGCGAAACGAACGGGAAATACGCGAGCGAGAAGGGCGCACTTGGCCCCGCTCTGGCTAGTGCCGAAACAGCTCGTGGGCGCGGTCGCGGAGATTAGTTGCTCGAATGACACCTTCGTAGCGATTGATGCGCAGGCGCGGGAAGGCATTGAAAAAGCGCAGGTCACGACGACTGAGCGACACGCTCGGTACCGGGCGGCTCATGCGCTTGCCGGCAAGGCGACGACTGAGCGACGGACGCGGCATGCTCGGCGCGGCATCGGCCACGCGGCGGGCAGCGAGCGCCAGGCCGCGAGCACCATCCGAAATAAACGTCGGCATCGAAGCCTTCTCGCGCAGGGCATCGAGCGTCGCATCGCCCAGCTCCGCCAGCCATGCGTTAACGGCACGGCTGCGGATATGCGTCTGTGCCACCGAGTCGATCGCCGAATCGGGAATACGTTCGAGCATGGAGTCGGACGCATCGGCGAGCGACTCATTGATGCGGTCGGCAAGGTCGGCGCGCACACGCTCCAGCTGATCGGACAGGCGGCGCCAGCTCGCCAATGAGCACACCGCGTCGACCATCATCGCGACCGCGACGATAAAGGCGGACAGCCGCACAATCAGCACCGGCAGATGGCCAAGCAGCCCCAGCAATGCCGGCTCCACTAAACGGCAAATACACAACGCACCCAAGCCAAACGCGCAAGCCCAGTACAGACAGATGCGTCCGTGCAAGTTAAACGGCAGGTGCGAGTAATCCCAAAAGCGAGCGCCCGTTGTTTTTTCCAACAGCACGCCTACGCTGTACTCAATCACGCTGCATACGAGCGCTGCAGCGACAAACTGGCTCGAGACATCCGGAATCCCGCGCAACAGCAGCCAACAGGCAATGCCGCCCGCGCCATAGATGGGGCAGCACGGCCCCAGCAAAAAGCCACTGTTGGCAAATCGTCCGTGATTAAGCATGGCACATACCGTCGACTCCCACGCCCAGCCGCAAAACCCGTAGAAGGCAAACGAGAGCACCAGTGCCGAGAGTGGGCAGGCGGCAAGCGTCGCGCCGCCAAAAGCCATATCAATCGCGGTCCTCACCGTCTACCCTCTACTCTTTTCGCTCGATTCGCCACTCACGCCATCGTCCGCCTCGTCCTTGCGCCGCAGACGACCGGCGACCGTCTCGCGCAGAGCGCACCATTTATCTGCCAGGCATACAATCCAAGCCTCACGACACGTCGGCGGCACTGGCACCAGCGGAAACATATGCCGCACGATAATATTCCGCTCGCGCGGCGTCAGCTCAAAATCTTCCTCCGCACGTGCCAGGGCAAAAAACGGGTGGCGAAAGCCATGCAGCCGATGGCTTGGATCGGAATCGTGCCAGTCATAGAGAAAGTAATCGTGCAGCAGAGCCCCGCGCAGCAGCGAGCCGCGGTCGACGGAGATACCGACGCGGCCCAGGCGCTCGGCAAAGGACAGACTTGCCCGCGCCACCGAGGTCACATGTGCATAAACCGTCACGTCACCATGCTGGATAAACTCGTGCGTCAGGTCCAGACGGCCCGCCTGTGCCAGTTGACGGGCAGCATGGTCCACTTCGCACGCGATTTTCTCGGCACGAACGACATCGGACATGCTACCTCCTTCCAGCGACTCACGGCGACAAGCCACGGCCTGTGCACAATCGATAAAAACATCATGGAACATATCAGTATGGCATCGGACAAAACGTTTTGCCCCACCAGTTGGCGAATTACCGCGCCGCCGTCACATATCAAACGCCAAAATGTGCGAGACTGTCTTGTGCAATTGTGCCGGCCGAGGGAGTGCCGGCGCACGATTCGCATGGAGTAACCCACAACGATGCTGCTTACGCAAACGACAACGCCCGAGGACGTCAAGGCTCTCGACCGCGCTGAGCTTCCGCTGCTCTGCGGCGAGATCCGTCAGGCAATCCTCGAAAGCTCCGCCGCCGTCGGCGGGCACGTTGCCCCCAACTTGGGCGTCGTTGAGCTTACGGTTGCGCTTCATCGCGTATTTAACTCCCCCATCGACAAGATTGTCTTTGACGTTTCGCACCAGACCTACGCCCACAAGGCGCTGACCGGGCGCGCGTACACTTATATCGATCCGGAGCGTTATGGTGAGGCCTCTGGCTTTGCTAATCCCGACGAGTCCGAGCACGACCTGTTCGCCATGGGTCACACCTCGACCTCGGTGAGCTTGGGCTGCGGCCTTGCCCACGCGCGCGACCTGGCGGGCGATGCGTACAACGTCATCACCATCATTGGCGACGGCTCGCTTTCGGGCGGCCTGGCGTTTGAGGGCTTTAACAATGCCGCCGAACTCGATAGCAACCTGATCATCATCGTCAACGATAACGACCAGTCCATTGCCGAGAACCATGGCGGCCTGTATCGCAATCTGGCCGAGCTGCGCGCCAGCAACGGCACCTGTGAGCGCAACGTTTTCCGCGCGATGGGGCTCGACTACCGCTATCTGGACGCCGGTAACGACGTGTTGGCCCTCGTCGACGCGTTGCAGGAACTGCGCAATATCGATCATCCCATCGTGCTGCACGTCTCCACCGCCAAGGGTAAGGGCTTTGAGCCAGCCCAGAGCGACCCCGAGCGCTGGCACCACGTGGGTCCGTTTGATATGGCGACCGGGCGCAAGCTCTGCCCGGGCCATCCGAGCGAGCCTGCGCCGCGCACCTATGCTGACATTACGGGCGAGGCGCTCAGCGCCGCCATCGAGCGCGATTCGCAGGTCGTGGGCATCACGGCCGCCACGCCCTACATCATGGGCTTTACACCCGAGCTTCGCGCTGCCGCCGGCAAACAGTTCGTCGATGTGGGCATTGCCGAGGAGCACGCCGTGACCTTTGCCACCGCGCTTGCGCGCTCGGGCGCCAAGCCAGTCTTTGGTGTGTACGGTACGTTTTTGCAGCGCGCCTACGACGAGCTGTGGCACGACCTGTGCCTCAACGACGCCCCCGCAACCATTTTGGTGTTTGGTGCGTCAATCTTTGGCACCACGTCCGAGACGCACCTTTCGTTCTTTGATATTTCCATGTTGGGCGGTCTTCCCAACATGCGCTACTTGGCGCCGGCCTGCATGGAGGAATATCTGTCCATGCTGAGCTGGTCGCTCGACCACCGCGAGCATCCCGTGGCGATTCGTGTACCGGGCATCGGCCTGGTTAGCCGCCCCGACCTTGCGCCTGCCGAAGACGCCGACTACAGCGCCGTTCGCTACAACGTGGTGCGTCAGGGCCGCGACGTTGCCGTGCTCGCGCTTGGCGATTTCTTTGAGCTGGGCGAGCGCGTGGCAAACCGTCTGACTGCCGAGTACGGTATCGAGGCCACGCTCGTCAACCCGCGCTTTGCAACCGAGCTCGACCGCGAGTTCCTCGACAGCCTTGCCGCCGAGCATCGCGTTGTCGTCACCCTCGAGGACGGCATATTGGACGGTGGCTGGGGCGAGCGCGTCGCGTGCTATCTGGCCTGCACGCCTGTGCGCACGCGCACCTTCGGCATCGCCAAGGGCTTCCCCGACCGCTACGACCCCAACGAGCTGCTCGCTCAGAACGGCATGACGGTCGAGAACATGGCCGCCGAAGCCGTAAGGCTACTCAACGAGTAAGAAAACCTCCGCAAGGAAAGCACCCCTGCGGAGGTTTTTGTTTTTCGAACTCAACTATCTCGATCTGTAACATCTAGGGCCCGAATTCCCGTCTAACTGTTACAGATCTAGACAAGACGTCTTAGTCCCTGACCTTTGTCTCAATCTGTAACAGTTAGAACCCATTTCCTCGTCTACCTGTTACTGATTGAGACAAAACAGCGAGGCGGGCCGTCCGAAAAGCACTATCTCAGCAGCAACAACCGACGTTTGTCCAGATAAAACCTGCCAAAATAAACCTGTCCCTTTTTGGTAGGTAGAATTACCCATAAGGTAAGTATGTTTCTGAGTTATTTCGTGTTGACCCATTTGAGCGCGATAGGGTATAACTCTACTCAACCGCTAGGGATTTTATTGAGAAAGGTGTTCTACCATGAGCAAGAACCTCTCCCAGCAGGTCGTTCTCGACCGCCGCGGCTTCGTTGCCGCCACCTTCGCAACCGTCGCCGGCCTTGGTCTTGCCGGCTGCTCCGACACCAGCGCCGAGGCCGACAAGGGTTCCGCCGCCGACTCCTCCAAAAGCTCCGAGGATACCGAGGCTTCCACCACGCTCGACGCCAAAGCGTTCGACAAGCTCGTCGACAACGGCCCCAAGGCCGATGACGACGCCATCGCCGCCAGCACCTGGGCGACGGCCGTCAAGGACGCCGGCGTCTTTAAGATCGGTGGCGTTCAGACTTCCACGCTCTTCTCCCTCCTCAACGAGAAAGACGGTCAGACCCGTGGCTTCGATGCCGGTATCGCGCAGCTCCTGTCCAACTACATCCTGGGCGAGAACAAGGTCGAGATCACCCAGGTGACCTCCGACACCCGTGAGTCTGTCCTGCAGAATGGCCAGGTCGACGCTGTCTTTGCCACCTACACCATCACCGACGAGCGCAAGAAGCTCGTCTCCTTCGCCGGTCCCTACTACTACACCCAGCAGGCCATCCTGGTGCTCGCCGATAACGACGACATCAAGAGCGTCGACGACCTGGCCGACAAGAGCGTCGCCGTCCAGTCCGGCTCCAACGGCCCCGCCATCCTGGAGGAGCTCGCTCCCAAGGCCAGCCAGCAGGAGTTCAAGACCGACGAGGAGGCCCGCCAGGCACTCCAGCAGGGCCGCGTTGACGCCTACGTCATCGATAACAACATGCAGCAGAGCGCCCTGGTCCGCGAGCCTGGTAAGTACAAGATCGCCGGCAAGCCCTTCGGCAGCAAGGAGCCCTACGGCATCGGCCTGCCGCTCGATTCCGACGGCGTCGCCTTTGTCAACGACTTCCTTAAGAAGATCGAGGACGACGGCACCTGGACCAAGCTGTGGCAGATCTGCATCGGCGACCGTACGGGCGACACCAATGTTCCCGAGCTGCCCGAGATCGGCGCCTAGGCAGCGAGCCTGGTAACGGCCGCAACGAAACCATACGGAAACGCATGATGCGCTTTATTGCGGTAAACTGTTTCCTCACTGAGTTGTCGGGGCTTCCGTACACACGGGAGCCCCTTTCCTTATCGGCGGGAGGTCCGCATGAGTCTCTCCGAACTCTGGTCGCTCTATGGCCAGAACTATATCGACGCGCTGCTAGCAACCTGGGGCATGACGCTTGAGTCGTTTGCCATCGCCATGGTGCTGGCCGTCGCCGTCACCGTGATGCGCGTGTCGCCGCTCAAGCCGCTGCGCGTCTTTGGCGACCTGTATGTCCAGGTCTTCCGTAACATCCCCGGCATCGCGCTGCTCATTATCGTCGTCTATGCGCTGCCGCCGCTCAAGGTCGTCCTGCCCTACCGCACCTGCGTTATCGTCGCCACGGTCCTTTTGGGCTCGGCCTTTGGCTCCGAAAACTTTATGAGCGGCATCAACACCGTCGGCGTCGGCCAGGTGGAAGCCGCCCGCTCGCTCGGCATGAGCTTCAGCCGTATCCTCGCTAAGATCGTGATTCCGCAGGCGCTGCGTTCGAGCGTGCTGCCCATGACCAACCTCTTTATCGCCGTCATGCTCACCACCGCGCTCGGCAGCCAGGTGCCGCTTAAGCCGCAAGAGCTTACCGGCGTGGTGAGCTACATCAATACCCGCTCGCTCGGCGGCGTCGCCGCGTTCTTTATCTCGGCGCTCGGCTACCTGGGCACGGCCTTTGTGGTGAGCCACATTGGCAACTATATCGATAAGAAGGTGAGGATCCTCCGATGAGCAAGCATTCCACCTCCGCACTCACCATGCGCGATGCGCTCTACGAGGCTCCCGGCCCCAAGATGCGCGCCAAGATTCGCATCGGCACCGCCATCTCGCTTGTTGCTGTCGCCGCGCTCGCCATCCTGGTACTGCAGCGCTTTTATGTGACCGGTCAGCTTTCGGTCCACTATTGGTATTTCTTTACGCACCTCACCACCTGGAAGTTCTTGCTTGCCGGCTTTGAGGGCACCGTTAAAGTCGCACTCACCGCTGGCGCCATCGCGCTGGTGCTGGGCTTAGCCCTTATGCTCGGCCGCACCAGCGACATTAAGCCGCTGCAGCTGGTCTGCCGCGTGCTTACCGACTTCTTCCGCGGTGTGCCGAGCCTTCTGTTCATTTACTTCTTCTTTTTGGTACTGCCCCAGTACAAGATTGCGCTGCCGTCGTTTTGGATGCTCACGCTTCCTGTCGCGCTCGCTGCGGCAGGCGTACTTGCCGAGATTTTCCGCGCCGGCGTCAACGCCGTGCCGCGCGGCCAGGTCGAGGCAGCCCAGGCGCTCGGTCTCTCCAAGGCTAAAATCACCTTTAAAATCGTGCTGCCCCAGGCGATTCGGTTTATTATTCCGTCGCTGATTTCGCAGCTTGTGGTCGTCGTCAAGGACACCACCGTCGCCTACGTTGTGAGCTACCCCGATCTCATGCAAAATGCCCGCGTGCTCATTACCAACTACGACGCCCTCGTGTCGGTCTACCTGGTTATCGCGGTCATCTACATCCTCATCAACGTCGCGATTAACAAGGCCGCTGTCTACGTTTCGCACAAGACCGGCGCGACCATCATCCGCTAACGCTTTACCATTTCGAGTCATAAGGAGCCGAGCACCATGGCACAGAGCACTTCTTCTACCGGCAATCAGCCGCTGATTGAGCTCAGGCACGTCGATAAGCACTATGGCGATCTACACGTCCTCAACGACATCAATCTCTCGGTCGACCGCGGCGAGGTCGTCGTTGTGATCGGACCCTCGGGCTCGGGCAAGTCGACCATGTGCCGCACCATCAACCGCCTGGAAACCATCGACTCGGGCGAGATCCTCATCGAGGGTGAGCCCCTGCCGCAGGAAGGCAAGGATCTTGCCCGCATGCGCGCCGAACTGGGCATGGTGTTTCAGCAGTTCAACCTGTTCGCACATATGACCGTACTGCAGAACGTCATGCTGGGACCGGTCGACGTGCTGGGCGTCTCCAAGGACGAGGCCCGTGAGCGCGCCATGGACCTGCTGGGCCGCGTGGGCGTGGCCGAGCAGGCCGATAAGGTGCCCGCACAGCTCTCGGGTGGCCAGCAGCAGCGCGTGGCCATCGCCCGCTCGCTTGCCATGCAACCCAAGGCAATGCTTTTTGACGAGCCCACGAGCGCCCTTGACCCCGAGATGATCAACGAGGTGCTCGAGGTCATGGTGCGCTTGGCGCAGCAAGGTATGACGATGATCGTTATTACGCACGAGATGAACTTTGCCCGCCGCGTGGCCGATCGCGTCGTCTTTATGGCCGACGGCCAGATCGTGGAAACCGGCACGCCCGACGAGTTCTTCAGCCACCCCCAGACCAAGCGCGCCCAGGGCTTCCTCAACTCCATCAAGGGCCACTAACCCAATTGCCACGCGGGCAAATTCATCAGTAACGTTTGCCCCGCGCCACCCATGCACCATGTCCCCCCGGATTCGAAAGCAACACCTATGATCGGAACCCATACCTCCTCGTCCTATACCCCGCACGTCGACGTTGCCCCCGCCGACCGTCCACTCATCCTGGTGGCGCCGCGTTGGGAAGGGGCAAAGCCGTTTTTAAGCGAAACGCTCTCCCCCAACGAAGAAATCGCAAGTGTCTTTGTCGATGCCATCCTTGCCGCCGGCGGCCTGCCGCTGCAGATGTCCATCACCGAGGACATTGAGGTCATCCGTCATTACGTCGATATCGCCGACGGCATCGCCATTCCCGGTGGCCCGGATGTCAATCCCAAACGTTGGGGCGATGATCGACCCTACGACCCCACCCTCTGCTGCGAGATCCGTGATAGTTTTGAGTTCAAGCTGGTCGACGAGGTGCTCCGCGCCAAAAAGCCGCTCTTTACCACCTGCCGCGGCACGCAGCTGCTCAACGTCGCCACCGGCGGCACCCTGTGCATGGACGTGCCGAGCATGGGCGCTCGCGAGGGCCGCTCGCAGTGGCGCCATACCCACGTGCTCAACGACCCTGTGCATCCCGTCGAGGTCGTGCCGGGCTCGCTGCTGGAGCGCGCGGTTGGCGGGCACAGGCTGATCCAGACCAACTCGGCACATCACTGCTGCGTCGATCGTCTGGGTAAAAGCACGCGCTTGGTCGCCAAGGCAACCGACGGCGTTCCCGAGTGCATCGAAGTCGAAGGCCAGCCTTTCTGCTTGGGCGTGCAATGGCATCCCGAGTACACCTGGCAGACACTCGAGACCGACTTTAACCTGTGGAAGTCGTTTGTCGAGGCAGCGTCCAAGGTAAAGCAGTCCCGCTAGCTCGCAAGCCACACAAGTTAAAGCCTCCTAAACCAGGGGGGGCGGACACCAGCCACGGTGCCCGCCCCCCCTGTATTTGGTATGCTCGGTATGGTCATCCCTCACAAACAATCAAAGAAATCTCGACCGCAATCGGTCGACGGTAAAGCAGATGGCAAAAACGCTTGCTACGTTTATTAGGCAGTCAATTAGAATCGAAATGCATTGACTATTCCCCAACGGGGTCACGCCACAAATCCACATGAGCATCGAGGCTGGAAGCGGAAGCATGGAATTGGCCCCGAGCTGTATGTAAATCGCCACGACGTTGACAAGCAACAGCATGCCAATCGGACCGAAGCCGGACCCAAAATAGGAAACAACAATTACGCAAGAAACCACGTATGCAAGGCAGGCAGCGGCAGCAAGAACAAGTCGATAGCAAAATACATGCAGGTTGAAATACTGCTGAGCATACAAAACGATCGCGCAGTTAAGACAGTACAAAACGACACTCGACAGGATAAACGCGCCCAAAAGGGCAAAAGAAGACAGCACCACTCGCGCAACGATAGCGCACACACGCTTCCCTCCCCGAGCCTCCGACAACCCCCACGGTTCCTCAATAAAGCCCGAACTGACAAAGCGCGGCACAATGCAAGCCGCGATGAACGGAAAGAACAATGCATGAGCCAACGGGGCTACGTTGAACAGCAGACCGCGAAAAACCTCTGCATTACCAAATAGAAGGACATCCTCTGCCGACAGCAGAAGCGTCGGGTCTGGGAAAAAGCCCAAGAAACTGTTCTCACGGAGGCTACAGAACCACATCGGGAAAGAATTAAGCTGCAATACCACCATGCACGCATAAATTACCAGGATTAAAGCGTACATCCATTTGCTCACATGCTTCAATTCTGACTGGAGAAGTCTTTTAATCTGACGAGCCATTGAGCACACCCCCAGCGCGAAAGCTCAAGAGAGCGTAAATCAATACCGATTGACAGCTGGCTGCCACGCCATATCCCAGAAGCGTCAGCTGCCCCATATCGCTATACCCAAGGGCACATCCGACTCCAAGGTACGGCCCCGGAAGAAAGAAGATCCATCGCAAGGACGGTATGGGTGTCTGAAGGTAAGTTCCGTAGAGCGTCAAGCTCATGACAAATCCGATTATTACCACAGCCCCGCTCAATACGGCGCTGCCTGTAATCCGATAGATGGTCACCGTCTCCAACGCAACCGATATCACCAATACGGCGTTAATCATCATCGCGGGCAAAAATGCAGCCAGCATGCTATACGCATAGTTTTGCCCTCCACGTGTTATCGCTATTGCAAACAGAAGAAGGCAAAGCGCACTATATGCTGCGCCAATTATTAAAGCAGACGAAAGTACATGTGCCAGAGCCCCGTTAAAGCAGGCAAGACCTCTTGCTGAAGAAATTCGGTATCCCTCTTCATAGCCGCGCTCCTGTAAAATCGCCAGGCAAACGATGAGCGGAACGAACAGAGAGGTGCCGGCAAAAGCACTGCGCACAAGGGACTCATCGGGTGCAGAAGGATCGATTACATTCCAGCAGAAGCCAATATCCTCCCCAAAAACGCTATTGCCAAAGGCGAGCAACGTTGTTCCGTTTTTTAGAAAGATGCCGAAGAGAAGGCCGAACGCCAGCATAAGCGCAAGACCAAACTTCGCCGGAAACATCCTGTGCAAACGCATCATATCTGCCTTTATGGGATGGATCGCCCGCTTCATAGCGAGACCGCCTTCATCAAGCGCCTGTAATACTCTTTTAGGGACGACGCCTCATCCCTTATGACGTCCATCGATTCCTTTTTCAGCAGTTCGCCGTCATGAAGAAACAGGCAGCTTGTTGCAACCGATGCCAACTCATCCAAATCATGGCTAGAGATGAGCATGGTCTTACCCTGTTCTCGATTCAATCGACCGATAAGGGCCCATATACTCTCGATGCCCAGCGGGTCCAACCCGTTTGCTGGCTCATCAAAAATAAGCAGATCAGTGTCACCCAACAAAGCCGTAGCTATATCCAGCCGCCGTTTCATTCCCAGAGAAAAACTGCTCACGCTCTTTTTCTCTTCGACGTCCAGCCCGACTAGGCTCAAAACGCGAGGAATCTCACGATTCGCATCAAGCCCCCATTCCAAACATCGGATTTGGAGATTCTCAACCGCACTGAGGGATTGGTATGCTCCGCTGGAATCTGGCACATAGCCGACACGCGTCCGCATCAAGCCAAGCTCTCTTTTTGATTTGCCTCCAAAGAGCTCCACGCTCCCCGACGATGGCTCGCAGAGGCCCAAGACGATTTTAATAAGCGTGCTTTTGCCCGCACCGTTTGCACCGACAAGGGCACAGAGCTCAGACTGATGCACCTCGAAGGAAACGTCATGCAAAACGTGCCGTTTCCCGTAGCGTTTTGAAACTTTTGATAGCTTTATCGCTGATGCGTTCATTGGACCCCCGTTCTGCTTGATAGAAAAATCGCTCATATCGTTCCTTCTTTCCTTTATTGTTTTCCATTGCTGTTATTGTTTTTCGATAACTCATATTTGTCAAGATAATCTAAAAGAAGGGACCCGTGTTAGACACGGGTCCCTTCACGCTGATACTTCGTTTTAGTTGTTCGCCTTAAGCTACTCGTCACTCAAATCGACAGCAAAGACTGATGTCGGAAGCGACGCCTCATTGCCTCCGCCGTCCCGCATCTGTCTCACGACATTTTTTGCGCGCTCGACAATAAGCTCCTCAAGCTCTTTCTCGCTCACGCGCTGAATAATATCTCCCGGTTGACAGTCAAGTTCATCGCAAATATCGAGAAGCGTCTTAAGGCGAATAGCTTTAATTTTTCCGTTTCTTAGCTTAGAAATATTAGCCGGAGTATGCCCCGTGGCACGAATCAGATCAGCACTGGTCTTTCCGGTCTTAAGCAGCTGCGTCTCAAGCTCGATGATGAGATAGCTCATGCTTCCTCCTACACAAGCTCGTCAGACTGCTCTTGGAGCAGCGAGGCATAACTCCAGATCACCGAGATACACAGACAGACAGCCGCGCCGATAAGCGACCCCGCATCAAAGGCAACGCCTTGGCAAATCTCAATAACGAAGGAATGAGGCACGACGTAAAGCTCCAGCCCACCAATGGTAAGATTGACCGATCCGTAGGCACCAATAAGCGAAACCGCGGCGTTAACAGCAAAGGCAAGCGCAAGAACACGGATAAGCCGCACATGCGTCTTGGTAAAGGGCGAGACGCCTCGCGAGATGTTACGGCTGATCCCACACAGAACGACAAGCGAAATACCCACGACGAGTGCCAGGCACAGTCCGCTTGGGATAACGATGCACCCGCCATCGAGAAGCGTCACGACGCCGAAAGAATCGACAGAAGCAACGTTTGCAACCGCATACCAGATCACGTAAACAACCAACGCGGCAAAAGCGACGAGCATCCCTGCAAAAACGGCTGCCATGCAAAAGCCAAGCTTCCTGATATTTTCGCCCGCTTTGGCCATACGCTGAACGCTGTTAGACATACACTCACCCTCATCGACTCTATCGTTATTCGAACAGTTTATCGAACAACGATATTGATTGCATGCGGAAAGCCCCGCCAGTGCGCATAGCCCATTCACTAATCAGAAGGGGTGAGAGTGGATTTTTGGACACGTATCGAACGAGAGTGGATAATCTCCCACTTCGAGGCCACCACCGGGCCTAAAACGGGAGATTATCCACTCTCATAGTCATCAAGGCTCGCAAGCTCTTATTCGGCCGCCTCGCGCAGGGCCGACATCGTAGCCGCATATTGCTGCTGCAACGCATGCATTCCCTCGCGAGCGCCGTCAACGGCATCGGCGCCGCGCAGCGCTTCGGTCACCACGACCGCCGGCTCGTACAGATTATCGAATCCCAGGTTCTGGCTCACGCCCTTGAGCGTGTGCGCTGCCATAAACGCTTCCTCGGCGTCTCCTGCCGCCATGGCAGCCTCCAACCTGTCCATGCTCTCGTCATCTAAAAACTTGAGGGCAAAGCGGGCAAGCATTTCCCCGCCCATCAGCCGAGCACACGCGTCATCATAATTAGCGCCGATCTTCTCATACGCCTCACGCATGGAAATCATGGGTTAAAACTCCTTTGGTCAAACTAAATCGTGGGAAACGCGACGACGTCAGCGGGGCGTGCCAACGTCTCGGCAATTTGGTCCTGCACCTCGAGCAGGCAATCGAGAAGCAGCGGGTTAAAGGTACCGCACTTACCGTCCAGGATCATCTGGATAGCCTCCTCGTGCGGGATGGCATCCTTGTACACGCGCACGCTCGTCAGCGCATCGTACACGTCGGCCACCGAAACCACCTGTGCGGCAATGGGAATTTCGTCGCCCTTAAGGCCATCGGGATACCCC
Source organism: Collinsella aerofaciens (assembly GCF_039062365.1). Lineage (GTDB taxonomy): Bacteria > Actinomycetota > Coriobacteriia > Coriobacteriales > Coriobacteriaceae > Collinsella. The sequence continues at coordinate 50,435 of NZ_JBCJBI010000011.1, forward strand.
TTGCCGTCCCAGCGCTCGTGATGCCAACGCGCAATCTGGTACGCATATTCCATAAGCGCATTGCCGGCGTGATGGCTACCCAGCTCAAGCAACATGTCGGCGCCGATCGTGGTATGCGTCTTCATAATCTCGAATTCCTCGGGCGTAAGGCGTCCGGGTTTGTTGAGAATCGCATCGTCAATCGACATCTTGCCGATATCGTGCAGCGCCGAAGCCAGGGCGATCGTGGAGCGCTCCTCATTGTCGAGGGAGATCGCGCCGCTACGCTGGACCAGACAGCCAAGCAGCAGCTCGGTCAGCTTTTCGATGTTCGTAACGTGCCTGCCGCTCTCGCCGTTGCGAAGCTCCATGACGCCGGCCATGATGTCGATGAGCATGCGACTGTTCTTGACGCGCTCGTTGTACTGCTGGGACAGCAGGTTCGTCAGGCGGCGCTGTTTGGCGTATAGGCGGATGGTGTTGCTTACACGGCGGCGCACGACACGGGAGTCAAACGGGCGGTTGATATAGTCCGAGGCGCCCAGCTCGTACGCGCGCAAAACCGCATCATCGGAATCTTCGCTCGAAATCATGATGACAGGCAGATTATCGATACCCGATCGGCGCGACAGATCAGCCAGCACCTCAAAGCCACTTATGCCCGGCATGACAATGTCCAGCAGCACGAGCGACAACTCATCGCCATAGCGGTCGACCATGTCGAGCGCCGTACGACCGTTGTCGGCCTCGAGGATGCAATACTCGTCCTTGAGCATCTCGTTGAGAATGGCTCGGTTCATCTCGGAGTCATCGGCGATAAGCACCAATGGCTTTTCGCTTTGGAAGGCCTCGATGGAATCGGCATCGGTCACGACCGTACCGGCTTTTGCCTTAGCGCGGCTCAGTAACTGGACAGCGCGGCCAACGCCCCCATCGACCGTCTCGCCATGAATGCGAACGCCACCAACACATGCCGTCAAGCTCACGTACTCATGGCCCGGAATAATCGTGGAATGAACGGCATCGGATACCTGATGCAGGCGACGGGTGAAGTCATCGGAGGGAATATTGGGCATGACGACCACAAACTTGTCGCAGCCATAGCGTACAAGCTCGTCAGTCGAACGAATTCCGCTGCGTATGGCTGTCGCCACAGCACCGAGCGCAAGGTCGCCGGCATGACGGCCACACGTATCGTTGAAGACCCTAAAATCATCAAGGTCGATCACCGCAACGCCGGCATTCATGCGGGCGCTACGGAGCTTTTCCTCGTAATATCGGCGATTGCGCACACTCGTCAGCACGTCGGTGTAGACAAGGTCCTCTTCTGCAGTCTCTTGTTCATCGATCGGACGCACCATCAGCAGGACGTGAGGCTCGCCCTCGACCTTCAGAGGGCGTAGGCGAGCGCGGTACTCAACACCATCGTTGAGCAGTTGCTCCGACAACTCATCGGAGTCTGCCAAAGCCTCAAGACTCGACTGACGCAGACAAGGGCAGCGATCGCCGGCGAGCAGGCAGTTAGGCTCGCTCTTAATCTGATCGGCCGACAGCAAACGCACCACGGGGTAGGTCTTCGCGACGCGGGCGACCTCAGCGGCAGCCTCCTCGTCGGTTAGATTGACCTCGTGATTATTGAGCATATGGGGCCCCTTCGATAGTTTCGCATGGTAGCGGTGGGTTCCAAATGCTACAAGGGTAACACCTTGCCGATGCAGGTAAGCACGTGAATGCTGTTACATTTTTATGACCTGGCAAACGGTGGTAATGGAACCGCGGGCGCGTGGTTATTGGCGCATTCGTTAACAATGACGAAACGCCAACAGTCCCCCTCCCCGCAGGTCATCGAGCGTGCTAACGCTCCAAGACATCGTGAACGGCGTTTGCCGCCGTAACGGGGCGATCGCGCAAACTGTTATGCGCGCCCGGGATCGTCACAAGGGGGCAATCGAGATATTCGGCAGCCGCTCGCGTACCAGCCTCGCGGGGTGTACCGACCGAAAGCTCGCCCAAAAACACAGCCGACACCGCCTTTGATTCGCGGGCGCGCTCCCAGTCGGGAGCATATGTCATATTTGTTCCGTATTCATTGGCCATAAAGCAACGACCATTGCGCAGGGCATGCTTGGCTTCCGCTTCGGTCGTCCCAGGAGCCTCGGGGTCCAAGTCGCCGAGAGCTCCCAAGAAAAGCCGAAGCGCCCTTGAAACCTTTCCAGCCGCAATCATATCGAGCAAAATCGGAGCTGCGCCCATGCCGACGCCTTCGGCCGACACAGCCGGCTCATGCAGAATCGCACGGGCGACGAGATGGGGTTCGGTGCGAAGAAGCTCCAGCGCCACCAACGTACCGGCGCTGTGCGCAAGCACATTTGTCGGAGCGCCAACGTGTTCGATCACGGCCTGCAGGTCGGCGGCCTGAGCGGCAAGATCATAGCTGCCGTCTGCCGCTTCGCTGCTGCCGCCACAGCCGCGGCGGTCATAGGCAATTACGCGGTAGTTGCGACCGAGCTCACATGCGATGCCGTCGAAAAATGTGCCGTCGACACAAGCGCCGTGCACGCACACCAAGGCAGGAGTATCAGGCGACACATCCGGGCCGGCATATTCGCGACAGGCAATCGTGGTGCCCGCATTCTCGACCGTAAAATCCATGTTGTGCCCCCATCATCAACGCCCATCCAGTTGCGCGTCAGTACGGCTGGATAGACCCGCATTGCTTTACGCCTTGTTAACAGATTAACTTTACCCGACCCGAGGCTTTTCATGACACGGCATAATGAGCGACGTGAAAAAACGAAACTTGTAAAGCAAGAGCCCGCGCCTTGCTTTGGAGCCGATGCTATGCTTAGGCACAATTGTCTTGAGGAGCATATGCCTATGTCTACGTTTTTGAATGCCAGCCCCATCTTTGGGCCCGTTCGCAGCCGTCGCCTTGGTCTCTCGCTCGGCGTCAACATGATGCCGGCCAGCGGCAAAATCTGCACGTTCGACTGCATTTACTGCGAAAACGGCCTCAACGCCGAGCGCCCCTGCCACGAGCCGTACAACACAACCGCCGTGGTACTCGACGCGCTCGAGGCAAAGCTGCGTGATATGGCAGCCGAGGGCGAGCTCCCCGATGTGATCACCTTCGCAGGCAACGGCGAGCCCACCGCCGCACCGGAGTTTCCGCAGGCCATCGCCGGTGCCGTCGCGCTTCGCGACCAGCTGGCCCCAAACTCCAAGATTGCCGTGCTCTCCAACGGCACGCGCGCCGACCGCCCCGAGGTACACAATGCGCTCATGATGGTCGACGACAACATTCTTAAGCTCGATACCGTCGACCCGGCATTTATCCAGCTGCTCGACCAGCCTGTTGGCCCCTACGACGTCGAGCACCAGATCGAGACGTTCGCAAGCTTTGACGGTCACGTTATTATCCAGACGATCTTTTTGACCGGCGAGTATCAAGGCAAGCCCATTGACAACACCGGCGAGGAGTACGTTGCCCCCTGGCTCGCGGCGCTCGAGCGCATCCACCCGCAGGAGGCGACCATCTACACGGTGGCGCGCGAGACGCCGGTCGCCGGCCTTGCCAAGGCAGCGCCCGAGGTGCTCGACGCCATCGCCGCGCGCGTCCAAGCCCTCGGCATTCCCTGCCAGGTGAGCTACTAGCAAAACCACGCAGCAGCTAGTGTCCGCCATCCCACTCCATCAGTTGCGGTGATATAGTTCCTATTTATGCTGTTAAACCGCTTAAATCGGAACTATATCACCGCAACTTTTATGGACGTGTGGGTGAACTATACTAGCTGCGAATGAAAGGAAGTTAGCCATGTTTGACAATGAACCCGTGCCCGGCCGCAACGACGCTTGCTGGTGCGGCAGCGGCAAAAAATATAAGAAATGCCATAGCGCCTTTGATGAGCGCCTCGAGCGCTTGTGGGAAGAGGGCTGGGAGGTTCTGCCCCGCACGCTCTACAAGACGCCCGCCGATATCGAGGGCATCAAGCGCTCGGCCGCCATCAACGTGGGTGTGCTCGATTACGTAGGCGAACACATCGCCGCGGGCATGACCACCAACCAGATCGACCAGATGATCTACGACTACACCGTCGAGCACGGTGGCACGCCGGCCGACCTCAACTATGAGGGCTACCCCAAGAGCGTTTGCACCTCGATCAACGACGTGGTCTGTCACGGTATCCCCTGCGATACGGACGTGCTGCACGAGGGCGACATCATCAACGTCGACTGCTCCACGATCTTGGACGGCTACTTTAGCGACTCGAGCCGTATGTTCTGCATCGGCGAGGTCTCGGCCGAGCGCCAGCGCCTGGTCGACGTCACCCGCGCCAGCGTGGAGGCGGGTCTGGCGGCCGTCAAGCCATGGCTGCCGCTGTCCGTTATGGCCGAGGCCGTGCAAAAGACGGTCGAGGACGCCGGTTTTAGCGTGGTGCGTGAGTACGGCGGACACGGCATTGGCAAAGAGTTCCACGAGGACCCGTTTGTGGGCTTTACCACCGAGGCGCCCGATGTGGACACCATCATGGCTCCGGGCATGGTCTTTACCATCGAGCCCATGGTCAACGCCGGAGCGCCCGATATCAAGATTAGCAAGGGCGACGGTTGGTGCGTGCGCACCAAGGACGGCAGCGATTCGGCCCAGTGCGAGGTACAGCTCGTGGTGACCGAGGACGGTTACGAGCTGCTGAGCTGGTAGCTGTGGATGCGCCGGGCTACGCGATGGATATGTTAATCATCGCGAAGCCCGGCGTTTTATTTGAACGTTTTGCCTGATACAACCTGCCAAAATAAACCTGTCCCTTTTTGGCAGGTTGGGCGGAGAGGACTGCTTGTGAACATCCTGGTTTTGTTGCCCGTCAATGACCGCCATCGCGCAATTCTTGAGTCGAGCGCTCCGGGCGAGGACTTTATCTACACGAGCGCCGACGCCGCCACGCGCGAGCAGGTTGCCGATGCCGACGTGATCCTGGGCAACATCGACCCTGACATGCTCACGGCATGCGAGCATCTCCAGCTGTTGCAATTGCAGACCGCCGGCTATGACGACTACCTTGCTGCCGGCACTGTGCCGGCTGACGCCAAGCTGTCTTGCTCGATCGGCGCCTACGGTCAGGCCGTAAGCGAGCACATGTTTGCCATGGTCCTTTCCATGATGAAGCGCCTGCCCGGCTATCACGACTTGCAGCGCGAGCATCGCTGGGAGGATTTGGGGCCGGTTACCTCGCTCAAAAATGCCAACGTGCTGGTGCTGGGCGCAGGCGATATCGGCGGCCACTTTGCCACGCTCTGCCGCAGCATGGGCGCACACGTCCGCGGCATCAAGCGCCATCCGCTCGTCTACCCCATTGTATTTGAGGACATGGACGACATGGATGCCCTGTCTGAGCGCCTGGCCGAGGCCGACATCGTCGCATCTTTTATGCCGAGCACACCCGAGACCCGCGGCCTGGCGAACGCCGAGTTCTTCGCCGCGATGAAACCGGGCGCCTTCTTTGCCAACGGCGGCCGCGGCGACCTTGTGGTCGCCGACGACTTGGTTGCCGCCCTGGAGTCGGGACATCTCGCCGGCGCCGCAGTCGACGTCACCGACCCCGAGCCGCTGCCCGAGACAAGCCCACTGTGGGATGCACCCAACATGCTCATCACGCCGCACGTCTCAGGTTGGTTCCACTTGGAGGCTACACTCAACAATGTGGTCGACATTGCCGCAGAGAACCTGCGTCACCTGCAAGCCGGCGAAACTCTGCGCTGTTGGATTGAACATTAGGGTTCCGCCGTTCTAACGAACGGCGGACCGGTCGACGCTGCGCGCCCGTCTGGACGGCAATCTGCCTTTCAATCGTCGGGCATGGCCAGAAGGCCAATGCCCTCCTCTTTCAAGGCACCTTGCTCGACCAGACGGGCTCTCGCTGACTTTTGTTCAACCTGCGGGTCTACCCAGTGCTGGCTCAGCCCGGAAACTCTCGCTGAACATTATTCGACCTGTGGGGTCTTCAAATTGTTAGAGCGTTGCTAAGTAATTCTTTGCGTCTTCTACGCTCATTGCGGCGACTGGTGCGTGTGAGCAGAGCTTGACGTCGTTGGTGACCAGTAGATCTGCTTGGGCGCGTATTGCTGCCGCAATGATTAAATCGTCTTCGTAATCGCTATGGAGCTCACGCTGCTTACTCGCCATCCATATGTCGCTCAGGTCGCAGGGCACGGGCGTAGCAAGTTGCGACAACACATCAAGACAATCCCATGCGAGTGATGTCGCCGCCGAAGCGGCATCTTGAGACAGCGAACCGTGCTCTCGCCGATACCACGCCTTATGTTCACTCGAAATCAAATAGAACAGGTCTTTGGACGATGTCGCCGCATACATCAGCTCAGCCTGAGCCGTACACGCATCACGCAAAAACTCAATTGCCGCCGAACGACCGCGTCGTGAAGGGATGAAATAATCAAGCCAGACGTTGGTGTCAACCAAGATGCGCTTAGGATTCTCACTCATAGAGCCAGCTCATCTCCTCGCCATAGCGATCAGCATAGGCGTTCCGTTTGAGCTCTTCGTCGTCCGATGGCTGAGCCCTGACCATATCGATTCCCGACTCACGGCAAGCGGCAGCGAACAGCTTCGACCCCTGATCCATGAGCTCGAGCTTACGTTTGGCGGCCTTTTCGCGCTCGCGCTGTTCCGCCCGGGCACGACTGGGCAGCAGGATATCCTCGAGCGCACCGGGGCGATCGGCCAGCGACGCTGCAAGCTGCCAGAGCGCTCGCACCGCTTGGCTCGGCGTCATACCGGCCCTGGAGAGAGCGGCGTCCCCACTCCTTTTGAGATCGGCATCGAGACGTACGTTGATCTGAGCGGCTGTTGTGGTCATGACCCCTCCTTAATACTTCAAAATTATCATAAAACTCTATGGTAGATACGTAAAGCATGTATAGTATTTATCAGCATTAGCCGTACTCTGTACACAAAAAACCGCCGAGGCACACTGCACCTCGGCGGCCACGTACCACCGATCTAGTTCGGTTTCACCCTTTGCATTCGCCCAGATAAAACCTGCCAAAATTAACATCCCTTTTTGGTAGGTTTTAGAGCTCTACGCTTTCGGCACCGTTGATGTTGAGGTTGCGCTCGTAGAAGGCGGTGAGGGCGCGGATGGCGTACATCACGTCGCGCACGCCGCCGGTCTCGTAGCTCGAGTGCATGGCCAGCTGCGGCAGGCCCACGTCCACGGCGTGCATGCTCGCCTGCATGTTCGACAGGTTGCCGAGCGTGGAGCCGCCGGCCATATCGCTCTTATTGGCGAAGGCCTGCGTAGGCACGTCGGCGTCATCGCAAATAGCCTGGAACACCGCGCGGCTAAAGGCATCGGTGCAGTAGTGCTGGTTGGCAGCTTCCTTGATAACGATGCCGCCGTTGAGCACCACCTGGTTGCGCGCATCGCACTTCTCGGCGTGGTTGGGATGCACGGCATGCGCGTTGTCGCAGCTCACGAGCATCGAGGTGGCAAGGGCGCGATGGTACGACTCGTCGTCGAAGCCCAGCGATCCGTTGATGCGGCGCAGTGCATCGGCCAAGAAGGTCGACATGGCGCCCTGCTTGGTCTCGGAGCCAACCTCCTCGTTATCAAAACAACAAAAGACCGAGATATCGTGCGCATTCTCGGCACCCAAAAATGCCTGCAGCGAGGTATAGGCACAGGCCAGATCGTCGAGCTTGGGCGTCGAGATAAACTCGTCGGCCCAACCCCAAATGCGCGCATCCTGACGATTGACCAGAAACAGGTCGCGGCCCAAGATCTGCTCAGGCTCAACATCCAGCTCTTCGGCGATCAGGGCATCAAAGTCGCCCTGCTTAAGCTCGCCGGCGCTGATGAGCGGGCACAGGTCGACAGCTCGGTTGGGAGCAAAGCCCTCATTGACGCCACGGTTCATATGGATGGCAAGGCTCGGGATAATGGCAACCTCGCGCTCGGTGGCAAGCAGGCGGCTCTCAATACGGTCGCCCTCGCGCACCAGCACGCGGCCCGCCAGTGCCAGCGGGCGGTCGAACCAGGTGTAGTCAATCATGCCGCCGTAGGCCTCGGTGTTCAGGCGCAGCGTTTCGCCCGCGCCGTCGAGCTCGGGCACGGCCTTAACCTTAAACGTCGGCGAATCGCTGTGCGACGCCGTGAGCTGAAAATGGTAGTCGCCGGCAACGCCGTCCTCGCCCCACGTCGCGGCAAGGTCCTCGCCAACCTTAAAGGCGATGACGCTCGAGGTGTTGCGCTGCGTGTAATAGCGACCGCCCGGCTCGATGTCCCACGCCGCATTCTCGGGCAGGTAGGTAAAGCCCGCCTCGTCGAGCTCGGCCATAACGGTCGCCGCCGTATGGAACATGCTGGGGCATGCCTCGATAAAGTCGATAAGGTCGTTGGCCGCCTCGATATCGTCGGCCGTCACGTGCACGCGCTCGGGCGTTTCCTGATCCGTCATGCTCTCCCCTTTCGCTGGGTTGATGGTCTCCTCCAGCATACCCCGCCGCGCCAGTGCCGCGCCTTTCATTCCGTGCTTAATTCCGCGCTGTCCGCCAACTTGCGAATTTCTAACATTGCTTACATTTCTATACGCTTGAGCTAACACGTTTTACCCCCGTATCAACAGTGTGCGGGGGTAAACTTATGCGCATGTTATAACTTGCCCGGAAGGATTCACCATGCTTAGGATCGGTCTTCTCACCAGTGGCGGCGACTGCCAGGCGCTCAACGCCACCATGCGCGGCATCGTCAAAACGCTCATGACCAATAGCGAAGAACCTATCGAGATTTACGGTTTTGAGGACGGCTACCAGGGCCTTATCTACAGCAGGTTTCGCGTCATGACGCCCGCCGATTTTAGCGGCATCCTCACCCGCGGCGGAACCATCCTGGGCACGAGCCGTACGCCGTTCAAGCGCCTGGACATTCCCGAGGCCGACGGCGTCGAGAAGGTGCCCGCGATGGTCCACACCTATCACAAGCTGCAGCTCGACTGCCTGTTCATGCTGGGCGGCAACGGCTCCACCAAGACCGCTAACCGTCTGCGCGAAGAGGGCCTCAACGTTATCGCACTGCCCAAGACCATCGATAACGACACCTGGGGCACCGAGATGACGTTTGGCTTTACGAGCGCCATCGATGTCGCCACCAAGTGCATCGACGACATCCACACCACCGCTTCGAGCCATGGCCGCGTGTTCGTCATCGAGATTATGGGCCACAAGGTTGGTTGGATTCCGCTGTACGCCGGCGTCGCGGGCGGCGCGGACGTCATCCTGATTCCCGAGATTCCCTACGACATGGATAACGTCATCAAAACCATCGAGCATCGCATGGAGACCGGCAGCCGCTTTACCATCGTGGCCGTCGCCGAGGGTGCTATCTCCAAGGAGGACGCGGCGCTGCCCAAGAAGGAGTACAAGAAGAAGCTCGCCGAACGTACGAGCCCCTCGATTGTCTACGACATTGCCAAGGAGATCGAGGCAAAGACCGGCCGCGAGACCCGCGTCGCCATCCCCGGCCATACGCAGCGCGGCGGTCAGCCCGACGCCCAGGACCGCATCTTTGCGACCCAGTGCGGCGTCGAGGCGGCGCTGGGCTGCCTGCGCGGCGAGTTTGGCTACATGATCGCCCTGCGCGACGGCAAGATGTGCCACATGCCGCTCGAGGATGTCGCCGGCAAGCTCAAGTATGTCGATCCCCAGAGCGACCTGGTACGCGAGGCCAAGGCGTTGGGCATCAGCTTCGGCGACGAATAGCCTCGGCCGAAACTGCTCTCATCGGAGGCCCCAGGGCTTACCTCCCAAATCGTCCTCGGACATGTCAGGATCCCGCCGTGCGCTTCGCGCGGCGGGATCCTTCCGTCCTGCGGAAAGATTTGGGAGGTAAGCCCTGGGGCCTCCTGCGGTAACCGGGGAGGCCGAGGCTATTCGTCTTCTTGCTGCGGGTGCCTAGGGTGGGGTGTGGCGTGCATTTTTGGGAGTATTCAGCAGCCGAGGATGCCTGCATACTGGATTTTGGGCGAAAGACAGGCACTATGGGCCGCATCCTGTAAAAAACGATCGGTCCTCGAGGCACTGGGGGCTCAGAATCAAGGCTTTCGGCGTGGTTTTGCACTCCCATTCCCGCGCCCGCGGGCTCCGGGATGCTGAATACTCCGGAATTTGCACGCCGCCCCCTGGGTTACCCGTAGGCAAAAAGCAACCGCCCCGCCGAAATATGCAATCGGCAGGACGGTTTATGCAATTTAGTGGCTGTGGGCGCGTCGGTGGCTCGCTACAGCTTGAATCCCAGAACGGGTTACTCGGCGCTCTTAAAAGCGCCGAGTAACCCGCCAAAAAGGGACAGGTTCATCTTTGGCAGGTTAATCTGGGCAAACGCCGGACAACCATTAGGTGGCCCGGCGTTTGCCCCGCTTTGCTGGGAATGTCTGTCGTTCAGTGCTCTTACTGGCCAGTCCAGTGTTGCGCATAGCTTTTAATGTCTTCGGTAAAACCATCAAGATCGTCGAGGGTAATCACGCTGTCGATAAGCAAATTAGCTATCTCACGGTGCATTGTACTGCGGCGAAGGTCGTTCACCAGCACTCCTGAGGACAGCTTATCCCTATTGATACGCTCTTCTAGCGCCCAAAATCTACTGGACGCTTCGCTGTCGCCGTTCAGCATCTCAACGTACCGGCCGATGAGCTTTTCCATATAACGTTCTTGCCATTGAGGAAGCATTTTCTTAAACAGCTTCCAGTCGCTTTCGGCTACGTCGCGCATATGTTCTCCGCTCGTCAAACGGGCTTTCCATTTGCCTTTCATTCTATTTGGTTTTCGCTCGCAGGCGTGGATGAGAGGCTCTCTTCAGCCTTCGAGATTGAGCTTGAATGATCCGTTGCCACAAAATGGACCTATCTACTACGTTTGCTACCACACCCTCGACCATGACAAAGATTGTAAAAATAAAACCGCAGGTAGAAAGCTTGCCAGTTTTCGAAAAAGGCGGGTATGGTCGGCCCCTTCGGGCTAAACGTAGTAAATAGGCCCTTTTCTTGGCGCGCGGTCAGCTCAATGCTTATCTCCGTGCCGGAACTGACCCAATTGTTTGTTAGTTGCGGTGATATAGGGACTGTTTGGCGCTTTGGAGCCTCAAAACAGTCCCTATATCACCGCAACTTGGAAGGGACGGGCGGTGTCGGATGAGTGGCGCTGGCGGGTTAGGGCGGTTTAGGCCTGTTTGCGGTGCTTCCATTGTTTGCGGCACCAGTGCATAAGCGCTTTTACGATGGGAATCGTGATGAGGATGACCCATGCGGGATGGGGCTGTCCCAGGCAGAACCACATGTAGAGGAACCAAGTTATGGCAGCTGCCGGGTAGACGGCGTCGACAAGCTTTGACAGATGACGTCGGTCGATGAAATCGCCAAGCGCGTAGTAGACGGGAATCAAAAAGACGAGGAAAAGTCCCGTAGTCCACACGCCGCAAATAATGCCGAGCGCCAGATAGGCGAGGGCGACAAGCACGGGGAAGGGGAACTTATTCCACGCGCGACCGAGCTTGGTGTGGAAATGCTTGCCATGATGGTCGAGCTTGTCGCGCGCCTCTTTCCAGCTGGAGAATTGTTCGCCGTCGATAACCACGGTGCCATCGGCATTGGTGTGCACGCTGTGCCCGTCGTCCTCTAGCGTGTCAATATGCACGCCGCCCGGCCCCACGTGCACCTCTTCACCCTTGCGGTCGTTGGTCACATGGATGCCGCTCCAGCCAACATGGACTTCCTCGCCTTTATTGGGATCAATGACGTGGATGCCGCGCGCGAGGGAAATATCGACAAGTGGTTTGTCGCCGCAATCGGCGTGCTCAGTAGAAGCCTCAGCCTCGTCAGCCACATCCGCCGTCTCGGTGTCGGCACTGCCGTCCTCAAGGTCGTCGGCATCGCTAGCCGCTTCCCCATACAACAGCTCGTCCAGCGACACGCCATACAGCGCGGCGAGCGCAATAAGGTTATCGGTATCGGGCGAGGATTCGCTGCGCTCCCATTTACTGACAGCCTGGCGGCTTACACCCAGCTGGGCGGCAAGGGCCTCCTGAGAAAGCCCGGCAGCCTTGCGGCGATCAACGAGCCGCTGCGCCATCGCAAGATCCATGGCAGTTCCTTTCATGTGGTGACCGTAATCGAATGAGCCGAGTATGCCGAGAACAACCGGTAGCGACCACCATTTCTAGTTAGAATCTGCCCCAACCCTACCGCAACTACCAGTAGCAACCCCTAACGACCTGCCATTTCATGACAAATGTCGGTGCAAATAACAACCAAGAGCCCTCTCGATAAGTTGCGGTGGAATAGTTCCCGTTTGGCATAGCAGAGCCATAAACGGGAACTATTCCACCGCAACTTACTATTAGGCCACGCACTCGCAGAGTAGCTGCGGGTGCCTGGGGTAGGATGCGGCGTGCATTTTTTGGAGTATTCAGCAGCCGAGGGCACCTGCATACTGGATTTTGGGCGAAAGGCAGGCGCCATGGGCCGCATCCTGTAAAAAACGAGCGGCTCTTGAGGCGTTGGGGGCTCAGAATCAGGACTTTAAGCGCTGTTTTGTGCGCCCGCTCCCGCACCCGCGGGCTCCGGGATGCTGAATACTCCGGAATTTGCACGCCGCCCCCTGGGGTACCCGCGGGCAAAAAGCAACCGCCCCGCCGAAATATGCAATCGGCGGGGCGGTTTATGCAAAAATGCGGTTGTGGTACATTACAGCTCGCTACAGCTTGAATCCCAGGCAGGTTACTCGGCGCTCTTGAGGGCGCCGACCATGTCGATCTTGTTGAGAGTTCGGTTGGTGGCGAGGTTGACGATAAACGTAAAGCCAAAGGAAAGCACCACGGCGAGCACGTAGCTTAGCGGCTCGACCTCAACGTCGAAGTACAGCGACGGCATCTGCAAAATGTACGTAAAACTCTCGGCCAGCAAGCCGCCCAGTGGCACGCCCAGCGCGGCGCCAATCGCCGTGAGGATCAACGTCTCCTTGTTGACGTAATGGTGCACCTCGCCACGGCGGAAGCCCAGCACCTTGATGGTCGCCAGCTCGCGTTCGCGCTCGGAGATATTCGTGTTGGACAGCGTAAACACCACCACAAACGATAGGCACGCCGCCATAAAGGTCACGAGCACCACGACCGAATTGATAATCGTAAAGTTCGCCTCATAGTTTTCCCAATGCTCGGCCGTACTCGAAATCGAAAGCCAACCGTCACTCTTAAGATTCTTGCTAAACGCAATCTGGTCGGCCGACGAGCCCTTAAGCAGCACAAAGACGCCGTTGAGGCGTGCGCTTCGACCGAACGCGCGCTCATAGGTGCCCTGCGTCATGTAAAGCGTGTTGCCCAGATAGTTAAGCGAAATGTCACCGACTTTGACCTTGGCAACATTGAGTGACGAATCTTGGACGTGTGCCGTATCGCCCGGCTGAATCCCAAGAACCAGCTGTGAGCTCTTGCTCAGATACACGTCTCCGTCACGCAAAGACAGCGGCTCTTTGGACTCATCCTCCAGGCGCACGTAATCGCCCAAGTCACCCGTGCGGTCGTCGGGAATCACGATGAGCTGCACGGTCTCGCTCTTGCCGCCAAACGTAAAGGTAACGTTGTCGGTCATAATCGGCAGCGTCGAAGTCACGGTCACGTTGGAATCATTGGCCGCGCTGCGCTCATCCAACGCCGCGCACGTCTGCGAAAAATCGTCGGGATTGGCGACCGCCAGCAAGTCATAGCGCGTGATATGCCCGTATTGTTTGGGCGAAAGCGCCACCGACGTATCGCGGATGCCCATTCCGCAGATCACGAGCGCCGTGCAGCCGGCGATACCGAAGATGGTCATAAAGGCGCGCTTTTTGTAGCGAAACAGGTTACGCGCTGCCACCTTGTTCAAAAAGCCCATGCGGCGCCAGATAAAGCCGATGCGCTCGAGCAGAATGCGCGAGCCGGCGCGCGGAGCCTTGGGGCGCATGAGCGAGGCAGGGGTCTCGGCCATCTCGTGGCGGCAGGCGATAATCGTGGCGCCCACCACGCCCACGGCAAACAGCGCCACCGAAACGATCGAGGACACGATGTCGTACGAAAGCAGCATCTGGGGCAGCGAATACATGTCGTCGAACACCGTAAACAAGAACAGCGGCAGGCCCACAAAGCCGATGATATTGCCGAGCACGCCACCGATCAGACACGCCCACAGCGAGTAGTCCACATATTTGGACAGGATGCGTCCGCGCGAATAGCCGAGTGCTTTGTACAGGCCGATGAGCGTGCGCTCCTCCTCGACCATGCGCGTGGCGGTGGTAAGGCTGATGAGCACGGCGACGATAAAGAAGATAAACGGGAACACGGTGGCGATGGCCTCGATCGAAGAACTGTCGCTATCGACGCTCGAGTAGCTTGCGATGTTGCCGCGGTCCTGGATGTACCAAGCGCATTCGCCCAGATCGGAAAGCTCGGCGCGGGCATCGGCAAACTGCTGGTCGGCGGCGGCACGGCGCTGGTCCAGGTCGGCTTGCGCCTGCGCACGCTCGTCGCTGCCCTCCGCCATGCGATTGATGTTGTCCTGCTCAATCCCAAAGAGCATATTCGCCTGGCGCTCGGCCGCATCCAAGCTTGCCGGCGTGTCGACCGTCAGTTCCTGAGCGCGCGCCTTCTCACGCTCCTCGCGGATCTTCTCGATATTGCCCTTGACCTCATTGATCTTTGCCGCGTAGGAATCCGAATAGGAGTTGAGGCTCTTGGCTCCCTCGACGATCACGTGGACCGCGGAGTAGGAAGAAGATGTCGCGGCGTCCTCGCTCACATAGAACTTATAGTCCGCCGCCGAAGCAGCACGGAAGGCGTTGACCGTCGAGTCGGAGCTCACGTCGGTGGGATCGAGAACCTCGGCCGTGATGGTGTAATCGCCATCGGCAAACTGGTCCTTGGCACTTTGGTTCGACGAGCTCGCATCGTTGGCGGCAAAACTCACCGTATCGCCGAGCTTTTTGCCCGAAGCCTTCAGGAACTTCGAAGTCACCGCAACCTCATCGGCGCTCTCGGGCAAATCGCCGTTCACGAGCACCGGCTGATCGATGTTCTCCTTGGAGAGACTCTGCACGACCACGCGCTCGCGCGTTGTACCCACGGCGGTGTAGGCGGTCTCGGTGTAGATGCCCTCGGCCGTCTCGACACCATCGACCTCTTGGATGGCGGCGAGATCATCGTCGGTCAGGCCATAAGTCGACTGGACGTTGATATCGTAGACATTCTGCTGGTCAAAGTAGGCGTCAACCGAATCGCACAGGTCCTCGCAACCCGCCTTAAGGCCGCACATCACGCTCACGCCAAGCGCGGTGATGACCACGATTGACAAGAAACGCTTAAGACTGCCTCGGATTGTGCGGTAGATGCCACGGCGAAAAACCGTCGGCACCATATCGTTTGAGCTTTGGGCAGTGCGGTAGGTCGTAAAATCCTGCTCGCGCTCCGTGTTCTGCGCGTCGCGGCGTAGGCTGTTTTGGCGGTCCTGGTCCATGGGCGCTACCACTCGATCGTCTCGATAGGCACGGGATTTTGCTGGACCGTCTCGCTCTCCACGCGACCGTTCTTAAAGCGAATCAGGCGATCGGCCATGGGCGCAAGCGCGGAGTTGTGGGTGATGATAATGACCGTAATGCCCTGTTTGCGGCAGGTGTCCTGCAGCAATTGCAAGATCTGCTTGCCGGTTTTGTAGTCGAGTGCACCCGTGGGCTCGTCGCACAAAAGTAGCTTGGGGTTCTTTGCCAGTGCACGGGCAATGGACACGCGCTGCTGCTCGCCGCCCGAAAGCTGCGCGGGGAAGTTGGCGAGGCGCTCGCCCAGGCCAACCTGGCAAAGCGTTTGCTCGGCATCGAGCGAATCGGGGCAGATCTGCGCCGCGAGCTCGACGTTTTCGAGCGCCGTCAGGTTGGGGACCAGATTGTAGAACTGGAAGACAAAGCCCACGTCGGCGCGACGGTATTCCACGAGCTGCGCCTCGTTAGCAGAGCTCACGTCGCGCCCGTCCACCGTCACGGTGCCGGAAGTCGCCGTATCCATGCCACCCAGAATGTTGAGCGCCGTGGTTTTACCGGCGCCCGAAGCGCCCAGGATAATGGCAAGCTCGCCACGCTCAACAGAAAAGCTCGCACCGTCGAGCGCATGGATGCGGGCGTCGCCCTCGCCGTATGCCTTGATGACGTCTTTGAATTCGATATAAGCCATCGATTAATTCCCATCTGGTCGGATAACTCTTTAGTATTACCCATTTCGCACCTACCAAAAAGGGACAGGTTTATTTTGGCAGGTTTTATATGGGGAAATGGCGGCTATAGATGAGGCGCCGGGAAGGCAGAGACATCATCGACGGGGTCAGGCCGACCGCCAAACACAACGCACGCATCTCAATCTGTCAGCCAAATCATTCGAACAGCTGTTCGTTTCTATGATATGATTCCGTTATCTAAGCAGGCCAATACGCAGAAAGGCGGCCAACATGGCGTTCGACTTTAAGAAGGAATGCAAGGAGCTCTACAGACCTGCGAGCAAGCCGAGTATCGTAACTGTCCCGCCTATGAGCTACGTTGCCGTTCGCGGAAAGGGCGACCCAAATACTGAAGGTGGCGAGTATCAAAACGCCCTGCCGCTGCTTTACGGCATCGCCTATACCGTCAAGATGTCGAAGAAAGGCTCAAGGAGTATCGAGGGCTATTTCGACTTTGTGGTACCTCCGCTCGAGGGTTTCTGGTGGCAAGACTCCCCCGAGCGGCGACATCGATTATGTACGCAAGGACGATTTCAACTTTATCTCGTGCATCCGCCTGCCCGATTTCGTCAGCCGAGATGATTTTGACTGGGCAGTCGCGGAGGCCACGGCCAAAAAGAAACTGGACTTTTCTGCCGTCGAGCTGCTTAAAGTTGACGAGGGTCTCTGCGTTCAATGCATGCACACCGGGCCCTATGACGACGAACCGGCGACCGTAAACGCTATGCATGAATACACGACCGAGCAGGGCTATGTCCCCGACTTCTCAGGCACCCGTTTACATCACGAAATCTATCTCTCCGATCCACGCAAATGTGCACCGGAGAAACTAAAGACCGTGGTTCGTCATCCTATCAAGCGCGCTGAATAGCGCGGGGCGTCATTTCACGCGCTAGGTTTTAAGCCAGCCAACCAGCCGCCTCCTAGGCCGCCCGGTAATTATCTTGACGCGGCCCGTCGCATCTTATAAGTTTGTTTTGCTAAAGCTGGAAAGCCTCTCAACGATGCGCAACTCCAGCTCTTTTTCTATCAAGAGAGTAAGTGTCGGAAAGCAAAATGTCAGAAAGCAGCGCTTCGAGCAGAGTCAAACGCCTGGTCAGCACCTATAGCGGCCTCGTGTTTATGGGCGCTGTCGGAATCCCCGTCGGCGTTATCGTTGGCGCCATCTGTGCCCTTTTTGGCCGCGTGCTCCTGGCGATCGGCACTTTCCGCGACGAGCACATCGCACTGCTCCTTCCCTTCCTCGCCCTCATGGGCTTGGCCATCGTATTTGCCTACCGCACCTGGGGCAAAGGCACCGATCGGGGCATGAGCCTGGTATTCGACGTAGGTCACGGACGCGAGGACGCCATCTCCCCGCGTTTGGTGCCGCTCGTTATGCTGAGCACGTGGGGGACGCACCTCTTTGGCGGCAGCGCGGGACGCGAGGGCGTGGCCGTGCAGATTGGTGCAACCGTCTCGCACTGGATCGGCCGGCGTCTACCTTTCCGAAACCCCGGCAACACGTTTTTGCTCATTGGTATGGCCGCTGGCTTTGCCGGACTCTTTCGAACGCCGCTCGCCGCCACGGTCTTTGCTATCGAAGTGCTGGTCGCGGGACGCATGGAATATCGCGCGCTGTTTCCCGCGCTTACGGCCGCGCTCGCCGCAAGCATGACCTCCGGCGCCCTGGGGCTCGAGAAGTTCGAGGTCGCTGTTGCCGCCTCATGCGCGCTCGACCTCCCCGGTCTTGGACGGCTTGCGGTGTTGGGCATCGCGTTTGGCATGGTAGGCGGCGCCTTTGCCTGGTGCCTTGCCCACGCCAAGACCCTTGCGGCGCGGCTACTCCCCAACCCCTATGCGCGCATCGCCGTCATCGGCATCGCGCTATCGGCGATTCTGTTCGTGCTGTGGCAGGGGCGATACTGCGGCCTTGGAACAAACCTGATATCGGCTGCGCTCGACGGTGACGGCAAGGTCGTCATCATGCCTTGGGACTGGGCGCTCAAATTCGCACTCACTATTGCCACGCTTGCCGCAGGGTATCAGGGTGGCGAGGTGACGCCGCTATTCTCCATCGGAGCCAGCCTGGGTGTCGTGCTCGCTGGAATTCTCGGCATGCCCATCGAGCTCTGCGCCGCGCTGGGCTACGCAGCCGTCTTTGGCAGCGCCACCAACACGCTGCTCGCACCGATCCTCATTGGCTGCGAGGTCTTCGGTTTCGGTAATCTGCCGGCGTTCTTTATCGTCTGCGTTGTGGCTTATCTGTTCAACATGGACAAATCGATCTACGCCCTGCAGGAGCGGGCGTAGAAAGATGTCCAAGCAGGTGGTCTCAACCGGAAACGGCGCCCCACTCTGAGGCTGTATTCCGGGACACGGTTTCCGCTCGGGACGCCATTCGGAAAGCGCATCCCGCTTTAAAACAGAATTCCGGGACGTGGTTTCCGTCTGAGCCTCCATTCGGAAAGCGTGTCCCGTTCTTTCACGGCATCTTGGCTATGCAAAGTGCTCGAGCGTTACTCCTCGTACGCGCCCTCAAGCCGCAGCAGCCACTCCTTGCGGTCGAGGCCGCCGGCATATCCGTTGAGCGAACCATCGGCGGCAACCACGCGATGGCACGGCACAATAATCGAAATGGGATTACGCGCGACCGCAGCCCCCACCGCACGAGGAGACACAACAGGTGCCTCGTTTCCCGGCACACGATGTCGAGCCGCAACGCGCTGAGCGATCTCGCCATACGTAGCGACCTCGCCACGCGGGATAGAGAGCAGCTCAAACCAAACCTCACGTTGAAACGCCGTGCCAATCATATGCAACGGAGGCGTAAACCGAGGTTCCTGCCCTGCAAAATAAGCATTCAGCCAAGCCCAGGAACGCTCAAGCACCGAAGACGCCGCACCATTTGCAGGACTCACCGACGACATGCCGCCAGCACCAGAAACTGCATCGGCGCCTTCAACATGTTCGGGATCTTCTTTGAGAAGCGTGGAGCCAAAATGCTCCTGCCCCTCAAACCAAAGCCCCGTCAGACCGCGGCCATCAGCGGCAAGCAAGATTTCGCCCAAAGGCGAAGCAAACGTCGTCGTGACCACCAGCGGCTCCTTTCAAAACTCCGCACCATAATACCGCGAATTGTGCAGACAACTCCAATCGACCCCAAAGTCACCCAAGGCAGCAGGCGCAACGCGCCGCATCTGCCGCACGACCCCAAAGTCACCTCAGGCAGCAGGCGCGAACGCGCCGCAGCTGCCGGCCGCGCCCCGCAGTCCCCAAAGGCGGCAGGCGCAAAGCGCCGAGGCCGCCGCCGGGACCAGGGCCCGCAACAGCCACGCACCCCCACATCAGCCCAGCGGCCCCAACCAACAACGGCCCCATCGCAGACCGCTCGCAGCAGCGTCACCGCAGGCGGGGGCTGGGCTTAGTTTTCAGAACACTCCGC
>NZ_JBCJBI010000012.1:0-60740 GCF_039062365.1 Collinsella aerofaciens
GGTATCGGGTTCCCACATTCATCCGCACATGTGCGGATGAATGTGGGAGGTGTTCGGATAAAGTTGATAATCAAGGGGCAGCTGATCCCCACCATAAATTACCCTCGGCATACTTGCGCGAACGATTGCTCGTGCTACACTTGCAATTGCTGTTTCAGGGCGGGGTGGAATTCCCCACTGGCGGTAAATCGGGCGGTGTCAAAGGGACGCCGTGGCGCAGGTGAGATGCCTGCGACCGAGCCGATGAGTCCGCGACCCGTGTGTGCGTTGGTTCGCATGCCGGCTGAACTGGTGAGATCCCAGTACCAACGGTTAGAGTCCGGATGAAAGAGGCAGGTGATCTTATGTCTGAACAGTCGCAGCATATCCATTTTGAGAACACGAATAGGTGGAGCACCAAACAGCTCGTTACCATGGCGTTGATGTGTGCCTTGGGCGCCCTGTTTATGTACGTGCAGCTGCCCATCCTTCCTTCGGCGCCGTTTTTGACCTATGACCCGTCGCTGGTGCCGGCAATGGTGTGCGGGTTTGCGTATGGTCCTGGCGCCGGCACTGCTGTTGCCGCTATGGCTATCGTTATCCATGCGCTCACCACGGGTGACTGGGTCGGCGCGCTTATGAACTTGGTTGCCACGCTGGGCTACATTCTGCCCGCGGCTATCGTCTACCAGAAGATGCATACCTATAAGGGTGCCGTGATTGGCCTGGTACTCGGCGTCATTGCCGCTACGGCGCTGTCTATGGTCGCAAACCTTACCATTGGCGTATGGTTCTGGTATGGCTCGGTAGATGTGATCGCCCCGCTCATGATTCCTGCCGTGCTGCCGTTCAACCTCATCAAGACCGTGCTTAACTCGGTGTTGACGCTGGCGGTGTACAAGGCGGTCTCTAATCTCATCACGCCCAAGAAGGACCAGGTCAAAGGCCGCGCATGATTGAGTGTCGGGGCGTTTCCTTTAGCTATGACGGTGCTGCACCGGCGCTCGACGACGTCGATCTGAGCATCGAGGACGGGGAGTTTTTCTGTATCCTCGGTGGCAACGGGTCGGGCAAGTCGACGTTTGCCAAGCATCTGAATGCGCTGCTGCAGCCCGATGCGGGCACGGTGCGCGTCAACGGCATGGATGCGTCCGATCCCGAGTTGGTCTACGACATTCGTTCGACCGCGGGCATGGTGTTCCAGAATCCCGATGACCAGCTGGTGGCAACGCTTGTCGAAGATGACGTTGCGTTCGGTCCCGAAAACCTTGGCGTGCCATCGGCGCAAATTGCGCAGCGCGTACGCGAGGCGCTGAAGGGCGTGGGCCTGGTGGGCTTTGAGCGCCACGAGACCCATGCGCTTTCGGGCGGCCAAAAGCAGCGCGTGGCGCTTGCCGGCGTGCTCGCCATGGAACCGCGCGTGCTCATATTGGACGAGGCTTCCTCGATGCTCGATCCGCGTGGACGCAAGGGCCTCATGAAGGCTTGCCGCGCGTTGCACGCTCGCGGCATGACCATCGTGATGATTACGCACTTTATGGAAGAGGCTGCCGAGGCCGATCGTGTCGCCGTGTTTCAGACGGGACGAGTTGCCATGCTGGGCACGCCCGATGAGATTCTGACGCGGGCGAATGAACTCGTTCAGCTCAACCTTGACATGCCAGAGTCGTGCCGTTTGGGCATGGCACTTCGTGCGAAGGGCGTGTCCGTTTGCGCGCAGGTGCGTGAGGCGGATATGGTCGCCGAGATTGCGCAGGCTTATGCCGAGCGGAGTGGGGCAGGCACCGCGGGGCAGTCTTCCGTATCCCAGTCGGAAATCGCTGACGGCACTGTTCCGGCAGACAACGAGGACAACGCGTCGGAGCCCGTCATCGAACTATCCCATGTTTCGTACAGTTATTCGCTCAGTCCGCGCGAGCGCCGCCGCTGGCATAAGCGCTCAGCCACTGCGGGCAAATCGAGCAAACAGGCTCTCTGGGGAAACGACCCCAGCAGCCCGTGGGCGCTGCGCGATGTATCGCTGACGGTGCGTCGCGGCGAGTTCCTGGGCTTGGCAGGTCATACCGGTTCGGGTAAGTCGACGCTGGTTCAGCATCTCAACGGTTTGATTCGCCCCCAGGAGGGATCCGTTCGTGCGCTGGGGCTCGATCTGTCAAACAAGAAAGACGCCGCCGCGGTTAAGGCCAAGGTCGGCGTGGTGTTTCAATATCCTGAGCGTCAGCTGTTTGCCGAAACCGTGGCGCAGGACGTGGCGTTTGGTCCGCATAACCTTGGCTTGCCGCAAGATGAAGTCGACCGTCGTGTCGAGTCATCGCTCTCACGCGTGGGCCTCGACCTTTCCACGGTCGGCGACAAGAGTCCCTTTGAGCTTTCGGGCGGTCAGCAACGGCGTGTGGCATTCGCCGGCGTGCTCGCCATGGAGCCCGAAGTCCTGGTGCTCGATGAACCCATGGCGGGGCTCGATCCGGCTGCGCACAGGGATTTCCTTGAGCTTATCGATCGACTTCACCGCGATGGCCTGACCGTTGTCATGGTTTCGCATAGTATGGATGACCTGGCCAATTGCTGTGACCGCATCGTCGTAATGAACGAAGGCGCGGTGTTTGCCGAGGGAACCCCCGCGCAGGTGTTTGCGCATGCCGGTGAGCTCAAGTCGATCGGCTTGGGCGTTCCCGCCGCCCAGCGTATGGCGCTGGCGCTTACGGAGGCGGGCGTGCCGCTGCGTCGCGGCGGGCTCCATACGGTTGAGTCGTTGGCCGACGAGTTGGCAAATTTGCTGATCGGTCGCTCAGACGGTTCTTCTAACGTCTCGGACATTGCTAAATCCAAGACGGTCGCGCGAGAGGAGGGCTGCTGATGGAGGCGTTTTCGTTTGGCAGCTACTATCCCGGCGATAGTGCGATCCACCGCCTGGACCCGCGAACTAAGTTGCTCTTGGGCTTTGTGTTTCTGATCACGACGCTCACGGTCAGCAGCTTCCGCGGACTGGCCCCTGTCGCAATTTTCGTCGTGCTGATCTATGCCGTGTCCCGGGTGCCGTTGCGCCGGGTCCTATCATCGATGGCGCCGCTGCTGGCAATCGTCGTCGTGGTCGCGGTGCTCAACTTGTTTACCGATCAGAGTGGGCGCATCCTGTGGCAGCTCGGCTTTCTGCAGATAAGCGAGGGCTCACTGCGTTCTGCCGCCTTTATGGCGTGCCGCCTGACGTTGATGATGGCCGGCATGAGCGCCATTACACTCACCACGCCGACGCTCGACCTCACCGCGGGCTTTGAGCGCCTGCTCGCGCCGTTTGCGTGTGTGGGACTTCCTGCGCACGAGCTCGGCATGATCATGGGTATCGCGTTGCGCTTTATGCCGCAGTTCGCTACCGAGATGAAGCAGACGGCCGATGCACAGGCAAGCCGCGGCGCGCGCGTGACGGGCGGTCCGCTCGGCGGCGTGCGTATGCTCGGCAGTGTGGCGATTCCGCTGTTCACGGGCGTGTTCCGCCATGCCGAGACGCTGTCTGCCGCCATGGATGCACGCTGCTATCACGGCGAGCAGGGCCGCACGCGCCTGCATGCGCTTGCATTTGGCCGCGGCGATGCGTTGGCGGCGGTGGTGACGGCGTTGCTGCTCATCTGCGTCATCGTCATCAATCTTCAACTTGTTTAGGCGCGATTCGAGCGCAAGAAAGGGGTCCCTATGACCGACAACGACCGCACGGCTCAGCTTGAGCGTGCCTGTTCATATCTCAGGCGCATTCCGGCGTGGTATCTGGCCACGACCGATGTGGCCGACGGGCATCAGCCTCGCGTGAGGCCGTTTTCGTTTGCCATGGTCGATGACGGTAAGTTGTGGTTTTGCACGTCGCGCGACAAGGATGTGTGGGCGGAGTTGAGCGCGAATCCCAAGTTTGAGGTATCGGGCTGGAAGCCGGGGGAATGTTGGATCGTATTGACCGGCGAAGCCGCACTTGAGGACGACGCAGCTGCGAGCGACAAGGTGCGTCAAGCGGGTTTTAAGCACATGGTGGGCATTGGCGAGGAACACGAGAGTGCCAACGACGGCCGCCTTGCTTTCTTTTCGGTCCGCAACATTGCCGCGCGCTTCTGTGATATCGACGGCAGCGAGGAGCGCCTGGAGCTCTAGCGCGTCTCAAATTAACTACCCGTTCCGAATTAGCTAGTGCCAGGAGGACACATGGACGGATTGAATACGGTGTTGGAGTATCTGACGTCGGTGCCGGCATGGTATTTGGCGACGAGCGTTGACGGACAGCCTCATGTGCGTCCGTTTTCGTTTGCGCAGATCCAGGATGGCAAGCTGTGGTTTGTAACGGCGCGCACCAAAGATGTGTGGCAGGAGCTGCTGCAAAATCAGCGCTTTGAGGCCACGAGTTGGTGGCCGGGCCATGGCTGGCTCATCTTGCGCGGACGTGCGGGTCTGGATGACCGGGCTTCGAGCGAAATGCGCGAGGCAGGATGGAAACATCTTGAGCGCTTGAGCGAGCACTATGAGGGGCCTAACGACCCCACGCTCGTCTTCTTTAGCGTCGAGGATCCCGAGGCTTTTATCTGCAATCACGACGAATGGGTGCCGGTCGAGCTCTAGCCAGCTGGCGCATCCTAACAACTTGGTTTTCGCATGGGCGGGCCCCGTATTGCCCGGCGCCGTTAGGAGCGCCGGTCAATACGGGGCCCGCTCCATTTGTCAATTCCTTCAAGCGAATGTGTCGGGATTGTTTCAATGCATGAATATGCAAACCATTTACGTGTTCATGCATCTTTTGGTGCTAAAGTTTCAACCCACTTCATAACGACCGCTGCGAAATGCGCATCGGTGCATAAATCGCAGACAAGGAGTCTGATATGTCTTTGAAGGTTGGAATCGTCGGCGCGGCTGGATATGCCGGAGCCGAACTCATTCGCCTCGTGCTTGGCCATCCCGAGTTTGAACTTGTTGCCATTACGTCCAACGCCGATGCTGGCCAGCCGCTGTCCGCGGTGTATCCGAACTTTGCTGGCGTGAGCGATCTGGTTTTCACCACGCATGACGCCCCCGAGCTTAAATCCTGCGACGCCGTCTTCTTGGCCGTGCCGCACACGGCTGCCATGGCACAGGTGCCCGCGCTGCTTGCATCGGGCGTCTCCTGCTTTGATCTTTCGGCCGATTACCGTCTGAGCGACGCGTCTGTCTTTGAGGCATGGTATGCCGCCGAGCACACGAGCCCTGAGCTGCTCAAGACCCGCGCTTTTGGCCTGCCCGAGCTGTTCTGCCAGGACTTGGAGACCGCCGCATCCGATTATGCTGACGGCAAGTCCGTGCTGGTCGCCTGCGCCGGCTGCTATCCCACCGCAACGAGCCTTGCTGCCGCTCCTGCCGAGCGTGCCGGCTGGGTTGCCCAGAGTGGCCCTGTGATCGTCGATGCCATCAGCGGTGTGACGGGTGCCGGCAAGTCCTGCAACGCCCGCACCCACTTTTGCAGCGCGGACGAGAACCTGGAGGCCTATGGCGTGGGTAAACATCGCCACACGCCCGAGATTGAGCAAATCCTTGGCTTAACCGATCGCGTCGTCTTTACCCCGCATCTGGCACCGCTCAAGCGCGGCCTGCTCTCCACGGTGACGCTGCCGCTCACGCCGCAGGCCATCGACTCCCTGGCTCTTGAGGATGTCGTCGACTATTACAAGCAGTTCTACGCTGGACGCACCTTTGTGCGCGTGCTCGATGCCGGTCAGCAGCCCAAGACGGCTTCGGTCGTCGGCACCAACGCCGCCCAGATTGGCCTCGCGCTCAACAAGCGCGCGGGCGTGCTGGTGGCGACGGGCGCCATTGACAATCTGTGCAAGGGCGCTGCGGGCCAAGCAGTCCAGTGCGCCAATATCGTCTTTGGCTTTGACGAGCGACGAGGCTTGCCCACAGTGGCGTGCCCGGTGTAGCACATTCGATTGTTAACGATTTGGTAGTCGGGCATCGAGTGGGGCGCCACTCTTAAGCTGGTCTCATGATTACGACTGGCATGGCGCACCAACCGATGTCCGTTTTTTGTTTGACATAAGGAGTCATAAAGACGATGAATATCGAGCTGTTTGATATCAAGATTCGCGCAGTCGAGGGTGGCGTTACGGCTGCGGCTGGTTTTAAGGCTGCAGGCATCCACGCTGGGTTCCGCAAGAACCCCGAGCGTCTGGATTACGCGCTCGTCGTGCCCGATAAACCCTGTCCCGGCGCTGGAGTGTTTACCACCAATCGCTTTTGCGCGGCGCCCGTGCAGGTGAGCCGCGCCAACCTGGGCGGTGCCGACAAGGGCTACGGTATCATCGCCGGCGTTTCGGTCAACTCTGGCAATGCCAACGCCGCCACGGGCGAGACCGGCCTTGCATGCGCGCGCGAGACGTGCAGCATCGCATCGCAGGTCATCGGCTGCGAGCCCCAGCAGATTCTGGTTGCCTCCACGGGTGTGATTGGCCAGATTCTGCCGATCGACACGTTTGAGACCGCCATTCCTGCTGCCTACGAGGCACTCTCCGCCCACGGTGGCGCCGATGCCGCTCGCGCCATCATGACGACCGATACCCACTCCAAGGAGTATGCCGTTCGTTATCGTAGTGAGGCTGCGGGTCATGCGGGCAATGTCTATACGGTAGGCGGAATGTGCAAGGGCTCGGGCATGATCATGCCCAACATGGCCACCATGATCGCGGTTATCACCACCGATGCCCCCGTCGAGCCGGCGGCACTTCATGCCCTGCTGCTCTCGACCGTCAAGCAGACCTTTAACAAGGTAACGGTCGATTCCGACACCTCGACCAACGACACCTGCATCATGCTTGCCTCCGGCGCCGCTGCCGCAGATGCCGAGCCTATCGTCGAGGGCTCCGATGCCTTCGACGAGTTGGCATTTGCCGTGCACGAGGTGTGCGAGAGCCTGGCGCGCAATATCGCCGCCGATGGTGAGGGCGCATCCAAGCTTGTTACGGTCAACGTTACCGGCGCCGTGAACGACGAGGAGGCCGATATCGCCGCCCGTGCCGTTGCCAACTCGCCGCTCGTTAAGACCTGCATCGCCGGCCACGACTGCAACTGGGGCCGTGTTGCTATGGCGCTTGGCAAGTGCGGCGTGAAGTTTAATCAGGAAGACGTTTCCATCGACATGATGGGCATGCCTGTCTGTCGCGGCGGTCTGACTGTTCCTTTTGATGAGGACGAGGCTCTACGACGTTTCGAGGCGCCCGAGATCGTGATCTCGGCCGACCTGGGCGCAGGCGACGCGGCAACGACCGTGTGGACCTGCGACCTCACGCATGAGTACATCTCCATCAACGGCGACTACCGTTCCTAGATTCCGGGCACGCTGCGCATCTTGCCGCGATTGCGGACAGCGGAGCACGGCGCGATAACGATACGAAAGACGAGGCAGATTATGAAATTCGCACGCGATTGTCGTTCGAGCGAATCCAACGAAGCAACCGCGCAGCTGCTGTTCGAAGCGCTGCCGTGGATTAAGAACCTGACCGGCAAGACGGTTGTTATCAAATATGGCGGAGCCGCCATGGTTGATGAGCAGCTGCGCCGCGACGTGATGAGCGACATCGTTTTGCTCAAGATCATCGGTATGCGCCCCGTCATCGTGCATGGCGGCGGCAAGGCTATCAACGAGGCGCTGAGCCATTACGATATTCCCGTCGAGTTTAAGAACGGCCAGCGCGTGACCACGCCGGCGACTATGGATATCGTGCGCGAGGTGCTGGGCGGCAAGGTTAACCAGGAGCTGGTTGCTGCCATCAACCACCACGGCAACCTGGCCGTGGGCGTGTCGGGCAGCGATGCCGGCACGCTCATCGCCGAGCCGCTCGACCCCGAGCTCGGTCGCGTGGGCAAAGTGACGCACGTCAACACCGACTATATCGAGCGCTTACTCGATAGCGAGTACATTCCCGTCATCGCCACCGTCGCGGCGGGGGAGGACGGCGGTTTCTTCAACATCAACGCCGATACCGCCGCCGGTGCCGTTGCCGCGGCGCTCCACGCGCATAAGGCGATCTTTTTGACCGATGTCGATGGCCTGTACAAGGACTTTAGCGACAAGGACTCGCTTATCTCCAACCTAACGCTCGACGAGGTTAACGAAATGCTCTACGGCGGCGAGGTCGATAAGGGCATGATTCCCAAGCTGCGTGCGGCCGTCGATGCGCTTACCGGCGGCGTATTTCGTGCCCACATCATTAACGGTACTACGCCGCATTCGCTGCTGCTGGAGCTGCTGACCGATGCCGGCGTCGGTACCGTGATCCATTCCACCGAGATGGCTTACGAGTTCGATACGCATCCGCATCCGCTTTCGACGTTTGCTGCGCGTCTGACCGAGAACCTCGACGAGGTCGAGAAGCTTCAGACGGTCTAGCTGACCCGCAGCCGCCCCATTCCTGCATCCATAGCCCCGCGCCGTCCGGCGCTCAACGAAAGGCATCCCATGTCACTTGCAGCTCAGCAATCGCTTGAATCCCATTACGTTATGCATACCTTTGGCCGCTCTCCGGTCGAGTTTGTCGAGGGCCATGGCATGAAGCTCACCGGCGACGATGGCCGTGAGTACCTCGACTTTCTTGCCGGCATCGGCGTGTGCAGCCTAGGTCATGGCAACCTGGCTGTGCTCTCGGCGCTCGAGGCACAGACCAAAAAGCTCATGCATGTCTCCAATTACTTCTACATCGAGCAGCGTGGACAGGTCGCGGCGCTGCTGTCCAAGCTTGCTAACGACGACGTAGATGGTGCGCGCGTGCTTGCCGATGCCATTGCCGCCGGCGATGAGACCACGGCAGCTGCTCTTGGTGCCCCGGCTGCGGGCGAGCAGGTGTGGGAGACGTTCTTTGCCAATTCCGGCGCCGAGGCCAACGAGGGCTCGATGAAGCTCGCGCGCTTGTACGCCAAGCGTGCCGGTAACGGCGGCAACACCATCGTGTGCATGCGCGGCGGCTTCCACGGCCGTACGCTCGAGACCATTGCCGCCACCATGCAGGATTGGCTGCAGGATAGTTTCCGTCCGCTGCCGGGTGGCTTTGTGGCCTGCACGCCCAACGATGTCGATGAGCTGCGTGCGATCTTTAAGCAGCTGGGGAGCGAAATTTGTGCCGTGATGCTCGAACCGATCCAGGGTGAGAGTGGCGTGCACCCCATGACCGAGGAGTTTATGGCGGCAGCGCGCGACCTAGCACACGAAGTGGGCGCCGTGCTTATCGCCGACGAGGTCCAGTGCGGTATCTTCCGCACGGGTAAGCCGTTTGCGTTCCAGACCTATGGCGTGGAGCCCGACATTATGAGTCTTGCCAAGGGCATTGCCGACGGCGTACCCATGGGTGCCGTCGTGGCAAAGAAGGAGATTGCCGACGTGTTTAAGCCGGGCGACCACGGCTCGACCTTTGGCGGTAGCTGCTTGGCCGTCGCGGCGTGTGCCGCGACGCTCTCCGCGCTTGTGCGCGGCGATTATGCCGAGCATGCTGCCAAGGTGGGTGCCTATATGGAGCAGGCGCTGGCTAAGCTTCCGCATGTGGTAGAGGTGCGTGGCCGTGGCCTGATGCTCGGCTGTGATTTGGATGATGCTGCGGGCGATGCGCATGATATTGTTGCCCGCGCGCTGGCCGCCGGTGCCGTGATCAACGCTACGGGTGCTCATACGCTGCGTTTCTTGCCACCACTTGTCTGCGAAGAAGCCGACGTGGACGGCCTGATCGAGATCCTGTCGGGTGTCTTGGGCTAACGCAGCGCAATAACTCAATTTGGACCGGGTTCCGGACTGTGGGCGTGTCCTATGCGGCATGATTCAGCGGTCTGGAGCCCGTTTTGCCTTAGATTTGCTAAGGCAGGGAGACCTGCTGGTCAAAAAACATCAAATATGAGTACTGTTACCGATTTGGTAGCAGCAATTTTGGACTAATAAGGCCAGATAGCAAGTCGAAATGGCGATGAAAGCACGATTTTGATCCAACTGTTAGTCCTTATAATGGACATATGTTGCGTAACTTAAGCAAATACTGTCTTTTTATATGTTGCAAACAAAGTAGCAGTACTCATTTTTGCCATTTTTTGGCCACGGCCTTTGTGACAGACGTGCTGGCGGGTTCGAATCCCATGCACCGGGCGCAAGCAAAAACGGTCCCCTTGCGAGGACCGTTTCCAATTCTGTGGTGGGCGATGAGGGATGTCCGCGTGCGGCTGGCGCCGCCCGCGTCCCGCTTCGTCGCTCCGCTCCTCGCGTGCTGCGCTGGAAAACGCTTGCGCGTTTCCTCAGCTCCGCACCCTGTCGGGTTCGAATCCCATGCACTGGGCCCAAAAAAGAAAGGCTCCCATTGCTGGGAGCCTATCAAATCAGTGGTGGGCGATGAGGGATTCGAACCCCCAGCCTTGTGCGTGTAAAGCACCTGCGCTAACCGTTGCGCCAATCGCCCGTGCGGAGAGAGTATAGCAAAACAATCGCCTCATTCACCTCATATCCATTAAAGGTAACTGGCGCGTGTCCACGCGGAGCTGATTCAGTTGAGATTGCCTGAACATTCCGCCCCTCTTTACGCCCTCGGGTATACTCAAAAGCTACTGATTCGATTTGATGCCCAGCAACAGCAGAGGGGATAGTATATGTGCGGTTTTGTCGGTTTTGTCGGTGGGACGGATAACCAATCCGAGGTGCTCACCAAGATGATGGACCGCATCGTCCATCGCGGTCCCGACATGGGCGGTCAGTTTATCGACGGCCGCGTTGCCCTCGGCTTCCGTCGCCTGTCGATCCTCGACCTGACCGAGGCTGGCGCCCAACCCATGGCCAATGAGGACGGCAGCGTCGTCATTGTCTTCAACGGCGAGATCTACAACTTCCAAGAACTCCGTTCCGAGCTCGAGGCCAAGGGCTACAAGTTCCACTGCGGCGCCGACACCGAGAGCCTCCTGCACGGCTACGAGGAGTGGGGCGAGGCCGTCCTCGATCGCCTGCGCGGTATGTACGCCTTCGTCATCTGGGACAAAAAGAAGAACAAGCTTTTTGGCGCCCGCGACATCTTTGGCATCAAGCCGCTTTACTACTATCCCATGGCCGATGCGGGCGACGGCGCTCCGGGCGTGCTCTTTGGTTCCGAGATCAAGAGCTTCCTGGACTACCCGCACTTCCACAAGGCGGTCAACAAAAAGGCTCTGCGTCCGTACATGACGCTGCAGTATTCGGCAACCGAGGAGACCTTCTTCGAGGGTGTCTACAAGCTGCCGCCGGCGCACTACTTTACCGTCGATATCTCGACCGGCAAGATGAACATCGAGCGCTACTGGGATTGCGATTACTCTGCCGTCGAGAAGCCGTTCGAAGAGTATGTCGATGAGCTGGACGAGGTCGTGCACGAGAGCGTCGAGGCCCATCGCATCGCCGACGTCAAGGTCGCGTCGTTCCTCTCCGGTGGCGTCGACTCCAGCTACATCGCCGCTTGCCTCATGCCCGACAAGACCTTCTCGGTGGGCTTTGACTACAAGAACTTTAACGAGACCAACTACGCCAAGGAGCTTTCCGATAAGCTCGGCGTCGAGAACGTTCGCAAGATGATTACCGCCGACGAGTTCTTCGGTGCGCTCGAGGACATCCAGTATCACATGGACGAGCCGCAGTCCAACCTGTCTTCCGTGCCGCTGTGGTTCTTGGCCGAGATGGCCCGCAAGGACGTTACCGTCGTGCTTTCGGGCGAAGGCGCCGACGAACTCTTTGGCGGCTACGCCTACTACGAGGATACGGTCCCGGTGCGCAAGTACAAAAAGATGGTGCCGCTGCCCATCCGTCGCGCGCTCGGTAACCTGGCGCTGCATATGCCGTACTTCAAGGGACATAACTTCCTGGTCAAGGGTGCCGAGATCCCCGAGAAGTCGTTCCTGGGACAGGCTCTGGTATGGCCGGAGCGCGAGGTCGACGGCGTGCTCAAGCCCGAGTACAACACCGGTGACGGCGCCTTCGAGCTTGCCGCTCCCATCTACGCACGCGTGAAGGGTCAGCCCGAACTGGTCAAGAAGCAGTACCTGGACATGAACATGTGGCTCCCGGGCGACATTCTGCTCAAGGCCGACAAGATGTGCATGGCGCACTCGCTGGAGCTGCGCGTGCCCTTCCTGGACCGCAAAGTCATGGAGTTCGCCGAGCACATTCCCGACCGCTACCGCATCAACGAGAACGGCAACAAACAAGTACTCCGCCACGCTGCCAACAAGTCGCTGCCCGATGAGTGGGCCACCCGTCCCAAGGTGGGCTTCCCGGTGCCGATTGTCTACTGGCTGCGCGAGCAAAAGTGGTACGACTATGTCAAGGAGTACTTCACCGCGCCGTGGGCAAGCGAGTTCTTCGATACCGACGAGCTCATGCACCTGCTCGATCTGCACTTTGCGGGCAAGGGCGATTTCCAGCGCAAGATCTATACGCCGCTCGTGTTCCTGGTGTGGTACAAGCGCTTCTTTATCGACGAGGACCAGCCCGCTGTTCAGGCTGCCTAGCCTCGGCTTACGAACGCCTGCGCGTAACGGCTCCTCCGGGAGCCGTTTTTGCGTGGGTGCGTTTCAGTTACTATAAAAACCGTCCCTGCCAAATGGCTGAGAAAGGTGAAAGATGCACCATTCGGATTCCGCGACCGTGACCACGGTCGATACGCTTGCCAAGCTTCTCGATGTGTGCGGCGAGCTGCGCGCATCAGAGCAGGTTGACGAGCGTGCTGTGACCGGCTGCTCGTTTGATTCGCGCGCGGTCTCGGTAGGTGACGTGTTCTTTTGCAAAGGTGCTGCCTTTAAGCCCGCGTTTTTGAGCATGGCGCTCGATGCGGGCGCCGTCGCATTTGTGTGCGAGGAGTCGCTGGTCGAGTCTCTGGAGCCGCTGGCGCAGGAGAGCGGTGCTGCGATGCTGGTCGTGGACAGCGTTCGCACGGCCATGGCCCTGTTGCCGCCGGAGGTCTACGACCGTCCCGACCACGACGTCAAGATCGTGGGTATCACCGGCACCAAGGGAAAAACCACGGCCGCTTTTATGCTCCAGTCCATCATCAAGGCGGCGGGCGAGTCCTGCGGCATGATCGGCTCGGTGAGTACCGACGATGGCATCGAGTGTTACGAGAGCACCAATACTACGCCCGAGGCCCCCGAGGTCTGGCGCCATATCGCCAACTGCCGCACGTCCGGTCGCCAGTCCATGGTCATGGAGGTCTCGAGCCAGGCGCTCAAGTACCAACGCGTCGAGAATCTGCCGTTTGACGTGGCGTGCTTCCTCAACATCGGCCGCGACCACATCTCGCCGATCGAACACCCCACGTTTGAGGATTATTTTGAGAGCAAACTCAGGATCTTTGACCAGGCAAAGACCGCCGTGGTGAATCTGGGCACCGAAGAGGTCGACCGTGTGCTGGAGGCAGCGTCGACGGCCGAGCGCTTGGTGACCGTTGGTGTCGAGCATCCCGAGGCAAGCCTGTGGGCGAGCGACGTACGCATGGTCGGCTTTAGCATCGAGTTCAACTTGCATGGCCTGTGTGCCGACGAGTCCGAGGCGGGGGAGAAGATCCTGCTGGGTATCGCGGGAGACTTTAACGTGGAGAACGCGCTGGTCGCTATCGCCGCCGCGCGCGAGATCGGCATCGGTATCGAGGCCATCAAGAAGGGCCTCTCCAAACTGCGTGTGCCGGGCCGTATGGAGGTCGTGGAGTCGAAGGACGGCCGCGTGATTTGTGTTGTTGACTACGCTCACAACCAACTTTCGTTCCGCTCGCTTTTCTCGTCGGTCAAGCGCGCGTTTCCCGCCAGCCCGGTCATCGCAGTGTTTGGCGCTGCCGGCGGCAAGGCGCAGGAGCGCCGCGAGCAGCTTCCGCGCGAGGCCGCATCATATTCCGACCTGATGATTTTTGCCAACGAGGACCCGGCTCACGAGGACCCGATGAAGGTCTGTCGCGAGCTTGCCGAACATGTTCCCGACGATACGCCGAACAAGATCATCCTCGATCGCGAAGCCGCTGTGCATGCGGCGTTCAAGGCGGCGCGCGAGGAGTACATCAACCCCGATGCTCCCACCATTGTCTTGCTGCTGGCAAAGGGTGACGAGGAACTCATGCACGTGGGCGACGAGTTCGTGCCCATCGAGAGCGACCTTTCGCTGGCCAATCGCCTGATCGATGTTACCCAGTTTGACTAATGAACCATGATGGCGGCGCCCTGAGTGCGCTGTCGCCATAAGCGTGTTCCCTCAATCAAAACATGCCGTCCAAGTCCAAACCCTTCTACGTAAACGGAGTAACCATGTCCCACAATACCCTGCCGACCGTTGCCGAGCTTTCGGGCGAGATGCGCGAGCGCTTGGCCAAGGTCAAGTACGTCTTTACCGACCTGGATGCCACGATGCTCGCACCCGGCTCGTGCGTGCTGCGCGACAACGACGGCAACCCCTCGACCAAACTCGTCGAGGCCGTCGTGGCGCTCGCTCGCGCTGGTATTCAGGTGGTTCCCACCTCGGGCCGCAACCGTACCATGATCCACGAGGACGCGCGCGTGCTCGGCCTTAACTCCTACATTGGTGAGATGGGCGGCCTGGTCATGTACGACCTCAAAGCCAACGATTGGGAGTATCTGACCGGCGACATGCCTTACGACCCCGCCTGCGGCCTCACGCCGCACCAGGTGATCGAGCAGACCGGCGTGTGCGAGAAGATCCTTGCCCGCTGGCCGCACAAGATCGAGTACCACAACGACATGTCGACCGGCTACAAATACCGTGAGGTCACCGTCGGCATGCGCGGCGATGTACCCGACGATGAGGTCCAGGCCATCCTCGACGAGGCCGGCTACGGTCTGATCTGGGCTTGCAACGGCCATCTGACTCACCTGTCCAAGCCGACGACGCTCGAGCTCGATCGCGTCGAGGACGGCCGCGCCTTCAACATCAATCCGGCGGGTCTCAACAAGGGCGTCGCTATTGCGCGCTTCTGCGAGCACCTAGGGATCGAGCGCGAGGAGACGCTCGCGCTCGGCGACTCCGAGTCCGACTTCTACATGGCCGATCACGTGGGCACATTCTGCCTGGTCGAGAATGGCCTGACGAGCGCCGGCGCGCCCGAGTTCCTGGCTGCTTGCGAGAACGCTTTCGTTACGCGCGGCAAAATTGTCGACGGTTGGGCGGCGACGGCAGAGCTGCTGGTCGCGGCGCGTTCGTAGCGCGGCGTCGCCGCACTTGGACATGTCTTTTCGAGAGAGACTGGTGAGGTAATGTCCGATATCGAGAATCCGGCAGGCGACACGCGCCCGATTGGCGTGTTCGATTCTGGTTTGGGCGGTCTGACGGTTGCGCGCGCGATTGCGACGGCGTTGCCGCACGAGTCCGTCTACTACTTCGGTGACACCAAGCGCTGCCCCTACGGCACGCGCACCGAGGACGAGGTGCGCTCGTTTGCGTTGCAGGCGGGTCGTTGGCTTTCGAAGCACGATGTCAAGATTATGGTCATCGCCTGCAACACGGCGACCGCTGCGGCCTTGCGTCTGGCCCAGCAGGTGCTCGACGTTCCCGTGATCGGTGTGATCGCGCCGGGTGCCCGTGCGGCAATCAACAGCACGCGTACGCGTCGCGTGGGCGTGCTCGCCACCAATCTCACCATTCGCTCGGGCGCCTACACGCGCGCCATCCAGGATTTGGATGCTGGTGTCGATGTGTATGGCTGCCCGGCTTCGAGCTTTGTCGAGGTCGTCGAGCACGAGCTCGCCTCGGGCGCGCATCTGCAGGAGCAGTGGCTCGAGAACGAGGATATTTTTGATACGCCAGCCGTTCGCGCGCTGGTGGGTGCCACGGTTGAGCCGCTGCGCGACCACGGTATCGATACCGTGGTGCTCGGCTGTACGCATTTTCCGCTGTTGGTGGGACCTATCCGCCATGCGCTGGGGCCTGGGGTGCGCGTCGTGAGTTCCGCCGAGGAGACCACACGCGAGCTGACCGATATCCTCACGCGCCGCGAGCAGCTGGCGGGCGACGCCGCCGAGCCGCAGCATCGTTTTGCCACGACGGCCGATAACATTGCCGAGTTTGCGGTGGCGGGCAGCTTTATCTTTGGTCAGCCGCTCAAGAGCATCGAACATATCGATATCGATGAGCTGAAATAGATGTAAGGCAGCCGTCAAGGCCTTCGCCACATCTTTTGCCGAAAGGATATTTCTATGGAGTACATGCAGGTCAACCGCGCTAACGGTCGCGCCGCCAACGAGTTGCGCCCCGTTAAGCTCACCCGTAGCGTCATGAAGCACGCCCACGGCTCGTGTTTGGCCGAGTTCGGCGACACGCGCGTGCTGTGCGCCGCCACTATCGAGGAGGGCGTGCCGGGCTGGCGAAAGGGAGCTAAGGCCGGCTGGGTGACCGCGGAATACGCCATGCTGCCGGCGTCGACCGGCAAACGTTGCAAACGCGAGCACGCCAACCGCAAGGGTCGCTCCATGGAGATCGAGCGCCTCATTGGCCGCAGCCTGCGTACCGTCGTCAACATGAAGGCGCTCGGCGAGTACACCGTCACCGTCGACTGCGATGTGATTCAGGCCGATGGCGGCACGCGTACAGCGAGCATCACCGGCGCCTGGGTGGCGCTGCACGACGCCTTCGCCATGTGGGTCGAGGCGGGAAAGATCGAGCGCATCCCGCTTATCGGCCAGGTGGCTGCCATCTCCATGGGCGTTGTCGACGGCAATACGCTGCTTGACCTCGATTATTCCGAGGACAGCCATGCCGAGGTCGACATGAACCTCGTCGCCACCGACACTGGTGAGATGATCGAGCTCCAGGGCACTGGCGAGCAGGCGCCCTTCGACCGCAAACGCCTCAACGCCCTGCTCGACCTGGGCGACAAGGGTATCGCCGAGCTCATCGAGCTTCAGCGCCAAGCCATCGCCTAACCTGCCAAAAAGGGACAGGTTTATTTTGGTAGGTTTTATCTGCGGAGACGTCTAGGCGCAAGACAGCCGTTGATTGAGAGGGGAGAGGCGGAGTCCCTCGTTGCCCTCGGCGCGGTATTGATATAGAGACAAGGAGGCCAGTCATGGCACTTGAGAAGATTGACATCGACACCCTCGACCCGGCGGCGACCATCGTCGTGGCAACGGGCAACGCCCATAAGCTCACCGAGATCGAGGCCATTTTGGGCAAGGTCATGCCCGAGGTGCGCTTTGTGGCGCTCGGCCAGCTGGGCGATTTTGAGGACCCCGAGGAAAACGGCACGACGTTTTTGGAGAACGCCATCATCAAGGCACAGGCTGCGGTCGAGGAGACGGGCCTTATGGCCATTGCCGATGATTCGGGCTTGGTCGTCGACGCGCTGGACGGTGAGCCCGGTGTGTATAGCGCGCGCTACGCGGGCATTCACGGCGACGATGCCGCCAACAACGCCAAGCTGCTCGTTAACTTGGAAGGCGTGGCAGACGAGGATCGCACCGCGCGTTTTATGAGTGTCGTCGCGCTCATCGACACGGATGGTCTGGTCACCTATGGTGAGGGCGCCTGCGAGGGCGTTATCGCGCACGAGGGCCGCGGCGATCGCGGCTTTGGCTACGACCCGCTGTTCCTGCCGGTCGACACGCCGGGCAAGACCATGGCCGAGCTGACGGCGGACGAGAAGAACGCCATCAGCCATCGATTCCATGCGCTCGAGCACCTGTCCGCCAAGCTGACGGGCGAGGAGTAGACCGTGCGTGCGGTGGTGCAGCGCGTGCTCAACGCCGGCGTGACGGTCGACGGCGAGTGCGTGGGTCGCATTGGACGCGGCTACCTGGTGCTGCTTGGTGTGGGCCATGGCGATACGCGTGCCGAGGCCGACAAGCTGTGGGGCAAGCTCCGCGGGCTGCGTATCAACGAGGACGAGAACGGCAAGACCAACTTGGCGCTTGCCGATGTCGACGGCGAGGTGCTCGTGGTGTCGCAGTTCACGCTGTTCGCCGATTGCCGCCACGGTCGCCGCCCATCGTTTACGGATGCCGGCGCCCCCGATGTCGCCAACGAGCTCTACGAGTACTTCTTGACGCTTGTGCGCGAGGACGTTGAGCATGTGGCGCACGGTATCTTTGGCGCCGACATGAAGGTCGACCTGGTCAACGACGGCCCATTCACCATCGTCTTGGACACCGACAACCTTTAGGTTACGCGGTTTTACCAAACCGCGTAACAACTGGTCATGCGAGATTGTCGTCTGGTACGTATTCGAGACCGGGCTTTTTTAGCTACTTGCGTATGGCCACAACAGGGTGCTATAGTATTAGAGTTTTGTCTATCTTAGGGGTATTATCCCCTTTTTGAATTGCACCTTTTGGAGGCCCTGTTCATGGAAGAGATGGAAGTCAATCACGTCGACGACATCCACGAGAAGCTGACCGATATGGTGGGCGATCGCGTCAAGGTTAAGGCCAACATGGGCCGCACCCGCGTTGTCGAGCGCATGGGCACCATCAAGAGCGTCCACCCCGCCGTCTTTATCGTCGAGGTTGACGAGCGCCGCGGCCGCAAGTCGCGTCAGTCCTACCAGTATATCGATGTCCTCACCGGTCAGGTCGAGCTATTCGACCCTGAGAGCGGCGAGCATATCTTTACCCCGCTCGGCAATCAGCTCGAGGAGCACTAACGGTGACCGATCGGTCCCTGACTCTTTCCGCGCCGGCAAAGATTAACCTCTACTTGGGGGTTCATACCGAGCGCGATGACCGCGGCTACCACAGGGTCGATTCCCTGATGGCAGCCGTCGGTCTTTCCGATACCGTGACGGTCACGCCGGCACAGGCGCTGGCCGTTCAGACGGTTCCGGCATCAGATTTTCCCATGCAAAAGAATACGGCGTATCGGGCTGCGGTTGCTATGGCCGAGCATTATGGTCGCGAGGCAAACATCTGCGTGACGATTGAGAAGCGCATTCCATTGTGCGCCGGCTTGGGCGGCCCCTCGACGGATGCGGCCGCGGTCATCGTCGCCTTGGCGGAGCTCTGGGACATTGATCGCACCGACCCAGCGCTCGATGACATTGCGCGGGGCATTGGTGCTGACGTCCCGTTCTTTTTGCACGCGAGTTCTGCGTTCTACGTAGGCGGGGGAGACGTGCTGGCAACTGAGTACCCCGCGCTGCCCGCGACGCCCGTCGTGCTGGTCAAGCCGCGCGAGGCAAGCGTTTCGACAATTGAAGCCTATCGACGTTTTGACGAGGCCCCGGTGCCTGCGGACAAGCCCGGCGCGATAGCTTCTGCCTTGCGTGCTGGTGATGCCGAGACGGCATATGCACTCATCCATAACAACCTTGGTGTCATTTCCGCACAGATGGAGTCGCAGATTCAAACGGTCCTCGACTGGCTGCGTAAACAGGACGGAACCGTTGCTGTAGATGTGTGCGGATCGGGTGCCTGCTCGTTTGCCATTTGCGACACCGCTGCCACGGCCGAAAGGCTTGCTGACGCTGCCCAGCAAAATGGCTGGTGGGCCTGCGCGACTGAGCTTATTCCCAACACGGTCCAAATCGACACGCCAAAGAAATAAAAATTTCTCTAGCACGCGGCGAAAATCTTTGTTACTATAGTCGAGCTAACGGGTTGTGGCTCAGTTTGGTAGAGCACTGCGTTCGGGACGCAGGGGTCGCTGGTTCAAATCCAGTCAACCCGACCAGAGCATGAGGAGGGACCGCTTCTTGCGGTCCCTTTTTTTAGCTAGTGTTGTGATACCGCGATACCCGCGGTATACTCATTCGAGCTTGTCTCGCTGTATTGTGGAGGTCTACATGTTTGGACTGAGGGCTCCTGAGCTCATCATTATTCTCGTCGTTGTCCTGATTATCTTCGGGCCCAAGAACCTGCCGAAGCTCGGCAAGTCCCTCGGCTCTACCGTCAAGAATATCCGTGAGGGTATGGAGGGCGACGATAAGGCCGAGACCAAGCAGGCCGAGGAGGTCGTGGTCGAGCAGTCCGAGGAGGACAAGGAGATCGCTGAGCTCGAGGCCAAGCTCGCTGCTGCCAAGAAGAAGCAGGCAGAGGACAGCGACGCGGACGCAGAGTAGTCCCATCCCTTTGGGGTGAGCACCTGACCGGCTTGCCCGCAGGCTAGCCGGTCTTTTTCGTTTTGTTGACAGTTGATTGTTTGATCAGAGTTGGGGAGATATCCGTATGGACGCAAGCCAGATCGTACTGACCGCTGAGGGCCGCCAGAAGCTCGTCGAGGAGCTCGCCTGGCGTGAGGGCGATTACGCCAAGGAGATCGTCGAGGACATCAAGGAAGCCCGCGCGTTCGGCGACCTTTCGGAGAACTCCGAGTACGACGCCGCTAAGGA
Organism: Collinsella aerofaciens; assembly: GCF_039062365.1. GTDB lineage: Bacteria > Actinomycetota > Coriobacteriia > Coriobacteriales > Coriobacteriaceae > Collinsella. Next base: position 20,283 of record NZ_JBCJBI010000012.1, read on the forward strand.
CAAGCAGGCCCAGAACGCCGCTCGTATTGCCGAGATCCAGGCCATCCTCGCCAACGCTCAGGTTGCTGCCACCACGGGCGACCTGACCGTCTCCATCGGTTCCACCGTTTCGCTGATTGATCCCAACGGTGAGGTCATGGAAGTCACGCTCGTCGGTACCACCGAGACCAACTCGCTCGAGCACAAGATCTCCAACGAGTCTCCGGTCGGCCATGCCATCATCGGTCACGGCGAGGGCGACTCCGTCGAGGTCGTTACGCCTTCCGGCAAGACTCGCGTCTACACCATCGCCAAGATCGCACGCTAGACCACGGTCCCGCGTAAAGGTATGTTTTCGCTCCCTGGGACCGAATCCTGGGGAGCGTTTTAGTTTGAGGAGCTAACTTATGGCAGAGAACCAGAACGCCGCAGATCAGGCATCGACGCTCAACGACGAGCGCGCCACCCGCCTGGCCAAGCGCGCCGCCCTGTTCGAGGCGGGCCAGAACCCCTATCCTGAGCACTCTGAGCTTGAGGACTACGTCGCCGATATCGAGGCTAAGTACGCCGATCTTGCCGATGGCGAGGACACCGAGGACGTCGTGAAGATCGCTGGCCGCGTGGTCGCCAAGCGCGGTCAGGGCAAGATCATGTTCATCGTCGTGCGCGATGCGACCGCCGAGATTCAGCTGTTCTGTCGCATCAACGACATGGACGAGGCTGCCTGGAATACGCTCAAGGCTCTCGACCTGGGCGACATCCTGGGCGTGACCGGCGTGGTCGTGCGCACCCAGCGCGGCCAGCTTTCCGTTGCCCCTAAGAGTGCAATCCTGCTTGCCAAGGCCGTTCGTCCGCTGCCCGAGAAGTTCCACGGTCTTTCCGACAAGGAGACCCGCTATCGCCAGCGCTATGTCGACCTGATCGCCAACGACGACGTTCGCGAGACCTTCCGCAAGCGCTCGCAGATTCTCTCCACCTTCCGTCGCTTTATGGAGTCCGACGGCTACATGGAGGTCGAGACCCCCATCCTGCAGACCATCCAGGGTGGTGCCACGGCCAAGCCGTTCATTACCCACTTCAACGCGCTCGATCAGGAGTGCTACCTGCGTATTGCCACCGAGCTGCACCTCAAACGCTGCATCGTCGGTGGTTTTGAGCGCGTGTTCGAGATCGGCCGCATCTTCCGTAACGAGGGCATGGACCTTACCCACAACCCCGAGTTCACCACGATGGAGGCCTACCGTGCCTTCTCCGACCTCGAGGGCATGAAGGCGCTCGCCCAGGGCGTCATTAAGGCGGCTAACAAGGCCATCGGCAACCCCGAGGTCATCGAGTACCAGGGCCAGACCATCGACCTTTCTGGTGAGTGGGCCAGCCGTCCCATGACCGACATCGTCTCCGACGTGCTCGGCAAGCAGGTCACCATCGACACGCCGGTCGAGGAGCTTGCTGCCGCCGCGCGCGAGAAGGGCCTGGAGATCAAGCCCGAGTGGACTGCTGGCAAGATCATCGCCGAGATTTACGATGAGCTGGGCGAGGACACCATCGTCAACCCGACCTTCGTGTGCGATTACCCCATCGAGGTCAGCCCGCTTGCCAAGCGCTTTGAGGACGACCCGCGCCTGACCCACCGCTTTGAGCTGGTCATCGCCGGCCACGAGTACGCCAACGCATTCTCCGAGCTCAACGACCCGGTTGACCAGGCTGAGCGCTTTGCTGCCCAGATGGCCGAGAAGGCCGGCGGCGACGATGAGGCCATGGAGTATGACGAGGACTACGTGCGCGCCCTCGAGTACGGTATGCCTCCCGCGGGCGGCATTGGCATTGGTATCGACCGCGTGGTCATGCTGCTTACCAACCAGGCTTCTATCCGCGACGTGCTGCTGTTCCCGCACATGAAGCCCGAGAAGGGTTTCCAGTCCGGTGCCGCTGCCGCCAAGGCTGCCGAGGCCGGCAACGCCGCGAGCCCGTTCGTTACGTCGCTTAAGCCCACGCTCGATTACTCCAAGATCGCCGTTGAGCCGCTGTTCGAGGAGTTCGTCGACTTCGATACCTTCTCCAAGAGCGACTTCCGCGCCGTGAAGGTCAAGGCATGCGAGGCCGTCAAGAAGTCCAAGAAGCTGCTGAACTTTACGCTCGACGACGGCACCGGCACCGACCGTACCATCCTCTCCGGTATTCACGCTTATTACGAGCCCGAGGACCTGGTCGGCAAGACCTTGCTCGCCATCACCAACCTGCCTCCGCGCAAGATGATGGGCATCCCCAGCTGCGGCATGCTCATCAGTGCCATCCACGAGGAGGATGGTGAGGAGCGCCTCAACCTGATCCAGCTCGACGCCTCCATCCCCGCCGGCGCAAAGATGTATTAAGAGTTACGCGGTTCTACGAACCGCGTAACCAGTTGACGCTGCAAGCCCGCCAGAGCGGCAATCTGCCTTTCAACTTCGGCGGCATGACCAGAAGGTCAATGCCGCCTTGTTTCAAGGCACCTTGCTCGCTCTGGCGGGCTTTCGCTGTCGTTTCCAAGGCATCGGCGTTGCCTTGATTGGCACTTGGGGACGTTCCTTTTCTGCCGACACTTGGGGACAGTCCTTGTTTTGATAGTCGTTGGGGGTCTACCGACGCATTGGAGGTTTGCGCCTTCCATGCATGACAGCCGTCTCTTTTATGTTTCCTTTAGCCGTTGCTGCCTAGGATGGGGGTTAGTCGGTAGGAAAGGAGCGCCTGTATGGACGACGCGAGCGAGCGTGCAATCGAAGAGGACATGCTCGATCAGTTCAACTACTTTGATGATGAGGATGAGGAGCTAATCGATCGTCGCGAGCCAGCGCCGCTTGATTCCTTTGATCTGGTCGATGAAGAGCCCAACGAGGACGAGGGCGAATCAACGGAGCCCCCACAGTCTTCGCGCCTGGACTCGCTGCTTTCGAGAGTCCCTATGCACCACGGCGCTCGTGCCGGTGCACTCCATATGAAAACTGACTGGCGCCAGATCGTGACGGCAGGCGATGAGCTTGCCGTCGATGCGCCGCTCACTGATAAGTCATCCATCATCTGCCGCACCGGCATGCTTATGCTGGCAAGCGGAACAGGTGCCTGGCGCGTGCGCGATACCATGAATCGTGTTGCTGCCGTACTCGGCGTCACGATTCACGTCGACCTGAGTCTTCTGTCGTTTGAGTGCACTTGCATCGAAGATGGCCACTGCTTTAACGAGGTTGTCAGCCTGCCCACAACGGGAGTCAATACCCATCGCATTTGGATGATGGAGAGTTTCCTCAAGGAAATCGAGACCTATGGTCGTCGCTTCACGGTACACGAGTATCACGAGATGCTCAAGACCGTTGAGAGTTCAAAACCCGATTACTCTCCCTGGCAACAGGGCCTTGCGGCAGCTTGTGCTTGCGGCGCCTTCGTCTTTTTGCTCGGCGGCGGCCCTATCGAGATGGCCTGCGCGTTTGTGGGCGCGGGTGTCGGCAACTTTGCCCGCTCCCATATTCTCAAGCAAGGCCTTGGTCAGTTCAGCGCGCTGACGACCGGCGTTGCGCTCGCTTGCGTTTCGTATCTGCTGGCATTGCTCGGCCTTGGCCAGGTCGTACCGGGGGCAATGTCGCACCAAGAAGGCTATATCGGCGCCATGCTCTTTGTGATTCCCGGCTTTCCGCTCATTACGGCAGGCCTCGACATCGCTAAGCTCGACATGCGAAGTGGTATCGAGCGCCTGTCATATGCCGTATCGATTATTGTGATGGCGACGCTCGTAGGTTGGATGGTTGCCGAGTGTGTTGGCCTGGCGCCGGACGACTTTGCGCCGCTCGGCCTTTCGCCGCTTGCTCTTACGCTCCTGCGCGTGGTGATGAGCTTCGTTGGCGTATTCGGCTTCTCGGTGATGTTCAACAGCCCGGTAAAGATGGCCGCGGCAGCTGGGCTGATCGGCGCCGTGTCTAATACCCTGCGTCTGACCCTTGTCGATGCGCCGACGATGATTCCCTTCCTGGGCCTCAGCACGGGAATGCCTCCCGAGGCAGCAGCGTTTATCGGCGCGCTGGTATCGGGTCTGCTGGCAAGCTTGGCCGAAGTCAAGCTCACCTACCCGCGTATCGCTCTCACGGTGCCTTCGATTGTCATTATGGTGCCGGGTTTGTATCTGTATCGCTCGATGTATTACATGTGCACCTTCGACACAGTCAATATGCTCGGCTGGTTTGTGCGCGCAGTGCTCATCGTGGCGTTTTTGCCCGTTGGCCTGGGTGTGGCGCGTACGCTCACCGACCCTCGCTGGCGCCACACCAGCTAATTGGTGCAAGGGGGACAGGTTACTTTGCACCCCCAATGAGTTGCGGTGAAATAGGGACTGAATTGCTGCTTAAAGGGTCAAAACAGTCCGTATTCCACCGCAACTTATGGGGTCGGGGGGATTATTGGTGCCCTGCATCTCCATAAACTCAACGCTTACGAAGCGCGCGCCGTTCGTGCTAGGGTAGTTCCACCACATAAGTAGTCGCAGACGCACGTACCACGGGCGGGCGAGATGAAGTCCCAACAGCTCCATCTTGCCCGCCCGTTTTTGTTGCGTGGTGCCGCGGCGTAACACAGAAAGGATTTTGTCCTTTATGCCTATCAACAAACGAGAGAGAGCCTGCTGTTCACCTTTATCATGTGCTTTTGCATGGTGCTCTGGATGAGCATCTACAACGTTGCCCTGCAGCATGGGGCCATCAACGGCGAGGTTGTTGCCGCCGCGTGGCTCGGCTTCCCCGTTGCCTACATTTTTGCCATGTGCTGCGACTGGTTTGTTGCCAGCCCCCTTGCCAAGGGTTTCGCTTTTAAATTCCTGGTCACGCCGGGCAAGAGCTCGCCACTTGCCATGACGCTCGCCGTCAGCTCCTGCATGGTCGTTCCCATGGTCATCATCATGTCGCTGTACGGTGCCTGCGAGGGTCTGACGCACATGCCCGGCGGCATCCTTGCGAACCTGTATTCCGTGCCCGCGATCTGGATGATCAACATCCCGCATAATTTTGTGATGGCGCTGCCGTGGAACCTTTTGGTAGCCGGTCCGATTTCCCACTTCGTCTTCCGTCGCGCCTTCCCTGTGGGGACGGTTTTCGAGGAGGAGCATGCCGAGCTCTTGGAGCAGGCTATGGCTCCTGAGTGCGAGTAGCTCGCTTAGGGATCTGCTGAGCGCGGGCGACTTGCTTGGTTGGAGCCCTAAGCGTGGATAGCTCTCTCGGCGACATCGCGGGCGTGAGCGGTGCGCATGACCGGAGGGCCCGTGCTGCTCCGTTGCCCGACGTGCTAGCGCGCAGAACAATCTGTTGGTGCATTCGGCGGCTGCTGAAGCGTTTCGGCAGCCGCTTTTTATACGGAGTTTAAATACAACAGTCTGTTGTATTACGTAGAGTGGTATATCTCTAGCAGGAAAAATGCGAGAGACGGAGCATTATGGCGTTGCTAGTAGGACTGGACGTAGGGTCGACGACGACCAAAGTTTACGCGATGCACGAGGATATGACCGAGGTGTGGTGGGGATATCGCCGCCACGGGGCGTGTCAGACAGCGAGCGTGCGCGCCATGCTCGGCGAGCTCGCCGAGCGCTTTCCCCATGAGTCGCTGCGCGTTGCGGTGACCGGCTCGGGTGCGCGCGATATCGCGACCGCGCTGGGCGCCTCGTACGTTCAGGAGGTGGTCGCCAACGCGCTCGCGATCAGCAGGTTCTATCCGCAGACGCGCTGCGCCATCGAGCTGGGCGGCCAAGACGCCAAGATGATCTTCTTCCGCACCAACGATAAGGGAGACATCGAGGTTGCCGACATGCGCATGAACGGCTCGTGCGCAGGCGGTACCGGTGCATTTATCGACGAGATGGCAAAGCTCATGGGGGTCGGCACCGAATCGGGCGAGTTCGAGCAGCTCGCAAGCCGGGGAACGACCGTCCACGAGGTCTCGGGCCGCTGCGGCGTGTACGCAAAGACCGATATCCAGCCGCTGCTCAACGAGGGCATTCCTACCACCGACCTGGCGCTTTCGGCGCTTCACGCGGTCGCCCGCCAAACGATCGGCGGTCTGGCCCAGGGTATCGATATCGAGCCGCCGGTAATCTTCGAGGGCGGTGCGCTCGCCTACAACCCCACACTGGTCCGCGTGTTCCGGGAGCAACTGAATCTATCGGACGATCAGGTTATCGTCCCGCGCGATCCGCAGATCATGGTCGCGCGCGGTGCCGCCCTGTCGCTGACCGACATGTTCGCATCGTCCCAACCGATCGACCTTCCCGACGCTTTTGTCCGGCTGGATAAGCTCGAGACGGTCGCGCCCGCAAGCGGGGAGGGACGTCTTGCCCAGCCCTTTTTTGCCACACCTGCCGAGCAGGCGGATTTTACGGCACGCCATGGCAAAGAGACGCCGGCAAAGGGTCCGGATGCGTATGCGCCCGGAGAGACGGTGCGTGTGGCGCTCGGTATCGATTCGGGGAGCACGACGACCAAGTTCGCCCTGGTCGATGAGGCGGGTGAGCTTGTCGATTCGTTCTACGCGTCTAATAACGGCAGACCGCTCGACGTCGCCCAACAGGGTCTTGTCAGCTTGAAGAACCGCTGGGAGACAGCGGGAGTCACGCTTGCGATCGATGCCGTGGGCACCACGGGATACGGCGAGGAGCTTTTCGCGCGCGCGTTCCACGCCGACTACCATACGGTCGAGACGGTCGCGCACGCCCGCGCCGCGTGCGCATGCGTTCCCGATGCGACCTTCGTGCTCGACATCGGCGGACAGGATATGAAGGCCATCTGGCTCAACCACGGCGTGCTGACCGATATCGTCGTCAACGAGGCGTGCTCTGCGGGCTGCGGCTCGTTCCTCGAGGGTTTTGCCAAAAACCTCGGAATAGCCGTTGAGGATATCGCGACCGAGGCATTTTCGTCCAAAGCCCCCGCCGTTCTCGGCAGCCGCTGCACGGTGTTCATGAACAGCAGCGTCGTTTCCGAGCAGCGGCGCGGTAAGGGTCCGAGCGACATCATGGCCGGTCTCTGCCGTTCGATTATCGAGAACGTGTTCACCAAGGTCGTTCGCGTTTCAAATCTCAACCGTCTGGGCGACAAAGTCGTCGTCCAGGGCGGCACGTTCCGAAACGACGCGGTGCTGCGCGCATTCGAGCAGTATCTGGGCAAACCCGTCACGCGTGCGCCCCACCCGGGGCTGATGGGCGCTATCGGTATCGCCCTGCTCGCGCGCGAGGAATGCCGCAAGGGCGACGCCGGCACGTCGTTTATCGGGCTCGATGCCGTGGAGCGCTTCGAGCATCGCGAGTTCGGCGGCGTTACCTGCCGTCGGTGCAACAACCGCTGCCAGCGCGCGGTCGTGGCATTTGGCGACGGCTCGCTTTACGTCACGGGCAATCGCTGCCCGCGCGGCGGCGCCATCTCATGGGATGAGCTCGTGCGCGAGGTTCCCGCGGCGGAGGAGCTGCGTCCGCAGGGTGCTTGCGAGGCACAGGCACCCGGCACGGGGCGCGACCGGACCGCGGCTGCCCCCAATCTCTTTGTCGACCGCGAGAAGCTGCTGTTCGAGTCGTACCCCACGGTTCCCGTCTGCGGGGGGCGCGATGTCACGATCGGCATTCCCCGTGTGCTCGAGTTCTGGGACACCATGCCGTTCTGGTCGACGTTCTTCAGCACGCTCGGCTTTAAGGTGCGCGTCTCGGGACGCAGCACCAAGGCGATGTACGAGCGCGGTCTGGCGCACGTCACATCCGACACCGTGTGCTTCCCGGCCAAGCTCGTCCACGGGCACATCCGCAATCTCGTCGACGCCGGCGTCGACCGCATCTTCATGCCCATCATCACGACGGTGCCCACCGAAAACACCGCCTCTACCAGCGAGTGGATGTGCGCCGTCGTAAAGGGATACCCCTACGTGATGCGCAATTCCGATAACCCGGAGGAGCGTTTCGGCGTTCCGTTCGATACGCCGCTGTTCCACTGGTACGACGAGGGCGACCGAAACCGCCAGCTCAAGGCGTGGTGCAAGGAGACCTTCGATATCGATGCCGACCTGGTTGCCAAGGCGACCGAGCAGGCGGACCGCGCGCAGGAGACGTTTGAGAACCAGCTGCAGCTGCGCGGCAGGCAGGTGCTCGAGAACGTGCGCGAGGACGGCGGCTACGCGGTGGTGATCGCTTCGCGCCCGTACCACAACGACCCGCTGGTCAACCACGGGCTGCCCAAGCTCTTCTCTGAGCGCGGCATCCCCGTGCTGACGCCCGATGCGGTGCCGGGGGTCTGCAACGTCGATCTTTCCAACAGCCGCATCGACATCGTGAACAACTACCATGCGCGCATGCTGTCGTGCGCGGTCATCGTCGCATCGACGCCCGAGCTCGAGCTCGTGCAGATGGGCAGCTTCGGCTGCGGCCACGATGCGTATCTCACCGACGAGATCGCGCGCATGATGGGCGAGATGGGCTCCAAGGTTCCGATGATGATCAAGCTCGATGAGAGCGACGTCGCCGGTCCCATGGGCATTCGCGTGCGTTCGTTTATCGAGTCGGTCAACCGTCGTCGCGCGGAGGAGCGTGCCGAGGGCGCCCGGGTGCACGCGGTCCATCCGCTCGACGACCCGTATAAGGTCAAGTACACCAAGCGCGACCGGCACGACAAGATCGCGCTGGTCCCCAACACCTCCCATGCGTTCTGCAGGCTCATGACCGCGGCGATGCGCAATCAGGGCGTGCGCGCCGAGGCCCTTGATATCGGGCGCGAGGATGCCATCCGCCTGGGCAAACGCTATGTGCACAACGACATCTGCTTCCCCGCGCAAATCGTGATCGGCGAGGCGCTCGCGGCACTCGAGAGCGGTAAGTACGATCCGCACGACGTCGCCGTGGTGACTGGCAAGTATATCGGCGACTGCCGCCTGACGCACTACATGCCCCTGCTGCGCCGCGCGCTCGACGACGCGGGATACGACTATGTCCCGGTGCTCACCAACGACGACGTCGATGCCCACAATGCGCATCCGGGCTTCAAGCTCGGCCTTGGCCCGAGCATCCAGATCGCCTACGGTCTTCCCATGATCGATGCCCTCGAGGCCATGCTTAGGCGCATCCGTCCCTACGAGCTCGAGAAGGGCGCGGCGGACGCTGCGTTCGACCGCGCGCTCGATGAGGTTATCGAGGGCATGGAGCGCTCCGGGCTGAGAGGCCAGGCGACGGGCTTCAAACGCGCGCTTGCGATCATGGACGCCGTTCCGTACGACCGCTCGAACCCGCATCCGACCGTTCTCATCGTGGGCGAGTACCTGCTCAATTTCCATCTCGGCGCCAACCACGAGATCGAGCGCTACCTCGAGGACAACGGGCTCGAGGTCATCGAGGCGCGCATGACCGACGTGATCCGCAAGACCTATTTCTACAAGCATGCGCAGTCGCGCGAGTTCCACGTCGACCTGTCGCTGCCCGAAAAGGCCTGGTACGCCACGGCGGACAACCTGTTCGAGCTCGCGCACGACCGTTGCGACCGCCTGGGCGCGGCGAGCCCGCTCTACGAGCCGCCGACGCGCATGCCCGAGCTCGTGCGCGCGAGCGATAAGATCCTGCACCATACGTTCGATGCGGGCGAGGGCGTGCTGATTCCGGCGGAGATCCTCGAGCACGCCAAGCGCGGCTGCCGCAACTTCGTGATCCTGCAGCCGTTCGGGTGTCTGCCCAACCATGTCGTGGGGCGCGGGCTCATCCATGCGCTCAAGGAGCAGTATCCCACGGCGCAGTTCCTGCCGCTCGACTACGATCCCGACGTGAGCTTCGCCAACGTGGAGAACCGTCTTCAGATGCTCATCATGAACGCCAAGGCGCAGGGGTGCGGTGAGGCGCATGGCGAGACCGCGTAAGGACGCCGATGCGCCCGATGCACGCACCCGTATCATCGAGGCGTTTTGGGAGCTCATCGAGAACAACAGCATCTTCGAGCTGTCGGTTGGCGAGGTGACCCGCGCCGCCCAGTGCAATCGCGGAACGTTTTACTACTATTTTCACGATTTCGATGAACTCGTCGCCATCGCCATAGCCCAGCTGCTGCAGGATAACGAGCTCATCACCGATGCCCTCTGGCATTTTTCGAGCGAGGGCGACCTTTCGGCGTTCGACCGGCGCGACGTCCGCTGCCTGCTGCGGCGCATCGTCATCACCATGAGGGCGGGTGCCGCCGAGCAGGTCGTGCAGGGCATCCATACGATCATCATCGACCGCGTGAGAGAGATCGTCCACCCCGACGGAGAAGAGCTCAAGGCAGATTCGAGCTTTGCGGTGGGCTTTCTGGTCTCGGGCATCATGGGCTTTGTGATGGCGGTCGGCTTTGCCCGGGAGGGCGGCGAGGAGATAGACCTCGAGCAGCTGGGGGACAGCGCGTGCGCGTACCTGAGGGCGGTCGCCATGCAGACGGTGGAAACGGTCGCGCAAGTCGAGGGCGTCGATACATCCGAGCTGCTCGAACGCGTCTCCAAGGAGGCCGATGCCTATCGCGCATCGCGTGCGACGAGTCCCGACGTGGTGAAAGACGCCTAGGGTTTCTCTTGCGGGGCGCCTGTCGCGCATCGCGCGGTGAGTCCCGCGATGCGGTCATAACCTGCATTCATGTGAGTCGGGTTTATAGATATTCCTCCAGCTGTTAACATAGACAACCTGTGGGTAAAGAGACAAAAGCGCCGCCGACGGGCGGGCGTTTTGATTTCGATGAACTCATGTAAGGAAACGAGCATGTTAGATAGATTTACCGATCGAGCGCGCAAGGTCATGTCGATGGCCAAACAGGAGGCGCTCGATCTGCACTCAAATAAGGTGGGCACCGAGCACCTGCTGCTCGCACTTGCCAAGGAGGACGAGGGCATCGCTGCCGAGGCGCTGCGCTCGCTTGATATCTCCTACGACGACATCATGGACACCCTCAAGGAGGTCCAGACCACGGTTCCCGAGCCCAGCGAGGAGACCGAGGCTGCCAAGCTTGCCTTTACGCCGCTCGTCATTAGCGTGATGGAGCGCTCCTTCCGCGTGGCGCGTGAGAACAACCAGACATATGTGTCGACCGAGCACCTGCTCATCGGCATCGTCGAAGAGGGCAACGGCATGGCCATGGATATCCTCATGCGCCTGGGTGTGTCGTCTGCTTCCATTAAAAAGGCCATCGAAAAGCTCACCGCTAAGGATCAGGACAAGAAGCGTCCGCTCGCCGGAGCCGGCGCCGGGCGTCCCGGTGCGGGCCTGCCGTTCTTTAGCGGCTCGGACGCCTCTCAGCAAAAGGGGAGTGGCACCGATACGCTCAAGCAGTTCGCCACCAACCTCACGCAAAAGGCGCGCGACGGCGAGCTCGATCCCGTGATTGGCCGCGAAAAGGAAGTCCAGCGCATGATGGAGATCCTTTCGCGCCGCACCAAGAACAACCCGCTCATCCTGGGTGACCCCGGCGTGGGTAAGACGGCCATCGTCGAGGGCCTGGCGCAGCAGATCGCTGCCGGCAATGTGCCCGAGAATCTTATGAACCAGAATATCTGGACGCTCGATCTGCCGGGTCTTGTTGCGGGTGCCAAGTATCGCGGTGAGTTTGAGGAGCGCCTCAAGAACGTGATCCAGGAGGCAACCGAAGCCGACGACGTCATCTTGTTTATCGACGAGATGCACACCATCATCGGTGCCGGTTCTGCCGAGGGTTCTATCGATGCGAGCTCCATGCTCAAGCCGGTGCTCGCGCGCGGTGCCTTCCAGATCATCGGTGCGACCACGGCCGAGGAGTTCCGCAAGTACCTCACCAAGGACCCGGCCTTTGAGCGTCGCTTCCAGACGATTGATGTCGAGGAGCCGAGTGTCGAGGACACGGTCAAAATTCTGACCGCGCTCAAGCCGCGCTACGAGGAGCACCATCACGTACGCTACACGCAGGGTGCTATCGAGGCCGCCGCGAACCTCTCCAACCGCTACATCCAGGATCGCTTCCTGCCCGATAAGGCCATCGACCTCATCGACGAGGCCGGCGCCCGCGCCCGCATCGCCGCCAACCGCGCGCCCGAGCCGGTGCGCGAGGCCGAGCATCGCGTGGAGGAGCTTAAGGCCGCCGCGCAGGAGGCCACCGAGAGCGACGACATGAACAAGGCCGCCGAGATCACCGAGCAGCAGAAGGCCGCCGAGATTGAGCTCGCCGAGGCCAAGGCTGCCTGGACCGCCGAGCTCGACGCCAGTCCGCTCACCATCGATGTGAGTCAGATCGCCGATATCGTGTCCGTGACCTCGGGCGTGCCGGTGTCCTCGCTTACCGAGAGCGAGAGCCGCCGCCTGCTGCAGGCCGAAAGCGTGCTCAAGACGCGCATCATCGGTCAGGACGAGGCCGTCGAGGCCGTTGCCAAGGCCGTGCGCCGCAGCCGCTCGCCGCTCAAGGACCCGCGCCGCCCCGGCGGCAGCTTTATCTTCCTGGGCCCCACCGGCACGGGCAAGACCGAGCTCGCCAAGACGCTCGCCGAGTATCTCTTTGGCAGCAAGGACGCGCTCATCAGCTTCGACATGTCGGAGTTTGGCAGCGAGTTCGAGGTCTCCAAGCTCATCGGTAGCCCTCCGGGTTACGTCGGTCACGACGAGGGCGGCCAGCTCACCAAGGCCGTTCGTCGCCACCCGTACTCGGTCGTGCTGTTCGACGAGATCGAGAAGGCGCACCCCGACATCTTCAATATCCTGCTGCAGGTGCTGGAGGAGGGCCGTCTGACCGATAGCCAGGGCAAGACGGTCGACTTCCGCAATACGGTGATCATCATGACGTCAAACGTGGGCGCCCGCGAGATCGCGCAGGATGCGAGCGTCGGTTTTGGCACCACCGGTGAGCAAGGCCTTACCTCGAGCGAGATTAAGGGCCGTGCGATGGGCGAGCTCAAGCGCCTGTTCCGCCCCGAGCTGCTCAACCGTATCGACGACATCGTGGTGTTCCAGAAGCTTTCGGGCGAGAACCTGACCAAGATCGCGCACCTGCTGGTGGACGACCTGCGTCAGCGCCTGATCGCCAATGGCATGAATATCAAGCTCACCGATGCAGCCTACGACAAGATTGTGGCGGAGGGCACCGACCTCACCAACGGCGCGCGTCCGCTGCGCCGCGCCATCCAAAAGCTCATCGAGGACCCGCTGTCCGAGGAGCTGCTGGCCGGCGAGTGGGGCGAGGGCGATACCGTCCTGTGCGACGTGGCCGACGGCAAGTTTGTCTTTAGCCACGGCACGGGCGAGATTCCGGCACCGCGTCCGGCGGGCACGCTCGGTGGCGATACCGCCCCGGCGGCACCGCACACCGGCAACGCCGCGCCCGTGAGCGGCGGCGTGACCTCGGGCCCCGGCGGCATGATGCAAGCCGGCTCTGGCGCGCTGTAGGGATTAACATAGCTTTGCGAAGGGGCACTCCTGTCGGGGCGCCCCTTTTTTATGAGTAAATGGTGCTATACTCGAAATATAAATATGTATAGCAGAAGGAGCTAGCATGCCTATATCGGTACTCGACTCACGGCCGGTCCAGATGAATGTGCGCATGGATCGCCAACTCAAAGAGGCTGGGGACGCCGTGCTGGCGCATATCGGCATGACGCCGTCTCAAGCGGTGCGGACACTTTGGGAATATCTGGTCGTCAACGGATGCATGCCCTCGAGATCGGGGGTTGCGGTACCGAGCTCTAACGTGCCAGCGACTGCGTCGGTGGAATCAAGGGTTACGCAGGGCAGCCACATCGTGCACGATGCGTGCCTCAAATACGGCATCCCTGTTCCCGACCTCTCGGGTGACTACGATGACCTCTATGAGGAAGCAATGGCGGAGCGCTATCCCGAGTGGGTGGAGCTATGAGTGCAGACGGCATTCTCAAGTTGCTCATCGACACCAACGTATGGATGGATTACTTTTCTGGAAGGTCGGACCGGACAGCGGATGTTGTCCGTCTATTCGAGATTGCCGATGTCTCGGAGCAGATTGCCCTGTTTGCTTCGTCTCTTTCGGTCAAAGATGTCTCGTATCTTGTCTCGGCGGCGATTAAGAGGGAGTGCCGAAGGAAGAATGGTTCGCTGAGCGATAACGCCATTGCGGCGGCGGACGAAACGGCCTGGGCATGCGTTCGGCAGATGCGCGAGCTCGCCCTCATCGCGCCGGTCGGTGCAGACGAGGTCTTCGACTCCTTTGTGTTCAAGTATCATCACAACGACTTCGAGGACGACCTGATGCTGGGCGTCGCCAATCGCATTGATGCCGATTACGTCGTGACGGAGGACAAAAACCTCATTAAACATACCAATGGCGTATGCATAAACGTTGATCAAGCTTTGAGGTTGGTTGAAGGGTCCAACGTCCCTTCGGCGCAGTCCGTCTAACCTGCTTTATCTTAATAAAGTGGCGTTTCCCCGCCGTTAGCCGATGATGCGAGGGCGCTCGGCGTTTTCGACTGGTTTATGCACGCAAAGTCTGGGAATATACAAGTCGCATGTCTTACTGTCTAACCAGTTGCGCCAAGGAGGCACCATGGACTACAAGATTACCGGCTACGAGCCCGCTCAGCTGTTCCATTTCTTTGAGGAGGTCAGCGCGATCCCCCGTGGGTCTGGCAACGAGAAAGGCATCAGCGATTTCCTGGTCGCGTTTGCCAAGGAGCGCGGTCTCGATGTGTATCAGGACGAGGTCTACAACGTCATCATTCGCAAGTCCGCATCTGCCGGCGCCGAGAATGCCCCGACCGTAATGCTGCAGGGCCACATCGATATGGTGTGCGACAAGTTGGGCTCCGTTGAGCACGACTTTACGACTGATGGTATCGACCTGGTCGTCAAGGACGGCGTCCTCACCGCTAACGGCACCACTCTGGGCGCCGACAACGGTATCGCCGTCGCTCTGATGCTCACTGTTCTCGATGACGATTCGATTGTTCACCCCGCCCTCGAGTGCGTGTTCACCACCGACGAGGAGACCGGCCTGGTCGGCGCCGAGACGCTCGACAAGTCCCAGATTAGCGCCCGCACCATGATTAACCTTGACTCCGAGGAAGAGGGCGTTGCTACCGTCAGCTGCGCCGGCGGTGTCGTCGTTACCTACACCTGCCCGATCGCGCGCGAGCACAAGACCGGTAGCACCCTCACGCTCGACATCTCCGGCCTGCTGGGCGGCCACTCCGGCAGCGATATCAACCTGGAGCGCGGCAACGGCAACCTCATCATGGCCCGCATCATCGACCGCCTGATGGTCGCCGGCGAGCCCGCCATCGTTAGCTTTAACGGCGGCACCAAGGACAACGCCATCAACCGTGAGTGCAAGGCTGTTCTGGTCTACGCCGACCACGCTGCCGCCGAGGCCGCGGCCCAGATCGCAAAGGGCATCATCGCCGACGTTACTGCCGAGCTCGAGGTCTTCGACCCCGGCTTTACCTGCACGGTTGAGATTGCCGACAACGCTGAGGTCGAGGCCATGGACGAGAAGTCCGCACTTGCCCTTATTCGCGCTCTGCGTCTTGCCCCCAACGGTGTGATCCGCCGCAACGTCGCCACCGACGGCTCCGTCGAGGTTTCCTCCAACATCGGCGTGGTTGCCACCTCTGACGACCAAGTCAAGATCATGCTGTCCCCGCGCTCCTCGATCACCTCGCTGCAGAACGAGTTCAAGGACCGCCTGCAGACGCTGGCCGATGTCCTGGGCTTCGACGCCAAGTTTGAGTTCGAGTATCCCGGCTGGAGCTATGCCGAGCATTCGCCGGTCCGCGACGTCTTCGTCGAGAGCTATCGCGAGCTCTTTGGCTCCGAGCTGCGCATCGAGTCCATTCACGCCGGCCTTGAGTGCGGTCTGTTTGCCGAGGCCCTGCACGGCCTGGACGCCATCGCCGTGGGCCCGACGCTCTCCGATGTCCACACCCCGGACGAGAGCATGGAGCTCGCTTCTGCCGAGCGCTTCTACGAGCTGCTCATCGACGTCCTCAGGCGCCTCGCTGCGTAAAGGTTGCGCTAGCAGCAGTCCGAGCCACGTGCTAGCGGATTGCAAATGACATTATGAGAGGGGGCACCCGGTCTTTTGCGACGGGTGCCCCCTCTCTTTTGTTTGATAATTGCGAAATTACGGCCACCTAGTCCATTTCTGCCCTGATGAGGTCGAGGGTGCGCTGGCAGTTTTCGCGGACGGGGCCGAGCATATGCTCGCGCAGGTCCGCCATGCCGGGCAGGTCGGCGTATTCGTCCATGACCTCTTCCATGCAAATGGGTACCTCGTAGGCGAGGTCCATCATGGTCGCAAAGCAAAACTTCTCGGATAGCCCGGCATCGGTGAGCGCCGCCTCCAGCGCGGGGTCGCCCATACCGTGGTATCGGCGAATTGCGTTGGGTCCGATGCGCCCCACACGGTTCTCGCCGCCAACGCTCATGGCGAGGCGCGCTTTTCGCCGCATACGTTCGTATGCTAAGCCCGATGCGACATCGTACATGGGTGCGAGCGCCGCGTTTGTGCCTTTGCCTAGGATGAGCGAGTAGTTTTTAGCGTGTGCGTCAGGCGCTCCGATAATGGCGTTATAGAACAACATATAGGTAAAAAGCACAAGATTCATGTGGTGGGGGACTGTGTTAATCAGTCGTTCTTGGATGTCTCGTGTAGTTGGTCCTCCGTCGGCGGTGTATTTCTGGGTTGGCAATACACCGAGCGCCTGGCAAAAGTCCTCCTGATGCAGCCTTTCGATATTTCCGCTGCTATTGACCATTCTGTCGTACCGTTCAACGACGAGCGCGGCTTCGTCTTCAAATGTGCAATAGGAGACGTTGGCAGTTGGAATGCCAACACGCCGAGCTGTTTTCATGCAGACGAATTCGTTTAAGGCCTGATGTTTGAACCCAACGACACCATTTTTGAAGATATGGGTAGTGGGGGATGACCCTAGACATTCGCACCATTGTCCATCATGCCAAGCTAGTGCAAATTTGCCTTGGTTGCCGCCCAGGGACCAGCTTTCGTTGGAGCCCATCCATGTCTCTCTTTCGTCATCGCGAATTGCTTTGAGCTTGTGAGCGATTTGGGAATTGGTAAGCGGGCGGTATGCTGAGACCCTGCCGTGGGCGGCATCTAATTGATCGGCTCGACAAAACTGAACGGCCCCCGCGCAGTCAAGACCGATATGGCACAAGAGGGCGACGGGGTTGTTGGATGCAACGTCATGCTCGGCGGCAATAGCGCGACGCTGCTCTTGGCTGTCGGGCAAAAGGCCAAATAGGAACGGACGGACGATGTTATGGCCATATGTGCGATTGGAAAGCGGCATTGTTAACGATAGCGGTGCTCCGCGATAGGTTGGGGCGTATACAAAGCTGCAGAGTCCATGCTCGTCTTGCCGGAGAGTGCCGGCGATTTCGCCACAAATGAGGGTCGCAAGCTCCATTTCTGCCATTTATTTCACAACCTTACAGCCAAAGGAGAGGTCTGAAGTGCCGGAAAGGCCTTGCTCGGCTGCGATTTGGGCCAGCAAGGCACCATAGAAAGCTGGCGTTCCTTGTCGAGCGGGTCGTCTGCCTACGCTTGGCTTTGGCAGGGCATTCGAGTTCGCGATAGGGAGGTCCGCTATCGTCATCGGATGTTCGGAGGGCGATGCGATGGAGTCGTTATCGCTTTGCGCAAAGAGACCTATGCCGAGTGCGTTAAAGACGGTCAACAGCTTGTCGAGCCGAATGCCCGTGGCATCTCCCAGCTCGAGCGATGCGAGCAGGCGCTCCGAAACACCGGCCTTTTTGGCGAGGGCGGCACGGGTGAGACCCTGAGTCTCGCGTGCCTGGCGCACATAGATGCCAGCTTGGCGCGGTGTGGTGATGGGAAAGGTGTCCACGGCGATCTCCTAACGTGCAGACTTTTGCATATCAGTATGACATGCAAAAGTCTGCATGAAAAGGCCTCATGCAAAACTCTGCATGAGGCCTCATACGGACGTTTAGTTTTGAAGGGTGTTTTACAGCACCAAAATCCCCAGATGCTCAAGTAAGATCTTAAGCCCGATGAGGATGAGCACGACGCCGCCCACGATGGTGGCGGGTTTTTCGTAGCGCGCGCCAAAGGTGTGGCCGATCGCCACGCCAGCGATGGAGAAGACAAAGGTCGTGATGCCAATGAGCGACACGGCGGGAACGATGTCGACCGAAAGCGCGGCGAACGAGATGCCCACGGCCAGGGCGTCGATTGAGGTGGCGATGGCAAGGATCAGGTACTCGCCCAGGTCAATCTTTTCGGCATCCTTGCCGTCGCCTTCGTTCTCGTCCTCGGTAAAGGCCTCCCACAGCATTTTGCCGCCGATAAAGGCCAATAGGATAAAGGCGATCCAATGGTCGATGGGTCCGATGATGCCCATAAACTGGCTGCCAAGCGCCCATCCGATTACGGGCATGCCGGCCTGAAAGCCGCCAAAGAACAGGCCGAGCACCACGGCGACCTTAAGGTTGATCTTCTTCATGCCAAGGCCCTTGCAGATGGATACGGCAAAGGCGTCCATCGAAAGGCCAACGGCGAGCAATACGAGCTCTGCGAGTCCCATAGTCTGGCTCCCTCTCTGCGGGCGGGCCCGCGTGTACCTCTTGGGGGAGTAACAAAAAAGACCCGTGGCGTACGCGTTGCGCGCACAGCCACGAGTCTCGTTCATTAAGGCAAGCCAGGCCGCATCGGCCAGTGTGTTGACTTGCCGCGCCACCGGAGGCGAACCCGATCACGCGACTACTCCCTCATTTATGCGAATCCCGATGCTACCACATAAGCAGCTCATTTGGGTTGGGCTCTCAGCTGTGTTCGCTCATTCTGTAAGCATCGGATTTCGTGGCTGCTGCGGGGACAAACCGTGAGAAACTATTTAGCGTTTATGGAGCGTACACGATGGGAGCGATGCCTTGGATAAGAACGAGCTGCAAAAGCGTATGGAACAGGCTATTCGCCTGACTGCCCCCGGCCAGCCGATCCGCACCGCCCTCGACATGATCATTGCCGGTCACCTGGGCGCCCTTATCTGCGTCGGCGACACCGAAAACGTGCTCGCTGCCGGTAACGACGGCTTCCCGCTCAACATTTCGTTTACTTCGAACCGTCTGTTCGAGCTCTCCAAGATGGACGGTGCCATCGTCATCGACGGCGACCTCACCCAGATCCTGCGCGCCAACTTCCACCTCAATCCCGATCCCTCGCTTGCCACGAGCGAGACGGGCATGCGCCACCGCACCGCCGCTCGCATGTCGGTGCTCACCGACGCCATCGTGATCTCGGTTTCGGCTCGTCGCGCCGTCGTTAACGTGTACGTTCACGGCAAGAGCTACGAGATCCAGCCCGTCACCACCATCATGAGCTCGGTCAACCAGCTCGTCGCCACGCTCCAGACTACCCGTCAGTCGCTCGATCGCTCCCTGCTGCGTCTGACGGCCCTTGAGCTCGACGACTACGTCACGCTCGCCGACATCACCGGCATTTTCTCGAGTTTCGAGATCATGCAGCAGGCAAAGACCGAGCTTAAGGATTGCATCGTCAAGCTGGGTAACCAGGGCAAGCTCGTGCAGATGCAGCTCGAGCAGCTCGCGGGCTCCAGCATGGATACCGAATACGACCTGATGATCCGCGACTACGCAAGCGATTCCTCTGAGGCCAACGCCGAGAAGATCCGCGCTGAGCTTGCCCGTATGACGCCTAAGGACCTATCCGACCCGCAGCACGTGGCGGCAGTTCTGGGCTATGACGACCTGGACGAGGACTCCGTCATGACGCCGCTGGGCCTGCGCACGCTTTCGCGCGTGTCCGTCGTGCGCGACGGCGTGGCCGAGAAGATCGTCGACGAGTATGGCTCGCTGCAGGAGCTCATGGACGACATTAGCGAGGATCCGGAGCGCCTGGGCGACTTTGGCGTTAACAACCCTGCCATTCTTGCGGACTCGCTGTACCGCATGAAGGGCACCAAACAGGGGAACGCATAATGGCGCCCGTATGCGCCGTGGTCGTTGCTGGCGGCAGCGGCCAGCGCTTTGGAAATCCCGGCGGCAAGCAGCTCGTTAACGTGGCGGGCCGTCCGCTCATGAGCTGGTCCATCCGTGCGTTCGATCGTAGCGACAAGGTCGGCCACATCGTCGTGGTTTGCCCTGCCGAGCGTCGTGTCGAGATGCGCCGCCTGGCCATCGACCCGTTTGACTATGACACGCCCATCAGCTTTGCCGATGCCGGCGATACCCGTCAGGATTCCACCCGTGCCGGCGTGCATGCGGTTCCGGCGGGCTTTGAATACGTCGCCATTCACGATGGCGCTCGTCCGCTCATTACGACCGAGGCCATCGACCACGCTATCGACGTGCTCGTGAGCGACCGTGCTCTCGACGGTGTCGTGTGTGGTCAGCCCGCGATCGACACGCTCAAGATCGTCGATGGCGACAACATCGTCGAGACGCCGCCGCGTGAGCTCTACTGGGCAGCGCAGACGCCGCAGATCTTTAGCGTCGATGCTATGAAGCGCGCCCACGCTGCAGCCATTGCTGAGGGCTTTATCGGCACCGATGATTCGTCGCTGGTCGAGCGCATGGGTGGGCGCGTCCGCTGCGTCCAGAGCCCGCGCGATAACCTTAAGGTGACGGTGCCCGAGGACCTGCGTCCCGTAACCGCGATTCTGCTTGGCCGCATGGCCGAGGGAGAGGACCTTCCCCATGTTCAGTAACCTGCGCATTGGCCATGGCTACGACGTTCACCGTCTGGTGGAGGGGCGTCGATGTATCATCGGCGGTGTCGACATTCCCTACGAGCGCGGCCTGCTGGGCCACTCGGATGCCGATGTGCTCGCGCACGCCTTGGCCGACGCCATTCTGGGCGCCTGCCGCGGGGGAGACATCGGCAAGCTATTCCCCGATACCGACCCCGCCTATGAGGGTGCCGATTCGATGGTGCTGCTCGCTCGCGTGATGGACTATGCGCGCGAGCTGGGCTTTGAGTTTGTCGATGCCGATTGCACCATTGCCTGCCAGCAGCCTAAGATCACCCCACACCGCGATGCCATGCGTGCCAACCTTGCCCATGCCTTGGGCGTTGACGTCGAAAACGTGGGCGTCGCCGCCACTACGACCGAAAAGCTCGGTTGGGAAGGCCAGGGCGAGGGAATCGGCGCCTGGGCCGTCTGCCTGCTACAGAAAACCGTTAAGGAGTAACGAATGCGTATCTACAACAGCGCTACCCATAAAAAGGAAGAGTTCCAGCCCATCGAGTCCGGCAAGGTCCGCATGTACGTGTGCGGCCCCACGGTCTACGACAACATCCACATCGGCAACGCCCGTACGTTCATCAGCTTTGACGTGATTCGCCGCTGGCTCATCGCGAGCGGTTACGAGGTCACGTTCGCCCAGAACCTCACCGATGTCGACGACAAGATCATCAAGCGCGCCAACGAGCAGGGCCGTACGGCCGCCGAGGTCGCGACGGAGTTCTCCGACAAGTTCATCGGCGTCATGCGCGCCGCCAACGTGCTCGATCCCGATGTGCGCCCCCGCGCCACCAAGGAGATCGGCCCCATGATCGCCATGATCAAGACGCTTATCGAGCAGGGCCACGCTTACGCAGCCGATAACGGCGATGTGTACTTTGCCGTGCGCAGCGATCCCAGCTATGGTCAGGTCTCGGGCCGCAACATCGACGACCTTATGGTTGGCGCACGCATCGAGGAGAACGAGGACAAGAACGACCCGCTCGACTTTGCCCTGTGGAAGGCCGCCAAGCCCGGCGAGCCCAGCTGGCCGAGCCCCTGGGGCGAGGGCCGTCCCGGTTGGCACACCGAGTGCGCCGCCATGGTGCATCGCTACCTGGGCACTCCGATCGACATCCACGGCGGCGGCTCCGACCTTGCCTTCCCGCATCACGAGAACGAGTGCGCTCAGGCCACCTGCGCCTGGCACCAGGGCTTCTCCAACACCTGGATGCACACGGGCATGCTGCTGGTAGACGGCGAGAAGATGTCCAAGTCGCTCGGCAACTTCTTTACGCTGGCCGAGGTCCTCGAGCAGCACTCCGCTGCCGCCCTGCGCCTGCTGATGCTGCAGACGAGCTATCGCTCGCCGCTCGACTTTTCTTGGGAGCGCCTGGAGGGTGCCGAGAACTCGCTCACGCGTATCGCCGGTACGGTCGAGAACCTGCGCTGGGCCGCGAACCATGCGACGGCCGATGCCGATGAGGCAGCATCCGAGGCGTTTGCCGCCAAGGCCGCCGAGACCCGTGCCACCTTTAAGGAGTGCATGGACGACGACTTTAACACCGCCGGTGCCATGGGTGCCGTCTTTGGCTTTGTGACCGAGTGCAACCAGTACCTGGAGCAGGCGGGCGATGCTGCCGACAAGGCCGCAGTCCTGGCTGCCGCCGATACGCTGGCCGAGCTGCTCGATACGTTTGGCGTTGAGCTTCCCGAGCCCAAGGTCGAGCTGCCGCTGGGTCTGCTGGGCGTTGCCGCCGGTCTGGTCGCCTATACGGGCGACGACGTGGACGAGGCTGCTGCCAAGATTCTCGAGGCCCGCGCCGAGGCCCGTGCCGCCAAGAACTGGGATCTGGCCGACGCCATCCGCGACCAGCTCAAGGACCTCGGGCTGACGATCGAGGATACCGCCGCCGGCACTCGTATTAAGAGTCTCTAGTATTTGTCGACCGTTCGAGGTGCGGCAGATTGCCTTGAAAGAGGAGGGCATAGACCTGGTGGTCATGCCCGACGATTGAAAGGCAAGGTGCCGTGGCTCGGACGGTCGATTCTTGTTCGTTATCTATTTAAGGAGGCCGTTTTATGGCCGACAATCGCAAGCGTGCGCCTCGTGGCGGCAAGCAGGCTGCTTCTGGCTCGCGTCCGATTCGCCGCAATGATCGCGCTGCCGCTCCCAAGGGCCAGCGCGATCGCACCCAGGCCGCACGTCCGCAGCGCGATCGCACCCAGGCCGCACGTCCGCAGCGCGATCGCAACCGCGACGCTGTCCAGGCTCCCAAGGGCGAGTTTATCGAAGGTCGTCGTGCTGCCGCCGAGGCGCTACGCACTGGTTTTCCCATCAAGTGCGCGCTCATTGCCGAGGGCGGGGAGCGCGATGCCGCCTTGTCGCGCCTGGTCGATGACCTCAACGCCGCGGGCGTCCGCATTAAGTTCGTTCCACGCGCGCAGCTCGATGCGCTGTCGAGCCATGGCGCTCACCAGGGCATTGCGCTCGAGGTTGGCAACTTCCCCTATGCCGATGTCGCCGACATCCTCGACCGCGCGGGCGACGGTCCGGCGCTCGTCATCGTGCTCGACCATGTGACCGACGATGGCAACTTTGGTGCGATCGTGCGCTCTGCCGAGGTCGTGGGCGCGGCAGGCGCCATCATTGCCAACAAGCGCGCCGCCGGTGTGACCGTCGGCAGCTATAAGACTTCTGCCGGCGCCGTCATGCATCTGCCTATCGCGCAGGTGCCCAACATCGCCCGTGCGCTCGACGATCTTAAGGCCGCTGGCTTTTGGGTGGGCGGTGCCTCCGAGCACGCCGAAGGCAGTTGCTGGGATGCTCCCTTCGAGGGCCGCGTGGCGCTCGTCATGGGCTCCGAGGGCGACGGCATCTCGCGCCTGGTGCTCGAGAAATGCGACTTTTTGACCAAGCTTCCCCAGCGCGGCATGACCGAGAGCCTCAATGTTGCCCAGGCGACCACGGCGCTGTGCTTTGAGTGGCTGCGCCGCAACGCCGGCGAGCTCATGGGGGAGGAGTAGCGCATGTCCAAAAAGAACCGTGCCAAGTCCAAGGCCAAGCGCTTTGGCGAGGGCTCGGCCAAGCCGATTGTTTCGGCCGCGACCTATGGCGTGGGCGGCAATGCGTTTGCGCAGGCCATCGCCGACCCGGTCTCGACGGTGCACTCCAACAAGCCCGAGCTGCTGGTGGTCGACGGCTACAACGTGATCCACTGCACGCCGCGCTACGAAAAGCTCGTGTACGACCATTCCGACGATCCGTATTCCAGCGACGTTCACGATATGGCGCGCACCGCCCTCATCAACGACGTCGCCGCCTTTGCCCAGGGCCGTTACGAGGCCGTAATCGTGTTTGACGGCGCGGGCAATATCTCCAGCGAGCGCCCCAACCTACCGGCCCGCGGCGTGCGCATTGAGTTTTCGCCGACGGGTGTTTCGGCCGATACCGTGGTGCAGAAGCTCTGTATCGAGGCACGTGAGGAAGGTCGCGCGTGCTCCGTGGTATCGAGCGACGGCACGATCCAGGCCGTCGTCATGGGCAAGGGCGTTACGCGCATCTCGAGCCGTATGCTGGTAGACGAGATTAAACAGATCGATAACGACGTTCACGAGGCAGAGGAAGCTCCGCAGATCAAGATGACTCTGGGCAGTCGCCTGAGCCCCGATGCCCTGGCCAAGCTCAAGGCCCTGCGCGGGAGGTAGGGAAGTTGGCGGGGCAATGCTGCCTCGCTAACTCCATTCAGCGATGTCGATCATTCTTTCGAGGCGCCACGTTAGCGCCTCTTTTAGATATGGCAGCCTTGCCGTGAGCGCGTCGTTTCTGGAAAGAATCTCGATTGCCTCGTCAACGAAGCCTTCGAGTTTGTCGCCGTCAAACCAGCCCATGTCCTCGACGAGCAACATTTGTTTGGCGGGGCTTGAATGAAATTGTGCGCTGGTAAAACTGTGCTCTCCCGCCCTAAGCTCCTCTAGTGATATGTTGCACCAGAGCGATGAGCCCGAATCGAAGATGGGGGCAGGTCTGCAAGCTTGCGTGTTTACGTTTCGCACGAGGCCGAAGTTGCGCCAATGACGATCGTAGTTGGCAATGATGTCGTCACATACGATCATGCGGTCAAGGGCATCCTTGACGCCTGTCACCCCGAGCTCCTCGCAGTTTGCTACATATCGCTCGTAGTCGGTTAGCCGTTCATCTGCGTTTGCGTGCTGGTTTACATAGAACGCAGGGACATACTCTTCTTCATCAGTTAAGAAGACATCGCATGTGCTCAGGGCGGAAGTGCCCGTGCCCTCGAGCGAGTAAGGCACATAATCGCAGGCGTTTAGGATGCGACGGTGGAGCGCGGTCGCCACCAGCTCGTTATAAGGTTCCTGGTCCAGGTGCGCTCCTGCCTTATGCAGAATTCGACGTTCGCCCTCGCACGTCCAGTACTTTTGAAGATTGCCGTCCGAGGTGTTATCGGGCTTTGCGGCAGCCGCTTTTCCCTCTGGGGCAAAGGGTGCAATGGACAGCGAGACGTCATCAAAGGCGTTATTGAAGAAGTTGATATCCTCCCAGGTGAGACCGGAACCTTGGGGCCTAATCCAATACTGGTCGGATAAGGAGAGGCCGAGATTTCGCTGGACGAGTTCATCGGGAACATCGACTGCGGCTTCTGCAAGCAGGGAGGCTAGCCCAATGCGTGCGAGCGGGATACCGCGGCCGCGCCACCAGATGCGGAAGGAGTCTAGCGATATGGGGCTATTAGGGCCAAATACTCCAATAGGGGCGTGGGCGTAATCGATGTCGGCACCGATGTGGGTAAAGTCTTTTCGCGATGTACTGTAGACCAGCTGAGCGACTTCGTACGTGCGGTTCATGAGGGTGAACGCGATCTCGCTCTTACCGTGGCCGCGGCGGGGACGTCCCCCCGTTTTGGTCACAGAGCGGAGTCGCGTGTCGACGCTGTCTTTGTCGATGAGCCATACACCAGAAGCCTTGCGGGCCTCAAGTGCTCCGTTTTTTATGAGCTCCTGCACCCTGCGCGGAGTGATGCCGAGCAGCTCGGCGGCTTCTTTGGTAGTAAGCATCGCGAAACCCTTCGCCAGAACGAATAGTTTTATATATAGCAATTGTAATTAAAACTATTCGTTCTGGCGAATGGTTTTAAGATTGAGGGCGCACTGACAGAAATGAACGGGCCTGGTACGCGTTGTTGCTGGATTTTGCATATTTGTATAACGCCGTGCGGCCTGTTGCGCCTCGTCCGCAATTCCTTTATTCTTAACTGGCTTCGCGTGAAAGCGCCAAGTGTGCCAGTGTGGCGCAACGGTAGCGCAACTGATTTGTAATCAGTGGGTTGCAGGTTCGATTCCTGTCACTGGCTCCATGAGAGTTTCGGGCTCTGTTCCCTTGTGGGACAGGGCCCGTTTCTATTTATGTCGATAAGTCAGCGGGTTTGGCACCGGCCAAGCTTCAGATTTGTCTCGATCTGTAACACGAAGGGGCGGAAAACCGTTCGTACTGTTACAGAATGAGACGTAAGCTGGGGTCTCTGCGTAATATCTCAACCTGTAACAGATAGGGGAGAAAATGTTCTCTATATGTTACAGATCGAGACAAAAGCCGTGTCGAGCTCGGTTGCCCCCCCCTGAGCGTGGATTATCGGATGAACGAACGTGGATAATCTGCCACTTTGGCCATGGGGACACGCCAAAAGTGGCAGATTATCCACGCTCGATTTCAAACGGAAGAAAATCCACGCTCGATTTTGCCTGGGAAGAGCAATCTTCTGTCTGGGAAGCCCCGATCTCGACCTATATATAGGTGCAAATAAGCCGGTATCGAAGTTCGATACTGAAGGTGTACTCCACTACACCAAAGTGTTACCTCGGGAAACGTCACCTCAGTATCCAAAACCACCGTCCTTCATATCCAAACTCAACAAAACCGCAGGTCACAGCTATATAGATACGCCCGGCACCGTGTATCTAGAGGTTTTCGTTGACAGCCCCCAAGGTTGCATCGTATTATCTTTTTCGTTCGCGGGGGCGGCGGTCCAAAAGACCAAAGGACCTGCGGATACTTGAACGATTGGGAGTTTGCCCGAGTGGTTAATGGGGACGGGCTGTAAACCCGTTGGCTCTGCCTACATAGGTTCGAATCCTATAGCTCCCACCCGTCAAGTGCCTGTATAGCTCAGTCGGTAGAGCACTTCGTTGGTAACGAAGAGGTCACCAGTTCAAGTCTGGTTGCAGGCTCCATCCGGCGGTGTAGCTCAGTTGGTTAGAGCACACGGTTCATACCCGTGGCGTCACTGGTTCGAATCCAGTCACCGCTACCATAGGTAACACGGTGGCTTCTCAATAGTATGTTGAGAGGCCACTATGGTATAAAGGCAAAGTCCCGTCCGGGGACGACCTGTTTAGAGGAGGGCTTTATGGCCAAAGAGAAGTTTGAGCGCACTAAGCCGCATGTTAACATCGGCACCATTGGTCACGTCGACCACGGCAAGACCACGCTGACCGCTGCCATCACCAAGGTTCTCTCCGAGACCGAGGGCTGCAAGGCTGACTTCACTGCGTTCGAGAACATCGACAAGGCTCCCGAGGAGCGCGAGCGCGGCATTACGATCTCCGTCTCCCACGTTGAGTACGAGACCGCTGCCCGTCACTACGCTCACGTTGACTGCCCGGGCCACGCTGACTACGTCAAGAACATGATCTCCGGCGCTGCTCAGATGGACGGCGCTATCCTGGTTATCGCCGCTACCGACGGCCCCATGGCTCAGACCCGCGAGCACATCCTGCTCGCCCGTCAGGTCGGCGTTCCCTACATCGTCGTCTTCCTGAACAAGTGCGACATGGTCGACGATGACGAGCTCATCGACCTCGTCGAGATGGAGACCCGTGAGCTCCTCTCCGAGTACGATTTCCCCGGCGACGACATCCCCGTCATCCGTGGTTCCGCTCTGGGCGCTCTCGAGGGCGACGCCAAGTGGATGGACGCTATCCGCGAGCTCATGAAGGCCGTCGACGAGTACATCCCGACGCCTGCTCGTAACAACGACCTCCCGTTCCTGATGGCCGTTGAGGACGTTATGACCATCTCCGGCCGTGGTACCGTTGCTACCGGCCGTGTCGAGCGCGGTGAGCTCAAGCTCAACGAGCCCGTCGAGATCGTCGGCATCAAGGATACCCAGAACACCGTCGTTACCGGTATCGAGATGTTCCGTAAGTCCATGGACTTCTGCGAGGCTGGCGACAACGTCGGTCTGCTGCTCCGCGGCATCAAGCGCGAGGACATCGAGCGCGGCCAGGTTCTCTGCAAGCCCGGTTCGGTTACCCCGCACACCAAGTTCACCGGCGAGATCTACGTTCTGACCAAGGAGGAGGGCGGCCGTCACACCCCGTTCTTCGATGGTTATCGTCCTCAGTTCTACTTCCGTACCACCGACGTTACCGGTACGGTCAAGCTCCCCGAGGGCACCGAGATGGCTATGCCTGGTGACCACATCACCATCGAGGGCGACCTCATCCACCCGATCGCCATGGAGGAGGGCCTGCGCTTCGCTATCCGCGAGGGTGGCCACACCGTCGGTTCGGGCATCGTCTCCACGATCATTGAGTAAATTAGCTCTTTGATATAGCTGACTTAGAGAACCCGGCACTTATAGGGGTGCCGGGTTCTTTTCTGCAATGGATATTGAGCCGTTGCTGGTGTCGAGAGGATTGATAATGGTCCTGGATGCACCGTCGATTAGATCTCGATGGCTTCATTGATGTGTTCCAAATATGAATGGATCCACCGAGAACCAATTGACTCGAGGTTTTCATTGACAGCACTTACGTGGAGCTGATAAAGTAACAACTCGTGCCCGTACGGGGCGGAAATGAAAGGTTCAGGATACATGCGTACTCTAGTTACTCTTGCGTGCACTGAGTGCAAGCGCCGCAACTATACTACCACCAAGAACAAGTCGACCATGCCTGATCGTATGGAGATCAAGAAGTATTGCCCCTGGTGCCGTCACCACACGCTGCACAAAGAGACTCGCTAGTCTCTAGTCACATACGCCAGTAGTTCAATTGGTAGAGCATCGGTCTCCAAAACCGAGTGTTGAGGGTTCGAGTCCTTCCTGGCGTGCCAGTCATTATTCCGTAAGCTCCCACTTGGGGGCTTACGGTTTACTCATGTATAAGCGCATTGCGCGGAGGTAACCCAAATGGCCAACAAGAAGAACAAGAAGAAGGCTCAGCAGCCGGCACCTGCCAACAACGCTGCCGCCAACTCCAAGGTTGAGGCCAAGAAGGCCGTTGCCAAGAAGAACGAGAAGGCTGCGAAGTCCAAGAAGAACGAGAAGCCTGGTTTCTTCGCCCGCACCAAGAAGTATTTCGCTTCGGTCAAGTCCGAGATGAAGCGTGTCACGTGGCCCGATAAGAAGGAGCTCGTGAACTACTCGGTCGTCGTTTGCGCTTCTCTGATCGTCGTCGGCGTCGTCATCGCTCTGCTCGATGCTGGCTTTGGCGAGGCTCTTGCTCTGTTCTCTGGATTGAGGGGCTAAACCATGTCTAAGCGTTGGTACGTCGTTCACACTTACTCTGGATACGAGAACCGCGTTAAGTCCGATCTCGAGCATCGCATCGAGACTATGGGCATGCAGGACCGTATCTTTGATATCGAGATTCCTATGGAGCGTGTCACCGAGATTAAAGAGGGTGGCAAGCGTGAGACCAAGGATTCCAAGATCTTCCCGGGTTATGTCCTGGTCCGCATGGAGATGGATGACGATGCGTGGACGTGCGTTCGTAACACGCCTGGCGTCACCGGTTTCCTAGGCGGCAACGGCAAGCCCGCTCCGCTTTCCCGCGACGAGTACAACAAGATGACTCGTCGTCCCGGTAAGGGCGATTCGCCCAAGCGCACTTCGGTTGATATTGAGGTCGGCACGTCCGTCCGCGTCACCGATGGCCCGCTTACCGACTTTGATGGCAAGGTCTCCGAGGTTAACACCGAGGCTGGCAAGCTCAAGGTCACGCTGATGATCTTTGGCCGCGAGACGCCGGTCGAGCTCGACTTTAACCAGGTCGCTGTCATCGCTTAAGTTTTCGTCCGTTCGCGCGAGCGTGCTTCTTCTGTGACTGCTCATCTCAGGAGTGCTTCTAACACGTGCGTGCTTACGATATAGCAAGTACTTCACACTCGTGATTCGAAAGGAATGACCATGGCTGAGAAGAAGGTTGCCAACGTCATTAAGCTCCAGATTCCTGCTGGTGCAGCTAACCCCGCTCCTCCCGTCGGCCCCGCCCTGGGCGCTGCTGGCGTGAACATCATGCAGTTCTGCCAGGCCTTTAACGCCGAGACGCAGGACAAGAAGGGCGACATCATCCCCGTTGAGATCTCTGTCTACGAGGATAAGTCCTTCTCCTTCATCACCAAGACCCCGCCGGCGGCTCACCTCATCAAGAAGGAGCTGAACCTCAAGTCTGGTTCCGCTAAGCCCCAGGCCGACAAGGTTGGCCAGCTCTCCCAGGAGCAGCTCACCAAGATCGCCGAGATCAAGATGCCGGACCTCAATGCCAACGACATTGACGCCGCCAAGAAGATCATCGCCGGTACCGCCCGTTCCATGGGCGTCACCATCGCTGAGTAGCGATTTCTTATGGTAACGACGGGTGCTCCGACCGGGGCGCCCGTTAAATGTGTGCAATAGGGCACACGATACGATGTGGGAGGGCTCGCGCCCGTTTAACCACAGGAGGTAATGCACATGGCTAAGCATGGTAAGAGCTATAACGCCGCTGCCGAGAAGATTGACCGCGCCACGCTCTACACCCCCCTTCAGGCTGCCAAGCTCATCAAGGAGCTCGACACCGCCAAGTTCGACGAGACCGTCGAGGCCCACTTCCGTCTGGGCATCGATACTCGTAAGGCTGACCAGAACATCCGTGGTTCCATCTCCCTGCCCCACGGCACCGGCAAGACCGTTCGTGTTGCCGTCTTCGCCGAGGGCGAGAAGGCCCGCGAGGCCGAGGCTGCCGGCGCCGACATCATCGGTTCCGACGAGCTCGTCGCCCAGATTCAGAAGGGCGAGATCAACTTCGACGCCGCTATCGCTACGCCGAACATGATGGCCAAGGTTGGCCGCATCGGTAAGATCCTTGGTCCCCGTGGCCTCATGCCGAACCCCAAGCTCGGCACTGTGACCATGGACGTCGCCAAGATGGTCTCCGAGCTCAAGGCCGGCCGCGTTGAGTATCGCGCCGATCGCTATGGCATCTGCCACGTGCCCCTGGGCAAGAAGTCCTTCTCTGAGCAGCAGCTCGTCGAGAACTACGCTGCCCTGTACACCGAGATCCTGCGCGTCAAGCCCTCTTCTGCTAAGGGCAAGTACGTCAAGTCCATCTCCGTGTCTTCCACCATGGGCCCTGGCGTCAAGGTCGATCCCGCTGTCCAGCGTGACTTCCTGGCTGAGTAACTGCTAGTTACTGCCTGAGCAAAGCAAGCATTGCTAAAGAAACCCGGTTCTGCCTCGTGCAGGACCGGGTTTCTTGCTATCTCGGGCCAAAACCACCACAAAGGGGACAGGCACCTTTGTGGTGGTTTTGGCACTTTGGCGTCAATGTTATGGCATCGCAGCGAGCCGGTTCCAAGTGCCCCAGGTCGCCCCGAAAGAGGAGCGACGCGTACTTTGGTACGCGAGCGACGGTCTGAGGGGCGAGATGGGGTGCTTGGGGCCGGCGCAGCGTCAAGCCTTAAAAGTGGTTACCAGGGTGTTCTTGCGGTTGAGGACTCGATTGCCTCGTGGCGTTTGAGCTCGCGACGCATGGTTTGTGAGTTGAGCCAGGCTGCTTGCCAGCCGCGGATTGGGTAGTGCGTCTGGTCGAGCTCAAACTGCGTATAGCCGCAGGCGTTGATGATCGTCGTTCCACACACATGCTGCCGCTCGCGCTGAAAATCGTGACCGTAGCTTTGGTGTACATGCCCATGCACCATGTAGTCGGGGTTCCAGGATTCGAGTGCTGTGTTAAAGCATTCGAATCCTCGATGCGGCAGATCGTCCAGATCACCCATACCGGCGGCGGGTGCATGGGTAAGCAGAATGTCGCACCCGCCGACCATCCTAACCTTACGCGACAGCTTACGCATGCGCTTGGACATCTCGCGTTCGGTGTACATGTTGGCGCCGTCGCGATAACGCATGGACCCGCCAAGGCCCGCAATGCGAATCCCTCGGTACGTGTACACGCTGTCTTCCACGCAGATACATCCGCCCGGTGCATGACGTGCGTAGCGGTCATCGTGATTGCCGCGCACGTAGATGAGCGGTTTGTTGATGACCGTAACCAAAAACTCAAGATAGTCCGGGTCCAGATCGCCGGCGGATAAAATCAGGTCGACTCCCTCAAAGCGTTCCTTGCGAAAGCACTCCCAAAGGCATCGTTCTTCGGTATCGGCTATGGCAAGGATTTTCATAGGGCAGGGACTTTCGGCTCATCGTCGAGCTGCGGAATGGTGCCTACCACGTTGTCCGCCAGCCAATTCATCTCGACAATCTGCGTGCTCGGCAGCGGAGGGAAGCCTTCGATCTGTACCACGCCGTTCTGGCTGTGGAGCTCGCCGCCAAAGGGGTTGATGGATCCCTCAACAATGCCGTTGCGGAGCAACTGCACGAGTTTGCGCGTTTGGTAGGGTAGGCCCGGAGCGTAACGGATGTCGATAACGCCGGAGCTCATGCCATACCAGTAGTTGACGGCGCGCACTTGGTTGTCGTCGCTGGTCTCGTCCCATGTGCCGTGCAGAAGGCTTTTCACGATAAGCTCGTAGTAGCGCCCCCAGTTCCAGACGGGCATGGCGATGCCGGTAACCTTGCCATCGACCAAGCGGTGAAGCCCGTAGGCGGTGGGATCTTCCAGCGACTTTGACATATCGGCGCCGGTCATGACGCTCACGCCTTCGCGGCACATGGCCTCGGCGAGACCTCCAGCGGGCACATCACCCCAGGTCAGGATAATTTGCGCGCGCGGGTCGAGCAGCGAGGCGCCAATCGCAAAGGCGTTGATCTCGCTGAGTGCGCCCGAGGCGAAGACCGACGCGTGGTAACCGATGCGGTGGTTGTCCGCCATGCTGGCCGCAAGGGCGCCCAGCAGAAACTTGGCCTCGTACATCTTGCCAAAGTACGAACGGACGCTTTGATGGGGAAGGCCGATAGAGCAGTTGAGGAACCGAACCCGGGGATACTCAACGGCAGCCCTGAGCGTGTATTCCATCAGGCGGTGCGAGGTTGAGAAAATGACGTTTGCTCCATGTTTGACAGCCGTTTCCACGGCGGCGTAGAACACATCCGGATCGTGACAGTCCTCGAACGCCTCGGTGCGCACGATACCGCCAAAGTGCTCATCGAGATACTGACGCCCTTGGTCGTGCAGGCTGTCCCAGCTCGACGTCGCACAGGGGAACTCATGGATAAAGGCGATGCGCAGGGGGTTGACCGTCGAGTAGACGGTCTTGCCCATAAAGAAGTTGAGCACGCCAGCGGTGGACTTGGCGGGCGTTTCTTCCTCGTCGACGCTCGGTGCTTCGACAAGATCGACCTTGTCCTCGTCATTTTTGCCGGCAATGACCAGCTCGCGCCAGATCTTGCACAGGCGGTTTACGACGATATCCGTCGGCGTATCCAGCAGGCGGTCCTGGTTGTACACATTGAGGTACACGAGCATGGCGTCGGCGGGCGTAATGTCCAGGTGATCGCCGCCTGCGCGAAGATAGGCGCGCTTAAAGAGCAGGAAGGTGTGGTGCAGGTAGTCGACCTTTTTCTGCGGCCATTTTTCGATAAGGTTCTGACCGAGCATCTTGGCGAGCATTTCGTAGCTTCCCTCACGCGAGAACTCGATCTCGTATAGGGGGCAGACGCGCCAAAACGCGTAGAACTCACCGTACAGGCGGCTTTCGACGGAATCCCATGTGCCGGGGTAGAGACGGGTGACCTTGGCCGAAACCGTCGGGGCGTCTAGGAATTTGAGGACACTGACGCGTTTGTTGCCTTCCTGGACATAGAACCGATGCATAAACTCGGTGACGATGATGGGGTCGCGATAGCCCTCGGTTACCTGGATGTCGTAGAGGTTGGACCACTTGCGGGCAAACTCGGTGTTAAACGGAAGCAGTGGCATAAAGTTACACGAAAAGGCGGACTGACGGCCTTTGGTGACCGTGCCGACGACCATTTCGAGCGGAATATCCCTTAGGCCGACATTCTCTCGCTGACCTAAGGGGAGCTGAGCAACCAAGCTATCGAGGTCCGTAAGGTATGGATGCTCGCTTTGGCTAATAGCGCGTCGACGTCCTTGCTCGCCGCGCTTGCGTGCTTGACGATAGGCCTCTTCCATGATGTTGCTCCCTTAGTCGTTTAAACAACTATATGAACCATGGTACCACGAATGAAAACCACTACAAAGATGCCTGTCCCCTTTGCGGTGGTTTAGGCGATGATGGGGGCGATGGCGCGGATGCAGGCGTCGGCTGCCGTGAAAGTAGTGCTGTCGTCGCTGACGATAAAGATGATCTTTCCTTTGATGCCAAAGTCGCCGATTTCGCTAAAGAGTACGTAGGGCTCCTTGTCAAAGCCCGAGATGGGAAGCACGGCGGCCTTGGTTGCGCTCGTGAGCTCGTCTGCCAGCGCGTCAAGGGAAGCCCACTTAGACGTGTCCTTTACGGCAACGGGCACGGCCACGCGTCCAAAGGGCATCAAATGCACGAGCGTGTTCTTGGAGATGTTGGAGTTGGGCACAATGATGGTCTGTCCACAGGCATCCTCAATCGTTGTATGGCGCCAAGTGATGTCTTGGACCACGCCCGACACACCGCCGACCTCGATATTGTCGCCGGGCTTGATGATGCCCATAAAGGTCACTTGCATGCCGCCGATAAGGTTTGACAGCGTGTCCTGAAAGCCGAGCGAGATGGCGATGCCGCCGACGCCAAGAGCGGCGACGAGCGCGTTTGCGTTAATGCCAAAGCAGTTGTCGAGGATAAAGCTGCCGCCAATCATCCAGATGACGGCGCGCGCGATGTTGATGAAGATACTCGATGCCGGAAGCGGGTTATCGTCTCGGTTAAGCAGATGGTTCAGGGTCTTGGATACGACCTTGGCGGCGACGGCGGTGCCTATCGCCAAGATGACGGCCCAGATGATGTTGTGGACCCACCGTTGCTCAAAGAAATGAAGAATCGGCTCAAACAATTCCATGTAGGGAAAACCTCCTAATGATCGTCCAACCATGATACCCACCAAGAAGCCCGTCCGATCAAATTCGGACGGGCTTCTGTGCTCGATATAAGGTTTATGCGGCGGGGCTGCAAGGCCCGGCGGTGTAGCTTAGCGTCGACGCTTCCAGATAATGCCGAGGAAGATGACGATGATGCCGCCGATAAGGCACGCGCCAACTACTGCCAGCGTGCGGTCTCCCGTTGCAGCGAGCTTACCGGTCGTCTTCTTGGTGATGACCTTCGTGGTCGTCGTGTCCGTCTTAGGCGAGGGCTTAGGCGTCGGGGCCGGTGTGGGCGTGGGGTCCACGGCAGCGGAGCCAAAGCTGATGGTGCCCGCGAGCGAGGCCATCTTGCTCTCCCAGCTGTTCTGCCCGATCAGCGCCCTCAGCGCTGACTCGCAGGTACCCCACTCGGTGTGCTTGGTGGCGTTTGCGAAGGTGGGGAAGTCGGTCGTGTTGGTGATGATGTAGTTGTTGGTGGCGACGGTATAGGTCTTGGCGGGGTCGAGCGTGCTGCCGTCTTTGGTGAGCGTGGCACTCACGATGCGCTTGCTTTCGGACTGCGTCCAATCGATTGTCACGTTGATGCCGCCGAAGGAAAGGACACTGCCGGAGTCGTCGCGCCACTTGTACGTGTCTTGCGCCTCCTGCTCGGTGTGACCGGCCGCCACGTAGGCTTGCTGAAGCTCGTAGCTGTGATTGCACTCGTCGCTGATTTGTAGCGAGTGCTCGAGCGCTGCGAGGAAGTCCGCGCCGGTCATGGTCCAGGTCTCCACGGTGTTGCCGTAGGGCGAGATGGCGATGACGTTGCCGGCGGTCACGTTGCCCGCCGCGATGCCGCCGCGGATGCCGCCGGCGTTTTCGATAGCGAGGTCCGCGCCCGTCAGGGCAAGATAGGAGCCGCAAATCACGTGGCCGATGGTCTGGGCCTTGGTGGTGTCGCCCTCCTTGCTGGGGCGGAAATCGGTGGTGCGCACCATTTCCCAGCCATGCGTGCCTGCAGCGTCCTCGCCGTAGAAATAGTTGGCGGTGGATGTGCCGAGCACCTTGTTCGATTCGTTTTCAAAGTCCTCGTCGAGCGGCTTGATTTTGTTGCGGACGGCTTCAAGGAGGCTCTGGTAGTCGGAGCCCTTGTCGGGGTCTGCCAAAAGGTCGTTGACGTTCTTGGCGGTGTAGAGCTTCTCGTTGCTGTCGTCTGCAGGGACCGTGACCGTGTCATCGTCGGTCGTCTCGGTGCCATTCGTGTCGTACTTGTACGGAATGGAAAGCAGTCCCACCTCGGCAAAGGCACTGCCCGCCTCGACAACGTGGATTGTCTTGCCGTCGGCTCCCGTCACCTTCTCGTTAAGGTTGATGTGCTCGTGGCCTGCGATAAGGGCATCGACGCCACGGAGTCGCGTGGCAAAGGTCTTGGCGTCGAGCGTGTGCGCGATACACACAACAACATCGCAGCCCTCCTTGCGCAGCTGCTCTGCCTCGGTATTGATGGCGTTCGCGGCACCCGAGAACGACGTACCCGCGACCAGGTCCGCGCGCAGCGAGGATCCCAGCGACTCATCCATGGCGCCCACGACGCCGACCTTGATTTTGTAGTCGAATGTGGAGTGATCTTCGCTATCCTCCCAGGTGCGATCGAGCGTCTTCGTGATGCTCGAGCTCCATACGCCGCTCGTAGACTTTGCGTTCGCGCAGAGCATGGCGAAGGGCGTGCCAGTGGTGCTGTAGCCGGTCATGGTGCGGAGTTTGTCCGCGCCGTAGCTCCAGTCGTGGTTACCTGGCGTGGTCGCGTCGTAGCCGTCGGCATAGAAGGTGTCCATGAGCTCGGCGATGCTCTTGCCCTCGCTCATGGTGGCGAAGGACTGTCCGTGGAAGGTGTCGCCCGCATCGAGCAAAAGATCGGGGGCGTTGCCCTGGGCGCTATAGAGAACCGCCAGTCCGTCAAAGCCCACAGTGCCAGTGCCCTTGCTTTCGTTGTAGCTGTACTTGTAGCTGCCGTGGATGTCGTTGGTGTGCATGACGGTCACAGAGCCGTCAATAGCGGCGGGCAGGTTCCCCGCGAAAGCGAGGCTTGGGATGCCTGCGAGCGCGCCGGCAAACAACGCGGCGGCCAACGCAAGGCGGGGGAGTCTTTTCATGGCAGTTTCCTTAGTCCTTAGCCAGAATATCTGGTTGAATGTCGGATTATCGACATAATATGCGAAAACCGCCGCAAGGGCGTCTGTCCCTTTGCGGCGGTTTTGACGTTTGCGCAGATAAAACCTACCAAAATAAACCTGTCCCTTTTTGGCAGGTTTTAGCTCAGCAGCATGCGGTCGTTGGCGAGCTCGCCGCCCGAGACCTCCTCGAACTTCTGCAGCAGGTCGGCTACGGTGAGCGACTTCTTCTCATTGCCCGCCACGTCGTAGATCACGTGGCCTTCGTGCATCATGATCAGACGGTTGCCCAGACGGATGGCGTCGTTCATGTTGTGCGTGACCATGAGCGTGGTCAGGTGGTTCTCGTCGACGATCTCCTCGGTCAGGTTGAGCACCTTAGAGGCCGTCTTGGGGTCGAGGGCCGCGGTGTGCTCGTCGAGCAGCAGCAGGCGCGGCCTGGTGAGCGTGGCCATCAGCAGGGTGAGTGCCTGGCGCTGGCCACCCGAGAGCAGGCCGACCTTGGCGTTGAGACGCGTGTCCAGACCAAGGTCCAGGCGCTTGAGCAGCTCGACGTACTCATCTTTCTCGGCCTTGGTGACGCCCCACGAAAGGCCGCGACGCTGGCCGCGACGCTTGGCGAGGGCCAGGTTCTCGGCGATCTGCATGTCGGCAGCGGTACCGCGCATGGGGTCCTGAAACACGCGGCCCAGGTACTTAGCGCGCTGCGACTCGCTCAGGCGCGAGATGTCGGTGCCGTCGAGCTCAATAACGCCCGAATCGAGCGGGTACACGCCGGCGATCATGTTGAGCAGCGTGGACTTGCCGGCGCCGTTGCCGCCGATCACGGTTACAAAGTCGCCGTCATTTAGGGTGAGGTCGACGCCGGTGAGCGCGCGCTTCTCGGTGACGGTGCCCTTGTTAAAGGTCTTCTTGACGTGCGAGAGCTTAAGCATCTGCCTCATCCCCCTTCGTGTAGGAGCTGCGGAGCTTATAGCGCTCCCAAACCACGGGCACGCACAGGGCCACAGCGACAATCACGGCGGAGAGCAGCTTCATGTCGTTGGCGTCCATGCCCAACTGCAGCACGATGGCGCGGATAAGGAAGTACACCACGGAGCCAAAGACGGCGGAGGCAAGACGGACGCTAAACTGCGTGAGGCCGCCGGGAAACAGACGGCCGAGCACCTCGCCGATAACAATGGCGGCAAGACCGATAACGATGGCACCGGTGCCCATACCAATGTCGGCATACTTTTGGCTCTGGCAGATGAGCGCGCCCGAAAGGCCGATGAGGGCGTTGGAGAGCACGAGGGCGATCATCTTGGTGGAGTTGGTGTTGACGCCCAGAGCGCGGATCATGTACTCGTTGTTGCCGGTGGCGCGCAGCGCCGAGCCGATCTCGGTGCCAAAGAACCAATACAGGATGGCAACGATAGCCACGGCGAGCAGGATGCCCAAGATGATGGCAACGGTGGACTGCGGCAGACCGGTCATATTGCTGACGGCGGAGAACACGGTGCCCTTGGCAAGAATGGGCGTATTGGACTTGCCCATGATGCGCAGGTTGATGGACCACAGGCTGATCTGGGTGAGGATTCCGGCGAGGATCGCAGGAATCTCAAAGACGGTGGTCAAAATGCCCGTGACGGCGCCCGCGATGGCGCCGGCGCACATACCGGCCAGCACGGCGAACAGCGGGTCGACGTTGTTATTGACGATGAGCACGGCGCAGACACAGCCGCCGAGGGCAAAGCTGCCGTCGCAGGTCATATCGGGGATGTCGAGCAAGCGGAACGTGATAAACACGCCAAGCACCATAATGCCCCAGAGGACGCCCTGCGAAACGGCGCCCTGCAATGCAATGAGCATGCTTCATACCTCCTAGGATAGGGTGGACACGTGATTCACCATGATAGCGGTAACAATGCATAGAAGAGTTACGGACAGACGTTTTGTTTTACCTGAAACAAGCAGGGCGGACGCCGGTCTACAGCGCCCGCCCCTGTGGCTCAGATATTGAATAACGCGGCTAAAGCGCGAGCACGGGCTCTAGACGCATGTCGCGTATGGCATTATGCGTCCAGGGCGGAAAGGTCGATGCCCAGGGCCTCGGCCATCTCGTCGTTTTTGACGACGACCAGGTCCTTGCTCGAGAGGTGCTTGATCGGCATATCCTCGGGCTTGGCCTTACCCTTCAGAATCTTGACGGCCATCTCGCCCGCGGCGTAGCCCAGGTCCTCGTAGTTGATGGAGAGGGTGAACAGGCCACCGGCCTTGCACATGCCCTCCTCGCCGGTCACGAAGGGGAGCTTGTTCTCCTTGCAGATCTGGCCCACCTGCGAGGCGCCCGCGGCGATGGTGTTGTCGGTGGGGGAGTACAGCGCGTCGACCTTGCCCACGGCAGACTCGACGACGGACTGAATCTCGTTGGAGCTCGAGACGGTGAAGTCAGTGTACTCGAGGCCCAGCTTGTCGAGCTCCTTCTTGGCGGCCTTGATCTGGACGTCGGAGTTGGACTCGGCGGTGCAGTAGAGCAGGCCGACCTTTTTAACGTCGGGCAGGACCTTCTGCATCATCTCGAGCTGCTCGGCGACCGGGGTGAGGTCGGAAGCGCCCGTGACGTTGGTGCCGGGCTTGTCGTTGTCCTGGACCAGGCCGGAGGCGGCGTAGTCGGTGATGGCGCAGCCCACGATGGGGATATCGGCCGTGGCGCCGGCGGCAGCCTGCGCGGCGGGCGTGGCGATGGCATAAATCAGGTTGACGTTGTCGCCCACAAACTTGTCGGCAATGGACTTACACGTGGACTGGTCGTTCTGGGCGTTCTTCTGGTCGATCTTGACCTTAAGGCCGCTCTCCTTGATGGCCTTGACAAAGCCGTCGTTGGCGGCATCGAGTGCGGAGTGCTCGGTGAGCTGCAGAACGCCGATGGTGTAGTCGGAACCGGCGGCAGCAGAGCCGGAACCAGAGTTGCCGCCGCATCCGGCGAGCGGGGCGAGCGCGAGCAGGCCAGCGGAGACCAGAAGGCTCCTGCGGCTGATGGTGATGTCCTTCATATCATTACCCCCAGTATAAAAATGGCTGGAAACACTGCACTGGGACAAAGTGCAAGTGGAACTATAGTAGCGCTGATGTCCATTTTTACAACAGCCTGGCGGGTTTTTTAATACAGAATCGGATGGGCGGTACGGGTAGTCGAATGGGCGGCGGAGGGTCTTATGCGGCGGAGGAGGGTCTTATGCGGCGGAGGAGGCGTCGTCCTCGTCTAGGGCGGCGAAGAGCTTCTTGCCGTCGAGCAGGCGCGTGCTGACGTTTCTCATGCGGCCAATCTCGACGGTGCGCAGCGTATCGTCGGTGCCTCGGGCGTCGTAGACCGTTCCCAGCAAAT
>NZ_JBCJBI010000013.1:0-41075 GCF_039062365.1 Collinsella aerofaciens
CCTCTCGGCGGCCTTGCGAAAAACAAATCCAAGTTAGACCATTTCAAATGGTTCGATGTCTGCCCGGATGCGACACTGAAGTAAGTGTCCATCCTCGCAGTATCCGGTTCTCAAGGTGCACGCCCCGCGGCTGATCCGGTTGCACCGGGCCGCGCGGCAAGGAGATATATTGCCAGACCGGAGGGGCCCCGTGGGCGGGAATCGCGCACTCCATATTTTGTTCACAAATGAATAGGTCCCTCAGTCGCATCACTGAGGTTAAAACTGAAGCATTGGCTTCTGATATTGGCGATGACCAGCTGTTTTATGAGTATTGAGACATCGGTCATCTCTGGAGCGCTACTTTACTCCAAAGGCATCAGCCATTTGTTTCCCATCGGTAAAAGGCAGGTTTTGTTCGCCAAGCGTTCTTATATATAGACAGATACGGGTTCGAACCCATGAAACGGCGACAAAAAAGACGGCCAACCGAAGTTGACCGTCTCGGCAATCTTTGGGTGGGCCGTCAGGGGTTCAGCCTGCTTCGCAGGCGGCCGCTGCGGCGCTTTCTCGCCTTGCGCGCTGCGCTGGCAAACGCTCACGCGTTTACTCAGCTCCGCGCCCCGACGGGTTTGAACCCATGTCGTGGCAACAAAAAAGCGACCAACCGGAGTCGATCGCTTTCTTTTCTATGGTGGGCCGTCAGGGGTTCGAACCCTGGACCTTGGGATTAAAAGTCCCCTGCTCTGCCAGCTGAGCTAACGGCCCGCGGGTGGCATTGTACCACGGTCTGGGACTATTCCCAACTCCATTGGCCGTTCTGGAAAATCACAACTTCACGTCCATCAGGCGTAATGCCCGTAATATCGATGTCGTCCGTGCCGATCATAAAATCGACGTGTGTGCTCGAGACGTTAACGCCATGCTCCAGGAGCTCCTCCTTGGACATGTCATACCCACCCTCGATGCATTCGGGGAAACCGACACCTAGCGCGAGATGGCAGCTAGCATTCTCGTCATAGAGCGTATCGTAGAACAGAACACCACTTTCGCGGATCGGCGTGTTCTTGGAAATGAGCGCGACCTCTCCCAGGTGAGCAGCGCCCTCGTCAGTATCGATGATACTTGCGAGCGTTGCCTTGCCCACGCGGGCGTCGTAGTCCACCACGCGGCCGCCCTCGAACTTAATCCAAAAATCTTCGACCTTATTGCCGTGATGGATGAGCGGCATGGCCGAGTACACGATACCGTCGGCGCGCATGCGATCGGGCGAAGTGAAGACTTCCTCGGTGGGAATGTTGGGGAAGAAGGGGTGCCCATCGGGCGTCTTGCCCTTGCCGCCGGCCCACTCGTGACCTTTCGTCATGCCAATCGTCAGATCGGTTCCATTTGCCGCGTTGTAATGCAGGTAGTCGAAACGATTGTCGTTCAGGAAACGCAGGTTCTTTTCGAATGCGGCGTCATGGAGTTCCCAGTCGCTCTCTGGGTCCTGGCCATCGGCGCGCGCGGTGTGCAGAATCGCATTCCACAGCTTATAGATTGCAACCTCATCGGCGTCTCCTGGGAACACCTCGTGCGCCCAAGCCACGACCGGAGCGCCGGCGATGCACCACGGATTGATGTTGTAATCCAGTCCACGGCGGAAAACTTTGCACTGCGTATTCCTCGCCTTTGATGCCGCGGCCGGCTTGGCTGGATCGATGCCCTTGAGGGCCGCAGGATCCGCACCCTCGATAAAGACAAAGCAGGCACCATCCTGGGCCAAGGAATCCAGCTGCATGCGCTTCCACTCGGGCGTCTGCTCAAAATAGCTTTTCTCGACATGCTCGTACGTGAGCCTCGTCACGGCATCATCGGCCCAAATGACCGTCACGTGGCCGGCGCCGGCAGCATAGGCCTCCGCGACCACCACGCGCGCAAACGGCGCGCACTCGACCGGAGACTGAACGACGACCTCCTGGCCGGGCTTGACGTTTACGCCCTTGCGGACGACCAGACGCGCGTAGTTTTTAATCTTGGGCTCCAGGGCCTTCATGCCCTCCAGAGCCTCTTCGACCGTCAGGGCAGCTCGAATCATGTGCCACTCCATCTATCTATAGAACAGTAAAAAGGCGCGCCGCAAAAACGACGCGCCTTATATCTTAGCGATAAGTATGTATGCAAACGCTACTTCTTCTTGGAGTCCTTCTTGTCCTCCTCGGCAGCCGCGCGCTCAATAAGAGCGTTGAGCTTGTTCTCGGACATGCCCTCGGCCTGCGCGCGGTACATGTTGCGCAAGGGACGAATACGAGCGAAGTCATAGATAAAGTCGCCCAAAATGATGACGTAGGACAAAACAATGCCGACCATCTGGACAGGGCTGGACACCATGCCAGCGGGAGCGAAGTACAGCGAGGCCCAAATTGCCACGACGAGCACCATGCCAATGGCGAGCACAATCCACCAGATGCGACGGCGCTTGGTGTAGTCCTCGTCCTGCTTGAGGAGGATATTCGACACCGTATAGATGCGGTCCTCCTTGGCGCGCTGCTTAGCCTTACGGGCGCGCTTCTCCTCTTTAGAGAGGCCCTCGAGGTTCTCGCCCTTCTCGAGCTCTTTGCGGCGTGCCTTAGACGAAGCCGGCACGACGCGAACGGAGCTCGCTGCTTGGCGGGCGGGCTTAGCAGATGCGGCAGACTTGCGCGCAACCCCGGTAACTTCGTGGGATTGCGTGCGCTTGTTCGTGGCGCTACGGGTACTCACTTATGCGTTCTCCTTCATGCTTGTGAACTGGGAGCCCGTGATGATCTGGAAGGCCTCGCGATAGCGCTCGGACGTGCCATCGATGACCTCGGCGGGCAGGTGCGGGGTCTCCCCCGTCATATCCCAGTTGGCCTTGAGCCAATTGCGGACGAATTGCTTGTCGTAGCTAGGCTGGATCTTGCCCTCCTCGTAGCTGGCAGCAGGCCAGAAACGGCTGGAGTCGGGCGTGAGGCACTCGTCGATCAGCGTGACCTTGCCATCAATAACACCAAACTCGAACTTGGTGTCGGCAATGATGATGCCACGGGTCGCGGCGTACTCGGCGGCAGCCTTGTAGATCTTGAGGGAAAGGTCACGAATCTGCGTGGCGATGTCCTCGCCCACGATCTCGCAGCAACGCTCGAACGAGATGTTCTCGTCGTGGTCACCGATCTCGGCCTTCGTGGACGGCGTGAACAGCGGCTCAGGAAGCTTGGAAGCCTCGGTCAGGCCCTCAGGCAGCTGGATGCCGCAGACGGTGCCGTTCTCGTCGTAGGTCTTCTTGCCCGAACCGGTCAGATAGCCGCGGACGATGCACTCGATAGGAATCGTCTGGGCCTTCTTAACCAGCATGGCGCGGCCAGCGAGGTAGTCACGATACTCAGCAAACTCCTCGGGGAAATCCGCCGGGTCGATGGAAACGAGATGGTTGGGGACGATGTCGGCAAACTTATCGAACCAGAATGCCGAGATGCGATTGAGTACCTCTCCCTTAAACGGAATCTCGTCGGGAAGAATGAAGTCGAACGCAGAAATGCGGTCGGTGGCGACCATCAGCAGGTTTTCACCGGCATCGTAAATATCACGAACCTTGCCACGGGAATCCGGACGACGCTCCATCGTTGTCACGTGAGTCACTCCTTACCTAAATACGACAGAAATGCGGGTTCTTTCCCGCATGTTTTCGCAAACTCGGAGCGGCAGGGACGCGGCCCCTCCTTCACCGAATAGCGAAAAGCTAGTGCTCCATTGTAGTAGATGCCGCGTCTGCCGTGTGCTCGCGGGGCAGATGAATTGTAAAAGTCGTA
Organism: Collinsella aerofaciens; assembly: GCF_039062365.1. Taxonomy (GTDB): domain Bacteria; phylum Actinomycetota; class Coriobacteriia; order Coriobacteriales; family Coriobacteriaceae; genus Collinsella. Next base: position 3,789 of record NZ_JBCJBI010000013.1, read on the forward strand.
CCCTTTCCAAGCTCCGACTCCACGGATATGTAGCCATGGTGACGCTCGACGATCTGCTTAGTCACGGCGAGGCCAACGCCCAGGCCGCCAGCTTCGCGGGCGCGGCTGGCATCGGCGCGCCAAAACCGCCCGAAGATGCGCGACAAATCGTCCTTGGCAATACCGATGCCGGTATCAGAAACGGCAATGCTGACGTGCCTGCGGTCACTGAGCACCGACACCACGACCCAACCGCCCTCGGGGGTGTAGCGCATGGCGTTGCTCATGAGGTTGATAACACATTGCGTGATCATGTCGGGATCGGCCTCGACGACATCGTCGTGACCCTGGGTCTCGTCCGCAAAACGCAGGCGCAGATCGCGGTCGACAAACAGGCGCTCCTGGGCATTAACGATGGAACGCACGAAAGGAACCATGTCCACCGGCTCAAGGTTGAGCGGAGCCGTGCTGTTTTCCATGCGCGACAGGTCGAGCATCTGCTGCACCAGACGAGCCAGGCGACGCGTCTCGGAAGCAACGGTTTCCAAATGCTCATCGTCGGTGGGATACACGCCATCCTGCATGGCCTCGACCGTTGCGAGCATGGCCATAAGCGGCGTGCGAAGCTCGTGTGCAACGTCTGAGGTCAGGCGCTTCTCGTGTTTCATATCCTTCTCGAGCGAAGTGGCCATCTCATCGAAGGTCTCACCCAGCTGATCGATCTCGTCATCACCGCGCAGTCCCGTGCGAGCCGACAGGTCGCCGTCACGGATTTGCTTTGCGGTACTGGTGATGCGATGAATCGGCTTGGTGAGCATGCGCGACACGAGCGATCCGATAACGACCGAAATGCAGATTGCAACAACCGCGGCGAGGGCCATGGCGTTAAAGGTCTTCTCCCTAAACGCAGAGTCCGCCTTGGTGAGCAGAGCGTCGGAGCCGATGGCCCACAGCTTTACCTGTCCGACATGCTCGCCGGAAGACGTTACAATCTCGACGTTAGCAACGCTATCGGAGTCGGTTGGAGCAGACGAGACCGGGCTATGCGATGCCCTCTTGCCGCTCGTGTCGTCGGTCGTAGCCTGGTTTTCGCGTACATCGGCGGTGGCGCTTGCCGAGGGCCAGGAATCGTCATAAACGATCACGCCCTTTTTATTGACGACCTGCATACCCAGATCGTCGGAAACCAAACTCGACGTTGCGACCGTGCGCAGTTCTCCCGCGGTCCAAGAGCCGTTTTCCTCATATGAGGTTGCCAACTTCTCGGCAGCGGAATTTGCGATTTCGACGATATTGGAGCGTGTGTAATCCGAAAAGACCGTGCCCCACACAACAGAGACAACGCCCACCAGCACCAATACCGTCATGAGCGATGTCAGAGCAAAAGCAAGTGCCATGCGCGAGGGATAGCTCATCGTTGGCCGTGAATCGGAACGAGGCGTGTTCCAACTAGCCTTGGAACCCGCCTCGCTCTCCTGCTTGTGCTTTTGTCCGATTTCAAAGCGCGCAGGTGTCATATGTGATTTCCCTATTTCTCGTCCGACTTATCGGTCTTGGCCGGAGCCTCGAAGCGATAGCCGACACCATGGACGGTGTAGAGCCACTTGGGCTTCTTGGGATCATCGCCCAGCTTGGCGCGAAGATTCTTCACGTGGCTATCGATGGTGCGCTCATAGCCCTCAAAGTCATACCCGAGCACTTTCTCGACCAGCTCCATGCGGTTATACACACGGCCGGGATGGCGGGCAAGCGTGGTGAGCAGCTTGAACTCGGAAGCCGTCAGATCGACTTCCTTGCCCTCGACCAAGATCTTGTGGCCCGAGATATCAATGACCAGATCGCCAAAGTCGAGTACCTCGACGGCGGGCTCGTCGGCCTGATGGGCACGGCGGAACAGAGCGCGAACGCGGGCGACGAGCTCGCGCGGCGAGAACGGCTTAATCAGATAGTCGTCGGCGCCGAGCTCAAGACCGATAATACGGTCCTCGATCTCGCCCTTAGCCGTCAGCATGATGATGGGGACATCCGAGGTATCGCGAATGGTGCGGCAAACGCGCTCGCCGGGGATCTTGGGGAGCATAAGGTCGAGCACGACCAGGTCGAACTGATGCTTCTCGAACTCCTCGATCGCGGACTGGCCGTCGCCGACGCCCACAACCCAGTAGCCTTCGCGCTCGAGATAGGCAGCGACGGCGTCACGGATTGCCTTCTCATCCTCGACCAGCAGAATCTTTTTTGCATCTGAAGCCATAACACGGCCCCCCTGTCTCAATTAGCTAAGAACAAGCCCATTTTAACGCACCTGATCCCGCCAGATGCCGCTATGACGCGGCAGCTCGGCGGGCGGTACTCACAATTACAACGCGTTTATTCCCCTGTTGGCGCCTTTTTAACCCCTCTAAGCTTAAAGAGAGAATAGGCGTGCAGTGACCGTCTCTGGTATACCCTGGCTGTTGCGCACCGTGGCGTACGTAAGGAATGAGTCCGATTTTCCCGCCGTAGCTGGATAATCGCCATACTCCAAAGCGCGGTCGGGCGACAGCAGCGAGCCATAGGTCTTGGCAGAGGTGTCGATCAGGAAATGCGACGCCTGTACCTTAACAAGGTATTTATTCTTCTTGCCAGCCGCACATGCGAGCGGCTCGCGTGACAGGAAGAGGTACGGCCCTCCCTCATTACCGATATACGTGCCCATATTGCCCAGGCTGCCCACGCCACTATAGGCCGCCTCGATAGAAAACACGAAGGTATCGCCCATATATACGGCCTCGAAAGGCGAAACTGACGAAGGAAGGACCAACTGGGCACGCTTGGTGTTGTTGCCGTCGGTCAGATCGATTGCCGTTATGCCGTAGTAGACGCCCTCGTCGTTGCGGACACGCGGCGAGATGGTCAAAATGCCGTCGCTCGCGCGCGGGGCCGATGCAAAGCGACCCGTCGATTTCCAAATTATCTCGGCCTTGGATTCATCAAGCGAGCGACGATAGCAAAACGAATCGCTACTCGTTTTATTGCCACCTGCCGAGGGCATTTTATACCAGATGACTGATGACCCGAACGCCGTAAACAGCGGCGGATCGTAGTCCTTGCCACCTCGATCGAGCTCAACCACGTCGCCAGAGAGCGAAGCGCCCGACAGATTTTGAGCGTAGAGCTTCCACGATGAATTGGCAAAGTTCATCTCAACCCACGCGAATACGCCGTCGCCGGCACGGACATCGTAGAATGCATATCCCGTGCCCTCGATAGGATCCTCGATTAATGTGGTAAGCGAGCCATCGCCCAGGTTGAGCACACCGAGTGTGTTGGCGTGCAGTGCCGATGCGGGCGCCATCATTGCCGCGGCGTAATCGCCGTCGCAGTAGTACAGCAGCGTACCCAGAGGCAGCGTCCACGACGCCGCCGGCTCAAGATCGATGTCGACTGCCTCGTACTCATCCGTAATCGAGATGATTTTGGAATCATCCTTGATAACCTGCGGCTCGCCGGCGGCATCATCGCTGGTACCCGTTTTTTTCGAGCATCCGGCAAGCACCGTGGCAGCGCCCGCAGCAACCCCACCGAGCACAAAGCTGCGACGCGATATTCCGTTCTTGATGTGATCGGCGATACCCATTAGGCGATCTCGGCGCGAGCGGCCTCGATAGCGCGTGTAAGCTGGTCGGCGCAGGAGGTCTTTTTCATACCGCAGGTATTACCGGCAAGAACCTCGATTACGCGATCGGCAGGAGCGCCCTCGACCAGCTTGGAGATAGCCTTGAGATTGCCGTCGCAGCCGCCGGTAAACTCAACGCCCATCACCTTGTTGCCGTCATCGGAAAGGTCAAGGTGAATATTGCGAGCACACACGCCCTGAGGTTTGTAATCAAACGAAATCATGCGATCCTCTCTCAGAATGTTATTCGAGATGACTATTATCCCCGTCTTTCCCTAAATGCAACGAGGCGCTTTGCCGGCAACACACATTACCAGCAAAGCGCCCTAAAAAGCTAACGTTATGCCCGAACCTACTCGAAGCTCAACTGCTCCAGACGATCAAAGACCGTGTCGATGCGGGTGAGGAAGTCCCACGGATCAAAGATCTCGTCGAGTTTCTCCTGGCTGACGGTGCAGCGCGGGTCGGCCTCGAGACGTTCCTTAAAGGTGGGGCCAGAGACACAATCCTGCACCTCGTGCCAGGTGGCCATGGCGTTTTCCTGCACGATAGCATAGGCGTCCTCGCGGGTGATGCCCGTATCGACGAGGGCCAGTAGGACCTTGGAGGAGAAGATGAGGCCGCGTGTCTTGTTGAGGTTGGCCATCATGCGAGCGGGATACAGCTGCAGGCCGTCGATAACGCGGATGAGGCACTGGAACATGTGGTCGAGTGCGATGAAGCTATCGGCCTGGGCAACACGCTCGGCAGAGGAGTGCGAAATATCGCGCTCGTGCCACAGGGCGACGTTATCGAAGGCGACCTGGGCGTTGGACTTCACGACGCGCGACAGACCGCAGACCTTCTCCATGGTGATGGGATTGCGCTTGTGCGGCATGGCGGAGCTGCCCTTTTGACCCTTACGGAACGGCTCCTCCGCCTCGAGCGTATCAGTCTTCTGCAGATTGCGGACCTCGGTAGCGATGCGCTCGCAGGTGGCTGCGGTGGTGGCGAGAACGCCGGCGAGATAGGCGTGATGGTCGCGGCTGATAACCTGCGTGGACAGCGGGTCGTGAACCAGGCCCAGGTGCTCGCAGACGTACTCCTCGACAAACGGCTCGATGGAGCTGTACGTGCCGACAGCGCCCGAGATAGCACCGAAGGCAACATTCTTGCGGGCGTCCTCAAGACGATCCAAATCGCGCTTGAGCTCCCAGGCCCAAGAGCCAAACTTCATGCCGAAGGTCATCGGCTCGGCGTGGATGCCATGAGTGCGGCCGGCACAGAGCGTGTTGCGCTCCTCAAAGGCGCGACGCTTGCAAATCTCGCCGAGCTTCTTGACATCCTCGATGATCAGGTCGCAGGCCTGGGTGAGCTGGTAGCACAGGGCCGTGTCGCCCAGATCGGAGCTGGTCATGCCATAGTGAACCCAGCGGCTGGGCTTGGGGTCGCCCTCGGGAACATCGGCATCGATGTATTCCTTCATGTTGGTCAGGAAGGCAATGACGTCGTGGCGCGTGACTTCCTCGATCTCATCGACCTTCGCCTTCTCAAAGTTGGCATGGTCGCGGATCCACTGGGCCTCGTCTTTGGAAATACCGATCTTGCCGAGCTCCGCCTGGGCCTCGCAGGCCAGAACCTCGATCTCCTGCCAAATGGCGTACTTGTTCTCGAGGGAGAAGATGTGTCCCATCTCCGGGCGGGTATAGCGATCGATCATAGCGGCTCCTTTTTGGTTATTGGCACGTTGGTCGTAACCCAACCATTGTACCGTGCGCAGGTGCAAGTATGGGCAGTAGGCATTAACCTAACATTTTGGAATTGGAGCGAGCAACGGGACGTCTGCGTATTTGCTTCGCAAATCCGCACCGGCTTCAGGCGAGCCCCTCAGCCTCACGAAGCCGCGGGGGAAGACTTTGTTGAATTGGCCGTCCCCATGTCTCCCGCACTCGATGGAGCGGGCAACGGGACATCCGCGTATTTGCTTCGCAAATCCGCACCGGCTTCAGGCGCCTGTCGGCGCCTTCGCCTGCTCGCTACAAACGCTTTGCGTTTGCTTTACGCTCGCACCCTGTCGGGTTCGAGTCCCGGCGCTTTATTGAAAAAAGCACGGCACCGTAATGGTGCCGTGCTTGTGCTTCTAGCTGGAGCGGGCAACGGGACTCGAACCCGCGAGTGTCAGCTTGGGAAGCTGATGCCTTACCACTTGGCGATGCCCGCATATGTGGGGGATAGTATAACGCGGTTGTCTTGTTCGATACAAGGGTGGCGATGCTTGTTTTAGCTGTGGAGATTCGTTTGAAAATCGCGTCAATTGTGGAGATAAGGACCTTTGACCTCCTGTTTTCCCTATCTTCTACCTGCACTTTTGCTTGATTGTTGTATTTGAGCTCAATTTGTCAGGAAATGGGCAAGCTTTTGGTCAGGCTCCGGTACTTACCCGCATGAACCTCGGGGGTAGCCTCATCCTACGCGTCGCAACCTCCCCATGCGGCGCACGAGGGATAAGGAGCAGCCATGTCCAACGCACCCACGCACTCTGTCCACAGCGCAATCGCAACAGGTCCGCTGCTCCTGCTCCTCTTTCTGCTTTTCGGCTGCCTGGCACCGGGAGCCGCATTTGCCGTCGATGGCTACGACCAGCTCGGCTTCCGCACTATTAGCGATGATTGTGGGCCCTTCTTCATCGGCAAGTATGAAGCTCAAGACGCCTCGATTGCCTACTGCATGAACCAGGAGCGCCCCGGCCCCACCAAGCCGGGCGGCCCATGGCTCAACTTTGATCAAGGCTGGGTGTGGCTCGACGACGAGTTCGCGGCAATCGTTTGTCACGGATATCCTACCGCCACGTCGTTTGGCGGTTACCATCTTTCACCCGATCGCGCCCGCGCCGCAACCCAGCTTGCCGTATGGATGCTCAACGGCACTACCCATGTCGACGGTACCTACTCCTACACGACCGCTCAGGGCAAAACCAAGAGTGGGCACTTTACCGCTGACAATGAAGTCGTGGCGGCGGCGCGGTGGCTCCACGACAGCGCAAAATCAGGAAGCATCAAAGCCGCACCGCACCGCGCGCGGCGCTATCTAGGAACCGTATCGGGCGGCAGCAGACGTCAAGACATGCTCTATGTACTGCCGGCGGTCTCTGTTTCCTTCCAAAAGCAGTCTGCAAACGCTGCCATTACCAGCGGAAACAATACTTATCAGTTTGACGGGGCAACATTCGATATTTTTGAGAGCGCCAGCGGCGCGCGTGTCGGCACCATCCAGATGGACAGCAACGGTCGGGCGCAAGCAACTCTTCTGCCCAACACTGCATACTACCTAGTTGAAACGAAGGCGCCGGCCGGCTATGTCCCCCGTCGTGATCGCATCGCCTTTACCACGGGGAATGACGGTGGACAGGTCACCATTGATGAACAGCCCGGCATCATCAACCTGCATATCGTAAAACTCGATGCCGCGACGAATGCCGGCCCCCAGGTGGGTTCTTCACTCGCAGGAGCAGAGTTCACGTGTGTGTCACAATCAACCCCTGGATGGGCGCAAATCCTCACGACCGACGAAAGCGGTCGAGCCACCCTCGCCGATGTCCCCTTAGGAACCTTTACCATCTACGAATCAAAAGCCCCCGAGGGCTACCTGCCATCCAACGACAGCTGGACCTATACCGTCGGAGCCGACCAGCTCGGCGATTCAGGCGTGGTCGAGATCGAATCTCGCATTTCCGATATCCCCATTGCGTTTGACCTTGAGATTTCCAAATTCAAGGATTACGGCAATAGCGACCAATCCGGCCTGGAGCAGCCGGCGGGTGGTGTTGTCTTTGAGGTTGTCAGCAACAGCTCTCAGCAGGTTGTTGGCACACTGACCACAAACATCTATGGCTTTGCCTCCACCAAAGACCAGCCCGAAGCATGGTTCGGCACAGGTAAGCGACCCGCCGGTGTCCACGGAGCCGTCCCATACGACCGTGCCGGCTACACGGTTCGCGAGGTTCCGGAAACCGTCCCCGAGGGTTTTAAATGTGCAGGGGAATGGACCGTCGGGGCCAATCAGATTTCCAACGGCGCCGAGCTTCAATATATCGTGGACAACCACGCTCTGTCGACGCATCTCCAGATTGTAAAACGCGATGCCCAAACAGGCGCTTCTGTTCCACTAGCCGGATTCACCTTCCAACTCCTCGACAGCAATCACGAATCTGTCTCACAAACTTGCTGGTATCCAACACATAACGTAATGGACACCTTTACGACTGACGCGACCGGGACCGTCACACTGCCCGAATCGCTCGTGCCGGGCACCTATTATGTACGCGAAACCTCGGCCAAAGAGCCCTATCTTGTCGGCGAGGAGATCGAGGTAAACATACCCGCCGACATGAACCTAACGCCCGTTGCAATCGCCTCGTATTATGACCACGCCGCGACCGGAAACATCAGGATCGTTAAAACCGATGCCGTAGACGGCAGCAGCCTCGCGGGCGCCGTCTTTGAGATCCGTGCCTCGGGTGATATCGTGCGCCCCGACGGTAGCATTGCCGCGCTCGACGGTGAGACCGTCGCGACCGTCACGTCGGATGAAACTGGAGAAGCACGCGCGGACAACCTCCCGCTGGGATCTGGCACCGCACGCTACGAGGTCGTCGAGACTCAAGCGCCGACCGGCTTCTTACTCGACCGGACGCCCCATATCGTAGACCTCGCTTATGCCGACCAGAAAACACCCGTTGTAGAAGCACGGCTTAACGTATCCGACGATTACACCAAGGTTGATATCTCCAAGGTCGATGCAAGCGGTGAGCAGGAAGTGGAAGGCGCACAACTCACCTTATATGGTCCCGATAAAACCGAAATAGACTCCTGGACCTCATCCGACAAGCCGCACCGCGTCGAACATCTTGCACCCGGCACCTACTCGTTGCGCGAAATGATGTCTCCGCGGACCTACGAGCTTGCCGAGGAGATAACGTTTGAAATAAAGGATACGGGAGAAGTCCAACCCGTCGCGATGAAGGATGCGCCCATCGAGATCAAGGGACAGGTCGACAAGCGTCAGGAACTTGTCCAACCTATCGAAAAGGGCCTGTTGGCTAACGGCGATGGTAAAAACCGCGCCACGACGCAAACCAATAGTGATGGGCTTTTCTCCTATACCATCGATGCTCGAAACGATTCCGCTACTTGGGTTGATGAGTTTACGATTACCGATGATCTTGCGTGCGCCAAAGACGGCACAGCGAGATTCATCTCAATCGAAACCCCCGTCGCCATCGGCGACCTCAATGGTCTGTGCAACGTGTGGTATCGCACGACACCGTTGGGCTCGACAGACGTCGATGAGCCGGCAAACGCGACACTTGACGATGGGCACGAAAATCCTTGGCTTGAGTCCGACGAAGTAAGGGAGAGTCTGGGTGAGGATTGCCGCCTCGTCGATTACGACGGCTGGCACCTCTGGAAGGCGGATATCTCGACCACGGAATCCACCACACTCGAGGCGAAAGAACTCGACCTTGCGTCCAATACCGTCGTAACGGGCATTCGAATTGAATACGGTGCGGTAGCCGCCGACTTTACGACTCGAAGCGATGCGGATTCTTGGACCCGCGATGATCTCAAAGATGAGCACGACGACCTTGACGATGCCAAAGCAATCCTTGGCACAGACGCTCGGGGCGCAGTCGTACACATGCAGGCAACGTCGGCTTATACGCCCCAAACCGCACTCACCAACAGCGCGCGCGTCGATCTTTGCCGCAACGGTGGCGGCGATAAACTTGAGTCACATGACGAGGACAGCGTCATTCAACGCTGTACCCTACCGCAGGACCTACCGGCAACAGGATCAGTTCCCATCGCCGCTTGCATCACCGCGCTCCTGACCTCGGGTGCCGCAGCCTTATGGTTCGCTCGCCTTAGGTCGATCCCAAAGAAGCGCTAGCACGATGAAAAAGCGGGCGAGCCAGTCCCCTGGCTCGCCCGCTTTCAATCATGTAAATCGCCGTATCTACTCTGCAGACGAAGATCCACCATCAACGATTGCCTGCTCGGACTCAGGAATCCCATCGGCACCCGTACTCTGTTCTTGCTCCACCTCTTCGCTGATTGCGGAGGCGGGGGTCGAGCCCTTTGCACCCACGATGTAGGCAGCCCCAAATCCTAAAGCAATGGCAATCAAGGTCAAAATCACGTAGACAGGCCAATGGCGCTTAATATACGAAAACACGTTGACTCCTTAGAGCTCCGTCTACGAACGGCGGATAACCTCGGTCACGACCTCGGATACCGTGGCAATGTTCGTCGGGTTGACATTGTGGGGCAGGTCATCCTCGGTACGAGCGCAAGCCAGACGCGTGCCGTCCACGCCGGCGATGGTGAGGGCTCGGCGGCTCGCCTCGAGCGCGGCATAGGCATCGGTTTTGGCATAGGGCATCTCGAGCGCGCCACAATCGACATGGAACGACTTGCACACCTTGCTGACCAGGTTCATGATGCGGCGATCGCCCTTGAGCAGCTGCTGTTCGCCCTCGACCGTCACCACCGAAAGCCTACCGGCGCCGACGGATTCAAGATTGATAAAAAATACGCCGCGGAGCTTATCGCGATGCGAAGCCAAGAAGGCCTTCATACCGGCGCCATCACAATCCGAGGCGCCCGTTGCCACAAACCAGATATCGTGACCGAGCAGCTCATCATCGCCCATAGAGGCGACAGCCGAGAGCATATCTTCGGAAGAAGCGCCATCGGAAGACGTAGCGCCACCCTTCCAGCCATCGTTATCGTCCTCGAAGTTATCCCACGAACCGATACCGCGACCGGACTTCTTGGCATCGTAATCGTCTTCGACGCCCAGCCAGTCACTCATGCTGTCCTGCTCGTTTTTCTTTTTACGACCGAACAGGCCACCCAGGCCGCGCTTACGAGACTTGGGTGCCGCCGGGGCGGGAGCCGAAATGGTCTCGATCGGCTGTGCGCCCGACGCAACGGGCATAGGAGGCGCAACGGGTGCCGATGTGGGTTCGGGACCCTGGGCAGTAGCAAAGGGGTCGTTGACCTGTGCGGAGGGGTCGGGAAGGTCGAACAGCGACGTGCGAGACGCAACGTTTGCCTGCTTCATCGACGGCAGCGACGGATCGGGAACCGAAGCCAGCGGAGACGAGGAAGGCGCAGGCGACGGAGCCGACGCCGGATCGGGAACATTCATCTGCGGACGCGGCGACGCCTGGGAGGAAATCTGGGCCATAAGGGAATCGACCGTTTCGTCCTGGGTGGGAGCAGCATCGGCAACCGTGGCACCTGAACCACTCGGGGTCGGCATGGTGAAAATCTGCGTGGAATAAGGCCTCGACTCATCTGTCTCGGGAGCCTCGGAAACCGCAGGCACTTCCTCCTGCTCGACCTCGGTCGAATCATCTTGCTCGGCTGTCGCGTATTGTTCTTCGTCAGAGTTGACCTCGACGGGCTCGTCCTCGGTCGCATCCTGAATTTCGGCAGCATCAATGGGCTCGCCATCGTCTGCCGCGTCGTCCTGCTCATCGGAAGCAGGAAGGGGCTCGGCAATCGCGGTACCTTGCTTTTCAAACGTTATCGTGGAATCGAACTGCGCGGCATCAAACGACATGGTGCTATCGACGTGCTGCTGAGCCTCGAAAGACGTTGTAGCTTCGGCGGCGTCGACGGGCGCGGACTGCATAGCCTCGTTCTGCTCGAACTCTTGCGCCGCGTGCTCACGTGCCGCCTCGGCTGCCTGCTGCTGAGCGATAGCCTCCTGCTCGGCAGCCTCGCGTGCGGCAGCGCGCTTCTCCTCGAAATCGTCGACAAATTTCTTGCCCCTTGCAAGCGCACCCTTAAAGAAGTTGGAAGCGCTGGCGCCAATCGACGAGAACGCGGATGCAATGTCGGCATGGGGCGTTGCCGCGGGAATCTCGGCCGAGAAATCAGTATCGCTCTCGTAAGACACGCGCCTCGGCTGTTCAACGTAATCGTCGTCAGACTCGTCCGCAACGTCTTGCGCCGGCGCGGCGGGAGCCAAAATGTCCAGTCCTGCCGCGGGATCGATCGCGGAGACCGCCTCGGGCTCGGCAGTGGTAACCGCGGCAGACTCATCATCCACAGCGACAACGGGCGCAGACGCAGCCACGACGGGGGCAGGCTCGGGCTCAAACGTCGGCTCCTCGCCCTCCTCGTAATCGAGCGTGCAGGACTCGGGAAGCATTCCGAGCGCACGGATGGCATCCGAACCAAAGCGGATGTTGCCGGCGGCGTTGCGATAGAGCTTGGGCTCGGGCTCGGCCGCGGCAGACTCCTCCGCCGACTCGGCAGCGGGAACCTCGTCATTGAACTCTTCGGCTTGGACAGCCTGATTCTGATCCTCGGGCACGATGGCGCCAATCAGTGTCTCATCGGCAGACGCGCCCTCAAAGCCCTCGATCTGCTCGTCGAAAGCCTCACCCTGTTCGGGCTCGATCTGAGTGTCGGGAGCAATCGGCTGACCGAACTCGTCCTCGGCGTAGGTAGGCTCTTCGTACTCGATGGTATTGCCGTAGTCGTTTTGCTGCTGGGCCGCGGCATACTCCGCCGCCGCGCGCGCCATTTCCTCGGCACGACGTTTCTGCTCCCCAAAATAGGTATCGAACGGAACATCGTCGGGAAACTCGTTTTCGCCCTGGAAGGGAGCAACGTTGTCCATAACGCCGAGCATAGCGGCAACAGAAGACTTGTTGCACACCGCGCCGGACGTATAGGGAAGAATGTGGCGGTTAGAGATGATGTTTACCGCGTTGGCGAGTGCAACGAGGGAAGCGAGGATCGCGACAATCCACAGCAGAACCTTGAGCGCGCCGGGGAGCGGCAGGATGCGCAGGATGGCAACGGCAGCGGGGGCAACCGTGGCAACGGGCAACAGCTTGGCGATGAGCGCACGATACGAAGCATAGGGCTCGCGGGCGAGCAGCTCAGCACGGGGAGAGTCGTAGTGTGCGACAACAACCACCGGGCGGTTGCGCGGAGACGCGAGCGGGCCCGAGGCCTTGTGGTAGGCGATGACATTTTGGCTCACGCCCGTCTTGCCCAGGCGCGAAACCACGGGATGCCCTGTGCGCTCGAGCACGTAGAGCACGGCACCGACAATGGCCAGCAAGGTGCCGACCAAGCCGATACCGCCGCCGATGCCCATCAGCAGGGCGCCGGCAAACGCAAGAATACCGGTAACGGCAAATGCCAACCTACTGGGCACCGGGGCATTGAACTCCTGAACCTCGGGGTCAAAGCCATGGTTGCGGAAGATCTGAGCGATATCTTCGGCAGCCAAGCGCTCTTCTTCGCTGCATGCCGGCGTAATGCCGGTGTTCTGCAGCAGGTGGTTAATATAGTTCTGGGTGTTCGCCATGTGCGCTCCACATCCATAATCCGACAAATAGGCCCAATGCATGCACATTAGAACCGTATATAGTCGAAAGTATACCCCGAGCGAGCGCAAACGACCGAATTCGGGCCATCTTAACGCCCCGAGCGGACAAGGATATAGCCTAATCTCCATATCGGACTAAAATCATGGCAGCAAACCACTTTCTCATGCGAGGACTCTATGACGGCAAGCGACACGACCGAGACAATTAAAAAGGGAAATTCGGAGCCCAGTTTCGATAAAACGGCTCAGCGCATCCTCAATCTTTTCTTTGTGCTCAATAGCTCCCCCGAACCGCTGACGACCGAGCAGATCGTCTTGGATTCTGACCTGGGATATGGCTCGGACAATATCGACTCGGATAAGCGCAAGTTTCGACGCGATCGTGACAAACTGCTCGAGCGTGGCATCTTAATCAAGGAGGTTCGCCCCACCGGCGCGCAGGAGACCGAGGAAAGCTCGTGGACAATCGACCGCGAGCACACGTTTGCGGCAGGCGGCCTCATTACCGCAGACGACGCCGATATCCTGCTCAACGCCATCGACCAGACACTAGCGGCCGGCTCATCCACCTTTGCCGCACCGCTTGCCGATATTCGCTCCAAGATTGCCTATCTCACCGGCAGGACGACGGTAGACGAGGCGCCGATCAGCCGCTCTCCCACCGTCGATGCGGTTTGGAGCGCCTTTGCCGAGCGTTGTGCGCTGCGATTTTTATATCAGAACGGACGCGGCGAGCAGAAAGAGCGTACCGTCCGCGTCTACGGCATGTTCGAGCGCGAGGGCGTGGCGTATTTCTGCGGCCTCGACAATGCCACCGACGACATCAGGACATTCCGCTGTGACCGTATCGTTCGCGCTTGGCGTCCTTCGAAGGCCTACGCCATCCCTGCGGACTTCAATCTCAACGACTATCTGTTCTTTGAATTCGATTTTGCCGACCGACCGCCCGTTGCAGCTACGTTCTCGTTCGCCCCTCAGACGCAGATCGATATGATCAACGGCCTCACGCGTGGGCGAGGTAAGCTCGCACACACCGATGCAGGATGGACCTGGACCGTTGACGTGCGCGACCTTGAAGCCGCCGCCTCATTTTGCATGGCCCACGCCATGGACGGCATGAGGCCCGTGGCCCCCAAATCGCTCAAACAGGCGTGGAACCACCTCATTGAAAGGACGGTGCACGAGCATGCCCGTGCGTAAACTCACCAGCGAGCAGAGACTCTCGCGCGCCATCGACATCATGGAGGCCCTCTACGCCGCCGGCGAGAGCGGCATGACACGAACCGATATTTGCAGTCGCTTTGACATCACGGGGGTATCGCTCGACGAGATTCTCGAGATCGTCTCGACGCTCGCTGATCGAGAATCGGGCGCGCGCATCATCTGCGAATGCCACGGCGAGCATGTGGTCCTCACCGGTGACGCCGGGCGTGTGCTACCGCTGCGCCTGAGTGCCGCCGAGGGCGCTGTGCTCAACCACGAACTTGAATCGTTGGGGATCGAGCCGCAGACGGCAGCTCGGATTCGACATGCCCTTCTACCCGAAGAGCTTGGCTATAACCAGCGCGTCTTTGACACCGTCAACCACGGGTCGCACTGGCAGCAGCTGAGCTGCGCCATTCAGGACGGCGTTCGCTGCCGTATCTCGTATCGCTCGATGGACGATGCACGGCCACGCGAGCGTCTGGTCGACCCCTTGCGCATTACGGCAAACGGCGACCAAACATACCTGATTGCCTGGGACATCGCAGTCGATGAGCAGCGCACCTATCGCATGGATAAAATCGAGGGACTCGCCTTGACGGAAGACTCCGTCGTGCCTCACGCACCGGACGTCGCATCCCTCCACGATTCCCTTGCCCGGACGCAGCATAGCGCAAAGCTCTTGATGCCATTCGATATGGCGGAGCATCTGGACTGGGCCGGCATCACCCTAATCGAGCGCAGCGGAGCAGACATGGCAACGGTAACCGTGCATTACGGCTCCGAGCGTTGGCTACTGAGCCAGATAATTGCAGCGGGCGGAGCCATCCGCATCTTGGATGACCCCGCCCTGTCAAAGCGTCTGTGCGATATGGCAAAAACCCTCGTCTGTCCGCTTTAGCGCCGCCGCTCGTGGCGTGCGCGCCACAGTTGCAGATAGTGCCCGATCTGCGCCGATTCGATGCGCTGGTAGGAGCTCGTGGGCAGCGACGTTAAGAACTTCTTTCCGTAGCCCTTCGTCACCAGGCGCGGGTCGGCCAGAATCAGCACGCCGCAATCGGTCGACGAGCGGATAAGGCGGCCGGCCGCCTGCTTGACCTCGAGCACCGCCTCGGGCAGCGAATAGCGCGCCCAAGCGCGGTCTTCGCGCAGGTTGCGCTCGCACGAGAGCGGGTCCGTAGGGCTCGAGAACGGCAGTTTGGGAATGATGACGCAGCGCAGCGTCTCGCCGCTGGCGTCGAATCCCTCCCAAAAGGCCTTAAGAGCAAAAAGCGACGAGGTCGGCTCGTTGATAAACCGGTCGCGCAGGCGACGAGGAGATGAGTTGCGCTGCTGGCAGTTGAGCTCCAGACCCGCACGGGCCATCTTGGGCTCAACGCGGGCGTACAGGTCTTCCATGTCGCGCCGATTGGTGAACAGTGTGAGCACCGATCCGCCCATGGCAAGATGGGCGTCGACCAGCACGCGCTCGAGCGCCGTAAGATAGCTCTCACGATCCCGCGGATCGGGGATATCGCCCGCAACGACTACAGCCATGTTCGAATCGAAGTCGTAGCTCGAGTCCAAGTGCAACGATGAGGATGTTGAAGCACCGATGCGATCGAGGCCGACCGCGTGGTTAAAGTGTTCAAAGCTTTTGGACACCGTCATGGTCGCCGAGGCAAAGATAGCCGTGTGAACCTCGGGCAGCCACTCGGTTGCCAAGGCCTCGCCAATGTCGATGCGCTCTGCGGTCATTGACTCTCCGCCGGCACGCAACCTGCGATTGACCTGCAGTGAATACACGTAGTGTTCATCGGTGCCATCAATGATGAGTTTGAGGTTCTCGGCCAGCTCGTGCAGGCGGCGCGAGATATCACCCAGGTCGACAACAACCTCGGGCTTGTCGGCGGCGACGGCTTGCACCAGCGCGTCGATGCTCTTGTCAGCTTGTTCCAATGCGTCGATGGCAGTGTAGGCCGACGGTAAGAAATCATGCCAGTCGTCAGATTCGCGCAGCTCGGGGCCAATCCATAGATTGGCATTGTCATAACCCCCACGGGCACGGCGGCCGAGCTCGCGAACGCCATCGAACACGTCGGCGATTGCCATGCTCGCGCGCGCAACCGTCGACGTCGCCTTGGCAGTAAGGCCCAGATAGAGCGTAGAGCCCTCGGAGGTTGCCAAATCACGGGAGACCTGGCTTAGCGCGCCGGTGCTCGAGCCACCCAGGCGCTCAAACAGAACGCGTGATTCGTCCGCCGACACCACGCGCGCCCACTGACGGCGCGCCTCGCGCTCGATAGAATGGGCCTCGTCGATTACCCAATGACGAATCGGAGGCAAAATCCTGCCCTCGGCCGCAACATTGCGGAACAGCAGGGAATGGTTGGTGACCACCACATCGGCATGCGCCGCACGACGGCGAGCGCCGTGGACCAAACATTTATCAGGGAAAAACGGGCAGAGGCGACGAGCACACTCGCGCGAGGCCGTCGTAAAGTCGGGGCGGTTGACGCTGCGCCACCGAATGCCAAGTGAGTCGAGGTCGCCATCGGCTGATTGGCAAACGTACGCCATAATGACCGCGACCGCCGTGAGCGTGTCCGCCGGATCGCGCTTGGTGGTAATCTCGACCTGGCCGCGGCTCATGCGCTCAAGTTTGCGCAGGCACGGATAGTGGTCATACCCCTTGAGAGCGCAAAATGACAGACCACCTTCCAGTTGCTCGGCAAGTTTTGGCAGCTCATGGTACATGAGCTGGTCGGCAAGATTGTTCGATTTGGTCGCAATACCAACCGTGATGTTGTTACGGCGTGCCGCCTCGGCAAAAGGCACCAGATAGGCCATCGATTTGCCGACGCCCGTGCCCGCCTCAATTACACGATGAGTGCCCGTGACCAGCGCATCGCGGACCTCGAGCGCCATCGCGATCTGCTCATCACGCGGCTCGTAGGTGGGGTACATGCGATTGACCAGGCCACCTGGCGCATAGTCTGCCTCAATCTCCTCACGACTCGGCATCTTGAGGACCGGCAGTTCGTCGGCGTCCACCCGATCGTCGGCGCGATCGGCCTTGAGAACGTCAGTACGAGCGGCGCTGAGAGAGAAGATAGAACCAGGGTTCTGCCCCGCCAAGAATGAGAAGATAGGACGATAGGACCAAGGCACATCCGGATGCATGTCGGCTAGGCGCGCCATGAGGCCCTGGGGCAAGTCGGTGAGCGCCACGAGCAACACGCGCCATACGCCACACAGGGCGTCGACGTCGGCATTGGCACGGTGTGATACCGAGTCACAGCCAAACAGATCGGCCATAAAAGACAGCTTGTGCGAGGCCAGGCGCGGAAGCGCGATGCGCGACAGTGCCAGCGAATCGATCCAAATATCGCTCACGTTGACGCCGCCTTTGACCGACTCGATAAACGAGCGGTCGAACGTGGCGTTATGTGCGATCACCGGGCAACCACCGACAAAATCGGCGAGAGCGGCGACGGCCTCAACGGCCGACGGGGCATCTGCCACATCGGCATTTGTAATGCTCGTGAGCTCGGTAATCTCGGCGGGAATCAGCTGCTTGGGATGCACGAAGGTATCGAAACGGCCGACGATCTCGCGGCCCGAAAGACGGGCCGCCGAGATCTCGATCAGCTCGTTGTCCTGCACCGAAAGACCTGTGGTCTCGGTATCGAGGACAATCACATCTTCCTCGATGAGGCCGAAGGACTGCGTTTTGGCGCGTTCGGCAAGCGTGGCATAGGAGTCGATGACAAACTGCGGCGTTCCTGGCGAAACCGCGTCCTCGATTAGCATGCAATGCCCGCTCGACGAAGACCCATACGGATCAGGCTGTCACAGACCTGCGGGAACGTCATGTCGTCGGTGTGGCGGATCTCATCCGGATACAGCGACGTATCGGTCATGCCGGGAATGGTATTGGTCTCGAGGATAACGGGGCCGTCCTCGCTCACGATAAAATCGCTGCGCGAGATACTCAGGCAACCGAGGGCCTTGTGAGCGGCGCAGGCAAGCTCCTGAGCGCGAGCGTAATTCTCGGGCGAAATCTGCGCCGGAATGCGATGGATGTCCGTAGGGTCGACATACTTCACGTCCAGATCGTAGAACTCACAGTCCTCGGGCTTGCGAATCTCGACAATCGGCAGAGCGCGCACGTCGTCCTCGCCGTATACGCCGACGGTGATCTCGGTACCCTCGATGCACTTCTCGACCAGCACTTTGTCGCCGTACTCAAACGCCTTGGCGATTGCCGCGGGCAGTTCGGAGGGCTCATGGACCAGGGAAATGCCATAGCTGGAACCGTTGACGGCCGGCTTCACAAAGCAGCGCTCGCCACAAACCTCGACGATATGATCGATATCGACTTCATCGCCCACCTCGAGCGCGAGGCCGGGGGCAACAGGAATGCCCGCCTTGGCGTACAGGAGCTTAGAGACCTCCTTGTCGGCACCGCAGGCGCTGGCAAGCACGCCCGAGGCCGTGTAGGGGATACCCAGGGTCTCCATGGCGCCCTGCATGGCGCCATCCTCACCGCCGGCGCCGTGCATGGCGATAAACGCCACGTCAAAGCCGCCGGTCGCCATGGTTACCATAAAATCATCGGCAGCCGTGTCGAGCAGCTCCACCGAAGTGTAGCCGGCCTCCTTCAAGGCAACCACGACGTTCTTTCCCGAATTGAGCGAGATCTCGCGCTCAGCGGAATGACCGCCCGCCAAGACCGCTACGTGCATGTTCTCTAGGCTTTTACCCGGCATGGGCAGACTCCTCCTCTATAATTTCTGCAGCTGATACCATATTGTAGCGATACCCTCTACGTTTCCCCAAAATCGAAAGGCTTCCATGAATCCCAGGACTAAATCTCAGGACATTCGCGACTTGAGCCAAAACGATATTCGCGACCTTGTGGCCGAACTTGGCCAGCCCGCCTTCCGCGCGAAGCAGCTCATTGAATGGGTCTTTGAGAAGAACGTTTGTTCGTTTGACGATATGACCAACCTTCCCAAGGCTTTCCGCGAACAGCTTAAAGAGGCTTTTGCCTTTGACACGCCGACTGAACAAACCAAGCAGGTTTCCAAAGATGGCTCTCGCAAGTATCTGCTCGAGTACCACGACGGCGTTTCCGTCGAGACTGTCGGCATGCCCCGTCGCAACAAGCTTTCCGTCTGCGTTTCCACCCAGGCAGGCTGCGGCATGGGCTGCGCCTTTTGCGCTACCGGTCTCAACGGCCTCAAGCGCTCTCTGACCGCTCAAGAGATCGTCGACCAGGTACTTCATGTATCCAACGACTTTGGCGAGCGCGCCACGAGCGTTGTCTTTATGGGCCAGGGTGAGCCGTTTGCCAACTACGACGAGGTTCTCAAGGCACTGCGAATCCTCAACGACCCCGATGGCATCGGTATCGGCGCTCGACACCTCACCGTCTCTACCAGCGGCGTTATTCCCGGTATTCGCAAATTTGCCGACATCCCCGAGCAGTTCACGCTTGCCGTTTCCCTGCATTCCGCCATCCAGTCGACGCGCAACAAGCTTATGCCCGGTGTTAAGAAGTACACGCTGCTTCGCCTTCACGAGGCGCTTCAGCTCTACACCGAGAAGACTGGCCGCCGCCCGACCTATGAGTATGCCATGATTGAAGGCGTCAACGATACGAATCCCGAGATGCAGGCGCTCTGCGACTTCTGCGAGGGAACGCTGTGCCACGTTAACCTCATTCAGCTTAACGACATCGAGGGCAGCCCGCTCAAACCATCGCCGATTCATAAGGTTGAGGATCTTCAGCGTCGTCTTGAGTCCCGTGGCATCGAGACCACGATTCGTAACTCCCGTGGTAACGATATTGACGCCGCTTGCGGACAGCTGAAGCAGCGCTTCAAAGTTCATAAGAACGCATAGGGGAGTCGCACTCCAAAACGTTTCATGTGAAACATCGAACAGTCCCGGTTGCAGGATATGCAACCGGGACTGTTTCATATATTGACTACAATTTTAGCTTTGCTGCTACTGGTCCCATTTTTACGGGCAAAATAAGGGGTCCTTGTCTCGTGAATCAGACAAGGACCCTTTAAAATATACTGGGTAATTGTTAGGTACCTAATAGCCTACATTTTCCCATTGGTTGCTAACCCAACCTTGATTAATCTTTGGATTCTTCGTTACCTGAGCAGTACGCATAGCAACATCTTCTGTCATAACATCCATTTTCTTCTTGGAAGTATCGACGATATCCTGCGCACTACGAAGCAAACGACCTCGAAGCTCATCGTCTGTCGCAATCTTATAGCCAGCAAAGGCACCAGCTGCGACGGTTGTCGCCAATGCAATCGCAGTTAAAATCTTATTCCTCATCTTGGTCTCCTTGATCAAACTGAATCATTTCGCCAAGAATACGAGAGAGCTCTTCCTCGTCTTTAAACTCAATCTCAATCTTATTCTTTCCTCGCGAGCTCTTCACACGCACGTTGGTATTAAAAATCTGACGAAGCACACGGGCAGCCTTTTTAAAAGACTGAGGCGTTGCAGGCCTCGGAGTCTTAGGTGTCTCTCCGGCAGAAAACAACGGAGCAAGATTTTCTGTCGCTCTTACGGAAAGGCCCTCTGCAACAACCTTCTCAGCAAGTCGAATTCGTGCATCCTCATAGGGAACTGCAAGAATTGCACGTGCATGACCAGCAGTAAGTTTGCCCTCAAAAATCATCTGCTGAACAACTTCGGGAAGATCAAGAAGGCGCAGCGAGTTTGTAATTGCAGAGCGTGACTTGCTTACAGCCTTTGACAATGCCTCCTGGGTCATACCGCTGGCATCGATAAGCTGGCGGTAGCCCTTAGCCTCTTCGACGGGATTTAGATCAGAACGCTGAAGGTTTTCGATAAGAGCAAGAGCTAGCATCTCTTCATCATTAACATCTTTAATGATGACAGGCAGTTCCTCAAGACCAGCAAGTTTTGACGCTTGGTAACGACGCTCACCGGCAATGATCTCATAGCCGTTTCCATGCTTGCGAACCAATAGCGGCTGCAAAACGCCATGTTCTTGGATTGACTCGCTCAGCTCACGAAGTTCAGTTTCGTTAAAGTGAATTCGCGGCTGATTAGGGTTGGGAACAATATCCTCAATAGGTAGTTTTATTTCAGATGCGGCATTCGAAGCCGATGCAGCCGAACCACCGGTCTCATACTCGGCCTCTGAGACCAAAGCATTGAGTCCACGTCCCAATCCGCCACGTTTCTTTACACTAGGCACGCTTGATCACCTCTTTTGCAAGGTTCATATATGCTTTTGCACCCTTATTTTGAGGTGCATAGGTAATTACCGGTTCTCCAAAAGACGGAGCTTCAGAGATTTTAACCGTACGGGGGATCAACGTCTTAAATGCCTTATCACCAAAGTACGATTGAACCTCCTCAACAACCTGATTCGATAGAGAAGTACGCGAGTCATACATGGTCATAAGCACACCGTAGGTGTCTAAGCCCCTGTTCAGACGAGATTTGACCATCTTCATTGACTCAAGCAGCTTCGTAACGCCCTCGAGTGCGTAATACTCGCACTGGATGGGAATCAAAACGCTGTCTGCTGCGGTCAAAGCGTTGATAGTAAGCAGGCCAAGCGAAGGAGGGCAGTCAATGAATATAAAATCGAACTCGTCCTGAATCGGCTCAAGCAAATCTTTGAGACGTGTTTCACGAGCAATTGCGCTTACGAGTTCAATTTCCGCGCCTGCAAGCTGAATTGTAGCCGGAATTACGAATACCTTTTTGCAATTTGTATCAAGAACAAGTGATTCTGCCGGCACATCATTCAGCAACGCATCATAGATGCAGTGATCGAGGTCTTCTTTTTCAATTCCAAATCCACTGGTGCTGTTTCCTTGCGGATCAAAATCGACAATCAGTGTCTTACGACCCTGCTCTCCCAGTGCTGCTGCAAGGTTTACAGCCGTCGTTGACTTACCGACGCCGCCTTTTTGATTGATGATTGCAATGATACGCGTATCTTTTGCGCTCTTGGAACGCTTAACGTCGCGAAATCCCACGGTCCCTCCTGGTGTATATTAAAGCTGTCAAACGGAGGATGTTTCACGTGAAACATTCCGATTCGATATCAACCGCCATGTTTCACGTGAAACACTGCAAGTCGTTAGTATCCATTATGTTTCACGTGAAACATCTAGGCAAGCGGATTCTTCTTAGCCATGCCATTTGCACGAGGCAGTGAAACGGAAGCTGGATGGCTCTTCTTAAGAACAATGAACTCCCTATGGCCCAGGCCCTCAGGCAAATCGATTGAGTCATTCAGAAGCAAAGTGAAGCCGCAAATCTTAGCTGCTGACATGCCGGAAGCAAGCTCCTCATCCGATGGATTGCCCTTCGTGATAACAAATAACCCTCCATCCTTGAGGAACGGAGCCGCATACTCAACAAGAATAGGTAGCGGAGCCAGTGCACGGGCGGTTACGACAGAAAACTGCTTCTTATGGCTTCGAGCATATTCTTCAAGGCGATCATGGACTGCATGTCCATATTTCAATCCAAGGGCATGAACAAAAGAATTGACAGCATCAACCTTCTTGCCGACAGAGTCAATATAAGTAGCTTTACGATGCGTGGTTATCGATAATGGAATACCAGGAAAGCCTGCGCCTGTTCCCATATCGAGCAAAGCTCCCTCAGGAGCCTTATTGATATAAGGGAGCAAAACAAGTGAGTCGAGGATATGTAGTACGGCAGCATCTTCTACGTTAAGAATGCGTGTGAGATTGGTTGTCTTATTTGTTTCCAGAACCAAATCCAAATGCTGAATACATTTCCTTAGCTCAGTATCAGTTACGCTCAAGGAATACTCTTTGCAATAGGAAGATAGACGACTCAGCATCTCGTCAGCCTGCTGATCTGTAAGTACAAACAACAGAAGCTCCTTTCTGACAAAAATCAGTGTATCGAGAACTTTTGACAAAAAAAGGGGACGTGGAAACCACGTCCCCTTAGCATAGGCTCGAAAATCTTATCGAGCAACAATCACAACATGGCGATCAGGATCAGAGCCCTCAGAATGCGTGTCGACAGCATCGTTACCACGAAGAGCAATATGAACCAGTCGACGCTCATAAGCATTCATGGGCGGCAGGGAAACACTCTTATGAGTGCGAATAGCACGCTCGGCAGCAGACTGAGCCATGGAGGCAACCTTGTCCTGACGGCGGCTCTTGTATCCCTCGACGTCCACTACAACCGGATACCTAAAGCCAAGCTTGCGGCTCACCAGCAAAGAGAACATAACCTGAAGGGCATCAAGGGTGCGACCATGACGGCCAATGAGAACAGCAAGATCGGGAGCCGTAACATCCAGAATCAGCTCATCCTCGTCACCCTCATACTCATCGATAGGAGAGTTGGCGGCATCGAAGTGCGAAAGGATGGAACGCAGGATGGAAATCGCAACATCGGCAATGGTGTCGAGCTCCTCATCGGTCAGCTCTTCACCAGCCTTGTAGCGCTGTGCAATCTCGGGATAATCGCCCGCGACCTGCGGGGCAACCTCCTCAAGCATATCCTCGATGATCTCTTCAGACATAACGTACTCCAAAAGTTAGGTACCTAAATAAGATTGATATCCCACTACTTCTTCTTGTGCGGGCGCGGCTTCTTCTCTCGACGAGTGACCTCAACCTGCAGCGGCGCGTTCTTAAGACGCTCCTCCTCATCGGCCTTGGCCTTCTCGATAACCTTCTGCGTCACAAAAATCTGCTGGATAACCTGCCAAGCAGACGAGACGTCGTAGTACAGCAGAACACCAACGGGAAGGCTCCAGCCCATCCAAAGCATCATGACCGTCATGACAACAGCCATCATACGCATGCTCTGAGCCTGCTGGCCGGTCTGGTTGCGCGACATATAGAGCTGCGGAATCAGGGTCAGGACGGCGAACAGAATCAGGCAGACCAGCGCAGGCAGCGCAACCATAAAGCCATCGGCAAAGGAAGCGCTCGGCGTGGTGGTCAGGTCGGGCAGGATGTTGAAGAACGAGAACGTGCCGTCGTTAAAGTACTGCGGCAGGTTACGCAGCAGCGTAAACAGGGCAAACAGGACAGGCATCTGGATCAACAGCGGCAGACAACCAGCCATGGGGTTGAACTTGTTCTCGCTGTAGAACTTCTGCATCTCCTCGGCCTGACGCTGAGGATCGTCGGCATAGCGCTCCTGGATCTCGAGCATCTTGGGCTGCAGCACCTGCATGCGAGCCGTCGACTTGGTCGACTTGAGCATAAGCGGCGTCAGCAGCAGACGGATGATGACCACCAGGATGATGATGGACAGGCCCCAGTCGACCGCAAAGGTCTGGATGAGCTTGAGCAGCTCGAAAAGGATGTTAACGATCCAATCCCACATGTAAGTTTTCCTCCGATAGCGAGTGCCCGCTAGGGCACAGGGTCATAACCGCCGACGTGCAGGGGATTGCAGCGAGCGATGCGCCTCACGGCAAGCCAGCAGCCTCTCAAAACACCGTACTTCTCAATCGCCTGGACGGCGTATTGCGAGCACGTTGGGTAATAAATGCAGGCGTCAGGCAATAAGGGCGAAATAACCTGTTGATATATGCGAATAGGAGCGATGGCAACACGTCGCAAAACGTGATTGCTCATCGCTCCTCCCCGGCAACGCCGGCGCGTTTCACAAGCGAACGCAATGCCTTGTCCATCTCCTGCGGCGAGGAAACCCTCGTCTTGGGAGTTGCGAACAAGATGATGTCATAACCCGCAACGGGAAATCCGCAGCTGCGGGCGGCCTCGCGCATCACACGCTTAGAACGGTTGCGCACAACTGCACAACCGAGCCGTTTAGCACCAACGAAGGCGACCCTTCCGGAGTCGCCTTCGCCAACCGATTCACATATGGTCATTCGAATCAGAGGGTGATTGAAACGACGCCCCTGACTGAACACATGCTCGAAATCTTGCCGAGACTTAATAGTCTTCATGCGAGATGTGTGTATCGCTGCTAGACAGTGAGACGCTTGCGGCCCTTGGCGCGGCGACGGGCGAGCACGGCACGACCACCCTTGGTGGCCATACGGGCACGGAAGCCATGGGTCTTGGCACGCTTACGCTTATTAGGCTGATACGTACGCTTCATCTTAAGTTCCTCCTGCTGCATTTCGAGTGTCCGCGGGAGCGCGGACGCAGATATAGACACGTGAGCTTGAAGATTGTAGGGAAATCAATGTTCAAATGTCAAGAAATCAAAGGTAAAAGGTCGCGCAGTTCACACGGTTCCCCCATAAGCCGAGTTCGATTTAGCGGTGCATGGCAACTTTTCACGATATTTCATCGAGTTTTCAACAGGTCATGTTGGCAATGTTGAGAACTTTTCGTCCGTTTTCCAAAGTTTTCAACAGGTTTTGAAAGTTTGTCGAAAGATGAGAAACATTGCACGGTGAGCTACTATTTGTTCGAAACCTTTTGGAAGATTGCGAGCGGCATGTCTGACGACTTTTACACCATGGTCGATTCCGGAGACCCGGCACCCGACAACGAGCACATCACCGGCGTGCGCGAAGAGCGTGACGAAGGTGAACAGACGACAACGCAGGCGCCAAAAGCCATGTACGCCGCGCGCATCGCCGTCTATGACGACATGCTGTCGACACCGCGTGTGATCGTCATTGATCCGCAAGATGTCCGCACGTATTTGGAAGAGACGACCAACACCGTCTACCAGTGCATGAAAGAACAAGGCGGCCATATCTCGCTCATGGTCATCCGCGAGATTGTCGAAAACTTTATCCACGCGCACTTTGCCGAGCCCATCATCTCGATTCTGGACGGCGGAGACACCATCCGCTTTGCCGATCAGGGACCCGGCATCGACGACAAGGAACGCGCTTTCGACTTTGGCGTTACCAGTGCAAACAGCAAGATGAAGCGCTATATCCGTGGAACCGGAGCAGGGTTTCCCATGGTGCAGGAGTATTTGGAAAACGCCGGCGGTGCCGTATCCATCGAGGACAACATGGGCAACGGCACCGTGGTTACGGTAAGTCTGAACCCCAAGCGCGTGCAGGAAATCGAGCGTGCCGGCGGACGCGGTGCTGCCGTGCGGCCCGAGACGGAGCAGCCAACATATCCCCTGCCGGGAGCTTTTGCACAGCAGCCCATGGCAACGCAGCAGATGCAGCCCCCCGTGGGGCAGATGCAGCAGCCCGGAATGTTTCCTACACAAGAGCCCCAGGCGGCATCGATGTCGATGCCGCCAAACACGCCAGAGGCCATGCCGCTGGCGGATCAGGAAGCAGCAGCAATGCAGCAGGCGACGGGGGCACCGGGTGGCCAGCAAATGGGCTATCAGCCGTACCAACAGGGATATCCATATCAGCAGATGCCACCACTGGGGTATGGCCAGCAGTTCCTGCAGCAGTACCAGCAGGGATATCAGCAGCCGTACCAGCAGATGCCGCAGCAGCAGTACAACCCCTGGGCTCAGCAGGTGCCTCCGCAGCCTTACCAACAGTGGCCTCAAAGTTTTCAACAGCAAATGCCGCCGGTGCAGAGTTCTCAACAACCAGCAGCTCAAATGATGTATCCTAATGCAGCAAATCAGTATGCGCAGCCACAACCGGACGTGTTCGTAAGCGATCGCGGCAACGCCGCGCTGGGCTATCTGGCGCAAAATCAAGCGTGCGGTGCAACCGATCTGGCGAGGGCGTTTGGAAACTCGGCCCCCACTTGGTCACGCACGCTCAATGACTTGGCGCAGGCCGGCTTGGTCATCAAGCATGGCCAGAAATACCATCTGACCGAACTCGGCGCCGCTCGCGTGCGAGCTCAGAGCTAAAGAACGGGAGAGACAGTGGACGAGGAAGCAAGCATCATCCTGGGGGATGCCATCGCCTTTTGCCAGCGCGACGGCCAAGATGCACGCCTCATCAACATGCTGGGGCAATCGCGCGCCATAAGCCTGACCGAAGATACGCTCACGATCGAGGCCCCCTCGCGCTTTGCCATCGCGCAGCTCAAAAAGCATCAGCCGACTATTGAGGCCTATCTGGAAGAAATCGCCTTTGCACCGATTGCGCTCGACATCGTGGCACCGCAAGGCGCCGCGACGGAATCCGCTGCCGCGACGGCGCCCGCCACGGCTCCTGCTGCTTCCCCGGCGGTGCCGGCCTCCGCAGGCGACGTGCCGACAATCGAGCACCAGCACGGCGATGTTTCCCGTGAAACCATGACACCGTTGCCGACCGCGGCGGCGACGTCAACGAACGCACCCGTCACGCACATGCCCATCGCTCACGACGCAGCGGCGGGCGCGGATTCGGGCATTGCAATCAAGAACACGCTCTCGGCCGATGATTTTCGTCGCATGATGAACCAGATGAAGGGCGGAGCGCCGACTAAATCCACGCAAGCTGCGACCCCCACTTCGCCCATGCCAGCACCGACCGTGCCGGCCGAGCAGAATACGGATGGAGCCCCGCTCGCCGCGAACTCAAAATTTACCTTTGAAAACTTTGTCTACGGCCCCGAGAACAGCCATGCCTATCGCTCGGCACTCAAGTTTGCCGCCCTCGCGGACGAGCGCGGCACATGCACTTCACTGTTCATCTACGGCAAATCGGGCCTGGGCAAGACGCACCTGCTGCTTGCCATCAAAAACGAGCTCGCCGAGAAGTCGCCCGAGATCAAGGTCAAGTATGCCAACTCCCAGGCATATCTGGACGACCTGATGACTGAGTTCGACCGCCAAAAGAAGAGCAACGCCCCCATCATGCAGGCGTACCACGGCGTGGACGTGCTCATCATCGATGACATCCAAAACATCATCGGCAAGCGCGCGAGCGTGGACTACTTTTTCCAGCTCATGGACGAGTTCATCCGCAACAACAAGAAGGTCGTCATCGCGGCAGACCGCGCCCCCAAGGACCTGAGCATGGACGAGCGTCTGACCAGCCGCTTTAACGCCGGCATGCTCTGCCTGGTCGCAGAGCCCAGCTACGAGATGAAATACAAGATCTTGCAGCGCTATTACGAGAACACCATCGTCGCCGCTCCCGAGGCAGGCGACGACTCACTGCTGGCGGCCTATGGGGGCGACGGCGGGCACCTGACCGATGAGCACTTTAAGCACATGGCAGAGGTGTCGGGCACCAACATCCGCGAACTCGAGAGCTTCTGC
Organism: Collinsella aerofaciens; assembly: GCF_039062365.1. Classification (GTDB taxonomy): domain Bacteria; phylum Actinomycetota; class Coriobacteriia; order Coriobacteriales; family Coriobacteriaceae; genus Collinsella. The sequence goes on from NZ_JBCJBI010000013.1 coordinate 32,188, forward strand.
GAGCGCTGCGCCGGCGAGGCGGGCGACCGCGAGCGCGAGGGCGGGGAGCTCACCTTTGACGATATCGACGCCATCGCCAGCCAGTACTTCGACACATCGGCCAAAAAGATCAACGTCCAGACGGTTCAGTCCGTCATCGAAGAGCAGTACGGCGTGACGCACGAGGAGCTCATCGGCCCGCGTCGCAACGCCAATATCGCAAAAGCACGCCATATCGCTATCTACCTGGCCATCGAGATGTGCGAGATGACGACCACGGCGGTGGGCGCCGAATTTGGCAACCGCAACCACTCGACCGTCAGTACGAGCTACAAAAAGGTCCAGAAGATGATCCAGGAAGACCGCACCGTCACCGAAGACCTCAAGTCGCTGCGCGATAAAATTACACTGCGCTCGTAGGGAAATAGAGACACCTGTTGAAAACTTGTCGAAACCACGGGCATAAGGTGTCTAAAACCCAACCCGCGGTGATGAAAAGTTTTGCGCAGGTTTTGAACGTGGAAAACCACCCCTGTTGCACACAGGTTGCTGTCGATTCTCTTTTTGGGTCTGACCTGCGTCTTTGGGAGTAATCAACAGTTTCGTCAGTGCTATTACTATTATTAAGATATTTATATCTATAGAAAGGTATTAAAAGATGAAGTTCACCGTCAGCCAGAGCTCGCTTACACAAGCCATCGGCGTCGTTATGAAGGGCGTCGCTTCGGCATCCACCCTTCCCATCCTGTCGGGCGTGCTCGTCAAGGCGCAAGACGGCATCTTGGAATTCCAGACCTCTAACTACACCATCTCGATCCGTCATCGCATCGCGGCGCATGTCGAAGAAGAGGGCGAGATGGTTATCCCCTGTAAGATGCTCTCCAATATCACCAAGACCCTCCCCGATGCCCCGGTCACCTTTGAGCTGTCCGAGCGCCAGGTGCTGATTGGTTGCGAGAAGAGCTCTTTCCGCCTGAACACGCTCGATGCCAATGACTTCCCCGAGTTTCCGGCATACGCCATCGAGAGTGCCGTGGAGCTGCCGACCGATATCTTGTCCGAAATGGTCGGCCGCGTATGGCGCGTAACCTCGACTGACAAGGCTCGTCCCATCCTGGGCGGCGTGCACATGAAGGTCGAGAACAACACCGTACGCCTGGTGGCGACCGATTCCTTCCGCTTGGCCGTGTGCGATACGCAGGTCGAGACCTCGACCCTCGAGGGTTCCTTTGAACTCAACGTTCCGGCTGACGCCTTTAACGACGCACTGAACATCATGGCCAGCCAGGCGACCATCATGATCGGGGCTACCGACACCCAGGTCGTCTTCGAGGCCGGCAACACCACCTACGTGTCGCGCCGCATCGAGGGCGTGTACCCCAACTACAAGCAGCTCATCCCCGATTCGTGCGTGACGAGCGTCAAGATCGACGTCGCCGCCTTTAACGCCGCCCTCAAGCGCGTGGCCGTTATCGCGAGCGCCAATCCCGCCGTCAAGTTCGAGATCGATGTCGAGAACGGGCAGATGGGCCTGTCCTCCATTTCCAATGACCAGGACCTTGCACAGGAGACGATCGATGTCGAGGCCGAGGGCGAGTCGGGTACCATCGCCTTCAACTACCACTACATCTTCGGCTGCCTCAATGCCCTGTCCAAGGAGAAGGAGATCACGCTGGAGCTCAAGAGCTACTCGCAGGCGGGCATCTTCAAGTCCTACGACAAGATCAACTACCTGTACCTGGTCATGCCGGTCCGCATCTAGCGTTGCGCCATGACCATGTTCGCCCGCGATCTTTCCGTCGCGCACTACCGCAGCTTCGATAACTATCGTCTTGCCCTGGACGAGGGCGTGACGATACTTGCGGGACCCAACGCGGCGGGAAAGACCAATCTCATAGAGGCGCTGCAGCTGCTGACGAGCGGCGCCTCGTTTAGGCATCCGACCGCAGCCGAGCTCGTCCATGACGGCGTGGGCTCGTGCAAGGTCGAGCTGAGGCTCGAGGGCGACGGCCGCGTGCTTGATATGGGATTGAGCGCGGAGGACGGTAAGCGCTCGTTTAGCCGCAACGGCAAGAGATGCTCTGCCGCCGGTGTGCGCGGGGTTCTGCCGAGCGTGCTGTTTTGCCCTGACCATCTGGACATGGTTAAGCGAGGCGCCAGCGTGCGCCGCGCCGCCCTCGATGACTTTGGCATGCAACTGAGCGCACGCTATGCCGATCTTGCGAGCACCTATGGGCGCTGCGTGACCCAGCGTAACGCCTTGCTCAAGGAGACCTGGTGCTGCCGTGAGATGCTCGGCGCGTGGAACGATTCGATTGCCCGCGCGGGCGCGGCTCTGCTCGTGCACCGGTTGGCCCTGCTCGACCGGCTGGCGGGCCATGTGCGTACTGCCTACGGGCAAGTGGCGTCCGGTGAAGCCGCCAACGTGTCCTATGCGTCCACGCTGGGGGATTTGCCCCAGGTCGAGGATCGCGAAGAGCTGAAGGGCTGGGCGTACGAGCGCATGCTGGCCGCCCTTGATGAGCACGCCGACGAGGAAATTCGCCGCGGCGTGACGTTGGTGGGACCGCATCGCGACGAGATTGAATTTACCGTGGCGGGTCGCTCCGCTCGTTCATTTGCCAGCCAAGGACAGCAGCGAACGTTGGTACTGTCCTGGAAGGTGGCCGAGGTGGCCGTGGCTCGCGATGTTCTGGGTACTGCTCCGCTGTTGCTTCTGGACGACGTGATGAGCGAGCTCGACGGCGAGCGCCGCGGTGCTTTTCTGCGGCTGATCGGCGATGATATCCAAACGGTCATAACCACGACCAACCTGGGATACTTTACCGATGACCTGCTTGATCGAGCCAAGGTGGTGAGCATGGGTGAGGCGTGCTAATTACGAGCGCGAGAGCGAGACGGTCGCCTTCAGTGGGTTTTTGAACGCAGAGCGCCAGCGCATCCTGGCGTCGGCGACGCCTGAGCGCCGTGCGCAGATGGAGGCTGCCGAGGAGTCGCGCGCGGTCTATCGCGCGTGGAACGCGGTGTGCTCGGGCACGCGCGAGGGACGGCATGTGACGGGGCTGCGCTACCTGCCCGAGTCCAATGAGCTGCTGGTATATCTCGATTCGCCCTCGTGGACGCAGGAAATGACGCTGTTGCGCGAGATCATCCGCGCGCGCATGGAGCGCGCCGGTGCGCATGTGGACGGCCTGGTGTTCAAAACCACCGCACCCGGCCACATGCCGCCCGCCGCCAAGGAGCGCCTGCGCCCGGCGACGACCGAGCGCCCGCCGGCCCCGCACGCCGACCTAAGTGAGGCCGAGCGCACCGAGATTGAGCGCCAAGTGGCGCCCATCGAAGACCAAAAACTGCGCGAGGCCCTCGAGAATGCCATGAGAGCCAGTGCCGAGTGGGCCAAGGGCGTGCAAAGCAAAAAAGAGCCTTAAATCGCATCTGGTGGCCTTGTAGAGCCAAATACCCTCGTTCCCGAGGGTATTTTTTTACGATAAACTAGTAAGGCTGTACACATTTTCTTGACTGAAGGAGGACGTGTGGCAAACGAAAACGATTACGATGGCGGCGAGATTAAGATTCTCGAAGGTCTCGAGGCCGTTCGTAAGCGCCCGGGCATGTATATCGGCTCGACGAGCGCCAGCGGTCTGCATCACCTGGTGTGGGAGATCGTTGACAACTCCGTCGACGAGGCCATGGCCGGTTTCTGCACCGAGATCCAGGTGACGGTCCACGCCGACAACTCCATCACGGTCGTCGACAACGGGCGCGGTATCCCCGTCGACGAGCACCCTGTTAAAAAGATCCCGACGCTCGAGGTCGTCATGACGATCTTGCACGCCGGCGGTAAGTTCGATAACTCGGCCTATAAGGTCTCGGGCGGCCTGCACGGCGTGGGCATCTCCGTCGTCAACGCACTGTCCAAGCGCGTGGTCGTTCAGGTTCGTCGCGATGGCAACACCTACGAGATGGAGTTCTCGCGCGGCAAGACCGTCAAGAAGATGGAGGTCGTGGGCACCTCGGATTCGACGGGCACCACCGTCACCTTCTGGCCCGACGATGAGATCTTCGAGACCTGCATCTACGATTTCGATACGCTGCATAACCGTCTGCAGGAGACGGCGTTCCTCAATAAGAACCTCAAGATCGTGTTGACCGACGAGCGCGAGACGACTCCCCATGTGGAGGAGTTTTGCTACGAGGGCGGCATCATCGACTTCGTCAAGTTCCTCAACGAGGGCAAGGACGTCCCCGAGGCCTTTAAGGAGCCCATCTACATCGAGGGCAAATCGGACCCGGACGCGCCTGTGACCAAGATGGGCGAGGTCGAGGTTTCCCTGCAGTGGAATAGCGGCTACGGCGAGAACGTCATGTCGTTTGCCAACGACATCTACACCCCCGAGGGCGGCATGCACCTCGAGGGCTTCCGCACGGCGCTCACCCGCGTGATCAACGATTACGCTCGCAAGCAGAACCTGCTCAAGGAAAAGGACGCCAACCTGACCGGCGACGATGTGCGAGAGGGCCTTTCGGCTGTCATCTCGGTCAAACTGCCCGACCCGCAGTTTGAGGGCCAGACCAAGGCCAAGCTCGGTAGCTCCTATATGCGAGCGCTGACGCTCAAGATCGTGACCGACGGCCTCGCCGATTACTTGGAGGAGCATCCTAAGCCCGCCCGCGAGATTGTCAAGAAGGCCCAGCAAGCCTGCAAGGCCCGCAACGCCGCCCGCAAGGCGCGTGAGGCGACGCGTCGCAAGAGCCTGCTCGAGACGGCGTCTCTGCCCGGCAAGCTCGCCGACTGCTCGGTACGCGATGCCGAGCTCACCGAGCTCTTCATCGTAGAGGGCGACTCGGCAGGCGGTTCGGCCAAGGACGGCCGTCGCCGAGACATCCAGGCGATTCTGCCCCTGCGAGGCAAGATTTTGAACGTCGAACGCGTTGGTGACCATCGCGCATTCTCGAGTGACACCATCCAGTCGCTGATTACCGCGATCGGCTGCGGCGTCACGACGAGTGCCGGCGACGGCGGCGACTTTGATATCACCAAGGCGCGCTACCACAAGATCATCATCATGACCGATGCAGACGTCGACGGTGCGCATATCCGCATCCTGCTGCTGACGTTCTTCTACAAGTACATGCGTCCGCTGATCGATGCCGGCTACGTCTATGTTGCCTGCCCGCCCATCTTTGGCATTAAGGTGCGCAACAAGATCCACTACGTGTATCCCAACGGCCGCCAGCCCGAAGACGAGATTTTGCGCGACACCATCCAGAGCCTGGGCCTGAACCCCGACGATAACGACGAGGACGGCAAGGCCAAGGACGGCAAGATCACCAAAAAGCGCAAGGGCTATACCGTCCAGCGCTACAAGGGCCTGGGCGAGATGGACCCCAAACAGCTTGCCTCGACGACGATGGACCCAAAGACCCGCATTCTGCAGCGTGTGTCGATCGAGGACGCCGTGGTGGCGGACCGCGCCGTGCGCGAGCTGATGGGTTCCGAGGTCGGCTATCGCCGCGAGTACATCGAGAAGCACGCCCATGATGCGCGCTTCCTTGACGCTTAAGAGGAGGTAACGTGGCAGACGATATCAACAATAACGAGGGTATGGACGAGGCCGGCGATGCCGGTATGCCCGATGATCTGAAGCGCCTGCTTGCCCGTGCTGAGCAGGGCGAGGACGGCGACCCGGACGCCTATAACCCCGATGCCGATGATGATGATGAGGAAGAAGACGACGCCGAGCTCGAGGAGAGCTTTGGCGAAGTCGACCGTGGCGCCTCGGCCGGCGAGGATATCAACGGCGGTCAGCTCCAGATTTCGGAGTTCGGCCGCGAGATGAAGCAGTCGTTCATCGAGTATTCGATGTCGGTCATCACGGCGCGCGCCCTGCCGGACGTGCGCGACGGCTTAAAGCCGGTGCACCGCCGCATCCTGTACGCGATGAACGAGAGCGGCATCTACCCCAACCGCCCGCACAAGAAGTCAGCTTGGACGGTCGGCGAAGTTATCGGTAAGTACCACCCGCATGGCGACTTCGCGGTCTATGAGGCCATGGTCCGCCTGGCGCAGTGGTTCTCCATGCGCACGCCGCTCATCGACGGTCACGGCAACTTCGGCAACATCGACGGCGACGGCGCGGCGGCCATGCGTTACACCGAGAGCCGCCTGGCAAAGCCCGCCATGGAACTGTTGCGTGACTTGCAGAAGGATACCGTCGACTGGCAGCCCAACTACGACGAATCGCTCGCCGAGCCCGTGGCGCTGCCTGCGCGCTTCCCCAACCTGCTGGTCAACGGCAGCCAGGGCATCGCCGTCGGCATGGCCACCAACATCGCCCCGCATAACCTCACCGAGGCGATCGAGGCCACCTGCTACCTGATCGACAACCCCGACGCCACCGTCGACGAGCTCATGCAGATCATGCCCGGTCCGGACTTCCCCACCGGCGCCATCATCATGGGCAGCGCCGGCATTAAGCAGGGCTACGAGACCGGCCGCGGCTCCATTACCGTGCGTGCCAAGGCACATGTGGAGTCCACCAAGACCGGCCGCAGCCGCCTGGTCTTTACCGAGATTCCCTACATGGTCAACAAGGGCACCCTGCAGGAGAAGATCGCCCAACTCGTCAACGACAAGCGCATCGAGGGCATCTCGGATATGCGTGATGAGTCAAACCAGAAGGGCATCCGTCTGGTCATCGAGCTCAAGAAGGGCGTCATTCCGCAGGTCGTGCTCAACAATCTGTATAAGTACACCTCGCTGCAGACGACCTTTGGCGCCAACAACCTGGCACTCGTCAACGGCGTGCCCAAATGCCTGAGCCTGCGCGAGATGCTGCAGCACTACATCGACCACCAGGTCGACGTCGTCACCCGCCGCACCCGCTTTGACCTCAAGAAGGCCCAGGCGCGTGCCCATATCCTCGAGGGCTACCTGATGGCTCTCGACCATATCGACGAGGTCATCAGCATCATCCGCTCCTCGCAGACCGATTCCGAGGCCAGCAGTCGCCTGATCGAGCGCTTTGGCTTTACGCCCGAGCAGACTACGGCCATCCTCGAGATGAAGCTGCGCCGCCTGACCGGCCTCGAGCGCGACAAGATTCAGGAAGAGCTGGACGGCTTGCGCCGCGCCATCGCCTACTACGAGGACCTCTTGGCGCACGAGGAGAAGATTCTGGGCGTCATCAAGGAAGAGATGCGCGAGATTTCCAAGAAGTTCGGCGACAAGCGCCGCACCGAGATCAGCCACGTCGAGAAGGATCTGGACGTCGAAGATCTGATTGCCGACGAGGACATGGTCGTGACCATCACCCACACCGGCTACGTCAAGCGCATCCCGGTGGCCGCCTATCGCGCCCAGAAGCGCGGCGGCAAGGGCGTGTCGGGCGTCAACCTTAAAGAGGACGACGTTATCGACGAGATGTTTATCGCGTCCACGCACGAGTACGTGCTGTTCTTCTCGAGCAAGGGCAAGGTCTATCGCCTGAAGGTGCACGAGCTGCCGGTGGGTACGCGCCAGGCGCGCGGTACCGCGATCGTCAACCTGCTGCCTTTCGAGGAGGGCGAGAAGATCGCGAGCGTCATCAGCTGCCGCGAGTTCCCCGCCGACGAGTATCTGATGTTTGCCACCAAGAGCGGCATGGTCAAGAAGACCGTGATGAGCGCCTACGACCGTAGCCGCCGCGACGGCCTGATCGCCATCAACCTGAGGGACGACGACGCGCTGCTCGCTGTACGCCGCGTGCGTGAGGGTGACAAGATCATCATGGCAACCACCGCGGGCAAGGCGATTATGTTCCCCGAGGACCAGGTGCGCGCTACCGGTCGCGATACCAGCGGCGTCCGCGGCATTAGCATGAAGGATGGCGTGAGCGTTCTTGGTATGGAGATTACCAACGGTAACGGCGACCTGTTCGTCATTACCGAGCGCGGCTACGGCAAACGCACGCCGGTCTCGGATTATCCGGAGCAGAACCGCGGCGGTCAGGGTGTCTACACCATCCAGATGACCGAGCGCAAGGGTAACCTCGCAGCCATGAAGACGGTGGGCCCGCAGCATGAGCTGTTCATCGTGACGGAGGGCGCGACGGTCATTCGCGTCAAGACCGACGAGATCAGCCAAACCGGTCGCGCCACTCAGGGCGTCAAGATGATGACTGTCGACGACAACGACCGCATCTGCGCCGTAGCGCGCATGACGGCCGCCAAAGAGAAGCCCGAAGGCGAAGGTGCCGAGGCCGCAGCCGACGCCGAAGAGGCCCCAGTCGACCTAGGCGACGGCAACGACATGCCAGAAGATCTCCTCGACGAGTAAGAGGAACTAGCTGGTAGAAAATATCAGACCCCATATATCGGCGGTCGGCGCACTGCGCGCCGACCGCTTTTTTGACAACCTTGGACCCCGTGCCCGCCGAGCGGGCGAGATGGGTTAGGTTTGTCGCGAGTTCCGCACGCAAAGAAGGCCACTTAATGTGGCCTTCGTCTTGCGCAGGACTGTCCGAGCAGCAAACCTAACCCATCTCGCCCGCTCGGCGGGCACACTCCAAAGTTTTTCAAAAAAGTTGTTGACGCGCGCGTAACGACTCGTCTAATATATCCCTTGCGCGATGGACCTGTAGCTCAGTTGGTTAGAGCGTCCGGCTGATAACCGGGAGGTCACAAGTTCGAATCTTGTCAGGTCCACCACTTTCTTTCGCAATAAACACCCCAGCGAGAGCCGAGTCGCCGCTGGGGTGTTTATTACTTTCTCCGTGGGGGTTTAGCTCAGCTGGGAGAGCGCGGGCTTTGCAAGCCTGAGGTCAGGGGTTCGATCCCCCTAACCTCCACCATGATGGACCTGTAGCTCAGTTGGTTAGAGCGTCCGGCTGATAACCGGGAGGTCACAAGTTCGAATCTTGTCAGGTCCA
>NZ_JBCJBI010000013.1:41175-56664 GCF_039062365.1 Collinsella aerofaciens
CCATCAAAACGTTAAGAGCCCCGGGGCATTGCCTCGGGGCTTTTTTCTTATCGATAAAAGTAGTCAAAATAGCCCCGTCCCAAATTAACTACTTTGATTTTGTGTGCTGGGCGAAAGATTGGGTAGTATAGCTATTCAATGCGGCGACCCTGCCGCGTGTTAACCGCTACGTACCGGAGGTGTTCCATGGTTCGTGTCGACATAGAGACCATCGTCATGGCCGCCGGTCCCGTGCCATCGCTTATCGTGCTTCGCGAGCGCTGCGGCAAGTCGGATTCGACGGCACCCCTGCGTTCGCTTTCCATTCAGACCGGCTCGTTTGAGGCCGCGGCCATTAGCCGTGGCATCGATAGCGGTCGCGCCGAGCGCCCGATCACGCACGACGTGCTGCTTGACACTGTCGATGCCCTGGGTGCCAAGCTCGAGCGCATCGAGATCGTTCGTGCCGAGCCGCCGGTGTTCTATGCGACAGTTGTCGTGTTGGCCGATGGCAGCGAGCATAGGATCGATGCGCGTCCGAGCGACGCCATTGCCCTTGCCGTACGCAGTAATGCCCCCATGTTCGTTGAAGACGACATCATGAATCGCCTGGGCACCGTTTCTGCCCATGCGGAGGAAGTTGACGACGAGCAGGAGTTCGAGAAGTTCGACGAGTTCGTCCATACGCTCTCCCCCGATGATTTCTAAATGTCTGGCACGCGAGCGGAGAGGTCGCTGATGGGTACCCGCGTATCGGCTGAAGCGGCCGCCATATCGCGTGAAGCCCAAATGCGCTCGGAGGCATCCGAGGCGGCTCGCATCGCCTATGTGACGCAGGCCCGCACGCTTCGCGAGCGCCGCGGCTCCTATATCAAGATGGTTATCATCTCCGCCCTTGTCGCGGCAATCTGCTCGCGCCTTCGTGGTACAGTTGGTGCGCTTGGGTTTTCGATCTCTACGGGCCTCGTGATCTGGGGTGTGGTCGATGCGGTCATGCTGACCAGTCAGATCAAGGTGCTCGACAAGCGCGCGATGGATATGATGCGCACCCGCGACGCTGCCGCTAAGATCGCCGCCGAGGCACAAGAACTGTAACGACGCCAGACTCGATGGGAAGGTCTAAAGATGGCACAGGATATGCAGGACGCCGGTAACGTCTCCGCCGAGCTCGACGCCATGGTGTGCGATCTGATCGGCGCGTTCTTGGATGACCTTGCCGCCGGTGAAAACCCTGGCGTGGTCGTGGCAATTGAGGACGCCGCTTCCAACCGCTATCTGGCGGCGCTCGATGAGGATGGCGAAGAGGCGTGCCTCGAGGCGGCCACCAACTTTATCTCCGAGCACAAGATGGGTCTTAAGGACGAGGGCCTGGGCCGTATCGCTCGCTATGCCATCGGCTACACCGGCTGCGTCGAGATTGACGGCGGCTATCACGATGCTCTGCTCGTGAGCTTCTTCGAAACCACGCTCGAGAGTGGTTTTTCGGCATATGTGCTGTATGAGGGCATGGGCGCCGGCGATGGTTTTATGTGGAGCGACCCTGAACCCGCAGGTGAGGAAACCCCTCTCATCTAAAATCGCTAAAATAAACGAGTTTTCGGTAAAAGGCTCAATATTCCCGCTGAGCGTTGTATCGCTGGGCGGGCCGCATACGCGTGCCGTTTGTATATGGATAGAAGATAGGGGAACTACATGCGCGTAGACAATCTGAGGAACATCGCCATCATCGCCCACGTCGACCACGGCAAGACGACGATGGTCGACAAGCTCCTGCGTGCCACGGACGCCTTCCGTGCCAATCAGCAGGTCGAGGACCGCGTCCTGGATTCCAACGACCAGGAGCGCGAGCGCGGCATTACGATTCTCGCCAAGAACATCTCTATCGAGTACAAGGACGTCAAGATCAACGTCATCGACACCCCGGGCCACGCCGACTTCGGTGGCGAGGTCGAGCGCGTGCTGCGTATGGCCGACGGCGCCCTGCTGCTGGTCGACGCTTTTGAGGGCCCCATGCCCCAGACCCGCTTCGTGCTGCGTCACGCTATCGACACCGGCCTTAAGATCATGATCGTCATCAACAAGATCGACCGTCCGGGTGCCAACCCCGAGAAGGCCTACAACGACTGCCTCGACCTTATGGCCGACCTGGGCGCTACCGACGACCAGCTTGAGTTCGCCATGGAGCACGTGGTCTACGCCAGCGCCATGAATGGCTTTGCCCGCCTTGACCCCAACGACGGCAACATGGACATGTATCCGCTGCTCGATATGATCATCGACGACATGCCCGCGCCCGAGGTTGACGAGAACGCCCCGCTGGCCATGCAGTGCGTGACCATCGACCACTCCAACTTCGTTGGCCGTATCGGCATCGGTCGCGTGTATTCCGGCGCCATCCATCAGGGCGACCAGATTCTGGTTGTCAAGAATGACGGCTCCAGCGCCACCGCTACCGTCAAGCAGCTCTTTACCTTCGACTACCTGGGCCGTACCGAGTGCCAGGAAGTCGGCGCCGGCGACATCGCTGCCGTCGTGGGCATTGACCGCACCGATATCGGCGATGTCTACACCGACCCCGAGAACCCCGTCGAGCTCGAGCCCATCGAGATCGACCCGCCGACCCTGTCCATCGTCTTTGAGGCTTCGACCTCCCCGCTCGTCGGCCGTGATGGCGACATCGTGGGCGCCCGTCAGCTCAAGGAGCGCCTGTTCAACGAGGCCGAGAACAACGTGACCATGAAGATCGAGGAGCTCGAGGACAAGAGCGGCGTCGAGGTCTCGGGCCGCGGCATCCTGCACCTGTCCGTCCTGATGGAGTCCATGCGCCGCGAGGGCTTTGAGTTCCAGGTCGGCCGTCCCCGCGTTCTGTTTAAGAAGGACGAGAACGGCAACAAGATGGAGCCCGTCGAGCAGGCCGTCGTCGAGTGCCCGGACGAGTACTCGGGCAAGGTCGTTGAGGTCTTCGGCACCTCCGGCGGCATCATGACGAGCATGGATACCTCGGGCATCGTGACGCACCTCGAGTTTAAGATCCCGACCCGCGGCATCATGGGTCTTAAGAACCGCATCATGAACGTCACTCACGGCGAGGGCGTGTTCTACCACACCTTCCTGGAGTATGGTCCTTACGCTGGCGAGATCGGTAACCGTCAGAACGGCGCCATGATCTCCATGACCACCGAGAAGGCCGTTGCCTATGCTCTGGGTACGCTGCAGGAGCGCGGCCAGCTGTTTGTTGAGCCGGGCACCGAGTGCTATGAGGGCATGATCGTGGGCGAGCGCAGCAAGGCTGGCGACATGGTCGTCAACATCGCGCGTACCAAGAACCTGGGCAACCAGCGTTCCTCGACCTCCGATATTTCCGTCCAGCTGGTGCCGCCCCGCACCTTCTCGCTGGAGGAAGCGCTGGAGTACATCGCCGACGACGAGCTGGTCGAGATTACTCCCAAGAACATCCGCCTGCGCAAGCGTCTGCTCAACGCCACCGACCGCAAGAAGGCTGCCGTCCGCGCTGGCCAGGTAAACAAATAAGCGCTGGGCTTTATAGCGTCTAACAAGAAAGGGCGTCGACCATCGCGGTCGGCGCCCTTTCTGGTGCAAGGGGGACAGGTTCGCTTGCACCACGGTGGGGGCGGCTATCCCCTCCGACCGGCTTTCGGGTCAAAGTTAAGTTGTTTAAACATATACATAATTCCACTGAATATAGCCGGTATGATACAAAACTGTTAACAGGTAAATATCAACTGGTATTAAATTAAAAGACCTCTTGACCTGCGGTTTACATGATTGGTATCTATATTATATTTTATGCATTGTGGCATAGACGAACCGTCTTAGAAGTTGCTCCCCAATGGGTTCTTGCAATGCGCTAGGTAGGTTCTCGTAGATGTTGGGGTTTGTGTTCGATCCGACGATTCGCCGTATTCCACACCGTGTTGTAGGAATTAAGGGACAACTATGAACGCACACCGCTCGCGGTCGCTGGGTATGGCGGCCCTGATCTTCATTTTGATTAGCCTCACCGCCGCAGTTTTTCACGGCGCATCCCCCGCGCGCGCCGATGACGTTGCGAAGCCCGATCCGATTGCGATCGATGGGGATGCGGCGACGGTTGGTGTCAGGCTGTATACCGATGAGCACCACACTCAAAAGCTCGAGGATCCCGTAACGTCCACTTCGACGCTCTATGGAGCTTTCTCGGCACAATTCAAAGGCGGCAAGGCGCCTACGCCCGAGAAGAACATCGCTGTCTATAAGCTGCCCGACACCATTGTCGTTGACGACAACGACGGCGGCGACCTCATGGAGGGTCCGGAAGCCACTGCCGCCAAGGCTGGCACGTGGAAGATTAAGGACAATAAGGTCATCTTTGCGTTTGACAAAAACTGGCTTGCGTCAAACCCTGCGGAGATTTATGTCGGAGCCAATTTCTCGTTCGAGCTTGCAGACAAGGGCACCGGCTCAGGCAGCAACGCATCTGTCGTGTTCCCTGGTGTGGGAACGATCAAAATCCCTACCAAGGACGGCAAAGTCACGGGGACGAAGTCGGGGACCTTCTCCCAGGGCGCAGATGGCGTGGCCAAGGTTACCTGGACTGTTACGCTTACCGTAGAGTCGTATGCTACGGACGTTAGCTTCACTGATACGCTGGGCGACAACTTCGACTTTGTGAACGACAGTTTCAAGCTCGACGGCAAGAAGCTTGACTCCCAGCCGATGATCGACGGCCAGGTCGTAACCCTCGACAGCCTGGGCAACCTTTCCCAGGGCAACCACACGATCACGTACGATACGGTGCTGAAGAGCGGCGTTGCCGCGAACGGCGGCGATTTGATCAAAGCTGAGAATACGGCAACGTGGAATTGGGCTGGCTCAAGCGACAGCGATAACAGAACAGCTACGGCTGAGCCTGTTACATTCGGCTATGACATGATCAAGAAATCCAATGGCTCAGGCACGCCGTCGGACATCAAGTGGACGGTCAAGCTCAACCAAGGCAAGCTCAAGGCCGACATGAGCGGCTACATGTTCACTGATAATCTGGACGGAAAACAGACGTATACGGGCAACTTTACGGTTTACAAAGGCGACTCGGAGGCGAGCGGAGTCAAGATTTGTGAAAGAAAACTTGAACCTAAGGATAACTCTTTTTCCTATACGTTCCCGAACAACCTTGAGGATAAGTACGCCACCTACTGCATCGTTTATCACACCAAGATGAACGACACGAGCTCGTACGACACTGTGCGCAACAGCGCGGCCATCGAGCGCGGGGGCTCCGTTTCCGGTAGCGATGATGGCAGTTTCACGCCGCAGCTGACGGGTGTTGTGCCGATCACCAAGAGGTGCGTGAGCCACGATGAGGCGGCGACGACGGGCAGGGCGACGTGGGAGACGAAGGTCGCGCTGAAGGCGATCGTCAATGCGGCCCATCCAGGCGAGGTGACGGTGAAGGACACGTTTCAGTCGGCATGGTCGCAGAAGCTTGGTGTCGACGAAAGCTCCATTACCATTAAAATCGGCAATACCAAGCTGGTTCCGGGCACCGACTGGAGACCAACGACCAGCTATCCGGGTAATGAAACAAAGAAAAACTACGACCTCAAAATCATCGTTACCGACAACGTGAAAGCCGCTCTCGAGAACGAGGACTACGCCGTTATCACCTACGACACCACATCAGAAGCGCTGTCGGGCTGGTACTCAAACTTCGCAGCGGTCGAAGCACCGGGCCTGAGACTACAGTGGCCGTTCACCGAACCCGTCAAGTATGTTGTCAACCAAGAAACGGCGCCCGAGGTCGAGAAGCCGGAAGCGGAGTCGAAGGTGTCTTGGGTTGAGAACTTCGATTGGCATACCGTTGACGGCTCGGATGAGAAGGGCGCCTGGATCGTCGACTGGACGGTGTATGCAAACCGCCAAAAGGGTAATAAGGGCGCAAATGGCGAGTTCGAATACTATGGAGCTGGAAAGCTGGGCGGGAAACTGCTGAATATCGTTGATAGCCTTCCGGATGGTATGAGCTATGTTGCGAATTCCGCAAAGTATACGCTCGTGCAGAACCCCTATGATAAACATACGGGGCTTCATCGCGGAGGCGAGGCCAAGGAGGTCGTTACGGGTCGGACGCTCGCCGCCGACAACGTCAGCCGCAACGGCAATACGGTCACCTTCTCCATCCCCACGACTGAGCTTGAAAGCTATGCCGGCTACGCAAAGCTCACGTACAAGACGGCGGTCAAGCGCGGTGAGCTCGATACCTCCACAAACGAGGTGAAGTTCACCAACAAGGCCAGCGCCGAGTCGGGAAGCAAGAAGTTCGAATCCGGCAGTGGCACCGTCACCATCAAGAACAACGTTATCAAAAAGACTGGTGAACAGGTCAGTAGTAGCAACCGCATTAAGTACACCATTCTTGTTAACGAGTCTGCCGTTGCCCTTAAAAACGGCACCGACTTCCTTGAGCTCGTCGATACCATGGATGCCAAGTGCACGCTGGTGCCGTCGACGCTTAAGGCCTATGAGTGGGTGTATGGTGCCTGGTCACCGCTGGCTGATAAGGACTATTCGTCGAAGGTGGAGCAGGTCAAGGATGAAACTGGCTCGCGTACGAAGTTGACGCTTAAGGTGCCCGACGGGAAATACCTCAAGGTCGAGTATGAGGTTATCCCGACCGGAAACCCCGGCGAAGAGGTGTCCCTTTCCAACACCGCCGAGCTTGCGGGGGTGACGGAGGGTTCGGCGATCGACGAGCAAAAATGGAAGATTCAAAATGCGTCCGCCAGCGCGGGCGGCAACGGCTACAGCATCACGATGACCAAGTACGACGCCCAGCAGGTCGGCGCGACGCTCGAGGGGGCGAAGTTCACACTCTACAGCGTGGATATGGGCCAGGTTGCGGATGACGGAAATGTAGAGAACGCCAGAACGCCGTTTGACGAGGCCGCGATCGACGTCCCCACCGACGCCAACGGCAAAATCTCGTTCGGCACAAGCGACAAGAAGATGAGTAATTGCGTGCTCTATCAGCTCGTGGAGACCAAGGCGCCTGTTGGCTATGCCAAGGCCGATCCCACGTGGATCATGCTCAAAGGCAGCGCGAGCGACAAGGATTATCAGGCTGCGCTAACTAAGGCAAAGGACATCGTCGACGGTGCGGAGATCATCGACGATACAAAGAAGGACGAGATCTGGGTCTACGACAACCGCATGACGGGCAAGGCGGTTATTAACGCAGAGAAGGTGCTCGCAGGCGGAACGTTCAAGGAAGGTCAGTTCTCGTTCGCGCTCAAGGATGACAAGGACAGGGTGCTCCAAACGGTGACCAACGATGCCATGGGCAACGTCTCCTTCAACGTCGACTACAACAAGGCCGATACCTATACTTATACCATCTCTGAGGTCGTCCCCGAGGGCGCCGAGAACAACGTCAAGGACCACATCACCTACGACAGGACCCAGCACAAGGTTACGGTTAAGGTGGACAACGGTGAGAGGAATCTCGTCGCCACCGTCACCTATGACAATGGCTCTTCGACCCCGCCGACTTTTACCAACAGATATTCGACCACGCTTCCCGAGGCAGGCGGTGCCGGCTTGACTATGACGTATCTGGCTGGCGCTTCGCTGCTGTGCTTTGCCGCGACATGGATGCATGCTCACCGCCATCGCGATCAAGATCGAGGTGGTCGCCGTGAGTAGGCTTTGGTGCCGCTTGTTGGCCGTCGCAACGATATCTACGGTCGCTATGTTCTCTTTTGCGATGCTGCCCAGGACGGCTCGTGCTGCCGACACCGGTGCCATTACGGTGGACGGTACAGTCGCGACGCGGTATGACGCGTACCAGCTCTTTTCGGCGACAGTTATCGATGATGACGATGCTGGCCATAAAATTGCAACTGACGTAACGTGGGCGAATGGCGCGGTTCGTCAAGCCGTTCTTCCCGTGCTTCATGATGCGGGGCTTGATGGCTCGGCATCGGCGGCGCAAGAGACTGCCGAGTGGATGAATGCCGACGGGCATATGACGACCGCGCTGACGGCAAAGCTTGCCCGCGCGATTTGCAATGCCGACGCAACTTCCGTGGCCCTTAACGCGGGCACGGCGGCCGAGCTGCCCTGCGGCTACTGGCTCATCGTCGCCGACGGCGACGTCATCGCCCAGGGCGAGGCCGGCACCGCGCCGATCATGACCCTGGTCGGCGGCAGCGCCGTTACCGTCAAGCCCAAGGCGGCGACCCCCAAGGTCCAAAAACACGTGCTGGAGGACAGCACCGCCGCCTGGCAGAAGGCCGCCGACGCCACGGTTGCCGACGACCTGTACTGGCGCCTCTCGGCCACGGTCCCGGCGGGGCTCACGGCGTACGACACCTATACGGTACAGTTCGTCGACACCATGAGTGCGGGGCTCGACCCCTCCAAGGTGGCCGCGAGCGTGCGCGTGTACGTGGCGGCGGGCGCGGACGGCGGCTTCGACGTCGTCGCATGTGAGGGCGGCAACGCCAACTCGACGCCGGCTAAAGGGTGGACAGACATTACTTCACGGTGCAAGGTCTCGGTCGAGGGCAATGCCTTCACCGTGCGCACCGGCGACCTCATCGCCGCGCTCGGCGGGGCTGACGCCTTTGCCGCGGGCGCCCGCGTGGTTGCTGTCTACAATGCGCCGTTGGGGGCCAACTGCAATCGAGGCGCCACCAAGGGCAACCCCAACGAGGTCTACCTGCGTTACCCGCGCTCTCCCCTCGTCGACCAGTCCGGCGATGCCGGATTCACCCATACGCCGAGTGATGACGCCACGGCCTATACCTGGGGACTCAGCCTCATCAAGCGCTCGAGCTCGGACGATAAACCGCTCGCGAGTGCCAAACTGCGCATCATCGATGACCGCGGGCGCATCCTAACGACCGACGGCTCGTGGTCGACGGATGCTGACGCGTGCGTCACCACGGGCGCGGACGGCCACGCGGAATTGAGCGGTGTGGACGCGGGTGTCTACACCGTCGAGGAGGCCGCGGCTCCCAAGGGATACACCGCCTTTGAGGGCAAACGAACGGTAACGGTTACGTCTGAGGGATTGGACGCTAAGCAGGTGGCGGCCGCGAAGCCCAAGGTGACCGTGTCGGCCGAAAGCCCTCTGCGGGTTGATACCGCTGATGCCGGGACGGGTTCGATTGAACTGTCGGTGCTCAACACTCCAAGCAAAGAAGCAAGTCGAGGCTTTATGCCCTCGACGGGAGATAGAACGTTGGTGCTGGTGGCGGCTTTGGCTGCCATCGGAGTGGCGGCTATTGTTGTCGCGCTCGTCATCAAGCGGGGAGGCGGTCGTCGTAAAAAATAATTGCCCCCCTGCTTAATGGCGTGCTGCCTCCGTAGCGAGTGACGCACAGGCCTACCGACCTGATGATCATTGGTTTTGAAAAAGTTACTAGAGAACCCTCCAAGAAAAGCGGGGCACCCGGTCGACATGACCGAGTGCCCCGCTTCGTTTGTTGGTGCAAAGTAACCTGGCACCTTTGTGGTGGTTGGTGGCTAAGCGGTGGGGAGTCCTGGCATATTAGCCGGCTGCTGCGGCTTGAGGTGGGCGTTGCGCCAGATGATCTGGATAACGTAGCCGAGCATAAAGACAAAGGCTACGCCGCTGATGAAGTCACCTACGAGGGGAAGCCCCGTGAGGGCGCCTGCGATTACGCCGCCCACGGCTGCCATGGCGTAGCGGTTTTGGTTGTGTCCGACCATGCGGGAGATCGCGCACCCCGCAAAGGCACTCGACACCAACGCGATGCCGATAACGCCGCACAAGAGGGCTCCGGCAAGCGACAGACCAGCGATAGAGATAATTAGCAGTAGGACGGCGGGGACGATAGCAATCGTGCCCAGAAGACCGCTCACCCACAGGGGTATGGGGCGCTGGTGGAGCATGCCGGCGGCGCTGGCGGTCGCGCGCGGAAAGACGAGCTCGAGCAGCAGAGCGACAAAGCAGGTCGAGAGTGCCGCGGCGACGATACCGCCGATGACATCGTTAACGGTGGAAGTATCCTCGTTCTCGGTGCGGTCGATCTTGAGCGCGCCTACCTCGGCTCCTGCGGCACGCTCGGGGTCCTCGGAGACGTGCGCGTTCACGGTGCCGGTGATGTGGGCGTTCTTGCCCAGGATGAGCTTGTCGGCCCAAACCTCGACATCGCCCTCGACGGTGCCATCGATGGTCACCGTGTCGCCCGCAAGCGCTGCCGACTTGGTAGAGCCGCGCAGGGCAACCGTCTCGCCTATCGCGTAAAAACAGTTGGCGGTGCTGTCGGAATTGAGCACAACGTGCTGACCGACGACCGTGACGCTGCCATCAACCGTGGTCTTGGCGATATCGATAGTGCGTGCCGCCAAGCGGACGGCGCCGCCCACCGTGCAGTCGCGGATGGAGAGGCTCTCGCCTGCTGCAATTATGTCGCGGCCGATGGACGCATCGTCCAAGTTAAGGGCCTGACCTGCCCAGTACAGGTCACCTTCGACGCCGGACGAATTGGCGTCATTGTCGGTCGCAAGCACGTTGCCTGCGGTGTCCGTGCCGGCGAACGACGCCGTGGGAAGCGCGGTGACCGCTAGAGCGATGAGCGCGAATAAGATCGTGATGCGGCCCCACGCTTTACGGCGCTGGGTCGACGGGAATTGATTACAGGGCATAGTGAATCCTTCGTCAGATGCTCGACATGCACCTAACAGGGTACCCAACGCGTGGGCGCTCTAAAAGAACCTCTCGGTTGCATTTCGAAGGATGAGCCCGCGCCACCTACTTTTTGCGGTGCAAAAAGCGTGCGATGTCATCCTCGGTGGGGCTTTTGATATCAAAGCGCAGCGACAGCCAGCGTAGTCCCATGGTCACCACGACGCAAACGACCAGTGCGACGACATTGCTGACCAAGCCGCTCATGACAAGGCAAACATAGCTTGCCGATCCGGCGATGGCCGCGATGGCATAGAAGTTGGTGCGTTGGAAGATACCCGGCACCACACCCATAAAACCATCTCGCAGCATGCCGCCGCCCACCGCGGTAAAAAAGCCCATCATGATGCACACCGCCGGCGCAAAGCCGTAGACCAGCGCCTTGTCTGCGCCGGTTGCCGCATAAATACCCACCGAGATGATATCGAGCAGGGGAATGAGCTTTTCGGGCTTGTCGACGATTGCCGGGAAGATGTAGATGATGGCCGCGGTGGCGATGGAGAGCGGGAGCGCCATCGGTTGGTTGAGGATGTAGACGTTGCCCACCTGCAGCGTCATATCGCGCAAAAGACCGCCGCCCAGTCCACAGACCACGGCGAGCGCGACGGCGCCCACCAGGTCGAGTTTGTGCTCGCGTGCGACCAACACGCCCGAGATCGATGCCGCGACGACGGCGAACATCTCGAGCCAAAACGGGATGGCAACCATGGCATCCGAGGCGTGTGCGGTAACGATCATAGCGGCGGCAACGGGCAAGATGGGGTCCTTTGAGTTACGGGTTTAGACAATGCCCGTACATAGTACATGTTCGGCGCCGATTGCGACCCTATTGCTCGGCAAACGGTTGGCAGCGGATGCTGACATGGCATTGCTGGAATGCCGGGGATCCAAAACATGTACGTCACCCTCCAAAAACGGCATTTTTCGACATCTTTGGAGGCGGACGTACATGTTTGGATTGAGCTCACAGCATGAGTGAGTTGATTTACTCACATCCGGTATATTTCCCCACTTCAACGGACATAAGAGTTGGATACCGGCTCAGAGCGAGAGGCCCTCAATGGATACCCCTGTTCTCATTTCGCATAAAACCGCATGGCTTGTTCATCATGCACCCCAGAATTTGGTTCAGTCTCTTGCGCGGCACGACTACCAGATAGGCGCACAAGGCATCTCCACCCAGCAACGTGTTGCGCGCATACGACAGGCTCTTACCGACTGCGGCATTCCGTCCGATATGCTTAAGACTATCGATATCGCGGTTGTATTCGAATTCGAGCGAATTCGTACCAAAGGCGTCGTTTGTCACATTCTTGGACAAAATCTTCCCTACGAGCATATTAACGAGTTGACGCCCGGAATCTTCATCACCGACGAAGCCTTCACCTTTGTGCTCGCTGCCGAGTGGATGGATAGGATCGAATATCTCGAATATGGCTATGAAGTTTGCGGCGATTATCGCATGAGGCTCAATCCCGCCGACCCTTATACCGGGCAACCAGCCACTACCTCCAAGGATGAAATAACCAAACTGCTCGATCGGCACCCCGGCAAACCCGGTGCCACACGTGCACGGCTCGCGCTCAGGCACATCTACGATCACTCGGCCTCGCCTATGGAGACCGCTTCGGCAATCGCCCTCTCGCTCCCAACAAGCGAAGGCGGCGTTGGTATCCGAGGTATCGAACTCAACAAACCGCTCGAGATCCCTCAACGTCTCTGGCATTGCACAAAAGCCCGAACACTCAAAATCGATGCCCTCATTACCTATAAGCGCAGGGAGCTCGGTATCGAATATAAGGGCGGTTTTCACGATGAGCTCGAGCGCAAGGGAGCAGATGCGGAGCGAGAAGCCGTTCTCTCCCAAATGGGATATCGAATCGTTACGCTCACTTCGGCTCAGTTCGGCAGCCAGCTCGCCTTTCACCGCGCCATGAACAACATTCGCGAAGCACTCGGCATGCCTCGCTGTACCGACACCGGGTACCAGCGAGAGCAAAACGAACTACGCAAGGCGCTTATCCGCAACTGGAAGGGCATGCGAGACGAAGAGGCACCTTCCGAATAGTGCCACTCCCGTGAACTCAATCCAAACGTGTACGTCAGCCTTCAAAGATGTCGAAAAATGTCGGTTTTGGAGGGTGACGTACATGTTTGGGGAAGCGTGGGATCGAGACGTATTTCGATAACAAAAAAGCTCCCGTTGTTGGGAGCTTTCTCAACCAAAATGGCGGAGGAGGAGGGATTCGAACCCTCGTGACCTTATACAGGCCAAACGGTTTTCGAGACCGCCGCATTCAACCACTCTGCCACCCCTCCGCGTGGGGTAAAAACAAAGCAGGCTCGAAGGCCTGCTTTGGAATTAACTGGCGGAGAGTCAGGGATTTGAACCCTGGAGACGCTTTTGACGCCTACACGATTTCCAATCGTGCTCCTTCGGCCACTCGGACAACTCTCCGTTAAATGCGAAAGTCAGTATACACGAGGAATCGCAAAGTGCAAACAGAAAAGTTGGCATTTTTTAAAACGCTTTGCCGCGCTTGGCGTTGCAGTGGGGTTTGAGGTGCCAAAAAACGGCTTCCGACCAGCGTGGTTGATCAACTCAATTGTTCAAAAGGGGTATTCATAAGCGACTTGGCGATGAATTTAAAAATCTTTGGGTGGTGCTGTGGACCACTGGTATGCATTTCGCGACCACAGCCTTGTGCCCGTTGACCTGCGGCTTGGCTCAGCTTGTCCCCGCGGCACCGTATCTTGTCCACAAATCCGTCAAGCTCTTGGTCTGCATTTGGTTGGAATGCGCGTGAAACGTGGTGTGAGTATGGGCATATGTGGAGGTCATGAGGTTGTAGCTGCATATTCTTGCAGCCTAGGAGGTTGAAAGATATTATTACCAAGTCTTTTCCTGCTTCAGGCGCACCTTCACGACCTGAAGCCACATTTGCCCAGAGGAGGTGACAATATGAAGGCTTATGAACTGCTGTTCTTTGTTGACCCGTCGCTCGACCCCGAGACTCGTCTCGCTGTTATGAAGCGTATCGATACCACGATCGCTGAGGGCGCTGGCGAGGTCGACTCCGTTGACGAGTGGGGCAAGCGCAAGCTCGCCTACGAGATCAACGACCTCACCGATGGTGACTACACCCTCATCAACTTCCACGCAGATCCTACCCAGATCGCCGAGCTTGATCGCGTCCTGCGCATCACCGACGCTGTGGTCCGCCACATGATCGTCCGTCGCGACGACCAGGAGTAAGACTGTCGTTTTGGACTGGGCTTGTGCCCCAAGAGGAAGTAGTGAGTTATGAGCATCAATCGAGTGAACATCACCGGTAACCTCACCCGCGATCCCGAGCTGCGCGCCACCGCCGGCGGAACCCAGGTTCTGTCCTTTGGCGTCGCCGTGAACGATCGTCGCCGCAACGCGCAGACTGGCGAGTGGGAGGACTATCCCAACTTTGTCGACTGCACCATGTTCGGCACCCGCGCCGAGGCCGTGAGCCGTTTCCTGGCAAAGGGAAACAAGGTCGCGATCGAGGGCAAGCTGCGCTACAGCTCTTGGGAGCGCGACGGCCAGCGCCGGAGCAAACTTGAGGTCATCGTCGATGAGATCGAGTTTATGAGCTCCCGTGGTGGCCAGGGTGGCTACGATCAGGGCGGTTACGCCCCCGCAGCTTCCGCGCCCGCAGCACGTCCTGCCGCACCGGTGGCTACGCCGCCCGCGGTCGACGTCTACGATGAGGACATCCCGTTCTAAGGGTTGTTCACCTATTTTTGAGTGAGAGGCGGCTTCGGTTCGCCGAAGTTGCCAAATGAAAGGTATTTTGACATGGCTAATGATTTTTCTGCACGTCAGCCGCGTCGTAAGTACTGCCAGTTCTGCAAGGAGAACACTGAGTTCATCGACTATAAGGACACTCAGCTTCTCCGTAAGTACATGACCGACCGTGGCAAGATCAAGCCCCGTCGCGTCACTGGCGCTTGCACGCAGCATCAGAATGACATCGCCAACGCCATCAAGCGCGCCCGCGAGATGGCTCTCCTGCCGTACACCGTCCCCGTGGTTTCCTCTCGTGGCAACCGCGACCGCGGCTAAGAAGGGAGACACATCATGAAGGTTATTCTTCTCGATGAGATCAAGGGCAAGGGCGGCGAGGGTGACGTCGTAGAGGTCGCTCAGGGTTACGCTGAGAACTTCCTGTTCCCCAAGAAGCTCGCTGTTGCCGCCACCAAGGGCAACCTCAAGCAGCTTGACGAGCGTCGCAACAACATCGCCAAGCGCGAGGCCGTCCGTCTGGCTACTGCCAACGAGACCAAGGCTGCCTTCGAGGGCAAGACGGTCACCGTTGACGTCAAGGTCGGCGACGAGGGCATCCTCTTT
Source organism: Collinsella aerofaciens (assembly GCF_039062365.1). Taxonomy (GTDB): domain Bacteria; phylum Actinomycetota; class Coriobacteriia; order Coriobacteriales; family Coriobacteriaceae; genus Collinsella. The sequence continues at coordinate 56,250 of NZ_JBCJBI010000013.1, forward strand.
GGCTCCGTTACCGCCGCTATGATCGCTGACGCCATCAAGGCTCAGCTCGGTATGGACATCGACCGTAAGCGCGTCGAGCTCGGTAAGCCCATCAAGGTTGCCGGTGCCCACACCGTTGCCATCTCGCTGTACCGCGAGATCAAGGCCGAGGTTGTCGTTCTCGTCGGCGTTACCGCCGAGGAGCTCGCTGCCGAGGCTGAGGTCGAGGAGGCCGCTGAGGTCGCCGAGGCCGAGACCGCCGAGGTCGAGACTGAGGCTGCTGCCGAGTAGCATTTGCTGCAACGCAACAATCTTGTTCTAAGAAGGGCGCTCTGGGTAACCGGGGCGGCCTTATTTGATTCAAGACTTTAGTCTGCTGGCCGCGCAGCGGCCAGCTTTAAACCACCCGCTACGCGGGTGGAGACAAACGGCTTTA
>NZ_JBCJBI010000014.1:0-55092 GCF_039062365.1 Collinsella aerofaciens
TACGCAGATGGAGCACGCCGGCATGGTACTCGACGTCTCCCACCTCAACGATGAGTGCTTTGACGAGGTTGTCGCTCACGCCACGCGCCCCTTCGTCGCCAGCCACTCCAACTCCCGCGTGGTCTGCGGCGTCAAGCGCAACCTCACCGACGACCAGTTCCGCACCATTCGCGACATGGGCGGCATCGTCGGCCTCAACTACTGTAGCGAGTTCCTCTCCAACGACGCAACCGACGAGACCGCCGCAGACGTCACCTTCGACCAGCTGGCGGCACATATCGAGCACTGGCTCGACTTAGGTGGCGAGGACGTCATCGCACTCGGCGGCGACTGGGACGGCGCCGCGGTACCCGGCTTCCTCTCCGATGTCAGCAAGATGCCCGAGTTCCAGAACATGCTCTCCAGGCATTTTGGTAAGACCGTGATGCAGAAGCTCTGCAGCGACAATGCCCTTGCCTTCTTCGAGCGTTATTAATTTCACATCCCCTGAGCGGGCCGGCATGCCGAACGATCGACATGCCGGCCCGTCCCCAATCTGAAGGACCGCTTTTGACGCAGCAGTTTACGATTTCCCTATCTCGACTGGATGGGACGCCCATCCCCGTCGTCGTTACCAAAAAGCGCGTCAAGAACTTCAACCTACGCGTCACATCGAGCGGTGAGGTCCACGCCAGCGCACCGCTCGGCGCCAGCCGCGAGCGTATCGAAGCGTTTGTGGGGCGCAATAGCGCCTGGATTATCAGCCGACTTGCCCAGCGCGAGCAACGTCAGGCGACGGCGCGAGAGCCGCTCAGCCCCTCGTCCATCATTGCACTTTGGGGCAAGCCCATCACGGTACAGGACGCACTCGATCACAACTTTGCATCACCCGCACCGCGGCCCAAGCAGGCCACCTTCGCAAGTTTTATGGGCACCGACGAGCCAAGTGGGCGCGCGCAGGCAAAGCAGCGCACAGCCCTCGACGGCCTAACGCCCAAAGAACTCCAGACCCGCATCGACCAACTCTATGCATCCGAGGTCACCGCAACGCTACGCGACATCGTGCACGCATACGAAATCGCAATGGGCGTCACCGTGGCCCGTGTCTCCGTGCGCAGCATGAAGACGCGTTGGGGCTCATGCACGCCCAAGACCGGAGCCATTCGCATCGCACGAGAACTTGCCGCCTACCCCATCGAGTGTCTCGACATGGTTGTCGCCCACGAGCTCGTCCACTTGCTCGAGCCAAGCCACAATCAGCGGTTCCACGCCCTGCTCGACACATACTGCCCCAACAATAGAGCTCTGTCGCAGCGGCTCAAGCAGCCGCCCCTCAACAAGCTCTAGCGTCGACTAGCGCACGCGCTCGATCTCGACACCGCAGCTTGCCAGGGGAAGACCGACGGGAGCCCAAGGCTTATCGAGCTTAACACGCACGCCAAGCAGCAAGGGATAACGACGCAGCAGCATCTGGGCCACACCCTCGGCTGCCGCCTCGATGAGTTTAAACGTATGCTCGCGCAGATAGCCATCGACATCGTGGCACACCGAGCCGTAGTCAATCGAAGCGTCCAGGTTATCGTGCTCCCCCGCTGCACGCAGGTCGGCATAGAGCACCAAGGACACGATGAACTTCTGGCCCAGCGCGTTCTCTTCGGGATACACGCCGTGGTTGGCAAAGACCTCGAGACCGTCGATAGTAATGCGGTCAGCATGGCGCAGATCGTCATAGCTCACGTGGGGAACCGCCGTTGCGGTGGATATTTCGCCCCTTCCACGGCGGGCGAGCTCGGCGCCTTCAGTCTTGGTTGCATTCTCGGGCAGTTTCTTGTTGCTCATCGCGATCGTCTCCTTCGTTTAGAACCCCGACCGCGTAAACTAACTACACGCGAATCGACAGGTTCTTTTTATCATCGCTCCAGTTGCAAGCATTGCGCGCGGGGCATGCAAAGCAGGCGCGCGACGCTTTGTCGGCTGCATAGAGCAGGCGCTCGAGCGGTTGGCTGTTCACGCGCAGCTTTCGATGGCCCAGAATGGCCGTCTTAATGGCTGCGGCATCGGCCGGCTCAAACGCTACGTCATCGGGCATACCGCCGAGAATCGCATCAGCGACGCGTTCGCTTGCAACATCATGGGATATACCCGATTCATACTGTTCATCTTTGCCGATATCGTGAAGAAGTGCCGTGGCGTAGATGACCTCGCGGTCAAATTCGAGCTGTTCCTCGAGATTCTTGATCCACATAATGCGAGCGACATCCAGCAGGTGGTCAATACCGTGGCGGCAGAAGATGCGCCCCGATTCCAACTGTGCAATGCTGCCCAGGTGCCGCCGGAACAGACCGTTGGCACAGATGTAATCAATGCGAGGCATGGCACCAAAAGGCGCCAGGCCCGAAGCCATAAAACCGCGACGCGGCGTTCCCTCGTCAGTATTCGATGTAAAGTCGTTGACGACTCTCATAGTTAGCGTCCCAGCATCCTAAAGAATCGCTCCTCGAGCGCCGGATCGGCCTCAAAGACGCCGCGACGAGCGAGCGTCACGGTCTTGGTGCCAGGCTTTTGCACGCCGCGCATGGTCATGCACATATGCTCAGCCTCCATGAGCACAATCGCTCCCTGGGGAGCGAGATAATCCATGAGAGCGTCGGCAACCTGCGCACACAGCTGCTCCTGCAGCTGCAGACGACGGGCATAAACCTCAACCGTGCGGGCGAGCTTGGAAAGCCCAGCCACCCGACCGTTAGGGATATAGCCGATCGCAGCCTTGCCATAAAACGGCAGCAGATGGTGCTCGCACAGCGAGTAAAACGTAATGTCGCGCTCGATAACCAAATCGTTCGAAGCGACGGCAAAGGTTTTGGACAGGTGCTCCTCGGCACTCTGATCCATACCGCCGGCGATCTCACCATACATACGGGCAACGCGCGCCGGGGTCTCCAGCAGGCCCTCACGAGTTGGGTCCTCGCCTATGCCCTCAAGCAACAGCTTAATGGCGGCCTCGACTTTTTCCTGATCGACCATCTGGGCCTCACTTTTCCGATTTCACGTTCGCGCTATGGTACCACGCCCTTTGGCATCGGCCACAAGCTACATAGTATGGGTCGAATAGACCGGATCGTCCCGCCAAAGCTCCACAGCGTCGCAAAGCGCAACGCCCTCGCGCACAGCACGGGCGCGCGTGGCGTTCATATCAATCACGCGCTGATTGCTCGAGCCCCTAAAACGCAATGAGATATCGTACAGATCCTGAACAAACGGGCCATCCACCAACATATCGAGGCAGGCAAGGATACGGTCCGTCGCCTCGGTATGGTGACGACCACCCGGCATAAGCTCCTCGAGCACGTCGCCGGTAAAGCACCAAATGGTCTTGCCCGACCCCGCGGGATAGGCCGCACGCACGCGTTCGATAAAGTCAACAAGCCCCGCCTGATTCTCGGGCTCCATAGGCTCGCCGCCCAGAATCGTCAGGCCATCGATAAAGGGATGGTCGAGGCTCTCGATAATCTTGTCCTCGACGACACGATCGAACGGTTCACCCGCGGCAAAGTCCCACGCGACGGAGTTAAAGCAGTTCTTGCACCCGCGACGGCACCCGCTCACAAACAGAGAAGTACGAACGCCTTCCCCATCAGCAATGTCGAAATACTTAATGTTCGCGTAGTTCATAGGTAACTCTCCCGGGAGGCCGGGACATATCATCCCGTCCTCAAACATTCTCGGCCTTCGGCCTGCGAAACTACGGGCGGGACGATATGTCCCGGCCTCATGCAAAGGGTAACTCAATGAACGAAGCGAACATCGAGTATAGGGTTCGAGGTCCAATAAAAACTTTGTTGCAGCTCAACCGCCATCGCAAGCAAAGCGTTGTTGCAAGTCAACTCATTTCCGCTAAGAACTTCGAGGAGTGAGCAGGCCGCATGCTGCATCTCAGCTACATCAACTTGGCTGCCCCGTAGCGAGGCCCCGGGCCTTTGCTCGATATGAGTTCCGCACGAACAGGAGGCGCCAGTGGCGCCTCCGTCGTGAGCCAGGACTGTCCGAAATAGCGAGTAAAGGCCCGGGGCCTCGCTACGGGGCGGCCTGGGATGGTTATTAGAGATGCAGCACGCGGTCGCGGATCTCCTCGGTTCGGCCCTGGTTCCAGAACTGGGTACCGATGTAGCCGCACGTACGACGAGCGACATTCATCTTCTCCTGGTCACGATTGCCGCAATTGGGGCACTCCCACACCAGCTTGCCGTCATCCTCGACAATCTTGATCTCACCGTCGTAGCCGCACACCTGGCAGTAGTCGCTCTTGGTGTTGAGCTCGGCGTACATGATGTTGTCGTAGATGTACTGCATCACGCGAATGACAGCCTTGAGGTTGTCCTGCATGTTGGGAACCTCGACGTAGGAGATGGCACCGCCCGGCGAAAGCTGCTGGAACATACCCTCGAACTTGAGCTTGTCGAATGCGTCGATCTCCTCGGACACGTGGACGTGGTAGCTGTTGGTGATGTAGCCCTTGTCCGTCACGCCCGGGATGATGCCAAAACGACGCTGCAGGCACTTGGCGAACTTGTAGGTCGTCGACTCAAGCGGGGTACCGTACAGCGAGAAGTCAATATCGCTTTCGGCCTTCCACTCCGCGCACTTGTCGTTCATGCGCTGCATGACGGCCATGGCAAAGGGCGTGCCCTCCTTCTCGGTGTGGCTGTGGCCCGTCATGTACTTAACGCACTCATACAGGCCGGCATAACCCAGACTAATGGTGGAGTAACCGCCCACGAGCAACTTGTCGATCGTCTCGCCCTTCTTCAGGCGGGCGAGGGCACCGTACTGCCAAAGAATCGGTGCGGCATCCGAAAGCGTACCCATCAGACGCTCATGACGGCACAGCAGGGCGCGGTGGCACAGCTCAAGGCGCTCGTCGAAGATCTTCCAGAACTTATCCATGTCCTGATGCGAGCTCAGCGCGACATCGGGCAGGTTGATGGTCACAACGCCCTGGTTAAAGCGACCGTAGTACTTGGGCTTGTTCGGGTCATAGTTCAGCGCGTTGGCCACGTTGTTAAATCCGTTACCGGAGCGGTCGGGCGTCAGGAAGCTGCGACAACCCATGCAGGTATAGCAGTCGCCGTTGCCCGCGGTCTCGCCCTTCGACAGCTTGAGCTCGCGCATCTTCTTCTCGGAGATGTAGTCGGGAACCATGCGCTTGGCGGTGCACTTGGCAGCCAGCTGGGTCAGGTAGAAGTACGGGGAATCCTCGTGAACGTTATCGTCCTCGAGTACATAGATAAGCTTGGGGAATGCCGGGGTAATCCAAACGCCGGCCTCGTTCTTAACGCCCTCGTAGCGCTGGCGAAGCGTCTCCTCCACGATCATGGCAAGGTCGTGCTTCTCCTGAGGCGTACGGGCCTCATTGAGATACATAAAGACCGTCACGAACGGCGCCTGGCCGTTGGTGGTCATAAGGGTCACGACCTGATACTGAATCGTCTGAACGCCGCGACGGATCTCGTCACGCAGGCGGTCCTCAACAACCTCGCGGACCTTTTCGGGAGATGCGGAAACGCCGAGCTCCTCGAGCTCGCGGGCGACCTCGCCGCGAATCTTTTGACGGCTCACCTCGACGAACGGGGCAAGATGGGTCAGCGAAATCGACTGGCCACCGTACTGGGAGGAAGCAACCTGGGCGATGATCTGCGTCGCGATGTTGCAGGCGGTCGAGAAGCTGTGCGGCTTCTCAATCAGCGTACCCGAGATAACAGTACCGTTCTGGAGCATATCCTCCAGGTTCACCAGGTCGCAGTTATGCATGTGCTGGGCAAAGTAATCCGAATCGTGGAAATGGATCAGGCCCTCATTATGGGCATCCACAATCTCCTGGGGCAGCAGCACGCGCTGGGTCAGGTCCTTGGAGATCTCGCCGGCCATGTAGTCACGCTGAACGGAATTGACGGTCGGGTTCTTGTTGGAGTTCTCCTGCTTGACCTCTTCGTTATTGCACTCAATCAACGACAGGATCTTGTCATCGGTCGTGTTCTTCTGGCGCTTCAGGCTCTGAACATAGCGATAGATGATGTAATGGCGAGCGACCTCGTAGCAGTCGAGACGCATGATCTCGTCCTCGACCAGATCCTGGATCTCCTCGACCGACACGGTGTGACCCGCGTTCTCGCATGCCTCGGCGACGTTTTGTGCCGCATAAACCACCTGGCGGTCGGTAAGACGAGAGCTCTCCTCGACCTCCAAGTTTGCGGCGCGGATGGCATTGACGATCTTATCGATGTCAAAGACAACCTCGGTGCCGCTGCGCTTGATGATCTTCATCCTCTTGCCTCTTTCGCTTCGTAGCCTCATCGCGCTTCAGAGCCAAACGATACCCGGCAGGGCTTGCCCCTGTCTTGCGGCGCCGTCGCGCAATCTGTGTTCTCGATAAACCATAAGCCTCCATGCGGACATTCCTTGGAGCCGATCAAGCGGCTCAAGGACACGTTCAAAAGAGGCAGTTAAGGTCTTCGTTCTCTGTCCGTCATCTATCATACGACAAAGAGGCATCTATATCCTGTATTCTTTTTTTAGGTCAAACACAACATATAGTGTTTCGGCAGGTCAAAGCAATTAGTCATTTTGCAGACGCATTAAAAATGAGGGGTTCTTGGCAAGTCGGTAAAACGTTACCAACACGGCTACCTGCATGGCAGTTATAAAACCCCCTTAGTCAAGCCGCTGACAAATCCTACCAAAACCAAACCGCTCACGCCAAAAGAATCCAAAAGATTGTGCTTGACCAACATGTTGCGGTCACGATCGGCCAGGACGTATGCAATCTGCCGGCACCTCTACGGGATGCGAAGACCATCGTGTACAGACCTTGGATCAATATTTGGTGGCTTATTTGGCGGCGTGCTTGGTGGCAAAACAAAACAGCTCAGAGGACATAGCCTCTGAGCTGCGAACATTTGGTGGGCGTTAGAAGATTTGAACTTCTGACCTCTTCCGTGTCAGGGAAGCGCTCTCCCCCTGAGCTAAACGCCCAAATGGAGCGGACAACGGGGCTCGAACCCGCGACCCCAACCTTGGCAAGGTTGTGCTCTACCAACTGAGCCATGTCCGCTTACGAGGATTAATCTTACGTGATGCCCGCATCCTATGCAAGAACTTTTTTTGAAAAGTTTTGCGACGCTCTCGCGAGGGCATCAGTCGTCACGAAAGGCGCGAACAAACGCAGGCTCGCAGCGAGATGCCCCTACATCTCACCGAGCATGATCCAGGCAGAGCTGTCCTGCGCGAGCCTGCCGTCTGCAAGCGGTGATGAGGTGAGCAGGACCCTGCCCGCCGGCAGCTCCACGGGTGCTGCACCGAAGTTCGTCACACACGCCCAGCCGTTATCGCGGCGATAGGCGATGACGCCGCCCTCAGCGCCCTCGGCACCATCCGCAAGACCGGTGCGCCCGTCAAGATCGAGCCACGCAAGATCGTTGGCGCACCCGCGCAGCTTGCGCCGCAGCCAGAGGGCGTCACGATAGAGCGCAAGCATCGATGTCGGGTCCACTTCTTCCCTATCGGCAGCATAATCGGAAAACCATGCAGGCTGCGGCAGATGGGGCGCCGCATCGGCGTCTGCCGGCGAAAACCCAAACGATCCGCCATGCGCGGGATCGTCCGCCGCCACCCACGGCAGGGGCACACGACAGCCGTCGCGCCCCTTCTCACGCTTCGGTCCGTGCGTATTGGTCGCAGTAGGGTCTTCGAGTGCAGCCCACGGGATATCAGCCACCTCAAAAAGGCCGAGCTCCTCACCCTGATACACGTATGCCGAGCCCGGAAGCGCCAGCTCAAGCAAAAGGGCCGCCCGCGCGCGGCGCTCGCCGAGTTCACGGTCCTCGTCATAAGACGACCCGTCGCGCAAGAGCCAGTCGAGCGCAATCTGGTGGTAGCGCGTCGCCTTGATTTGCGGCAGGGCATAGCGTGTCGCCACGCGCGGCACGTCGTGGTTGGAGAGTACCCAGGTCGAGGCGGAATCGGATTCGACGGCTGCCTTCAAGCCCTTCTCGATTGCAGTGTGCATGTCATCATAGGTCCAAGTGGCCTTGGCAAACTCAAAGTTGAATGTCTGGCCAAGCTCGCTGGGACGCGCGTAGAGATACTGGCGCTCGGGCAGCACCCACGCCTCGGCAACGGCACTGCGCGGCGGATTATAGCGGTCGAACACGCGGCGCCACTCGCGATAGATCTCGTGGACCTCATTGCGGTCCCACAGCGGATGGGTGCCGTCGTCAACCATGTCATCGCCCTCGGCGAGATGCCACCGGTCGAGGTCATCGCGGTCGAGATCCTTGGCGAGACCCTGCGCCACATCAATGCGAAAGCCGTCGACGCCTCGATCGCTCCAAAACGCCAGGACGTCGCAAAAGAGCGCGTGAACCTCAGGGCATGACCAGTCAAAGTCCGGCTGCTCGGGCGTAAACATGTGCAGATACCACTGACCGTCCGCAACACGCGTCCATGCGGGGCCGCCAAAGTTGGCATTCCAATTGGTGGGAGGCAGCTCGCCATGCTCGCCGCGACCATCGCGGAAGATATAACGGGCGCGTTCGGGCGATCCGGGGCCGGCGGCAAGAGCGGCTTTGAACCAGGGGTGCTGGTTGGATGAATGGTTGGGCACGATGTCGACGATGACCTTGATGCCGCGCGCGTGAGCCGCAGCGATCATGTCATCGAAGTCGTCAAGCGAGCCGAGACGTGGGTCGACATCGCAGTAGTCCGCCACATCATAGCCGCCATCGACAAGAGGCGAAGGGTAAAACGGGCTCAGCCAGATGGCCTCGATACCCAGCCGCTCAAGATAGTCCATCTTCTGGGTAATGCCCGCGATATCGCCCAGACCCGAACCAGTCGAATCCTTAAACGAGCGCGGGTAGATCTGATAGATCGCGGCATCGGACATCCATGAGCGCGAAGAGGACTTTTCTGTAGCCATGGGGCGTATCTCCCTTGCAACGAGGTTATACGAGATGCCCACGATGATACGCCCAAAGCGAACATTCACGGCAAACAACGCCACAGCCACGACCCAAAACGCTCGCTCCCTCTCGGGTTCGAACCTCCCGGGACGAATCGACCGATTGGTGAAAAGAACGGAAAACCCACTCCCCCGGCCACGACAGCGAGCGGGCTCCGGGTGCCCCAGGTTGCCGCGAAAGAGGAGGGAAGCGTACTTTATGTACGCGACCGACGATTGAGGGGCAAGATGGGGTGCCCGGGGCTCGCGCAGCGTCAACAAAAAACGCGGTTCGTTAGAACCGCGTAAGATAGTTGGAGCGGACAACGGGGCTCGAACCCGCGACCCCAACCTTGGCAAGGTTGTGCTCTACCAACTGAGCCATGTCCGCATATGTAAAACAAAACGGGCGCTGGAGCGCCCGGATGTTGCCTGGAGGCGAAGCCCGGATTCGAACCGGGGGTAAAGGCTTTGCAGGCCTCTGCCTTACCACTTGGCCACTTCGCCGAAAAAGGACCGCCTAAACGGTCCGGGACTGCAATGGAGCGGACAACGGGGCTCGAACCCGCGACCCCAACCTTGGCAAGGTTGTGCTCTACCAACTGAGCCATGTCCGCTTGCGGGTTATTAATTTACGCGAGTTGTCCAAAAGACGCAAGTACTTTTTTCAAAAAACTTGTCTGCCGCATGTTCTTAGTAGCCAAACGCGCTAAAGCGATTGGCTAGGCACACGATTCCAGCGCCCCGCTAAACAGCTTCACCATCTGCACGCGCGTGCCGGCGCCGTCCGTACGACGAGCAACCTCCACGTTATCGACGAGCATACGCATAAGCTTGATACCACGGCCGCGTTCCTCAGATGCAACCGGCTCGCTCGTTTCATCGATAGAATAGCCGGCACCTCGATCAAGCACCTCAACCACAACGCGATCGCCATAGGCCTGAACCGTCAGGACGCACCCGATACCGCCCGCATGGTCATAGGCATTACCCAGCGCCTCCCCCGACGCCAATGCGACATCGTAGCGCTCGTCACGGCGCAACGGAAGCGATTCAAGGAGTTCGGCGATACGATGTCGGTAGTATGGAAGATTCTCGATACCCTGACGGACCTCGACGCTCTTACTCCAGCGAGGCAGCTCCCCCACCGGAATGGCGGGAATTGACTCCCGTGCCGGCCCCGCGACATGAAGGATATCGACAAGACGAGCAATCTCCAAAAAGCGAACAACTTCACCTGATGCATTGACGAGCGAAAGCAGGCCTTCTCGCCTCATGAGCTCACGAGCGCGCGTAAGCAGGAATGCCAAGCCCGTCGAATCGATAAAGCTAACAGCCTGACAGTTGATGACGACACGACGCACGCCGCGGCCAATCAAAGCATCCAACCGCCGACGCAGCGCAGGCACCGTAGCGATGTCGATATCGCCTGGTGGCGTCAAAACCGCTATGTCATTCCACTCATTCATACGACCATGGTTCCCAAAAAAGCCCACTCGATGCATTCGTTTCCCCAACCGTACGGATTCAGCCCGCCCAGCGTCGTCTATGAACGACCCCGTAAAAACTCAAGGGACACCAATGCAATGTCATCGTCCAGCGCCGATTCGGTAAATCGGTCAAGCTCGCCCAAGACCTTGCCGCAAATGCCCGACACGCCCTCCCCCGAAACAGAAAGCAGAAGGTCGCGAAGGCGCTGTTCGCCAAAGAAAGCACCCGAGCGATCACGTGCTTCGATCGTTCCGTCGGTATACATAAATAGCATGTCACCAGGAGCGAACGTAAAGGCACCCGTCTCGTAGACCATGCTCTCAAAGGCACCGATTACGCCCGATTGGCATCCAAGCAGCTCGACCTCTCCCCCACGGGCCTCGCCGCCACCCAGCGGCATCGACTCTGGCCTGATGACCATGGTCGGAGGATGGCCCGCCGAACAATATGTTGCGCGTCCGGCTTTAAGGTCAATCTTGGCGATAAAGGCCGTCACGAACGTCTCGACCCTCGAAAAGCCCATGAGCATGCTGTTAAGGGAGCGTGCCATGCGGGCCGGTCCAGCGCCCTCCCAAGCATATGCCGTCAGGGCCGTCTTGACGAGCGCGGACATCGATGCGGCCTCAATGCCTTTGCCAGACACATCACCCAGAATCATGACGGCGCAGTCGTCGGGAAGACGGATGAGCGTATAGAAATCGCCGCCGACCAACGCCGAGTTCGTGGCAGACAGATACACCGAATCGGTTGCGATGCCCGGAACATCCCCCAGGGAATTTCTCATGCCAATCTGTAGGGTCTGAGCGATATGGCGCTCCTCGCGCTTTTGAGATTCGCCTTCGTAGATCAGTTCAAAGTCATGCGCTAAGTGCACCAAGTAGTCATATTCAAGGTCGTCAATCGGCTCTTGGCTACCATCACGAAGCAGCAGCGCGCGCGTCGTCGGGCTCTTCGCAACAGAAGCTGGAACAATCGCGTCGTTACTGTGCTTGCCATCACCCTCAGAGCGCGGGCGCCCCGCCTCGATGCCGAAGTCGACGTAGAGACCTTGACAAGGCAGACCATGCGCCCTAAGCCAGCCTCCCATAGGCATCGATTCGTCAACGCGAGTTATACGGACGTACTTAAGGTCCTCGGCACTCGTGCCGCCCAAAACAGATGCCTCAAAGCCATCAGGGCCAGCCCCCAGACGTGCCGCCGGCGCCGTCGTGGAAAAGAAAAGCTTCTCGGGATCGTCCGGCAAAGCAACGCGACTGCCGCCTTCAAAATCTATGACATAGGAATCCAGACTGGCGTCATACTCAACAGGGCAAAAATGGCAGTTAAGCATATTGCAGATCTCGGACGATACTGCCCGGGTAGCCGCGGTGGAATCGTCTAGAAAGGTAAACAACTCATCACGTAAGACATTGAGCGAGCGGCCAAGCTCGGACGTGCGGCGAGAGCGAAGGCTCGATGCCATGCCGACCAGCTGGATAGACAGGTAATCGCAAATGACCTCGAGTACATTAACGTCATAGGCGAGCGGTGCCTGGGGGCGTTTCCAACCAACTTCCAGCACGCCAAGGATCTGCGTACCGTAAAAAACGGGAAGACAGATCTCGCTGCGGTACGGAGGCATATCCTGCACTCGCAACAGGTGCTTAGAGCGATTGTCCAGGTCCATGAACATACCGGAGGCGGCCCTATCGCCCTCAAGGTCCTGTTGAATCGACAAGCGACAGGCACGCGACTCGCGAAGAACATACGTCGGAATGCCAGCGCCATACGGCAAAAACTCGGGCAGGTAGCTGTCGTATAGCTCCTTGGAAACACCGCGTAGCTTAAAACCGCCGCTTTCAGAAAAATAGATAGCGGCACCCGAAGCATCGAGCGTTCCTACAAGCTGGTTCAAAACGGTATCAAGCAGGCTGGGTAACTCATCGGAGCCCACAGTGCTCATAATGACCGAGAGCGTGCCAGAGAGACGTTTGTTCGCCACTCTAAGCTCCGATAACGCACGCTTGAGTTGACGGTCGTGAGAATACTGTTCCTCGATACTGTGAAGCGCCACCAGGACACGTGGTGCACGGCGCCCAAAGATGCGTGGAGGCGTTACGGAGCCCGCACGAACCAAGACGGGGATAAAAGAGCCGTCACTCAGCTTGAGCATCAGTTCGTTCTCGGAGCCATCAGTTTCAAATGGCAGACGATGTTCCGTCGCGCGTTCAAAAGCGGACGAGTACAGGACGTCTTTAACGTCTCCACCGATGACATCGGCGCGTTCCTCGCACATCAAGCCAAGTAAGCGATTATTCACATGCAGAATGGTTCCGTCGAGTTCGCAGATGATGACAGCATCGCTCGTGATCTCGACTAGTTGGGCAACGTCTGCCCACTCGTTGCGTTCAAGCGTTTCCATCGTGGACCCCACCGTCTATCGGTAACAAAAAAGCCTCCGAAGAGGCTTCTCAAATGCGATGGTGTCGGAGGCGGGACTTGAACCCGCATGACCAAAAAGCGGTCACTAGCACCTCAAGCTAGCGCGTCTGCCAATTCCGCCACTCCGACATGCTATGTTGTTGATTCACGGTTCGTTTTGTTGGACCCGCGCGTTCAACGAGGAAGATAATAACCTATGATTCGAGAACTGTGCAAGCACTTTTTTCAAAAAAGTTTACGAATTTGTAAATGCGCAGGTAGATCCGTGTGTCCGGCCCCGAATCGGTGTTGCCTCCCGGCGCGTCCTCGGGCATGAGCGATATTTTGCTGCGCACTTCGTGCTGCAAAATATCGCTCCCCCTGCGGAATGCGCCGGGAGGCAACACCGATTCGGGGCCTACGTTCACGTACTCCAGGCACCGTTCTCTAACATGTTCTGGGGGCTGATGCAAATTTGGTGGCTCGGCTTTGCCGAGCCCTTATATGGGGAGGCCGGAGCTAAAGCTCCGGCCTCACTAACTTTCCTATTAGATTAAGTGAGCGATCAGGGAATCGCACTCCCCCTGCCGAGTTAACGTAGGGCCCGCCCTGGTGTTACTTTTCAGAACACTCCGCAGGACGCAAGAAACCCCCGCCGCACGAAGTGCGCAGCGGGGGTTTCTTGCATGTCCGAGGACGTTCTGAAAAGTAACTTCAGGGCGGGCCCGGACGATAACAACCAGCTACAAGTCGATGTGCGATTCCTTGATCGGGAACGGCTCGGCGAAGTGGCAGGCGCAGCAGTGGCCCGGGGCAACTTCCTTAAACTCGGGAAGCTTCTCAGAGCAGATGCCCTGCGCGATCGGGCAGCGCGTGTGGAAACGGCAGCCGGTCGGCGGATCCAGCGGTGACGGCGGATCGCCGGCGAGGATGATGCGCTTACGGGTCTTCTGGATATCCGGATCGGGAACCGGCACGGCAGACAGCAGCGACTGCGTGTACGGATGGTGAGGCTCGCTATAGAGCGTCTTCCAGTCCGAAACCTCAACCATCTTACCCAGATACATAACGGCAACGCGATCGGAGATGTGCTGCACGACGGACAGGTCGTGAGCAATAAACAGATATGCGGTACCGAACTTGTCCTGGAGTTCCTTGAGCAGGTTCAGAACCTGGGCCTGAATGGACACATCCAGAGCGGAAACCGGCTCGTCGCAGATAATCAGCTTGGGTTTGAGCGCAAAAGCGCGGGCAATGCCGACACGCTGACGCTGACCGCCGGAGAACTCATGAGGATAACGGTTGATGTGCTCGGGATTCAGTCCAACGACGTCGAGAAGCTCGCGGACGCGCTCAATGCGCTCCTCCTTGGTGCCCACGCCGTGAATGGTCATGGGCTCAGAGACAATCTCACCGATGGTCATACGAGGATTGAGCGAAGCATAAGGATCCTGGAAGATAAACTGCATCTCACGACGCATGTCCTTGATCTCATGTTTGCTCATCTCGGCAACATCTTTGCCTTGGAAGAACACCTTACCGGCGGTCGGCTTGGTCAGGCGCATGATGGTGCGGCCCGTGGTGGACTTACCGCAACCAGACTCGCCAACCAGGCCAAAGGTCTCGCCCGGATAAATCTCGAACGAAATGTCATTCACAGCAGAGACGACACGCTTGGAGAAGCGCTTGGCGAACATGCCGGACTCAGCGGGAAACTCCTTAGAGAGGTGCTCAACCTTCAGCAGCGGAGTACGCTCGTTGGTATCTGCCATTACGCCTCGCCTCCCTTCTTGGAATCCTTGCGCGTACGGGACGTCTCAGGAGCGTTCTTAAGGAACTCGGGGTCACCGGAGTAGTGGCACGCAGAGTAATGGCCAGACTCGGTGACAACGCGCTCGGGGCGCTGCTTGCGGCACTTGTCCGTCGCATAGGGGCAACGAGGAGAGAATACGCAGCCCTCGGGCAGGTTCATGAGCGAAGGCGGGTTGCCGTGAATCGGCGTAAGCGGCTTCTTCTCATCGATAGCCTGCTCCGGGATGGAGCGGATCAGGCCCCAGGTATAGGGGTGACGGCTCTCGTAGAAGATTTCCTCAGCAGTACCGAACTCGACGGGACGACCGGCGTACATAACCATGATCTTATCGGCCATATCGGCGACGACACCCAGGTCATGGGTAATCATGATGATGGCGTTGCCGTTCTTCTCCTGCATTTCCTGCATAAGCTCAATAATCTGAGCCTGAATGGTAACGTCCAGGGCAGTCGTGGGCTCGTCGGCAATCAGAATATCGGGATCGCAGGCAAGAGCCATGGCAATCATGACGCGCTGACGCATACCGCCAGAGAACTGGTGCGGATACTCATTGACGCGCTTCTCGGGCTCGGGGATACCCACGAGGTCCAAAAGCTCGGTAGCGCGCTTGAGCGCCTCCTGCTTGGAGTAGCCACGGTGCAGACGAAGGCCCTCGCCCACCTGCTTGCCGATCTTATAGACCGGGTTCAAGGAGGTCATAGGATCCTGGAAGATCATCGCGATATCGTTACCGCGAATGTGCTGCATCTCTTCCTCGGTCATCTCGAGGATAGAACGACCGCGATAGCGAACGTCGCCGCCCTCGATCTTTCCCGGAGGCATCGAGATAAGACCCATGATGGTCATGGCGGTCACGGACTTACCGGAGCCGGACTCACCGACGACGCCCAGGGTCTCGCCGCGATCGAGCGTGTAGGAGACACCGTCGACAGCGCGAACAACGCCATCCTCGGTGTGGAAATACATCTTAAGGTCATCGACCTCGAGCAGATGCTGGCCCTCGGGAACCGGCTGGTCCTTCAGGTCCACATAGTTCTTGTTCTTCTTCATCCTTATGCGTCCTTCATCTTGACGTCGAGGGCGTCGCGCAGACCGTCACCCAGCAGGGTGAAGGCGAGCACCGTCGAGAGAATTGCCAGACCGGGCATGATCATCATCCAGGGAGCAGTCAGAAGATACTGCTGACCGTCCTGAATCATGGAGCCCCACGAAGGCGTAGGCGGAATAACGCCCATGCCGAGGAAGGACAGAGCGGACTCGGTCAGAATGGCGCCACCAATGTTCATAGTCGCGTAGACCACGATGGAGGCAACGGAGTTCGGGAAGATGTGACGCACGACGATACGAGCATCGGATGCACCCATCGCGCGCGCAGCGTCAACATAGTCGTTTTCCTTGACCGTCAGGATCGCGGATCGGAAGACGCGCGCAATAGAAGGCCAGCCGAGAATACCGATGGCGATAAAGACATTCTGAAGACCACGGCCGATAACGGCGATCATGGCGACGACGAACAGCACGTACGGGAACGCTAGGAAGATATCCGCAAAGCGCATGATGATCGTATCCCAGATGCCGCCGTAGAAACCGGCAAGGGCGCCCATGACCAGACCGATCACCGTGGAGATCGCGGTGGCCATAATGCCGACGGACAGCGAAACGCGTGCGCCGTAGATAACGCGGACGAGAATGTCACGACCAAGGGCGTCGGTGCCAAACGGGTGCTCGGCACACGGAGCCAGCAGAGAAGTCTCGGCCATGATAGTCGAGTCGGAAGCCGTCGGCGAACCGAGCCAGGGCTTAGCCCACAAATCTGCGGTCAGGGCAACCACAACGACGATGATGATCCAGCAGACACCGATAACGGCGAGCTTGTTCTTACGAAGACGCTTAAAAGCGTCGCCCCACAGTGTGCGGGACTTAGCGGGAGCAGATGCGGCCTTGGTGGCGGTAGCCTGCTCCTGAGACTGAGAATCAGTTTCCTGCATGAGACGTACCTCCCTTAGGCCTTATCCGACGGACCGCCAAGGCGGATGCGCGGGTCGAGGAATGCATAGCTAATGTCGACGAGCAGGTTGATCACCATGACGACGACAACGATGAGCGTAACGCCGCCCATAACGATGGGCCAGTCACGCATGCTGATGGCGCGGTAGACCTCAGAGCCGATACCGGGCCAGTTAAAGACCGTCTCGGTCAGGATGGCGCCCGAAAGCATGCCACCGAAGTCGACACCAATATAGGTAACGACGGGGATGAGTGCATTCTTAAGCGCATGCTTGATGATGATCGCGCGATTGGAGAGACCCTTGGCCTTTGCCGTGCGGATGTAATCCTGGTTCATGACGTCGAGTAGCTGCGAGCGCATGATGCGGGCAGCATAGGCGGTCGAAACCGAAGCCAGCGTAATGGTCGGAAGCACATAGTGCATCCAATCCTGATACTGAGAGCTGGAACCGCCGGCACCCGAGATCGGCATGGAGAATGCACCGCCCGTGGCGTCCTTGAGAATGACGCCAAAGAACAGCTGCAGCAGCATACCGAGCCAGAAGGCAGGAACGGCAACGAGGATTGACGTGGTCAGCGTTACCAAAATATCCCAGAAGGAGTAACGCTTTACTGCCGAAATGATACCCGCACCGATACCCATGATTGCCTCGAGCACGATGGCGCACGCGGCAAGTTTGACCGTATACGGATACTTCTGGGCAAAGATTTCCGCAACCGGCAGCTTGCGCTGATACGAATTGCCCAGATCGCCATGAAGCAGACCATTCATGTAATTCAAGTATTGGTCCACAAGCGACGTTGGAACGGGATCGCCGTTCTCGTCAAGGATCGCGTTGCCGTCCTCGTCCGCCTGGACCAGGTGATAGCGCACGCGAAGTTGAAGCTCCACCTCGGGGGACAGAGCCTTGTCTCCACCGATCAGCTTGATCGGATCTCCCGGCACGATGTTCTGGAGGGCGAACAGAATCAGCGTTACGCCCAAAAATACCGGGATGAACTGAAGCACACGTTTAACGATGTACTTACCCATACCACTCCCCTATCTAGGGATTAACCTAAATGGGATGCCGATCGCCAGACCGGCATCCCAAAATTACCATCAGCCAGTTTACCCCAGGTTAGGGAGAACTGTATGTTTCCCATGAGGTCTACGTAAATACTTGACCCTCACGGAAGCTGCAAACTCTTAGGCGAGCTCGGCGGTACCCAGCTCGGCGTGCTTCTGCGGATCGACATAGAGGTGCTTGATGCGATCGGAGCCAGCGATGGTGTGCGTGTAGAACATCACCGGGATGACCGGGCAGTCGGCAGCGACCATTGCGTCGGCCTCCTGCATCTTAGCGACGCGCTCTTCGTCGTCAACCGTGGTACGGGCCTCGTCGACCTTGGCGTCGAACTCGGGGTTGTTGTAACCAGAGCGGTTGTCGCCACCGAGGGAGTCGGAGTGGAACAGCGGATACAGGAAGTTGTCCATGATCGGGTAGTCGGCAATCCAGCCCAGACGACCGAACTGATAGTTGAAGTTCTGGTACTGCTCGAGCAGCGCAGACCACTCAGGAGTATCGGAGACGGCGGTAACGCCGACCTTGGCGAGGTCGCCGATGATGGACTCCATGATCTCCTTGTGGCCACCGTCCTGGTTGTAGGAAAGGGTCACGTTAATGCCACGATCGCCGTTAGCGCCAGCGGGAGCAACCTTGTCGAGGTACTCGTTGGCCTTGTCGACGTCGTAGGCGCAGAACTCCCATGCGCCCTCCTTGTAGCCATCGATACCCGGAGGAACAATGCCGTCGGCGGGGGTACGGGTACCCTTGAAGATGGTCTTGCAGATGGCCTCACGGTTAATGGCCAGGGAGATACCCCTGCGCAGGTCGGCGTTGTTGAACGGCTCAGCCGTGGTGTTGCAGGTCAGGTAGTAGGTGGAAGGCTCGGCGCCGAGCAGCATGCGCTCGCCGTCGCCCATGGTGTAGCCGTCCTTGGACACGCCGCGATCCTTCTTGGCAGCGTCGATCTGAGCAACGGGAACGTCGCAGATGTCAAGGTTACCGGCCTGGAACTCCTTGTAGGCGGTCTCCACGTCCTTGATGACCTGGAAGTGGATGCCGTCGATCTTGGCCTTGTCGCCATAGTAATCGTCGAACTTCTTGAGGTTGATCTCCTGACCATCCTCCCACTTGCCGTCCATCATGAACGGGCCGTTACCGACCGGTGCAAGATAGAAGCTCTTGGCATCGGACTCGGCGCACTCGGGAACCGGGGCCAGAGCCGGGTGAGAGGCGACGAAGGGGAAGTCGGCGTAAGCGGAAGACAGCTTGACGACGAGGGTCTCATCGTCGGGGCAGGTAACACCGCTGAGCTCAGTAGCGTTACCGGCAAGCAGATCGTCATAGCCCTCGACCATGGAAAGGTGATAGGAAACCTCGGACGGGCCATACTCGGTAGCGATGGCCGACTTGGTGTTGACCAGACGCTCCCAACCGAGCTTGAACGACTTGGAGGTAACGTCGTCACCGTTGTGGAACTTGGCCTTCTTGATCTTGAAGGTAAACTCGGTGGCGTCGTCGTTGGCCTCGAAGGACTCGCAAGCCAGCGGAACGATCTCGCCCTTCTCGGCGTCATAAGAGGTCAGAGCGTCAAAGAGCTGGTACTCGACCTGAGTGCCCTGGTCCTCCTGGACATTGTAGGGGTCGATGCAGACCGGGTTGTTGATGTAGAAGTTCAGCGTCGAACCGGACTCAGAACCGGAAGTGTCGCCGCCCTTCTTGCCGCATGCGGCAAGAAAAGCCATGGAGCTCGCAGCGAGGGTGCCGCCGACAAAGGCGCGACGACCCATAACGGGCTGGTGGAACATAGAATCAGCCATGCCATCCTCCTTATGAGATAGGACAAAGAAATGTTCAGTCGGACACATGTCGAGGCAATCCGATCCGAACCATCAAAACGCCGTCCGTTGCTATGGCTGGTTATGCACAACGGAGCAACGTTTTGCAATACAGTAGCGCATTTTATGCACGATTTGGGGCTAATTCCGGTTAACGGTCGAGAATTTCTTTAGTTGGGCGAAGTATGTGGTGATATTCTGGCTCTGTTACAAGTCTGTAAACAAAAAGGGCCCCGCACATGCGGGACCCTTTTCAAACGTATATACGCCGATGCTTAGTAGCCGACGATGCCCTGCGGGAAGAAGAACATGCACAGGACGACGCACACGGCAAAAACAACGGCCATAATTACCGTCAGGCGATCGAGGTTCTGCTCCATGACGCCCGTGGCAGAGCTGGAGTTATACAGCGAGCTAGCGATCATATCCGAAACGCCGGTGCCCTTACCGGAATGCATCAGGACGAGAATCGTCAGCGCCACGGCAGAGACAGCCCAAACGACAAACAGAAGAATCTGGAACGGACCCATAGATAAGCTCCTTAATAGAACAGTTCAAACTCCAGTACTGTACCACAATCCCCCGCTCTCCCCTACCTGCCGCTCGGGGACGGGGTAGAAATGGCAGAAATACCAAAAAGGGGGTTGTCCGGTTGTGGACAACCCCCTTACTAGAAAACGGTATTTGTTTTCTATTAGGCCTCGGTGGCGAGCACGCGGCCCGTCATCTCGGCGGAAGGCTCCAGACCAGCCATGGTGAGCATAGTCGGGGCGATATCGGAGAGACGACCGTCCTCGATACCGGTGAGCTTGGCCTTCTCATCAACGATGATGAACGGCACACGGTTGGTGGTGTGAGCCGTGAACGGATGCTTGGAACCGTCGGAAGCAACGTCAAACATGTGATCGGCGTTGCCGTGGTCGGCGGTAATCAGCGCAAAGCCGCCCTTGGCGAGAATCGCCGGGACAACCTTGGACAGGGCATCGTCAACAGCCTCGACGGCCTTAACGGCGGCGTCGAAGACACCGGTGTGACCAACCATGTCGCAGTTCGCGAAGTTCACGATGTAGAAATCAGCGCGACCCTCGTTGATGGCGGCGACGAGCTTCTCGGTCACCTCGGGAGCGCTCATCTCAGGCTGCAGATCGTAGGTAGCGACCTTGGGGGAAGCGACGAGCACGCGCTCCTCGCCCTCCTTGGGCTCCTCGATGCCGCCGTTGAGGAAGAACGTCACGTGGGCGTACTTCTCGGTCTCGGCGGTGTGCAGCTGCTTCAGGCCATTGGCAGCGATAACGTCGGCCAGGACGTTCTCAGGGAACGTCTTGGGGAAGGCGACCTCGACGTCAAACGTCGGATCGTACTCGGTCATCGTCACAAAGTGCGAAAGCTTGATTTGCTCGCGCTCAAAGCCGTCGAACTCCTTGTCCGTGAACACGCGGGTCATCTGACGAGCGCGGTCGGGACGGAAGTTAAAGAAGATGGCCGCGTCGCCCTCGTGGATGCCCTCGTTGTGGGCAGCGAAGGGCTCGACGAACTCGTCGCCGCGCGGATCCTTCTCGTAGTACGCCTTGATACCGGCAACGGGGTCGGTATCAGCATCGGACGCGTTGACCATGACGTCGTAGGCGCGCTGAATGCGCTCCCAACGATTATCGCGGTCCATAGCCCAATAACGGCCCGAGACGGTGGCAACACGAGCGTCGCAACCGGTCTCCTCGGAGATCTTAGCCAGGAAGGCACAGAACTCACTCATGTAACCGGCACCGGACTGCGGGTCGACGTCGCGGCCATCCATGAAGGCGTGGACGCGAACGGTCTTGACACCATGCTCGGCAGCCATCTTGACCAGAGCCTCGACGTGGTTCATGTGAGAATGAACACCGCCAGGGCTCATAAGGCCCATGAGGTGGAGAGTCTTGCCGTCAGCCTTGACGTCGTCCATAGCCTTGACGAAGACCTCGTTCTTGGCGATGGAGCCGTCCTTGATGGCATTGTTGATGCGCGAAAGCTCCTGGAACACGATGCGACCGGCACCGATGTTGAGGTGGCCTACCTCGGAGTTGCCCATCTGACCGTCGGGAAGGCCCACGTCCTCGCCCGAAGCACCGAGCGTGGTGTGGGGATACTTCTCGTACAGGCTATCAAGGAAGGGCGTCTTGGCAGCGGCGACGGCGTTCTCGCCATCGGCCGGAGCCAGGCCACAGCCGTCCATGATGATCAGGAGTGCAGGAAGATGACGCTGTGCCATATGTCCTACTCGCCTGCCTTGACGACCATAGAGGCGAAGTCGGCAGCCTTGAGCGAAGCGCCGCCCACGAGGGCGCCGTCAACGTCGGGCTTGGCGACGAGCTCGGCAATGTTGCCGGGCTTTGCGGAACCGCCATACAGCACGCGGATGCCGTCGGCGAGCTCCTCGCCAAACATCTCCTTGAGGGTCTCACGGATAGCGCCGCAGACCTCCTGAGCGTCCTCAGCAGTAGCGGTCTTGCCGGTGCCGATGGCCCAGATGGGCTCGTAGGCGACGACGACCTGCTTGGGGCAGGTGATCTCAAGACCAGCAAGGCCAGCCTTGACCTGGTTCACGACGTGCTCGACATAGGTGCCGGCCTCGCGGACCTCGAGGGACTCGCCGCAGCAGAAGACGGGAACAAGACCGGCGGCAACGAGGGCCTTGGCCTTCTTGTTCTGGTCCTCGTCGGTCTCGTGGAAGTAATCACGACGCTCGGAGTGACCGATGATGCAGTAGGTGCAGCCAGCAGACTTGAGCATGTCGCAAGAGGACTCACCGGTGAAGGCACCCTTGGCCTCCCAGTACACGTTCTGTGCACCGAGGGCGATGGGGGCAGCCTGAATGCGGTCATGAACCGTGGTGATGTCGATGGTCGGAGGGCAGACGAGCACCTCGACGCCAGCCGGAACCTCGGGCAGAGCCTGAGCCAGCTCGTCGGCGAGCTTGGCGGCCTCGGCGACGTCGTTGTTCATCTTCCAGTTACCAGCGATAAGAAGGGTGCGATTAGGCATCGAGAAGCGCCTCCACTCCGGGCAGGGCCTTACCCTCGACGAGCTCCATGGAAGCGCCACCACCGGTGGAGATCCAGCTCATCTTGTCGGCCAGGTTGAACTTGTTGACAGCTGCGACAGAGTCGCCACCGCCGATGATCGAGGTGCAGTCGGCCTCGGCGACAGCCTCGGCGATAGCCTGGGTGCCGTGAGCGAAGTTGTCGAACTCGAAGACGCCCATGGGGCCGTTCCAGAACACGGTCTTGGCACCCTTGACAGCCTCGGCGTAAAGCTCCTCGGTCTTGGGACCGATGTCCATACCCTCACGATCGTCGGGGATAGCGTCGGAAGCGACAACCTCGGGGACAGCGTCCTCGCCAAAGTGATCGGCAACGCGGTTGTCGATGGGGAGCAGGATCTTGACGCCCTTCTCCTCGGCCTTCTTGAGCATCTCGCCGGCGCGCTCGACCCAGTCCTCTTCCTTGAGGGACTGACCGACGGACAGACCCTGAGCCAGGAAGAAGGTGTAGGCCATACCGCCACCGATGATCAGGGTGTCAGCGGAGTCGATGAGGTGATCGAGAACGCCGATCTTTGAGGAAACCTTGGAACCGCCGACGATAGCGACGAAGGGGCGCTCGGGCTCGGCGAAGATGCCGGTCAGCGTGTCGACCTCCTTCTCGAGCAGGAAGCCAGCGACGGCAGGCAGGTAAGCGGCGGGGCCCACGACGGAACCCTGGGCGCGGTGAGCGGTGCCGAAGGCATCGAGAACGAAGACGTCACCATAGGAAGCGAGCTTCTTGGCGATCTCGGGATCGTTCTTCTTCTCACGCTTGTCAAAACGGACGTTCTCGAGAACGAGGACCTTGCCCGGCTCGACGGCGGCGACAGCCTCGGCAGCCTTCTCGCCATAGGTGTCGGCGACAAAGGTAACGTCGAGACCAGAGAGCTCGGCGAGCTTCTTGGCGACGGGCTCGAGGGACAGCTCGGGCTGGAAGCCGGTGCCATCGGGACGGCCAAGGTGGCTCATGAGGATGACGCGAGCGTTGTGCTCAACGAGATAGTTGATGGTGGGCAGGGCAGCCTTGATACGGGTGGTGTCGCCAACGACGCCATCCTTGATAGGCACGTTGAAGTCAACGCGGACGAGAACGCGCTTGCCGTCGACATCGATGTCACGGACGGTCTTCTTGGTAAAGGCCATGTTTGCTTCTACCTTTCGTACGTGTCTGCCTCCCATTACGGCAGACGATTTCCTATAAAAAGGGCGCGACCCTAGGGTGTAAGCCCTATAAGGCCGCGCCCTTCTTTAGACGCTCAACGAGCTATTCGCTAAAAGCTAAATTAAGCAACGAACTTCTCGAAGTACTTGATGGTGCGGACCATCTGAGAGGTGTAAGAGTTCTCGTTGTCGTACCAAGAGGTGACCTGAACGAGGGTCTGGCCGTTGCCGAGGTCAGAGCACATGGTCTGAGTGGCGTCGAAGATAGAGCCGTGGGTCTCGCCGATGATGTCGGTGGAGACGATGTCGTCCTCGTTGTAACCGAAGGTCTCGGAGATGGTGGCAGCGTAGGCCTTCATAGCAGCGTTGACCTCGTCGACGGTGACCTTCTTGTCAACGACAGCGTAGAGGTTGGTGATGGAGCCGGTCGGCGTCGGGACGCGCTGGGCGGCACCGATGAGCTTACCGTTGAGCTCGGGGAGAACCAGGCCGATAGCCTTGGCAGCACCGGTGGTGTTGGGGACGATGTTGACGGCGCAGGCGCGGCTACGACGCTTGTTGCCCTTGCGCTGCGGGCCGTCGAGCGGCATCTGGTCGCCAGTCCAGGCGTGAATGGTGGTCATGATGCCGGACACGATGGGAGCGAAGTCGTTCAGACCCTTGGCCATCGGGGCGAGGCAGTTGGTGGTGCAGGAAGCAGCGGAGATGATGTTGTCCTCAGCGGTCAGCGTCTCATGGTTGACGTTGTACACGATGGTGGGCAGATCGCTGCCAGCCGGAGCGGAGATGACGACCTTCTTGGCGCCAGCGTTGATGTGGGCCTGAGCCTTAGCCTTGCTGGTGTAGAAGCCGGTGCACTCGAGAACGACGTCGACGTCGAGGTCGCCCCAAGGCAGGTTGTTGGCGTCGGCCTCCTTGTAGATCTTGATCTCCTTGCCGTCAACGGTGATGGAATCCTCGCCAGCAACGACCTCGTGATCGCGAGCGTAGTTGCCCTGCGTGGAGTCGTACTTCAGCAGGTAAGCGAGCATATCGGGAGAGGTGAGGTCGTTGATAGCGACGATCTCGGAGCCCTCATGACCGAACATCTGACGGAAAGCCAGACGACCGATGCGACCGAAGCCGTTAATAGCAACCTTTACTGCCATTGTGTCTCCTTTCGTAAGGCCCCCGCGAGCTACAGCGCCCGCCGTTGAGGCCCACAAACTAACCACTCGCCTAATATACCTTTTTTTTGACTTGAATTTCACGAGAATGCTCGAAATTGAAAATCAAATTTACGTTAAAACGTTTTAAATACTAAAACAGCAGCTAAATCCGTATATAAGTCGATACTTTAAACTACCTGTTTGCTTCAATGAGCTTTTCAAGCCGTAAAACACGATGGTAGAGGGCCGACTTCGACAAGGGAGGGTCAGCCATCTCCCCTAAATCACGCAGCGAAAGATCGGGATAGCGCTCGCGCAGGTCGCAAAAGACCGCCAAGGCATCCGGAAGCGCATCGCGAAGGCCTCGCTGCTCGAGCTCATCGATAAGCGCAAGCTGATGCTGGGCAGCACCGGCGCTTCTGGTCTGGTTGGCGAGCTCGGCGTTCACGCGACGGTTCACATCGTTCTTAACCAACTTGACCGCGCGCGCCTCCTCAATCTCGGCAACGCTGCGCTTGGCACCAATCAGCTTTAATAGATGCTCGATTTCCTCGGCGCTCTTAATGTACACGGCATATGACCCCCGCCGCGCATTAACACGAGCATGGACCCCAATCTGCTCCAACAGATCGCAAAGCCCCTTGGCATATTGCTCGCCCTGCACCGCGATCTCCAAATGAAAGTCGCCGCGGGGATCGGCCACGAAACCGCCGGCGATGAGCGCGCCGCGGATGTAGGCAAGCCTGCAGCAGGGACGGGCAACGATGTGCCGGGGAACACCGGCGACGAGCCCTCCCCTGCGGTCGAGAATGCCCAGCAGCACCAGAGCCTTGTCCAGGTCGGGTTGATCAGGCAAGGTGATGAGGTAGTTTCGAACCTTATGCAAGACAGATTTGCGGACGGTGAACTCCGTTTTGAGCTTAAGGATACGATGCGTCAGCGTGATCATCGTGCGCGCGACGGCTCCCGTCTCAGTCGCAACCGTCAAACGATACCGCCCAGAGCCGGCAAGCGAGAGCGTACCGCTCACGCGCGTGAGGGCGGCAAGCGTCGACAAGTCGCAGTATTCACATTCGGGTTCGCAGCGCGCAAGCTCGTCGCGCACCTCAGCGGTAAACGACATGCAGGCCTATGCCTTCGTGTTGGCGCGCGACAGGTCGCGGTGGGAGATGCTCACATGATACTGAGCGCCTTCCAGGTAACGGGCCGTGGCCTCGGCAATGGCAACGCTGCGGTGCTGGCCGCCCGTGCAGCCGATGGCGATAGAAAGCTGCGGCTTACCCTCCGCAATATAGCCCGGCATCACCGTATCGAGCAGCTGTGTCCAAGCCTTCCAAAACTCCTGCGTCTTGGGATGGTCCAGAACAAAATCGGAGACCTTTTTATCGAGACCGGTCATCGTGCGCATCTCGGGATCGTAGAACGGATTGGGCAGGAAGCGGACGTCGATCATAATGTCCGCCTCGACGGGCATGCCGTGCTTAAAGCCAAACGAGAACACGTGGACGTCCATGAGCTGCTGGTCGGACAGCTCGGAAAATGCCATACGTAGCTTGTTGCGCAGCGCAGAGGTGCGCAGACGGCTCGTGTCGATAATCATATCGGCTCGGTCGCGCACGCCCTGCAGCTGAAGGCGCTCGCGCTGAATGGCATCGGCCGTAGTCTCCCCCGGCTTGGCAATGGGATGACGGCGGCGATTTTCGCTGTAGCGACGAATCAGCACCTCGTCAGAAGCCTCCAGGAACACGATGTCGCAGCTCATCTCGCGCTCTTCGAGCGCGGCGACCGCATCGAGCAGCTCGTCAAACAGTCCCTGGCTACGCAAATCGCAGGTGACGGCGAGATGCCTGCCCACGCCCGTATTGATGCCGACGAGCTCGGCAAGCTGGGCGATGAGACGCGGAGGCAGGTTATCGATGCAAAAATAGCCCATGTCCTCGAACACGTGCATGGCCTGTGTGCGGCCTGATCCGGACATTCCGGTGATGATGACGATATCGGGGATGCGCTCCGAGCGCTCCGCCGCATCCATGGCATCTCCCTTTTGCATGTGTTGCCTCCCGAAAACAAGCGCGGGACCCAGCAACCCGGATCCCGCGCGGTCAATTGCCTATATTGAGTATACCGCCCCGAGCGGATACGAGGCCTGTCTTACGCCTCAAGCGCAGCCTTGAACCAACTCGTAATACTCGTGGGGTGCGTGATGGCGGTGCCGACGACAACGGCCCAGGCGCCAGCATCGATCGCGGCGCGAGCCTCCTCGGGCGTATGCACGCGACCCTCGCAAATGATGGGAAGGCCGGGGAATTCCTCGGTCGCCTGACGCAGGAGCGGCAGATCGGGGCCATCGGCCATGGTGCAGTCGATGGCGGCGACACCGTGAGAAAGCGTGGTGGATACAAGGTCAAAGCCCATATCAACAGCACGGCGAATGTCCTCGATGGTGGCACAATCCGCCATCAGGAGCACACCCTCCTCGTGCAGCGGGCGGAAGGTATCCTCGACCGACTTGCCGTCGGGACGCGGGCGATCGGTGGCGTCGATCGCCACGATATCGGCACCCGCAGCAACGCAGGCGCGAGCGTGACGCAGCGTCGGCGTGATGTAAACGCCCTCGTGCCCATCCTTCCACAGGCCGATGACGGGAACCTCACAGCGACCCTTAATGGCGGCAATGTCGGCAAGGCCCTGGCAGCGAATGGCGGCGGCGCCGCCGAGCTCGCAAGCACGCGACATTTGAGCCATGGTCTCGGGCGTACGAAGCGGCTCGCCCATATACGCCTGAACGCTCACGACGAGCTTGCCCTTCAGGGATTGAATCAAAGGATCGACGGTCATAAGGCTGTAACCTTTCTCAGAACAGCCTCCCGAGACGTGTCGTCTCAAGAGGCTCCTACAGAAGATACGTTTACTTCAACGAGGCAAGAAGATGCTCAGCGGCACCGATGAGCGGAGCATCGCCCTCCAGAGAACCGATGAGGATCGGCGTGTCCTGAAGCGGATCGAGCGCCTGGCTGGCATAGCCCTCATGCACCGAATCCTTCCACGTCTGTGAACGCCAATCGGGACCTTGGTGAATCACGCCACCCGAAAGCACGATGACCTCAGGGTCCAGGATGTTAGCGAGCGAGCCCAAGCTGGCACCCAGCGCAAAGCCGGCGTCATGGATGACCTCGGTCGCCTTTGCGTCGCCCGCGCGGCACAGGTCGTTCACATCTCGACCGACCGAAGGACGGCTGGGGTCGACGCGGCCAAAACGCTCATCGTACATTCGACCAATGGAAGTGCCCGAAGCAACCGACTCCAGATGGCCGGAACGCCCGCAGGCGCAGGGAATGCCGGCGGCAGCCGAGCACTCGATGTGGCCCATATGGCCGGCAGCACCATGGAAGCCCTGCATCACGCGGCCGTTCTCGACATATGCGCCGCCGATGCCCGTGCCGATGCCCAGGCACAAGACGGAGAACTTGCCCTTGCCGACGCCCCAGTGGGCCTCGCCCAGAGCATGAGCCTGCACGTCGCCCACAACGGCAACGGGGAGACCAAGGTCCTCGCGCAGACGCGGCCCCAACTGAACGCCGGACCAGCCGGGCATGATCTCGTTGGCATACGCGATGGCGCCCGTCTTGGGATCGACGACGCCGGCGGCACCAATGCCGACGCCAAGGACCTCGACATCGGGATTCGCCTCGAGGGCAGCCTTGATGGACGCCTCGATACGCTGGAAGACGGCCTCGCCGCCCTCCTGGGCCTCGGTGGAAACCTCGGCCTCAAAAACGGGATGGGGCACACTACCGTCAGCCGGGTACTCCATGATGGCAGTCGCGATCTTAGTTCCGCCGATATCGACAGAGCAGACGTACTTGTTCTCCATGTCGCTCTCCTTAGGAGATAAAAAACAACTACAGGAAATGAAGGCTGCGTTATCGCCGCAGCTTGGTAAAGGTTTCCCGGGTGCCCGAGGTTGGGGTGAAAGCGGTCGGGCGTTGACCTAATGGGTCACGCTCGACCGCTTGAGCCCCAAGATCGGGTGCCCGGGGAAGCTTTACAGGAGACCGTTGTCCTGGAGGACCTTCTTAATCGCCTCGACGTTCTCGCCGGTCATGGCCTTCACCGGGCGCGGCATGGTCGGGCTGTCGAAGATACCCATGAGGTTCATAGCGGTCTTGAAGGCGCCGACGCCACCGGCATAACCCTGGACGCCCGAGGTGACATCCCAGATGTGCGAAATCTCATTGAGGCGATCCTGCTCGGCCTTGACGGTAGCCCAGTCACCAGCCTGAGCGGCCTTCCACTGACGCACGTAGCCCTCGGGCTCAACGTTGGCGAGACCCGGAACGGAACCGTCGGCGCCACCGAGGTAGGCGCCGTCGACAACAACCTCGTGACCGGTGAGGATGCTCATCGGATGGCCGTTCTTCTCGTTCTCCTGAACGAGGTAGCGGAACGAGATGTCATCACCCGAGGAATCCTTGACGCCGGCCAGAACGCCCTCGGCACCGAGCTTGGCAAGGAGCTTCCAAGGGAGCTTGGTGTGGACACACACGGGAATGTCGTAGGCGAAGATGGGCAGGTCGAGTTCCTCATGCAGGATGCGGAAGTGCTCCTCGACCTCGGTCATGCCCTGCAGGGCATAGAACGGGCAGGTGGCGACAAGCGCATCGGCGCCCAGCTCCTGAGCGACCTTACCGTGTTCGATCATGCGCTCGGTCTCGGTGTCGATGATGCCGACCAGAACGGGAACGCGGTGGTCGACGATACGGACGGCCTCGGCGATGATCTGACGGCGACGCTCGTCGGTGGAGAAGACGACCTCGCCCGAGGAGCCCAGGAAGAACAAGCCATCGACGCCGGCATCGATCATGCGGTTGATGCTGCGCTCAAAGGAGGCAACATCGAGCTGGTGGTCTTCGGTATCGGGAACAACGACGGGAGGGATAACGCCGGTGAATTTCTGAGTTGCCACAAGAATCTCCTTAGTTGTCTGGCGGGCAGCCCTATGCCGCCCACTCTTGTTGGCAGTGTCCAGGCCGTCTAGGCCAAAGAACACGGGTAGAACGTTTGGTTAAAGAAGTCGACGACTTCGTTTTCGAACGCATTGATGCGCTCGTGAGCGTATTTGGCATAGATGATATGCCTCCGGTCACACTCAAGACCGTTGAATACAGCAAACTGGCCCTTGGGGTCGCTCGCGGCATCCATGAGCGATGTGCCCATGAGCACCGATCCGCGCACCCGAGACGACAGCGTCTCAAGGCCACCGGGAATTGGATTGGCAACCGCCGTGCAGGCAAAGCCACACTTATCCAAGGCGGAGACCGCCAAAGCGACACCGCCACCAAGGCCCTCGCCCCATGCAAAGATGCGGTCGGGGTCCATGCCATCAAGATTGCGCGCCACCTTCGCCAGCGCGCAACCCCAACGGAGGCGCTCGACAAAAGCGGGCGAAGAAATCCCCCGCTGCAGGTCGTCCGCACCAGCAACATCGTCATCCAGCGCGAGGACGGCATACCCCATGGCGGCAAATCTCGTCATGTGATGCCAGCCGCGCACAGGCCGATCGATGTCGTGGAACATCAGGCACAACGGCACGCGCTCAGATACTCGGGCACGACCGACAGGCTCGATCAAACGAGCGTGAATCGCATCGTCACCGAGCTCAAAGGAGACCTCCGAGTAACGGGCGCAGGGGTTAACAAAGTCAATCGCCGTAATGGCCAGGCCTTGAATCTCAAGATTCGAAGCGCATGTCTCTAAATCAGAAACATCTGCTTGGACATCACCGCGCCAGTCCCGATATTCTGCGAGCCTTGACGAAACCGTTCCAGGAATTCCCACGAGCCCGGGGACAATCAGCTCGTCAACATTGCTCTCGCACTTAGACATGAGCCTCCCCTCCCTTGCAGAAAAACGGAATGATCAAATCGTCGAAATCCTGAATCTCCTCGTGGCCAAAGCCTTCAAAGAACTCATGACGCTTTTCGCAGGTCAGGTTGTTATAGACCGCAAACTGCGTCGCTGGCGGACAGACGATATCGGCTGTGCCGGTGCCAAACAGCACGGGGCATTTGACCATAGGGGCAAAGTTCTTGGAATCGAAGTACGCCAGCTTGGCATAGGCTTCGTCAATACGAGTCGAGTCCTCGTCAAACCAGCGAGACCAATAGCGCAGGCCCTCGTAGGCAATGTCGTCGGCATCCAAATCCCAGACCAGGCGGAAATCTGACAGAAAGGGATAGAGGATGGCGGCACGATTGATAAGCTCGCTGTTAAGCGCACAGGTCGCAATGCCCAAACCGCCGCCCTGCGACGCGCCGTTCACAAACACACGCGCAAGATCGATGCCCTCGAGCTCGCGAACGATGCGGCACAGGATGCGAATATCTTGGTGCAAGCGGACATAGTAGAGGTTGGCCGGGTCGCCGTCGATACCGGCGACGATATGACCGGCAACCGTTGTGCCCTCAAATCCACCAATGTCCTCGGAGGGACCTCCTTGGCCGGGGCAGTCGAGGGCGATGAGTGCCATGCCCATGCCCGCAAACGACGCCTGCTCAAACCAGCTGCGGCTTGCACCCGGATACCCATGGAACTGAAGTACTAATGGCACGGGCTCGTCCGAGACAGGTTTAAGGTATTTGGCATGCAGGCGCGCGCCACACATGCCGGTATACCAGAGGTCGAAAAGCTGGCAGGTCGCGGCATCGGCGACCGATGCCGTCTCGATCGCATAGTCAAGCCCGACGGCGTCGGCCTCGGCCATGCGATCCTTCCAAAAGAGATCGAAATCTGATGGACGGGGCATGGCGCCTCGGTATTCACCAAATTGATGTTGTAGCTCCTGAGCACTTGGCATGGCTCGTGAACCCAACCTTTCGAAATCGCAACGGAGGTGCGCCCGGCAAGGGAACCGGGCGCACGGGAGGGAAAGCGAGGCTACTC
Source organism: Collinsella aerofaciens (assembly GCF_039062365.1). Lineage (GTDB taxonomy): Bacteria > Actinomycetota > Coriobacteriia > Coriobacteriales > Coriobacteriaceae > Collinsella. The sequence goes on from NZ_JBCJBI010000014.1 coordinate 31,882, forward strand.
GCCGAGCTTGGGATGCAGCAGCGACGGCGCAGCGCCGAGCAGCATCTTGGTGTAGGGGTCCTGGGGGTGCTGGAAGACCTGCTTGGCCTCGCCCTGCTCGACGATCCTGCCGCCATTCATAACGATGATGTCGTCAGAGATATAGCGGACCGTCTGGATGTCATGGCTGATGAACACCATGGCCAGGCCGAGCTCCTTCTTAAGGTCGGTCAACAGGTTCAGAATCTGTGCGCGGACCGAAACGTCCAGAGCCGAGGTGGGCTCGTCGGCGATGATGGCATCGGGGTTCAGCGACAGGGCACGGGCAATTGCGACGCGCTGACGCTGGCCGCCCGAAAGCTGACCGGGAAGAACCTCGGCGGCGGAGCTGGGCAGACCGGTGAGCTCCAGGAGCTCCTTGACGCGCTTCTCCTGCTCGGCCTCGGTACCCAGGTTGTGGACGCGCATGGGGTCGAGCAGCTGCTCGCGAACGACCATGCGGGGATTGAGCGCCGTGGCCGGGTTCTGGAACACGACCGAGATGACGCGACCCATGTGGCGACGGTCCTCGGCGGTACGTTTGGTAACGTCCTTGCCCTTAAAGTAGACCTTGCCGCTCGTGGGGGCCTGCAGGCCGCACATGACGTTGGCGGTGGTGGACTTACCGCAACCGGACTCGCCGACGATGCCGATCGTCTGACCGGGCATGAGCTTAATCGTTACACCCTGGACGGCGTGAACCAGGTTGGGGTGCAGAATCGAGCCGGTACGGGTCCTAAAGGTGACGTGGACGTCATCAAGGAAGATGATCGGCTCGACGCCGTTGACTGCGGTCTCGCTCATCTACATCACCTCCGCGTGAGGGGTCAAACCATTTGCCTTGAGCACCTCGTCGGGGAGCTCGGAATAGAAGTGCTCGGTGCCGGGCACGCGCTTGAAGACCGGACGGGTGTCCAGGCCAATACGCGGATGGCTCGAGCGGGGCGCGAAGCGATCGCCCTTGGGGAAATCGCGCGGGCTCGGAACGGCGCCGGGCACCTGGTGCAGGCGACCCGAACCGCTCTCGATGGACAGAACGGAACCCAGAAGACCGCGGGTGTACTCGTGGATCGGGTTGGTGAGCAGCTCCTTGGTGGGCGCCTGCTCGATAACCTGGCCAGCGTACATAACCGTGATGTTGTGGGCGACCTCGGCGACCAGTGCCAGGTCGTGCGAAACGAAGATCATGGCAAAGCCGAGCTTGGCCTGAAGATCGTTGAGCAGCTTAATGACCTGCTTCTGGACGGTAACGTCCAGAGCGGTCGTGGGCTCGTCGCAGATGACCAGCTTGGGGTCGCGGGTAAGGGCCATAGCGATCAGGACACGCTGACGCTGGCCGCCGGAAAGCTCGTGCGGATAGCTCTCGAGCGTGCGCTTAGGATCGAGGCCGACGAGCTCCAGAAGCTCCTCGGCGCTGCGGGTGCCGCCGCGCTTGGTGAGCTGCTTCATCTGGGCAGAGATGAGCATGGAGGGGTTGAGCGAAGACAGGGCGTCCTGATAGACCATAGCGATATCGGTACCGCGCAGGCCGAACCACTCCTTCTTGCTCATCTTAAGCAGGTCACGGCCCTCCCAGAGGACCTCGCCGGAAAGATGCTCGTCATCGTCGGTCAGGCCCATGATGGCCAGCGTGGTGATGGACTTACCGCAACCGGACTCGCCCACCAGGCCCATGGTCTGGCCGGGACGGACGTCAAAGTTGACATGGTCGACGACGTTGATATCACCGTGATGCTCAAACTGAATGCAGAAATCGCGGACCGAGAGAATCGGTTCGACAGACTCGTCGGGCACATGGCGATCGTCACGCTTGAGCTCGACATCGCGCAGGGCGCCAAGGCGAGCGGAGAGGGACTGGGCCTGCTCCTTGTAGGCGCGAACGGGGTCGGAGACCAGCAGGTCGGCCTCGCGGCGCTTGGAGGAATCGGTCGGATCCAGGGCGGCGGAGGGAGCAGCGGCCATGGCGTCGGTAATGCCCTCGGAGAGGATGTTGAGCGCCAGGCAGGTGATCATGATGGCCAGGCCCGGGAACAGCGCCTGCCACCAACGGCCAGCGAGCACGCCGCCGCGGGCGTCGGCGAGGATATTGCCCCAGGTAGCGGTGGGCTCCTGGATACCAGCGCCGATGAAGGTCAGCGAAGCCTCGAAGATGATGGCATCTGCGACCAGGGTAACGGTGAAGACCATGATCGGGGCGATGCAGTTACGCAGAACATGCTTGATCAAAATCCACGGAGCCTTGGCGCCGGAAACGATGACCGCGCGGACATAGTCCTCGCCGTACTCGGACACGATGTTGGCGCGCACGATACGGGCAATCTGCGGAGTGTACATAAAGCCGATGGCGAAGATAATCGACGGCACGGAGTTGCCCAGGATGGAGACGAAGACGGCCGCGAGGGCGATGCCCGGGATGGACATGATGATGTCCAGGATACGCATGATCGTCTCGGAGACGGCCTTGCGCGAAACCGCTGCAAGGGCGCCCACGACCGAGCCGCAGACCAGAGCCATGGCAGTGGCGCCAAAGCCGATAATCAGCGAGTAACGACCACCGTAGAGCATACGTGACAGAATGTCGCGACCCTTATCGTCGGTACCGAAGATAAATCCGTTGCCGGGAGCCTGGCGAGCCGTAAAGATCTCGACCGGGCTATAGGGGGCAAGCAAGGGCGCAAGAATCGCAGTCAGGGCGACCAGCACCAGCACGACGGCGGCAATCTTAGAAGACAGCGTCATCTTCTTCCAGCCACCGAGCTTGAGCCCCTTGGAGGCAGCCTTCTCGAGCTGCTCGGTTTGCTTCTCTCGAATCTTTACCATAATCTACACCGTCCTGATGCGCGGGTTGATGAGCAGGTAGAGCATGTCAACCACGATGTTGATGATGATGAAGGCGAGAGCAACGACGATGACGACGCCCTGAACCAGGTTCGCCTCGTTGCCCTGAACGCCCTGCAGAATCGCGGTGCCCATGCCGGGGAGGTTGAAGATAACCTCGATGACGACGGCGCCGCCCATGAGGTAACCGATCTTAAGACCGAGGGTGGTGACCGGGGTGATCAGCGCATTGCGAAGAACGTTGATGCCGACGACGACCTTCTCGGGAACGCCGGCGCCACGAGCCATACGGACATAGTCCTTGTCGAGCTCCTCGACCATGGCGGTACGCACGATACGAGTCATCTGGCCCGTCAGCGGAAATGCCAAGGCGATAGCGGGCATGATCATACGCCCCAGATAGCCAACCGGATTCGTGGTGAAGTGAGGCAGAGCACCCGATGCCGGAAGCACCTTAAGGTAGGAAGAGAACAGCAGGATCAACAGAACGGCAAGCCAGAACGACGGGGTTGCCAAGCCGGCGATGGAAAAGACGCGGATCACTTGGTCCGGCCATTTGTCGCGATACAGTGCCGCGATGACGCCGAGCAAAAACGAAACGACCGCACCGATGGCAAGACCGATGAAGGTCAGCTGCATCGTAACGGGCAGGGCCGTGGAGATGCGCTTGGCAACGGAGTTGCGAGCAGCACCATAGGTGCCCATGTCGCCATGGATCAAATCGCCCATATAGCGCACGTAGCGCACGGGCCAGGGGTCGTCCAGACCATACTTCTCATGGTACTCGGCGACCGCCTCGGGCGAGGCACCGTCACCCAACGCCGTGTAGGCGGGGTCGGTCTTGGAGAACGACATAAGGAAGAACACCAGGACGGTGACGCCCAATGCCATGATCGGCAGCGCCACGAGACGCCTTCCAATCAAACGTAGCAAGTTGTTCACGTTCTCTCCCCTTTCTTTTGTCGGTAGGACCAACTGGTATATGAGTACGGATACTCATTACAAGACCCGAGCGACATCGTTGCCGCCCGGGTCTTTGTTTCAACTATGAGGATACGGTCCCAACGACCGACATCCTGCATACAGACTCAAGCGAGTCTTACGCCTTGACGGTCGCAACGCCCCTGAAGGACATGCTCGTCGTGCCGATGCCCTTGAAGCCATCGAGGGCCTCGCCGTTGGGCGCAGTGGACGGATCGTCCCAGGAAGCGGAGACGGTCTTGACGTGGACAACGGGGTACAGAACGGCGTTGTCGGCAATGATGTCGAAGCACTCGTTCCACTTCTTCTGCTGCTCGTCGCCCTCGGCGGCAAGAGCCTCGTCCATGAGACTGTGGAGCTTCTGCCACTCAGCGGACTCCTTCCACGGGCAACGGGTCTGCATCCAGACGTTGTCGCCGTACCACCAGTTGAGCAGCAGGTCGGGGTCGGCGCCGAAGCAGGAAGGATCGCCAGGGGCAAGGAGGATATCGTAGGCCTCGCCGCCGTCGATGGCAGCGTAGGTGGCCGGCGAGGTATCGGTCTGGATGGTCACATCGAAGCCGAGAGCGTCGAGGTCGTTCTTGACCTGGGCGGCCATGCCCTTAATCTGCTCGTTGTCGGTGGTGCGCAGGGTGATGGCACCCGGGGTGATGCCAGACTCCTCGATGAGCTTCTTAGCCTTCTTGGCGTCGGTCTTGTACACCGTGGAAGCCTCATGATAGTTGGTGAAGCTCTTGGGCAGGTAGCAGCTGGCAGCGGTGGCAAGGCCGGCGAAGGTGTTGCTGACCATCTTCTCGGTGTCGAGCGCATACATGACGGCCTGACGGACCTTGACGTTGTTCCAAGGCTCCTTGGCGACGTTGAACATGATGAAGCGGGTGCCGAAACCCTGAACGTTATCGATCTTGCAGCCGGCGCTCTCGAGCTGGTCGACGGCATCAGCGGTAACGAGCTCCATAACGAGCGTGGAGCCCTCCTGCTGAGCGGTAACGCGAGCGGTGGGGTCGGTCAGGATGCTGTACTGGATCTTCTTATCCTCGGCAGCATACTCACCGTTGTACTCGGGGTTGGGAACCAGGGTAATCTCGGTATCGGAGATAGAGTCGTACATCCAGGGGCCGGAGCCGATCGGCTGCTTGGCGCGATCCTCCTCGGTCTGGGTGGCCGGGGTAACGCGGACGATGGCCAGACGATCCTTGAGCAGGGAGAAGTTGGGGACCTTGGTCTTGACCGTCACGGTGCTGGCGTCCTTGGCCTCGATGGACTCGAAGGGCTGGAAGAACGGAGCATAGGTAGCGGAAGCGGCGCAAGCGGTGTAGGAAGCAACGACATCGTCAGCGGTGACCTCGGTGCCATCGGAGAACTTGGCGCCCTTGCGGATGGTGACCTCGAAAGTGGTGTCGTCCACAGACTTGGGATCGTCGGTGGCGAGCTCGTTGAAGGTGCTGTAGTCGTGGTAATCGATGCCGTAGAGACCCTCAACGACGTGCCAGTTAGCACCCAGGCCCACAGCGGAGCCGGTGCTGGCGGGATCGAAGCTGGACGGAGCGTAAGCGGAACCAGCGGTGATCACGCCGCCGCCACGGTTGGCGGAATCGGTGGAACCGGAAGCGGAACCCTCGTCGCTAGAGCTGCCACCGCAGCCGGTGAGACCAAGCCCTGCGACAGCAGCGACGCTGCCGGTGAGGCCGAGGAACGAACGCCTGGACATACCCTTGTTGATGATGGCCATGTCTTCTCCTATCAATAGAGAATCTTACCCGGGAGCACCTAGACGTGCCCCCGCGCAACTTGCGGACGATATATACCTTACCTACCGACGAGCCCAACTGAGGTGCCGCGCTCGGCGACCGATACATACATACGCTTGAACGGTATTTACTACCGTTCACCGAATTCGTTGACAAACGATTCGCCAGACAGTATGTATCGGCGAGGTGAGATATCAGTCTTCGTCAACCCGCAGGATAGCAGGGTTTTCACTTGGGTCAGTCAAACGTTTTAGCGTTAATAAAACCCGAAACCAGCAGGCAATCATGGCGAAATAAATGGTTGAAAATCACGCAATCATGTATATCAGTAGTTTAGGCTCGTGTTTAGCTATCGGAATGGCCAGCCGCCGCCTCGGCGCGCTCGGCATTCCACGCAACGAGCGCCTCGTGGACCGCCTTGGCAACATCGGCAGGTATGCCGCGAACTTCCGCGATCTCTTGCTCACTCGCCGCGCGCAAACGCTTCATCGAGCCAAAATGGCGCATAAGGGCACGTTTTCTGGTGGGTCCCACGCCTGGAACGTCATCGAGTACCGAAACTGTCATGGCTTTATCACGCAACTCACGATGGAATGTGATTGCAAAACGGTGCGATTCATCGCGCACCTGTTTAATTAGATAGAGCGACGCGGACCCGGTCGGAAGCACGACGGGAGTCTCGTCCCAAGGCACGAAAACCTCCTCATCGGCCTTTGCCAAGCCACAAACCGGTATATCGAGCCCAAGAGCCTCAAGTTGCTTGATCGCAGCGGTCAATTGCGGCTTACCGCCATCGACAACGAGCAAATCGGGACGCGAGCCAAAGCGCTCGTCGGCCATGCGCTCGGGAGCATAGCGTCGTCCCAAAACCTCGGACATCGACACGAAGTCGTTTGCCTCGTCCAATTCGGCCTGAATTTTAAAACGACGGTACTGGCTCTTGTCGGCGCGTCCGTTGGTAAACACCACCATCGAGGCGACGGTAAAGGTTCCGTGCAGCGTCGAGATATCGAAGCACTCGATACGCATCGGCGGCGCCGGCAGCGCCAGCGCGCTTTCGAGCTCCAGGAGCGCTTGATTGGTGCGGTCGTCAGCGTACCCCGTTCGCATCATGTAGCGCATGAGGGCATGGCGCGCATTTTTGGATGCCATATCGAGCAAACGGTGCTTTTCGCCACGCTGCGGCCTATGGAGATGGCAGGAACGCTCGCGCTTGCCTGCAAGCCACTCCCCCAGCGCCTCTGCATCCTCAAGCTCGACAGAGAGGTTTATCTCAGCTGGAATATCAGCCGTCTCGTCGTAATAGCGCTTAAGAAAGCCCGACTGGAGCTCTTCCTCGTCAACATCAAGACCCTTGTCGAGAATGAACTCGCAGGTGCGAACTGTTCGGCCCTCGCGAACGACGAAGACGCAAGCGGCAGAGATGGTCTCCTCGCGATAGAAACCGATGACATCGATATCGACACTGGAGGGAAAAACGACTTGCTGACGGTCGTCCAGACCCCTGATGACCTCCAAACGACGTTTGACGCGTGCCGCGCGCTCAAAGTCGAGCGCCTCGGCGGCATCCGTCATCTCGGAGGTCAGCTCATCGACGACATCCTTGCGATGGCCCGACAAAAAGCGCTCGACGCGCTTGACGTTCTTGGCATAGTCTGCCGGAGAAATCGCGCCGACACACGCACCCGGGCCGCGCCCGACATGGTAGTCAAAGCAGGGGCGCCCGTTTTGCGCGCAAATCATATTGACGATGTCTTCCTCGCCCTTGTGGGACTCGACGATACGACGACAACGACGCCACTCCGCACAGGATGCGGAGCAGATGGGGATAACCTTGCGCAGCGTATCTATCGTCTCACGTGCCGCACGGCTATCGGTATAGGGACCAAAATAACGCGTTCCCGGCTTATGACGCTCGCGCGTATATTTGATAGCGGGATACAGGTCGCCCTTTGTAATGGCGATAAAGGGGTAGCTCTTGTCATCCTTGAGGTCAACGTTAAAGTACGGATGGTACTGACCAATCAAATTGCGCTCGAGCACCAACGCCTCGTGCTCGGTCTCCACCACGATATAGTCAAAGCTCGCCACCAGCTGCATCATCAGCGGGATCTTTTGACGCTCATCCTGCAGTGTCACGTACTGGCGCATACGGGAACGCAGGTTTTTTGCCTTGCCAACGTAGATGACATCGCCCTTGGCATCTTTCCAAAGGTAACATCCGGGCTGCGTGGGAACGCGCGAAACCTGCTCGGCGAGTGTTGGAATGTTGTCGTGACCGGCCACACGCACCTACTTGCGACGAAGCAGCGCCGAGACCTCGGGCATCTTAAGGACGACGGCAAGGCCAAAGGTAACAGCAAGCGAGACGACACCTGCAACGCAAACGTAGCCAAGAGTAATCAGAATCGAGCCGCCAAGTGCCCCGACAAAGTGCTCAAGCGCCCACATGACGCCGGCGCCTGCGGCAGCACCCAGGCCACCGAGCAAAAGGCCAAAGAAACCGCCATGCAGGATAGATTTGACCTGAAGACCACGCAGACGACGACGCAGCCACCACAGCGAACAACCGACCAAGATCACGTAGTCGACGACATACGAAAGCGCGATTGCCGGCATACCGAAGCCCAGCACAACGCCAAACAGCAGAACCGAGCCGGCCTGGCCGATGGCGGAATACAGGCAATAGCGGCTATAGGGCTTCATGTCGAGCAAGGCAGAGAAGCTCTTCTGCATCAACACGACCACGCCGTAGAGCGGCAGCGAGAACGCCAGGTAGACAAGGAACTCGGACACCAGCGCCACGCCGGACTTATCAAACTTGCCAGCACAGTAAATCATGTTGAGCGGACGCGCGAAGACAATCAGGTACAGCGCGAACGGAATCAGGAAGAACAGCATTTGGGCGACGCCACGCGAAATGCCCGTGCGAACGCTGTCGTAATCCTTCTCCTGTGCGTCGTGAGAGAGCTCGGTATAGAGCGCCGTCGAAAGCGAGGCGGCAATCAGCGCATAGGGCAGCGTGTACCACAGGCGCGCATAGGCGATGGCGGAAGGACCAGTCTCGGGCTGGACCACCAGCGCGGCAGCGTTGGTGATAGAAGTCGAGACAAACATGCACACCGTGGCGAGCAGCGTCGGGATACCGAGCGCAATCGTCTGGCGCAGTGCGGGGTCCTTAAAGTCGATATGGATATGGGGATGCACGCCGTGCTTGCCAAGCGCGGGGATCTGACATGCCATCTGAATAAAGACACCGAGGGTCGTACCGGCCGCAATCAAGATGATGCCGGCACGTTCGCCAAACTGTGCGGACACGGGCGCAAAACCCATAAAGCTCGCAATGACGATCACATTGTTGAGGACCGGGGCAAACGTCGACCAGAAGTAGTCGCGGTGTGCGTTGAGAACGCCCGAGAACACCGAGCCCAAACCATAAAACAGAATCTGGATAGCAAAGAAACGGAACATGAACGCAGCGGTATCCATGCTGCCGCCGTCACCCGAAAGGAACGATTGAGTCCAGATAAAGCCCGGGGCGAACACGGTCCCCAGCAACGAAATGCCACCCAGCACCAAAAGCAGAATGCCGAGCAGGTTGCCCACGTACTCGTTCGAGGCCTCGCGACCCTGCTCACGCCTCACGCCCATGTACACGGGCAAAAACGCCGTCACGAGCATGCCGCCCATCACGAGTTCGTAGAGCATATTGGGCAGGTTGTTGGCGACCTGATAGGAGGACGAGAGTAGCGACATGCCGATAGCGGCCGCCATTGCCCACGTTCGGATAAAACCGGTAACGCGAGACACGATGGTCAGTATGGTCATAAGCCCGGCGGAACGACCAACCGTGGAGTAGTCCGACGAGCCCATGTCGTCAGTGTCATCTCGCGACGAAGAAGCTTCGGATGAGGGTGTCTGAGGCGCAGATTCTCTTGCAAAATGAGCTCCGCGCTTCAATTCTTCCTGCGGCATCGCTCAGTCCTCTCTCGTAATCGCGGCAACCGTCGCCCCGCAAAATGCAATTAAATCATCGGGTGCAAGCTCGAGCTGATAACCACGCTTGCCTCCCGAAATAAAAATGGTATCCCAAAGGACACATGTCTCATCAATGAGCGTCCGGTAGCGTTTTTTCATACCGACCGGGCTGCAGCCGCCACGAACGTAGCCAGTCGCCGCAAGCAAATCCTTCACATGCATCATGGCCAAGGACTTCTCCCCCGCGGCACGCGCGGCGGACTTTAGATCGAGCTCGTCGGCAACAGGGATGCAGCACACGACATAGTCGTTGGACGGTGTCACGCAGACCAAAGTCTTAAATCCTTGACCGGGCTCCTCGCCAAGCTGCTCCGAAATCGCGACCCCCAGGCCCACCGACTCATCACCATCGTCTTCGTACGTATGTAGAACATAGGAAATGCCGGCACTTTCCAGCTCGCGCATCGCATTGGTTTTTGGCGTCTTTACAGCCTTTGCCATGACATATCCTTTCCCTCGCATTCGGACGCAAGGATTAAGTATATGTCCAATTCGACTGCATACGTCACATCGGCACAGTAAGCGCCATCGAATCACAAGGAGTCGATGGCGCCCATAAACTGAATCGCCTATTTTTTAAGCATCAAGTTGAGCCTGACGCTCCCGGTCACGCCTGAGCAACGGCGCCAAAAACTTGCCCGTATAACTCTGCGGACAGTCCGCAACCTGCTCCGGTGTGCCCGAAACCACGACGGTTCCGCCGCCGTTACCGCCTTCGGGACCCATATCGATCAGGCGGTCGGCAACCTTGATGACATCAAGGTTGTGCTCAATCACCAGCACCGTGTTGCCCGCATCGACCAAGCGCTGCAGCACATCGAGCAGCTGGCGGACGTCCTCAAAATGAAGGCCGGTCGTCGGCTCGTCCAAAATATAGAACGTCTTGCCCGTCTGGCGTCGATGAAGCTCCTTGGCGAGCTTCACACGCTGCGCCTCGCCGCCCGAGAGCGTCGTGGCGGGCTGGCCCAGGCTCACGTAGCCTAAGCCTACATCGTACAGCGTCTGGAGCTTGCGCTTAATCTGCGGGATATTCCCAAAGAAGGCCAGCGCCTCGGTGACGCTCATGTCGAGCACGTCCGAGATGGTCTTGCCACGGTAGGTGACCTCGAGTGTCTCGCGGTTGTAGCGTTTACCGCCGCAAACTTCGCAGGGAACGTAGATATCGGGAAGGAAGTGCATCTCGATCTTGATCTGCCCGTCGCCCTTGCACGCCTCACAGCGCCCGCCACTCACATTAAAGGAGAAACGACCCGGCGAGTAGCCGCGCGCCTTCGACTCCGGCGTACTCGCAAACAGCGCGCGAAGATCATCCCACAGGCCGATATAGGTAGCAGGGTTGGAACGCGGCGTGCGGCCAATCGGCGACTGGTCGATATCGATAACCTTATCGATACACTCGATGCCCTCGATTTTTTTATACGGACCCACGGGGCGCGTCGAGCGGTGAATGGCATTCGTAAGGGCAGGCGCAATGGTGTCGGTAACCAGGGAGCTCTTGCCCGATCCCGACACGCCGGTAACAACCGTAAGCGTACCAAACTCGATCTTGGCAGTAACGTTTTTGAGGTTGTTGGCTCGAGCGCCCGTAATTTTAAGGCAGCCGCGACCGGGCTTGCGCCGTTCATCAGGCACCCGGATCATTCGTTTGCCGGTCAGATAAGCGCCCGTCATCGACTCAGGACACGCCATGATATCGGCAGGCGTTCCCGCCGCGACTACGTGCCCGCCGTTGACGCCGGCGCCGGGCCCCATGTCGATCACGTAGTCGGCGGCACGGATTGTATCCTCGTCGTGTTCGACGACGATAACGGTATTGCCGATATCGCGCAGGCGCTCGAGCGTCTTGATCAGGCGCTCGTTATCACGCTGATGAAGACCGATCGAGGGCTCGTCCAGAATATAGAGCACGCCCATGAGACCCGCGCCGATCTGCGTTGCCAGTCGAATACGCTGTGCCTCGCCACCGGAAAGCGTCGCCGAGGCACGGTCGAGGGTCAGATAGTCAAGTCCGACATCGACCAGAAAGCGCAGGCGCTCCAGGATTTCCTTAACGATGCGCCCGCCGATAAACTGTTGGCGCTCGGTGAGTTCCAAGCCCTCAAAAAACTCGAGCGATTCACGGCACGACAGGCAACAAACCTCGTAAATGGACTTACCGCCCACGGTGACGGCGAGCATCTCGGAGCGCAAACGAGCGCCGTGGCAGGTCGAGCACGGCTCCTCGCGAATGTACTTCTCCAGGCGCGCCTTGGTGTTCTCGTTCGTCGTCTCGGTATAGCGTTCGTACAGGATGTTGCGAACGCCCGAAAACTTGGTATCCCACTGGCTGCGACGTCCGTCGAGCTTTTGGTAGTCGACCGAGATCTTCGTATCGCCCAGGCCATCCAAGAATGCACGACGCACGCGAGGGGGCAAGTCCTCCCACGGCGTATCAGCGCTCACCTTAAAGTGTTTGCAGACCGCAGCAAAAATCTGCGGATAGTAGTTCGAATTGCCAAACAGGCTACCAAAGACTCCGTCGGCAATGGACTTCGAGGGGTCCTCGATCAGCGCCTCGGCATCAACGGTTTTCTTAAAGCCCAGGCCGTCGCACTCAGGACATGCGCCATAGGGAGCGTTAAACGAAAAATCACGCGGCTGAAGATCGTCAATGGAGTGTCCATGCTCCGGGCACGCCAAGGCCAACGAATACTCCAGCAGCTCGCCCTCGGTCCCCTCGGGAGCATCACGATCGGGCAGCATGTACACGTTTACATTGCCGTGAGCCAGCGCGGTCGCCTGCTCAACAGACTCGGCGATACGGCCCAGAGAATTCTCACGGATCACGATGCGATCGACCACGACCTCGATATCGTGCTTGAATTTCTTATCCAGATCGATCGGATCGTCGAGCGAGCGCACTTCACCGTCGACACGCACGCGGCTAAAGCCCTCGGCGCGAAGGTCCTCAAACAGTTTGGTGTACTCGCCTTTTCGCCCGCGCACCACCGGTGCCAGCACAAACGCGCGGCGGCCCTCCCCCGCCGCCAAGACCTTGTCGGCAACCTGGTCGGTCGTCTGGCGCTCAATGACGCGGCCGCATTCGGGACAGTGCGGGGTGCCCACACGGGCGAACAGCAGGCGCAGATAGTCATAAATCTCGGTTACGGTGCCAACCGTCGAGCGAGGGTTTTTAGACGTCGTCTTTTGGTCGATCGACACCGCCGGCGAAAGGCCGTCGATTGAATCCAAGTCGGGTTTGTCCATCTGGCCCAAGAACTGGCGCGCATAGCTCGAAAGACTCTCGACGTATCGACGTTGGCCCTCGGCATAGATAGTGTCAAATGCCAGCGAACTCTTGCCCGAGCCAGAAAGACCGGTAATGACCACGAGTTGGTCACGCGGAATGGAAACATCGATATCACGGAGGTTGTGCTCACGAGCGCCGCGAATAACGATAGAAGAATCAGACATGGAAGCTCCTTGCCTCCTATTGCATCGAATCATACTGTCAATGAGTTTAGCGCACTCGACGCGCACAGATGTTCGTAATACAAGATTCGCAGACCTTTAGCTTTGCGTATCGGGCGCTTTGTTTCTCGAAATGCCGTGGAAAGGTTACAGTAATCTAATACTGAACTTAATTTGCCGTAACAGAGGAACGTCCATGACCGAAGATATCCCCCTTGAAATCACTTCGAGCGACATGGCCAATCTGCCCATATTCATCGCCGTCCTTATCGTGGCCATCGTCGTGGTGCACGTATATTTTTCAATCAAACACAATGAAAAGCCGCCCATTGCCCGCGTCTTTTGGTGCGCGACGCTCCTCATCCCGCTCGGCATGGTAGCTGCATGGATTACGAATCAATTGCTCGTAAATGAGGACAATTCCCTATGGGTCCTTTCTTATTCGGCGCTCGGTGCTACCGCCGTCATACTTCTTGTCGAGCCCTTGGTTTCGGGACTTATCGACCAAACCGATCTTGCGACGGGAACGGTTGCCTGTATTTGCCGTGACATCCTTGTCATCGCCGCTGTTTCAGCGCTCTCGTTCGTTTCACTCGAAATTGCCTGTAACGAAACGTTCTATCGCATTCCCGCCAACTCATTCGGGTTTTCCGTCGGGCTGCTCGCGACGGCTCTGCTCTCCCTTTATTTGCTGGGACAGCGTCATGGAGGCGTCATGGCCCTCGTGCCCGTCGCCTGTTGCATCCTTGGCATTGCCGAGCACTTCGTCATAACGTTTAAAGGCGAGGCCATCCTGCCAAGCGATATCTTGGCCCTTGGCACCGCAATGGAAGTGAGCGAGGGATACGAGTTTACCTTTACCGCCGGAATCGTAACCTCTCTAGCCCTGCTGGAGATTTCCCTGGGGCTTCTTTCGCTTATCCGACCGAGAAAGCTCCGTACGCCCACCCATGTCTTCCCCGCAATCGCCGCTAACCTCTGCGCTTTTCTGCTAGTGACCGTTGTGGGGCTCTCGGGCTTTTCCAGCATCGACTTGGAGCAGGCGCTGAATTTTGGATTTGACCGTTGGCAGCCCATCACCACGTATGCGTCTCAGGGTTTTATCACTTCGTTCACCGAAATGGTCAACGAGTTGCCCATTGAGAAGCCCGAAGACTATACGCCCGATGAGGCGCAGAGCATCGAGCAGGAGCTCTCCGCCACCTACGACAGCACGTATGGCTCGAGCGAGCAGCGCGCGGCGGCCGTTGCCCAGTTCAATGAAATCAAGCCGACGATTGTTGCCGTCATGAACGAGAGTTTTAGCGACCTTTCGTGCTTTGAGCAGCTCCAGACGGCCGGGTACACCGGCCCCGCATTCTACAACTCGCTTCCCGACACACTTGTTCGCGGCACCATGCTCGCTTCGGTCGCCGGTGGCGGAACGGCGAACTCCGAATTCGAATTTTTGACCGGAGCGACAACGGCCTTTGTCGGATTAGGCAAAATCCCCTATCAGCTATATCAGATGAATGGTGTCAACAGTCTGGCAAAGGACCTTAAGGAGCTTGGGTATACCGCTACCGCTATGCACCCGCAAAACCCCGTCAACTACCATCGAGATAAAATCTATCAGCAGCTGGGCTTTGGAGACTTTCTTTCGATCGGCGATTTCGAAGGTGCGCCCTGTTACCATGCCGGCGTATGCGACTACGCCACCTATGACAAGATACTCGACCTGCTGAGGACCGACGACGCTCCGCAGTTCATCTTCGATGTCACGATGCAAAACCATGGCGGATACGATGTCGGCACCGTTCCCGCCGAAGAGCTGACAAACTATTGGGTCGAGGGAGCCAGCGAGGGCGCCAATAGCGCGCTCAACACCTATCTCACCTGCATCAACGCATCCGACCGGGACCTCGAGTACTTTATCAACGAACTCCGCAATATCGGCAGACCGGTTGTCCTTGTCTTTTTTGGCGACCATCAGCCGAGCGCCGCAACGACTCTCAACGACGAGCTGTACCCTCAGGAAGATACGGCAAGCCACGCTTTCCGTATCTATCAGTCGACATATTTTGTCTGGGCTAACTATGAAATCGCCGGCAATACCGAGCTCAACGTCTACGACACCGTCGGGGCAAACGAGGTTGCAGCCATTACCCTTAATAAGATCGGCGCCCCGCTCACCGACTATCAAAAGGCTCTGCTTGCAACAAGGTCAGATGTGCCCACCATCAATGTCGCCGGCTACCTTGGTGCCGACGGGCTGCGCTACGACTTGGAATCTGAAGACAGCCCATACGCCTCGACGATCGACAAGCTGCAGCGCATGCAATACCTCGAGTTCGCCAGCAAAGTTCAGTAAGCTCGCCCATTCGCTTGGACCCATCGTATTGCAAGCACGCTCGGCCCAAATGCATCGTAAATGACTCCCGCTCGCAAACGAGGGTACAATGACGCTCGTGTCACATCACGGGGCCCCGGCCCCAACATATACAAAGGAGTCATACATGGGTTGCGAGCACGCACAGGCCGCCGGCGGACAAACGTCGCCGTCGCAATTTGAGGAGAATACGCTGTCCGAGGTCAAACGCGTCATCGCCGTGCTTTCCGGCAAGGGCGGTGTCGGCAAGTCGTTTGTCACCGGTGCCATCGCCACCGAGCTTGCCCGTCACGGCCACAAGGTCGGCGTCCTCGATGCCGACATCACCGGTCCCTCTATCCCCAAGATGTTCGGTATGAGCGGACGCCACGTCCATGCCCTTGGCAACCTCATGCTGCCTGAAATCTCCGAGCACGGCGTCAAGGTCATGAGCTCCAACCTTCTGCTCCAAAACGAGACCGACCCCGTCCTTTGGCGCGGTCCGGTCATCGCAGGCGCCATTAGGCAGTTCTGGAGCGAGACCTCATGGGGCCCCATCGACTACCTGCTGGTCGACATGCCTCCGGGAACAGGCGACGTCGCGCTCACCGTCTTCCAGTCACTGCCCGTCGACGGCATCGTCATCGTCACGAGCCCGCAGGATCTGGTCTCGATGATCGTCGCCAAGGCGGTCAACATGGCCGAGAAGATGAACGTCCCCATTCTGGGCATCGTCGAAAACATGAGCTATATTGAGTGCCCCGACTGCGGCAAGAAGATCGAGGTCTTTGGCAAGAGCAAGCTCCCCGAGGTCGCAGAACGCTATAACCTCGACATCTTGGGCCAGCTTCCCATTAATCCGGCACTCGCCGAGGCCTGCGATAAGGGCGAGGTCGAGACCGCACTGCCCGATGGCATGTTGCCCAAGGCAGTCTCTGCCGTCGAGGCCATTACCCCGCACGAGACCGACGAGGCCTAAGTGAACACGAGCGCCTTCTATGACGTCCTGGTAATCGGCGGCGGGGCTTCAGGCCTCGCCGCCGCCATTACGGCCGCACGCGCTGGCAAAAGCGTCTGCATCGTTGAGCGCGATGTCGCCTGCGGCCTTAAGCTCCTTGCGACCGGCAACGGCCGCTGCAACCTCTCCAACGAATCGATTGATCCACAGCGGTATAACCACCCCGCATTCGTTGAATCCGTTATGGGCCCCCGGCCCGAACAAGAGCTTATGGGTTTCTTCTCCTCGCTGGGCATCATGACAACCTCCGAGAAAGGCCGGCTGTACCCGCGCTCCCTTCGCGCAGAATCGGTGCGCGACGCGCTTCTCAACGTTTGCGACCGCCTGGGTATCACCTTAATCTGCGGAGCCAACGTTGCCTCGGCGCACAAAGCTTCCGAAGGCTGGACACTCCAAATAGACCGTCCAGCGCGGGCGCTCAAGGCAAAAAAGCACGACGACCGAAAATCGGAGCTCCGCTCGCTTCGGAAAGCGCTCGCCGATGTCCCTCGCAAGAACGAGGCCCTGGAGGCACATGCCGTAATTATCGCCACGGGTGGCAACCCCACCGGTATCGCCGATACGTTTCGCCTCCCCCTCACTTCGCTGCGCCCCATCCTCTGCCCCGTATCGGCAACGGTCGTCGGCGATCGGGCGGCACTCAAGACGTTGGATGGCCTGCGCGTCCGCGCCCGCTTGACGCTCGCCCGCAATCATAATGAGCTCTGGCACGAAGACGGTGAAGTCCTGTTTCGAACCTTCGGCATCTCAGGCGTCGCTGTCTTCAACCTCTCCCGTCGTATCCAGCGCGGCGATACGATCCTGCTCGACGTTTTCCCCGACCTCTCTAAAGACGAGCTGCTCGATATGCTCAACCGGCGCGTTGAGCTGCTCGGCGGCTTTTCGCCCCGCAATCCCCGTTGGCTCGACGGTATGCTTGCCCCGCAACTCTCCCGCGTCGTCTGCACGGCGTTCGAGCAGTGCCATCCAGGCTCCAACGATGTCATCCACCTGGTCTCGATCCTCAAGCACTTTAAGTTGCTCGTCGAGGGAACAGCCGAGGAGCGCTCGGCGCAGGTCACGCGTGGTGGCGTATCTGTCGAGAGCATCTCAACACCCAGTCTACGCGCGCGCAGCGCTGTCGACGCCCCGCTTTACGTCTGCGGCGAAGCGCTCGACATCGACGCCGATTGCGGAGGCTTTAACCTTGCGTGGGCCTGGCTCTCGGGCATTCGCGCTGCAAGCAGTCTGTAGCCGCGCAGTCTATAATCAAAAACGCATTCGGGCCGTCTGGGATACCGGACGGCCTCTTTCTTGCCTCTAAGGAGACCTCGATGATCGAAATCACCCAAGTCAACGCGTCGCTCGATGAAGCCGGCGATGAAAATGCCTGCCTCATTGTTGGCAAGCGAGTCGCCAAGCGCGTCCTACGTTGCAAGGACTCCGAGATCAAGTCCATCGAGCTCCATCGCAAGTCAATCGACGCTCGCAAAAAACGAGACGTCCATTTTATCCTGAGCTTTCGTGTTGAGCTGACCAGTCCCCACCTCGAGCGAGAAGCGGTCGACAGCGTTTCCGAGCGTGACCGCTCGCGCGCACGCGCGATAGAGGACGATGGGTCTTCATTCCCCTCCCCCGTCTCCGACGCACCTCAAGAATGCCCTGTCGTTGTCGGTGCCGGATGCGCTGGCCTTTTCGCTGCACTCACCCTTGCCGAAGCGGGTCTTAAGCCCTTGCTCATCGAGCGCGGCGACCCAGCATTTCGCCGCTCGCATGCGATCGATCTCTTTCTAAAGGAGCGCATCCTCGACCCCGAGAGCAATATCCAGTTTGGCCTGGGCGGCGCGGGGACCTTCTCGGACGGCAAGCTCAATACGGGAACCAAAAATCCCGCCCATCGCCTTATCCTCGAAACCTTCGTCGAGGCGGGCGCGCCCCGCGATATTCTGTGGGATGCCAAGCCGCACATTGGCTCCGACATCCTTCCCACGGTTGTCACCGCTATATCCCAGCGCATCGAGCAGCTCGGAGGTGTCGTCCGTTATCGAACAAAGCTCGTCGACATTCACATCGACGCGTCTGGCGCCATTACCGGTATTGATGTCCAATCGTCCCAAGACGCCGCTTGCGAGCCAATCGAGACAAAGCACCTCATCCTCGCCTGCGGGCATTCTGCTCGCGATATTTTTGAGCTCCTTAAGGACCACAACGTGGCCCTCGCACAAAAGACCTTTGCCATGGGCGTTCGCATCGAGCATCCGCAGCGCGACATCGACCGAGCCCAATATGGAGCCTTGGCGGGACATCCTGCCCTCGGAGCAGCCCCCTACAAGCTCGTCGCCCATCTTCCCAACGGCCGCAGCGTGTTCTCGTTTTGCATGTGCCCCGGCGGGCAGGTTGTCGCCGCCTCTTCCGAGCAGGGCCACCTGTGCGTCAACGGCGCCAGCCTCAATGCCCGCGACGGACGCAACGCAAATGCCGCCCTGCTCGTTAACGTCACGCCTGAGGACCTTCCCAACGATGACCCGCTCGCCGGCATCGAGCTCCAGCGTGCCTGCGAGGCGGCCGCCTATCGCCTGGGCGGCTCCAACTGGAACGCACCGGCACAACTCGTCGGAGATTTCCTCGCAGGACGCGCCAGCAAGGCGCCCGGAAAGGTAAAGCCCACCTATCCGCTCGGTGTGACCTGGACGGCAATTGACGAAGCTCTGCCGCAGCATATCGTCGAGTCGCTCCGCCTGGGACTTCCCCTACTCGGAAAAAAGCTACGAGGCTATGACCGCCCCGATGCCGTTCTTACCGGCGTGGAGACTCGTTCGAGCTCACCGGTTACTGTCACCCGAGACCGAACGTGCCATGCCGTGTCGACCCCGGGCCTCTACCCTTGCGGTGAGGGAGCTGGATATGCCGGCGGCATCATGAGCGCGGCCACCGACGGCATCCGTTGTGCCGAAGCCCTGATCGCAGACCTCTAGCGCACGAATTCCAACACGCAAAAGACACAGGCCCCGAGCTCCACAGGGAACTCGGGGCCTGTTCGCTATTTCTTAAACCGTGCACCCTGGCGTTTTCTGCCCGATGCGAACGTGGAACCCTTGCGGGCCTGCGAACGCAAGCGCTCGATCGTCTCGTCCTCAGACGCACCCTCGAGCATCGCCCGAATCTGAACGACGGCATCGCGCAGGCGCGCCGCCTCCTCAAAGTCCATGGCGGCAGAAGCGTTACGCATATCCTCTTCCATGGTTTCGACGATCCGCACAAGCTCGTCATGCGGCAGTTCTTCCAACTGCTCCGCAAGTGTCTGCTCGGGCGCCACCGTTTCCGGCACGCCGCCCTCGCCCGACTCATCGGGCGTATAGAATGCGCCATGGCCAAGGGAGTCGCCCTTCGAGCGCCCCTTGGAACCCACGGTTTTTTCGGCTTCGGCAATAAAACTTGAGATGTCGTTGATGGCTTTGCGCACCGTCTTGGGCACAATGCCATGTTCTTCGTTATATGCCATCTGAATCTCGCGACGGCGCTGCGTCTCCTCGATGGCCTCTTTCATCGAATCGGTCACAACGTCCGCATACATGATGACTTCGCTATCGGCGTTACGGGCCGCGCGGCCAATCGTCTGAATCAGCGAACGGCGGTTGCGCAAGAAGCCTTCCTTATCGGCATCGAGAATTGCCACCAGTGAGACCTCGGGAAGATCCAGGCCCTCGCGAAGCAGGTTGATGCCAACGAGAACATCGATCTTGCCCTCGCGCAGCGTTCGCAGGATCTCGACACGGTCCATCGTCGCTGTATCGGAGTGCATGTAATTGACCTTAATGCCGGCATCAAGCAGATGGTCGGTCAGGTCCTCGGCCATGCGTTTGGTCAACGTGGTCACCAGCACGCGCTCTTTGCGGGCAACGCGCTCGCGAATCTCGTCCTCAAGATCGTCAATCTGGCCTCGGACCGGACGAACGTCGATCTTGGGATCGAGCAGGCCGGTCGGACGAATGATCTGCTCCACGTCGTTTTGGCTCACCCGCAGCTCGTAATCGCCCGGCGTGGCCGAAACATAGATAAACTGGGGTATCCTTGCCTCAAACTCATCGAAACGAAGCGGGCGGTTATCGAGCGCCGAGGGCAGGCGAAAACCGTGTTCCACCAGCGTCACCTTACGCGAGCGGTCACCTTCGTGCATGCCGCGAATCTGCGGCACCGTCACATGGCTCTCATCGATGATGCAGAGCATATCCTTGGGAAAGTAATCGATTAGGGTAAACGGCGGCTCACCCGGTTTACGACCGTCCAGATGACGCGAGTAGTTCTCGATGCCGTTGCAAAAGCCCATCGTCTCGAGCATCTCAAGATCATAATCGGTGCGCTGCTGCAGACGCTGCGCCTCGAGCAACTTGTCGGTCGCCTTGAGCTCCGCCACGCGCTTCTCGCACTCTTCGCTGATCGATTTCAGAGCCGCCTTGACCTTCGGCTTCTCGGTTACGTAGTGCGATGCCGGCCATACGGGAATAGCCTCGTACTCACGAAGCATCTCACCGGTGACCTCATCGATCTCGGCAATCAGCTCGACCTCGTCGCCAAAGAACTCAAACCGCAACGGATGCTCGGCATAAGGCGGATACACGTCGACAACATCGCCGCGCACGCGGAACGTGCCGCGTGCCAAGTCATAGTCATTGCGATCATATTGAATGTCGATAAGTGCATGGATAAAGTCATCGCGCTCGAGCGGCACCTTCTTGTCGACGTTCGGTGCCAGGCCCGCATAGTCCTCTGGAGAGCCGATGCCATAGATACACGAGACCGATGCGACGACGATCACATCGCGTCGAGAGAGCAGCGATGCGGTCGCCTGATGTCGCAGCATCTCGACCTCTTCGTTAATCGAGGAGTCTTTCTCGATATATGTATCGCTTTGCGGCACATACGCCTCGGGCTGATAGTAGTCGTAGTACGAGACGAAGTAGACCACAGCGTTGTTGGGAAAGAACTCTTTGAGCTCGCTCGCAAGCTGAGCGGCGAGCGTTTTATTCGGAGCCATGACCAGCGTCGGCTTTCCCAGGGCCTCAATAGTCTTTGCCATCGTGAAGGTCTTGCCCGAACCAGTCACGCCCAGCAAAACCTGATAGCGGTCTCCGTCCCTCACGCCCTGCACAAGCGACTCAATGGCCTTAGGCTGGGAACCGGCAGGCTCATAGGGAGACACGACCTTAAACGGCACGTCAGAGCCTTCAACGCCAAAGCGCTTAAGTTCACCACCAACGCGTTCTACTTCAAATTCCGCCATGGATACTCCTAACTCATATATCTGCAGTATACGCAGGCGGCAGGCATAGTCCTATACGAACCGATCGGGATAGAGGGTCTTGTAGCGAACCCAGGCATTATTGACACGAATCAGATACGCCTGCGTCTCGGGAAAGGTGATTGCATTATGAAGCGACGTACTCTGCTGCGCCCATCCGTCGACATTGCCCATGCCGGCGTTATAGGCGGCAATGGCACTGTCAGTCGACCCGTTAAAATACGCTAGAAGATACGAGAGATACGCACAGCCAAACTCGATATTCGTAGCCGGATCGTTAAGGTTGTCGGCCGAATACTCGCCACCGTCGACAAGGCCCTTGGCGATCATATCCTGGGCAGTCTCGGGCATCAGCTGCATCAATCCCTGAGCACCCTGATTCGACTCGGCCTCGGGATCCCAATTCGATTCAGACTTAATGACAGCGCACACCAGATACGGATCCAGATTATGCGAAATACTGGATTGCTTTACATACGCCTCGTAGTCAATCGGATACAGCGGCTTAAAGAAAGCGGCAGGAGCATACGAGTAAACGAATGAGATAAGGCCGAAGGCAAAAACGGCAGCCAGCGGTATAAGGCGATACCACGTAAGGAAACGTGTCTTAGGCATCGGCCTCCTCCTTATCCACTACATCCCCGAACCCATGGCGCGAAAGCCATGCGTCCAGTTGTTCAAAGAGCGAGTTATCGTCTGCCGCATTGTCAATCACAGTTGTAGCGAGATTGCACAGCGCAGACTCTTCGGGCTGGCAAGCAGAACGGGCATCGAAATCAGATGGCTCCATGCCACGTTGAATAGCGCGCTCGCGACGAACTGACAAAGGGGCGCTGATGACCAAAATTTCATCAGCCAAGCCAAATGCATCCTCAAAACCAGTCGGAGCAGATACCTCGACCACCGCAAAGCGATAACGAGGAGATGAAACCGTACAACAAACCGGATCGAGAATCCTAAGCGAAAGCTGTTCAATGAGAACAGGATGCACGATGTCATTGAGCCGTGCGACCGAATCAGGAGAAGCGAAAGCTCGAGAAGCGAGGATGCCACGGCGAATGCCGCCTTCCTCATCCAAAATGTCCCAACCGAATTCATCCGCGAGTGCATTGACGATATCAGAGCCCGGCACATACAGCGATTTTGCAAGCTCATCCAGATCGATTAGCATAGCGCCACGAGATTTGAAATAGCGGCAGGCAGTCGACTTACCCGAAGCAATATTGCCCAAGACAAATACGGTAAACATCAAGCCCTCCCTAACGCCAATGCGAGTAATTATCGCTCAAATACACTAGATGGACTCAAAATACAGCCAAACAGTAAGAGCACATATGGGGGAGCTAGGTCCCAAAGTATAACGTGTATACAACGTAAAAAAGGGGGAGGCCGCGAGGCCTCCCCCTTCTCAGTTCGATGACGGCTCGGTGCCGTCCACCGGTCAGCGGCGCCCTGGCCTCCCACGGGCTGACCCCGCAGTACTCTCGGCGCG
>NZ_JBCJBI010000015.1:0-49351 GCF_039062365.1 Collinsella aerofaciens
GGAGAGCACTTAATGTGCTCTCCGTGCGAGCAGGACTGTCCGAGCAGGCGACCAAAGCCCCCGGCGCGCCCGGTCAACCTCGCAGTTAGGCATTCAGCTTGACGATCGGAGCGAATCCTTTCATCAGCTTTTTGGTCTGGCCGGTCTTTTCGAATTGAACCTCGATCATGTCTCCGGCGACCGAGATCACGGTGCCCGTGCCAAAGGTCTTGTGGCTCACGGTATCGCCCGCGGAAAAGTCCTGCGATGCGCTGGCGCGATCGACCTTGCGCTCCACCGTCGGCGACACCTTGGATGACGGCTTTTTGGCTCGCGGCGCGCCCGAGCCAAAGGTCGAGGCAACACGGCCGGCGTCGGGCGAAACCCCACGATGGCGCTCGGTGCCATAAGTGCTGCCGCCAAAGAAGTCATCGAAGCTCGATCCGCTACGCGATCCAGAGCCGCCGGTCGAGCGCGTATGCGAGCCAAACACCTTGCCGCCATACATGTCCGAGCCCATACCCGAGCCAAACGTGCCGTGACGGTCGCCGCGCTTCTCCCAGCCCGTGCCCTCAAAACCGGCAGAACCGATACCGCTAAACTCGATGTCCTCAAACGGAATCTCGTTGAGGAAGCGCGAGCGCGGGTTGGCAGAGGTCGAGCCGTAGGTGCGACGCGTGGCCGCATAGGTCAGGAACAGGCGCTTACGGGCGCGCGTGATGGCGACGTAGGCTAGGCGACGCTCCTCCTCGAGCTTGCCCGGATCATCGCTGCCGCCAAAGTCATGCACGTGCGGGAAGATACCCTCCTCCATGCCGGCCACGAAAACCGCCGGGAACTCCAGGCCCTTGGCGGAGTGGATGGTCATCATAGTGATGGCATGCGTCTCGCCGGCCAGGGAATCCAAGTCGGAGCGCAGGGCCAGCCACTCCATGAGTGCCGGCAGCGCCTTGCAGGTGAGCGGGCCGTAGGTGCGCTCGATCTCGTCGGCATGCACGGCGCCCGCCGGCATCTCCGTCGGCGCGGCATACGCGTTGCCCGCGATGGCGGCGGCCAGAGCATCCTGCGGAGACAGCGCCGGAGCGGCCAAGCTATCGAGCGGATTGGAACCTGCGGCATCGCGCGCGCCGACGAGTGCCTCAAACGAAAACGCGGGCGCAGACGGGCCGGGCTCGGGCGCAGGCGCGCTCACCACAACGGGCTCGGGCTCAACGTCGGCGGGCACATCGGCAACACCAGCAGCGCGCAGCTCTTCTAAGCTCTCGAGCGTACCCTCGATATCCTCGTGCGTCTCCTCAAATTCGGCGGCGACGCCCAGGAATTCCTGGATGTTCTCGGCGCGGCTCTCGGACTCCATGGTGCCTTCGGCGCGAAAAGCCTGCAGCAGGCCCGTCTTATCGACAATCATCTCGACGACGTCCTTGAGCTCGCCGTCCATGCGACGGCCCTCGCGCACCAGCGACACAAAGCTCGACAGGCCGTTACGCACCTTGGCGCTAAACATGCCCGTCTCGGCTGTTGCGATCTCGCAGGCCTGGAAGAACGAGCAACGGTTGTCGCGCGCCAGCTGCTCGATCTTTTGGATCGAGGTGGAGCCGATGCCGCGACGCGGCGTGTTGATGACGCGCTTGACGCTCATCTCGTCTGCCGGGTTCACGATCATCTTAAGGTAGGCCATGACGTCGCGGATCTCGGCACGGTCGAAGAATCGCGTGCCGCCCACGATCTTGTAGGGCACGCCTGCGCGCAGGAACATATCTTCGAGGATACGCGACTGGGCGTTGGTGCGGTAGAACACGGCGATATCGTCGTAGCTCGTGCCTTTGGCATGCAGTTTTTCGATCTCGCCGGCAATCCAGCGGCCCTCGTCGCGCTCGTCGCTTGCCTGGAAGGCCTGGATCTTCTCGCCATCGCCCTCGGCCGTAAACAGACGCTTGTCCTTGCGCTGCGAGTTGTGGCGCACCACGGCGTTGGCGGCGCTCAGGATATGACCCGTAGAGCGGTAGTTCTGCTCCAGCTTGACGGTCTTGCAGTTTTTAAAGTCCTTCTCAAAGTCCAGGATATTGGTGATGTCGGCGCCGCGCCAGCTATAAATGGACTGGTCATCGTCGCCTACGACCATGAGGTTTTGGTACTTGGCGGCCAGCAGGTTGGCGATCTCGTACTGGACGTGGTTGGTGTCCTGATACTCGTCGACGCTAATGTAGCGGAAGCGCTCTTGGTACTTGTCGAGCACCTCGGGGCGGGTGCGCAGCAGCTCGAGCGTGCGCACGAGCAGGTCGTCGAAGTCCATCGCGTTGGCGGCGCGCAGGCGGCGTTCCAGCTCCAGGTAGACCTGAGCGGCCTTTTTGTCGTTGGGGCTGTCGGCGGATTTAAGCATGTCCTCGGGGCCGATCATGGCGTTTTTGGCCGAGCTGATCTTGCTGCGGATCATGTTGATGGGGAACTGCTTTTGCTCGATGCCGAGCGCCTGCATAATGTCGCGCACCATGCGCTTTGAGTCATCGTCATCGTAGATGGTGAACTGACCGGTGTAGCCCAGCAGGTCGGCGTCCTCGCGCAGCATGCGCACGCACATGGCATGGAAGGTGCACACCCACATGCCACGGGTGCCGCTGGGAATGAGTGCCGCCAGACGCTCGCGCATCTCTGCCGCGGCCTTGTTGGTAAACGTGATGGCAAGAACCTGCCAAGGTTTAACACCCAGGTCGCCGAGCATATGTGCGATGCGGAAGGTCAAGACGCGGGTCTTGCCCGAGCCGGCGCCGGCGAGCACCAGCAACGGGCCCTCGGTGGACAGGACCGCCTCGCGCTGGGCGGGATTAAGGCTGTCAATGTCGACGAGCGGCTTGGCGGGCTTGGGCGCCGGCGCGGGAGCGTCGTAAATGTCGAGCGGGACGAGCTCGGGCTCCGGCGCAGCATGGGCGGTGTATGCATCGAGCGGCACGGGTTCCGGCGCGGGCGGCACGGATACCGCGGCGTTCTTTTCCCAGGGCAAGGGCTGGGTCATGGGCGACTCCTCATCTGACGGACGGCGCGCCTGCGGGCGGCGCCATAGTTTGAGCCGTACCAGTATACCGAGCCGCGCGGACACCGACGCAAATCACACCACGACTCCGTGCGTCACCGTCAGGCCCGCCCCAGCGAATTTGGCGCAATGGGGTCAGGTTGGTCTGCACCAATCAATTGACAATCACGAAACCGCCGATGTCATGGCAGCAGCAGCGAGCGGTGGCCGGGGCGAACAAATTGGCATGAAAAGGGGCGGCATAGACCTTCTGGTCATGCCGCCCCCTTTGAATGACAAGTTGTCGCCCCGGCCGCCGCGCAGCGTCGACTAAGTTAGAGGCCGAGCATCGGCTCCAGGACAAAGAAGTACGCGAGCACCACGATGCCCAGGATGATGCGGTAGACGCCGAAGCACTTAAAGTCGTGACGGCGCACGAAGCCCATAAGCCACTTGATGGCAATGAGCGACACCACAAAGGCGACGACGCAGCCCACGCCCAGGATGGCGATTTCGTTGGTGCCGAAAGTACCGCCCTTAATAAAGTACTTGACCAGCTTGAGCGCGCTCGCGCCAAACATAACGGGAATAGCCAGGAAGAACGTGAACTTAGACGCCACCGAGCGCGTGCAGCCCAGCAGCAGGCCGCCGATGATCGTGGAGCCGGAGCGCGATGTGCCCGGAATCAGCGAAAGCACCTGGAAGCAACCGATACCCAGCGCGGTCTTCCAGCTCAGATCCTCGAGCGTAGTGATGGAGCCAAAGTCCAAGCTATCGTCATCGTCTGCGGCGGCAGTCGCAGCGGGCGCGGCAAAATGCGCACCGGCGGGACGTCCGCCCGCCACCACAGCACGCGAACCAAACGAACCGGCAAGAGCAGCCTGGTCGCGCTTGTTCGCGCGCCAGTTCTCGATCACGATAAACAGCACGCCGTACACAATGAGCGCCAACGCCACGACGGGAGCATTGTAGAAATGCTCCTCCATCCAGTCGTTAAGCGGCAGACCGATCGCCGCGGCGGGAATGCAGCCGAGCACAATCTTGCCCCATAGCACCCAGGTGTCGCGACGGCCCTCCTTGCCCTTGCTGGGCGAGAACGGGTTGAGCTCATGGAAGAACAGGACGCAGACGGCCAAAATGGCGCCAAGCTGAATCACGACCAGGAACATGTTCCAGAACGTCTCGCTCACGTTCATCTTAACGAACTCGTCCACCAAGATCATGTGACCGGTCGACGAAACGGGCAGCCATTCGGTGATGCCCTCGACCAGGCCCATGAAGGCAGATTTTAGAAGCTCGATGATATCCAAAGGGACCCCCTCGTTAGACACCCGCCGATATTGTTCTGCGGACGGTGCGGGCGATGTCCCATTATCAACCGTTCAGGCGCGTCTGCGCCTACCCTTACCAAAAAACTCGTCCGTTCACAGAATTGCGAGCGGTCAAACCGAAATCCTTGGGTATAACTGCAACAAGATAAAGTGTCCGGCGGCCAACGCGCCCGCGCCCGCCCGATGCACGAGCCCCGCGCCCGTGCGATAGACCAAGGAGGAAACCATGAACGAGGGCTACACCAAGGTATTTGTTTCACTCGACGGTACTGAGCAGCAGGATTTTGTGCTCGCACGCGCCATCAAGGTCGCCGCGAACAACGGCGCCAAGCTAATCATCGGCCACGTTATCGATTCCACGGCGCTCGAGAGCGCCGGTTCCTATCCGGTTGATCTGGTCAACGGCCTAGAGGAGGCATTTAAGAACTCCATCGCCAAGCAGCTCGAAGAGGCCAAGGCCAATCCCGACATTCCCGAGGTCGAGGTCATGATTCGCGCCGGCCGCATTCGCGAGACGCTCAAGGACGAGATGCTCGACGTGGTCAAGCCCGACCTGGTGCTCTGCGGCGCCCGCGGCCTGTCCTCGATCAAGTATGCGCTGCTGGGTTCGATTTCGACGTTCCTGCTGCGCAACACGGACTGCGACATCTTGGTCGTGAAGTAGGTTCCTTCCCGCCGGCGCAAGGCCTGCGGGGTTATCACGCCGACGTCCTCGCCGCTTCGCGGCTGCGGGATGTCGGCTTAGATAACCCCTCCCGGCCTTGCGCCTTCGTCACCGCACCTCAGCGAGTTGGCTGATAAAAGATGGCGTGCCGCCCCGTTTGGGGCGGCACGTTTTTGTTTGGGCGGACGTCTGCCGCGTGCGTTACTCGAAGTATTGGAATTTGTTGGTCGAGAAGGCGAACGTTACGACGAAGCCTTCGCCGGGCTCGGATGCCGCGGTGACGTCGATGCCCATCTTGGAGCACAGGCGCGCCACCAGATAGAGACCGATGCCCGTTGCGCGCTTGGTGGTGCGGCCGTTGTCGCCGGTAAAGCCCTTCTCGAACACGCGCGGCAGGTCTGCCGCACACACGCCACAGCCGTTGTCGGCAACGGTAAGCTCGATGCGCTCGCTTGCCAGACCCTCGTCCAGCAACGCACCCGAAAACACGATCTTTGCGCCGTCCTCACGCGCATATTTAATGCTGTTCTGAATGAGCTGGCCCAGAATAAACTCGAGCCACTTCTCGTCGGTAAAGACCTCAAAGTCGAGGTTCTCGCACACCGGCGCCACGTGTGCCGCGATGAGCTCACGCGCATTGGCCTTGATTGCGCCCGTCACCAGAGCCTTGAGGTTCCAACGTCGAATCAGGTAATCGCGCTCCACAACCTCCGAGCGCGCATAGTAGAGCGCCTGGTCGATATAGCGCTCCACGCGGGCAAGTTCGCGTGCCAGGTCGTCCACGCGCGACAGGTCGTCTTCGCCGCTGTCTAGGTTTTCCAAAATCAGGTGAGCCGCCGCCAGGGGCAGCTTGGCCTCGTGGACCCAGCTCTCGATATAGTCGCGATAGTCATCGGTCTGACGCCGGCCTTCGGCAACCTCGTCGCAAGCGGCTTTACCCACGCGACGCAAGACCTCGTACTCGAGCTCGCCCTCGGCATAGGTCGGGCATTGCACCATCTCCTGCACCCATGCGGGACTCTCGAGCTCCTCTGCCGCACGCTCCAGCTGACGCAAAAAACGACGGCGACGCGCATACTCGATCACGATGCCGAGCATACCAAAGATAAAGGACACGCCGACCGCCACGACCACAATAGAGACGGGTGCACCGGCGACCGTCAGCACAAAGCAGCTCAGCAGCACGCCGCACGCCCACACGGCGACGGGAAGTAGCGCGTCTTTAAAGAACTTGGCAAATGACATAGCCGGCCCCTAGACCGAATAGCCCTGACCGCGGTGCGTGGTCAAATACCCCTTGATGCCGATTTTTTCGAGCGTAGTACGCAGGCGGTTGATGTTGACGGTGAGCGTGTTGTCGTCCACGAAGGCGTCGGAGTCCCACAGGTCCTGCATGATGGCCGAGCGCGAAACGATCTTGCCCGCGCGGCTCAGAAGCAGTGAGAGGATACGCAGCTCGTTTTTGGTGAGCTCGGTGCTAGTGCCGGTTTGCGTGTTGGTGACCATTGAGCGGGCGAGGTCGAGCTCCAGCCCCTTGTGGACAAGCGTGCTGCGCTCGCCTGCCACCGCGGTGCGACGCAGCAGTGCGTTGATGCGCGCCACGAGCACACGGGCGCTGTAGGGCTTGGGAACAAAGTCGTCCGCGCCGAGCGTCATGGCCATGACCTCGTCGATCTCGGTCGTGCGCGACGTGAGAACGATGATGGGGACCTCGGATTCGCGACGGACCTCATGGCAGATGTGCTGGCCGTCTTTGACAGGGAGCGTGAGATCGAGCAGCACCAGGTCGGGCGCGGCGGCGAGAATATCGCGCGAGACATGCTCAAACGATTCGCAGGCCTCGATTTCAAACCCAGCGCGGGCAAGGATGTCGACAAGCTCACGACGAATGGGCTCGTCGTCCTCAACGACATAGATCAGCGCCATGTGTCCTCCCATTTCGCGTAACTTGCACCTTCCACACCATTATGCCCACGGCGTCGCAGCGATACGACCCCGTGGGCACCTAATATGACAAAAGTGTTCGGTAGCCTTGAGAAAAAATAGGGGGCCTCGGTCCTAAATCGATCGACCCCATCACTTCGCCCTCGAGCCTCTACTCGAGCGTACGCATGTACGCAGAGATGGCATCCAGGCCCTTCTGCAGGTCGTCGGTGTTATCGGAATATGCATAGCCGATGCGCATGCTCTTGGGCTCCTCGAAGCAATCGCCCGGGGTGACGAGCGCGCCGGACTTCTTAATCATGTCGATGCAGAACGTCCTGGAGTCGATGTCGTAGTCGTAATACACGAGCGCGGTGGTACCCGCCTCGGGCTTGACAAACGACAGGTGCGGCTCGCTCTCGACCCACTTCTCCAGAACAGCAAGGTTCTGACGGACGATGCGACGGCTGCGCTCAAGGATCACGGAAGCGTTGCCCAGAATCAGCTCCGCCACCGTCTCGCTGAATATGCCGGCGGAAATCAGGTTGTAGTCGCGATGCGAGAGCAGCGCGCGACGAAGTTCCGAGCTCTTGGTGACCGCCCAGCCCAGACGCAGGCCGGCAAACGACCAGACCTTGGACATGGATGCGGTGACGACGGCCTTGTCGTACAGGTCGATCACGGACTCGCAGTACTCATCCGTCTGAGTAAGCAGACGGTAGACCTCGTCGCAGAGCAGCCACGCGTCGTGTTTGCGCGCAACCTCGACAATCGCCTTGAGCGTATCGGTGTCGAGCAGGGCGCCCGTGGGGTTGTCCGGGTTATTGATGCAGATGAGCTTGGTATCGTCGGTCACCAGGGCATCGAGCGCGTCGACGTCGACGTGATAGCCGTTCTTGCGATCGAGCTGAAGGATATCGACCTTCGCACCGCACATCTCGGGAATCGAGTAAAGCTGCTGGTAGGTGGGCTTGACGGAGACTACATGATCGCCCGGTTCGACGAGCGTGGAAATAACCAGGGAGTTGGCACCGGTCGCGCCGTGCGTGGGCACGATATGCCCGGGCTCGACCGTCTTATAGAGACGCGCGACCCCCTCGAGGAAGCCGGGCTGCCCCTCGATGTCTCCGTAGGTGAATCGGCGCGAGCACAGGCTGTCGAGCCACACCTTCTTGTCGGTGTTCGTAAGCTCGAACAGCTGGTCGAGCGTGAGGGAGTAGACGCACGTCTCCGCAACGTTGTGGGTGCACTTGGTCTCCCACTCGTTCATCCACTGCTCGACGGCGAAATCCTTGATCTGCATTGCCGTTTCCTTTCCTTGACTTTCTTACAGTTCCACCACGGTGCCCAGCCCCGCCTCGACGGCGCGGTCGTAGGCGATTTTCGATGCCGAAAGGTCCTGAACGGCGATGCCCGACGTATCGAACACCGTCACCTGCTCGTCATCCGAACGACCCGTAGCCGTGCCGGCGATGACTTCGCCGAGCTCCGCTTTGATGCCCTCGGGCGTGATGGCACCCTCGGCAACCGGAATCTCCAGCTCACCGGACGCGACCGATTGCTCGCGGTCGTCGACGTAAACAGCGGAACGGGCGACAAGCGCCGAGGCGAGCTCCTGCTTGCCGGGCATGTCGGCACCGACGCAGGAGATATGCGTACCGGGGCGCACCCATGCATCGGGGATGATGGGCTTGGTCGCCGGCGTGATCGTCACGATGATGTCGGCCTCTGCCGCGGCACCTTGGCCGTCGGCCGTCGCCTCGATGGAATAGGTGGATGCCTCGCGAGCATGCTCGCAGGCGCCCAAGATATGGGCGACCTCGTCTCGCATGCGCTCGACGCGGGCCTCGGGCGCGGCATCGGAAACCGGATCCCACACCCTGACCTCGCTCACTTTGGGACAGGCGGCGAGCACGCCTGCCACCATATAGGTGCTCATATGGCCGGCACCCGCAACAAGCAGTTTCGACGCATCCGCCCGAGCCAGCCACTTGGCACCGAGCGCAGCGGCGGCACCGGTGCGAAGCCCAGTGACGGCGGAGGCATTAAGCAGCGCCAGCGGCTCGCCCGTCGCGTTGTCGCACAGCAACGTGGTGCCAAAGATCTCGGGCAGTCCCTTTTTGGGATTCTGAGAGAACCAGGCAGTGAGCTTGAGACCGAAGAGGCCGCTTCCCGCCAACTCGCCCGAGCGGATATCCATATCGGCCACGCCGGGTTCGAACTGCTCATATACCATTGGCCACGCAACACCCTTGCCCGTTGCCTTCTGGCGATACGCATCCTCCACGGCAGCGATTGCATCCTCGATCGTCAGCACCCTGGAAACTTCCTCGGCCGAAAGCACCACCATATGCCCCATCATCGCTCCTCTCAGCGAAAGTTTTACGTTGCTTCACTGTACGGTTTAGTAACGATGCCGCCAAGGATCATTTCTTGTTGGAATCTACAACGATTCTCAATCTAATTTTTCGTTTTATCAGCATGTATTTGAACTATTTCTCGCATCAACAGCATACAGATGTGCGATTATCCTATTTATACCTGTACTTATTGTAGCTATTTACAAGGTGATGTTGATGCTATACACCATCTCGGACTTCTCACGGGAATATGAGGGGTCGGTCCGCCTAATCGCCGGCAGCGATGGCGTCTCGCGTGCCGTATCCGGCGTCGGGATCCTCGATTACGAACTCATGCCCGGCCTCAAGAACAAGTACCAGCGCGTCAACTTCAGCCCAGACGAGATCGTCCTCAGCACCTTCCTCTATGCGAAGGACGACCCGTACCTCATCACTGAAGCCGTGAAATACCTCGTCGCCAAGGGGACGAGCGGTCTTATCATCAAAAACGTCCTGCACATCCCGATTCCCGACCAAGCCATCCGCTATGCCAACGCGCGGCACTACCCGGTCTTTCTCACGACCGACGACTCGCTGTTCTTTGACAGCGTCATCTATGAAGTCAAACGGCATATCGAGCAGCTCGCGTCCATCGACTTCGCACAGCGCGAGATCGATGCCCTGAGGACAGACGTATCGCCTGAGTCCATCTGCCGACGCATCCGAGGCCTCAACCCGTCATTTCTGGACGAAGCGATCGCCCTGTTCACATCGTTTGCAGAGCCCCTCGACCCGCGTACGTTTTTGCAAATCGAACGTCTCTGTGCAAAATCGACCCTCGCCGGATGCCACAACATGCTGGCGCCCTATGACGGAGGTTTGCTATTCGTAGCGACAAGCGACTCGGAGCAGGCGCTCGATGTGGAGCGAATCGTACAGGCGCTCACGGAGCTCATCGAGGCTAGCAGTATCGATGGCGGAGCGGAAGGGCTCGGCATCAGCGATATTCTGTTTGGAGACGAGGCGGTGGCGCAGGCGATCTCGCAGGCGATTTACGCACAGCGCCTATCTTGTCAACGAGCCGAGGGTCCCGTCCGCTATACGCAGCTCGGCATCCTGAGAACCGTGATGCCTTTTGCGGAAACCCCGGAGATGCGATCGTTTTCGGAGGCGATTCTCTCGCCGATACGCGAGCACGACAGCGAGCATGGCAGTGAGTTGGAATCCACACTCGCCGCATTCATCGAGAACGACCGACGTATCGAGCAAACCGCCAAGCAGACGAGCCAGCACCCGAACACGATTCGATATCGCCTCGATAAGGTGACGGCTCTCACCGGACTGAGCTACAAATGCGCCCCGGAGATGGAGCAGTTGTCGCTCGCCTACGCCATCGAACGCGCTCGCTCGCTTCAGTAAGCCCACCCCGCCTTGAGGTTAGGAGCGGCGGGCGCGGAGCTTTTCGTAGCCTTCGGCAAAGAAGGCGACCGTGACAGCGTCGACCTCGGCGGCGTCCGTCTCGGTCGCGGGGACCACGCCGTGCTCGTCGCTCACCAGGAACAGCGCGCCCTTAAGCTGCGCGGGAATGTCTACGCGCGTGACCGGGATGCCCTTGGTCTGGGCCAGCTGCTCGATGAGCGTCGCCGTGCCACACAGGCACTCGTCCGCCGGCGCCACAAAGGCAAGTTCGCCGTTGTTGACGGCGGCGAGCAGCTCGGGCGCCACGCCAGTTTCGTCAGCCTCGGAGCGGGCCTCGGCGGAGCGGGCGCGCAGCGCCTTGGCCGACGTATCGGCCAGCGGCTCGTACTCCCCCACCGTCATGGCGGCGTTGCCGTTAATGTCGATCACCAGCATGAGCACGCCGTCGCGTGCGGTGTAATCGCCCTCGGCAAGCGACCACTCAACGTGCTGTTTGGCCCAGCTGAGCATGTTATGGGTAAGCGGCTCGCCCTGCACCAGGCGCTCGGACAGCGCGCGGATGTGGCGGTTGAGCATGGGCACCTTTTTGTTGGACATGCGCCAACGGCAGACAAGCGCGGGCTTGTCGAGCGTAAACTTCTCGACCGCCTCCTGATTAGCGCAAAAGTCCTCGTACGCACGCTGATCCTCGGCATTGCCAAACAGCTCGGCATCATCAATCTGGGGCATGGTCATACCTTTCGTGTTAGTCATTCCGTCCTCTTATACCAAAAAGACGGCCCTCCAAACGGAGCAGCCGTCTTTTGCGGAGATTATTTTGACGATATGGTCAGGCGACCGATCAGCTTAATGGGATAGAACAACATTCCATTAAGGGTTTTCCAAGTGCCCGAGATTGCCCCGAAAGAGGAGCGCCGCGTACTAAATGTACGCAAGCGACGGTTTGAGGGGCAAGATCGGGTGCTTGGGAAAGCCTCTAGTGCCTAAAATGCCTGGCCCCCGTGAAGACCATCGCAATACCATGCTCGTTGCAGGCCTGGACGCTCTCGTCGTCGCGCTTGGAGCCGCCGGGCTGGATGATACAGGTCACGCCGTGCGCGGCAAGCACGTCGACGTTGTCGCGGAACGGGAAGAACGCGTCGCTTGCACAGGCAAAGCCGCCCTTCTCCACGCCCTCGCGCTCGCAGAAGTCCTCGGCGCGCTCGCAGGCAAGCAGTGCAGAGTCAACGCGGTTGGGCTGACCCGGGCCCATGCCAATGCCGGCCTTACCCTTGGAGACCAAGATGGCGTTGGACTTGACGCCCTTACAGACCTTCCAGGCAAACTCGAGCTCGGCCATCTCGGCGTCGGTGGGCTTGCGGTCGGTGGGGAACGTGAAGGTCGCGGGATCCTCGGTCACGTGGTCGACTTCCTGTACCAGCATGCCGCCGTCGACGGAGCGCAGCTCCACCTGGGCGCCGTGGTCCACGCCGCCGGTAGCCAGCACGCGCAGGTTGGGGCGCTTGGCCATGCGCTCGAGCGCCTCGGCAGTGTAGCTCGGGGCGATGATAACCTCGACGAACTGCTTGTTCTGATCGGCAAAGTGCTCAACCAGCTCAAAGGGAACCTCGCGGTTGCAAGCGATGATGCCGCCGAAGGCGCTCTTGGGATCGCAGGCGAAAGCGCGGTCGTAGGCGGCCGTGATGTCCTCGGCCACGGCGGAGCCGCAGGGGTTCTGGTGCTTGAGGATCACGCAGGCCGGCTCGTCGAACTCGCGGACCAGGTTCCAAGCGGCGTCGGCATCCAGATAGTTGTTGTAGCTGAGCGGCTTGCCCTGGATCTGCTCGGAGCCCACGAGCGGGAACTGCGAGCTCGCGGTGTTCTCGCAGCCCTCGGCAAAGCGATAGACCGTGGCCTTCTGCTGCGGGTTCTCGCCATAGCGCAGGTCGTCGACCTTCTCCAGCGAGATCTCGAGCTTGGCAGAGGTGTCCGCCACGTCGCTTGCCTGAGCGGCAAGCCAGCGGGAGATGGCCGTGTCGTAGGCGGCGGTGGTCTGGTAGACCTTCACCTGCAGGCGACGACGGGTGGAAAGCGTGGTGCAACCGCCGGTCTCGCGCATCTCGGCCAGAACGGCGTCGTAGTCGGCCGGGTCGGAGATGACGGTAACGCTCGTGGCGTTCTTGGCGGCAGAGCGCAGCATGGAGGGGCCACCGATGTCGATGTGCTCGATGGCATCCGCGAAGGTGACCTCGGGGTTGGCGACGGTCTTCTCGAACTCGTACAGGTTGACGACGACCAGGTCGATCAGCTTAATGCCGTGCTGAGCCGCCTCCTGCATGTGCTGCTCGGAATCGCGGCGGGCCAGCAGCGCGCCGTGGACCTTGGGGTGCAGGGTCTTAACGCGGCCGTCCATCATCTCGGGATAGCCAGTGAACTCCTCGATGGGGGTTACGGGAACGCCCGCGTCCTCGATGGCACGAGCCGTGCCGCCCGTAGAGATGATCTCGACGCCAAAGTCATCGACCAGCGTCCGTGCGAAATCGACGACGCCCGTCTTATCGGTAACCGAGATCAACGCGCGTGCGATCTTCACATCAGATCCCATGCAGTCCTCCTGTCTGGTACGCCGCCGTGCTCTGTGAGTCGGTGATACGTCGATCTGCAGCGCTCGCGCAGCGGCATTGAAAATACTGATTTAATGTAGCGCATCGAGCGCATCGATGCACCCCGCAACGCACGCATGTGCAGAAAAAGTTTGCGAGCGGAGGGGGGTGAGCACGGCACCGGGCACGGTGAGTTCATGGAACACAGGGGCACCATAATTAGATGCCAATAGCGTGGTAGAACTGTGCTCAATATGCATCCGCGAAAGAAAGAGGCACCATGGTCTCGCGGGTTCTCTACCGACCGTTTGATACCGAAGACTTCGACGCCATCGCGCTGATTCTGCAGCAGCTTTGGCATAACAATTCGGATAACGATGAGTACAACCGCCTTGAGGCCGCGTGCGACCTCGCCTATTGCCTTTCGTCGTCGACGTTTTCGCAGGTTGCCGTAATCGACGGTCAGGCACGTGGCATTGCGCTCGCGCGTGCGGGGCAGAGTTCCGGCGCCACCGTCAAGGAACATTGGATGGATACCGAACGCGCGTTGCTATCGCAGATGCGCGAGCTGGAGCCCGATGCCTGCGCCGAGTACCTCTCATTTGTGCGCGCAACCATCCGAACCAACAACCGCCTACTCGAGAGCAGCCCGCTGCCGCACGACAACGAGGTCACGCTGCTTGCCGTTGATCGCGACGTCCACGGCCTGGGCGTTGGCTCGGTGTTGCTCGACGCCGCAATCTCGCATCTGTCCTCGTGCGGGGCGACCAGCGCACACCTGTACACCGACTCCAACTGTTCGTGGAAGTTCTACGAGTTGCACGGCTTTAAGCGCACCGCCACGCACCGCGCCAACCGCGAAGAGCGCCGTCACGACATGCCGCGCGAAAGCTTCCTCTACGAACTTGACCTAACGGCCTAGGCCCAGCAGCCATACCTAGTCATTTAGGAACGTCCCCAGTGACTAGTCGTTGGGGACAGTCTTCGTAGGTAGCGCATGAAAAAGGGATGGGCTTCCCCCGACGGCTGTCGAGAAAAGCCCATCCCATAATTTAGGACCGCTAGAACGTTCCGCCGCCGCCTCCGCCGACGCCGCCGCCTCCGCCGCCCGAGAAGCCGCCGCCACCGCCGCCGCTCGAGCTATCGGAACTCGAAGCCAGCTCACGGATGCTCTCGTGATACACGTCATCGAATGAATCGAGCGGGGACTCGGTACCGTAATGATGGTAGTACCACCAGTAACAGGGGTAATTGTCGTAGAAACCGTCGGCCTCGCGCACCTCGGGAGGAACAGCCTCGGCAAGCTGACGCAGGACTTCCTTCGAAACGCCCAGCGCCGCACCCATCACCAGAAGTTTATTCCACAGGACCAGATCGCCGGGGACGGCTTCCTTTAGACGCGTGAAGTCCTCAAGCCAATGCTTAAGCGCCTTGCAGCGAGCCGCCACCTCGGCACCCTCCGGCGTAAAGCGGCGGAACGTAAGGCCCACGCCAATACCCACCAGTACAATCGGCACCGAGATAACCGCAGCGATAATGTTCGCCTGTGCGCCGTCGGTAAAGAAAATGGATCCCACGGGAACAAAGGCGATCAGAATACCAAGAACCAGGCAAAACACCATTGCGACAATGCCGTCCGAGGCAACGTACTCGCTATCGGCCAGCTTGCCCTTAACGGTGTTCTGATAGTCCTCGAGCTTGTCGCCCACGGGCGTAGCGTGCTGCTTGACGTAGTGCTGCAGCTCGTCGAACGTGCGCGAACGATCACCGTTCTCGTCGGGCTTAGCACCGGCAAAGAAGACCTTGAGCACCATGTGGTCAATGCCCTTGGTCGACTTCCAGCCCGCATCACTCACCGTCACGCGATACGTCTGCTCTTCTTTTTCACGCCCCAACAGACCCTTCTTGGCCTTGGTCACGGTCGCCTGCTCCAGCTTGATCACACGGTCGTCGGTGAGCTTCATGAGCGTGGCGATATATGCCTGATCGGGCACCTCGTTCCAGCTCATGAGGGCCGAAAGCACGGCGGGATGGTCGGCCGAAGGCACATCGCGGAAATACTCGTCCTGGAAAAGCGGCTTGGGCTTGCGCTTACGCAGCTTGAGCACAACAATTGTGCCGGTAAAGGCCACCGCCGCGACAACACTTAGCACGGCAAGTGCATTGGCGATCATGTGAGCGTGAGCACGTCGGGCGTTAGCTTCGTCGGCCCATTCTTTCTCTTCGCTCAGGATCGTTGACATGCGCTCTTCGCCCGAGGCGGCAAGCTGCGGTACCCAGTCGCTGGGGAAGGCGATACGTGCCTCGGCAAATTCGCCCTGATGCACGCAGGGAATGGTGTAGGTGACCATGGGTTCGTCCGCATCGAGCGATACGTCGCCCGTCAGCGGGCCGTGGCCCCATGCGCGGAAGTTATCGCCCTTGACGGCCGCCGTCCCGGCAGCGGCATTTGCAAAGCGCACTTCCATCTCAACATCGTCGGAATCCGCGGACCAGCCGTCGCCAACGAACTTCCAGTAGAGCTCGGCGGTATCGGCCCAGTTCATAACCGCACCGGTCATGGTGTAGCTCACGTAATAGATCACGCTGTCGCCGCTCTCGTGGGGGCTGAACACCTTGATCTTTACGCCGTCACCAGTCTGCTCGACCGTGTAGACGCCAGAGTCACCCTTGTTCGCGCTATCGACTTTGTTGAACGCGGTGTCATCTTCCTCGACGCTCAACACATTGACGCCCGCCGCGCCGCCCTGCTGATTAGAGCCTGTATTGATCTCCCAAAACACGCCGTTGATGTCGTCATCGAAATCAAACTGGCGTCCCTCGACAACGGTCAGCGAGCCGTCGGCCTCAACCGTGGCGCCGATATAGGTTTGGGTCATGGAGTAGCCGTCGGCGTGCGCGGCGACAGGCAGTAGCAACAACGCGAGCGCGACGAGCACGCAGACGGAAGCGAATCGCGCAAACAGGCAGCGCTGCCGACTGACTTTGGCGACGAGGGTGTTCATAGGCACATCCTTTATCTGTGGTACCGACAGCGTTATTGTCCCACGTTTGCGAGCGTACGACACGACCGTCTAGGCAAGCGGAACGTCAAATGGGACAAAAGTCCCACCCTCGGCCGGCACCTAGAAAATGATCTATTGGGGACGGAGGAAAACGGATCATTGGGCTGAACCGACGGACAGCAACAAATTTGTCGTTTAGGACGCTCTTTGGCCGAATCCCGCGCCAACAATAGATACCACTTCACAGCTCCGTCACAGGTGTAGCGGCTTTGTGTGGGCGCGGCATGCGCTGATTGAGCCACCAGTCGAGGGGCATAAAGCAGTTGAGCGAAAACGGTTTGCCCCTTTGCCGTCCGCTCGAGGATCATGTCCCCCTTTTCCGCGGAAACCCCGGCAGTTGCGAAGAGCTGCCGGGGTTTCTGTTGTCTAGGGTGCCAAGTTGATAGACAGGAATCAAAGCACCGAGCCTGCGGCCCACCATACGCAATGCGGGGCCTCGACAACTTGCGGACCACAATGACGCCTCCCCATCGCGCCCCGCGCTATACTCGTCCGCATGGATATCAAAACACGCAACATAGCAACGCCCGCCGCGGATGCGCCAACGACGCAACCCGTCTCCGTTCCTGCGCCCGTCGTGGGGCGCTTTGCCCCGTCGCCATCGGGCCGCATGCACCTGGGCAACGTGTTCAGTTGCCTGTGCGCGTGGCTTTCGGCCCGCAGCCAAGGCGGCAGCATTGTGTTGCGCATCGAGGACCTGGACGATCGCTGCAAGCGCCCGGAACTTGCCGCTCAACTGATTGACGACCTAGCCTGGCTGGGACTCGAGTGGGACGAAGGCCCCTACTACCAGCACGATCGCCTCGACCTGTACGAGAGCGCCTTGCGCCAGCTGCAAAACGCCGGCCTCACCTACCCCTGTTTTTGCACGCGCGCCGAGCTCCACGCCGCAAGCGCGCCGCACGCCAGCGACGGC
Organism: Collinsella aerofaciens; assembly: GCF_039062365.1. Taxonomy (GTDB): domain Bacteria; phylum Actinomycetota; class Coriobacteriia; order Coriobacteriales; family Coriobacteriaceae; genus Collinsella. Next base: position 17,226 of record NZ_JBCJBI010000015.1, read on the forward strand.
ACGCCCATCTACCGCGGCGCCTGCCGAGGTCTTTCTGCCGAGGAGGTTGCACGCCGCAGCATCCTGCGCGCTCCGGCCACGCGCCTGCGCGTGCCCGCCGTCGACGACCTCGCAGACGATGTGGTCGAATTCGTGGACCGCACGTACGGGGCCCAATGCGAGGCACTCGCCACCGAGTGCGGCGACTTTTTGGTGCGCCGCAGCGACGGCGTGTTTGCCTACCAGCTGGCTGTGGTGGTCGATGACGCCGCCATGGGTGTTACCGAGATCGTACGCGGATGCGACCTGCTGGGCTCCACGCCGCGCCAAATCTACCTGCAGCGTCTGCTGGGATTGCCCACGCCGCACTACGCGCACATTCCGCTGCTCATGTCGCCGGACGGCCGCCGCCTTTCCAAGCGCGATCGCGATCTGGACCTGGGCGAGCTCCGCGCCCGCTTTGGCACACCCGAGGCACTGCTGGGCTGGCTCGCCGGGCAAACAGGCATCGCGCCGGACACCACGCCGCGTTCCGCCGAGCAACTGGTAGAGCACTTTAGCTGGGACGTCATCCGCGCGCACCGGGAGAACATCACCGTAACGACCGAGTAGCCGCTCACTCCACCCCTACGCAACATCCCAGGGCTGGAGCTCGTCACCCAGGCGAATGATGCAGTCGTAGAGCACGGTATGGCGCTCGGCAGGGTTGGCATCCCGATGAAAATGGCCGTAGTACCAGCGCTTGTAGTCCAAGCGATCTTCCAGCTCATCGAAAAATGCCGTAAGTCGGTCAACACCGGGGCAATTCCAGCCGGGTGCCGGATAAAGCGTGGGCGAAAGCATGCGCGTAGAACAGGTGTGGGTGATTACGTAGTCGACCTTCCAGCCCACGCTGTCGAGCTTCGTCCGTGCCTCCTCAAAGTTGCGCTCGTCCGGCAGCTCCTGCGGCCACCAGCTGGAATACGGGATGCGGTATTCCCTATCCACGCTCGTGGCGCCACCCATGGTAAAGATCGTTGAGCCGTCGAGCTCGAAAGCCTCGCCGCGCGTCAGGCGCCGTATGGGAGAGGTGTCCGACAGACGCTGCGTCAGCCCACCGTGCCACAGCTCCATGGGACGCTCCGCCCAGTGATCGAAACGCTCGTGGTTACCGTCGACGAACAGCACGGTATAGGGGCGCGACTCCAGCCAAGCGATGTCGGCACATTCCTCGGCAGAGAAACCCCACGGAAAGCCAAAGTCGCCCGCGACAATCAGATAGTCGTCGCCCGTCAGACTATCCCCAAGGTCCCAGTCGCGCAGCTTTTGCATGTCGAGGCCACCGTGAATATCGCCCGTCACATAGACCGTCATCGGATCACCACTTCCCTGTAAGTCGCCAGCCCGCATTCTGCACGATCGCTAAGCTAACCGTTCCAGCCCTTCCATCCCTTAGGGCTTACCCCTCGTTCTTCCATCCAAACGGGTCAAGCACCCAAAAAACCAGATCAAGCACGCCGCCGGTCATCATGGCGCCGGCAAGGGCCATGCAAACGTGCAGAGAGACGGCACTTCGGAGCACGTCGAACGGCCCCAGAACAGCCAGCAGCGCGACCGCTGCGCCGGCAAGGCACAGCGCGAGGCACGGCCCCGCGTCCTTGACGCACTTCTTTGCGAGATGCCTGGTGTTGTCGCTCATCAAAATCGAACTCCTTAGAGGGTCATTGTTCAGATGCATGCCGCCGCGGCAGAGCAGGGCGGCAGGGTAAGTGTCACATGTCGTGCGGACATCAATGGAGAAACCGCCTGCTCGACCAACCTTTGACGCCGTTTTGCACCGGCACCACATCCCCCGTTATCGAGGTCTAATACTTTTCCCGAGAAGTGAACGGCTGTTTTTGGACCCCTGAAACATCCGCATTTTCCGGCGGCAAAATCGCAGGATTTCAGCGCCGAAACCGCAGGAAGCGGCACCTTTAAAGTGTCGATGCTTCGGGGGTCCGTTTTAGCTCGTTCACTTCTCGGGAAAAGCATTAGGCCTCGCTGCTAGCTATCCAAAAAGACACCCCTCCCTTCCCCACCGCCGCGCAAAAACTCATCCAACATTAATCTTGGCTCAAGAATCGCTTAATCTATAACCTGCACTATAGAGTTCGACCAAGGGCGGGGCGGCGCAACGCAGACCGCCGAACGCAACGCTCGCGCCCGGGCAGATTGCCCGGCGCCGCGCCCATCGAACGAAAGGATAGGTCATGGACGACCTCGAAAAAGTTGAAACCATCCGCACCAAGTGCAACGTAAGCTACACCGATGCCAAGGCCGCACTCGACGCCGCCGACGGCAACGTTTTGGACGCCATCATTTGGCTCGAGTCGCAGGGCAAGACCCAGACCACGTCGGCGCACGCCGCCACCGAGTCCGCGCCAGTCGACGAGCCCTCGGCCGAGATGGTCGCCGCGCAGGCCGCCTACGAAAAGTCGAGCGAAAAGACCGACTTCTCCAAGAAGATGGACAGCGTGTGGGAGTACCTCAAAAAGTTATTCCGCCTGAGCCTGGACACCAAGTTTATCGCCACGCGCCGCGATGCGATCATCCTCAACATCCCCATTCTGATCCCCATCGTCGCGCTGTTTGCCTGGGGCGCCACGATATGGCTGATGCTGATTGGCCTGTTCTTTGGCATGCGCTACCGCATCGACAGCGACGGCGACGTGCCCGGCAGCATCAACAACCTTATGAATCACGCTGCCGATGCCGCGGACGACATCAAACAAAATCTGAACGACGACAAGTAATCGCAGACGGGGGTACGCATGGCACGGATTCTGATCGTAGAGGACGAGGAGAAAATCGCTCGCTTTGTGACGCTCGAACTGGAGCACGAGGGCTACCAGGTGGAGCACGCCGCCGACGGCCGCACCGCCGTAGACCTGGCGCTGAAGCGCGACTACGATCTGATTCTGCTCGATGTGCTGCTGCCGCAGCTCAACGGCATGGAGGTCCTGCGGCGTGTCCGCAAGCACAAGGACGTGCCGGTGATCATGGTCACCGCGCGCGATGCCGTGATGGATAAGGTTGCCGGGCTCGATGCCGGCGCCGACGATTACCTGACCAAGCCGTTTGCGATCGAGGAGCTGTTCGCACGGATCCGCGTGGCGCTGAAGCGCTCTGAGGCCGTGCGGGCGGCTTCGGGCGTTGGCGGCGCCGGGGCCGGGGCGGGCATGGCGAGCAGCGTGGACGGGAGCGCCGCCGCGATGCCCCCGGTCAGCGACTCAACCCAAGTTTCCGCTTCGCCCTCCCCCACCACACTCACCGTTGACTCGGTTGTGCTCGACCCCGACCGCCGCGAAGTCACGGTCGGCGGCTCGCCCATCGTGCTGACTGCCCGCGAGTTCGACGTTCTCGCCCTGCTTATGGCGCATGCCGAGACTGTGCTCACGCGCGAGCGCATCGCGCACGAAGCGCTGGGCTACGAATACGTAGGCGACACCAACAACGTCGACGTACATATCGCGCACCTGCGTGCCAAGATCGAGGACGCCGGTGGCGCCCGCATCATCCAGACCGTGCGCGGGGTGGGCTATGTCTGCCGTGCGTAACGCCGAGGCCAAGCGCGTCACCTCCATCGCCCGCGCCATCAACTGGGGCTATATGTGGCGCCGCCTGATGAGCTACGTCTGGCTCGATCTGCTGCTGATGGTGATTGCGGCGGCGATCCTCGTCTATGGATACAACCAGACGCTGCCCGACAGCGCGTTTACCGCAGGCTGGATTCCCGGCGCCACCGTTCACGGCATGTCGCTGACGCCCGCACGCGGCTGGGACCCGGCCACGCTCACCTATACCGTCGAGCTTGCGCGTACCACCAAGACCTTCCCCCTCGCGCAGGACCTCGTCGCGCTATGGCCTCTCTACCTTGTCGTTGTGGGTTGGCAGGTCATCAGCGTGCTCAACATGCTCGGCGGCGCGAGGCGCGTGCGCCGTACCATGGCACCGCTCAACGATCTGGCCCTGCGCGTGGACGAACTCGGCCGCATGCAGCTCTCCGGCGGCAAGATGGAAACGCTGGAGCAGGCCATCGAGCGCGCAAGCGTCGACTCGCCGAGCGTCACTACCGGCGACGCCGACCTGGCAAGCATCGAGGTCGCACTCAACCGTCTGCTGCGTCAGATGCAAGAGGCCAAGCTGCAGCAGATGCGCTTTGTCAATGATGCAAGCCACGAGCTACGAACGCCCATCGCGGTGATTCAGGGCTACGTAAACATGCTCGACCGCTGGGGCAAAGACGATCCGGACGTGCTGGCGGAGTCCATCGCGTCCCTCAAGGCCGAAAGCGAGCACATGCAAGAGCTTGTGGAGCAGCTGCTGTTTTTGGCGCGCGGCGATGCCGGACGCACGGTCCTGCGGCGCGCAAATACTAACCTTGCCGCACTGGTCGGCGAGGTATGCGAGGAATCGCAGATGATCGATACCGAGCATACGTATCGGCTGACCTTTGACGCTGCGCTTGTCAGCGACCCGCGCTGCGACGCGCCCGTCGACGTGGCGCTCGTGAAGCAGGCTCTGCGCGTGATCGTGCAAAACGCCGTCAAGTACTCGGATGCGGGAACGACCGTCACATTTGGCGTAGCGCCGGATGCGGGCGCGGGCACGATCGACATAAGCGTTGAGGACGAGGGCATCGGCATGAACCAGGAATCCGCAGCTCACGCGTTTGAACGGTTCTACCGCGCCGACAATGCACGCGATGCCGGCGCACAGGGCTCGGGTCTGGGGCTTGCCATTGCCAAGTGGATCGTCGATAGCCATGGCGGCGTCATTGGCGTGACCTCAGTCGAGGGCGTCGGCAGCCGCTTTACGATTCGCCTGCCGCGCTAGGAAGCCCCTCGGCATAAATAAAGGGATAGGGCCACACGGCCCTATCCCTTTTTGCTAGCTATGGCAGCTTGTGCGCTACTCGCGGCACAGATGCACGGCGAAACCGGCGAACTCGCGCTTAAAGTACACGAGCTTGGTGCTACCGTCGGGCAGCAGCGCGCGCGACTCTTCGTTGACCTCGAGCCCGCGCTCGGCAAACCACTTCTCGGCCGCATCAATGTCGTTGACGGCAAAGCCGATGTGGCCCTTGGTGCCACGACCATTCTGCTTCATGACCTCGACCAGCGAATCGTTAAAGTACGAAACCGGGGTCTCGATAACGGGCAGACCCATCATCGTCGAGAACAGCTCCGCGATCTCCAGGGCGTCTGCCGGGTCGGTGGCGTTAATGCCCACATGGGCAACGCGCATGCCAAAGAGCTCGACCGGATTGGCGTTCTGTTCACTCATGCAGTCAGCGCCTACTGAGCCATGACGTCAAGAACGGCCTTCTCGGCAGCGACGCGGTTCATGCCGGTCATGAAGGGCACGCCGCTCACGTACGGGCAGGTAAGGCCCTCGGGGGCAACGGTGGTGGCGATCAGCAGATCGGCGCCCTCGTCGCAAACGTCCTTGGCCTCGGAGATGGCGCACTGCACGATCTCGTACTTGTCGGCGTAACCGTTGGCGTCGAGCATGGTGGCGACCTTCTGGGCAACGAGCGTGGAAGTAGCAGCGCCAGCACCGCAAGCCAAAACAATCTTCTTCATAGGTAATGTCTCCCTTCATGGTTTACTTTAGGTAAGTGTACCGCAGCGAGCGATGGCGCTCGGCCTCGATGCGCTTTTATGCCAGTTTGCTTGCACGCCGCGTATAATACATCTAGCACGTGTTGTCATACCGCTCGCTTTACGAGCGACTAAGGACTCTAAAATGCCCGATTCCCGCACCCTCTGGACCGCCGTCGTCATTATTTGTATCGCCATATCGGTGTTCTTTAGCGTAAAAAAACGCACCACGTTTAAGCGCCTGCAACAGCTTATGGCTGCCAAGCAGTGGGACGAGTTCGATCGTTTGCTCGATGGCAAACTCACCAGCATGCTGTACCCGCGCTATAACCGCGACTACCTGCGCCTGAACTCCTATCTGCTGCGCGAGGACCACAAGCGCGCCGACGAGATGTTCGATTTGCTGCTGGGACTCAATCTGCCCAAGATGCAGCGCGTCGACCTGGTGATTAAGGCCTTTAACTACTACGTTGGCCAGGAGGACCGCAAAAAGTCCAAGGAGCTGCTGCACGAGATCAAAGGCTTTGAGGGCGGCCAGGCCGAGGCAGTCGCACACGAATGCCAACTGATGTACGACACGATGATCCTCAAGCGCCACAACGACATTCCCGAGCTGGAGCGCATGCTCAAGGAGGCCGGTGACGACAAGATCAAGAGCTGCCGCTTGGAGTATCTGTTGGCTCTGCAGTACAAGAACAAGGGCGACGAAGCCAAGTTCCAGGAGTTCCTGGAGAAGTCGGGGCAACACTCGATGGCCGTCAACGCGTAACGGACGGCTTGTGCTAGACTTCTAGTCTCACGGGGGCGTGGCGGAATTGGCATACGCAGGAGACTTAAAATCTCTCGCCGCAAGGATTGTGGGTTCGAGTCCCACCGCCCCTACCATGTATTGCTTACGAGCTCGTCTCCCTTTGGGATTCGGGCTCGCTTCTTTTGGACGCCGGTGGGGCTCGAACCCGCGAGGGGGCGAGCGTTAAGCGGACGCGCAGCGTCCGTAGCGAGCCGGCGAGGGCGCCGACAGGCGGCCGAAGCCGGTGCGTATTTGCGCAGCAAATACGCAGACGTCCCACCGCCCCTACCATGTAGTGTTTACGAGCTCGTCTCCCTTTGGGATTCGGGCTCGCTTCTTTTACACGCCGGCGGGGCTCTAAGTTGCGGTGGAATAGTTCCTGTTTTGGCAGTTTACCAGCCCATTTAGGAACTATTCCACCGCGACTTAGGTTGGTGTTCCCACATTTTCCGATGGAAAAACGTGGTTGTCTCCCACATTTTCCGATGGAAAAACGTGGTTGTCTCCCACATTTTCCGATGGAAACTCCCAAATGGCCTTATACTAGCCGAGAGGGTTGGGAGGCAATATGCAGCGACAGCTTATGATTGAACTTATCGCTTGGAAATCAAGGGCGAATCGCAAACCTCTCTTGCTTAAGGGAGCCCGCCAGACAGGAAAGACTTGGCTTCTTAACGAATTCGCAAGCCAGCAGTATCGAAACGTCATTCGTTTTGACTTTATGCTCGAGCCGAGCACACGCTCGCTGTTCGATGGGAACCTCGACCCCAAGCGCATCATCTCCCAGATAGAACTCCTACGTGGCCAAACCGTAACGCCGGAAGACACGCTCATCATCTTCGACGAGATCCAAGAGGCGCCACGCGGGATCACCTCGCTCAAGTACTTCAACGAGCTTGCACCCGAATACCACATCGTAGCAGCCGGTTCCTATATGGGCCTCGCGCTCCGACGCGAAAACGAGTCATTTCCCGTCGGCAAGATCGACCAGCTCACCATGCGTCCCATGGGGTTTGCTGAGTTCGTTCGTGCCGTCGACGGCAACCCGCTCGCCGACGCCATCCTTGCCGCAGACATGAACCTTCTGGCAAACGTTACCGAAAAGCTCGAGCACTTGCTCAAGGAATACCTTGTTGTCGGCGGTATGCCCGAAGTTGTCTCCACTTTCGCCGAGACACGCGACTTCATCGAAGCCCGAAGGCTTCAACAGCAAATCATCGAGGCTTACGAATCCGATTTTGGCAAACATGCACCCGCCCGCATCGTCGAGCGCATGAGGTTGGTTTGGAAATCCCTTCCCGGCCAGCTTGCAAAGGAGAACAAGAAGTTTGTCTATGGCGCCCTTCGTCCCGGAGCGCGCGCACGCGATTTCGAGGAAAGCCTCCAGTGGCTCACGGACTACGGAATCGTTCATAAGGTGCCACGTGTTTCCGCTCTAAAGGCGCCGCTCTCGAGCTACGAAGACCTCTCGGGCTTCAAACTGTTCTGCATCGACACCGGCATCCTCGGAGCGCTCTCCGGTCTCTCTCCGGCCATCGTTCTTAACGGATCCGCTGTTTTTACCGAGTTCAAAGGTTCGCTGACCGAACAATACGTCGCGCAGGAGCTTTTGCTCCAGGACAAAACTCCCGCGTATTGGTCCTCTACCTCCGGCAATGCCGAAACCGACTTTGCCATCGACCATGCGGGAACCGTGCTTCCGCTTGAGGTCAAGGCGGCAGAGAACCTTAAAGCGAAGAGTCTGAAAATAGCCTGCGAAAAATTCAAACTCGAGCGTTGCGTGAGGAGCTCCCTGGCGGCATATAGAGACGAGGGCATGCTCATCAATATTCCGCTTTGGGAGATTGGGCAGATCGACAAGCTGGCATAGGCGCTGTGGGGACGCCCCGCAAGGACTGTCCCCAGGTGCCGGCAGAAAAGGAACGTCCCCAGGTGCCGGCTGTTGAGTTGCGGTGGAATAGGGACTGTTTGGTGCCCGAAAGGGCGATTTTAGTCCGTATTTCACCGCAACTTATTGGAGGGTGCTAAGGTTGGGGGTCCAGGCGATGGTGGGAGTCGCGCCGTCGAGAACCTCGTTGATGGTGGCGGCCATGCCGGCGAGGAGGCTGTTCTCGCTTACGGTGAGCGCATCGTAGCCACCGGCGCGCATGAGTTCGCGAATCACCACGGCACCAGCCAAGATCACGCTCGCGCGCTTGGGCTGCACGCCCGGCAACGCGGCAATGCCTGCAACGTCCAGCGTGGACATACGATCGATAGCGGCCGAGATCTGCTCCATCGAAAGCTCGCGCAGGTGCACAAAGCTCGAGTCGTACGGCTCCAGTTCGTGGACCAGCGCCACGAGCGTGGTGACGGTACCGCCCACCGCAACGAGGCGCTCGGCGCGCTCAAAGTCGCTGGGCAGGCCCCCAAAATAGGCGGAGAACTGCTCGCCCGCCCATGCGCCAGCGGCGGCAAGCTCGCCGTCCGCAGGCGGCAACGCGGAGAAGAAGCGCTCCGTCACACGACGGCAGCCAATGTCCAGCGAACGCGTTCCCTCCAGCGCAAAGACCCCGCGCTCCGGTGCGTACACACCCGTCGCGAGCTCCGTGGATCCGCCGCCCGAATCGGCAACAATGATGCGCTCGCCGGCAAAGTCGTGCGCCACGCCAAAAAACGTCAGGCGCGCCTCGACCTCGCCCGGAATCACCTGCGGTTCGAGCCCCAGCTCACGCAGACCGTCCAGCAGCAGTGCGGCATTGGATGCATCGCGCGCGGCGCTCGTGCATGTGGTGCAAATGCACGCGGCCCCAAAGGCACGCGCCTCGTCCACAAACATGCGGCATGCAGCGAGCACGCGCTCGACCGCCGCCTCGCAAAAGCGACCCGTCGCGTCCACACCCTCGCCCAGGTCGGTAATCTCGGTATGCTTGGACGATTCCACGATCGCCCCGCCCTCGACCTGCGCCAGCACCAGTCGCGACGACACCGTTCCCAGATCGATCGCCGCCACCTTATATCGTTTGCAATCTGCCATTGCGGGCTCCCCTCCGGGCGCTATTTGCCGTTGGACACGACCGTCTGGCCCTCGACACCGTTAAACCCAAACAGCATGTCGAGCGCCTGGATGTACCACGGGGCGTCCTTACCGACTTCTTCGATTTCCTTGGCAACTTCGCTGGCCTTCTTGGCGTTCGACGACTTCTTGCTCGAAGACGAATCCGAATCGTCGTCCAGGCCCTGCACTTCAATCCTCTTCTCGCCGGGCATCACCAGGCCCAGATCCTCGGACGCCGCATCCTTAATGCCCTCCTCCGAGAGCAGTTTGTCGACGCTTTTTTGCAGCTCATCATTGTATTGCTGACGAATCTCGACCTGCTTGGCCAAGATATCGCTCGAACGCTTTGCCACGTACAGATCGCGCACGGGGAAATACAGGCTCACGAGCACCAGGGCAACGACAATGCCGATGAATAGCCCTCGCTGAGGACCGTGGGTAAAGTCGTAGATCGCCTTGACCACCGCGTTGTCGTTGGCGTAGTGCATAAAGTCCGAGCCCGAAAAACGGTTCGAAGGCCTGCTCGACCTATCGTGCATTTGAGCCGACGAGCGCTGAGCATGCGACGAACGTGCCGGGCGCACTGGTCCATCTGTCGAAGTATTCACTTGAGCATTGGGGCGCGAGGTACTTGTCGGGCGCTGCATGGAGCGGTCGGCGCCGGCGTAGGCGGACCCACCGAGCTGCACCGTGCGCGCACGGCGAGGCGACGGCTCACGCGAACCGGCGGAATAGTACCTGTTGTCGTAAATCTGATCCATGTGCGCCTTGTGCGGTTGAGGTTTGTTTGCGCTAAGTATTCTAGTTATAGCACGAGCGCCCGCACCGCCTTCGCCAGCCTTTGCTCGACATAAAAAAGGCGCTGAGTCATATGGCCCAGCGCCCAATGGTGCTCAACAGCGCCCGGCTGGAGCAAGGCAAATCCGAGTCTTCCCCGCCCCCGCGACCTCCGCGTGCCTAGCGAATGTTGTAGAACGCGGCCTTGCCGGCGTAGCGCGCGCTGCCCTCGAGCTCGTCCTCGATGCGGATGAGCTGGTTGTACTTGGCGATACGGTCGCTACGGCACGGGGCGCCCGACTTGATCTGGCCGGCGTTGACGCCCACGACCAGGTCGGCGATCGTGGAGTCCTCGGTCTCGCCGGAGCGGTGGCTCACGATGCAGGCGTAACCGGCCTCCTTGGCGGTCTCGATGGCCTCGAGCGACTCGGTGAGCGTGCCGATCTGGTTGACCTTGACCAGGATCGCGTTGGCGGCACCCAACTCGATGCCCTTCTTGAGGCGCTCGGTGTTGGTGACGAACAGGTCGTCGCCCACCAGCTGCACCTTGTTGCCAATGCGACGGGTGAGCTCGACCCAGCCGTCCCAGTCCTCCTCGGCCATACCGTCCTCGATGGAGATGATGGGATAGGTGTCGACGAGCTTCTCCCAGTAATCGACCATCTGAGCGCTCGTATACTCAACGCCCTCGCCCTTGAGCTCGTACATGCCGGTCTCGGCGTTGTAGAACTCGGTCGAGGCCGGGTCCATGGCGTACATGAAGTCGACGCCGGGCTTAAAGCCAGCCTTCTCGACGGCCTTGGTGATGTACTCGAACGGCTCGGCATTGGTCTTAAGGTTGGGGGCAAAGCCGCCCTCGTCGCCCACGCCGCCGCCCAGGCCGGCCTCGTGCAGCACACCCTTGAGGGTGTGATAGACCTCGGCGCACCAACGCAGGCCCTCGGCAAAACTCGGGGCGCCCACCGGCATGATCATGAACTCCTGGAAGTCAACGTTGTTGTCGGCATGCACGCCGCCGTTGAGGATGTTCATCATGGGCGTGGGCAGCAGGTGAGCGTTGACGCCGCCCAGGTACTGGTACAGCGACAGGCCCGCCGACTCTGCCGCAGCGCGGGCAACGGCCAGCGACACGCCCAGAATCGCGTTGGCGCCGAGCTTGGTCTTGTTGGGCGTACCGTCCGCAGCGATCAACGCGGCATCGACAGCGCGCTGGTCGAAGGCGTCGAGGCCCACGACGGCGTTGGCACACTCGTTGTTGACGTGCTCGACGGCCTGCAAGACGCCCTTGCCCAGGTAGCGGCCCTTGTCGCCGTCGCGCAGCTCGCACGCCTCAAAGGCGCCAGTCGAAGCGCCCGAAGGCACCATCGCGCGGCCGAAGCTGCCGTCCTCGAGCACGACCTCGACCTCGACGGTGGGATTGCCGCGGCTGTCGAGAACCTCACGACCGTAGACGTCCAAAATATCGCTCATGTTGTCTCCCTCTCACTTGGAAACGTAGTGGATGCAAGCGACCGGCTGACCGTGCACCGTCGGTGCGCCTCCGTAAGTTAGCCATGTCGCACTTTTTGCATTATGCCCTAAGTTAGCCGAGGGATACACTTGATTTTCGAAAAATTTAGCGGGAACGATGAGGCGCGTCAGCCCGTCGTTCCCGCAGTCTTACTCCTCTGCCTTTGCTGCGTCCCACAGGTCGTTGAGCCCATGGGTCGAAAGCTCGGCAAGATCAACGTGGGCATCGGCCGCCATCTGTTCCATCGCAGCCCAGCGACGGCGAAACTTGGCCGTGCTCGCGCGCAGGGCGCTCTCGGCGTCGATACCCTCCTTACGCGCGACGTTGACCAGGGCAAAGAGCAGATCGCCAAACTCCATTTCGCGCTCGGGCGAGCCAGGGGCCTCGGCCTCAAACTCGGCACGCTCCTCGGCAACCTCGTCCCACACGTCCTGGACCGTCTCCCACTCAAAGCCCACCGCCGCTGCCTTGCGCGACACCTTCTGGGCCTGCATCAGCGCCGGCAGATGTGTGGGCACGCCGTCGAGCAGGCCCTCGGGCGCAGCCTCGCCTGCCGCCACGGCCTTGTCCTTGGCAGCCCTCTCGGCAAGCTTAACCTCGTCCCAAATCTTGAGTACCTCGTCGGAGCTGTCGGCATCCACATCGCCAAACACGTGCGGATGACGGCGAATGAGTTTGGCGTCGATATCGCGCGCCACGTCGGCCAGCGTAAACTCGCCGGCATCCGCCGCGATCTGCGCATGCAGCACGACCTGCATGAGCACGTCGCCCAGCTCCTCGCGTAGGTGAACTGCGTCGTCCGCCTCGATGCAGTCGAGTGCCTCGTAGGCCTCCTCGATCATATTCTTGCCGATGCTGCGGTGCGTCTGCTCACGGTCCCACGGGCAGCCGTCGGGCTGACGCAAGCGCCAGACGGTCTGCACCAGATGTTGTAGCTCGGCCGACGCGTCGACCAGCGTGGACAAATCGCGCGAGCCCTCGGCATTTTGCTGAGCCATGTGCTGCGCCATGGTTATTCCTCCTCCAGGATCACGTGGCGGAACGCGCCGCCCTCGTAGATGCCGTAGCTGTGCGTACCGTCCTTGGGAATGCTCACGCTACCGGGGTTGAAGAGCCACAGGCCCGGGTGCGCGGCGCTTTCCTCGTTGACCTTGATGTGCGTATGGCCGTAGACGAGCGCGGAGCCCTCGGGCAGCGCGGGCGCGTGGTCGACGCTGTTGTGCATGCCGGCGCCAAAGACATGGCCGTGCGTCAAGAACAGCTCGCGGCCGGTCTCGTCGAACAGCGTGGCGTAGTCGGCCATGACGGGGAAGTCGAGCACCATCTGATCGACCTCGGCATCGCAGTTGCCGCGCACCGCGATGATGCGGTCGGCCAGGGCGTTGAGCAGCGGGATCACGCGCTTGGGGGCGTAATCGCGCGGCAGGTCGTTGCGCGGACCGTGGTAGAGCAGGTCACCCAGCAGAACGATGCGGTCGGGCTGCTCGGATTCGATGGCGGCGACCAGGCGCTCAGTCCAATATGCCGAGCCATGGATGTCGGAGGCGATGAGGTATTTCATGGGGAGATCCTTTCGAATGGGGTTGATATGGCTGGGCGCAGGATGTCGCCACCAGCCGCGTTACTCAAATCGCAGTGCCGCGGCTTGCGCCGCCTGCATCACGCGCTGGAGCGGCACGTTATGCTCGCGAGCGAGACGGGCGCAGTCCTCGTACTCGGGCGCTGCGCGCTCGCTGCCGTCGGGCAGAGTCGCCACCTTAACGGATACCTCGCCCCAAGGCGTTGTCACCTGCTCGAATCGGCGCGGCAGGCAGACGCGTTCCATCACCTGGCGACGAACGGCGTTGGTCGTGGTCTCCAAAAAGATAATCGTTTGTAGGCGCTCGATATCCTCGTGCGAGCAGATCACCTGCAACTGCCATCCGGGGCGGCCCTTTTTGCAGTAAAGCGGCAACCAATGCACCTCGCGGGCGCCGGCCTTGCGCAGGCGGTCAGCGGCGTAGGCGAGCACCTCGGGCGACGCGTCGTCGATGTCGCATTCCAGCTTGACGATGGTTTCGGGTGCATCGGTCTCGCGGGACAGCGGGGATGTGCTATCGCATGGCATACGGTCCGGATCCTTTCCGCGCGGGCTCGTTTTGTTCACCCAAACGCTAGCACAACGGACGTGGCACAGGTGTGACTTTCGTCCGTCGCCGCCCTCGCCCCTATCCAAACATGTACATCAGCCTCCAAACATGTCATTTTCTGCAGCTTTTGGAGGCTGATGTACATGTTTTGAGAGCGCAAGCGAGGCCGCACCGCGCGTCGCGCAGCCTTTCCAATCGATTTCGAGCTCCGGCGTGCCCGGCGTGTTGAAAGCTGCACCATTACAATGGAGCGGATTCGTCAAATGCAAAGGAGTCGCCATGTCTGCCTGCCCGCTGGTCGATTGCCATACCCACACCTCGTTTTCGGACGGACATGCCTCGTTTGAGGACAACGTTCGCGCTGCCGCGGCCGCCGGCTGCCGGGTCATGGTCTCGACCGACCACCTCACCTTGCCCGCCAGCATGGATGCCAACTGCGAGGTGCAGGTTGTCGAGGGCGACTTGCCGGCACATCGTCTGGCCTTTGAGGACGCCCGCAAGCTCGCCGCGCAGATTGCGCCGGAGCTCAGCTTTATCTATGGCTTTGAATGCGATTGGTACGAGGGCTGCGAGTCTTTGGTTGGGCGCTGGTCCCGAGGCGCCGTCGTGCGCCTGGGCAGCGTGCACTGGATTGGCGACCCGGGAGATATCATGGCCGGTGCCGCGGGTACGGCGGGAACGGAAAACGTCGCGCGCCCCGATACACCCGATTCCCTTTGCGGCTGGATCGACGACGATACCAACATGCATGTTTGGGAAAACCTGGGCGTGCGCGGCGTGTGGGAGCGCTATGTCGACGACTGGTGCCGCGCCTGCGAAAGCTCGCTCAGCTTTGATGTGATGGCTCACCCTGACCTGGTCATGCGCTTTTCGAAGGAAGGCTTTACGCCCGACTTTGACCCCGCACCGTTTTGGCAGCAGATGGCCGAATGCGCCCACGATACGGGCCGCCGCATTGAGGTCTCGACCGCCGCACCGCGCAAGGGCCTCGACGACTACTATCCCACGACCGGATTGCTGCATTGCTTTGCCCACGCCGAGGTGCCGATAACTTTTGGCTCGGACGCACACCGCGCCTGCGACATCTGCTGGAACATCCGTGAGGCCCAGGCACACGCCTACGACTGCGGCTACCGAACCTTCGGCATCCCCCACCTCACCGGAGAATGGGAGTCCACGCCCCTCGCCTAACCATCCCTTCATAAGTTGCGGTGGAATAGGGATTGTTTTGCCTGATGAAGCGCTTAAACAGTCCCTATTTCACCGCAACTTCCATGACTCCGTTACACCAACAAAGACTGTCCCAAACGACTAGTCGTTTAAGAACGTCCCCAATGACTAGTGGCGGCGAGCGTTGAGTTCGCCGGCCAGCTCGTCGAGGGTGATACCGTAGCGTTCGAGCGTTACGAGCAGGTGGTAGACCAGGTCGCCGGCCTCGTAGCGGATGTGATCGTGGTCGTTATCCTTGCAGGCCATGATGACCTCGCTCGCCTCCTCGGCAAGCTTCTTGAGCAGCTCATCCTCGACGTCGGTCAACAGACGAGCGGTGTAGCTCTCCTGGGGCGACGCATCGCGACGACCGTGAATCACCTCGGCCAGACCCGTCAGCGTCTCGCCGATATTTCCATCCTGAACATTTGCGGTGCGCACACCCATAGTTCAATCCTTTCTGGTTGGCCGAGCGTCTAATCGAGCGCCCGCCCTACGCGAGTTTCTTAAAGAAGCAGGTACGGTTGCCGGTATGGCAGGCCGGACCCGGGGAGTCGACCTTGACCAACAGCGTATCGCTATCGCAGTCGGCCCAGAGTTCCTTGACCTCCTGCATGTTGCCGCTCGTCGCACCCTTGTTCCAGAGCTCCTGGCGACTACGGCTCCAAAACCACGTGGTCCCGGTCTTGAGCGTCAGCCCCACCGACTCCTCGTTCATCCAGGCAACCATAAGCACCTCGCCGGTGTCATACTGCTGGACCACACAAGGAATCAGCCCGTGGGCGTCGTATTTGAGCTCGGACGCAGTTGTCACTTGCTCCATTTAAAAATCCAATCTCACGGGAATTCCCTGCGATGCCATATACTCTTTGACTTCGCGAATGCTGAAGGTTCCAAAGTGAAAGACGCTTGCTGCCAGCACGGCGTCGGCTTCGCCATCGATCACGCCCTCGGCAAAATGCTCGAGCGTGCCCACACCGCCGCTCGCGATGACGGGAATCGGTACCGCGCGCGCCACGGCACGGGTGAGCGCCAGGTCAAAGCCGGCCTTGGTGCCGTCGCGATCCATGCTGGTGAGCAAGATCTCGCCGGCGCCGCGACGAGCCGCCTCCTCGGCCCACGTCACCGCATCGATACCCGTGGCGTTGCGGCCGCCCGCGGTAAAGACCTCCCACTTATCGGCGCCCGGCTCCCCGGGCAACCCCACGCGTTTGGCATCAATCGCCACGACCACGGCCTGGCTGCCAAACGCTGAGGCAGCTTGGCTGATCAGCGACGGGTCGCGCACAGCGGCGGAGTTGAGCGACACCTTATCGGCACCGGCGGCCACCATCGTTCGCATGCCCGCTAATTCGCGGAAGCCGCCGCCCACGGTGTAGGGAATGGCCAGCTCCTCGGCTGCGTGCGCCGCCATCTCGATGGTCGTCGCGCGGTTGTCGCTCGTCGCGGTAATATCCAGGAAAACGACCTCGTCCGCGCCCTCGCGGTCGTAGGCGCGGGCTAGCTCCACCGGGTCGCCCGCATCGCGCAGGCTCACAAAGTTGACGCCCTTGACCACGCGGCCGTCCTTGACGTCCAAGCAGGGAATCACGCGTTTGGTAAGCATGGGCTACTCCTCCCCTCGGGCGGCGGCCAGCGCCTGTGCCAGCGTAAAGTTGCCTTCATAGAGCGCGCGACCGGTAATGGCGCCTTCAATCGCGCCCTCACCCACCGCAGCTAGCGCGCGGATGTCGCCGAGCGTCGAGATGCCACCCGAAGCCACGACGGGAAAGCCCGCGATCTCGGCCACATGGCGATACGCCGCCACATCGATGCCCGTCTGCATGCCATCGCGCGCGATGTCGGTATACACCAGATGCTTAAAGCCCAGCTCGGAAAGCTGCGCCACCGCATCGTCGAGCGCCACGCCCGCGCCGTCACGCCAGCCGTTCACCTTGACCTGGCCGTCGCGTGCGGCGATGTCAGCCACCAACAGCTCGCCAAAGCCGCGAGCCGCCACCTCGGCAAAACCCGGCTCGGTCACGAGCACCGTGCCTAGTGCGATGCGACGCGCGCCGTAGCCGGCCAGCTCGTCGATGCGTGCAAGCGAGCGAACGCCGCCGCCCACGTCCACGGACAGGCCGTCGACGTCGCAGATGGCCCTGATCGCCGCCGAGTTGGCAGCGCACGCGTCCTCGTCCTCGCCAAAGGCAGCGGACAGGTCGACGACGTGCACCCAGCTCGCGCCCTGCTCGGCAAAGGAGCGGGCAACGGCCGCGGGGTCGTCGGAATATACCTTGCAGCGGCTCCGGTCGCCGCGCTCCAGGCGCACGACCTTGCCGCCGATCAAATCGATTGCGGGAAACAGAATCATCGGCCGGCCTCCTCGACGATGCTCACGAAGTTCCTAAGGATGCGCTGACCCAGCGCGGAGGATTTCTCGGGATGGAACTGGCAGCCCCACACGTTGCCATAGCGCACGATGCACGGGAAGCTCCGCGTGTAGTGCGTGCGCGCCAGAACGTCGGCGGCATCGGCGTCGTCGGCCACCGCATAGCTGTGGGTGAAGTACATGTTGGCACCCTCGGCAAAACCAGTAAGCAGCGGATCGGCCGCACCGGCGGGCGTCATGTGCACCTGGTCCCAGCCCACGTGCGGCACCTTCAGACGGCTCGACTCCAAGCGCGTACACGAACCGCGCATGATACCCAGGCCATCGACCCAGGGGCCGCCGGCCTGCTCGGGGGCGTTGCCGTCGGCGACCACGCTCTCGTCCGCGGGCACGCCCTCGTTGCCGCGCTCAAAAAACAGCTGAAGGCCCAGGCAGATGCCAAACAACGGAGTTCCAGCGGCAACGGCGCCGAGCACCGCGTCCGCCTCGCCGCTCTGGCGCATAAAAGCGATCGCGTCGTAGAACGCGCCCACGCCCGGGATGACCAGGCCGTCGGCGTTGCGGATCTGCTCCGGATCGTCCGATGTGCAGACGGCGGCACCGGCGCGCGCAAGCCCGCGCACGACGCTCGACAAGTTGCCCTTGTGGTAGTCGACCACCACGATCTTCGGTTCGCCCACGCGACCCTCCCTTTTCCCATTCAAAACCTGCCAAAAAGGGACAGGTTTATTTTGGTCGGTTAAACGTTCACCCACCACATGAGACAGCATTTCCGCAGATAAAACCTGCCAAAATAAACCTGTCCCTAATTGGTAGGTTACAGCGAGCCCTTGGTGCTGGGGATGCCCTGCACGCGGGGATCGAGCTCGCAGGCGTGGCGCATCGTGCGGCCCACGGCCTTAAAGGCGGCCTCGATAATGTGATGCGAGTTGCCGCCCGCCAGTTCGCGCACGTGCAGCGTGAGCTTGGCGTCGCGCGCAAAGGCGTAGAAGAACTCGACGGCCAGCTCGGTATCGAAGCTGCCCACGCGCTCGGTGGGCACGGGCAGCTCGCAGTAGGCCTGCCCGCGGCCCGAAATATCAACAGCAGCCATCACAAGCGTCTCGTCCATGGCGATCGCCGCGTCGGCAAAGCGCGTAATGCCCGCCTTGTCGCCCAGCGCCTGGCAGAACGCCTCGCCCAGCACAATACCCGTATCCTCGACGGTGTGGTGCGCGTCGACCTCAACGTCGCCCACCGCATGCACCGTCAGATCAAACAAACCATGGCGGCCAAAAGCGTTGAGCATGTGATCGAAAAACGGCACGCCGGTCGAGATATCGCACGCACCGGTTCCGTCCAGGTCGAGCTTGACGACAATATCGGTCTCGCCCGTCTTACGGGTTACCTCGGCATAACGGCCCATCTACATCTCCTCCTTCACCAGCGCGGCAAACGCCGCCAGCACCTCATCGTTTTCCTGCGGGGTACCCACGGTAATGCGCAGGCAGTCCGCGAGCCCCGGCGCATAGCTAAAATCGCGCACCAAAATCGAATACTCATCGCGCAGACGCTCGCGCACGCGCGTGGCATGCGGTGTGCGCACGAGCACAAAGTTCGCCGCACTCGGCCATGCCTCCACGGGCAGACCCTCGGCAGCCATCGCGCGCAGAGCGGCCAGCTCGCGCTCGCGCTCGGATGCGACCCGCGCCACCACGGGCGCGTAGGCATCACGGGCGCGCACGCAAGCAAGTGCTGCCGCCTGGCTCAGCACGTTGACCGAATAGATCTGGCGAATCGCCGCGAACACCTCGATGACCTCGGGCGCCGCGATCACATAGCCCAGACGCGTTCCGGCGGCGCCAAACGCCTTGGACAGCGTATGCAGAATCACCAGGTTGGAATGCTCGGCGATAAGTCCCTGCGCCGTGGTGGCCGCGCCAAACGAATCGTCGGCAAACTCAACGTAAGCCTCGTCGACCATGACCATGCCGGGACACGCATCGCACAGCGCCGCGACAAAGTCGAGCGGTGCCACGTCGCCCGTGGGATTGTTGGGCGAGGTCACGATTGCCAGGTTGCACTCGGGCGCGGCCGCGAGCACAGCAGCTTGGTCGAGCTCAAAGGTCGCCGGGTCGCGCCACACGTCGCGCACCTCGGTCTGGCAGAGCGACGCAAAGAACGCGTACTCGCTAAAGCACGGCGGGCAGTTGAGCAGGGTCCGCCCCGCGCCGCCAAACGCCAGCAGATAGTTATAGAGCAGCTCGTCGCCGCCGTTTCCCACGCAGATGTTCTCGCGCGTCACACCATGCCAGGCAGCAAGCTCGTCGCGCAGGTCGTTCGACATGGGATCGGGATAGCGGTTGAGCGGCGTAGCAGCCAGGGCGGCGTCGACCGCTTCGCGCACGCCGGCCGGCACGGGATAGGTGTTCTCGTTGGCCGAAAGGTTGATGCGCGTGGGCGTAAAGTTGGGATCGTAGGGCTCAATACCGGCCAGGTAGGGCTGGACGAGCTCCTTCATGCGGGGCGTGAGTTCAGCCATTTTAGGCCTCCTCGACGACCGCGCCAGCGGCACCGCCCGCCGCCGCCAGGTCCACGCCCTCAGCAACCGTCGCCACGGCGTCGCCCGGCCAGGCGACCTTGGTCAGGTCGGCCGCGGCCAGCGACTCGGCACTCACGGCATCCTCGCCCTGCTCCAGCACGCGGCGACGCAGAGCGGCGGATAGCGCGTGTGCCCACAGGCCCTCGGCCTCGGCCAGGCGCTGCGTCGCAGGAGCGTCCGAGAGCAGGCCCTCGGGCGTATAGCAAATGACGCTCGAGCGCTTGACGAACTCCTCCACCGAAAGCGGGTTGGAGAACATGGCCGTACCGCCGGTCGGCAGCGTGTGGTTGGGGCCGGCAACGTAATCGCCGAGCGGCTCGGAGCTCCAAGCGCCCACAAAGATGGCGCCGGCGTTGCGAATGCCGCCGAGCAGGCCCATAGCATCCTTGCAGTGCAGCTCAAGGTGCTCAGGCGCCACGGTGTTCACGGCCTCGACGGCGGCGGCCATATCGGCAGCCACCACGATGGTGCCCTCGTTGTCCAGCGAAGCACGGGTAATCTCGGCACGCGGCGACTGCGCCACCAGGATATCGATACCCGCCTCGACCTCACGCGCAAACCGCTCGTCGCAGGTCACCAGATAGCAAGCTGCCAGCGGATCGTGCTCGGCCTGGGCCATCAGGTCGGCCGCAACCACCATGGGCTTGGCCGTAGCATCGGCCAGCACGCAGACCTCGGACGGGCCGGCGACCATGTCGATGCCCACGTCGCCGGAGACGATCTGCTTGGCAGCGGCAACAAAAGCGTTGCCCGGACCGGTGATTTTGTCGACGCGCGGAATGGTCTCGGTACCGTACGCCAGCGCGGCCACGGCCTGAGCGCCGCCCACCATATAGATTTCGTCCACGCCGCCGAGCTTTGCCGCGGCAAGCGTGTAAGGGCTGATCAGGCCGTCTTTTTGCGGCGGCGTCACCATAACCACGCGCTTGACGCCGGCAACCTTGGCGGGAATGGCATTCATGAGCACCGTGGAGGGATACTGCGCGCGACCGCCCGGCACGTAGATGCCGGCCGCCGCGAGCGGGGTCACCTTAACGCCGAGCATCGTGCCGTCCGGGCGCGTGGTAAACCAGCTCTGCTCGACCTCGCGCTGGTGGAATTCGCGAATCTGGCGTGCAGCCTTTTCGAGCGCCGCGACAAAAGCGGGATCGAGGCCTTCGAGCGCGGCATCGATCTGCTCCTGCGGCAGACGGAAGCTCTGCAGCTCGACACCGTCAAAACGCTGACAGTAATCGCGCACCGCGGCATCGCCGTTGGCACGCACGTTGGCCACGATATCGCGGGCGGCGTCGACGATGTTTTGCGGCAGCACGCCCTTGCGGTTGAGCTGGTTGGTAACGAGGCGCTCACCGGGAGCAAGCTTGATGGTCTTCATATCGGTATCCCCTATCGGTCGAGGTTGTGTTCGAAAAACGAGAGGCCGGGCGGCGGCGCCAATCGGCCCGCAGCCCAGACGTTGGGACGCCCGTGCGTGCTCGCGCTATTGTGCCGAGCCCGCAACGGGCTCAAAACGCTTGTCCTTCACGGCCGCGGCCAGACGATCTGCCAGATTGCGTACGCGCGAATCCAGGCGCGCGGCACCTGGATTGACAAAGAAACGGGCCGTGCAGTCCATGATGCGACCGGTAATGACCAGGTCGTTGTCGCGTAGCGTGGCACCCGTGGCGGTAATGTCCACGATGCGATCGGTCATGCCGACGATGGGGCCCAGCTCGATGTTGCCGTGCAGCGAAACGATGTCGGCGTTCACGCCTCGCTCGGCATACCAGGCGCTCGCGATGTGCGGATACTTGGTGGCCACGCGAAGCGACCCGCGGCGAGCATAGTTGCGCTCGGCCTGACCGGCGCGCCGTGCGGGCTCCGCCTCGATAAAGGTGCACAGGCCATAGCCCAGGTCGACCAGCTGCAGCAGGTTGAGGTCTGCCTCGATGAGCGAGTCCCAGCCGCAGATGCCGCAATCGGCACCGCCGCAACCCACAAAGGCAGGCGCATCGCTGGGACGCACGATGACAAACTCGATATCGCCGGCCGTGCCCTCGCTGGCACGCGTGTCGCGACCGCGCACAATCAGGTGACGGCCGGGGTCACGCAGCTCAGAGACGTCCAAGCCCGCGGCCTCGAGCACGTCGAGCGTATCGGCCTTGAGCGAGCCCTTGGGCACGGCGATGCGCAGCGGACCCTCGGCGCCGCGACCCACGGCGTGATCGCCGTCGGAAGCGGCGTCCTCGGCCGAGGTGCGCGCGGCCTCCAGACGCTCGAGCGAAAAGGCAAAGCCCGCCGCCGGTACCTCGATGCCGTCGCCAAATGCGCCGGTAAAGATGGAGTCGTAGCGTCCGCCCGAACCGACCGGATCGGGCAGGCCGCCGGCATAGGCCTTAAAGACCAGACCCGTGTAGTAATCGAAAGAGTTCATGATGGAGAAGTCGAACGACAGCACCTGGGCGTCCTCGGGTGCCAGGCCCTCGACCAGGGCACGCAGCTCGCGCGTCAGCGGCGCGACGATACCGGCGGCCTCCAGCAGCGCGTCCACGCGGTCGAGCACCTCGGCACCGCCGTGCAGACGCGGCAGCTCGCTAATGGCGGCCTTGACGGCATCGGACTCGACGCTTGCCGCCACGCGGGCATCGAGGCCCACAAAGTCGTTGGCGTGCACGCAGCGCAGGGCCTCGGCGGCCAGCTTGCGATCCTCGCACGCCGCGAGCAGCTCCTTAAACGGACGCACGCTACCTGCGATAATGCGCGCATCGGGCAGTGCCAGCTTACGCACGGTCTCGGCCACGAGCGAGACGATCTCGACATCGCCCGCGGTATCGCCCGCACCGATAAGCTCAAAGCCCAGCTGCGTAAACTGACGCGAGCCACCGGCATTGCGCTGGCACTCGCGAACCACCGGCGCCTCGTAGCGCAGGCGCAGGGGCAGGTCGGCCGCGCGCATGCGGGTCGAAACCAAGCGTACGATAGGCAGCGTGTTGTCGGGACGGACCACCAGCAGGCGGCCGTCGTCATCAAAGAGCTTAAACGGCGTGTCCGCAATGCGGCCGCCCTCCTCGAGCGAGCCCTTGTCCTCGAGCAGCGGCGTCTCGACCGGAAGGTAATGATGCTCCCTGAAGCAGCCCTTCACCGTCAGCGCAATCTCCTCGCGCGCTTGAGCCTCCTCGGGCAATATGTCCCGGAATCCCCACGGTGTGGCCGTCATCTGGTGAGCCTCCTTATGCTGTGTTTCATATAGAGCAGAAGACCGGCATAGCTCCGCCGGTCTTCTGGGTACTTTAGCATACTAGAGTGCTTGCGGGGAAAATCCGCCGCAACCGCTCATAGCGTATTCATTTGGAAACATAGGGCGAGCGGTTAGCAGCAGTCTCTTGTCACAACGCAAAAAGGGCGCCCGCGCAAATGCGGACGCCCTTGTGCAGGGTCGAGATATCAACCAGCCAAGATATCGGACCCGTGACCAGCTCTTAGTAGTCGAACTGGTGGTAGTAGCGGCGGTACTTGAGGTTGTGCTTGGTGACCAGCTCGTAGTTGCGCGAGAGGCGGTCGGTGGTCAGCACGGACAGGATCCACGGCGACACGATGACGCGGAAGTCGTCGTCCAGGCCCGGGATCGCGTACTCGGCGGTGTCGATGATGACGTAGTCCTCGTCGCCGGTCACGCCGCTGGTGAGGAAGGCGCGGACGCGCTCGTCGAGGGCGCGGCACTCGTCCTCTCCCATGAACAGGAACACCGGGACGCCGGGCTCGAGCAGCTCGAGCGTGCCGTGGAAGAAGTCGTGCGAGGTGATGTGGCGGATGCGCTTCCACTGCATCTCCTCGAGCAGGCACATGGAGTACAGGATGGTCTCGCCCCACAGCGCGCCCGAGCCGATGAACATGGTGTAGTCGGCCAGCGCGTACTTCCTGGCGAGCTCCTCGGCGCGCGGCTCGAAGCGCTTGCGGATGTCGAGCATGTCCTTCCAGACGTCCTTCGTCTGCTCGATGAACAGGTCGAACTTGGGGAAGCAGCCGCGGCGGTTGAGCAGGCGCAGGCCGAAGCAGTCGGCGAGGTAGTAGCCCTTCTCGCAGCCGCCGGCGCCGTGGTCGGAGGCCATCATGACGCAGTTCTCGGCGCCCACGGCCTGCCCGATCTTGCCCTCGGGGTTGGTCATGGCGAAGACGCGCACGCCCATCTCCCTCATCTTGCCGACGGCCTCGAGCACCTCGGGGGTGGTGCCGGACTCGGAGGCGGTCAGCACGACGGACCTGTCGGTCATGCGCTTGTGGCCCATGACGTTCCACTCGGCGGCGTGGATCAGGTAGACCTCGAGGTCGCGGTCGCCGAACTTGTTCATGAGGTACTCGAGCTGCATGAACTCGTCCCAGGTGCCGCCGACGCCCATCAGGAAGACGGCGTCGTAGCCCTCCTCGTGCACGCGGTCGGCCAGGGCGGTCATCTTCTTGCCGGCCTCGTAGACGTTCCTGCCGTCCTCGAGGTAGCCCTCCTGGTCGAAGTGCATGATCTCGATCTTCTCGGTCTCCTTCATGTGTGTCCTCCCATCACATGTGCGCAATTCTATACATCGCGCTTCTTGCTGATACCAATTATAGCCATACGATTGCTTGTTATTTAATACCAATCCAAACTCACGGAGATTTGCGGCGAACGGTCGGTTTCCTCGCCCGAGTGGTATTACAACGCCAATAGTTGTCTATTTCGAGCGCTACTGCCGACGGGTTCCCCACAACTCGCCAGCTATAAAAGCGTTGCGCCAGACCCGCCCAAGCGTTTCCGGCGCAACCGCGCAGTTTAGTTATTCGGCTTCCATCTCCGCTGTCACACGGCGATACATCTCGATAACCTGAGTCGTCGCCTTGGACGGATCCTGATAGTAGCGGCCATCACACGTCTCGGCCGAGACATAGCCCGTATAGCCGTGGCGCATGAGTGCCTCGAGGTCGGCACGCATATCACGCTCGCCGTCGCCCCAGGCAAGATGCGTCGTGCCGCCGCCCACATCTACAAAGTGGGTGTGAACGATCTTGTCGCCCAAAACCTCAAAGTAGCCGTCGATCGTGTCGCCGGCAACTTCCATGGCGCCAAAGTCGATACAGGCCTTCAGGTTGGGACGATCGACCGCCTCGAGGATGCGCGCGACATCCTGTGCGGTGTTGACCAACACGGACTCCGACGGCTGCAGGGCCTCGAGCGCGACGCGAATACCGCGCGTATCGGCGTAGTCGCACACCGAGCGCAGCATGGCAACGCTGCGGGCCCAGGCGTCCTCAGCCGGCTCGTCCAGATAGGCCCAACCACTCGTCACCAGAATCTGCGGCACGCCCAACTCAACGGCAACGTCGATCACATTCTTAAAGTACGAGAGGATGCGTTTTTGGCCCGCCTCACCGCGCACCGCGACGTTCCACGGCTTGGGGTTGTTCTGCTCGGGGCACACGCACACGATCTTGATACCGTATTGGGCGGCAAGATCGCGAATCTTATCCACCGAATCGTGCTCATGGCAATCCACATACAGGTGCATCGAGCCGGTCCACAGCTCGATATTGCGATAGCCGGCCTCACCTGCAGCCTTAAAAAACGTCTCGATGCTGTAGTAACGATGGTTGATGTTCATGAGCGAAAGCTCGGGTACGACCATAGCCCTCCCCTTTCGTACGGAGTTTTAAAAAACAGGGGGCCGCCGCAGATGCGACAAGCCCCCCCAAAGATCGACGCAACCGTTAGACGCGATGGAAGCGCGATTCGAACATATTAGGCAAGCACGCCAAAGTAAGCGCCGATGATGCCCACGACCATGGTGCAGAGGATCAGGACCATCGGGTTGATCTTCTTGGAGAGCAGCCAGTAGTAGAGCCAGAAGGCGGCCATACCGAGCATACCGGGCATGATGCCGTCCAGGATGTCCTGGAGAGTTTGGGCGGAGTCGCCCTGACCAATGGCGATGGGCAACGAAGCCCAGAACATGTCCTTGCTCATGGCGCCGACGACCATAACGCCGACAATGCCGACGCAGGCCATGATCTTTTGCATCAGGCCGGTCTTCTGAGCCTCGTCGAGGAAGCCAATGCCTAGCTCATAACCCTTGATAGCGCCAAAGATACGAATCAGGAACGCCGGGATGTTGTAGACGAGCAGGAAGGCGATGGGGCCAAAGACGTTGCCGGCCTGGCACAGGCTGATGCCCACGGCAGCGGCGACGACGCGCAGGGTGGACAGGAAGAAGGAGTCACCCAGGCCGGAAAGCGGACCCATGAGGGCGGCCTTGATGTCGTTGACGCTCTCGGGCTCAACCTCGCCACGAGCGACCTTTTCTTCCATGGCCATCGCGATGCCACCCACGAAGGGAGCGAGCTGCGGGGTGATGTTGAAGAATGCGCTGTGACGGTGCAAGGCCTCGGCGTAATCATCGGGACGGCCGGCATAGATCTTCTTGAGCATGTTGGCGACCATCAGGCAGAAGGCAATGTTCATCTGCTTGTAGTAGGTCCAGGAGAATTCCATGCCCAGGGCGCCGGTGTTCACGGCGCTCTTAATGAGGTCGGAGCGAGTAATCTGGTTCTCGGAATTAGAAGTCATCGTCCTCATCCCCTTCCACAGAAAGCTGGGACTGGGCGCCACCAAGGCCCAGCAGGTCGTACTTGTCGATGCCGATGATGATTGCGATCAGGGCGACGCCGAGGACGGGCACGTTGGCATAGGAGCACAGCAGGAAGCCCAGGAAGTAGAACGGCACGAGCTGCTTGGTAAGCACCAGACGGCCGAGCATGGCGAAGCCCATGGCAGGCAGGATGTTGGCTGCGACGCCAAAGCCATCGAGGACGAACGTCGGGATGAAGTCGAGCAGGCCCTGAACGGCGTCGGCACCCAGATAGAAGGAGACCGAGCACAGGATAAAGGCCAGGACGACAATCACGAGACCGATAATCCAGTGCATAGCGTAGATACCCTTGAGGTTACCCTTGCTGGCAAAGACGTCGGCACGGTCGACCAGAAGGGGCATACCGGCATTGACGACGTTCTTAATGGCCAGGCACAGAGTGGCGATGGGCATCGCGAGCGCGATAGCGGCCTCGGTGCTCTGACCCAGCTGAATAGCGAAGGCGCAGGCGAGCACACCGCCAATACACTCATCGGGCGGCACGTAAGCGCCGATGGAGATTGAACCCATGAAGAGCAGCTCGAGGCTCGCACCGATGGCGAGGCCGGACTGCAGGTCCCCGAGGACTATGCCGACGAGCGGGCACAGAACGATCGGGCGGAACGCATAGAGCGTACCGAGCTGATAATCGAGCTTACCGAAGGCAGCGATAAGTCCGATGAGGATCGCTTGAACAAGCATTGTTCCTCCCTTTGATCCCTCTTGGATCCGCGCGGCGATTCCCGACTTGTCAGCGCGCCCTTTTCCATGCCGACAATCGCCCAGACAGATCCAGCTTGTACCGGTGTGCTGTTAACACCTAAACCGGTGCAAATGATTTGATACCAATTATATAGTCATGAGAAAACTATTTAATACCAATCGCTCAACGGGCGTGTACTCCCGGTGAACGGCAGATGGGGGTAACGGGTAAAGCGTTTATCCGGTACGCCCACGAATAGGGGCGGCGCCGTGCGCGCCGCCCGTGGTTCCCAATTAGAGGGCGCTTAGGGCATCGACCTTGGGGTCGTCGGCCAGAGCGCGAATCTCGACCTCGACACCGCGGCCGACGAGCTCGCGAATGTCCTCTTCCTCGGCAGCAGTCACAAAGATCTGGCGGGAGATCTTACGGGCATCGGGACGCTGCTCGTCCTTGGACTTGGTGTTGCCCAGGTTGATGGAGGTGATCTGCGGGCAGCCGTCGACAAGCTGCTTGGCCTCGGCGATGCTGGCGACGCAGATGATCATCTTGTACTTATCGGTAACACCGGAGTTGATGGCCTCGATGGCGTGCTCCATGTCCTTGATGACGAGCTTGACGTTGGCCGGCTTTCCCATCTTGAGCGTAGTCTTCCAGACGGGATCGTTGGCAACCTTGTCGCCAACGCAGAAGATGCAGTCAGAGCCCAAGCCCTGGACCCAAGAGACGGCCACCTGGCCATGAAGCAGACGATGGTCGACGCGAAGCAGTTGAATCATGATTGACCCCCAAAGGTCTCATGCCGGAAACCCGGCCCCATTAATAGCAGGCGGTGACTAGAACTCTTCCTCGTCATCCGCATCGGTCAGCAGGTCGTTGACAAACTTGACGCGCGTGTCGTCAGCCGCGAGGATCTCGCGGATAACCTGATCGGCGGGAGCCTCCTGGTCCGAAAAGAGCAGCTGGATCAGCAGCGGCAGATTCATGTTGGCAACCAGGTAGGTGTTGGGGCGCGTCTGGACGATCTTGGTGAACTCGTTGTTGACGCTGCCGCCAAACAGGTCGGTGCACACGATTACGTCGTCGGCGGGGTCGAAGGTCGCCAGGAGCTTGGCGGCCTCCTCGGCGACGTCGGCGCGGCCGTCGACAAACATCGACAGGTCGTGGACGTTATCGCGCGCGCCCGAGAGCAGCTCGGTGCTCTCCTTGATGCCGGTCGCAAAATGCGCGTGGCTGGCGAAGATGTATTGCCTCATTGCGGTTTCCCCCAAATGAAATTAGTAGTCGAACTGGTGGTAGTAGCGGCGGTACTTGAGGTTGTGCTTGGTGACCAGCTCGTAGTTGCGCGCGAGGCGGTCGGTGGTCAGCACGGACAGGATCCACGGCGACACGATGACGCGGAAGTCGTCGTCCAGGCCCGGGATCGCGTACTCGGCGGTGTCGATGATGACGTAGTCCTCGTCGCCGGTCACGCCGCTGGTGAGGAAGGCGCGGACGCGCTCGTCGAGGGCGCGGCACTCGTCCTCTCCCATGAACAGGAACACCGGGACGCCGGGCTCGAGCAGCTCGAGCGTGCCGTGGAAGAAGTCGTGCGAGGTGATGTGGCGGATGCGCTTCCACTGCATCTCCTCGAGCAGGCACATGGAGTACAGGATGGTCTCGCCCCACAGCGCGCCCGAGCCGATGAACATGGTGTAGTCGGCCAGCGCGTACTTCCTGGCGAGCTCCTCGGCGCGCGGCTCGAAGCGCTTGCGGATGTCGAGCATGTCCTTCCAGACGTCCTTCGTCTGCTCGATGAACAGGTCGAACTTGGGGAAGCAGCCGCGGCGGTTGAGCAGGCGCAGGCCGAAGCAGTCGGCGAGGTAGTAGCCCTTCTCGCAGCCGCCGGCGCCGTGGTCGGAGGCCATCATGACGCAGTTCTCGGCGCCCACGGCCTGCCCGATCTTGCCCTCGGGGTTGGTCATGGCGAAGACGCGCACGCCCATCTCCCTCATCTTGCCGACGGCCTCGAGCACCTCGGGGGTGGTGCCGGACTCGGAGGCGGTCAGCACGACGGACCTGTCGGTCATGCGCTTGTGGCCCATGACGTTCCACTCGGCGGCGTGGATCAGGTAGACCTCGAGGTCGCGGTCGCCGAACTTGTTCATGAGGTACTCGAGCTGCATGAACTCGTCCCAGGTGCCGCCGACGCCCATCAGGAAGACGGCGTCGTAGCCCTCCTCGTGCACGCGGTCGGCCAGGGCGGTCATCTTCTTGCCGGCCTCGTAGACGTTCCTGCCGTCCTCGAGGTAGCCCTCCTGGTCGAAGTGCATGATCTCGATCTTCTCGGTCTCCTTCATTCCCGCTCCTTTCACGAGCAGTTTGAATTGTCGCACGGAATGAACGGGCTTGCCGCCCCGTCGCACCGCTTAACCTTGTGGACATCTTGGCCCCAAGCTCAACAATTCAAAGGTTCTTAATACCAGTGAACGATTACAGGTTAGCCGTTTTTAATACCGATTTTATGATTTCATCCTCCCCTCTCGGTAGACGGTCAGTTTTTGCCGCTCATCGGTCAAGCGACATATATCCGTAAAAACGAGCGCCCCCGCCATGCGCAGGGACGCTCTAGACGCTAATAGTTGTAGGTATATCCGCCGGCATCGCCGCGGGTAAAAGACTTGGCATGCTCGATTGCCTGCCCACTCGAGTCATAGGTCAGGCCTTCCAGCACGAGCGCCAGATCGCCCGGCTCAAGATTGAGCAAACTCGCATCGCGTGCGCCCAGCGCCTCGATATCGAGTTTCTCTACCGACTGATCTGGCTTGCGTCCCAACATATCGTAGGTCTCGAACAGGCTGAAGACCGAAATGTCCACGTCTTCGATGCCCGGAAACAGCAGGCACGGAATCAGTGTCATCTCGATCGATACGGGCTCACCATCGATGCAGTTGAGGCGGCGCACCGAGTAAAGCAGATCGTCCTCGGCGATGCCAAACAAGTCGGCATAATACGGGCCGGCGTAGCGTTTGGAGCGCGCCAGGATGCGCACCGACGGCGTCGCGCCCGATGCCAGAACCGACTGACGGAAGCCGCCCTTGCGTTCGTGCTCGTCAAACCACTTGTGTCCCACAAAGGCGCCTTTGCCCTGCACGCGACGAATCTGGCCACTTTTGACCAGCTCGTCCATGGCGCTTCGGATTGTCAGGCGCGTCGTGCCAAACTCCTCGGCCAGCTCGTTTTCGGACGGAATCATCGAGCCCGTCGGGTAGTCGCCGCGCTCGATTCGCTCCGCAATGCAGCGGCGAATTTGTTTGTAAACCGGCAAGTCTTCTACTGCATCAGCCATTCGACACCCACCTTCGTCGCAACGCCGTCTGCCTCGCCGTTATCGGCAAAACGATACTTGGTCGGCAGAATCACGGACTTGCAATACTCGACAAAGCCATCGTTCTCGTCGCGCTCGTGCGAAGCCTTGTAAAACACCGGCGTGCCCTCCTGAGCATTCAGCAACTTGGCCTCGTCGACGTTCAGACGGCTGATGGAAATATGCTCCTTGCCGTGCGTCACATGGACATTCCCCTCTTTGAGCAAAACGTCGTAGAGGCTCTCCTGCTCAAAATCATGATCGGGAAGCGAGGGGCACAAAGACAGATTGACGTAAGCCGTCTCGATCGATGCCGGAGAACCGTTGACCACACGCACGCGCCGAATGCAGAAGAGCGGTGTACCCAGGTCGATCTGGGCTTTTTGGGCCAGATCGATATCGGCGTACACGACCTTGGACCAAACCAGGCGCGCGGTCGACTTTGAGCCAACCCTCTCCACCGCCTGCGTATAGTTCCATGTTTCCTGAAAGATGTTCAGCGGTTTGGGAGGACACACATAGGTGCCCGAACCGCGGCGGCTTTCCAAAGTTCCGCACGAAATAAGGCGCGTGATCGCAGCACGCAACGCCGTGCGCGACACGCCCAGCTCTTCACAGAGCACACGCTCGGCGGGCAGCCGGTCGCCACTCTGCAGGTCATAATGTTTGATATACCAAAGAATGCCCTCAAAGGCGCGATCTTTGGGCGGAATCGCATATGGTTCACTCGACATGGGCAAGGCTCCTCAACCGCTTGATGCTGCGGGCATCATTGCTCCGGACGCCCCATGGCGTCGAAGGCTTCTTTGATCTGCTCCGCAACGTTCCGATACGATCGATATAGGCCGGAGTCTCGCTTGACTTCGCCCGCGGTCACCGGAATCTCAAGCTTCGAAATCTCATCCTCGCCGGTTTGCACGGCAACGATGACACCCATACCAAGGCACATATTACGCTTGGCAGCGTTGTTTTTGGTAGCCTGAGCTGGATTAATCAAAATCTGCTGAGCTAGTTCGCGCTTGCTAACCTCCGGCACATCCTCGGGATTTCCGGTCTCGACAATCTCGCACTGCAGCACGTCCGCATAGTCAAAAATCTTCGGCTCGCCGCCGCGCTGATGCACGGCCCACTTGCGGCGCGTGGCATCCTGGTAGATGGCCGGCAAAAATGTAAACCGCGGCGGGTCCAAAATCGTATCCGTGATGGTAAACACATCGGGATCAAAGGCATCCTGCGGGTTTTTCTTCTTGAACAGCCCCATATCAGCCTCCCGTACTAGCATTAAACAACTCAAGCTGAATATAGCACCAATTTCAAGCCGCTGCCTTACCCTATCGGTGCGCGGCGTCTAAGGCTCGCCCAGCGGAAGAGTTAACGGACGAGGGCCGGGGTGCCTGCCTTGTTTTGAGAAGTGGGCTCCGCGAACTTCTCAAAACAAGGC
>NZ_JBCJBI010000016.1:0-42628 GCF_039062365.1 Collinsella aerofaciens
GTTTCTCATGCGGCCAATCTCGACGGTGCGCAGCGTATCGTCGGTGCCTCGGGCGTCGTAGACCGTTCCCAGCAAATACGAGATGCCATCGCGCTGCCTGATGGCAAAGGGACGGAGTGTCATCCGTGCTGCTTCGGTTTCGCCACGCGTCGTGACGCTCGAAATATCAAAACTCACCGTGGTTCCGTGGTCGATGGCCTGCTCGACGAGCTCGCACGTGTCGATGCGCTTGATGGGCGTGCGTGTTGCCTTGGTAGCCTTGCTGCCTGCGCTTGGAACGGGTTCGGGTGTATCGAGGTAGCCGCGAACGTCGGCACTCGCCATGGCAACTAAGTGCTGCGCCATGCTCTTGCGGATAGCGATAGGCGTGGAGCGGTTGCGCATGACCATACCGTGGAGCCGGATGATCTCTTCGTCGGTGAGCGGACGGGTCAAGAGCCGATACCCCACGCCGCGCTTGTATTCAATCTCATATCCGGCATGGCGAAGCGCGGAGATGGCGGTGTAGATGCTGCGCCGCGCCGCCGAGATGGGCATGCGGGCGGGGTCGTCGGGATGGGCGAGGCGCCGGATCAACTCATCGGAAAGCATGGCCTTGTCCTCGCCGGTGTTTTCGCTTAATAGTTGCAGGATGCGAACGGCGCGATAGGCTGCCATCGAGGCGGCGCCCCTCGTCGTGGTGTCGTAGGTTTCAACAGCGGCTTCGGTCATGGTGCCCACATCCTTTCCGTTTTGGGTGGCGACGGTATGGAGCCTAGGACGTGGGGCTTTCCCAGGGGCGCAGGGCGCTCTGGGCGGTCGGTAGTCGTCGGCAAACGGCGGGTCGAGTTTTCAACAGCCCTGCTCAACTGACCAAAAACTTGCCAAAAGCTTGACGGGTGCTGTTGAAAAAAGCGTCTCTCGACCGATGTCGAGAGACGCTTGTGCGATGAGCGTTGGCGTGTGGCGACGCGAGCTAGCGTCCGACGATTAGAAGTCGGCGTTGCCCACGGTGCGCGGGTGCGGCAGGACGTCGCGGATGTTGCCCACGCCGGTCAGATACATGACCAAGCGCTCGAAGCCCAGACCGTAGCCGGCGTGCTTGCAGGAACCGTAGCGGCGCAGGTCAAGGTAGTACTTGTACTGCTCGGGATTCATACCCAGGTCCTTGATGCGGGCCTCGAGCAGATCCAGGCGCTCCTCGCGCTGGGAGCCACCGATGATCTCGCCGATGCCCGGCACCAGGCAGTCGGCGGCGGCGACGGTCTTGCCGTCCTCGTTCATGCGCATGTAGAATGCCTTGATCTCAGCCGGGTAGTCGGTCACGAAGGTCGGGCGCTTAAAGTGCTCCTCGGTCAGGAAGCGTTCGTGCTCGGTTTGCAGGTCGATGCCCCAGCTCACGGGATAGTCAAACTTGTGACCGGCGGCGACGGCCTGCTCCAGGATTTCGACGGCCTCGGTGTAGGTAACGCGGGCAAAGTCGGAGTTGGCGACATGGTCCAGGCGCTCGAGCAGACCCTTGTCCACAAACTTGTTGAGCATATTGAGCTCGTCGGGGCAGGCGGCCATAACGTCCTTAAGGACGTACTTGAGCATGGCCTCGGCGTTGTCCATGTAGTCGTTGAGGTCGGCGAAGGCCATCTCGGGCTCGATCATCCAAAACTCGGCGGCGTGGCGCGTGGTGTTGGAGTTTTCGGCGCGGAAGGTGGGGCCAAAGGTGTACACGTCGCCAAAGGCCATGGCAAAGTTCTCGGCATTGAGCTGGCCGGACACGGTGAGGCTTGCATGCTTGCCAAAGAAGTCCTGGCTCCAGTCGACCTCGCCGGACTCGGTGAGGGGCGGATTTTTGGGGTCGAGCGTGGTCACGCGGAACATCTCGCCGGCGCCCTCGCAGTCACTCGTGGTGATGATGGGGGTGTTGACGTAGACAAAGCCCTGCTCCTGGAAGAAGCGGTGGATGGCGGCAGCCGCGACAGAGCGGATGCGGAACACGGCGCGGAACAGGTTGGTGCGCGGGCGCAGGTGCTGCTGGGTGCGCAGGAACTCGACGGTTGCGCGCTTCTTCTGCAGCGGGTAATCCGGGGCGCTCGTGCCCTCGACCTCGATGGAGGTGGCAGAAAGCTCGAAAGGCT
The DNA here is from genome assembly GCF_039062365.1 of Collinsella aerofaciens. Taxonomy (GTDB): domain Bacteria; phylum Actinomycetota; class Coriobacteriia; order Coriobacteriales; family Coriobacteriaceae; genus Collinsella. Next base: position 2,112 of record NZ_JBCJBI010000016.1, read on the forward strand.
GGGGCGCATCGGGGGTCAGCTTGACGGTGCCGGTGCAAATGAGTGCGGCCGAGACGTTTTGATGGGCGATCTCGTCGTAGTTGTCGAGTGCCTCGCGGTTCATGACGACCTGCAGGTCGCGGAAGCAGCTGCCGTCGTTGAGCGTAACAAAGCCAAAGTTCTTCATGTCGCGGACGGACTTGACCCAGCCGGCGACGGTGACGGTCTGGCCGCCGAGCGACTCGGCATCGGCATAGAGCTGCGCGATTTTGGTGCGGTTCACGTATCCTCCCATAACGGTTGAATGATAGTTATCCATACAGTTCGATATTCTAGCAGCTCGGCTCATTTGGGCTATACAGATAAGGCATTGGCGGGATGGTTTTTCAAACGAAAAGCGCCCGCGGCCAAATGGTCGCGGGCGCTTGGCGTGGTGCCTTTTGGCTGTGTGGCGCGGGACTTGGCTACTTGGTCTTGGCCACCAGCAGCGGGTCGCCCAGCTTGACGAGCGGGTTGCCGCCGATAAGCGTTCCGGACTCGCCGACATGGTCGATGCTCTTAAGACGGTCGAGCTCGGAGACGATGACGGTCACGATGTCCTCGTGACCAGCGGCCTTAATGGCCTCGCGGTCGAAGCTGATGAGCGGCTGGCCTGCCTTGACCACATCGCCCATCTCGACAAAGCGGGCAAAACCCTTGCCGTTCATTTCCACGGTACCCAGGCCAACATGAATGAACACGCGAAGACCGTCCTCGGTGATCATGCCAATGGAGTGGTTGGTGACAGTGGTGGCGCCGATGCGGCCGTTGGCGGGCGCATAGATGGTGCCGGTAATGGGCTCGATGCCATAGCCCTGGCCAAGCATGCCCGAGGCGATCGTCTCGTCGGGAACCTCGTCCAGGTTGACGAGCACGCCGTTGACGGGGGCGTAGATGACGCCTTCGCGGGTGGCGAAGCTTGCTGCGGGCGGAACGGACGCCTCGCCGGTCGAGGTGAAGGTGGACTTAAGCGAATCGAGCAGACCCATAGTTGCCTCCAACTTAAATAGGCGCATATCGCGCGTTTGGTTTGCCGGAAACGTTTCACATGTGTTTCGCGGCTTGGTCAACGCCCCTATTCTACGCTGCTCAACGATACCTCTGAACTGGGATTATGTGATATATCAGTTGAAGGGAAACTTATTGCCGGAGTGTTTCTGCACCACGGGTTCAAGTGGGGTACGCTTGAAGGCGAAAAACAAGGGCGCATAATTTGCGCGAAGGGAGCACATATGATTGTCGAGAACCATGCGCTGTGGGGCGAGGAGCCGACCGAGGAATATCCGGCGACGTTTACGTATTTGGGTGCCGAGCCGCTGCCCGATAAACCGAATGGCCGCCGCCCTGCCGTGATTATCTGTGGCGGAGGTGCGTTTACGCATATCGCTCCGCATGAGCAGGATCCTGTGGCGTTTGCGTTTTTGGATCACGGTTACCAGGCCTTTGTGCTCAACTATGTCACGAGTTCTACGGGTGACGTGAGCTTTCCGCACCCCCAGGCAGATCTTGCCAAGATGGTCGCCACGGTGCGCGCCAACGCCGACGAGTGGCATGTCGATCCTAAGCGCGTGTGCGTCGTGGGATTCTCGGCGGGCGGCATGATCTGCGCCTCGCTGGCAACGCAGTGGAAGACCGGCCCCTTCGCGGCACTTGCCGGGGCACGTCCGGACGAAATTCGTCCCGATGCCGTGGTGCTGGGTTATCCATTGCTCGACTTTGCCTATGTGCGCGACATGCAGACGCGCGATCCGCGCATTGACTTGCGTGTGCCCAAGACGGGCGGCAAGACGGGGCGCGATCTGCTCAACGACTACCTGTCGATGGTGACGGGCGGCGAGGCAACTGACGAGCATCTGGCCGACATCTGCCCCACCACGCATGTTTCGCGTCAGATGCCACCGACCTTTGTGTGGGGCGTGTCCGACGACAAGACGGCGCCGATCGCGCAGGTCTATCCGTTTGCCCAACGCATGGCGGAGGAGGGCGTCGCTTGCGAGATGCACGTCTTTGACCAGGGCGGTCACGGCCTTTCGCTCGGCAACGCCAACACCGCGGTCGACAACGAGGACAAGCAGGTTTCCGTCCGTCCCTGGATCCGCCTGGCCTTCCGCTTCCTCGAGCGCCATCTGTAAGAGTCCCGGCATCCAAGCCCTTCAATAACTTGCGGTGAAATAGTTCCTATCTGGGGCATCAACCAGCCCATCCAGGAACTATTCCACCGCAACTTCGTTTTTGATGCCCCGTCCGGAAACTGCGCCCCAGTTTTGCCTTTCAAGGTGGGACGCAGTTTCCCATAGGGCCTCGACTGGGAAAGCGCGTCCCGTTTCGAGCGGGGATTCCGGGATGCATTTTCCGTAAGAGGCCTGTTTGGGAAACCATATCCCGTTTCGAGCCGGAATTCTGGGATGTAGTTTCCCCGAGAGGCCTCATCGGGAAACTATGGCCCTGAACTCTCCTGCCTGTCCCCATTGCGCCAATTTGCTGATTGAACATCGTTGTGTGTTCGCGCTATCATGCATGGTTACAATTGGTTAGCCATGGCAAACGGTTAGCCATGGTAAACAAAATGCAACGCCCTGTGGGCGCCGGGGGAGGAACACGGACGTGAGGCTCGATACACTCGAGATTGGAAAGGACGCCGTTGTCGCATCGGTGGCATCGGACGACCAGGCACTCCGACAGCATATTTTGGACATGGGCCTAACACCGGGCACCGAAGTCACCATGATGAAGTACGCCCCCATGGGCGACCCGCTCGAGATCCGCCTGCGTGGCTACGAGTTGACGCTGCGCAAGGACGATGCCGCACGCATTGAGCTCGTGGATGTTCACGACACCGATACGGGTCCGCGCGCTAACGCCGCAATCGGCACGACGGAGCACCCGGCACTCGGCGAGGGAACGTATTCACCCCGTGCGGCAAAGACGGCCGTGCCCGAGGGCGCACCGCTTCATTTTGCCCTCGCCGGCAACCAAAACTGCGGTAAGACCACGCTGTTCAACCAGCTGACGGGCTCCAACCAGCACGTTGGTAACTTTCCCGGCGTGACGGTCGACCGCAAAGATGGCACCATCCGTAACCATCCCGAGGCGAGCGTTACCGACCTGCCCGGCATTTACTCCCTGTCGCCGTACACAGGCGAGGAGGTCGTGAGCCGTCAGTTCATCCTCGACGAGCGCCCGGACGCCATCATCGACATCATTGACGCTACCAACATCGAGCGTAACCTGTACCTGACACTGCAGCTCATGGAGCTCGACCGCCCCATGGTCATCGCGCTCAACATGATGGACGAGGTGACCGCCAACGGCGGCGCCGTGGACGTCAACCTGCTCGAGAGCCTGTTGGGCGTGCCCGTTGTTCCCATTAGCGCTGCCCGCAACGAGGGTATCGGCGAGTTGGTGGATCATGCCTTGCACGTGGCGCGGTTCCGCGAGCGCCCTGGTCGCCTGGACTTTTGCGCGCCCGACGGTCCGGACGGCGGTGCGCTGCATCGCTGCATCCACGGTATTGCTAACCTGATCGAGGACCATGCCGTGACGGCGCACATCCCGGTGCGCTTTGCGGCGACCAAGCTGGTCGAGGGCGATGAGCTGGTAACCGAGGCGCTTCACCTGGATCGCAATGAGCTCGACGCTATCGAGCACATCATTACCCAGATGGAGGGCGAGGCCGGCACCGACCGCCTATCTGCGCTGGCCGATATGCGTTTTAGCTTTATCGGCGACGTGTGCGGGCGCTGCGTCGTCAAGCCACACGAAAGCCGCGAGCACGTGCGCTCCGTCAAGATTGACCGCATCCTAACAGGTCGTTACACAGCCATTCCGGCGTTTCTGGTGATCATGGGCCTCGTCTTTTGGCTGACGTTTGGCGTGATCGGCGCGGCGTTGCAGGGACTTATGGAGGACGGCATCGCTGCTATCATCGCTTCGGCCGATGCAGGCCTCAAGGCGTTCGGCACCAACGACGTGGTGCGCTCGCTGGCTGTCGACGGCGTGCTTACGGGCGTGGGCAGTGTGCTGACCTTCCTGCCGATCATCGTCGTGCTCTTTTTGTTCCTCTCCATTCTGGAAGACTCGGGCTACATGGCGCGCGTGGCCTTTGTCATGGATAAGGTGTTACGTCGCTTTGGCCTGTCGGGCCGCAGCTTCGTGCCCATGCTCGTCGGTTTTGGCTGCACCGTGCCGGCTATCATGTCGACCCGTACGCTCCCATCCGAGCACGACCGCAAGATGACGGTCATGCTCACGCCGTTTATGAGCTGCTCAGCCAAGTTGCCGGTTTACGGCTTGCTGTGCGGGGCGTTTTTCCCGCAGGCGACGGTTCCCGCCATGGTCTCACTCTATCTGATCGGTATCGTGGTCGGCTGCATCGCGGCTTTGGTGCTCAACCGCACGGCATTTAAGGGCGACCCGGTGCCGTTTATCATGGAGCTCCCCAATTACCGCCTGCCGAGCGTCAAGACGACGGTGATGCTGGCATGGGATAAGGCCAAGGACTTCATCACCAAGGCCTTTACCATCATCTTTGCCGCGACCGTGGTCATCTGGTTCCTTCAGACGTTCGATATCCGCTTTAATGTGGTCGCCGACCAGTCGCAAAGCCTGCTTGCCGGTCTGGGTAGCATCATCGCGCCGGTGTTGGCCCCGCTCGGCTTTGGCGACTGGCGCGCCTCGACGGCGCTCGTCACGGGGCTCATTGCCAAGGAGAGCGTCATCTCGACGCTCACGGTGCTTTTGGGCGCAACGTCGCCCGCGGCGCTGTCGACCATGTTTTCGCCGTTTACCGTCTACGTGTTCTTGGTCTTTACGTTGCTGTACCCGCCTTGTGTGGCGGCAATCGGCGCCGTCAAGAGCGAGTTGGGCGCGCGCTATGCCGTGGCCGTATTCGCGTTTCAAGTGACGGTCGCCTGGATCGTGGCGTTTGTCGTGCATTCGGCGGGCATATTGCTGGGGTTGGCTTAGTTATGAATTGACGGCGCAACCTCTGTGTATCGAATTGTTTTCGGCCCCGCATCTGTACTGACGGATGCGGGGCCGTTGCTATATAATCGCCTCCGCTCAAAATGATTGGAGATGTTATATATGAGTCAGACAAGGCAAGACGGCATCACGCTCAAGCAGTGGCTCCCACTCGTCGGGCTCACCTGCTGTGCGTTCGTGTTCAACACGTCGGAGTTTATGCCCATCGGCCTTTTGACTGATATCGCCGCGTCGTTCTCGCTCACCGAGGCCCAGGCGGGCATCATGATCTCGGTCTATGCCTGGGGCGTCATGCTGCTGTCGCTGCCGCTCATGGTGTTCGCCTCGCGCTTTGAGTTCAAGCGGATGCTGCTGGGCGTGCTGGCCGTGTTCTCGCTCGGTCAGTTCCTGTCCGCTGTGGCGCCGACCTATCCCATCCTGGTCTGCGCGCGCCTGGTGGTCGCTTGCGCACATGCCGTGTTCTGGTCAGTCGCCTCGATTATGGCCTCGCGCCTGGTCGACACTCGCCACGGCGCGCTCGCCATCAGCATGATCGCTACGGGCTCGTCCATCGCGCAGATCTTTGGCCTGCCGCTCGGTCGCGCCATTGGCTTGGCCGTGGGCTGGCGCATGACGTTTGCCGTGGTCGGGGGCCTCTCAGCCATCGCGGTCGTCTACCAGGCAGCGGTGTTCCCGGCCATGCCGGCGGGTGAGCGCTTTACCGTCAAACAGCTGCCCGAGCTGCTCAAGAACCCGCTCCTCATCGCGCTCTACGCAGTCACGGTCTTCATGGCGACCGGCTATTACGCAAGCTACAGCTATATCGAGCCCTTCCTGGCGCAGGTCGCGCACGTCGATGCGGGCGCCATTACCATGACGCTGACGGCGTTTGGCTGCTCTGGTTTGCTCGGAAGCTGGCTGTTTGGCCGCCTGTTCGATGGGCATCGCTTCCCGTTCTTGGCTATCACGCTCTCCGGCGTGCCGGTGGCCCTGCTGCTCATGGGGCCGGCCGCATCGTCGCTCGTGACAGTGCTTGCCGTCTGCGCACTGTGGGGTTGCTGCGCCACGGCCTTTAACGTGGCGTTTCAGGCCGAGCTCATCAAGCACACGCCGGCAGATTCGTCGGCCGTCGCCATGTCGATCTTCTCGGGCCTGTTCAACCTCGGTATCGGCACGGGTACCGCGATCGGCGGAGCCGTGGTTTCGGGTCCCGGTATCGCCTGGATCGGCTTTGTGGGCGGGGCGATTGCCGTCGTGGGCGTTATCCTCGCCATCACGGTGATGTTCCCAGCCATCCGCCGCGCCAAGCCCGTCGCCTAGCCACGTCCCCTCATCAGTTGCGGTGGAATAGTTCCTGTTTAAGGCCTTTGAAGGCTCAAGCAGGAACTATTCCACCGCAACTTATTTTGGGGAAGGGGATACAAGCTGGGCATACAATGGATGTCGTTGTGTTGAGCTTACCGGGAGGTTGCTATGTGGGCATACGAGACGACGTTCTATCAGATCTATCCGCTGGGCTTTTGCGGAGCTCCGCGCGAAAACGCCGCGCCCGTTGCCGAGGATGAGCTCGCCCAGGCTGCCAACGTCGCGCCCAACCCCGATGCGCCCATCATGAAGATCGCCCAATGGGCCGACTACCTGCAAGAACTCGGCGTTGGCGCTGTGCTCATCAACCCGCCGCTCGAGTCTGATAGCCACGGCTACGACACGCGCAGCCTGCGCCATATCGACCGTCGCTTGGGTGGGGATGCCGACTTTGCCGCCGTATGCGAGACGCTGCACGCCCATGGCATCCGCGTGGTGCTCGATGCGGTCTTCAACCATGTGGGCCGTGGCTTTTGGGCCTTCCGCGATGTGCAGGAGCGCAAATGGGACTCGCCCTACAAGGACTGGTTCCATATTAGCTTTGACGGCGATTCCTGCTATGGCGACGGCTTTTGGTACGAGGGCTGGGAAGGCCATTTTGAGCTTGTGAAGCTCAACCTGCAAAATCCCGCTGTGGTCGATTACCTGCTCGAGTCCGTGCGCCGTTGGGCCGACGTCTTTGGCGTCGACGGTCTGCGCCTGGACGTTGCCTATATGCTCGACCGCGACTTTATGCGCCGTCTACACTCCTTTACCCGTGAGCTCAAGCCCGACTTTGTGCTGATCGGCGAGACACTCCACGGCGACTACAACCAGATTGTCAACGACGAGATGCTCGACTCCTGCACCAACTACGAGTGCTACAAGGGCCTGTACTCTAGCTTTAACTCGGTCAACATGTTCGAGATCGCGCACTCGCTGCATCGCCAGTTTGGCGGCGACCCGTGGTGCATCTATCGCGGCAAGCACCTGCTGTCGTTTGTCGACAACCACGATGTGCCGCGCCTGGCGAGCATCCTTACCGACAAGTCCTGCCTGCGCCCCGCGTATGGCATGCTCTTTGGCATGCCGGGCATTCCGTGCGTCTACTACGGCAGCGAGTGGGGAATTGCCGGCGAAAAGGGCGGCCCCGATGGTGACTGGGCGCTGCGCCCTGCGCTCGATGAGCCTACGCCCAATGAGCTGACGGCGTTCATCAAGCAGCTCGCGCACCTGCGCTCGGCCGACGACGCGGCGGCCCGTGCTCTCAACTACGGTGCCTATCGCAACGTGGTGATCCAGAACAAGCAGCTGCTGTTCGAACGCGCCTGCGACGACGCGACGGTTCTCGTGGCGGTGAATGCCGTGAACGAGCCCTATACCTTTGGAGCCGGCGAACTCAACGGCTCCTTCGTCGACCTGCTTGCCGACGATGCACCCACGGTCGAGCTGCCGGGCTCCCTTGAACTTGCGCCCTATGAGGTGCGTTATCTGTTGAGGGTCTAGCCCATGCCTGCGTCTGACGAGGGCTATCAACATATTGAGCATGGGTTTGATCCCGTGTTTGACGAGCGCTCGCGCGTTTTGGTGCTTGGGTCGTTTCCCTCGGTGCTTTCGCGCGCCAATGCCTTTTATTACGGCAATCCGCAGAACCGCTTTTGGCGCGTGATGGCCGCGTGCCTCGGCGTGTCCGTGCCGCCCAACGAGGGCGATTCTTTGGCAAGCGGTGAGCCTGCGACGCTCGACGCCTCGATTGCCGCCAAGCGATCCATGCTGCTGAACGGCGGCGTGGCCCTGTGGGATGTGATCGAGAGCTGCGACATTAAGGGCTCGAGCGACGCGAGCATTCGTAACGTTGTGCCGGCACATATCGAGCGCATTACCGATGCCGCGCCGATCGAGGTTGTTGTCTGTAACGGCGGTGCGGCAGGACGACTCTACAAACGCTACTTGCAAGATCGGACGGGGCTGCCCGCCATCGTCCTGCCTTCGACAAGTCCTGCCAATGCGGCATGGCGTCTGGAGCGGCTTGTTGAGCGGTGGAGCGGCGCCGCTGATTGGCAGGCTTTTTCGATTTAGCAGTTTGAGTGCTCGGCAAGATGCCTCATAACGGCGTGCCAGATCGGTGTGGGCAGTGCAGGCGTGGCGCGCACCATGCCGTCGGTGTCGACGCCACCCGTTGCGGCGCCACCGAGCTTCTGCGCGTGTTCGACGGAACATCCCATACGAACGGCGCCCACGAGCTTGTCCAGGGCCTCCGAAAACGGTCGCCGCAAGAGTCCCATGCGCGGGGAGCGACGAAGCGCTGCGATGCCGCTGCCGGCGCAGATGGCAACGCCGCCACACCACAATTGGTCATGGCGCTCACATGCCTTGTGCAGGCGAACGGCGGCCCCACGCGCCTGCTTAGTGCCCTCTTGTGCGGCTCGAACCGCAGCATAGACGCGCGTTCCCGTACCGCCAAAGCGCTCAAGCGCCTGCTCGATAGCTGTCAACGTCTCATCGTCAGCCACATCTTCAATGGCCAGCACGATGCCATCGGCAACGCTGCCGGCGTCATTTGCCTTCAAGTCAACCGGGTGGGGGAGTACGGTGCCGGAAAGCCGGGCATAGGCGGCGATGGCATCCTGCAGGTCCCAAAGCAAAAACTCAAGATCGGCACTATTGGGAATGCTGATATACGCAATGGTTTGCAGCGTTTTTGGTACATCGCCGCGCGCGGTCGTCTCCATGCCGCCTCCTTTCCGGTTGGTTTCCGTTTAGGTTACACCGTCCGGTGGCGCCCCGCCGCGCTATCCTAGTGCAACCCTTACGAAAGGAACGCCATGCGTCTGCCCATGAATACCTCGCTTGCCACGCTCAAGCCCTCCGGCATCCGCCGGATCAACGCACTCGCTGCCCAGCACCCGGGGTGCATCGCGCTTGCGCTTGGCGAGCCCGATTTTCCTACGCCCGATGCGATTAGCGCCGAGGTGACCGCCGCGCTGGGCCGCGGCGACACGCACTATCCGCCCAACAACGGCCGCCCCGCCCTGCGCGAGGCGCTGTCTGCCTACATGGGGGACGCGGGCCTTACGTTTTCGGCCGACGAGGTCATCCTGACCGACGGCGCGACCGAGGCCTTATCGGCAACATTCATGGCCATGCTCAACCCCGGCGACGAGGTTATTATCCCCACGCCGGCCTTTGGCCTGTATGAGAGCATCGTCGTGGCCAATCACGCCAAAGCGGTCTTTTTGGATACGGAGCCAACGCAATTCCAGATCGATGAGGAGGCGCTTCGTGCCTGCATGACGCCGGCGACTAAGGCCATCGTCATCTGCTCGCCTAACAATCCCACGGGCTGCATCCTCGACACAGCATCGCTCGATGCCGTGGCACACGTAGCGGAGCAGGCGGGCATCTACGTGGTTTGCGACGACGTGTACAACCGTCTGGTCTATGTGGATGGCTACGAGCGCTTTGCCCAGCGCCACCCGGAGCTACGCGAGCAGACGGTGATCATCGAGAGCTTCTCCAAGCCCTGGGCTATGACGGGCTGGCGCTTGGGTTGGCTCGCAGCCGCGGCACCCGTCATCGCCGAGATCGCCAAGGCCCACCAATACTTAGTATCGAGTGCCGTCTCCTTCGAAATGGACGCCGCAGCCAGAGCTCTCACCGTCGACCCCACCCCCATGCTCAAAGTCTACCGAGCCCGCCGCGAGCGCGTACTCGCAGCCTTAGGCGCCATGGGTCTCGACGTAGTAGAACCGGCAGGCGCCTTCTACGCCTTCCCGAGCATCAAACAGTACGGCCTAACCAGCGAAGACTTCTGCATCAAAGCCATCAAAGAAGCCAACGTAGCCCTAGTCCCAGGCGACTGTTTCGGCACCGAAGGCCACATCCGCCTAAGCTACTGCGTTTCCGACCAAGATCTGGACGAAGGCCTAACCCGCCTGTCCAACTTCGTTTCAACCCTGTAGCCCTCAGGGATGCAACACATCAGCCCACCGACCCAAGCATCATGAGTGGGGCGCGCCGGCCAACGTAAAACCGGGCTGCCCCATAGTTGACGCAGGCACGCGCCGCCGGAGGCCAGGCGCAAGGTTTCCGTAGATTCCGCACGAGCCGGAAAGCACTTAATGTGCTTTCCGAGCGAGCCCAGGACCTGACCGAGCGGAAACCTTGCGCCTGGCCTCCGGCGGAGCGTGCCGGATGGTGGAATTGTGTGCAGCCCGGTTTTCCGTTGACCGACGCCGGGGTCCCCGCCATAATACTTTCGGTTCACGCACGAATCCGCTGCCAGAGACAGCCGGTGCAAACGGGCATCGCCCGCGAGCTTAATGGGATATCCCGCCAGCCGAGGTGGTCGAGTAGATATGTCTTCTCGCCCCCGTCGCTCATGCAGCGCGGGGGCTTTCTTTTTGGACATGCCCCCGTCACGTCCTTGTGGCGGACCGTGCCCGGAAAGAATTCGAGGAGGTGTAATTCATGCCCCAGCAGTACAAAATTGACAAGGTTGCAGAGATCGAGTCCCGTATCGCCGAGAACGCCGGTCTGTTCGTCGTCAACTACAACGGTCTGACGGTTAAGCAGGCTCAGGAGCTGCGTCATCAGCTTCGCGAGTGCGGCGCCGAGATGAAGGTCTACAAGAACAACCTGGTCAAGATCGCCCTCAAGAACCAGGAGCAGCCCGAGCTCGACGAGATCCTCGCCGGCCCCGTCGCTTATGTGTTCTACGAGTCCGAGCCGGTCGAGGCCGCTAAGGCCCTTAAGGACTTCTCCGCTAAGTCCAAGGGCGTCCTTGAGATCAAGGGCGGTATCTCCGACGGCAAGGCCGTTTCCGCTGATGATGTTAAGGCTATCGCCGAGCTGCCCACCAAGGATCAGCTTCTCGGCCAGATCGCCGGTCTCATCTCCGGTTTCGCTCGCGACATCGCTGTCTGCGTCAACGGCGTTTCCTCTGGTCTCGCTCGTTCGATCCAGCAGGTCTCCGAGCAGAAGGCAGCCTAGTCGCTGTTTTCACCCGCGGCGGCAACGCCGCACCCCTGGCGCATTCGCGCTGTGTTTTAACTGATCTCCGTGCACAGACACGGAAACCGAAAGGACTTAGAAATGGCTAAGCTTACCACCGATGAGATCATCGATGCTCTTAAGGAAATGACCCTTCTCGAGGCTTCCGAGCTCGTCAAGGCTATCGAGGACACCTTCGGCGTTTCCGCCGCTGCTCCTGCCGCCGTTGTCGCCGCTCCCGCTGCTGGCGCTGCTGAGGCCGAGGAGAAGACCGAGTTTGACGTCGTGCTCGAGGGCTTCGGCGACAACAAGATCCAGGTCATCAAGGCCGTCCGTGAGCTCACCAACCTTGGCCTGAAGGAGGCCAAGGAGGTCGTCGAGGGCGCTCCCAAGGCTGTTCTCGAGGGTGCCAAGAAGGAGGACGCCGAGGCTGCCAAGGAGAAGCTCGAGGCTGCTGGCGCTGCTGTCACCCTCAAGTAATCAGGCTTTCTCGCCAGATTTCTTTGCAGACGGGGTTCGCATTGCGAGCCCCGTCTTTTTTGTTTTTCGGTCCCTCGGCATCGGTTGCTCAAACTGCCATGTTCTGTGATTTGCGTCGTATCGGGTGCCCTGCCGTTGGGCAATAAAATTGCACCATTCGAGCAATAATTTGCGTTGACCTGCTGAAGAATTGTCTCTGCCTTGTAGCGACATATAGTTCCGGCGGTAAGATGCTTAGGTATCGCAATTTGGTCTGCGGCTGTGTGCCGCACGCATGGGGCGCTTTTGCGCCTGCGAAAGGATCTTTGAATAACATGAAGGCAATCATCCCCGCCGCCGGTCTTGGCACGCGTTTTCTGCCTGGCACCAAGTGCACGCCCAAAGAGATGCTGCCGGTGCTCGACAAGCCCGTCATTCAGTACGTCGTCGAGGAGGCGCTCGACCCCGAGGAGGTCGACGACGCCATCATCGTTACCTCGCCCGGCAAGCCCGAACTGCTGAACTACTTCCAGCCCGATCGCTCGCTCGAGAACCTGCTGCGCGAGCGCGGCAAGAACGCCTATGCCGATGCCGTTGCCCACGCTGGCGGTATGCCTGTCGACTTCCGTTATCAGTACGAGCCCAAGGGCCTCGGCCATGCTATCCGCTCTGCTGCCGACGCCGTGGCAGGGGAAAACTTCCTGGTTCTTCTGGGCGACTACGTTGTGCCTAACCGTGACATCTGCGACAAGATGCTCGCCGTTTCCAAGGAGCACGGTGGCGCTTCGGTTATCGCCGTCGCTGCTTGCTCGCCCGAGGAGGTCAGCCGCTACGGCGTTATCGCCGGTGAGCGCGTCGGTTCGCTCGAGGGTGCCGAGGACGTTGCCGATGCTGAGCCGGGCGCTGTCTGGCGTATCGGCGGTCTGGTCGAGAAGCCCGCTCCCGAGGCTGCTCCGTCCAACCTGTACATCGTCGGTCGCTACCTGCTGAGCCCGCTGGTCATGGACCTGCTTGCCGACCAGCAGGCCGGTAAGGGTGGCGAGATCCAGCTGACCGACGCCATGGCCCGTTCGCTCGACCGCGAGGCCATGTATGCCGTTGTCATCGACCCGCTGTCGGGCTACGACACCGGTACCCCCTCTGGCTGGATGGCCACCAACGCCCTCATGGCTGCAAGCGATCCTCGCTTCGCCGATGCCTTCTGGGACGCCATCGACGAGCGCGGCGGATTGATGCGCAAGTAAGCCTTCGGGCATCGACATTTACGGGCGCGGACTTCGGTTCGCGCCCGTTTTTTATAAGAGCTGAGATTGCCGGCTCTCTGTTCACAGAAATTATATGAACAGGTGTTCGATATACATGCATCTACCTGTGCATTTTCTGTCGAAAAACTTTGCTACTCCAAAAACTCAATCGCGTCAAGGCTTTTCTTGCCCAACGGTCGGTACCTGATAAACTATTAGGTTGCGATAACTGGCGAAGCTATGCCTCGCCAACCCACCGAGCATTTCCGTGAAGGAGGAAAAACCTGGTGACCTACGCATATACTGCCACTGAGCGCAAGCGCGTCAGCTTCGGGAAAATCCCGGAGGCCATGGAGCTCCCCAACCTTATCTCTGTTCAAAGGGAATCCTTTGAGCGCTTTAAGGACGAGGGCCTTCGTGAGGCGTTCAAGGAATCCAGCCCCATCCAGAGCCAGAACCATGTTCTCGAGGTTACCTTCGGCGAGCATCAGTTCGGCGACCCCGCGCACACCGTCGAGGAGTGCCGCGAGAAGGATATGACCTATCAGGCTCCGCTTCTGACCGACGTCCGTCTTACCAACAAGGAGACCGGCGAGATCAAGGAGCAGCTCGTCTTCATGGGCGACTTCCCCATGATGACTGATCAGGGTACCTTCATCATCAACGGTACCGAGCGTATCGTCGTCTCGCAGCTCGTCCGCTCCCCGGGCGTGTACTACAGCTCCGAGATGGATTCGGGCAAGCAGATCTACAAGGCCCAGATCATCCCGTCCCGCGGTGCCTGGCTTGAGTTTGAGGTCGACAAGCGCGACCAGCTCATGGTCTCCATCGACCGTAAGCGCAAGCAGAGCGCCACGATGTTCCTGCGCGCCCTTGGCATCGCCGTCACCAACGACGACATCATCGAGCTGCTCGGCGACTCCGATGTGATCAAGCGCACCCTGGAGCGCGACACCGCCCTCACCCGCGAGGACGCCCTCATCGAGATCTACCGTCGCCTGCGCCCGGGCGAGCCTCCCACCGTGGACGCTTCCCGCAGCCTGCTCGAGGGCCTGCTCTTCAACCCGCAGCGCTACGATCTGGCTCGCGTCGGTCGTTACAAGGTCAACAAGAAGCTCAACCTCACCACCGAGGAAGAGGTCACGGTGCTCACCGACGAGGATATCGTCGCTACGCTGCGCTACCTGCTGTCCCTCGCTGCCGGCGAGCAGGGCTTCAAGGTCGACGACATCGACCATTTCGGCAACCGCCGCATCCGTACCGTCGGCGAGCTCGTCGCCAACCAGTTCCGTATCGGCATGAGCCGTATGGAGCGCGTCGTCCGTGAGCGCATGAGCTCCCAGGACATCGATGAGATCACCCCGCAGTCGCTCATCAACATCCGCCCGATCGTGGCCTCCATCAAGGAGTTCTTCGGTTCCTCGCAGCTCTCGCAGTTCATGGACCAGGCGAACCCTCTGACCGGTCTGACCCACAAGCGTCGTCTGTCCGCACTCGGCCCTGGCGGTCTTGCCGGCCACAAGTCCGGCTCCAGCCGCCGCACCAACGTGCCGACGGCCGTCCGCGACGTTCACAATTCGCACTACAGCCGCATGTGCCCGATCGAGACCCCCGAAGGCCCCAACATCGGCCTGATCGGCTCGCTCGCCCTCTACGCCCGCGTCAACGAGTATGGCTTCATCGAGGCTCCGTTCCGTCGCGTCGAGAACGGCGTTGCTACCGACCAGATCGACTGGATGACCGCTGACGAGGAAGAGAAGCACGTCATCGCGCCGGCCAACACGCCGCTCGATCCCAAGACCAACGAGTTCATCACGACCGATGCCGAGGGCAAGATCGTCCGTCCGCACACCGTGATCGCCCGTACCCGCGACTTCGACGGCTCCTTCGGCGCTCCCGCCGACGTGCCCGTCGAGGATGTCGACTACATGGACGTCTCGCCGCGTCAGATGCTCTCCGTCGCAGCCACGCTGATCCCGTTCCTGGAGCACGACGACGCCAAGCGTACGCTGATGGGCGCTAACATGCAGCGTCAGGCCGTGCCGCTGGTTCACCCTGCCGCTCCCTATGTCGGTACCGGCATGGAGCGTCGCGCCGCTCTGGACTCCGGCGAGGTCACCTTGGCCAAGAACGCCGGCGAGGTCATCTTTGCCGACGCCGCCAAGATCATCGTCAAGCATGCCGGCGGCATGGACGAGTATCACCTGGCCAAGTACCAGCGCTCCAACCAGTCCACCTGCATCAACCACCGTCCGCTCGTGCGCGTCGGTGACACCGTTGAGCAGGGCGAGCCCCTGGCTGACGGTCCTTCGACCGATCATGGCGAGCTCGCACTGGGTCAGAACCTCACCGTGGCATACATGCCGTGGGAAGGCTTTAACTACGAGGACGGTATCGTCGTGTCCGAGCGCCTGGTGGCCGAGGACCTGCTGACGACCATCAACATCACCCGTCACGAGATCGATGCCCGCGACACCAAGCTCGGCCCCGAGGAGATCACCCGCGAGATCCCGAACCTCTCTGAGGATATGCTTGCCAACCTCGACGAGGACGGCATTATCCGCATCGGCGCCGAGGTCGGCCCTGGCGACATCCTGGTCGGCAAGGTCACGCCTAAGGGCGAGAGCGCTCTGACCGCCGAGGAGCGCCTGCTGCGCGCCATCTTCGGTGCCAAGGCCCACGACGTCCGCGACACCTCCCTTAAGATGCCTCACGGCGCTTACGGCCGCGTCATCGATGTCGTCCGCTTTAGCCGCGAGAACGGCGACGACCTGGCCCCCGGCGTCAACGAGCAGGTGCGCGTCTACGTCGCCCAGCGTCGTAAGATCCAGCAGGGCGATAAGATTGCCGGTCGCCACGGCAACAAGGGTGTTATCTGCAACGTTCTGCCGGTCGAGGACATGCCCTACATGGCTGACGGCACCCCGATCGACGTTATCCTCAACCCGCTGGGCGTTCCTTCGCGTATGAACGTCGGCCAGCTGCTCGAGTGCCACCTTGGCTGGGCTGCTGCCTGCGGTTGGGATACCGAGCAGGCCGACTCCGACAAGTACGTCCCCGGTCCGTTCTTCACCGCGACGCCCGTCTTCGACGGCGCCAAGGAGGACGAGATCGCCGAGGTCATCCGTCGTGCCAACAAGAACATGCTCAACAAGGCCACCGCTGCCTTTGGCGATCACATGCGTCCCGAGTTTGTCACCCAGCTTGACGAGCGCGGCAAGACCCGTCTGTTCGACGGCCGCACCGGCGAGGAGTTCCGCGAGCCCATTACCGTGGGTACGTCCTACATCCTTAAGCTCGGCCACATGGTCGACGACAAGATCCACGCCCGTTCGACCGGCCCTTACAGCCTGGTTACCCAGCAGCCTCTGGGCGGCAAGGCCCAGTTCGGCGGCCAGCGCTTCGGCGAGATGGAAGTTTGGGCACTGTACGCATACGGTGCTTCCAACGTCCTGCAGGAGATCCTGACCGTCAAGTCCGACGATACCGTGGGCCGCGTCAAGACCTACGAGTCCATCGTCAAGGGCGAGAACGTTCCGGTTCCGGGTATCCCCGAGTCCTTCAAGGTTCTCGTCAAGGAGATTCGTTCGCTCGCACTGGACATCGAGCCCATGCACGATGCCGACGAGGACGCCTCCGCCCCTGTGACCGCCGAGGAGACCTCTGCTCTCGACGACCTGGCTGCGCTCGCCGGCGTTGACGCCGACGTCGAGGCCCAGGATGCCGAGACCGCCGAGGCACCCGAGGCTGTCGCCGCCACGACCACTGATAAGGAGTAGTTGACTGTGGCAGATTTCGAAGCTACTGATTTTGACTCGGTAAAGATCTCCCTTGCCTCCGCCGACCAGATCCGTTCCTGGTCGCACGGTGAGGTCAAGAAGCCGGAGACCATCAATTACCGTACCCTCAAGCCCGAGAAGGACGGCCTGTTCTGCGAGAAGATTTTCGGTCCCGCCAAGGACTGGGAGTGCTCCTGCGGCAAGTACAAGGGCATCCGCTTTAAGGGCATCGTTTGCGAGCGCTGCGGCGTCGAGGTCACCTCGGCCAAGGTGCGTCGCGACCGCATGGGCCACATCGAGCTCGCCGCTCCCGTGTCCCACATCTGGTACTTCAAGAGCCCCACGAGCTTCCCGATGAGCCGTATGCTCGACATCAAGTCCAAGGACCTCGAGAAGGTTCTGTACTTTGCCAGCTACATCATCACCGAGGTCGACTACGAGGCTCGCGAGGCCGACGCCGACGACCTGCGCGAGGAGCTCGCCGCCGATCTGGAAGAGATCGATGCCGAGTGCGCCCGCCAGATCGAGTCCCTCAAGGAGCAGGGCGACCCCGAGAACTTTGACGAGTTCTCCGACGAGGAGCCGCTGACCCCCGAGGAGATCGCCTCCGGCATCGTCGACATCGAGGAAGAGTGCAAGGACGAGAAGCAGCTCCGCACGGACGCCTTCAACGCCTTCATGAAGCTCAGCGAGCGCGACCTCATTTCCGATGAGCCGCTGTTCCGCGAGATGACCCGCTACTACTCGATGTACTTCAAGGGTGGCATGGGTGCCGAGGCCGTCCGCGACCTGCTCGCTGCCATCGACCTCCCCTCCGAGGCCGAGAAGCTCAAGGCCATCATTGCCGACGAGGATTCCCAGAAGCAGAAGCGCGAGAAGGCCGTCAAGCGCCTTGAGGTCGTTGACGCCTTCCTGAAGGGCGGCAACAGCCCCGCGAACATGATCCTGGACGTCATCCCGGTCATTCCGCCCGATCTGCGCCCGATGGTCCAGCTCGACGGCGGCCGCTTCGCCGCGTCCGACCTCAACGACCTGTATCGTCGCGTGATCAACCGTAACAACCGACTCAAGCGCCTGCTCGACCTGGACGCCCCCGCGATCATCGTGAACAACGAGAAGCGCATGCTCCAGGAGTCCGTGGACGCCCTGTTCGACAACGGCCGTCGTGGTCGTCCGGTCTCTGGCCGTGGCGGTCGCCCGCTCAAGTCGCTCGCCGAGGCCCTCAAGGGCAAGCAGGGTCGTTTCCGTCAGAACCTGCTGGGTAAGCGTGTCGACTACTCCGGCCGTTCGGTTATCGTTACCGACCCCAAGCTGCTGCTGCACCAGTGCGGTCTGCCCAAGACCATGGCGCTGGAGCTCTTCAAGCCCTTCGTCATGAAGCGCCTGGTCGAGCTTGGCAAGGTCGAGAACATCAAGGGTGCCAAGCGCGCTATCGACCGCGGTGCCACCTTTGTGTGGGACATCCTCGAAGAGGTCATCGACGGCCGCGTCGTGCTGCTCAACCGTGCACCGACCCTGCACCGTCTGTCCATCCAGGCCTTTGAGCCGGTGCTGGTCGAGGGCAAGGCTATCCACCTGCATCCGCTGGTCTGCTCGCCCTTCAACGCCGACTTCGACGGCGACCAGATGTCTGTCCACGTGCCGCTGTCCAGCCAGGCTCAGGCCGAGGCCCGCGTGCTCATGCTCTCTGCGAACAACCTGCGCTCGCCGGCATCCGGCAAGCCGGTTAACATCCCCTCGCAGGACATGATCATCGGTGTGTACTACCTGACCCAGGTCCGCGACGGTCTGCCGGGCGAGAACCACGTGTTCGCCAGCTTCGACGACGCGCTGCACGCCTATGACTGCCGCTCCGAGGTCGACATGCAGGCCAAGATTCAGGTCCGCGTGTCCGCTGCCGACGCCAATGTCATCAACGAGGACGGCACCCGTATCTTCCGCGTTAAGAACGGCAAGAACGAGTTTGTCGACTACGACGTCACCGGCAACAAGACCGCGCGCTTCGAGACCTCCATCGGCCGCATCATCTTCAACCGCCAGTGCCTGCCCGAAGACTATGAGTTCATGAACTACAAGATGGTCAAGGGCGACGTGGCCAAGCTGGTTGCCGACTGCTGCGATCGTTACCCCGAGGCCAAGGTCGGCCCGATCCTCGACGCCATCAAGTACTCCGGCTTCCACTACGCTACCCGCGCCGGCCTCACCATCTCGGTGTGGGACGCTCTCATCCCTGCCGAGAAGCAGGAGCTGCTCGATCGCGCCCAGGCCAACGTCGACCAGATCAACGAGTACTTCGAGGAGGGCTTCATCAACGAGACGGAGCGCCACATCGAAGTCGTTAACGAGTGGACCGCTTGTACCGACAAGGTCGCAGCGCTCATGCTCGACATGTTCGACGAGGAGAACCCGCTGTACATGATGGCCGACTCCGGCGCCCGTGGTTCTAAGACCCAGCTGCGTCAGCTCGGTGGCATGCGTGGTCTGATGGCAGACATGTCCGGCGAGACGATCGACCTTCCCATTAAGGCGAACTTCCGCGAGGGCCTGCTGCCGCTCGAGTACTTCATTTCGACCTACGGCGCCCGTAAGGGCCTGGTCGATACCGCATCCCACACCTCGGACTCTGGTTACCTGACCCGTCGTCTGGTCGACGTGGCCCAGGACGTCATCGTCCGCGAGGAGGACTGCGGTACGCACGAGGGCGTCACCTACAACCTCATCATCCCCGGCACCACTGACCTCAACACCGACCTCGTCGGCCGTTGCTTCATCGAGGACGTCGTGGCTCCCGATGGCACCGTGCTCTTTGAGCAGGACGGCTACATCGAGAAGGTCGCCGACATCCAGAAGATGGTCGATGCGGGCCTCAAGAAGGTCAAGCTTCGCGCGCTGCTCACCTGCCGCTCCAAGTACGGCGTGTGCCAGAAGTGCTACGGCTGGGATCTTTCCACCCGTCGTCCGGTCGCCATCGGTACTGCCGTCGGCATTATTGCCGCCCAGTCCATCGGCGAGCCCGGTACGCAGCTTACGATGCGTACCATTCACTCCGGCGGCGTCGCTGGCGTCGACGATATTACGCAGGGTCTGCCTACGGTCAGCCGTATGTTCGATATCGTCGGCAACGTCAACGAGAAGATCCTGGGTCGCGAGGCCGAGCTGGCTCCGTACTCCGGCCACCTCTCGATTAAGCCCGAGAAGTCCGAGTACGTGCTGACGCTCACCGACTCCGAGGATCACACCCGTGTCCTCGACGAGCGTCGCGTCCCCGCATCGGTGCGCTTTATGCCCGAGATCGAGGACGGCTGCGAGGTTCGCGCCGGCGACCAGATCACCAAGGGCTTCGTCAACTTCCGCAACCTGCGCAAGCTGACCGACATCGAGTCGACGATGCACACCTTCGTCGAGAGCGTCAAGGACGTCTACACCAGCCAGGGCGTCGACCTGAACGACAAGCACATCGAGGTGCTCGCACGTCAGATGCTGCGTCGCGTTCAGATCACCAACCCCGGTGACTCCAAGTACCTGCTTGGTCAGTACGTCGACCGCTACGAGTTTGCCGACGAGGTCGAGCGCGTTGCCCGTCTGGGCGGTCAGGCTCCCGTGGCCGAGCCCGTCATCCTGGGTACGCTCAAGGTCGCGTCCAACATCGACTCCTGGCTGTCGAGCGCTTCGTTCATCCGTACCGCCGGCGTCCTTACCGAGGCTGCCATCGAGGGCAAGGTCGACCACCTGCTCGACCTTAAGTCCAACGTCATCGTCGGTAAGAAGATCCCGGCTGGTACTGGCCTCAAGCCGTACGCCAACGCCAAGCTGACGTATCGCACGGCCGACGGCTATGTCGACATCGACGGCCCGGCTTCGCCCAACGCCAAGTCGCTGCCCGAGTGGGCTCCTGTGGAGCTCAAGGACCTGGACGAGCAGCTCCCGCAGCAGCTCGACTGGGCCGGCTACGACGAGTTCGGTGGTGCTGACGGTTCGTTCACCCGCAACGGCCACACCATCTCCGCCGAGAAGGCTCGTCTGTACCTGTTCGACGACCTGGGCGTGTCGCAGCGCTGGACCAACAAGTTCAGCGAGGTTGGCATCGAGACGGTCGGCGACCTGGTCGGCAAGTCCGAGGAGGATCTGCTGCGCATCGATGGCATCGGTGCCAAGGCAATCGAGGAGCTCCGTGACGGCCTGGAGGCCCACGACCTGCTCTACATCCTCGAGAACAACGACGACGTTGCCGACGAGGAAGACCTCTCGCAGCTGCTGCAGATGGTCTTTAGCCCCGACGGTCCGGACGACATCCTGCTGGGCACCTCCGCCGCGCCGACGCATCACGCTGACGCCGACGAGGAGCTCCTGGGCGCCCCGATCGACGACAAGAAGGCTCCCGCCAACGGTGCCATCAACGAGGACATGGCTTCCCTCGACGAGCTGCTCAACCAGCTCGTAGACACCGACGACGCCGAAGAGGCCAAGGACAACGACGAGGAGTAACTTCCAAGTACGTTAACCGCCCTTCCAAAGACCCGCTTCCCAACAGGGGGGCGGGCCTTTTTTGTTGAAGAAAACCTGCCAAAAAGGGACAGGTTTATTTTGGTAGGTTTTTCCTGCTTGAATTTGAAACATTTCGTCCGGCAAGAGCGTATCTATGGTGAGGGCCTCATCAAGAATCATTAACGTCACCGGGAGGTGATTATGGAAGAACAAGCTTTTAGACAGGCGGTCGAAGATCACAGGGATGTCGTGTTTCGAATCGCATTGACGTATCTGCGCGATCGTGCCGATGCCGACGATGTCGCTCAAGACGTCTTTCTGAAGTTACTCAAAAGCGATGCGCAATTTGAAAGCTGGGAACATCTTCGTCGATGGCTTATCCGGGTCACGATCAATGAATGCAAATCTCTCTTTCGAAAGCCATGGAGGCGTGTGGAGGATATTGAGAACCTGGCCGATTCGCTTTCGACGGCGCAGGAGGAGACCAAGGCGGTCCTGTCAGACGTTATGCGACTTCCGGAACGATTCCGTGTTCCCATCATGCTCTATTACTATCTGGGCTTTTCGACCTCAGAGATTGCCGAGTTATTGCATGTGCCAGCCGCGACTGTTCGAACGCGGTTGGCTCGCGGCAGATCGAAGCTCAAGTTCATCCTAGAGGAGGGCGACCGTGAAATCCAATCAAATCAAGCAGGCCTTCGAGTCCGTCCAAGCCGATAGCGATCTTGCTGACCGTGTTCTTTATGCCGCTGCTGGTGAGCCGCTTCGCCGAAAGGGTCACGCGAAGCCTCTGTATGTTGCCGTGATCGGATGCCTTGCCGGAGTGCTGGCGACCGGAGGGGTCGCCTACGCCGTCGTCAATTCCAGCTATTTTGCCTCTGCCTGGGGAAACCACGGCAACGGGGATTCCATTACCTGGACCAACGGCGGCTCATCGGGAACTAAATATACCTACACCAGAGAGTTTGGCGATGGCATCGCGCCCCAAAGCCTGGAAGGCGCAGTCCAGGAGGTTAATCTGTCCGTCGAGGGCAACGGCTATACGCTTGATATCCATGAGATGGCAATCGACCAAAACGGCTGCGGAGCCGTGACGTTTACGTTGTCCAATCCAAATGGAGTTAACTACTACAAGCCAGCAGCAGAGATTGGCGAACTTGTTCTCTATGGTGAAGAAGAGCAGGGCATCGGCACGCCCGATATGAAGTTCGGCGAGGAATGGCCTGACACACGCAGCACAATTGATAAGGACACATCAAGCGATACTGTCATTAATGGCACGATGTACTTTGCCGCTATGGATCGCGAGCGAGATTTGCAACATGCTGTCACCTGGAATATCCATTGGACCGAGGGTGAAGGTGAGAGTGCGAGGCGGTTTGAGGCGTCGACACCCGAGTTCAATATTGGAGCGTACGTCGATACAAAGGAACTCCGCTCCGGTGACTCGCCTCTTGAGATTAGCCCGTTTTCCATCCAGACGCACATCGATGATTTGGGCTATGAAGCAGTTGATAATAAGCTGACCGTCAGCTACAAGGATGGATCGGAGCAGATTATCGAAGATGACGACGCAGGGGTGTTCAACTTATATTTTTCTTATGGGCGCAATAGCGGAGAGAACATCTGGGTGCCAACGAAGTTGATTGATGTCGATCAAGTTGTCTCGGTAACCCTTGAAATTGTGAGGTATACATCAACAGGGGAGACCGAAACGAAAGAGCCCTTTACCATCGTCTATTCGTAAGATTTGGGGTCGCTTCCTACTAGGGGAAGCGGCCTCTTTTGCGTTAAATGGAAACGCCGCCGATTTCCATGCGACAGATGAGAGCAGATCACCGCTGGAGCGCGACGTTTCCCCAGATAAAACCGACCAAAATAAACCTGTCCCTTTTTGGCAGGTGGCGTTGCCCCGCCGAGCACGTCGGATTCCCGGCCCGGGCGGCGCGGGGGTTAAGTTTGTCGCGAGTTCCGCACGAGCCGGAGGCCACTTAATGTGGCCTCCGTGCGAGCCAGGACTGTAGAGCAGCAAACTTAAAACCTGGGCCGCCCGGGCCGGGGATCCGCCCCCGCGCACAGAAGAAGATTCCTTTTGTGTAGGGTTTGCGGAAATGTGCCTATTTTGGGATACGCCCGGCGGCGTGGTCTGTTGACGGCACAGCTAACGCCACGTATCCTAACGAACTGCGTGTTTCGTAGGGGGATGCTGACCCCTCGATTCAAGCCGTTGCACTTTACAGAAAGCTGGAATCATTCGAGAAGGAGTACGCTTTGCCTACTATTAACCAGCTGGTTCGCCAGGGCCGTCGTTCCGTGCCCAAGAAGTCCAAGAACGCTGCTCTGCAGCACAACTCCCAGAAGCGCGGCGTGTGCACCCGCGTCTTCACCACGAGCCCCAAGAAGCCGAACTCGGCTCTTCGTAAGGTTGCCCGTGTTCGCCTTGTCAACGGCATCGAAGTTACTGCTTACATCCCGGGTGAGGGCCACAACCTGCAGGAGCACTCCATCGTGCTCGTCCGCGGCGGTCGTGTCCGTGACCTCCCTGGTGTCCGTTATCACGTCATCCGTGGCGCCTACGACGCTGCTCCGGTCCAGAACCGTATGCAGGCCCGTTCCAAGTACGGTGCTAAGCGCCCCAAGGCTAAATAAGCCAGATAACGTTTTGATACTTTCGCCGTGTGCCGCCTAAGCGCCGCACGGTAGACACTTAAGGAGATTTCACATGCCGCGTCGTGCAGCAGCTAATCGTCGTGAGGTTCAGCCTGACGCCGTTTACAACAACCGCCTGGTGACTCAGCTCATCAACAAGGTCCTTCTTGACGGCAAGAAGGCCACCGCTGAGCGCATCGTTTACACCGCTTTCGAGATCGTTGCCGAGAAGTCCGAGGGTGGCGACGCTCTCGCTACCTTCAAGAAGGCTATGGACAACGTCAAGCCCACGCTCGAGGTTAAGCCCAAGCGTGTCGGTGGCGCTACCTATCAGGTCCCGATGGAGGTCAACTCCCGTCGTTCCACCGCTCTGGGTATCCGCTGGATCGTCAACTTCTCCCGCGCTCGCAAGGAGAAGACCATGGCCGAGCGTCTCGCCAACGAGATCCTCGACGCTTCCAACGGCCTGGGCGCTTCCGTCAAGAAGCGTGAGGACGTCTTCAAGATGGCCGAGGCCAACCGCGCGTTCTCTCACTATCGTTGGTAAGTTAAGGTAAGGAACTAACATGGCTAAGCCTAAGTACAAGCTTTCCGATACCCGTAACATCGGCATCATGGCTCACATCGATGCCGGTAAGACCACCACGACCGAGCGTATTCTTTACTACACCGGTAAGACCCACAAGATCGGTGAGGTCCATGAGGGCGCTGCCACCATGGACTGGATGGTTCAGGAGCAGGAGCGCGGCGTAACCATTACCTCCGCTGCTACCACGTGCTTCTGGAACAAGGACGGTAAGGACTACCGCATCCAGATCATCGACACCCCGGGCCACGTTGACTTCACCGCCGAGGTCGAGCGCTGCCTGCGCGTCCTCGATGGCGCTGTCGCCGTCTTCGACGCCGTTGCCGGCGTTCAGCCCCAGTCTGAGACCGTTTGGCGTCAGGCTTCTACCTTCAACGTCCCCCGCATCGCCTTCATCAACAAGTATGACCGCGTGGGCGCTGACTTCTTCAACGCTATCGAGACCATGAAGGATCGTCTCGATGCCAACGCCGTGGCCGCTCAGGTCCCGATGGGCGCCGAGGACAACTTCTGGGGCGTCATCGACCTGGTCACCATGACTGCTTGGGACTTCAAGGCCGACGACAAGGGCATGACCTACCCCGAGCCGATGGACGAGATCCCGGCTGAGTTCGCTGACATCGCTGCCACCAAGCGCGAGGAGCTCCTCGACGCTGCTGCCAGCTTTGACGACGAGCTCATGGAGAAGATCCTCATGGAGGAGGACTTCACCGTCGAGGAGCTCAAGGCTGCTCTGCGCAAGGGTGTTCTGGCCAACGAGCTCAACCTCGTCTTCGTGGGCTCCGCCTACAAGAACAAGGGCGTCCAGGAGCTGCTCGACGCTGTCGTCGACTACCTGCCCAGCCCGCTCGACGTCGAGGCTGTCACCGGTACCGATCCGGACACCGGCGAGGAGATCGAGCGTCATCCTTCCTTCGACGAGCCCTTCTCCGGCCTGGTCTTCAAGATCATGACTGACCCGTTCGTCGGTAAGCTCACCTATGTCCGCGTTTACTCCGGTCGCGCCGAGTCTGGCTCCTACGTGATCAACGCTTCCAACGGTCAGCGCGAGCGCCTCGGCCGCATCCTCGAGATGAACGCCGCCGAGCGTATCGACCGTGACGACGCTGCCGCCGGCGACATCGTTGCTTGCGTCGGCTTCAAGAACTCCACCACCGGTGACACCCTGTGCGAAGAGGGCAAGGAGATCGTCCTCGAGAAGATCGAGTTCGCTAAGCCCGTTATCGACGTTGCCATCGAGCCCAAGACCAAGGCCGAGCAGGACAAGATGTCCCTGGCTCTGACCAAGCTCGCCGAGGAGGACCCGACCTTCCAGGTGTCCACCAACCACGAGACCGGCCAGACCATCATCGCCGGCATGGGCGAGCTGCACCTCGAGATCATCGTCGACCGTCTGCTCCGCGAGTTCAAGGTTGACGCTAACGTTGGTAAGCCCCAGGTTGCCTACCGTGAGACCGCTGGTCACGACGTCGAGAAGGCTGAGGGCAAGTTCGTCCGTCAGTCCGGTGGTCGCGGTCAGTACGGCCACGCCGTCATCAAGCTCGAGAAGATGGAGGAGGGCTTCGGCTACGAGTTCGTCAACGCTATCGTCGGCGGCGTCGTGCCCAAGGAGTACATCCCGTCCATTGACAAGGGCATCCAGGAGGCCCTGAACACCGGTGTTATCGCCGGCTTCCCGGTCCTCGACGTTAAGGTCACCCTGTTCGACGGTTCTTACCACGAGGTCGACTCCTCCGAGGCCGCCTTCAAGATCGCCGGTTCCATGGCTATCAAGGACGCTCTCAAGAAGTCCGACCCGCAGCTGCTCGAGCCGATCATGGCTGTCGAGGTCGAGACCCCCGAGCAGTACATGGGCGACGTTATGGGCAACCTCTCCGGTCGCCGCGGCAAGATCGAGGGCATGGAGGATCGCAAGAACAGCAAGCTCATCCGTGCCAAGGTGCCGCTGGGCGAGATGTTCGGTTACGCTACCGACCTTCGCTCCCAGACCCAGGGCCGTGCATCCTACACGATGCAGTTCGACTCTTATGAGCCCGCGCCCAAGTCCATCGTGGACGAGGTCATGAGCAAGAACGCCTAAGTTCGAGCTCCCTGTTACGTAATCCGCGAGAACATCTCTCGCACTCTTTGGAGGTTTAAGTTGGCTACCCAGAAGATCCGCATTCGCCTCAAGGGCTATGATCACGAGGTCGTCGATCAGTCCGCGAAGCTCATCGTCGAGACCGCTCAGAAGACCGGCGCTCGCGTTTCCGGTCCTGTCCCCCTGCCCACCGAGCGCAACCTGTACACGGTTATCCGCTCGCCGCACGTGAACAAGGACTCCCGTGAGCAGTTCGAGATGCGCACCCACAAGCGCCTCATCGACATCCTCGACCCCACCTCGGGCACTGTTGATTCGCTCATGCGTCTCGACCTCCCCGCTGGCGTCGACATCGACATCAAGCTCTAAGCGATATCGCTCATAGCTTACAGAGCCCCGCTGTCATAACGGTAGCGGGGCTCTTTTGTTTTGAATAATGGTTTGGACTGCCGGGCATTGCTGCCGAGTAGGTGGCTGCAGCGCCCTATTCGCTCAAGGGACGCAGCGATGCCTCCTCAAAATGGAAGGATCGCAAGCCGCCTTCCGTTTCGATACATGCGCGACCAAAGGCATCGACGGTTTTAAAGATGCCGCGTGCCAGCTCGTCACCGGCAGGGGAACGGGCGATAACGTGCTCTCCAATCCAATTGAGGTGAGTGACATATTCGCCGTGGACGGGCGCGAGCGGTCCGGTGTTTTCTTTCATGGCGTCGAGCAGATCTGCCCACGCGTCCACAGCGTTTACGACGGTGTAATAGACCTCCTTGAGTAGCACATCGACGGCGGGAACATTCTCGTTGAGGTCTGAGAGGCCAATTGCCGCCAGGCCGCCATCGGGAACCTCCGAAGGCACATAGTTCACATTGACGCCAATGCCGCAGACGGCGAAAGGTTTGCCTTCGTTATCGCGCGCGGCTTCGACCAGAATGCCGCCGAGTTTGCGCCCTCGCGCGACGAGGTCGTTGGGCCATTTGAGGCCGATCTCGTTAGCAAGACCCTGTTTTTCGAGCGCCTCGAGCACCGCTAAGCCGCTGACGGCGGCAAGACCAGAGTACTTGGCGGGATCAACACGTGGACGCAGGAGAATCGAGAGCAACAGGTTGCCGGCGGTTGAATCCCACTTGTGGCCGCGTCTGCCGCGTCCTGCCGTTTGCGCGCGGGCGGCAAGTCCTGTGCCGTGCGGCGCTCCCTGTTTTCCTGATTCGAGCAGGTCATCGTTGGTCGATCCGGTTACGTCGACTATCGTTAATTTGGCATCCATAACGGCTGCTACCTCCTTAATGAATAAGTGAATAACGCAATGGTGTCGAGAGACAGACACAATGTGAAGCCTTTGTCGCTTTTGGACAATTTGATGTTAACACGTCAACAAAGCGAAGAATGCGCTATCCTCTCTTGGTCGATGTAAACACGTCAACAACGCAAAGGAGGTTAGTGATGGGTTTCACGATTCTTGGAACAGGCTCGGCGCTTCCTACGCGCAGTGTTTCCAATGACGAGCTGTCCGAGTTCCTGGACACCTCGGATGAGTGGATTTTTACCCGTACGGGGATCAAGAGCCGCCATGTGTGCACCGCCGAGTCACTCGACGACCTTGCCGTGGCAGCGAGCGAGCAAGCGCTCCAGGCGTCCGGACTCGATGCGAGCCAGCTGGATCTGATCGTCTGCTCGACGACGACGGGCGATCATCTCGTTCCTGCCGAAGCGTGCGCCGTTGCTGAGCGCCTGGGTGCCACATGTCCAGCCTTCGACGTTTCGGCGGCTTGTGCCGGCTTCGTATTTGCGCTCGATGTCGCCGAGGGCTATATCGTCCGCGGTCGCGCCAAGCATGTGCTTGTCGTTGCCGCCGAGCAGATGACGCGCGCGCTCGATTGGACCGACCGTGCCACGTGCGTGCTCTTTGGCGATGGCGCGGGTGCTGCGGTCATAGGGGCTGGGGGAGACAACCCTCTTGCCGTTGAGCTTTCGACAGCGCCCGACGTCGAGACGTTGCGCGTTCCCGGTCTGGTCGGCACCTCGCCGTTTAAGGACTCCGCAGATAGCGCGAGCGTGCTTTCCATGAACGGCCGTCGCGTCTTCAAGTTTGGCGTCAATGCCATCTGCGACACGGTCAACAAACTCGCCTGCGACGCGGGCATCGCGGTCGAGGACATCGACCACTTTGTATTCCATCAGGCTAACGAACGAATCTTGAGCCAGGCGGTCAAGCGCCTGGGTGTGCCGGACGACCGTGTGGTCCGAACGTTGCGTGAAACCGGCAACATCTCGAGCGCTTGCATTCCGCTTGCTCTCGATCGACTGGCAAATACCGGCGCGCTGCACGCGGGCGACACCATCGCCCTGGTCGGATTTGGCGCCGGCTTGGATGTAGGTGGCTATTTACTTCGCTGGAAGTAGTTGCACATAGGAAATGAAAACGCCCCTGGGGCACAAACAAAGGAGAACTACCATGGCAGATCAGAAGACCTTCGAGCGCGTTTGCGACGTTATCCGTGAGACCGCCGGCCTTGACGATGTCGAGATGAAGCCCGAGTCCACGCTCGAGGAGATTGGCCTCGACAGCCTGGGTACCGTCGAGATCCTCGTTGCCGTCGAGGACGAGTTTGGCATTGAGCTCGATACCGAGGAGAACCCCAAGACGGTCGGCGAGTTCGTCGATACGGTCGAGGCGGCATTGGAGAAGTAGTGATGCTCAAGTCTCCTCTCTGCGATTTGCTCGGAATCGAAAAGCCCGTGTTCCAGGGTGGCATGGCCTGGATTGCCGACGCCTCGTTGGCATCTGCCGTGTCCGAGGCAGGCGGCTTAGGCATTATCGCGGCCATGAATGCCGACGCAAACTGGCTGCGCGATCAGATTCACGAGCTGCGCGCCAAGACGGATAAGCCCTTTGGCGTCAACGTTATGCTCTTGAGCCCTTTTGTCGACGAGGTCGCACAAGTGGTGATTGATGAGCGGGTGCCCGTTGTGGTGACCGGCGCCGGCAATCCCACCAAGTACATGAAGGCGTGGAACGAGGCGGGCATCAAGGTTATTCCCGTCGTGGCTTCGGTGGCGCTGGCGCGTCTCGTGGCGCGTCGCGGAGCCACTGCCGTGGTTGCCGAGGGCACCGAATCAGGCGGCCATATTGGAGAGACCTCGACGATGGCGCTGGTGCCGCAGGTTGTCGATGCGGTCGATATTCCCGTGGTTGCGGCTGGCGGCATCGCCGATGGCCGCGGTGTGGCGGCCGCCTTTATGCTCGGCGCTGCCGGCGTCCAGGTGGGAACACGCTTTCTGGTCGCAAACGAGTGCACCGTATCCGAACAGTACAAAGAGCTGGTGCTCAAGGCAGGCGACACGTCGACGCGTGCGACCGGTCGCTCGACGGGACATCCGGTTCGCGCCCTCAAGAGCCCCTTCACCAATGCCTACGCCAAAAGTGAGGCGGCGGGCGCAAGTCCCGAGGAGCTTGGGGCCATGGGCACGGGCGCGCTTCGTAAAGCCGCAAAGGACGGTAATTACGAAGAGGGTTCGTATTTGTGCGGACAGATTGCTGGCATGGTCAACGAACGCCAGAGCGCACGCGAAATCGTCGACGATCTGGTCGATGGCGCCGAGCGTGTCCTGAAGGGTGCGTCCGCATGGGTAGCGTAGCGTTTCTGTTTGCCGGTCAGGGTGCCCAGCATCCCGCGATGGGCGTCGATCTTATCGAAGCATCGCCGGCGGCTGCGGAGGTGTTCGCGATCGCCGACGAGGTGCGTCCGGGAACCAGTGAGCAGTGCCGGAGCGCCTCCAAGGAGGAGCTGTCGCAGACCGTGAATACGCAGCCTTGCGTGTTCGTGCACGACTTGGCTGTCGCTGTCGCCCTGCGCGAGCGCGGCGTGGTGCCTGCCGCCTGTGCGGGATTCTCGCTGGGCGAGGTCGCTGCACTCACCTTTGCGGGGGCGTTCGATACGCGAGCGGGTTTTGAGCTCGTGTGTGAGCGCGCGGCATTGATGGCCATGGCGGCCGAGCGTCACCCCGGCGGCATGCGCGCCGTCATCAAGCTCGATGCGGCGCAAGTTGAGGGCCTGGCAAAACAGGCAGGCGAGGACTGTTGGCCGGTCAACTACAACAGCCCCCAGCAGACGGTTGTGGCCGGAGCGCCCGATGCGTTGCAGACCCTCGACGTCCTGGTAAAAGAGGCTGGCGGTCGCGCCATGAAGGTCGCGGTGTCGGGTGCATTCCATAGCCCCTATATGGCCGAGGCGACCTGTGGCCTTGCTGCATATATCCAAGCCGGTCACGCGCCGTCCCCGTTGCTCATTCCTGTTATGGCAAATATGACGGCGGCGCCCTATCCGGCCGACCCGCAGGCGGCATCGGAGGTGCTGGCCAACCAGGTGAGTCATGCCGTGCGCTGGGTCGACACGCTGCATGCTCTGCAGGACCAGGGCATCGACACGTTTATTGAGGTCGGTCCTGGCAAAACGCTGTCGGGCCTGGTCAAGCGTACGTTGAGCGACGTTCGTGTGTATTCGTGCGAAACGGCCGAGCAGGTCGCAGCTATTGCCGACGAGCTCGCATAGTCCACAGGGCTGATACCCGAAAGGAATGACATGGGCAATTTGAACAACGGCGCGCTCGAGCGCGACGGATCGCGCCGCGTGGCGCTGGTCACGGGCGGCTCGCGCGGCATCGGTCGCGCTTGTGCCGTGGGCCTGGCGGAGGACGGCTTTGATATTGCCGTCGTCTATGCCGGCAGCGTCGATGCGGCGCGCGAGACGTGCGAAGCCTGCGAGGCGTCTGGCGCCACGGCGCGCGCATATCAATGTGACGTGGCCGACCCCGCCGCCGTCAACACGTGCGTGGAGACGGTCCTCAACGACTTTGGCTCCATTTGGGCGCTCGTCAACAACGCCGGCATCACGCGCGACGGCCTGCTCATGCGTATGGGCGACGATGCCTTCGACCGCGTGCTCGATGTCAATCTCAAGGGCACGTTCAATATGACGCGCGCGCTCACCAAGACCTTTATGCGCCAGCGCGGCGGTTGCGTCATCAACATGAGCTCGGTTGTGGGCCTGATGGGCAATGCCGGGCAGGCCAACTACGCTGCCTCCAAGGCGGGCATAATCGGCCTGACCAAGGCGGTGGCGCGCGAGCTTGCGCCCCGCGGCGTTCGAGTGAACGCGGTCGCCCCCGGGTTTGTCGAGACGGATATGACGGCAAAGCTCTCGGAAAAGGTTCGCGCGGCAACCGAGGAGCAGATTCCCCTTAAGCGTATGGCGCAGCCCGAGGAGGTGGCCGGTGTGGTGCGCTTTTTAGCGAGCGATGCGGCTGCCTACATTACGGGCGAAGTCATACGCGTCGACGGCGGAATGGCGATGTAGAAACCAGAGCCACACAACGGCTTGGATGAGGAGACCATGATGGAACAGAGAGTTGCAATCACCGGCATCGGTGCCGTATCGCCGCTCGGCAACACCGCGCTTGCCACCTGGGCGGCAATGTGCGCCGGCACGTGCGGCATCGGCCCGATCACGCACTTCGATACCGATGCGTTTGCCGTTAAGGTGGCGGCCGAGGTCAAGGGCTTTGACGGCAACGAGTACTTTGGCAAGCGTGACGCCAAGCACCTGGACCCCTGCGTTCAGTTTGCCCTGGCAGCGTCGGACGAGGCCATGCACGATGCGGGCTTTGATGTCGAGGGCGCCATCGATCGCGAGCGCCTGGGCGTCTACGTGGGTTCAGGCGTGGGCGGCATGCAGACACTCGTCGACAACGTCCACACGATTGCCGATCGAGGGCCTCGCCGTGCATCGCCCTATATGATTGCGATGATGATTCCCAACATGGCTTCAGGCAACATCGCGATCCGCCACAAGGCAAAGGGCCCGACCCTGCCCGTGGTGACCGCCTGCGCGACCTCGGCCCATGCCGTGGGCGAGGCGTTCCGCGCCATCAAGCACGGCTATGCCGACGCGATCCTCGCCGGCGGCGCCGAGGCCGCAATTATCCCCGATGCCGTTGCGGGCTTTACGTCCTGCCGCGCATTGACCACCAACCCCGATCCCGCGACGGCCTGCCGTCCGTTCGATGCAGACCGCGACGGCTTTGTGATGGGCGAGGGCGCCTGCGTGCTCGTGCTCGAGAGCATGGAACATGCGCAGGCGCGCGGTGCGCACATTTATGCCGAGGTCGTGGGCTACGGCAACACCGATGATGCCTATCACATCACGAGCCCCGATCCCGAGGCTGCCGGCATTGCCCGCGCGATATCGCTGGCGGTTGCCGAGGGTGACGTCAAGCCTTCCGAGGGTCTCTACATCAATGCCCACGGTACCTCGACCAAGCTCAACGATTCGTCCGAGACGGCGGGCATCAAGCGAGCGCTCGGCGAGGACGCGGCGCGCGCCGCGCACGTCTCGTCGACCAAGTCGATGACCGGCCACATGATCGGTGCCACGGGCGCCATCGAGGTCATGGCCTGCGCCATGGCGCTCGAGCAGGGCGTGGTGCCGCCGACCATTAACTACCACACGCCCGATCCCGCCTGCGATCTTGACTACACGCCCAATCGCGCGGTTCGCGCCGACCTTACCTGGGCGCTTTCGACCAACCTGGGCTTTGGCGGACACAACGCCGCCATCGCGCTGCGTAGATATACGAGGAGCTAGAGCATGGATTCCAAAAGACTTGCCGAGATAGCCGATGTGATGGAGGACCGTGGCCTCACGCGCGTGCGTGTTGAGGAGCCCGATGGCACCGCGGTCGAGCTCGAGCGCGCGAGCGCCGCGCAGCCGGTTGCCGTGCCCATGCCTATGCCGGGTGCCGTGACTGCTCCGGCGGTGGCTCCTGTCGCCATGCCTGCCACCGCACCGGAGCCCGCCGCGCAGGCGCCTGCCGCCGCGCCGGAGCCCAAGGGCACCGAGGTGACCGCTCCCATGGTCGGCGTTTTCTATGCTGCCCCGGCGCCGGGCGACGAGCCGTTTGTGCACGTGGGCTCTAAGGTCAAGGCCGGCGAGACCCTCTGCATCATCGAGGCCATGAAGGTTCTCAACGAGGTGACGGCAGAGGCGGATGGCGAGGTACTCGAGATCTGCGTGGCCGACGGCGACCTCGTGGAGTTCGGCAGCTGCCTCATGAGGATCGGATAGGTGATATCCATGAACAAAGAAGAGCTTAAAGAACTGTTACCGCATCGCGAGCCGATGCTTTTGCTCGACGAAGCCGAGCTGGTGGGCGACGAGGCCCACGGCAAGATCACGATTACGGGCGACGAGTACTTTTTGCAGGGGCATTTTCCGGGAAACCCGGTCGTCCCTGGCGTTATTCAGTGCGAGATGCTCGCCCAGAACTGCTGCGTGTTGCTGATGGGCGATGAGGAGGCGCGCGGCGCGACGCCGTTCTACACGAGTCTGGACAAGGTGCGCTTTAAGCGTCCGGTGCGCCCGGGCGACACGGTGGATCTGGTGTGCTCCATCACGCGTGCACGCGGGCCGTTCCGGTTTGCGACGGGCACCGCGAGCGTCAACGGCGAGGTGTGTTGCCGCGCCGATATGTCCTTTGCACTCGTGCACGAAAGTTAAGGAAGGCTCCATGTTCGACAAAGTGCTCATCGCCAACCGCGGCGAAGTCGCGGTCCGTGTTATCCGCGCGTGCCGCGATATGGGCATCAAGACCGTCGCCGTCTACTCCACGGCCGATGCGGACGCGCTGCACGTGCAGCTTGCCGACGAGGCGTATTGCATCGGCGGCCCGCGTCTTGCCGAGAGCTACCTCAACGACGATGCCGTGCTCACCTGTGCCGTAAAGTCGGGAGCTAAGGCGATCCATCCCGGCTACGGTTTCTTTTCCGAGAAGGCGAGCTTCGTGCGCGACTGCGACAAGTACGGTCTGGCGTTTGTCGGTCCTTCGGCCGAGGTCATCGACAGCATGGGCGACAAGGACGCCGCACGTCGAACGGCTGCCGCGGCGGGCGTGCCCATCGTGCCGGGCTGCGATTTGCTCAAAAGCCCCGAGGAGGCAACGGCCGAGGCCGAGCGCATTGGCTGCCCCGTGCTTATTAAGGCGCGTGCAGGCGGTGGCGGTCGCGGCATTCGCAAGGTCGAGCGCGTGGAAGATGCGGCAAAGGCGTTCATTGAGGCGCGTGCCGAGGGCGAGGCCGTCTTTGGCGACGGCGAGTGCTACATGGAGAAGTTCGTCGCGCCGGCGCACCACGTTGAGGTGCAGATCATGGCCGATAAGCAGGGCCATGTGTTTTCGCTCGGCGAGCGCGAGTGCTCGGTGCAGCGTCGCAACCAAAAGCTGATCGAGGAGAGCCCCGCGCCGTGCCTCGACGGACATGACGACATTCGTGCTCGCATGCACAAGGCAGCGCGTGACCTGGCTCGTGCCGTCGGCTACGAAGGAGCCGGTACCATCGAGTTCCTGTATTCGGACGACGGCAATTTCTACTTTATGGAAATGAACACGCGCTTGCAGGTGGAGCATCCGGTTACGGAGTTTGTGACCGATACCGACTTGGTCAAGTGGCAGCTGCGCGTGGCAGCCGGCCAGCCTCTGCCCTTTGAGCAGGAGGACATGCCGGTCCGCAACCACGCCATGGAGTGCCGCATCAATGCCGAAACGCCGGACTTTCTGCCGTCATGCGGAACGGTCACCGCGTTGCGCGTACCGGGTGGTCCGCGCGTGCGCTGGGATTCCGCCATGTTCACCGGTGCGACAGTTCCGCCGTACTACGACTCCATGCTCGGCAAGCTCATCGTGTGTGCGCCCACGCGCGACGGCGCCATTCGCAAGATGCGCTCGGCCCTGGGCGAGCTCGTGATTGAGGGCGTGAGCGAAAACAGCGAGCTTCAGCTCGACGTGCTGGCAAACGACGAGTTCTTGTCGGGCATGTATCACACCGATCTGATGGGGCATCTCTATGCTGATGAATAGAAAAGCGAAGACGGTCAATGTCCTTGAGGGGCCGATAACCGAGTCGTGCGCCGAGTTTCCCGCGCGCCACGTGTTTATCAAGTGCCCGGAGTGCCGCCGTGTGATCGATGAGGCACGCCTACACGACAACCTCGAGGTCTGCCCTCGTTGCGGCAAACACTTTCGCGTGAGCGGTCGCGCGCGCATGCGCATGACGGTCGACGAGGGCACGTTTGAGGAATGGGATGCCAATCTGGCGTCGGAGGACTTCCTCTCGTTTCCCGGCTATGCCGACAAGCTCAAGAGCGTGAGCGAGCGTTCGGGTGAGCGCGATGCCGTTGTGTGCGGCAAGGGCAAAATCTGCGGTTGCGATACGGCGCTCTTCTTTATGGACGCCAACTTTATGATGGGCTCGATGGGCTCCGTGGTGGGCGAGAAGATCTGTCGCGCATTTGAGCGTGCGACCGAGCTGGGATTGCCAGTTGTCGGCTTTACCGTTTCGGGCGGTGCGCGCATGCAAGAGGGCGTGACCTCGCTTATGCAGATGGCCAAGATTTCTGCGGCGGTTAGGCGCCACAGCGAGGCGGGCGGCCTGTATATTACGGTGCTCACCGACCCCACGACCGGAGGCGTAACCGCGAGTTTTGCCATGGAGGGCGACATTATCCTGGCAGAGCCGGATGCGCTGACGGCATTTGCCGGCCCGCGCGTGATCGAGCAGAACATGCACAAGCGCCTGCCCAAGGGATTCCAGCGCTCCGAGTTTTTGCTGGAGCACGGCTTTTGCGATGCCGTTGTTCCGCGCGGCGAGATTGCGCTCACGGTAGGCGAGCTGTTGGCGCTGCACGAAGGGCATGCGCCCAGCCTGGGGGCACCGCATGAGATTGTGCATGCGGGTCGCCGCGGCAAAAAGCTGGGACACTTGTTTAAGCGCTCGGCGGCACCAAAAACCGCGCTCGAGATTGTCAAGCAGACCCGCTCGGCAGATCGTGCCACGGCGGGTGAGATAATCTCGCTGGGCTTGGACGGATTTGTGGAGCTGCATGGCGACCGTTACTTTGGCGACGACGCTGCTGTGGTGGCTGGCATTGGCTGGAAAGACGGACGTCCCGTAACGGTCATCGCCATCGAGCGCGGCACCACGACCAAAGAGCGTATGCGCCGCAACTTTGGCATGGCGCATCCCGAGGGCTACCGCAAAGCGCGTCGCCTTATGCGCCAGGCCGAAAAGTTTGGTCGACCGGTTCTGTGCCTGGTCGATACTTCGGGCGCGTTTTGCGGCATCGGTGCCGAGGAACGCGGTCAGGGCGAGGCCATCGCCCAGAATCTCATGGAGATGAGCGGCCTTAAGACGCCGATTGTCTCGGTGGTGACAGGCGAGGGCGGCTCTGGTGGCGCGCTGGCACTGTCCGTGGCCGACCGCATCCTGATGCTCTCGAGCTCGGCCTATTCGGTCGTGAGCCCCGAGGCCTGTGCGTCGATCCTGTGGAAGGATACCGAGCGCGCGAATGAGGCCGCCGAGGCGCTTAAGCTCACGGCCCCCGATCTGTTGGCGCTCGGTATCATCGACGGCATTGTTGACGATAGGGGTCTGTCGCATGAGGAGATCGCCGGCGCCGTCATGTCCTCGGCATTTGATGCCTTCGATACACTTGGGCGGCTCGACGACGCGACCCTTACAAACCTCCGCTACGAAAAGTACCGCGCAATCGGTCAGTACCGCACGATGTGACTAGGGGACAGTCCGCATGTCACATTGGGAAAGGCGTTCCATGCCACAAGTTTCTAACACCTCGTTTACAGCGACGGTTTCATCAAACGCCATGGCCGTGGTGGACTATCTGTCCAAAAGCATGATGTCGGCGCTGCCGTTTATTGTCTGCGCGGCGCTGTTTCGTACCGTCGCCGTCATTATGGGCGAAGGCATGCTGGGCCTGTGGTCTGCCGATTCCGAAATCTATCGCCTGTTCTACAGTTGGCTCTATAACGCCGGCTACTACTTCTTGCCTATTTATCTTGGTTGGGCGGCCGCCCGCCAGCTCGGTTGCTCGGAGCAGCTGGGCATGATGCTGGGCGGCGTATTGATTGCGCCCAATCTGCTTAAGCTCGTCGATGCCGCATCGACGACGGGGGCATCGATGACTTCCGTGTATGGCCTGCTTCCCGCGCCGGTCAACGATTACACGACGACTGTTATTCCGATTCTCATCTCGGTACCCGTGCTTTGGCAAGTGGAGTGTTTCTTTCAGCGCGTTATCCCTAAGGCCGTGGCGTTTTCGTTTGTTCCGTTTGCGACCATGCTTGTTATGGTTCCGGTTTCGCTGTGTATTACGGCGCCGGCGGGCAGCTATTTGGGCATGCTGTTGGGCCAGCTTATGTTTATGCTTGGCAATTCCGGTGGCATCGTATCGTTGCTCACACTCATGGGGCTTGCCGCGGGCTGGGAGTTCCTTAAGATCGCGGGCGTCAGCAACGTTGTCCTATCGCTCGCCTATGCGCAGTTTATGAGTGTGGGAACGGATTCGTGCATCCTGATCGCCGCGACGATGGCAACGTTTGCCGTTTGGGGCATGCCCTTTGGCGCGTCGCTCCGCGTTGCGGATAAGGACGAGAAGACGCTCATGCTGGGCTATTCAATCTCGGGTGTTCTTGGCGGCGTAAGCGAGCCGGCGCTGTACGGTTGCGGCTTTAAATATGGCAGGTGCCTGACGTGCATGGCCATTGGCGGCGCCGTCGGAGGCCTTGTTGCGGCCGTGGGCCACGTTACGGCCTATACCATCGGCATGACGAATGTCCTCATGGTCATTGGCTTTGCCACGGGCGGCATCTCGAACCTGCTGTGGTGCTGCGCTGCCGGCGGCACGGCATTTGCGGTGTCTGCGGCGCTGAGCTACTGCTTTGGCGTGGTGCCGGCGAAGGGGCAGGCGACGGGGAACGGAGCCGATTCGCCCGAAACAGTGGCGAGCGCTGCTGAAGTAAGCGCATAAACCTGTGTGACACAAGGACGATTCTTTTGTCATGCTCCAAGGCCGTGGCCCGTGCGGGCTGCGGCCTCTTTGTATCTGGGAGACAAAGTGGCTACACTACAATCCGTTTGAGCAATAGATATATAAGTAGTACCGTGGGGGCGGATGTAGATGGTCGAGTGGATTGTTAGGCGCGCGCAGGGCGATCGTGCGCATGTGGGCACGTTAGCGGGCATGGTGTGTATTGTCGCCAATGTTGCGCTTTGTGCTGCGAAGGGCGCAATTGGCGTGCTGTCGGGATCGGTTTCGATTGTGGCGGATGCCATGAACAACCTGTCCGATGCCAGCTCGAATATCGTGAGCGTGCTGGGCTTTAAGCTGGCGAGCAAGCCGGCCGACCCCGAGCATCCTTACGGCCACGGTCGCTACGAGTATCTCTCGGGTCTGGTCGTGGCTGCGCTCGTGCTGCTGATTGGCGTTGAGCTGGTGAAGTCCTCGGTTGAGCGCGTCATCCACCCCGAACCTGTCGAGTTCTCGCTTGCCCTGGTGGCAGTTCTAGTGCTTTCGATGGTCGTAAAGCTCTGGATGGCGGCCCTCAACCAAAAGCTCGGCGATCGCATTGAGTCCGAGACACTGCATGCGACCGCGCAGGATTCCAAGAACGATGTTCTTGCCACAGGCGCCGTGCTGGCGTGCGCAATTGTTTCGCAGGTGACGCACATCAATCTTGACGCATGGGTCGGCCTTGCCGTTGGCGCCTATATTGGCTGGAGCGGTTTTGAACTCATCCAGGATACGGTGAGCCCGCTTTTGGGTCAGACGCCCGATCCTAAGCTGGTCAAGCACATTCGAGACAAGATCATGAGCTATCCCGGCGTTTTGGGCGTTCACGATCTGATGGTTCACGATTACGGCCCGGGCAGGAAGTTCGCAAGCGCTCACGCCGAGATGGCAGCCGAGGCCAGCCCTCTGGAAAGCCATGACACGCTCGACAATATTGAGCAGGCGTTTAGGAACGAAGACGGCATGATTGTCACGCTCCATTACGACCCCATCGTGACCGACGATCCAAAGGTGGCGAGCATGCGCCTGCGCATCAACGCAATGGCCCAGGAGATCGATGGTCGCCTCTCGATCCACGACCTACGCTGTGTTCCGGGCCCCACGCACACCAACGTGATTTTTGACTGCGTGCGCCCCTCGGATTTGGCGATGAGCGCCGAGGACCTAAAGCGCGCGTTGGCGAAACGGGTCGAATCGGATTATCCCAAGTCGGTCGCCAAAATCACTATCGACGAAGACTACGTAGGCCATGCCCACGAGTAAGGCTGTGCCGGCAAAGCAGGTTATGCAGAAGGGGAGAGCATGAAGAAGCTGTATCTACTCCGCCACGGTCAGACGGAGTTCAACGTCAAAAAGCTGGTCCAGGGCCGCTGCGATTCACCGCTGACCGACCTGGGCCGCAAACAAGCGGGAATGGCAGCCGCATGGCTCAAAGCTCACGGCGTCGTCCCCGACAAAGTAGTCTCATCACCCTTAGGCCGAGCCATGGACACGGCAAGTCTTGTCGCATGCGAGCTCCTCGGCCCGGACGCAGCAGTCGAGCCCTGTGAAGGCATTATCGAGCGCTGCTACGGCACCTTCGAAGAAGGCCCCCACGACGCCCTGCCCACTGACGTTTGGGATCCGGGCGAGGACCTGGTCCCCTTCGGAGGAGAAGGAAGCCGCGCGCTGCAAGAGCGCATGGTAGACACCCTCACCAATCTCATGGGCGCCGAGGGCATAGAAACCCTCCTAGCAGTAAGCCACGGCAGCGCCAGCCGCCAATTCATTAAGGCTGCAGCCCCAGAGGGCTTCGAGCTCCCAACAAAACTCCCCAACTGCGCCATCATGATCTTCAATTTCGATGAGGCAAAGCCACAAGCAGAAGGCGAACCGTCCCAATGCAAGTTCACCCTCCAGCAAATAGTGGACCCCCAACAAAGTCATTAGCCTGAGCGAGCAAGGTTTAGCAGACATCAACGTGGCGTTCCCAGTGTGCGGCGGAGGGGGCGGGCCTGAGGCATATTA
>NZ_JBCJBI010000017.1:0-40374 GCF_039062365.1 Collinsella aerofaciens
GGAGCTATTTCCGCGTTGCGCTAGCTGCGGAAACGCGGGACCCGTTCAGGCTGTTGCATTGAGATTGAAAATCAACCACCTAATCATTGGGGACGTTCTTAAACGACTAGTCATTCAAGAACGTCCCCAACGACTACATTAGAACGTCCCCAACAACTACATGAAAGCGCCCTCAAGCGGATGTGCTTGAGGGCGCTTCTTGCTTGACTAACTTTCGATATAGTCCTTCAGCTTACTACTGCGGCTCGGGTGGCGAAGCTTGGCCAGGGTCTTGGACTCGATCTGGCGGATGCGCTCGCGCGTGACGCCAAACTCGCGGCCGACTTCCTCGAGCGTGCGGGGATGACCGTCGACAAGGCCAAAGCGCAGCTCGATAACCTTGCGCTCACGATCAGCAAGCGAATCGAGCACCTGGGTGAGCTGCTCCTGCAGCATGGAGAAGCTGGCGGCATCGGGCGGAACGATGGCCTGGGAGTCCTCGATGAAGTCGCCCAGCTGGGAATCTTCTTCCTCGCCGATGGGGGTCTCGAGCGACACGGGCTCCTGCGAGATCTTCTGGATCTCGCGGACGCGGTCGGCGCTCATGTCCATCTCGGCACCGATCTCCTCGGGGGTCGGGTCGCGACCAAGGTCCTGAAGAAGCTGGCGCTGCACGCGGACGAGTTTGTTGATGGTCTCGACCATGTGCACGGGAATACGGATGGTACGGGCCTGGTCGGCGATAGCGCGCGTGATGGCCTGACGGATCCACCACGTGGCGTACGTGGAGAACTTAAAGCCCTTCTGGTAGTCAAACTTCTCGACGGCGCGAATCAGACCGAGGTTGCCCTCCTGGATCAGGTCCAGGAACAGCATGCCGCGACCAACATAGCGCTTGGCGATGGAGACGACCAGACGCAGGTTTGCGCTGATGAGCGCCTGCTTGGCTTCGAGGCCCACGTTCTCAATGCGCGTAAGGCGACGCATCTCGGCACGCGTGAGTTCGAGCTCACCAGCATCGGCAGCCTCGAGCTTCTCGGTGGCCTCGAGACCGGCCTCGATCTTCATGGCCAGATCGACCTCTTCCGAGGCGGTCAGCAGGTCGACCTTGCCAATCTCCTTGAGGTACATACGGACCGGGTCGCCGGTCAGCATCACCGTGGAGGCATCGATGCCGCGCACGCGCGAACGCGAACGGGACGTGCGCACGGTGCGCTTCTTCTTGCTCTTGGAAGAACCCATCTCGGCGTCGGCCTGACGGGCCATCTTGAGCTCATGATCGTCGAGCGAGCCGGAATCGTGCTCGTCGTCGTCATCGAAATCGTCGGTATCGGTATCGTTATCGTCATCGTCGACGCCCATGGGGGCGTCGTCGTTACCGCTCGCGGAGATAATCTGGATGCCGCTGTTGCGCAGCGCGGAATACACCGCGGTGAGCTGCTCGTCAGAAACATCGATATCCTTCAGGGCGACCTGAATCTCGTCCTCGGTTACCGAAGTCCTGTTTGAGCCGTTGCCCATGAGCTTTGCAACGTAGGATTCCAGCCCAGTACCCGTGCTCTCAGTCTTTTTTGGCACAGATTCTCCCTTCATAGTCCACAGGACTCAATACTTTAGCACACACATTGACGTCTATACCCAAAAAGAGGGCTGGATATAGGCGAGAATACGCTGGTTGACCACAACATCTAGGCTTGTTCGGTGCCTGCGACCTCCAGGCCGATCAAACGGAACGGGTCTGCCACGCCACCGATCGACTTTTGCAGTTCGCGTTGACGCTGCGAATCCTGCGCGGCCTGTACGGTCAGCGCGCGGCGGGCCTCATCATCGAGCGAACGATCCTGGCGCAGCTTGGCCTGTGCGGCACGCATGCGGCGCTTGATGGTGTAGAGCTCGAGCGTATCGAGCATAAACACGATGTTCGTCTCGGTGGGGTGCTTGCTCGTCGCCGAGATGCGCCCGGCACTCACAAGCGTTGCCGCCTCGGGACACACCGAGCGCGCCGCATCCATGCAGGCTGCAGGATCGGTTCCCGGCGGCGTTGCCAGAACAGCCCACGCGATGGACTCGTGACGTGGGTCAACCCACTCGATGGAGCAGATGCGGTCGGCATACGTGCGGAACAGGTCGGGGTAGCTCGTGAGCATGGTCAGCAGCTCACGCTCTCCCGCCAAGGACTTGCGTTCCAAATCGGTCAGAACCATAGGGGCCGCCGCAGCCGGTGCGTCCGAACCATCTGGCACAGGAACAGAGCCCATACCATCAGGCACGTCGATCGGCGGCAGGTCGTCGACGACCTCCACGGGCGCGGCATCGTAGGCATCGAGCGGGACGTAGTCGTACGGCTCTTCTTCGACCGGCGCGGACACCGGCGGCGTAGCGCCCGACGCCCAAGCACCGCGACCGGCATCGTGAGAACCCGATGCCCGACCGCCCGCGCTACCAGAGCGCTCGGCTTGTGCTCGCTGGCGCTCATAGTTTTGCTCGCGACGGCGCTCAGCATCTTCGCGCTTGGCGACATCACGAAACACACGGCCCGAGCTCGCACGCACGGTCTCCAGATCCAAACCCAGCAGGTCGGCAATCTGGATAAAGTACGTGTCGATCATATAGCTGTCGCGCAGCGGATAGATAAGCGTCAGCGCATCTTCCAGCGCCTTTGCGCGACCGCCCGGCGTGGTAATATCGCTCGACTCCTGCAGCGAACGGTAAACAAAGTCCATAAGCGGCTCGGCCGCGTCGATGCGCGCCTGCAGCTCCTGGCCGCCGTGCGCCGTGATGAACTCCATAGGGTCGTTGCCGTCGGGCAGCACCACGCAGCGCAGGTCCATAGAATCCTGCTCGATAAACTGAATCGCACGGCGAGCGGCCTTCTGGCCCGCGGCGTCTCCGTCAAACATATAGACGATGCGCTTGGCAAAGCGGGTGAGCGTCTTGACGTGATGCTCCGT
Source organism: Collinsella aerofaciens (assembly GCF_039062365.1). GTDB lineage: Bacteria > Actinomycetota > Coriobacteriia > Coriobacteriales > Coriobacteriaceae > Collinsella. The sequence continues at coordinate 2,931 of NZ_JBCJBI010000017.1, forward strand.
AAGCGCAGTGCCCAAAGTGGCGACAACGTTTTTGATCCCCGCCTCCCAACAGGCGATGCAGTCGGTATAGCCCTCCACCACAATGGCGGTATCCTGCGCGACGATAAACTCTTTGGCCCAATTAAAGCCGTAGAGGTTTCGCTTTTTATGAAACACGCTCGTCTCGGCGGTATTGAGGTACTTGGGTTGGCCGTCACCCATGATGCGACCACCAAAGGCGATGTTATGACCCTGCTCGTCAAAGATGGGAAACATCACGCGGTCGTAGAAGCGGTCGGCAAGCTGCCCGCGCCCGCGGCTCACGGCAACGTTGGCATCGATCATCTCCTGCGGAGTAAAACCCGCCTGAGACAGGTGCGACACCAGCGCGTTGCGGCCCGGCGCAAAGCCCAGGCAGTAGCGGCGGCAGACGTCGCCACCCATGCCGCGGCTGGCAAAGTACTCACGCGGACGGCCGTCCTTACCACGCATAAGCATGGTGTGGTAGAACTGGGCGGTCTCGGCGCACAGATCGTAGATTCTGGCACGCTTAGTACCGCGCTCGCAGCGATCTCCGGTGTCGTGCAGCTCAATACCTGCGCGATCGGCCAAATAACGGATTGACTCGGGAAAGCTCAGGTTCTCGCGCTTCATGATATAGGTGAAGACGTCGCCACCCTCACCGCAGCCAAAGCAATGCCACACCTGCGTGGCGGGGATAATGTGGAAGGACGGCGTCTTTTCGCCATGGAAGGGGCAGCATCCCCAAAACTCATGGCCGCGGGGCTTGAGCTCGACCGTTTCCTGCACGATGGCAACCAGGTCAGACGCAGCGCGTACCTGGTCTTTTTCCTCATCGCTAATCACGGATGCTCACCCCCTGCTCACCCAAGTTGTGACGAATGTCCTCGATATTACCCTCGACGGTCGCAATCAACTCATCCAGCGAATCGAACACACGCGAGGGACGTAGCCAGCGCGTAAACCCCAGCGAAACGGAAGCGCCATAGAGGTCGCCCGTATAACCAATTAAATTAGCCTCGAGATGCGCAGATGCCGCATCGTCGGCATACGTCGGCGGCAGTCCGACGTTCACGGCAGCGGGCCACGCGGTGTCATCGACCAGCACCAGACCCTCATACACGCCATCGGCAGGCACCTGAATACCGTCGGGAACCTGTAGGTTTGCCGTGGGAAAGCCCATGCCAGAGCCCTCGTGACGGCCGCGAATAACACCGCCACGCACCATATACGGACGGCCGAGTAACTCAGCAGCCAGCTCCACATGGCCCTGTCCGAGCTCATGACGGATACGGGTGGCGCAAATGGCCTCACCGCCCTCGCAAAGCAAGTCGTGACCATACACGTCAACGCCATGTTCGGCACCCCAGGCGCGCATCTCGGCAACACCAGAAGCACCGCCACGACCCAGTCTAAAGTCACTGCCAACGCGAATCGAACGAATGTCAACCAGACGCGACACCAGCGAGAGAAAATCAACATGGTCAAGCGCCGCAACCTCAGGCGTAAAGGGAACGGCCACCACCGCATCGACCCCGGTTTGAGCCAGGGCATGCAGACGGTCGGCCGTCGTCATCAATTTTTGAGCGGGCGAAGGGCTCACCACAACGTCCGGGTCGGGATCGAAGGTAACCACGACCGCCTTACAGCCACGGGCACGGGCATCACGGACAAGCGCTTCGATGAGTTCCTGATGTCCACGGTGAACGCCGTCGAACACGCCGATGGCGATGGAGGCGGCACCCAAGTGCTCGCACTCATCAAACGTATCGGCAGTAACGATGCGAGCCTCGTCCGACTCACCCGCGAAAAAGATACGGCCGAGCACGCGAGCGGACAACATCATCGAACACCGCCGATTGCCTGCGGAAACACGTGCTCCATGACAAAGCGGCCGCCCTCAATGCGAGCGAGCGCCTTGAGTCCCCCATCGAGCACCAACGCAAACGGCGCCTTCGAGGCATCGAAATCGGCAAGCGCACGCTCAACGGGAATGCGTCGGCCGCAGAGCAGGTCGTCGGCAAGATTGCCCGGCAAGTCAACGCGAGTGGCGCCCAGGGCCACAATGGGATCCAGGGCAAAGCCAGCGGCGGACTCGGGAGAAAGCTCCTCGACCGCATGACAGGCGCCAATGGAAACAACACCGGAGGCCGTGCGGCGCAGCGCGGAAATGTGCGCGGCGCTCTCGCAGGCGCGGCCCAGGTCGCGAGCGAGCGCACGAATGTAGGTGCCCTTGCTCACCGAGAACGCCACGGTCCACACACACGAATCGCCCTCGCCGCCCACGGCGATCAGGTCGGCGGCATAGACCTCGACGGGGCGCGGAGGTAGGTCCACCGCATTGCCCTCGCGAGCAGACTTATAGGCGCGAACGCCATTGACCGAGATAGCCGAAAACGCCGGCGGCACCTGCATCTGCGGACCCAGCATGGCGGCCAAGTGCTCACGGGCATAGGCAGGATCGCGGAGCTCGTTGGCAACAGCCACCGTGCGGACCGCCTCGCCCTCCGCGTCATCGGTATTCGTCTCGGCGCCAAACGAAATATCGGCGACGTAGCTTTTGGTATCGAGCGTGAGCATGCCCAGCAGACGAGTGGCCTGGCCCACGCCCACCACCATGACACCCGATGCCATGGGGTCGAGCGTGCCGGCATGGCCGACGCGCCGCTCATGGAGGGCGCGCCGGCATTGCGAGACCACATCGTGGGACGTGCAGCCCACCGGCTTATCGACGGCGAGCAGCATATTCAGTTGTGAAGGCGTACGACGAGCCATGTACCATCCAAAAAGTTAAAGCTCGACGGTCACCGAAGCGGGATCCTCCCCTACCAGCTCGGCCAGCATGGGAAGTGCCACGGTGAGCGTCTCGAGAATCGTTCCGTTGTTGGAGAAACCGGCGGCAGCGGGATGTCCGCCTCCGCCAAAGGCAGCAGCGATCTCGGACACGTTGAGGTCGCCCTTGGAGCGCAGGTTGCCGCGCACCTTGGTATCGCCCTCGATACCCTTCAGGAACAGGCAGACCTCCACGCCCATCACTGAGCGCACCACGTCAACCAGGCCGTCGCACTCATCCGAGGTGACACCGCAAGCCTCAAGGTCGCTCTGGTACGCGTAGCTATACGCGACGCGCCCGTGGGCCACCGTCTTGATGCGGCCCATAACGATGGACTTGAGGTGCAAAAACTCAACGCGCATGCTCTGATATACCTCGAGTGCCACACGCGCCGGATCGGCACCGTGGGCAACCAGTCGCGAGGCCGCATGGAACGCGGCGGCATCGGCGTTCTGGTACTGGAAACGACCGGTGTCGGTCACCAAGCCGCACAGCAAGCAAGTCGCGACGCCATCACGGGCGACAATGCCACAATTGTCCAAGAAACGGTCAATTATCATGGCGCAGGCTGCAGCTTCGACGCGTCTCAGGCTCAGCTCGGCAAACTCCTCGCGCGCCGGATGGTGATCGAAGCACACCACATGCTTGGAGCGACGAAGCACCTCGGCGGAGTTATTCAGGCGTTCGACGACCGGCACGTCCACCGAGATGAACAGGTCCGGATTGCCGGTGTACGTAGATGCCGGCACCAGACGGTCGGAGCCTTCCATAAATCGGTAGATGCGCGGAACCGGGTCATCGTCTGCCAGCAGCAGCGCAATGTCCTTGTTGGGGAAAAATTTCATGAGCGAAAGCCCCAGACCCAATACGGAGCTCAGGGCATCGCCATCGGGAGAAGTATGTCCCGAAATCGCAATGGAGGACGCACCCTCGATGAGCTCGAGGATGCGTCGCTGAATATCTGCAGACTCGCACGAGGCGAGGTCGGCGGAATTAGTCATCTAAAGCTGCCTCCTGGGCGGCATCCGCTATCGGATAGCCGTCCTCGTCCTTTTCGATCGCAAGCGTGGCGGGAACGTTTTCCAGCGCACGCGTGATGCGCTCGGCCTCATCGGTCGAGCGATCGATGCGAAAATCGAGCTCGGGCGTAACACGCCAATCGAGCGAGCGAGCCAACAGGCTGCGAATACGGCCCTTGGCGCTTGCGAGCGCCTCCATGACCTCGTCGTAGCGGCTTGCATCGCACGACACGTACACACGCGCGAACGAACGGTCCACCGCGACCTCGACCGCGGTCAAAGTAACCAGGTCGAGACGCGGATCGGAAACCTCAAAGAGCAGGATATAACCAAGCTTCTCGCGAAGCTGCTCGCCCAGACGGCGGGTTGCCTGCGTTTGCTTCATAGCGCTACCCCCTACTCGGTACGGGCAACCTGGTCGATGCGGTAACCCTCGATCTGGTCGCCGGGCTTGATGTCCTGGAAGTTCTCCAGGCCAATGCCGCCCTCGGAACCGCTCTTGAGGCTCTTGGCCTCGTCCTTGTAGTGGCGCATCGAGGCGATCTTGCCGTTGAAGACCACGATGCCGTCGCGCACCAGGCGCACGGAATCGGTCGCGGCGATCTCGCCCTCTTCGACGCGGACACCGGCGGCGATACCGACTTTGGGCACCTTGAAGGTGTCCAGGACGGTCGCGGTACCCGTGGCGACCTCGACCTCGGTGGGCTTGAGCATGCCGATACGGGCCGCGTCGAGCTCCTCGAGGCACTTGTAGATGACGTCGTAGCAACGGATCTCGACACCCTCGCGCTCGGCGGCGGAGCGGGCCTTACCGTCGGGACGGACGCCAAAGCCGATGATGATGGCGTTGGAGGCGTCGGCCAGGACGACGTCGGTCTCGTTGATGGCGCCAACGGCGGAGTGGATCGTGTTGATGCGAACCTCGGACTGATCCATCTTGTCGAGCGAGTCCTGAAGGGCCTCGATGGAACCCTGGACGTCGGCCTTGATGATCAGGTTGAGCTCCTTGACCTCGGCGTCGGCGATGGTCTCGAAGAGGTTCTCGAGCGTGACGTGCTTGACGCGGCTCTGCTCCTCGATACGGGCCTTGAGCGAACGCTCGTCGGCCAGGGCGCGAGCCTCGCGCTCGTCCTCAAACACGCGGAACTCGTCACCGGCGTTGGGCACGGACTGCAGGCCCAGGATCTCGACAGCGTCGGAGGGACCGGCCTCGGTGACGGCGCGACCCTTGGGGTCGAGCATGGCGCGGACGCGGCCGTAGGTGAGGCCAGCGACCAGCGTATCGCCCACGTGCAGGGTACCGCGGGTCACGAGCACGGTAGCGACCGAGCCGCGACCCTTGTCGAGCTTGGCCTCGAGGACGTTGCCGGAGGCAAAGGTGTCCGGGTTAGCCTTGAGCTCGAGCACGTCTGCCTGGAGCAGCACGGTCTCCAGAAGGTCATCAATGCCGATCTTCTGCTTGGCCGAGATGTTGACGAACATGTTCTGTCCGCCCCACTCCTCGGGGATGACGCCGTACTCGGTGAGCTCCTGGCGCACGCGGTCGGGGTTGGCGCCCGGCTTATCGATCTTGTTGACGGCGACGACGATGGGAACGCCGGCGGCCTTGGCGTGGTTGATCGACTCGACCGTCTGGGGCATGACGCCGTCGTCGGCAGCCACGATCAGAATGACGATGTCGGTCACCTTGGCGCCACGGGCACGCATGGCCGTAAAGGTAGCGTGGCCCGGGGTATCGATGAAGGTGATCTTGCGGTCGTTGATCATGACCTGCGAAGCGCCGATGGCCTGCGTAATGCCGCCTGCCTCGCCGGCAGCAACGCCGGTGTGACGGATGGCGTCGAGCAGCGACGTCTTGCCGTGGTCGACGTGACCCATGACGGTGACGACCGGGGCGCGCGGCTTAAGGTCGGCGGGATCGTCGTAGAACGAGAAGGTGTTCTCCTCCTCGGGGGTGATGATCTTGATCTGACGGCCCAGGTCGTCGGCGACGAGCTCGACGAGGTCGTCGGACATGGACTGCGTCATGGTAAGCGGCGTACCAAGCAGGAACAGGCGCTTGATGATGTCGTTGGCCGGAACGTCGAGCGCCTCGGCAAGCTCCTGGACGGTAACGCCCTGGGAGACCTTGATGGCGTCGAGGTCCTCGGGGTTCACGCCCTGGGCCAGCGCCTCCTCTATCTTGCGCTCCTCCTGAGCCTTGGCAGCCTCGCGCTCGCGCTTCTCCTTGCGCTTCTTGCGGCGACCGGTGGACTCGCGTGAGGCCTCCTCGACGGCGGCACGAGCCTCCTCGAGCACCTTCTCGCGGCTGTACTCCTCGGCCTCGCGAGCCATGCGGCTGTAGTGGTCCTCTTCGTTGTTGTGACCGCCCTTGCGCTTCTTGCCCTTGCTCTGCTTATCGGGGTTGGGGAAGTCCATGCCGGCAGCAACGTTGTTGCTGGCGTTGGTGCGATGGCTGTGCGGACGGCTCTCGGAGGCGTTGCGCTCAGAGTTGTTGTCAGAGGCGTTGCGATCGTTACGACGGCCACCGCGGCGGTCGTTGTTGCCGCCACGACGGTTACCGCGCTCGGCGGCGCGCTCGGCCTTGGCCTTGTCCTCGGCGTCCTTCTTCTCCTTGAGCACGGTCTCCTGTGCGGCGATCTGGTCGAGCAGCGAACGGAAGCGCGAACCGGAGTCGGAAGCGGGAACGGCGCGGCGCTGGGCCTCGCGGGCAGCCTCCTCCTTCTCACGGGCAAGGCGCTCCTGCTCGGCCTTCTTCTTGGCCTCGGCCTCGGCGCGGGCAGCCTCCTCAGCAGCCTGGGCTGCGGCAAACTGGCGGCGCTCCTCCTCGCGGGCCTTCTCGGCGGCGATGCGCTCGCGCTCGGCCTCGGCGGCGCGAGCGGCCTCCTCGGCGGCAGCTGCCTGCTCCTCGGCCTGCTTGGCGGCCTCGACTTCCTGGGCGCGGGCCTCGATCACCGAGGCGAGCTGCTTGCGGACCATGGCGACGTAGGCGTCCTCCAGAGTGGAGGAAGCGGACTTAGCGGGAATCTTCATATCGGCGAGATGACCCATCAGTTCCTTGGAGGTCATGCCGAACTCTTTGGCCAGGGTGGACACACGGACTTTTGCCATATGACTTCACCTACCCTTTCTGGCACCTTGGGTGCCTAGAGACTGAACGAGCGTGGGAGATGCGCCGGGACCTGCCCGGCGCGACCGCGCGCTAGATCAGGTCCTCCGCATCATCGAAGGCGTCGGTGTCGTGGACACCGCAGAAACGGGAGCCGGGACGAGCCTGGTTGCGGCACTGGATGCCGTCCTCGGACACATACTCGCAACGGCGGACGTCCTCGTCCTCCTCGTCACCGATCAGGTCGGCGGCGGGCTCCTCGTGAACGGGAACGTTCTTGAGGATGTCGGCGGCAAGGGTCTCGGACTTGATGTCGATGTGCCAGCCGGTCAGGCGCGCGGCGAGGCGGGCGTTCTGGCCCTCCTTGCCGATGGCGAGGGACAGCTGGTCGTCGGGCACGATGACACCGGCGTAAGCCTTCTCCTCGTCGATGAGGACGCGGGTGACCTTGGCAGGCGAAAGGGCGTTGGCAACGTAGACGGCAGGATCGGCATCCCAAAGGATGACGTCGACGCGCTCGCCACGGAGCTCGCCCACGACAGCGCGAACACGGCTGCCCTTGGGGCCGACGCAGGCGCCCACGGGATCCAGACGGTCGTCGAGCGAGTGGACGGCGACCTTGGAGCGCTGGCCGGGCTCGCGGGCGATCGACTTGATCTGGACGGTGCCCTCATAGATCTCGGGCACCTCCTGCTCAAACAGACGACGCATGAGCTCGGGGTGGGTACGGGAGATGACAATCGGCGGACGGCTGTGCTCGCCACGAACCGGCTGCAGGTTGGAGTTGGGGTCGCGAACGTCGATGATCACGGCCTTGATGTGCTGGTTGTGCAGGTAGCGCTCGCCCATCGGACGCTCGTTGCGCTCGTTCTCGTAACGGCGCTGGTCGAAGTGCGGAAGCTCGGCCTCGACGCCCTCGCGAATCTTGACAATCGTGAAGTCGGGCGTGGACTGCAACACGGTACCGCTGATGAGGTCACCGATGCGGCCTGAGAACTCCTCGTAGATCTGCTCGCGGGCGGAGTTGCGCACGATGGCGTTGATCTCGGCCTTGGCGTGCTGGGCGGCGATGCGGCTCGTATTCTTGGGGGTGACGTCGATCTCCTCAAACTCGGTGAAATTGCCCTCCTCGTCCATGGAATCGTCGATCGGCTCCAGGCGGTAGACGTAGATCTTGCCGGTGGTGCGGTCGATGGTCACCTTGGCGCCCCACTCAAGATGCAGGATCTCGGCATAGCTCTTGGCGAGCGACTGCTCCAGGCGGTCGATCAGGTAGAGCTGGTCGATGTGCTTCTCCTGGCAAAGCTCCATCAGGGCGGACATCATGTCGGATGCTGCCATCTTACTTTCCTTCCTTCGCGGGCTTGAAGTCGTAGGTGGGCTTCAACTTGCACTTTTTAACATCAGAGAAATCGAGGGTAACGGACTCGCCGTCCTCGAGCTCGAGGGTCACGTTCGTCTCGGTGGCGGCGGCAATCTTGCCGGCGTACTTGCGACGGCCCTCGGTAGCGGTGGAGGTGAGCTCACAGTTCTCGCCCACAAAGCGGGCAAAGTCGCACGGGCGGCGCAGCGGGCGCGCCATGCCCGGGCTCGACACCTCGAGCGTATAGCTCGAAGAGATGGGGTCGAGCTCCTCAATCACATCGCCGACCCACTTGGTGTTGGCCGTGACGTCGTTGAGCGACAGGCTCTGACCCTCGGCACCCTCGATACGCACGCGCACGCAGGGGGCCTTGGTGGCACCCACGAGCTCGACGTCGACGATGTCGATATCGTGCTGGGGAGCGACGGCCTCGAGCGCGTCGATGATCGCCTGCTCGGTCTTGGTCTTGACCATTGCGGCACCTCCATCCATACAAAAAAGAAGCGGGGCCGAAACCCCACTTCTTTCAATTACAACTTCATTTGCAAGCAAACTATACCAATAGCTGCGGAAACGTGCAAGCATAGTACGAATCTGCAGGTCAGCGTGCGCACAGCTTCTCCACAAGAAATAGATAATTGGGTGTTGTCGCAAGTATCCATAACCAAAGCGAGGGACGACCCAATCGGATCGCCCCTCGTCTTTTATGCGTCAGCTAAGCGCGCAGTGCTTACTTGACCACCAGGTTGACCAGCTTACCGGGCACGCAGATGGCCTTGACGACCGTCTTGCCCTCGAGCCACTTGGCGACGGCGGCCTCGGCGGCAGCCTGCATCTCCTCGTTGGAGGCGTCGCGGGCGACATCGATGCGGCCACGAACCTTGCCGAGCACCTGGACGACGATCTGCACCGTGTCCTCGATGGACTCGGCCAGGTCGAACTCGGGCCAGGCGGCGGTGTAGGCATTGCCCTCGCAGCCGAGTGCCTCATGCCACAGCTCGTCGGCCCAGAACGGGCAGATGGGGGCAAGGACGCTCACAATGTCCTTGGCCACGCCGTAGCACAGCGCCTTGTCGCGGGCGGTACCCTCGGTGGCGTTGAGGTAGGCGCTCGCCGCGTTGACGAGCTCCATGACGGCCGAGATGGCAGTGTTGAACTGGCCGCGGTCGAAGTCCTCGGTGCACTTGGCGATGGTGCGGTGACGCTCGCGATAGAGCTTCATCGCGACCTCGTCGAGCGCGGACTTGTCGAAGGCCACGTTGGCGTCGCCGGACTGGACGAGCTGCCAAACGATACGCCAGGCGCGCTTGATGAAGCGGTTGGCGCCCTCAACGGCCTTGGGATCCCAGTCGAAGTCCTTCTCGGGCGGGGCGATAAACAGAATCGCCAAACGCATGGTGTCGGCGCCGTAGGGCTCGATGACCGAGCTCGGGGGCACGACATTGCCCTTGGACTTGGACATGGTGTCGCCGTTCTCGTCCTTGACCATGCCCTGGCACAGCAGGTTGGTGAAGGGTTCGTCCACGCTCAGCAGGCCCAGGTCGCGCAGTGCCTTGGTAAAGAAGCGGCTGTAGAGCAGGTGCAGAATGGCGTGCTCGATGCCGCCGATGTAGTTATCGACGGGCATCCAACGGTCGGCGGCCTCGCGTGAGAAGGGCAGCTCGGTGTTGTGCGGATCGGTATAGCGCAGGTAATACCAGCTGGAGCAGGTGAAGGTGTCCATGGTATCGGTCTCGCGCTTGGCCGGGCGACCACAGACCGGGCAGGTGGTCTCGTAGAACTCCTTGCACTCGGCGAGGGTCTCGCCGGCGCCCAAGTCCAGGTTCTCGGGCAGCGTCACCGGCAGCTGATCCTCGGGCACGGGCACGATACCGCAGTGCTCGCAGTGAATGGCCGGGATGGGGTTGCCCCAATAGCGCTGACGGGAAATGAGCCAGTCGCGCAGACGGAACTCGACCTTGCGACGACCACAGCCCATGGCCTCGAGGTCGGCCACGATCGCAGCCTCGCCCTCGGAGTGCTTGCCGCCGCGCATGCCGGTGTACTTGCCGGACTGGACGAGCGTGCCCTCGGCAGCGTGAGCGCAATCCCAGTCGACGGTCTCGGCATGGAAAGTATCGATGGTCTCGCCGCTGGCCTCGACGGCAGCACGGTCATCGTCATCCAGGATGATCGGCACGATCGGCAGGTCGTACTTACGGGCAAACTCAAAGTCGCGCTGGTCGCCACAGGGAACGGCCATGACGGCACCGGTACCGTAGTCGGCAACGACATAATCGGCAACCCACACGGGGACCTTCTCGCCGTTGACGGGGTTTACCACATAGCGGCCCGTGAAGGCACCGTGCTTCTCGAGGGTGCCCTGGGCACGCTCGACGGCAGAGATATGCTTGGAGTCCTCGACGATCTTGGTGACGGCCTCCTCGTACTCCGTGCCCTCGACGAGCTCGTGCAGGCCGGCGTACTCGGGAGCCAGGACAAAGAAGGAAACGCCAAAGAGCGTATCGGCACGCGTGGTGAAGACGGTGATCTTGCCCTCGTCGCCCTCGATGGGCTCGCCATCCCGGTCGCACAGGGTAAAGTCGACCTCGGCGCCCTCGGAGCGACCGATCCAGTTGGCCTGCATCTGCTTGACGCGCTCGGGCCAGCCGGGGAGCTTCTCCAGATCATCGAGCAGCTCCTGGGAGTACTCGGTGATCTTGAAGTACCACTGCTCCAGGTCGCGCTTCTCGGGCTCGGTGCCGCAGCGCCAGCACTTACCCTCGGTAACCTGCTCGTTGGCCAGAACGGTCTTGCAAGTGGGGCACCAGTTGACCGGGTTCTTCTTGCGGTAGACCAGGCCCTTTTCCCACAGCTTCTCAAAGATCCACTGACCCCAGCGGTAGTAGTCGGGGCTGCAGGTCTTGACCATGCGATCCAGATCGTAGGAGAAGCCCATGCGCTTCATCGTGGCGAGCGCCTGGTCCATGTTCTTATACGTCCAGGCAGCAGCCTGCGTGTTGTGCTTGATAGCGGCGTTCTCGGCAGGCAGGCCAAAGGCGTCAAAGCCGATGGGATGCAGCACGTCGTAACCGCGCATGCGGGCCTGACGGGCCATGGCATCGCCGATGGTATAGTTGCGCGCGTGGCCCATATGCAGGTCGCCCGACGGATACGGGAACATCTCGAGCACGTACTTCTTGGGCTTGCTGTCGTCGGTGTCGACGGCAAAGAGGTTGGAGTCCTCCCAGGCCTTCATCCATCGGGACTCAATGGCCTGCGCGTCGTAGGCAGGGATCTCGTCCTTATGATCTGCGCAATCGCACATATCAGCTCCTTTTAACTTGATTGGGGCCGGTCGGCTAGGCTTTACTCGCTGCTGCGGACAGTCCTGCTCGCACGAAGGCCACATTAAGTGGCCTTCGGCTCGTGCGGAACTTGCAGCGAGCAAAGCCTAGCCGCCCGACCCTAGGGTTAACTTGGATGATTCTAGCAAATACAACAAGCGAGATGCCTGCGACTTGCGGGCATCTCGCTTTATCTAAATAACGTGGCTGAGAATCAACCGCTAATTGTTACCAGCCCAAGCATGGTCGGGTTTTCCAAGTGCCGCAGATTGCCGTGAAAGAGGAGCGACGCGTACTTTGGTACGCGAGCGACGGTTTGAACGGCAAGGTGCGGTGCTTGGGAAAGCCGCTTATCGATAGGAAACGCTCTGCTGGGAATCCTTCACGACTACGTCGTGGGCGCCGCCTTCGACGATCGAGGTCGAGCTCACCAGGGTCAGGCGTGCCTTTTCCTGGAGCTCGGGGATCGAGAGGGCACCGCAGTTGCACATCGTGGACTTGACCTTATAGAGCGTGCCGCCCACGCCGTCCTTGAGGGAACCGGCGTAGGGAACGTAGGAGTCGACGCCCTCGACGAAGCTGAGCTTCGCGGCGCCGCCCAGGTCGTAGCGCTGCCAGTTGCGAGCACGCGCAGAACCCTCGCCCCAGTACTCCTTCATGTACTGACCGTTCACGTTGACGCGCTCGGTCGGGCTCTCGTCAAAGCGGGCGAAGTAACGACCCAGCATCATAAAGTCTGCACCCATGGCAAGGGCGAGCGTCATGTGGTAATCGTAGACGATGCCGCCATCGGAGCACACGGGCACGTAGACGCCGGTCTCCTCGTAGTACTCGTCGCGAGCGCGGCAGACGTCGATCAGCGCGGTGGCCTGGCCACGGCCGATGCCCTTGGTCTCACGGGTGATGCAGATGGAGCCGCCGCCGATACCGACCTTGATGAAGTCGGCACCGCAGTCGGCCAGGAAGCGGAAGCCCTCGGCGTCGACGACGTTGCCGGCACCGACCTTGACGTCCTCGCCGTAGTTGGCGCGGATCCACTCGATGGTGCGCTTCTGCCACTCGCTGAAGCCCTCGGAAGAGTCGATGCACAGAACGTCGGCACCGGCCTCGATGAGCAGCGGCACGCGCTCGGCATAGTCGCGGGTGTTGATACCAGCGCCGACCATGTAGCGCTTGTCGTTATCGAGCAGCTCGTTGGGGTTGGTCTTGTGGCTGTCGTAGTCCTTGCGGAAGACGATGCCCATAAGGTGATCGTTGTCGTCGACGATCGGCAGGGCGTTGAGCTTGTTGTCCCAGATGACGTCGTTGGCAACCTTGAGGCTGATGTTCTTGTCGCCCACGATGAGCTGCTCACGCGGGGTCATGAACTCGGAGACCTTCGTCTGGTGGTCATCACGACTGGGGCGATAGTCACGGCTGGTGACGATGCCCAGGAGCTTACCCTTGGAAGTGCCGTCGTCGGTGACCGGCATGGTGGAGTGGCCGGTCTTCTCCTTAAGCTCGATGACCTGCTCCATGGTCATGTCGGGGGTCAGCGTGGAATCGGACTGAACGAAACCGGCCTTGTGATCCTTGACGGCCTTGACCATAGCGGCCTCGGACTCGGCGCTCTGGGAACCGTAAATGAAGGACAGGCCGCCCTCGGTAGCGAGCGCGACACCCATGTCGACGCCCGAGACGGACTGCATGATGGCGGAAACCATGGGGATGTTCAGGGTGATTGCCGGCTTCTCACCGCGCTTAAAGCGGGTTAGCGGCGTCTTAAGAGAGACGTTGTTGGGGATGCACTGCGAGGACGAGTAACCAGGGACCAGCAGATACTCCGAAAACGTGTGGGACTCACCGGGAAAGAACGTAGCCATGTTTCTCCTTTTTCCATGCGACCGGTCGGCTGCAGGCCTCGTAGGACCCAGCCCAACCTTGGGCGCCCAATACTGGGGAAGTATCTTAACGCACTTTGACTGCTACAATGCATGATTTAAGAAGAGCACACGAGGGTTTGACGCAGGCTTTGCGTTTGACCAGCAAACACTTTAGCGGGGAGACGTGGAGCATATGGAGTACAAGACGACGGCAAAGTTGGTCATTCAAGCGTGCGACAAAGATCTGCCGGGCGTGTTCGGCCACGGCTGCGTCTTACTGCTGCAGGGCATCGCCCGCGAGCACTCTCTCAACCGTGCCGCCAAGAGCATGGGCATGGCGTATTCCAAGGCCTGGCGCATCGTGAACGAGGCCGAAGGTCAGCTGGGCTGCAAACTCATCGAGCGCGACGGAGCCCGCGGATCCACGCTCACGCCCGCCGGAGAGCGAGCCATAGCGGTCTACGAGGAGCTGCAGACCGACATCAATGAAGTCATTGCCACCAAAGCCGACGCCCTCATCGCCAGCATCAAAGAGTAGCCAATTTAGGACGGGGCCTTTTTAGCTGGTCGGTCACCATAGATGATTATTCTGGGACGGGGATTAAAAAATCATTGTGTACCTAATGATTTTTTAATCCCCGTCCCAGAATAATCATCGAAGGGCGTTGTCTAGGGTGGCGGCCACGATCAAGGGGTCGTCGGTGCCGGCGAAGAGGCGAACGGTGCTCCCCTGCTTGCCGCGTGGAGCCGAAAGGCGCGTCGTTGCACCGCCGGCAGGCGATGTACGAAACTCTCCCGGTAAAGCGTCGAACAGCTCTCCCGCGCTACGCTCGATAAGGTCAAATTCAACTGCCGGACCAAAGCCGTGCTCGAGGATTCCCGTTGCAACCGCATGATCGGGATGCGAGCTCAGCCCAGGATAGCGCACGTTGCACACCATCTCGTTGGCGGCCAGATACTCGGCCAGCGCACGGGCGCGGTCGAAGTGTGCCTGCATGCGGGCATCGAGCGAGTCCAGCCCGCGCTTCAGCACACCGGCCTCGTCAGCAGTCAAATCAAGCCTGGCCAAGCCACAGCCCTCAAGCAGGGCATGCGCGCACTCGGCAGCGGCATCCACACGATGGCGCTTGAGTTGCGAGCGCGCCACCGAAGCGGCAACGAGCTTGCGCGGAGCTTTGCCGGCGCACACGCGATCGAGCGCCTCGAGCGACAGCACGGCACCCAAACGCAGCGGGTCGCACCCAAAGACACCAACCACGGTGTTATCCACCACGAGCAGCGCATGAGCCGCACGCGCTGCGGGGCCTAACGCGCGCAGGTCGGGCACACGCAGACCAAACCCGCCGATGGAGTTGACGAACCACCACAGGTGCGGCCCCTCGGCATCAAACGAAGCATCAAAGCCCTCGGATGCGGCGGCATACGCCTCGGCGGACGGCTCCCCCACCAGCACAACATCACAGCCATCAAAGCCGCACTCAAACGCATCGGCAAAGTCATCGGCAAACGCAACCAGGCGGTCACCGGGACGCACAATCCCCAGCTGAGACAGCGCCGCCGGCACATGCGGAGCAGCGACAAGAAACGCCTCACGCGCGCCGGCCCTTGCAGCCCAGGCCTCTTCTAGCTGTTGCACGTCCACACGGCACCGTCCCTTCAAAACAAAAACCCACGATGCGGGTGTTCCCCGCATCGTGGGCAACGGCTGCAGTATAGCGCCGATATGCGACGAAACGCCTAGATGTTGAGCGCGTGATAGTTCACGCTCGCACCCGGAGCGTCAACGGTCACGCCATAGGCCTCGGGATAGATGCGCGTCGAAAACACGAGCGCGCCATCATTCACAAACACCTCGACCGACGAGACATCGCCGACAATGCGCACGTTACGGACCTCGTCGATGGGCTCCCAGCGCACGGTACGGCCGCAGCCGGCAGAAGCGCGACCCTCATCGGTAAATCGCATCTCAAAGCGCGCGGGCAGCTCGCCATTGGCGGGCACAAACGCCAGCTTCAGCTCGCCATCAACGGTCGCGGTAAACGCGCCGTCGACACCGTCAACAACAACGTCAAAACAGGTATCGCCAGCAACCTCCAACGAGCCCTCCCCCACACGCACCGAGGCATAATGGTGCTCAATCTCGCGCGCCGGCCGCTGCAGCACCACGCCGTCGGCACCGGCTGAAAGCTCACGCGGCACCGTCATGCAGTGCTGCCAGCCGCACACCACAGTGGGGTCGTTGCCATAGGTCGGCTCATCGGGCATGCCCATCCAGCCGATCAAAATGTGGCGACCATCCTCGGACGTAAACTCCTGCGGAGCATAGAAGTCAAAACCGGCGTCCCACAGACGGAACTGTCCCAGCTCATAGGCGCCGTCACCACCGGTAATGTCGCCCGTTACAGGCATGTAGCCAGCAGCGTATACGTTGCCGCGGTCCCAACGGCCGCCCTCGAGCCCCTGGGGCGAGAAGGACAGCCACTTCGCCGGCACACCACCATCCGCCTCAAGCTCCAGATACCCCGGGCACTCCCACATAAAGCCAAAGCGCTCGGACGTAGAAACACGGCTCTCGAGCTCCCAACTCAGCATATCGGCCGAGCCATACACCAGGATCTCGCCCACATCGCGCCCGGCACCCTCGCCGTGCATGGCGCAAAATCGACTATCTACATGCGGCCCATCCACGCGACGACGCGCGCCCAGCACCATGTGATAACGCCCGTCCGCGTCACGCCACACCTTGGGATCGCGCACATGGCAGGTCAAATCCTCGGGATAATCCTCGGAAGCCAGCACCACGCGCTTTTGGCTAAACGTCTGTCCATCGGCGCTCTCGACATAAACAGTATCGGCGCGGCGGCCGGTATTGACGTAGTCGTACGTCCCGTCCGAATCGGAAAGCTTAACGTTGCCCGTATAAAGTACGCGAATGCGACCGTCCTCGGCAAGCGCGGAGCCCGAATACACGCCGTGGCAATCGAACGGCTCGTCGGGCAGCAGCGGGGCGCCAACGTAGTCCCACGTCATAAGATCGCGACTCGTCGCATGGCCCCAGGCCTTAACGCCGCCCTCGACATCAAACGGCGCATACTGAAAATAGGCATGGAACACGCCACCCGCCTGGCAAAGACCGTTGGGGTCGTTGAGCCAACCCGCCGGCGGCATAATATGGAAGCGTTGGCCATACGCGCCATGACCGCACTCAGAGGCGGCGGCGTCAACAGCGGCGACCAGCTTTGCAAGGTCGCGACCAAGTGCATTAGACATATCAAAGTCCTAACGGATCGAAAGTTACAAGGCACAAGAGATCGGCACCAGATACGGGAAACGCCCGCGAGCATACGACCCGCGGGCATCCCCTCAATCAAAAGCTCTTAGGCCTGCTCGGAAGCCTTGGGCTCGTCCTTGTACAGGACAAACGAGACGGCAAAGGAAACCAGCGCGGCGACCGCAAACATGATCGCGTACTGCACGGGTTGGGCCAGGCACAGCAGGATACCGAAGATACCGGTAACGCCCGTGCCGGAGGCAGCCAGCGAAGTGAGCGCGCAGACCAGGGCACCGCAACCGCCGCCGATGCAGCCGGCGATGAAGGGCTTAAAGAAGCGCAGGTTCACACCAAAGATGGCAGGCTCGGTAATGCCCATGAAGGCGGACAGGGCCGAAGGAAGCGCCAGACCCTTGATCTTGGCATCGCGGGTCTTAAAGGCAACGGCGAGTGCGGCGCCACCCTGAGCGATGTTGGCAGCACTGGCGATGGGCAGCCAGTAGGTCACGCCGTACTGGGCAAGCTGGCCCAGGTCGATGGCGGTGTACATCTGGTGGATACCGGTAACGACCGTGGGGGCATAGAACAGGCCGACGATAAAGGAACCGATGCCGAAGGGCAGGGTCAGAAGGGCCTGAATCAGACCGAGGATGGCGTTCTCGGCCCAGACAAAGATGGGGCCGACGGCAACGAGAGTCACGAGCACGGTCACGAACACCGAGACAAGCGGAGTCACAAAGAGATCGAACATCTCGGGAACGATCTTGTGCAGGCGCTTCTCGAGGAAGGCGAGAATGGCACAGGCGATGACGATGGGGATCACATGACCCTGATAGCCGACCCACTCAAAGCTGTACACGCCGGGGATGACGTTGACCATGGTCTGCACGCCCTCGGAGGCAACCGTATAGGCGCTCTGCAGCGAGGAGTTGATGAATGCACCACCGACGACGGCGCCCAGGTACGGGTTGGCGCCAAAGGCCTTAGCCGCGGAGTAACCGATCAGGATCTGCAGAATGCCAAAGGACGTGCCCGAGACCAGGTCGGCAATCTTATAAATAAAGTTATTGGTGTCGAGCGCGATAAAGCCGTTGGAGGCCATAAAGTTGAGGGCGCTCATAATGCCCAGCAGCAGGCCCGAAGCCACGATGGCGGGGATGATGGGGACAAAGACGTCGCCGAGCACCTTAATGGCACGCATAAAGATGTTCTGCTGCTGCGCCGCTGCCTCCTTGACCTCGGCCTTGGTGGCAGCCTCGACGCCGCTGAGCGCAATGAACTCGTCGTAGACCTTGTTGACGGTGCCAGTGCCAAAAATAATCTGGAGCTGGCCTTGGGCCTCAAAGACGCCCTTGGCGCCGTCGATATTCTCGAGGGCCTCCTTGTCGACCTTGGCGTTATCGGCAATCACAAGGCGCAGACGCGTGGCGCAGTGTGCGGCCGAAACAACGTTGCCGGCGCCACCGATGTTGTCGAGCACCTCTTGGGCTGATTTGCGGTAGTCCATGACTTCCCTTTCCTCCAACGGGCGCATCTGCGCCCGGCCATCTTTGACACTTACACTGTAATCGTTTTCAGTCTCATATGTCTGTAATCGTTTTCACAGTAGGGTGAACGGTAGGAATAGGCCGGCGAATGGTAGTTTTGCGGCAAGATATGAGGGGTCGGAGACACACAGAAATGCCCAAAGCCTAGACATTCATGAGCTGATGCCCAAGCTTGAGCGTCCGCAGGCCGCCCTCCCCCTCCACGCCGTCAAGCGCGTCAAGCAACATATTGGTCGCCTCGACGCCACTGGTCAGGTAGCCATAGTGCACGGTGGGAATGCCGCCCGTCAGCGCGCTCAAAAACGCGTTGTCGCCAAAACCGCTCACGCGGTGTATGCCCTCGCCCATGCCGCGAACTTCATCGATGGCACGCAGTGCGCCCGCCGCCATGGTGTCGGTCGCGCAGGCGATAAACGAAACATCGGGAGCGGCAGAAAGCAGTTCACGCGCCGCACCATAGCCCGAGTCGAGCGTAAACGAGCCCAGACGAATCAAGGCGGCATCGAGCGGGTTACCCGCGGCGCGCAATCCGGCCTCAAAACCGCGACGGCGATCATAACCGGCCGCGCGGTCCTCTTCGGTAACCCCAATGTAGGCAATCTTGCCGTCCACGCGACCCGCAAGCGCACGGCCCAGCTCAAAGGCAGCCTCGTAATCGTCGTGATAGACGCACGCCGCACCCTCGACATGTTGGCCGATCAACACAATGGGCACACGGCACGACTCAATCGCGCGACGGTGCTCGTCGGTGATCATGGTTGCCACCAGCACAATGCCATCGACCGGGTGGTTTTGGAATAAATCGAGGTACTCGAGCTCGCGATCGGGGGCGTTATCGGTATTGGCAAGCAGCATCTGGTAGCCACGGCGACCGAGCACCTGGCCAATACCGGCGGTAATGCGGCTCACGGATTCCGAGTTGATCTTGGGTACGATGACGCCGATGAGCTTGGTGGAGCCGGTGCGCAGCGCACGAGCCTGACTAGAACGCACGTATCCGGTCAGCTCAATCGCCTGCTTAATGCGCTCGGCCTTGTCCGCCGATATGTACCCACCATTGAGGTAGCGCGAGACGGCGGCGCTCGAAACGCCGGCCAGCTCGGCCACATCTTTCATCTTTACCACGAGAGCCCCTGTCGTTGAAATCGCTTTCACCATAATACCCAACCCATGCCAGCAAATTGAGCAAATGAGACGGGCCCATGGATCATTTCAACCGCCCAGGTCGAGCAAACGTCAGCGAGCGGGCAGCTGCCGTGACGAGGTGCCGCGAAAGAGGAGCGAAGCGTACTTTATGTACGCGAGCGACGGTTTGAGCGGCAGATCGCCCGGCAGATGTCCGCGCAGCGTCGAGCGGTCCGGCGTTTGTTAAAACGCCGGAACATAGTTAGCCGTGGTATTCACCGTTGTACTGGATGAGCGTCAGGTCCTCCACGCCGTCGAGCGCGCGGATGGCGTCGGCATAGGGCATATCCACGCCGTCCGAGAACACTTCGACGGCCATCTCGACTTTGTCGCCGCGCATAGTCTTAGACTTGACGGTAAACTTGGTGCGCCCAAATGCACGCACGATATCATCACCGGTAGTCTGGCCCGTGTAGTGGATGACCATCATGTACACGCGCGCCTTGTCCTGGTGGCTCGCAAAGCCGGCGATCATCGCAACGATCACCACCGCCGTAAGCCCCACGAGCGCATACATGCCGGCGCCTGCCGTAATGCCCGTGGTAATGGCCCAAAACAGATACAACAGGTCGAGCGGATCCTTGACCGCCGTACGATAACGAACGATGGACAGAGCACCGACCATACCGAGCGAGATGACCACGTTCGTCGAGATCGCGAGCGTGACCATGCAGGTGAGCACGCACATGCCCACGAGCGTCACGGCAAAGCTTCGCGAGTACACCACGCCGGTAAAAAAGCGCTTGTACACGTAATAGATCAGGATGCCCATGGCGAGTGCCACGAGCAGCGACAGGCCGATCTTGGCAGGGTCGACCTGACCAAACGCCTCCAAGACGGAGTTCTTAAAAAAGTCCCTGGTGCTCATGGTCTAAATATCCCCTCGGTTCTCAAAATCCGATTCCCAGTAGTTAAAGCCGCGCAAGTAGGCGGTCTTTTCGTAACACAGGCAGTACTTGGAGACCGCCGTGAGCTCGGCCGCGCCCGGCGGTACCATATCGCGCACCAACTGCGGGCAAAACTCCGTAAACTTGACCTCCATCACCAGCTTGCCGGGCTCCAGGACCGGCAGCGCGGGCAGCGTCGCGTCAAAGATATCGAAGCTTCCCACCGCGGCACGAACGTTCATGTCAAACGTAATGCGCACGGTGCCCTCATCCATCACCCACGGCTCGCGCTCGTAGTCCACGATTGTCCGCGGGCGCATCATGTTGCAGATGCACTCGATGTAGAACTCACGGCAGAGTTGGTGGGGGCTCCGCAGCAAAAAGTCGTAGTCGCCGGCTAGGATCTGCTCAAACTCGTCGCGCGTGAGCGGCGCGTCCTCCTTGTAGATCCAGCTGCCGTACTTCTTTTTGCGCTCGAGCTTAATCACCTTGTCGCTGCCGTTATAGATGCGCACGCGATACTTTTTGCGCATGAGGATACCGGCGTCTTTTTTCCTCGTAGGCCGAGTTACAGTAGTCGTCAAAGTACAGGCTGCGAATGGTGTAACCGCCCGCCTGCGCATGCTTATCCAGCTTAAAGACAGGCGCCATGCGGCAGGCAAGCGCGGCGTGCTCACCCTCGTTAATGAGGTACTTGAGCTCATGGCGATAACGCTCCTGCGTGGTGCGCACGGGAGGTGCCGCCAGGCGCTCGAGAAGCGCGCTAGCCCTCCTCATACGTGTCCTCCACGACCCTACCGCCGTCTTGCACGTAAAAACACTTCATGCCGTACTGTTTGCCGCCGTCGGTCACATAGTAGTCAAACGCATCTTGCGTATAGCCGTCGGAGTTGGTGGCGCGTACGCGCACAAAATACTGGCCGGCATCGGACGCATCGCACGTTACCTCCGGCAGCAGCACATCCTCGGCCTTAAAGACCACGTCGCTTATGGCATAGTCGCGCGCAAGCTCCACGGTATAGCGAATATCGCGCGCCTTAAAGTCGTAGGACGCATCCCAGTTGATGCGCAGCTTACCGTTATCGATCTGCGGCACGCCAATGTAGAACGGCATGGGCTTCTTATAGCTCTCGCGAAAGCTCTTATAGTTCTCCTCGATCTCAGAAGGAATCGCCGCGGCAATCTGCTCGTATTCGTCCTTCGTCACGGGCAGATTCTCCAGGTCGGGCGCAGCAAAGACGAGCGGCTCCGTGACCTCGCGATAATGCTCGACCATCTTGCTCAGACGCTCTTCGGTCAAATACGAGCGCAGGTCCTTGACGGCGCTATCGAGTTCGCTGCGGAACGACTTGCTGCGCAACGCGCGGTTAAACAGCACGTTGCCCCAGTAGTTGCTCACGCCGCGCTCCCAGCTCGCATAATCCGAGAATCCCGTCAGGCTCAACTCGAGCTTGCGCAGCATGCCGTCGTTATCCCAATCCAGGATGTACCAGACCTTGGAGTTAAGCGGGCTGTACAGATAGCAGTTACGGTTCTGCGTGTCGCAATTGCCCGTCAAGATCTGAAACGCCATCCAATAGACCAGGTTCTCGGTATCGAAGTAGGTGTCGAGCACGTTATCGATCTTTTGCGATTCGTCGTTGAGCGCATCGAGCATCTCGATCAACTTGGTATGGTCCGAATCGCCCTTAATCTCGAGCATGCCCTCAAACGCCGTCTGGTTATAGTCGGGGTCATCGGTGAGCTTAATGGTGTCCTCAAAGCGATGGAAATCGAAGCTGTTCACCTTATAGAGATGCCCGCTCTTATCCAGACCGTGGGCCTTGAGCGCCGTCTTGTTGAGCTGCTCGACCTGCGTAAACAGTCCGTAGTCCTCAAAGGTGTCGTTAGATTTTTCGGTCTGGTCGCACACCCATAAGTGCACAAACTGCGTGCGCAGGCCCATCATCTGGGGAATGCCACGAATCAGATCGTAGGCCATCTTGTTACGAAAGCGCATGCCCTCGCCCATGTGCTTGTTAAGCGCAATCGCACGCTGCTGGCGCCACGTGCCCTTGCCCTTTTTGAGCTCCACCTTGTAGTTCTTTTGCGTATAGGTACTCGACGTCTGACCGCGCACCTGCACCGTGGCGTTGGGTGCCTCCTCGCCATAGCCCACCTCGCCAGCAACGGGGCCTTTATCATCGCCTGGCTGCAGCAGGCCCATAACCTGATAGCGTGTCACGCCCATGTCGGCATAGTCGTAGACCGAGTAGGTATTGATCTCGGTCCAGCTATGATCGGTGTTCTCGGAGCTATTGCCGCGCGAGACCGTCAGGTACATGCATACGATGCCCGAGTCGTCGTAAACCTCGTACAGCTCATCCTTGTCGCGAAGATGCTTGGTCTCGCTAGACGCATCGGCCTTTTTAATCTTGTCCTGCTTCTTGGTCTTTTTTGTCGAGGATTCGTCCTGCGAAGAGCAGCCCGAAAGCAGCAATGTGCCGGCAGCCGCCTCGATCAAGCGGCGACGCGATATCATCCTATCGGTCATCAGGACCTCCCCAACGATTGCGAAACACGCGAACAACCGCGCGCTCAAACGCACCATGCGGCTCGCCCTCTAGACGCAGCTCCTCGTAACGCTGTTCGGCACGGTCGAGCAAGCAGCCCAGCTCCGTAAAGCGACCCGTCTTGTCGGTCGCCACGATGGGCTGCTGACTCAGGATACGATACGGCAAGTTGGCGGTATAGGTATCGAGCCGCATGAGCGCCACAACAAAAAACACCGCCGCGCCGAGCAAAAAGCCAAAGCCATAAAACTGCTGCGGAAAGAACAGCGAGACGATGGTCGCCAGCCCCGCCACGTCCGCGAACAGCCCGGAGGCAAGCACGGCGCCCTTGTAGTCGGTAAAGTACAGCAAGATGAGCATCACCGTATTGCCCACGGCATACAGGCCATAGCCCACGCACAGCGTACGAAAATACCCGTGCATCAGGTTGTTAAAGCCCAGTGGCAGGGCCGAGAGCACCGTAGTCTCGAGCGAGATGACCGCTGCCGTCACAAATAGCTGCTTGAGCGCGCAAAACCGCAGCTCCCGGTTGAGCGTGGCGAGCATTTCCTCCTCGGCCACCACAATGTCGCCCACCACGCCGCCGTCGTTAAACAGGCTGTAGTAGTCGCGGTAGCGCGGATAGAAGTTGACCTCGACCGACACTACAAAGTTGACGGTCGTGACAAGGATCGTCAAAAACGCGATGAGCGCCGGCACATCGTGGTAGGGTGCGCCATAAAACAAGCCCTTGACCTGCACGCCAATGGGACCGGCCCAAATAATTACCAGATGTGCAAAGAGTCCCAGGTTGGTAAATAGGCCCGTGAGTGCCAGCGGCATAAACTGGTCGAGCCAGCGCAAAAAGAGCCAGGGACTGCGATCGCTCTGAGGAAAATACCGGTACAGCAGCACCACATCCCAGGCGAGCATCACACCGTAGCCCAGGGCGATCGAGGCCAGCAGGCCCTCGACGGGCGGCAGCCCCAGCGCCAGCGCGGCCAGGGCGCACAGACACGCCACGCCAATGGCGGCCGCAAAGCTGCACAGAATGCCGCGGTAATCCTTGATGGCCGTGAGATAGCTCATGCCGTTCCAGTTGACGATCATAATGTTGAACAGCCACAGGCACAGCAGCCCCTGCAGCAGCGTGGAGCCCGAGAACAGCAAAAAGACGCCGTAGAGCACCGTGCCCACAACGAGCATGATGGCGTTGGAACCCCAAAACGAGGGCAAGACCTCTTCTTCGCGCTCGGCAAACAGCATGTCCGCCAAAAAGCGTGTTACCGGCATGGAGAAAAAGCTCGTGAGCGTGAGCGAGGCCAGCAGTGTATAGGTCACCATGCACACCAGCAAGTCCTGGTTGGCGCGACCCACGCCCCACAGACCGCACAGCACCAAAATGCCCACCTGAAGCAGCACGCCCAGCAGCATGGGGCCCGTGCACACAATGCCGGCGTAGCCATAGGCGCGCATCGTGGCAAACAGACCTTTGCGCCTAAACAGGCGTTTGAGCTCAAAACCGATTCCGGCCACCGGCTACTCCCCCTCTCTGGGCAGGTTAAACGCACACGCCGTCTCGTCGTACAGCGCGCGATAGTTGGCGAGCATCTGCTCGTGCAAAAAGTATGTGGCAACGCGACGCTGGCCGCGCTCCCCCATCTCAATGCGACGAGCGCGGCTTGTGCACATGCGTTCCATGGCATCGGCCAAGCCCTTGCGATACATAGGCGGCGTCACAAAACCCGCCACGCCAAAGTCGTCGCCCGGGGCGCCTTCGAGAAGCTCGCGGCAGCAGCCCACCTCGGTCGTCACGCAGGGACGGCACGCTGCAAGCGACTCCAGCACGCTGAGCGGCTGGCCCTCGGAGATGCTCGTCAAAATGGTAAAGTCGAGCTTTTCCATGTACTCGACCACGTTGACGCGGCCGGTAAAGATCAGGTCGTGCACGCCCAGGGTTTCGACCAGCGCGTGGCACTCGGCGCCGTACTCTTCGTCGTCCACGCCGCCCATAATGTGCAGGCGCACGCGGGGCAGGCGCTCGTGCAGCTCAAAGAAGGCATAGATCATAGTCTTGACGTCCTTGATGGGCGCCAAGCGCACCACCGCGCCAATGTCCACCCAGCCGTCATCGGGCTTTAAGGGAATATCCTTAAAGCGGTCGAACTGGATGCCGTTGGGGATAACCAGGCATTTGTCCGCATCGCAGCCCATATAGACCTGCGTCTTGCGGGCGTTATGGAACAAACTCGTCACGCGGAAGGCGCGGCGGTAGATTTCCTCCGAAAGCAGGTAGAAAAAGCGGATCCAGCGGTCCTTGAACGACGGCACCACCCAATCGGCGCGAATGATCTCTTCCTCGCGCTCGCGGGTGTAGATGCCATGCTCGGTCAACAGCACCGGCGCATGGTGAACGCTTGAGCCCAGGCAGGCGAGCAGACCACCGTAGCCGGTCGAGATGGCATGGTACACATCGGCCACCGGCACCTCGCTGCCCAACAGATAGAGCACGGGCAGCAGCATAGAGCGCATGGTGTGGAATGCGTCGGCAAAGGGCGTGTAGGGGTACTCCGTCAGGCACACGTCGCGGAAGATGTCCATAAACGTTCGGCTCTGCAAAAACGAGAGCGGATGCACGCGACGGCGCTGGAAGATATCGAACAGCACATCCCAGTCCGGATTGGAGAGCGACACCAGGCGGCGCAGCGCCTCGCGCTCGCGGTCGTCAAAACTGGCTTCGTGCTGCTCGCCCGAAAGCCGCAGAGCATCGTCCAGAAACACCTCGTGCACCTCGACCACGTTGCCGGGCAGCTCGTAGACAAACTTGCCGCGGTCGGCAGCATGCGCGCCGATCACCCACAGAACAAACTCGTGCTCGGGCATGGCCGTAATGTAGCCGTGCATCCAGGTGGACACGCCGCCGTGCACATAGGGGTAGCAACCCTCAAGTACCAAGCAGATTCTCATTTGTCGCCACCCTCCTTGCGTTCGATCGTCACGGTCATATCATTTGCCTTAAGCAGATACAGATTGCCCGTAAGGTGCGTCAGTTCGCCACCCGTCACCGCACCCGGCTCGCCGTTGTTGGCGCGGAACATGAGCCACGCCTCGTCGTGGAAATTGCCCAGGCTGAGCGTCCAGGCATCCGCGCTGGTATCCACGCTCACCGTCACGGACGAAAAGCGCTGGATGGCACCGGAGCATTCCGACGCCGTCTGGTGCCGCAGGTCGGGCGCAGACTTGGTAAGCCACTCCAGGTAGTCGGTCAGGCCGCCCTTGTAGACCTCCCAGCCTTGCCTGGCGCCGCGATCGGGATCCAGCAGGTCGTCCGGATGCATAAAATGCGTACTCACGTAGTGCATGTTGAGCTCGGACACGGCAGCCAGGCGCATATAGGAATCGTCGACCATGCCGCCCGAAACAATACGTGGCTGCTCCACAATGCCATCGCTCGCCACGCCAAACTCCTGTACGTACGGCAGGTCGGTGCCGTCCTCAAAATACGTGCTGGCGATGGTCTTAATGCGCGGAACGTCGGTGCCGATAAGCTTGCGCGCTCGGACCGAAAGGATATTCGACGGCGGTACGTAAACCGAGCCATGAGCGTTGGGCAGGACCTCGTCCTGAAACGCGATAAGTTCGTTGAGCGAAGCGACGAGCGTCTCTTTGTTCTTCCAGGTCTTGTAGACGTACAGCGTGCCGTAGTCGGTGTCCCAGAGCGCGAGCGGCTGATGGTTGTAGCCGTGAAAGCCCAGCTCGCCGCCCATCTGCAGCAGCATGCCGCCAAAATATCGAAACTGCGTGGTATCGGGTTGGCGCGCGGGCTCGGTCTGGTTGACCGCGTCCTCGTAGTTTTCGATCATCACGCCGGTATAGCGAATGCCGTATTTTTGCGCGAGCTTTTGCAGATCGGGCCACCAGACCTTGGTGTAAAAATCCGCAATGGAAAGGCCGTAGTCACGCTTGATATAAGTACCATCACCCGAGGGCACGGGGCTAGGAAAGTCGTCCAAATAGAACACGGCGCTGTTGATGACCGGATAGGCCGTGGCATCACCCAGTAAGCTGATCGCCGCGGCGTAAAAACCGCGCATGACCTTGTCATAGATACCGATATTGCACACCACGGTGCGCCCGCTACCGCAGTCATTAGACCAAATGAGTGGGGCGCCCGCATCGCCAGTCTTAGCCCACTCACGCGCCGTCTCGCGCAGCGATACCGAAAGCGACGAATCAAAGGGGTCCGAGAGCTCGTAGCGCTCTCCCCCGCCCAGCATAAAGTCCTCACTCGGCACAATGCTTTCGGCTTTTACATAGTCATATCCGGCCGATTCAATGCCAAGCTTGGAGGCAATCACTTGCAGATAGCTCGAGTT
The DNA here is from genome assembly GCF_039062365.1 of Collinsella aerofaciens. GTDB lineage: Bacteria > Actinomycetota > Coriobacteriia > Coriobacteriales > Coriobacteriaceae > Collinsella. The sequence goes on from NZ_JBCJBI010000017.1 coordinate 30,240, forward strand.
ATCCGGCGGCATGGCGAGCATAAGCGAACCGCCGGCACTCACCCAACTCATAATGTCGCTTAGGTGCGTACCGAGCCCATCGAGCGACGGCATGAGCAAAATCACGCGATCGAAGGAGGTCAGTGAGGGAATGGCATCCGCACCATCCAGGGCAAGGTCCACGTCGCGGTGCGCGATCTTCATGTCAAGCAGGATCTGGTCGAACTGTTCCTTTACGTCCTCGACGCCAGCTTGATCGGAATCGGAAATGACCAGGCACGTGGGCTTTTGGCCAAAGATTGCCGAGGAGGCCGGCACCGCATCGTTGGCGGCGAGCATCCCCAGCTTATGCTGGCCCGCACTGTACTGCACGCCGGCACGCTCCACCAGCAGCACGACGGCCATGACGATAAAAACAGCCCACACCACGAGGAGTCCCATCCAACGAAAGCGGCCTGCTCGGTCGCGGATATGTTGCGCCACGCTCATCTGGCCTCCTCCCCGTCGCGCCAAAACGCCAACTTTTCGCGGTTGTCGGCGCTTAAATACACATGTTGCTTGTCAATCGCATCGATCACACGGTTGACTTCGTCACCGTCGCGGCGCATCACGGCCAGGCGCAGGCAAAGCATCCAAACCTCCTGCTCGTCGGGCACGTCGAGCACCAGCTGGTCGGTCACGGCCTGCGCCTCGTCGATCTGTCCGACATCGGCCAGCGCCGTCGCGTATCGAATGCGCAGCTCAAGGGTATCCTCGCGCTCGCAGCGACGCGCAAGCAGGAGCGCGTACTGTTGGCGCTGAATCTGAGCCACGCGCCCCTCAGCCAAGCCCGAGCCCAAGTATTCACCAAGAAAATCGCAGTATTCGTTGAGGTTTTGAGCGCTCGGGTCCGTCTTAAAGGCACGCTCCAGCTGCTGCAGCTTAAGGTCGGACTCCTTGGAGATCTGCGCCACCGCCGTCGCGGCATAGTGCGCCACCTCAACGTCGTCGTTAAGCTTAGCCGCCTGCAACTGCGCTAGGTACGCGTCGGGCTCCTCGGTGAGCATGGAGAGCATTAGGCGGCGCCGGTATGCCGGGTCGTTGACGATGAGCGCCTCCTCGAGCGGCACTACGCCTGCATCGTCCTCACCACTCGGTACCGACATACTGCGATGCAGATCATCGTTGAAGCGCAGCGACTCCAGCGCAGACTCTTTCAGCCCCTCACCAAACACCGCGCTTCGGACCGATAGCAGAACCACCAGCAACGGGCCCCACAGCGGCACCAGCACTATCACAGCCAGCATGTGTCCGCGCACCGGCAGCAGGCCCAGCTTCATGAGCGTCCACAGCATCAGGCAAACCAGCGCATGAATCAGCAGCAAGACGGCAGCAACGACAAGCGAGATCAAGCGGCACCCCCCTCACCGTCACCGGTGTAAGAGATGTGCTGCAGCAACGCCACGATGTCCTCGCCGTCGACGGGCTCCACCGCAATATGCTTTGCGCTCAGGCGCTCGCGGATAATGGGCAGATCGCACGCCTTTGCCTGACGCATAAGCAGGTAGAGCACGTCGCCGTCGACCAAGCCCGCCGCGTCGCTCTCGCGGATTGCCGACCCAATTGCGCCCACCAGATCGCCGACAGGCTCCATACCCGGTACCACGCGCAGGAGCAAAAAACTCCCCATCTTGCTATCTGCCAGCGCCTGCTCCGCCGCGAGCTCTTGGCCAAAGGCAGCCTGCTTGAGCACGCAAGTGCCGTCAACGCAGCGTTTATCCTGCGCCACCGCCTCATAATCAAAGGCACGGCCCAGCGCACTTTCGACCAGGCCGCACAAGATGCGGAACAGGTTTTGATAATAGAGGGTCATTTGGTTTTCGGCTGCACTACGCACAAAGATCAACACGGCGGGTGCCCCGTCGCGCTCGATCGTGTATCCAAACATGGGAAGCCCCGGCGTCAGCTCGCGGTTCACCCACAGGTTCGAACGACCCCCGTCGCCCAAAAGAGATGCAAGCTGCTCAAGCGTGAGCGAGCGTGCGGCATCTTCGGCAATCGCGGGACTTGCTGCCACCAGGCGCGCAAATGCCCCGCCCGAAACATGGTAGATCGCCACCGAATCGTTCTCGAGGATCTCGCCCAGAAGCTCGCAGCACTTGCGATAGATGTCGCGCGGGTTGAGCACGTCGAGCTCCTGCGTCACGGCAAAGATCTTGCCAAAGCTGTCGTGGCGACCCACGATCTGGCGCCTGTACGCGCGCTTATCCTCGATCGCGTCGTGGTAGAGCTGCGTAAGGAACGTATTGCGGTTGCGCACGAGCTCGTTTTGATCGCGCTCCGCCCTGATGGCTTCGCTGTTGCGCAGCTGCACATAGCCGCACACGGCACCCACCACAAAGTACGCAATAAACGGCAGCCAGTTGGACGGCTCGTAGAACAGGCCCTGGAAGGTATAGCCGTACTGAGTAAAGTAGCTCGCGGCCAAACCCACCGACGCCAGCAGCGCCGCAACCAGGCCAAAGTCCAAGCCATACAGCGTGCCGATCAGCACCACGTAGAGTAGGCGATAATCGAGCACGTTGAGCTGGGCCGATAGGGAGAACAGATGCTCAAGCACCTCGAACAGGACCCAGGCGGCTGCCGTCTCCAGGCATTTAATAGGCAGCGTGCGCATTTGGATGCGGTCGATGGCGGCGCGCAAGGGGTTGACCTTCTTTGCGCGACCAGCATCCCAACGCGTTTGAATGGTCGAAAGATCGCGCAGCAAGTCGTAGCGCTGAAACCAGCCATAGTGCACGCGAGCGACGTCGCTGGCGGGCAGGGTGTAGCCGGCGGAATCGCCATAGGCAACTGAGAGCCCTGGGAACAGTGCCTTGAGGGCCTCGCCCACCTCGCCCGCCGTATGATGGAAGGTATCGGCTACGTCGAGCGTCTCAAAGTTACCATTCCAGCTGTCGAAGATACGGCGTACCAGCACCGAAAGCTCCTCGGCACACAGCAGGGGAAACGCGGCATCCTGCGCGCCCTGCAGAGCGGCCGATCCGGTTGAGCATGCGTCGAACATCGGCACCAAAAACGGGTCCTCCAGCGCGGCAGACGCGGTATACAGGAACGGCACGCGCAGGATCTTGGTCTGAACGCCCTCGCGAGCAGCGTAGTAGCGGCACAGGTCGTTGGCTGCGTGCGCGATAATGCCCTTGCCCGTTCGCCCCGCGGCATCGGCGGCACCCTCGGCACCCGCGGGCCCCGCTACATACAGTAGTTGGACCCGGCGACCCGCGCACGTACGAAAGACCGAGCGCAGTAGCTCGATATCGCCCACGGTATCGGTATGCGGGGTAAGGTAATTAGACAGGTAGACCACGCGGTCGAACTCGTAGGCCTGGTCCAAGTGCTGAAGCAGCTCTTTCCACGAGGCATGGGGCGACGACTCATCGCGGCGCGTGTCCTGCGCGGCTACGACCTGCACATGGTCCCCGGGGAACGCCTTGGCACAAAAGTCATCGTCAACATATGCGGTGTTGCCAACAACCAGCACCTCCATGGCGTACTCCTCCCCTAAAAACCACTTTTGTCATAGTCAAACATGCGTATTTTACGCTGTCAACGCGAGCTGGGGCGCCTTTAAGGCTGTTTTAAGAACTTTTTTAAAGGATGTGGGGACATCGAGAGCGCTAAATGAGCGCCCAATCCGGAAGTGCGGTGAAAATCCGAGAACTGCCGACCAAGCCCCTATTTAGACTTCCGCGACCTGCGATTTTGTTACCTAAAATCGGGCTATGCTCGGCGAGTTTCGATTTTTCCCCGCACTTCCGAAAATAAAAGGCGGAGGGAGTTCTTTAGAGCAAACGAATACCCAAGCCCCTCTTAATCGCCTTGTTCCAAACGTCGTTAAGCCTCTTGGGCCAATTTGCGATAAAGAAAATGCAGGTGCAACAAGCACAAAATGAACCGTTCTGCAAACGACCAATCTCCTTGAGCAAAAGTTCAGAATGGTCGACGCCGGCCACAGCCGCAGCCAAGTCAGCCACAGACTCGTTTGCATTTTGCGTCACCTGCTCACTGGTTAGCAAAAGCGACCTCAGGGCATGGACGGCAATAATGCAAGCAAATGTAAAACCATCAATACGCCCAATATCTGCAAGCGAATCTCCCCTCCTGGCAACCCAGTCCTTATAAGATCGCTGACCAAAAATCACATCTGAAGGAACAAGGGCATCATCCAGAGAGCGATACTTCAGGGGATCAAAATCACGATATGCTTCAACCGATGGATAGCTTAGATATAGTTGACCCATATCAGTACTATCGCAGTAATAGTCTTGCATTAGCTCAAGCCGCTTAAAATCGTGCCGATTGTCTTGAGGATCTAAGTCAAATATGAGCAAGGTGTCAGTAAAACTGGATTCGAGAAGCTCTGTCGCATCATCTTTATCCGGAAGAAGCTCGGCAACAAAGGACCTAAGATCAACGGCCTCAAAATCGCAACCGTATTCTTGAAAGAGCTTGTCTAGAAAGTCATGAACATTAATCTCGACATGAACAATTTGATGATCATCTGCGAGGCTAAAAGTATCAAACATGCGCTCCATCAGCTGAGGCTCGCGTTTAGCACCTTCGACAATGAGCAGGACGTTCTTTACGGACGCATTGTTCATGACTAGTCAAACTCTCCGGCACGGAGGAGCTTCTCAATGTTGTTGCCAAGCCTCAACTCGCGATCGGTGGAATCGGCCAAAGTACGAATGCCCCCTTTTGCAGAGATTTGATAAACGCAGTCAGGCCTCATTACGCCATTCTTAACAAGCGAGGTATTGTGGGTCGAGCACAGTATCTGACACGATGCCTTTGAAGCAAAGAACTTCAAAAGGCTCTCTGCCATCTCAAAGTGACAAAAAGCGTCAAACTCATCTATGAACAAAAAACTGGCCGACTCGTTAAGCTCAAGCTCAGAGAACAACTTAACCAGGGTTCTTGTACCGCTAGAACATGCCTCGACAAACGGGATGCATCGAATAGGGTGATTGAAATACAGAACAGGCGAGCCGTCGGACTCTTTAATAACGATCAGAGACTCATCGACTCCAAAATTGCGAATAAATGACTCGAATTCCGCAACTTTGTTCTCGCGTATGATCTTGTCGATTACCCTTCTTGTTTCAAACCCTTTTAATCGAAAAAAGTCCATGCGAATCAGCCTCATGCGCGAGACAAATCGTCGCAACTCCGCCAAGACACCTAAAACATTAGTTGGAAGACTGCTCGTTATATATGAAAGAAGGCTCAACGAAGTATCGGAGAATTCAAAATTGATCCCAGCAGCACCGATTCGTTCAAGATGGTTCTCTTCGAAAACGCCGCGTGCGTTATTGAAATCGAAAATGAGACTCTCATCAATCGATAGGCTCTCATGAAGCCAAGTAGTCGGAGAAGTCTTCTCATAGCTGTAATTGATTTCGCGACCGTCAAATTCAAAGACATAAGTGAACTGTGCCGCGCCTCGCCCACAATCAGCATTCAAAAACAGACGAGCATCCTGGTCAGAATAATCGAATGCCTCTGGAAAGCCGAACGTAATGTCGAATAAAGCTGAACCGAAATTCGATTTACCAGACGCATTTCTGCCGATCAGAAGCGCGGTTTTCACGGTTCCGTTTTTAACGTTATTTTCTGCAAACTGGTAATCACGAGAAGCTGCAAAATTAAATGAAACCGGAGTCGAAAAATTCCTATAGCCCTCAACAGTAAAACACTTAAGCATTAGACTCTCCTATCTCTTGCCGTAATTATATTACGGCAAGAGATAGGAGAGTCTCATCAAATACTCCATTACGAGAAAAGTAATGTGAGCAGAGTCCATGCGGACCATGAATACCCGCTACGAAAGCCGCTGGAAAACAGCCCTTAACCGCAAAAACCGCCTTTCGGCGGTTTCCACGGACCAAGCCGGACGTACCGTCGCAAGGCCTCATCACAGCTGGAACAGTAAGGAAAAGCCCAGTCCCAGTCAATCCTTTACCGACAAACCGTAGCGAATTAAGGCTGAGCAACAACGCATCAGTAAAGTTACATGCTGGCAGAAAAACACCCGCAATTTCGCCTTTTCCCAACTGGGATATAAGTTTTGATAGGCCGAGTCTTACATGCAAACAAAAAGAGGGCCGACGCATCAACCCTCTTCAGGTGTCGCCCGAAGGCTTCCACCGCAATTGACTTTATTCTAGTTGATATCCTTAGCTTGTCTACAGGCGCGTCTTTCAACGGAGACCTCAAGGTCGAGACGTCATAAAAATAGGGGATGCCCTCCATTGGGAAGGAACCCCCTTACAAAACTTTGGCCTTAGCAAGCAGGCTTCTGTTTTTCATTGTGTGCCTATGATAGCCCAAGCGATGCTTTCGAACCCCCACAGGCTAAATCTCCCGAACGACGAGCCTGCCCTCCAGCATGAGCTTGTGTGCGAGGTTGTTGCTACGTCCAGCAATACCGAGCGAACTGCCATAGTAATCAAGGAGGGCAAGTACCTTGGCCACCTCTGACTCGCGAACACCCTTGGCGTAGTTTGAGTATAGGAAGACCAGGCTGGTATGCCCGTTATACAAATCCACCGTGCTAAAAATGGACTCAAAGTACGAATAATCGGCTCGCGAGAGCGAATGGCCAAAAAAGATAATCGAAGATGTCTTAAGACCATCCCCTCCCCTTTGCGAAGGATAAGCAATCGAGCCACTTGGAACCCCTCGAGCAGACTTCAACACACGATATGTCTTGGTGAACGGGAGGATATCCCGATTATCCAAATTACCGGAACCGTCGATTCCAAAAATGCTTTCACCATCAAGCATGCCGTGGATATTGACAAGATCGGCATCCCCAAACCGCTGTTTAAGCCACCGATATGGAGACGTGTAGTTAAAGTTGAGAACAGTCACCGCATCATCGGGCATACCATCGGCCACCACGGTATGCTCAATCAGCTTACGCATTAAGTTGTCCGAACAATCTGAATAGCCATCTTTGCGGGCAACCTCATCTTAGAGATAGCAATTAAAGTAGTGTTCCATACGCTCGAGTTCTGACATGAGGATGGAAGATAACCGCCCCTCGGGATCCTCAAGGACCCGAGGGAATACAGAAGCGAGGTAATGCCCAACACGTTCGGTCCAAGGATTGGGCCTGTGCCCCAAAAGTTGAGACCCCTCTCTGAATAAATCGAAATATGCCTCTGAGACATCCGAGTCTTCAGAAGCTTCAATGCCCAGCTCAGAAAGAACCCCTTGATCGCCATAGTCGATGCCGTCTCTGAGCCGTTCAATTTCGTCGACCCGATTCTCGATGTAGTCACTTGCATCGAGATCGTTCGCTTCATTTGCTAGATAAAAGTAGTCCTGCAAAGAACCGAACGAGACGGCATAGTCGGAAATCATTACGCCCTCATCGTCGATGCCGTCCTCGGGCAGGTTGATGCCAAACACATTGGCAATAGACGTCTCGACATCGCAGCAATTCACATTGAAGGCTCTTGCCTCCATGTCCTTTCGACTTCTAAGAATTAGATCCCAAGCAGTCAGGCCCCTCGCTTTGATGGCTTCATAATCGTAAGCGCCCCCTTCCGAAACAAGAGAGCCAATAACCCTCATCCGAGGCTCAAAGAAATCTTTAAATGAAGACGCCAAGCCACAGGAAAGATCGAAGCCATTGCCAATCACTATAAGGTGGTGATTGCGGCATCTCTTCCCATCGCCCTCACCGGTAAGCCTGATATCTTCTGCACTCACATTAGTCCTTAATACACCGTTTAAACTCATTCTCAGTCAGATAACGCTCAGGCATCCAGACCATTCTGATGTAATTAACGAATTTATGTCCGCCAACCTTGGCGTAATAAGCCCCCCACAATAAGCAGAATGAAGAAAGACGGCCATCCAAAAGAACAGCCGCCTCTCCGCAGGACGCAGGCCCGTAGGTTGACTACGTCAGTACCGCTGGCCCTACTCTAATGCCCGGGTCCCAAAGGGCCAATTCAAGACAGCAAGTCAGCATGTAACATCTTTCATGAACCCCACGCCCTAGCAAACCTGATCGAACTCGACTATCCAACCAGATACGGCCCAATCACATCGAATATTTCGCCCACTCTGGTTGCAGGATTTTGCGCAGACGGTTTAATGTTACCCAGCTCCCCATGGTACGTATCGAGGCGCCCAGCACGCTGAAGTGCCTCGCCCCGTTTATCGTCCACCGCTTCGAACAGCCCGTCCAAGTTCTTGCGGTACTCGATGCCCAGACTTTTCGACATCTCCTGAGCGAGGGAATGCTGGCAGTCAGATGCAGACATGTGCGCAGTCGTGTAGCGAAAGTGCAGAAGCGGCCACAGTTCAAAGCAGGGGTTCGACCACAACGCGTGGAAGGTCCTCGATCCATCGGAGAGCTCGGTGCATTTGCGCTCCATCGCGTCAAAGTCGGACGCAGGGAAGTCATCCTTGTCATACACGAGCCACACATGGTCGAACGTCTCGGGCGCATAGCAGCAGTGTTCGACGGCGAAGTCAAGCAGATCAAGCGTGTGTTTGCCGGTTCCCTTAACGACAATGGCAACCTTACGCTCGTTCGCCGCGCCTAACGCCGCACGCACACCCTCAAAGTAGCGAGGCTCGGTCTCCTTGCCCTCGCTCACTACGAGATGACGCGTCATCTGGACCATGCGCGAGCGGACCTCTCGCTTGCCGCTGCGCCAGTTCTTCGACTTCTTCGCCGCCATGTTAATCCCACTCCTCAATTCGAGTGAGGTACGGGTCGGCACCATAACGGCCGGATAGATACTGCTTGTCGAAGGCCGCATTCCTGCTGACCAGGTTGCCGTTTGCCTCGTGGATATCGGCAAGCGACCACAGCTGGCTCGCCTCCCCCTCGCCGCGCGCTGCAAACCATATCTCGTCGCGGCGGAACACGTCATTTCGCATGGTTGACACATCCTGGGACGAGAAGATGAGCTGCGCACCACTCTTGTTGACCTCAGGATCCTTAAACAGCAGGATCACATAACGAAGGAGCTTCGGGTGCAGTTTGGCATCGAGCTCGTCTATCACAACGGTAGCACCGCGATTGAAAGCTATCAGCAAAAAAGCCGCCAGCCCCAAGAGTTTCTGAGTGCCGGCCGACTCCTCGGGCAAGCGCAGCTCATAGTGCTTGCCACCCACGTTATGCCTCACGAACACGCGTCGATTACGGCCCTCCGAGGCCTTCTCAACCCTGAAACCATCGATACGCACGTCAACAGCGCTAAGAAAACGCGTGATCTCAGGCGAGTCAGCCTCATCGAGTATCTGCTCAAGCGCCCGCTCCAAAAACGAGCAGTTATAGTTCAAGAACACCCCGTTAAGAAACCAGCTGGCAGCTTCCTTGACCACCGGGGCATCGAAGTTGATACAGAGAAATGACAGGTACGGAAGACTCGGATTAAAAGATGCGGCTGTCGCGAGCTTACGCAGTGTGGGGCCAAGTTTAATCTCAACGCCCTCGCGCTCGAACAGCATCGCCGAGCGTGACGCCCCTAGCTTACGTCGCCATAGGCCCTCATACACAATTTCATCCGCATGCACGGACAGGGCATAGCGATACTCATGATTGCCTGCGCGGTAATAGAGCTCGAACTCAGTAGGTTCAGAAACAGACACGTCATCAAACTCAAACGCTGAACATCGAGGCATCAAGGGACACTCCTCATCGAGTCCCCCATCACGGGCAGACAACATCCTGACCGGTCTAGCCACTGCCGAACGAACGTAATCGAGAGCCTCTAGAAGGTTGGACTTGCCACCTGCATTGGGCCCGTAAACCGCAGCCACCGGTAAGAAGCTCTGCCCGTCGGGACACGCGATGAGAGAGCGCTCAAACTCCTTCATCGAAGTCGCCTGCATGGAAAGCTCCGCCTCGTCGCGATAGGATCTATAATTCCTGAAGGTGAACTGGCAAAGCATCGTCCTCAACATTCCTTTCATTATTTTGAAAAGATATTTCAGTTTTTTTCTTTGATTATAGACTTTAAGTTTAGTCAATCAAGAGTTTACTGAACTTAGAATAGAGGAATACAGGTAATCCTTGATTATCAACTTTATCCGAACACCTCCCACATTCATCCGCACATGTGCGGATGAATGTGGGAACCCGATACCC
>NZ_JBCJBI010000018.1:0-38604 GCF_039062365.1 Collinsella aerofaciens
GCGCCTTTAGACGCGAGCCCGGGGCCCGTGGGTTATACCCTAAGAGCAAACCACCCTTTTTAAGGGTGGTTCTGATTCATGTCATGTCTAAAACGAAGCGCCCGCTTGCTGGGGAAGCAAACGGGCGCCTGTGAGCGAATATGTTTGCGGCGAGAGCCGTGATGAGCGGTGGGGTGGTGACTAGTTGGTCGTACCGGAATCGTCACCCGTGCCCGAGCCAGAGCCCGAGCCCGAACCAGAAAGCGCGACCGTCAGCGTGATCGTGCTGTCGGTGGACTGCTTGCCGGTGGGGGAGACGCCCGTAACGGTGGCATCCTCGTTACCGCTCACGGGGTTGCCGTTCTGGTCGCAGAACGCGATGTTGTAGAAGCCGGCATTGTTGAGCGCGGTGACGGCGGCAGAGATGCTCTTACCGTACAGATTGCCCGGAACGCTCGCCTTGCCGGACTTCTTGGCAATGACGACGGTAATCGTGGCGCCGGGCTTCTGCTTGCCGCTGGGGTTCCAGCTAATCACCGTGCCCTCGGTAACCGAGTCGTTCTCCTGATAACTCACGTTAACGCCAAAGCCGGCCATGTCGAGCGCATTGCGCGCCTGGGACTCGGTCATGTCAGTCAGATCGGGAACAGAGGTGGTATCCGGGCCGCTCGAGACCTTGTACGAGATGGTCGTGCCCTTCTCGACTTCTTTGCCGGCATCGGTGCCCTGCTCAAAGACCTGGCCTTCCTCGGCTTCGTTGGCTTCCTCGGAAGCGCTGCCCTTAAGGCCAACGCTTGCCAGCGCTGCCTCGGCCTGGTCCTTGGTCAGGCCAACGAGCTGCGGAACCTCAACCTTCTCGGAGGGCTTGGGGCCCTTGGAGACCACCAGGTTCACGCGCGTGCCCTTGGGCTTCTTGGCGTTGCCGTTGGGGGTCTGCTCGGCAACCTTGCCCTCGTCGACGTCGTCGTTGTAGCTCTGGTCGACGGTGCCGACCTCCAGGCCGGCTTCCTTGATCAGCTCGACGGCAGTCTGCTGGTCCTTGCCCAGCACATCGGGCACGGTGACCTGCTCGCCGCCAAAGAGTCCTGTGGCAAAGGCCACCACGATGCCGATGACGGCAACGGCTGCCACCACGGCGGCGATGATCTTGTTCTTGTTGGATTTGGGCTTTTCGACCTCGTAGGAGCCGGTGGAGCCCGAAACCGAGCTACGGGCGGTATTCTGGCCGCTCACGCCCGAGACGGGACGCACCATGGCGCGCGTCTGATCGGAAAGCTCGCGAGTCTTGGTGGCACCCAGGTCGCCGGCGGCACCGATGATGCGCGTGGGCTCCGAGACGTTGACGGCACGGCCGGACAGGTAGCTGTTGAGCACCTGGCGCAGCTCGTCGGCCGTCTGGAAGCGGTTTGCCGGGTCCTTCTCCATGCACTTGAGGATGATGCGCTCCAGGTCGGCATCGACGCCGGAGTTGATCTGGCTCGGCGGGATGGGGAGCTCGTTGACCTGCTTGAGCGCGACCGAGATGGCGTCGTCGCCGTCAAAGGGTACGCGGCCGGTGGCGCACTCGTACATGACGACACCCAGCGAGTAGATATCCGAGGTGGGGCCGAGGTCCTGGCCGCGGGTCTGCTCGGGGCTTACATAGTGGGCGGTGCCCAGCACGTTGTTATCCTGCGTGAGATGACTGTTCTTGGCGCGTGCGATGCCAAAATCCATGACCTTGATGTTGCCGTCGGGCAGCACCATGATGTTTTGCGGCTTAATGTCGCGGTGGATGATCTCGTGCTTGTGGGCGACCGAAAGCGCAGAGCTGATCTGCGAGCCGATCTGGGCGACCTTCTTGGGGTCGAGGGCGCCGTGGCTCTTGATGCCGCTCTTAAGGTCGGTACCGCGCAGGTACTCCATGACGATGTAATAGGTGTCGCCGTCCTTGCCCCAGTCGTAGACGCCCACGATATAGGGGGAGGACAGGCCGGCCGCTGCCTGGGCCTCCTGCTTAAAGCGGGCGGCGAAGGTGGCGTCGCCGGCATACTGCGGCAGCATGATCTTGACGGCAACCGTGCGGTCGAGGACCTGATCCTGTGCACGGAAGACGGTCGCCATACCGCCCGTTCCCACCTTATCCTTAAGGAGGTATCTTCCCCCGAGGACCCTCTGTTCCATTCCTGCTCCTAACATAACTATTCGCTCAACGATGTGTGTAGTACCAAATGTGTGGCCGCTGGAGCCGTGTGGCGCGTTGCCGCTAGCTCATCGGCCGCGGCGTGCCCCAAGTATCCGCTTTGATCACGGGCATCACGCTCCCTGTGCGGCGAGCGCCGCGGTCAGGACGATGCCGGCAATCTTGGCCGCCTCGACGTCGTGCTTGTCGTAATCCTCCAGGGCCACCGAGATGGCAACCGTGGGTGAATCGTAAGGTGCAAAGCCAACAAACATAGAGTTGACGTTGGTGCCGCCGGTCTCGGCCGAACCGGTCTTGCCGGCAACCTTGACGCCCGGAATCTGGGCATCGGTGCCGGTACCGGACTGGACGACGGCGAGCATGGCCTGCTTGACCTGATCGGCGGTGGTAGAGCTGACAGCCTGGCCCAGCGAGCGGGACTGCGTGGTCTTAACCACGGTCCCGTCCGGGGCGAGTATCTGTGACACAAAGAACGGGTCCATGACCACGCCGCTGTTGGCGATAGCGGCAGCGATCACGCAATTCTGCATGACGGTGGTCTGCGGGCCAGGTGTGTGGTCCATGCCGACGGGCTGGCCGGCGCCTGCCCAAGCGGTCTCCCACTCGGTCATAAGCGAAGGGTCGGCCATGATGGAAGCCGCGGTGGTCAGATCCTGACCGAGCTTTTGACCGTAGCCAAAGGCGTTGGCAAACTGGACGAGCGAGTTGGCGCCGACCTCGTTGGCCACCTGGCCAAAGACGACGTTAGACGACACGGCGAAGGCCTGCTGCAGGCTGATGGTTCCGTAGCTTTCGTTGGCGGAGTTGGTGACCGGCGCGTTGCCGATGTCCATGGAGCCGGGCGCCTGGTACGTGCTGGTAAGGCTGGCGGTGCCGGTCTCGAGCGCCGCGGAGAGCGTGACGACCTTAAAGGTCGAGCCCGGGGTGTACAGCGCGTCCATGGCGCGGTCGTACATGGAGCCGTCCTCGCCACCGCCCGACTGCATCAGGGCATCGATGTTGGTGTTGTCATAGGTGGGCGAGCTCGCGCACGCAAGGACCGCACCGGTACGCGGATCCATGACCACCACAGCGCCCTTAAAGCCCTTGAGCGCCTGCTCGGCAGCCGTCTGGATGCGCGAGTCGATGGTGAGCTTGGCGGTGTTGCCCGGCTGGGTCTGGCCCGCGAGCGACGCGATGGCGTTGTTCCAGCTGGAGTAGTCCTTAGAACCGGTGAGCGTGTCGTTCATGACGCTCTCGATGGCGGTGGTGCCATACTGCTGGCTCACGTAGCCAACCACGTGTGCTGCCAGGTTACCGTTGGGGTAGGAGCGTACGTAGGTGCCGTCCTCCTGCTGCAGCGACTCGGCCAGCGTCACGCCGTCGGACGTGATGATGGAGCCGCGCTGGATGTACTTGGAGCGGGCGATGGTGTGGTTGTTGGTCGGCATGTCCTGATAGTCCTTGGCCTTGATGACCTGGACATAGGTGAGGTTGCCGATAAGGATGGCGAACAGCGCCGTAAAGGCGAGCACCGCGCGGGTTAGACGGTTGGCGAGCGCCACGCGGCCTAGCACACCGGATTCAGGTGTGTCGAGCAGGCGACGGCGCATGCGCGAGCCGACGGAATGGCTGCCACTGCCGTAGGAAGACGAGGTGGCAAAGCGCGAGCCCGTCGGGGCGGCGGCAGATGCGACCTGATCATCGGTGATGGCGGCCATGGTGCCGGTGCCGGTAAGCTCGGCCTCGCGTCCGGTCGCCTCGTCACCGGCGCGCAGCAGGAGCGCGACGATGATAAAGCTCGCCAGCAGCGAGGAGCCGCCCTGGCTCATAAAGGGCAGGGTGACGCCGGTCAGCGGGATCAGGCGGGTTACGCCGCCAACGATCAAGAAGGCCTGGAAGCTGATGGCGGCCGTAAGGCCCGTGGCGCTAAAGGCGGCGAGGTCGGATTTAGCGCGGGCAGCCGTGGTGAGGCCACGCACGGCAAAGAGCATAAACAGGATGAGCACGGCGCCGCCGCCCAAAAGGCCCATCTCCTCGCCGATAGCCGAGAAGATAAAGTCGGACTCGACGACAGGGATGTTGTTGGCCATGCCGTTGCCGATGCCAACACCGACCAGACCGCCATCGGCAAGCGAGAAGAGCGACTGGACGATCTGGTAGCCCTGGCCCTGGGCGTCCTTAAACGGATCGACCCAAACCTGGAAACGCACCTGAACGTGCGACAGGAACTTGTTGGCGCCCACGGCTCCAACGGCTAAGAGCGCAAGGCCGATAACGACATACGAAAAGCGCCCCGTGGCAACGTAGAGCATCAGCAAGAAGATGGTGTAGAACAGCACGGCCGAACCCAGGTCGCGTTCGAAGACGACGACGAGCAGGCACACACCCCACACGGCAAACAGCGGCAGCAGCAGTCGCAGGCGAGGGATCTTAAAGCCCAGGATCTTGCGGTTGGAGATGGAGAGCAACTCGCGGTTCTCGGCCAAGTAGCCGGCCAGGAACAGGACGATAAAGACCTTGGCGAACTCGCCAGGCTGGATGGTAAAGCCCGCGATGCGAATCCACAGCTTGGAGCCCGAGATCGTGGTGCCGATAAAGATAGGCAGCATCAGCAGAATGATGCCGATGATGCCAAAGGTGTACTTGTAGCGCATGACCACGTCGAGGTTTTTGACTAGTGCAAGCGTTCCCACCATGAGCGCCACCGAGACAAACAGGATGATGAGCTGTGAGATGGCGAGAGCGGGGGCGAGACGCGTCACGAACGTGATGCCGATGCCCGAAAGTATAAATACGATGGGCAGGATGGCGGGGTCGGCACCGGGCGCCAAGATGCGCACGGCAATGTGGGCCGCGGCAAAGGCGGCAAAGAGGCCGATCGGTACGGCGAGCGTCTCAAAGGAGATGGCAGCGCCCGCGGTGAGGACGTACATCGCATACAGCAGGATGACGGGGAACGCCGAGGCGATGAGCAAGAGCAGCTCGGTGTTGCGGCGACTCATAAGCGGCACTCCCTTTCTAATTCTTATCGGAGGCTTCGGCCTCGGCGGACTGTTCGGCGGTTTTCTCGGAATCTGATTCGGAGGCCGATCCCTGATTGGTGTTGTCGCGAATCGTTTGCGCGTCGATCACCTGGCGGGTCTGCTCCTCGTCGATCTGGTGGCGGTACTTGGATATCGTGTCCTGCGCATCGTCGACACTTGTTTGCGGAATGCCCGCCTTGAGGCGGTTTTGCGTGTCTTCGGGCAGGTCGGACAGCTTGATGCTGGTTTCGCTTTCGAGCCAGTGGAGCTTGAGTCCGAGTGGCTTGCCGGGCAGGCCGCGCCAGACGGCGACATTGCCCTGGTAGGTACCCAGGTAGTACGAGCCGGTGACACCCGTGTAGGCCCAGATGCCAGCTGCAAGCACAAAGACGAGGGCCAGGATGGCGGCGATAGTAACGTTGCGGCGACGCACGCGTTGCGCCTCGCGCATGACGCCATCGTCAACCAGGTCAACGACTACTACGGTCACGTTGTCGTGGCCGCCGGCGGCAAGCGCCGCGTCCACTAGGTTGTCGACGCAGATTTGCGCGGTTGAGGACTGCGTGGCGATGTTCTCGATATCGCTATCGGGAATCATGCTCGAAAGGCCGTCGGAGCACAGGATCAGACGGTCGCCTTCCTCGATATGCAGAGTGAAGTGGTCGGCATACATAGCGGGGTCCGAGCCCAGCGCGCGGGTGATGACCGAACGGTTGGGGTGGACGCGAGCCTCATCTGCCGTGATCTCGCCGGCGTCCACGAGCTCCTCCACGTAGGAGTGGTCGCGGGTCACGCGGATGAGCGTGCCCTCGTGGAGCAGGTAGGCGCGAGAGTCACCCACGTGGGCGATGGCGAGCGTGTCGTTTTCGATATAGGCGCAAGTGGCTGTGCAGCCCATGCCGGGCTTGCCCAGGCCATTCAAGGCAGCCTCGATTACGGCGGCGTTGGCGGCCTCGACGGCTGCCGCCAGGCGTGCGGCGTCGGCAGACTGAGGAGCTGTCTTGGCGATGGTCTCGACAGCGATAGAAGAGGCCACCTCGCCGGCAGCGTGACCACCCATGCCGTCGCATACGCAAAAGAGCGGCGACTGCACCAGGTAGGAATCCTCATTGTGCGGGCGCACGCAGCCAACGTCGGAGCGGGCGCCCCACATGAGTTGCGTGGTGGTGCCGGCATCATAGGTCGAGTCGGTCTCGATGCGCTCCTCGGTTAGGGGTTCAAAGCTCATGGTCGAGCCGGGGTCTTTGAGCTTGGCCTCAACGGCGGCAACGTCGATTTCGGCTGTGTCACCGGGAGAGACGGTGTCGGTCTCGGCGTTTGATTCGGAATCGCCGGTGTCCGGGGAGTCGGGCTCCTCGGAAACGCGGGCGGTCGACTCGTCATCTTGCGGGCTGACGTCTATAGGCTCGGGCGTCGCAAAGTGCGACGGCGCGGGCGTGTTTTGCGACTGGGCGGCGGGCTCGGCCACGGCATCGGACTCGCTTGCGGGCGCAGGCTGCGGGGTCTTGGGTGCAGGGCCGTCCTCGGGGGATGTCCCCGCCTCGGGCGCCGGCGTAGACGCGGGCGCAACCTCGGATGCCGGGGCTATGGGAAACGCCGGCGCGGCGGGCTCGGGTGCCGCAAACACCGCAGCGCTCTCGTTGATTGCCGCGGCGACGGGCTCTGCAAAGTGAGCCGGCGCCGGGGTTGCTTCGGGCGCTGTGGGCTGTTCCGCAGCATGTGCGCCGATGGGCGCCGCTACGGTATCCTCTTCGTCCTCGTTATCGGCGAGATCCGAAATATCATGCGTTACATGCGAAAGAGGCAGGGAGAACACGGTGTCCTCGGGCTCCACGGGTGCGGAGCCCGCCGGAGCGGCGTGGGCCGGTGCAGCTGTGGCGGCGGCCGGTGCCTCGGTCATAGTTGCGGACTTGTTCTCCTCGTCGATCATCGACGGTTCACCTTCATGACCACGTCGCCAATCTGGACTTCGTCGCCCTCACGCAGCGTCGCGGGCTCCACGAGCTGGCGGCCGTTGACGAGCGTGCCGTTAAGCGAGTTGAGGTCCTCGATGATGAGCGCCGGGCCCTGCAGCGAAAAGCGCGCATGCGAGGCCGAGACGAACGGTTCGTTGATGCAGATGTCCGAAGATGGCGAGCGACCGACGATGACGGGGCCGAGCATGTCTACGTGGATGCCGCGGATACCGCGCGGACCCTTGTCCACATCAATCGTCCAGATAGCCGAGTCGCGGCGCTGCCCGCGCACAAGTCCCACGCCGGTCTTCATGACGGCGAACAGGAAGATATAGAGCAGGGCGACCAGGACGATGCGGCCTGCAAAAAGGACGATATCGATGTTCATAAGCGACTATCCCCTAAATTCAAAGGTGCTCAGGCCAAACGTCAGCAGATCGCCGTTGCGCAGCGGGCAGCGCGTAATGCGGCGGTTGTTGACGAGCGTGCCGTTGGTGGAATTGAGGTCCTCGATCGACCAATCCGAGCCCGTAAAGGTGAGCTGGGCGTGGCGGCGCGACACGTTGGGGTCGCGCAGGGCAATGTCGGAAACCGAGCGCTCGCGACCGATGGTCACCTGTGCGGAGGTGATGCTATGGCTCTCGCCGCTCACGACGTCAACGAGCTGGGCGAGCGGGCGCTGCGGGGCGCGAGTGCTCGCCATGTTGGAGGCGATGCCGGCTGCGGCGCCTAGGCCCACGGCGGCACCGGTCGCGGCGGCTCCGCCCATGCCGGCAAGCGCGTCGCGCGAGACGGTCTGCGGCACCGGGATGGGTGCGGCGGCGGGGTCGGGGACGCTAGGCGCGAAGGGGTCTGCCGCGGCAAGCGGGTCGGGAGCGGCGGCGCGAGGCGTCGGCTGCTGCTGGGACATGGCGGCGGGGCGCTGCTGCTGCGGGGCAGCAAACTGCTGCTGGCCGGCGCGCGGGGCGCTGGCGGCACGGCTTGCCGCGGAGTTGTTCTGGCCCAGGCCGTTTTGATAGGCGCGCTCTTCTTCGTACAGGCGGCCGAGCGTGGGGGCATCGACGTTCTCGGCAAAGACCGAGAACTTGCCGGCGCGCAGCTGCGGATCGATCATAAAGCGCACGAGGGGCTCGCCGACAAAGACATAGCGGCGCTTTTCGGCCTGCGCCTTCACAAACTCGCGGACCTCGCGCGAAAGCTCGGGGTAGAACGGGGCGAGCATGGGATCGTCGTCGGCGGCGATAAGGATGGTATAGAGTGCCGGCGCCGTGTTGACGCCGTTGATCACCAGAGTCTGATCCTCCATGTCGCGAGCGGCCTGCTTGGCAAGCTTCTTAAAGGAGAACGGGGCACGGGTGGCACCGAAGATGCCGGCCACGTGGTCCTCGAAGATGTTCAGGAAGTTCACGAAAGATCACTCTCCGTATAGGTTCTTTGGTATCCGAGCAAATATAGGCATATCCCAACGATTATAGAGGATAGGGTTCCCGCAATCGCCGCCTTGGCGACGACCGCGGCTGCAAGGCCGGCAATTTCCATATGGTGTGCAAGACAGGACGCCGCTGCGCAGCCGATGCCGGTGACAGCGATGGCGGCGATTGCGGCAAGGTTTGAGCCCTGATCGGCACGCTTGGCATGGGCATTGAGCAGCGCAGATGACGCTGCGGCAGTTGCCGCGACCAGCACAAAGGCAGCCCAAAGGAGTGGGTCTCCCAGCGCTGCGGCAACGTTACCGAGCTCCAGTACGCCTCCGGCTGAAAGCGCGACCGTGGCCAGACGGGCAAAAAGCGCGCCCATGCCCGTTGCCGCTGCGGCGCTTGCCGGGCCGAGCCAAAATGACGCGACGCCGGCGGCGACCCCAGCTGCCAGGAAGGTATTGCCGGTCAGACAGCCAAGCGCGAGTGCACAGGTGAGCGCGGCGCTCGCGGCAGCCTCGGTGCGACCCCAGGCGATCCACCAACCGGACATGGCGGCGGCAAAGATCACCGCGACGGGCAACATCGACAGGATGCCCTGTGCCTGCATGGTGGCGTTGGCCATGAGCACCAAAAAGCCCACAGCCGAGATGGCCGAGCCAATTTGGGGGGCCAGGCCAGCCGCCGCTCCGATCGCGATGGCCGCAATGACCAGGCCGGGAAGCGCCGCGACCCCGGCCGTTTGCATCAGCAAAAAGCTAAAGGTGCCGCACGTTAGCGCCGAGATAGTGCGCATGGTGTAGTCGCGCGCATGGCTCCAGCGCGTGCCCGCCCAGCCGAGTGCGGGGTCGACCTCGATGGCGTCGTCCTCGTAGTGCGACGGCTCGATATCGTCGAGTTCCTGCTCGTCATCCGAAAGCTCGCCAACCATTTGCTCCAGGCTGCGACGGCCCTCGCGCACGCTGCCCAGACCGGCAAGGAGCTGGTCGCAAAATGCCTCGATGCTGTTGAGGCGGTCCTGCGGCATGGGGGAGAGCGCGCTCATGAGCGCGGCCTCGGCTCCCGGGGGAAAGTGTGGTATCAGCTCGCTGGGATAGGTGGCGCCGCCGATGATGCGGTCGAGCGAGTCGGCGGGCGTGGCCGCCATAAAGGGAGCGCTGCCGCACAGGCCCTCGTAGATCACACAGGCGAGGGCAAAGACATCGGCGCGCTCGTCGACCGTGCCGGTCTCGATATCGAGCTGCTCGGGCGGCATGTAGCCGATGGTGCCGCCGCGTGAGCCGCCAAAGCCACCGGCGGACGACAGTCGCGCCATGCCAAAGTCGGTGAGCTTTACATTGCCCGAGTGGTCGATGAGCACGTTGGCGGGCTTAATGTCCAGGTGGAGTACGCCATTACTATGAGCGAAGGTGAGCGCCTGGCCCAGCGCATCGGCAATGGCCGCGGCCTCGTCAAAGGTAAGTGAGTGGCCGTCCACGCGGTGCAAAAACTCGGCCAGCGACATGCCATCGACATATTCCATAACCAGGTAGGCATAGGCTGTGTCGTGCGTAAAGTCGATGACCTGCACGATGTTGGGATGTTGAAGCATGGCGGCAGTGTGCGCCTCGCGCAGGACATCCATGATGTCGCTGGCGGGCATGCCGGCGCCGTTGATAAGGGGGATGCGCTTAATGGCGACGCGGCGGCGCAGGTGCGTGTCGCGGCAGATCTCGATGGAGCCAAAACCGCCAGTCGCAAGTGTCTCGAGCGGCTGGTACCGCTTGAGCAGCTCGCGAGAGCTGGTGCCCTCCAAGGGAACGTCCGGCGAGAACCGGGCGGTATGTTGCGAGAAAAGCGGCATGGCCAACCCTCGTGCGTTTAAAGTTCGTTTGCGAGCGGCAGGCGCGGGGCCAAGTCGTTCGCGGTGGCATAGATGCTGCTAGTGTAGCACGCTCGGGTGCATGGGGAGGATAGCGGGATGCGAGGCTGCCTGTCTGGCTTGGCCTTAGCGCTTCTTCTTGTTCTTCTTCTGCTTGCGCTGCTTGCCCTTGGTCTCCTGGGGCTTGTCGCCCTGTTTGGCTTCGGCGGCGGCCTTTTCTGCCTTCATCTTCTTGCGTTTGGTCTCGATGCGGAGTTTTTTGTTGATGCGTGCCTTAAGGAAGGTGCCAAACTGCTCGGCATCGCCGCGAACAAAGGTGTCCTTAGGGATCGTCACGCCCTGGTCGGCGAACATGGCCACAAAGATGCGCTCGCCGTCGAGCACGTGGTCGAGCTTTTCAAACGGGAAGAACTGCGACTTGCCGCTCTTGCCCCAAACCATCAGGCCGTCCTCGTTGGCGGCGACGCGGCGATAGCGGCCACCCATGGACTCGTCGGCCTCGACGGCGTCGATAAAGTCGCGGGCGAGGGTGTGGTGCAGGTTCTTGCTCCACCAGGCCAAAAAGGCGCCGAACACGATCAGCACGACGCCGAACTTGATCCAGCTGCCGCCGGCCACCAGCATGCCGATGCCGATGAGTGCGGCAATTGCCGCGGCGACATACAGCGAGCCGCGACGCCTGGGCGAGGCGACCAGACGGGCGAAGTCGGTGACCAGGTCGTTTTCGTACTGGTACTCGTTGAGGTACAGGATGCCGTCGTCGGCTGCGGCCTGCTCCTCGAGCGCGACCTCGACCTGGTCGGCTGCTTCGGAGGGAACGAGGTTGCTCTCTGCGTCTGCCATGCTCTTTGGACTCCTATCACGGCGGGCTCGCCGTACGGGTTATTATGGATGCAGTATGCCGTGCGACCGCATGGCCGTCGCGGCAACAAGACTCAGTATACCCGGGGGAGCACCCATGGAATCGTTGTACCGAAAGTATCGCCCGCTCACCTTCGACTCTGTGGTGGGCCAGCAGCATATCGTCTCGACGCTCGAGCACGCCATCACCGAGGGACGCCTGTCCCATGCGTACCTGTTCTGCGGTCCGCGCGGCACGGGCAAGACCACCATGGCGCGCATTCTGGCCAAGGCGCTGCTGTGCCGCAATGCCGAGGCGGCGCGCGCCGAGGGTGCAAGCGGCTGCATGCCCGACGGTACTTGCGAGGAGTGCGAGCTCATCGCCGAGGGCAACCACCCCGATGTCTACGAGCTCGATGCCGCCTCCCGCACGGGCGTGGACAATGTGCGCGAGGAAATCATCAACTCCGTCAACTTTGCCCCGGTGCGCGGCAAGTACAAGATCTATATCATCGACGAGGTCCACATGCTCACGACGGCGGCGTTCAACGCGCTGCTCAAGACGCTTGAGGAGCCGCCGGCGCACGTGATCTTTGTGCTGTGCACCACCGACCCGCAAAAGATTCTGGAGACCATCCTCTCGCGCTGCCAGCGCTTCGATTTCCACCGCATCGGCAACGAGGATATCGAGCATCGCCTGGCATACGTGTGCGAGCAGGAGGGCTTCGATTACGACGATGAGGCGCTGGCTATCGTGGCGCGCCATGCCAAGGGCGGCATGCGCGACGCGTTGTCCACGCTGGAGCAGCTGAGCGTCTTTGGCAACGGTTCTGTGCATGCGGACGACGCCCGCTCGCTTTTAGGTGAGGTTTCGGACCAGATTTTGGGCGAGTTTTCCCGCGCCATTGCCGATCGCGATGTTGCCGAGCTCTATGGACTGATTCGTGCGCAGGTCGAGGAAGGAAACGACCTGCTGGAGCTGTCGCGCGACCTGGTGGCGCATGTGCGTGACGTGTACGTTGCCTGCGTTGCCGGTGCCCGTGCCGAGCTGTTTGAGGGCGGCTCCGAGCAGGCCGAGGCGCTTGCTGCCGAGGCCGCTGCCTTTGGCGAGCATCCTGCCGACCGCCTGGCCCGTGTGCTGACAGTGCTCGACGATGCCGCACTGGAGATGAGGGGCGCGAGCGACGTGCGCCTGGTGCTCGAGATTGCCTGCACGCGTCTGGCGTGTCCCGAGGCTGATTTAACGATTGAGGCATTGGCCGAGCGCGTGGCACGCCTGGAGGCCATGATTGCCAACGGCGCCGTGCCGGCGAGCGTGGCTGCTGCTCAGGCCGCCGCGCCTGCAGCATCCGTACCCGCTGCTGCCCAACAGCCGACGCTCATTTCGGGCGCTCGTGCTGCCGCTCCGGCGGCATCCGCTGCCCCCGCTGCTACGTCCGCGCGCCAGGGCGGTATGCCTTGGGACCGCGGCGCTGCTGTTCCGGCTGCCCAGCCTGCGACCAAGTCCGCGGCTCCGGCTCCCGCGCCCAGACCTGTAACGCCTGCACCTCAGCCCGTTGCGGCTCCGGCTTCCGCGCCTGCTGCATCGACCGTGTCGGTGTCCAAGCCCAACAACGCCGCCCAGGTTGCCGCCGCCGGTGCTGCCGAGACCCCCGCGGTTGAGGACGCCGGCGAGCTCCAGCGCAAATGGGCCGAGGTCGTCGAGCGCGTCAAGGCTCGTCAGGCCTCCTACGCAGGGCTTTTGCTCAACGCCCGCGCCACGGCCGACGACGGCTCCAAGCTCACGGTCTCGTTCCCCGCGGGTTCGACTTTTGCCATCAAGATGCTCGGTCGCGCCGATACGCAGTCGGTGGTCCTGCCGACGGTCTGCGCGGTCTTCGGTCGTCGTACCGTCGACTATGTCCTGGATGGGGGTGGCACGCCGGCTCCTCAACATGAGGAGCATTCTCCATCTGCACGGGCTGCGGTATCTGCGGACCCGCAACCCGTGTCCTCGGTGCCCCCTGCATCCTCGAGCGCCAGCGCGACGCAGCCAAAAGCGGCGCCGGTAGCGGCACCGACCCCGTCGGCGCCTGAACCCGCTGCGCCCAAACCGGCTGCTCCGATCCCCGCGCCCAAGTCCGCTGCCGCGCCTGCGCCCAAGTCATCCGACCTGGCCAAGGCCCCTTGGCTGCGCTCCGACAACCCTGCCGGTGCTCCTGCCACGGGCAAGCTCCCGACCGAGCCCGCGCCCCGAGCGCCCGAGCGCGCGTCCGTCCCCATGGCTCAGCCGCCTGCGCAGGCTGCGCCATGGGAATCCGAGCAGGTGCCCTACGACGATGCTATGGTCGGTGGTTTTGCTGCCGCTGCCGGCGGGGACAATCTGCCCCCGTTCGACGTGCCGGGTGCGGCGTCCGCGACCAAGGCCGCTGCTGTGGCACCCGCAGCCTCTGCAAACGACGACGTCCCCGCCGCTCCCTGGGAATCCAATCCCGGTGCTGGCAGCCCCTTCGGCCATCAGGGCGCAGCCCCGAGCATCCCGCAGACCGAGGACGAGGCCAAGGCCCTCATCCGCAGCGTCTTCGGTCAGTCCACCATCTTCAAGCCGGTGGAGTAACCGTGCGGGCGGGTATGCTGCTCAAGAAGAGATCTCTTTGCCCGGGCGCATCTGTATTTCGGACATGTGCAACGTGGTGCCGCGTATGTCGCATTTGAGCAGACAGGTGCGTGACGGTCGGCCTAGGATGCTGAGGTCGATACGATACGTCGCATGGCTGTCCGTGTACTCGACTTGCTCGGCGTTAATGGTTGCTCCGATTGCCAAATAAACGCCTAGCTCGGCATCGACAATCTTGAAGTCCTTTATCTTGACCTTGAACTCTTGATAGAGGGACGGGCTGTTGTAGTAGACGGTTCGGGTTCCGTCGGTGCACTCATCGGTCGTCTCCCATTTGACGACGGGCTGGTCCGAGCTGGCTATCAGCAGTTCTGCTCCAAAAGCTATGGCATGGGTGATGACAACCAGCAATGCCCAGCCGACAAAGAGATAGAGAACCACATATGCAACGGGGTGTTTTGAGCGGATGTTTTGGAGCGCGTTGGGGGCATTCATGGGGCACCTCCAAATTACTATCTATGGCAATCAAATTATACCTCGCCGTCATGAGCGCCGCCTCGAGTAGTGGCTCGGCATTTAGCCATTTAGTGGTACGCATTAAATGTCGGATTCCGGCTCTACAAGATTTAGCTTTAAATATTATGCAGATGCGAATTATTCAACTTTGCATAATCTATGGGTGCGGTTTGCACTCCAGGACATGTATATCGACTGAGGTAGCGTGTCCGCCCCGCTCGCTGGCCCCGCGCCGTGGTACGATTTTTGAGTTTGAAAGTCCCGCCGTGCTCCGGCTGCCCTTGCAGCTCGGCGTGCGGCCGCACGTAAAGGAGCCATCATGGCCGGTATGAACATGCAGCAGATGATGAAGCAGGCCCGCAAGATGCAGGAGCAGCTTGCCGCCGCGCAGGAGAACCTCAAGTCCCAGACCGTCGACGCCTCTGCCGGCGGCGGCATGGTCAAGGTGACCGTTAACGGCGAGATGGAGCTCGTCAACCTCACCATCGATCCCGATGCGCTCGATCCCGAGGACGTCGATATGCTGCAGGACATGATCATGGCTGCCGTCAACGAGGCCGTCCGCGGCGTCAACGAGCTCGCCAACAAGCAGATGGGCGCCATCACCGGCGGCCTTAACATTCCGGGCATGCCGTTCTAAGACACGCATATATATGAGTGCGAATCACAGTCTGCAAAAACTGCTCGATGAGCTGGGCCGTCTGCCGGGCATTGGTCCCAAGTCGGCCCAGCGCATCGCCTATTACCTGCTCGAGGCCGATGCCGAGGAAGCACGCCGCCTGGCCGAGGCCATCCTAGAGGTCAAGCAGGAGGTCCACTTTTGCAGCCGCTGCTTTAACTACGCCACGGCCGACGAGTGCTCCATCTGCCAGGATTCGATGCGCGACACCACTCGCATTTGCGTGGTGGGCGAGCCGCGCGACGTCCAGGCAATCGAGCGCACGGGCAGCTACCATGGCCTGTACCATGTGCTGGGCGGCGTGATCAGCCCCATGGACAAGATTGGCCCCGAGCAGTTGCACATCCGCGAGCTGCTGGCGCGTCTGGGCCACGAGGACATCCACGAGGTCATCATCGCCACCAA
The DNA here is from genome assembly GCF_039062365.1 of Collinsella aerofaciens. GTDB lineage: Bacteria > Actinomycetota > Coriobacteriia > Coriobacteriales > Coriobacteriaceae > Collinsella. Next base: position 15,434 of record NZ_JBCJBI010000018.1, read on the forward strand.
CCCCAATATTGAGGGCGAGACCACGGCGAGCTACCTTGCCCGCACTATCAAGCCGTTGGGCGTCGAGGTGTCGCGTCTGGCAAGCGGCCTTCCCGTGGGCGGCGACCTGGAGTATGCCGACGAGCTTACGCTTGGCCGCGCCATCGAGGCCCGTCGCACGATTTAGGTGGCGAGCCTGCTCCTGCCGTATGTCTTCATCGCGACGCACGGGGAAGCCATAATTTCCCCGTGCGACTGTAAGTTTGTTGTGCAACAAAGATGCTTTGTATCCGCTTATCGCATGGATGCTTCCACTCGCATCCTTAATTTGCCCATTCGTTGCGCAGCCTTTTGGGTTCGCTGATACACTCAAATATGGATTCGAATGAATGCGCCGCTCCCGAGCGGCGTGTTTTTGTTGGAGGAGAACGCATGCGGCCCGGTGGCACTCAGACAAAGCGCGGCGCCGCGGTGCGCATGCGACGCCGACTGGGCTTGGCGCCGCGGGCGTACGCACTGCTGTCGTGCTCGCTGGTGCTGGTCATAGCTGGCGTTTCTGCCTATGGCATGACCGTGCCGTCCATGATGCAGGCGCATGCCGCACGCGAACCGCGCGTGGGGCATGAGGTCAAAAGTGATCTGGGCACCACGACTGGATATGCTTGGGCAAGTGTGGTCGCGCATATTGTGTTTGGCACCGACGACGCGGACGGCGCCGAGGCCCCGGACAACGAAGTCACGCTTGCCAATGGCAAAACCATCGTGCTCACCAACACCAAGATCATCGATCGGTTGTCCAACAATAGCGTGGCGGCAACGGTGAGTAAGGTCGAGCAGCAGAAGGAGCAGGACGCCCAGCAGTCCGGAAAGCCCGGTAGCTCGGATACTTCTGGCTCTGGCTCGGATTCGTCGAGTTCGGGCGGCGGCTCTGGGTCGGGTTCCTCTACCGGAGGGTCCGGAAACGGCGGCTCGACGGGCGGCAACGCTGACAACGATGCAAACTCCGGTGGCCTTTCCGCTGCTGAGGAAGAGAGCATTCACAGTTGGCTTGTGACCAAGTACAACATGCTCGACGGCTATGTTTCTCGTGCCAATGACGTGGTCTCGACCTATAACTCTACGGGAGATCCCAGGCCGTGCGACAGCCTGGTCGGGGAGATGTTTGTCATTCGAGCCGAGTTCGGTCGTCAGACATTCTCGCCCCGGTCAAAGTGGTATCAGCAGTATGCCAATCTGTGGGGCTGTTATACCAACCTATGTCAATGGGTCGGCCATTACGGCGATGATGACGTCGCACTCGGTAACTTCAACAATAACGTGGCGGCGCTTGCCCTATGATGACCGATCTTGCATCCACCACACCACAATCGCTCGGTCGCGATCCCATGGTCGGCCTGCGCCTGGCGCGTGTCGACGGGTTTGAACCGGCAATTGCGCTCGGTCAGGACGAACTGCCTGCCTATCTGCGTCGTTTTACGATGCTGTTTGCCGACGATGCCACCATGCGCCGCGGCGGTATCGGCCGCGTGACGCGTGCCGTCAACGCCCAAGGCGAGGCCGTGGCACTCAAGCAGCTCATCTTGCCGACGCGTGATGAGTTTGACGACGATGCAACTCACGAGGCGCTGGTCGCCAAGTTCAAGGCGGCGTTTCGCGAGGAATATGAATGCCATCGCGCCCTTTCGGGCCTTAAGGGCTTTCCCCGCCTCTATGGCTGGGGCGAGGTCGACGGTGTACCTGCAATTGTCATGGAATGGGTCGAGGGCGAGACGCTCGCCCGCTTGCGTTTGCGACTCGCCGTGGACGATGCCGGACGCCTGTCGCCGCTTGTGGCGGCGCGTCTGGGTCGCGACCTGTTCGATCTGCTCTGCCGTATGAGCCTGGTGGGTGAGGGCTTTGTCCATCGCGATATCTCGCCCGCTAATATTATGGTGCGTACGGCGCGTCTAGCGCTTGACCGGCAGCTTGCCGAGGGCACCTTTGACCTGTGCCTGATCGACTTTGGCTCGTCGCTGGCGCTCGAGCCTGCGTCGGCCGTGGCCGGTACCGGCGGCAAGGCGTCGTTTACGGAGCGCTATGCCACGCTGCGTCGCGCGACGGTTGCCTATGCCCCGCCCGAGATGCTCACCGACGATATTCCCGACCTGCGCGCTTTGCGTATGTCGCCGGCGATCGACGTCTATGCCGCGGCAAGCACGGTTTACGAGCTCATTGCCGGCGTCGCGCCATACGAAGCCGCGCCGAGCACTTCGGGCACCTCGGGTTCGCGCAAAAAGACGCGCGACATCGCCAGCCCCTACCGTCTCAAGATGGACACGCGGCCCGACTATCCCATTGGTGCCCATGCGCCCGGTTGTGATTTGACTCAGCTGCTTCGTCGTGAGCCCGATGTGGCGCTCGCCGCGGCCGAGCAGGCCCAGCAGCTAGGGCTTGAGCCGGATTCCGAAGAGCTACGCGATGCGCTGGCGTTTGTCGATGCCCAGCTGTTCGACGTGGTGATGGCCTGTCTGTCCAGCCATCAAAAAGATCGTCCCGAGCCGGCGGCGGTCGAGGCGGCGCTCTCGGCGTTTTGTGACCACTATGCGCAAAATGTCGGTCGTTCGCTCCGCGGCGAGCCGCTCACGCCGTGCCCCATGGATGCGTCTGGCCGCGCGGTTCGTCGCGCGCTGATGGTCGGCGCGACGGTCGTCTGCGGCGTTGTTTGGGCTGTGGTCGTGGTTTCGGCCGCGCTGCTGGCGTCGGGCGCTCGCGTGACGGCGACTTTGGGATCGCTCGTGTGGTCTGGGTCGCTACCGGGTATTATTGCCGCACTGGCGTTGGCGCTGCCAGGCATAGCCGGCGTTGCCGCGGGGGCACTTGCGCGCGATCGGCGCTCGGGCTTCCTGCAGGGTGTGCTTGCGCTTTCTGCCTGCGAGGTTCCGGTGCTGGTTGTGGCTGCATGTAGCGTATTTTCCCAACGCGCCGTGATGGGCGGCCTTGTTGCCGCTCTGGTTGCAACCTATACGCTTACGTGGTTTTTGCTTGCGATGGGCTTTGCCTTTGAACTTCCCGTTTCGGCACCGCGACGCACAAAAGCCCAGATGGCGACTCCGCTTGCCGGTGGAGCCGCAGCTGCCCGTACTTTTGGCGGACCTGTCGAAGTATCGTCCGATTCTATTTCTACGACCAAGGAGGCCTAGGTCATGGCATCTCAAGTTGAGCTCACCCCATGCGGGGCCATGTTTGACATCTTTAAGCGCGCGGCGCATCTGAGCCATATCGAGCTGTGCGGCTTGGTGCTTTCGTCCCGTCCGCTCGCCGACGGCCGCAGCCCGCAGAGCCGAGCCGCCGATCGCTCTTGGGTTTCCCGCTTTATCGTTCGCGCGCCGGTCGGCACGCTTCAGCAGCGCTACTTTGCCGAATACGGTACCTCGGCTGCGCGTATTATGTCGCAACTGGCCCTGCGCCAGCGCAATCCCATGGACTCCACGGCTGTGATCAATATGGTGTGCGGTCCTGCAGGTGAACCGATGGTACGCGCGCTCGAAGAGTGCCATCAGGACACGAATCTCTATCGCAACGCGCTCGATCGCCTGTCCCAGGCGGCGGAACTCATGCCCGCCGAGCGCGCCGAGGCCGTGCTGGTGCTGTTTGTCGCCGTCGGTTGTTCGGCGGATGTGCGGTCCTCGGTGAACTATGCCATTGACTACGCGCACGCGACCTGTGGCGGAGGCACATCCACGCCGCGTTCGCTTGGCATGTCGATGACCGCGGGCGAACGCGAACCCGCCCCGGCGCACCCCTTGGGCTTGCTGCGCGTACAAAACAGTTTTGTCGTGAGCGCCCCGCGCTGGATTCAGCCGAGTGAGCAGGGTGTTGAGATTGGCGCGCTGGCCACTGGCGAGGGCGATATTACCGACGTCGGCGACGATGTCTCGGCCCGCCATGCCCATATCTGGTGCGATGCTCAAAATATCTGGCACGTCGAGGACTTGTCGTCCACCAACGGAACCGTGGTGGTAAACGGGGCCACGCGCGTCTGCATTCAGGTCGAGCCCGGCCGTTCCGCCCAACTCAATCCCGGCGACGAGCTCAAGCTCGGCGAATCCACTACCTACGCCATCCTCTTCGGTGTCCTCTAGCCGGCAGTTAGGGACGTTCCTTTTCTGCCGGCACTTGGGGACACTCCTTGGCGCGCCAGGGCCGGCCGCTTGGGACGAGGGGCCATTTTGGCCCTTGGCAGTCACCCAAGGTAAACCTTTACCGCCCGCCTATATTTGCCGAAATTACACTTGAAGGCGGGGTACAATAAACCCGCATGCGGATTTTCGTTGCGGGCGCTTCCCATCGCCGGGGCGTGCCCGGGAGCATCCGGCATGCGGCCTTTGCGGCGCTCGGTCATGTGCAAGACGGGCGGTCGGGCCTGTAGGGCGCATCAGGTGCCCCTCGCCTCGGCATGTCTTCTCTCCACGCCATGTACCTGCTGCTGAGCCTGCCTGCCAGATGATTGGAAGCAACAGCGTAAATCCCATCACGCCAACATCCCGGCGATCGCCGGGGCCTGTATACCTATATGAGAGGAGAGGGGTATATGGCGCGTAAGTTTAAGTCTATGGACGGCAACGAGGCGGCCGCATATGTTTCGTATGCGTACACCGAGGTAGCGGGAATCTATCCCATTACGCCGTCCAGCCCGATGGCCGACCATGTCGACCAGTGGGCGGCCCAGGGTCGCAAGAATATCTTCGGCACCCCGGTCAAGGTCGTCGAGATGGAGTCCGAGGCAGGTGCAGCCGGTACCGTTCACGGTTCGCTGGGCGCCGGTGCTCTGACCACCACCTACACGGCTTCTCAGGGTCTGCTCCTGATGATCCCGAACATGTACAAGATCGCGGGCGAGCAGCTCCCGGGCGTCTTCCACGTCTCCGCGCGTTGCGTCGCTTCCCACGCCCTGAACATTTTTGGCGATCACTCCGACGTCATGGCCTGTCGTCAGACCGGCTTCGCCATGCTCGCCGAGGGCAACGTCCAGGAGGTCATGGACCTTTCGCCGGTGGCTCACCTTGCCGCCATCGAGGGTAAGACCCCGTTCCTTAACTTCTTCGACGGCTTCCGCACCAGCCACGAGATCCAGAAGGTCGCCATGTGGGACTACAAGGATCTGGCCGAGATGTGCGACATGGACGCCGTCCAGGCTTTCCGCGATCACGCGCTCAACCCTGAGCACCCGCACACCCGCGGCAGCCACGAGAACGGCGACATCTTCTTCCAGAACCGCGAGGCCTGCAACAAGGTCTACGACGAGCTTCCCGCCGTCGTCGAGGGCTACATGAAGAAGATCAACGAGAAGCTCGGCACCGATTACGGCCTGTTCAACTACTACGGCGCTCCCGATGCTGATCGCGTCGTCGTGTGCATGGGCTCCTTCTGCGACGTGCTTGAGGAAGTCATCGACTACCTCAACGCTCACGGCGAGAAGGTCGGCCTGGTCAAGGTTCGCCTGTTCCGTCCGTTCTCCATCAAGCACTTCGTCGACGTTCTCCCCGAGACCGTCCAGAAGATCGCCGTCATGGACCGTACCAAGGAGCCGGGTTCTATCGGCGAGCCGCTCTACCAGGACGTCGTCTCCGCTCTCTACGAGGCCGGCAAGACGGGCATCAAGGTTGTCGGCGGCCGTTATGGCCTGGGCAGCAAGGACACGCCTCCCGCGTCCGCGTTCGCTGTCTTCGAGGAGCTCAAGAAGGACGAGCCCAAGCGCGAGTTCACCATCGGCATTGTCGATGACGTGACCAACCTGAGCCTGCCCGAGGCCGAGGATGCGCCCAACACCGCAGCCCCCGGCACCATCGAGTGCAAGTTCTGGGGTCTGGGTGGCGACGGTACCGTCGGCGCCAACAAGAACTCGATCAAGATCATCGGCGACCACACCGACAAGTACGTCCAGGCCTACTTCCAGTACGACTCCAAGAAGACCGGCGGCGTCACCGTCTCGCACCTGCGCTTTGGTGATTCCCCGATCCGTTCGCCGTACTACGTGACCAAGGCCGATTTTGTCGCCTGCCATAACCCCAGCTACATCGTTAAGGGCTTCAAGATGGTCCGCGACGTCAAGCCGGGCGGCACCTTCCTGGTCAACTGCCAGTGGAGCGACGAGGAGTTCGCCGAGCACATGCCCGCCGTGGCCAAGCGCTACATCGCGAACAACAACGTCAACGTCTACCTGATCGACGCTATCGACCTGGCGGCCAAGGTCGGCATGGGCAAGCGCACCAACACGGTGCTCCAGTCCGCCTTCTTCGCGCTGGCCAAGGTCCTGCCCGCCGAGGACGCCCTGCAGTACATGAAGGACGCGGCTACCAAGTCCTACATGAAGAAGGGCCAGGCCATCGTCGACGCCAACCACAAGGCCATCGATGCCGGCGCTACCGCTTTCCGTAAGTTCGAGGTTCCGGCCGACTGGGCTACCGCCGAGGATGCCGCTCCCGTCGAGCTCTCCGAGGAGACCAAGTCCGCTATCGCCCAGCAGGTCAAGAACCTGCTCGAGCCCATCGATCGCATGGACGGCGACAGCCTGCCCGTTTCCGCCTTCGTCGATTGCGCCGACGGCCAGTTTGAGCTGGGCGCCTCCGCATACGAGAAGCGCGGCGTCGCCGTGGTCGTTCCCCACTGGGACGAGACCAAGTGCATCCAGTGCAACCAGTGCGCCTATGTGTGCCCGCATGCCACCATCCGTCCGTTCGCGATGACCGAGGACGAGGCTGCTGCCGCGCCCGAGGCTACCCGCACGCTCGACGCCATGGGCCCCAAGGCCAAGGGCATGAAGTTCACCATGGCTGTGTCCCCGCTCGACTGCATGGGTTGCACCAACTGCGTCAAGGTCTGCCCCAAGGGCGCCCTCGAGATGGTTCCCACCGAGCAGGAGATGGACCAGCAGCCCGTTTGGGACTACATGGTCGAGAACGTCTCCGAGAAGAAGGAGCTCATCGCGGCCAACGTTAAGGGCAGCCAGTTTAAGCAGCCCTACCTGGAGTTCTCCGGCTCCTGCGCCGGCTGCGCCGAGACCGCCTATGCACGTCTGGTGACCCAGGTCGCCGGCGACCGCATGTTCATCTCCAACGCCACCGGCTGCTCCTCCATTTGGGGCAACCCCGCTGCCACCGCTCCTTACTGCAAGGACAAGGACGGTCACGGCCCGGCGTGGAACAACTCCCTGTTCGAGGACAATGCCGAGCACGGTCTGGGCATGGCCGTTGGCTATGAGGCCGTTCAGAAGAAGCTGATCGCCGCTACCCAGGACATCATCGCTGCCGATGGTCCGTCCGATGAGCTCAAGGCCGCCGGCCAGGCTTGGATCGACTCCGTCAACGACGCCGAGGCCTCCAAGACCGCTGCCGCTGCCTACGTTGCCGAGCTCGAGAAGTGCGGCTGCGACGCTTCCAAGGCGATCCTCGCCGACAAGGCTTACCTCACCAAGAAGTCTTTCTGGATCTTCGGCGGCGACGGCTGGGCCTACGACATCGGCTTCGGTGGCCTGGACCACGTCTTGGCTTCTGGCCACAACGTCAACGTCTTCGTCTTCGACACCGAGGTCTACTCCAACACTGGTGGTCAGGCCTCCAAGGCCTCGAACCTGGGCCAGGTCGCTCAGTTCGCCGCTGCCGGTAAGGTGACCAAGAAGAAGTCCCTGGCCGAGATCGCCATGAGCTACGGCTACGTCTACGTGGCGCAGGTCGCCATGGGCGCCAACCCGGCTCAGACCCTCAAGGCCATTCACGAGGCCGAGGCCTACGACGGCCCGTCCCTCATCATCGGCTACAGCCCCTGCGAGATGCACTCCATCAAGAAGGGTGGCATGCAGAACTGCCAGGCCGAGATGAAGAAGGCTGTCGAGTGCGGTTACTGGAACCTCTTCCGCTTCAACCCCGAGGCTGCTGCCGGCAAGAAGTTCTCGCTCGATTCCAAGGAGCCCGCGGGCGGTTATCAGGAGTTCCTGATGAACGAGGCCCGTTACGCTTCGCTGACGCGTTCCTTCCCCGAGCGCGCCGAGGAGCTCTTCAAGGAGAACGAGCAGGCCGCTATGGACCGCTACGCTCACCTGCTGAAGCTCAAGACGGTGTACAACGAGGCCTAGGTCTCCCACCGCAGGATCTGAGGGCTAACCTTCGCGGACGTCCTCGGACATGAAAGAACCCCCGCTGCGCACTACGTGCGGCGGGGGTTCTTTCGTCCTGCGGAGTGTCCGCGAAGGTTAGCCCTCAGATCCTGCTACGACTACGTCCTTGGATTGTGTGGGCGGATGAAGGACGTAGTTGGTCGGGTATTCCGTCCCCTTCGCTGTTTCGCGGCTTTGCCGCGAAACCTCGCGCCACTTTGGGGATGGATGGGGGACTTGGCCGTTGCCGCTTTTTCGGAGCTCTTCTTTATTCCTTTTGTTGGATGAAAAGCCCCTTGTTTTTGCAGGGGTGCATACTCGACTTATATGTGCATAGAATCTCGTATAGTGCGAGTAAGATATTGCGCTGTCTGTTTTGTGTTTAGCAAAGATATAGTTTGCATAATCTGGTCTAATCCCTGCTCTATTAAAATAAAGTTGCACGTAAATGGCGTAGATATGCTTGAGCTGGGGTTCTGTACGCTGAGCGGATAAAAACGACCGTTCACCGTTCCGCTATTTTCAAAATGAATAAAATGAGCGATAAAGAGAATATAAACCTTAATAAACTCGCGTATCGCACGGACGCGGGTTATTAATGGGTTGTAGGCCTTTTACAGAAAGGATTCCAGCAATGTCTAAGCCTCTTGGCAAGCCCGATCGTATTGTCGTCGCCCTTGGCGGCAACGCCCTCGGCAACAACCCCGTCGAGCAGATCGAGGCCGTGAGCAACACCGCCCATGCCCTCCTCGGCCTCATCGAGCAGGGCAACGAGATCATCATCACCCACGGCAACGGCCCGCAGGTCGGCATGATCCAGAACGCCTTCGCCGCTGCCCACGATGCCATCGGTACCCCCGAGATGCCGCTGCCCGAGTGCGGTGCCATGTCCCAGGGCTACATTGGTTATCACCTGCAGCAGGGCATTGGCCGCGAGATGCACAAGCGCTATAAGCGTTGGCACGCCGCCACCGTCGTCACCCAGATCGAGTGCGACCCGGACGATCCCGCGTTCAAGAACCCGACCAAGCCGATCGGTCCCTTCTACACCGAGGAGCAGGCCAAGGAGTTCATGGCCGAGGATCCCTCCAAGGTCTTCGTCGAGGATTCTGGCCGCGGCTGGCGTCGCGTCGTCGCTTCTCCCGATCCCAAGAAGATTGTCGAGGCTGACTCCATCCTCAACCTGCTCGACAACGAGTTCATCGTCATCGCCTGCGGTGGCGGCGGCATCCCCGTCGTCCGCGACTACGAGAACAAGGGCTGCTACAAGGGCGTTCCCGCCGTCATCGACAAGGACCTGGGCGGCGAGCTGCTGGCCGAGGACTGCGATGCTGACGTTCTGTTCCTGCTGACCGCCGTTGAGCATGTCGCCATCAACTTTGGTAAGCCCAACCAGGAGGAGCTCGAGGACCTCACCGCCGACGAGGCCGAGCGCCTGGCCGACGAGGGTCAGTTCGGCAAGGGTTCGATGGAGCCCAAGGTCCGCGCTGCCATCAAGTTCGCCCGTTCCCGCAAGGGCCGCACCTGCATCATCGGCGCTCTGGACAAGGCTGCCGAGACCATGGCCGGCCTCTCCGGTACCCGCATCCACGAGTAGTCTCTACTCTGTCGCCTCTCTGGTGGGCGCCAGGCAAAGCGCCCGCAAACTAGCCTCTCTTCATGAGCCCCGCAGTCCGCTCCGACTGCGGGGCTTTTGCTATTCACCTAGTCATTGGGGACGTTATTAAATGACTAGTCAAACAAGAGCGTCCCCAATGACCACTCATTTAAGTCTGTCCCCAATGACTAGTAGTAGGCCCACATGGCTTCGACTTCGTTCCCAATGACCACTCATTTAAGTCTGTCCCCAATGACTAGTAGTAGGCCCACATGGCTTCGACTTCGTTGAGGACCTCTACGACGCCCCAGCGGCGGGCGCTGCGGCTGGCCGAGTTGGGGTCGTAGACGCCAATCTGGTTGGCATCGTCGATGCCGTAGAGCACGATGTAGTGGCCTACGTTGGTAAACGTACCGGGGCGCACTGCGGCGATGACGGGCGCACCCGAGCGAAGTGCTTGGGTAATCGATTCGCGATCGTTATAGAGCTGTGTTCCGTTGAGCCCCAGCTGCCACGCGCCGCCTGTCATAAACGACCACTCGGTGGCACCAGTGGGGGCGTAGTTGCCGGCTTCGGCCAGTGCGCATATATCGACCGGCGTCTTATCGGTGTGGCCGGTCTTAAAGATATAGACCATGGTGAGGCAAGTGGGACCGCAAGCGTTTTCGCGAATAGTGCCACCGGCATAGGGCAGCTCCGACCATGCGGGGTCAATTTGGTAGATGTGGGGCATGGTGCCGACACTCCACTGCGAACGCGGGGTCGAAAAAGCAAATGAGTAGCCGGGTGCGACGGGAGCTTTAAGCAGCTTGTCCTCGGCAGTGGGCTCAAGACCAGCTGATCCGTGGGAGATACAGGATCCCAAAAACACAAAGACGAGGCAGGCGGCGATGGAGCAAAGCGCAAGGCGTAGGCGGCGGGCCGGAAGCGCGTGGCTTGTGGTGTGCGACGCGGGGTGAGGGGCGGAATTGCCGCGATCGCGTTGAGGTCGCGAAAAGGAGCGCTTGACGTAGTAGTCGGTCGTACGGCGATCGTAGCGGCGTGGCTGCGATGTGTCGGTCTGGCGTTGGCGTGTGCTCGTGCTCACGCGGTCTGACTGCTGCACGGTACGGCTTTGTTGCCGCGAAGAAGCCCCGGGTTGCTCTTGGGGGCGCTGCGGGTTGTCGTTGTCGGAGGTGCTTCTGGGCGTTGGCGTGGTGCGGCCGGCAAGGCGCACGCTTTGTGGCCGTTGGTCGCCGTCATTGTATCCGTATGCCATTCGAATCACCTTGCCTCATGTGTAACTTGTCTATCCTACATAAAAAGATGCACGACACATGGGTATGTGCGCCAAAAGCCTGACAAATGGTATGAACGTTGTCGCGCCGCGCGCCAAGCGTCACGGCAACAGGTATTCAAAAGCAGACAAGATGAAAGCGTCCAAGACGAATGACGTCTTCCGCCGTTCGTCCCAAAAACGGCGCCGCTCGTTTTGCAGTTCTGCCTTCGGTCGAGCTACAAGCGGCGCTGCTGTGCCAAGGCCGTATCTTAAAGCCACGAAATAAAAGCGCGCGGCAAAACAGACCGCGCAAGGGGTGACGTCAAGGGGCGTCAAAAAGGAAAGGAGGGGAACAATGGCGGACAAGAACGCAGAGGTTGCAGTCGAGGATAACGGCGGCATGAAGAAAACGCTCTCGCTCTGGAACTTCTTCACCATCGGTTTCGGTGCCATCATCGGTACCGGTTGGGTTCTGCAGGTCGGCGACTGGATGGTCGTGGGCGGCGGTCCCGTTCCCGCTATGATCGCATTCCTCTTGGGTGCAATCTTCCTCGTGCCCGTCGGAGCTGTTTTCGGTGAGCTCACGGCTGCCATCCCCATCTCGGGCGGCATCGTCGAGTATGTCGATCGTAGCTTTGGCCGTACGCTGAGCTACATCACCGGATGGCTTTTGGCCCTGGGCAACGGCATCCTGTGCCCGTGGGAGGCCATCGCCATCTCGACCCTCGTGTCCGAGATGTTCGGCAGCCTGCCCGGCCTTGAGTGGCTGCGCGCCGTCAAGCTCTACACCATCCTGGGGGCCGACGTCTACCTGTTCCCGACGCTGATCGCGCTCGGCTTTGCAGTCTACGTCATCTTCCTCAACTTCCGCGGCGCCAGCTCGGCCGCCAAGCTCCAGGCCTTCCTGACCAAGGCTCTGCTCTGCGGCATGCTGCTCGCCATGGGTGTCTCGCTGTTCACCGGTTCGCCGGAACACGCCATGCCCGTGTTCTCCCAGGTCACCGGTGCTGGCGGCGGCAAGCCCGCTACCGAGGGCACCAGCCTGTTTGCCGGCATCGTGTCGGTCTTGGTTTTGACCCCGTTCTTCTACGCCGGCTTCGATACCATTCCTCAGCAGGCTGAGGAAGCAGCCGAGGGCCTCAACTGGAACAAGTTCGGCAAGATCATCTCCCTGGCCCTGCTGGCCGCCGGCGGTTTCTACATGGTCTGCATCTACTCGTTCGGCACCATCCTCGACTGGCATGAGTTTGTTAAGAGCCCGGTTCCCGCGCTTGCCTGCCTCAAGGGCATCAACATGCTCCTGTACCTGGCCATGCTCGTCATCGCCACGCTTGGACCCATGGGCCCGATGAACTCCTTCTACGGCGCCACGAGCCGCATCATGCTCGCCATGGGCCGCAAGGGCCAGCTGCCCGAGAAGTTCGCCGAGGTCGATCCCAAGTCCGGCGCTCCCAAGCTCGCCTGCGCCGTTCTGGGTGTCATCACCGTCATCGGTCCGTTCTTGGGCAAGAACATGCTCATCCCTCTGACCAACGTGTCGGCTCTCGCCTTCATCTTCTCCTGCGGCATGGTCGCCCTCGCTTGCCTGCGCATGCGCTTCACCGAGCCCGACCTGCCTCGTCCCTACGAGGTGCCCGGCGGCAAGTTTGGCATCAGCCTCGCTGTCGCTGCCTGCGCCGTCATCATCGGCCTGCTCGTGGTCCCGTTCTCTCCCGCCTCCCTCAACATGGTGGAGTGGAGCATCGTGATCGGCTGGCTGGCCGTTGGCCTGGCCCTCATGGCCTTCACCAATTCCCGCAAAAAATAACGCCTAGCCGGGGCGGATCGGGTGCGCGGATCCCTCTCTTCCGCGCACCGAACCCGGCACCACTTGGGTAGCTTTGTGAGGCCATAACCCAACATGGCCTCGCCCACTATATGGATCCATAAGGAGGAACCATGTCCACTAAGTACGCAATCGTTGGCGGCAAGCTCATCGACGGTACCGGTGCCGAGCCGGTCGAGAACTCCCTCGTTCTCGTCGACGACAACGGCAAGATCGAGTATGCCGGTGCTATGCAGGACCTTCCCGAGGGCGTTGAGGTTATCGACGCCGCCGGCAAGACCGTCCTTCCCGGCCTGATCGACACCCACCTGCACTTCTCGGGCAACTTGACCGACGATGACACCGACTGGGTCATGCAGCCGCTCCTCGAGAAGCAGGCCGTTGCCGTCAAGCAGGCCTACGACTGCCTCACCCACGGCCTCACCACCGTCTGCGAGATCGGCCGCTTTGGTATCCAGATTCGCGACTGCATCGACAAGGGCGTCTTCAAGGGCCCGCGCGTTCTGGCCACTGGTCTTGGCTTCTGCCGCGTTGCCGGCCACGGTGACTCCCACCACTGCAGCCAGGAGCTCAACAAGGAATCGCACCCCTGGGGCGACCAGGTCGATGGTCCTTGGGATCTGCGCAAGGCCGTCCGTCGTCGCCTGCGCGAGAACCCCGATGCCATCAAGATCTGGGCTACCGGTGGCGGCATCTGGCGCTGGGACTCCGGTCGCGACCAGCACTACTGCTCCGAGGAGATCCAGGCCGTGATCGAAGAGGCCAAGTTGGTCGGCATCCCCGTGTGGAGCCACTGCTACAACAACCACGCCGCTGCCTACGATTCCGTCCGCTTTGGCTGCGAGCAGCTGATCCACGGCTTCGATATCGATGAGCGCACCATGGACCTCATGGCCGAGCAGGGCACCTTCTTCACCCCGACGATCGCCTTCCTGCCCACCTGGTACGCCACCTATCCGCCCGTCTACGTCCCCGAGCTGCACGACAAGTACGAGGGCACCCTGGTCGAGAAGGAGCTGCAGCGCAACTACGACTGCCTGCGCGAGGCCAAGAAGCGCGGCGTCGTCATGACGATCGGCTCCGATTCCTTCTCCTTCGTCACCCCGTACGGCACCTGCTCCATCGAGGAGATGTACGAGTTCGTTGACAAGATCGGCTTCACCCCGGTCGAGACCATCACCTGTGCCACCCTCAACGGTGCCAAGATGTGCCACATCGAGGACGAGACCGGTTCCATCGAGGCCGGCAAGTGCGCCGACCTGCTGGTCGTCAACGGTGACGTCGCCGCCGACATCCACGTGCTCAACACCGACAACATGGACGTCATCATGAAGGACGGCTGGATTGTCGAGGCCGGCACCTTCGGCGAGGCAAACAAGTACAGCGCCTAAGCTACCGTTCATCGATGGCTTGATGTAAAACACAGTATTTGATTGCATAATGCAATGGAGAGGGTCGCTTGCGGCCCTCTTTATTGCTATGGGGTGCGTCAGTAAGAAGGAGATGACGGTGGATCTCAATAGGCTGATTCTAGGCAAGAGCTACAACTCTACCAAGGTCTTTCGTACCGCTCAGCATGTGGTTCAAGCCATCTTGCTCGGTATTGTTGTCCCGCTGCTTATCCTGCTGCTCATCTGGGATCTAACCGATAATCCCAATCCCGTTCCGGCCGTTGTCGTCATTGCCGGCTTGGTCATGCTGTGCTTCTTCTTTTCGTACGTCTTTGTCGTTCCCGACGACCTCACATCGAGCGCAACCGACCGCACGCTCGCCATCGCTTCAAAAATATTCGCCTACACGTCGCGCGGCCTTACGCCCGAAGCTGCCTTGGGCGCCTCTAAGATCATCCTGTCCGAAACTATCGCCTCTGCCATCTGCTTTACCGACGGCAAGCAGGTGTTGGCGAGCTGGGGCGAGGACTCGGCAAAATGCCCCGCGGGCACCCCGGTGGTACTGCGGACTACGCTCAACGTGATCAACAGCGGCGAGCAAAGCGTGTTCTCGCGCGATGCCTCGACCGAGACGGGCGGCTACTTTCCGCGCCTGCGCGCCGGTATTGTCGCACCGCTTACCGTGCGCGGGCATTGCGTGGGCACGCTCGAGCTGTATTATCCCCGTCTGAGCAGCATCGATATGCGCCAGACGGCGCTTGCCTCGGGCTTTGCCGACCTCATTTCCACGCAGCTTGCGAGCTTTGAGCTCGAGCGCCAGGACGAGCTTACGGCCCGCGTGGAGCTGCGCGCCTTGCAATCGCAGGTCGATCCTCATTTTCTGTTTAACACCATCAGCACCATCGTGTCGCTCGTGCGTACCGAGCCGGACAAGGCCAGGTCGCTGCTGATCGACTTTTCCAATTACTACCGTCAGACGCTTTCTGATTCCGATACCCTCACAACGCTCGAGCACGAGGTGGAACAGGGCACTCGCTATATCAATCTTATGCAGGCTCGTTATGGCGATGGCCGTCTGCGCGTCTCGGTCGATATCGACTTTGAGGTGCGCGATTGCATGGTGCCGCCGTTTATCTTGCAGCCGTTGCTCGAAAACTGCATCAAGCACGCGCAGCGCGAGACCGAGCCGCTTTCTATTCACGTTAGGGCTTTCGAGACCGATGACGGTTTGGAGATCATCGTCGAGGACGACGGCATCGGTATGAGCGAAGAGGTCTGCGCGCATCTGTTTGAGCAACATCGCCGAGAGGAGCCCGAGAGCATTACCGCCGACGGCTCCGTCAAGCGAGGTTGCGGCCTGGCGCTCTTCAACGTGCTTCAGCGCATCCATTTCTTTTACGGAGAAGATTCCGGCATGCGCGTGAAGTCCCAGGAGGGCGTGGGAACGCAGGTCATCGTCGAGCTGAACGGCGAGCCGCATGAGCCCGCGCCGTTGACGGCGTAGCACGCGGTTGGATTGAGAGAAAAAGAGGGGAAGCACATATGTCCGAAGGCTGGAACATCTTGGTGGTTGATGACGAACCTCCCATTAGGGCCGAGCTACGCTATCTGTTGGAAAAGGATACGCGTGTGGGTCAGATCGCCGAGGCAGGCAATGTCACCGAAGCCGTGGAGTCGATTCTGTCGAACAAGCCCGACGTGCTGTTTTTAGACATTACCATGCCCGGTCGCTCGGGAATTGAGCTTGCCGAGACGCTGCAGAACCTAAAGACGCCGCCGGTGGTTGTGTTTGTGACGGCGTTTGCCGAGTTTGCCGCCGATGCGTATAACCTCGATGCGGTCGACTATGTCGTCAAGCCGGTCGAGGACGCACGCCTGTCAAAGGCACTCGACAAGATCGAGGCAGCCTTGGGTGCCCGTCGTGTTATCCATGCTCCGCGCCAGCCTTTGCGTCTGACGGTGGACCGCGGGGGCAAAAAGGTGTTCATTCCCGCCGCAGACATCTGCTACTTTGAGGCGCGCGCCGATTTTTGCAACGCCATCTGCGCCGAGGGAACGTACCTGATCAATGAGTCGATCTCTTCGCTCGAGCGTCGCTTGGACTCCGAGGGCTTTATTCGCGTTCATCGCAGCTATCTGGTCAATTTGGAAGACGTGCACAATGTTGAGATTGGCTCCACGGGGTTGATGGAGCTCAGGCTCGACCGCGTGAGCTCGACGGTGCCCGTGTCCCGCCGTCGCGCTGCCGAGGTTAAAGCACACTTGGGGCTTGCGTAGACGGTCTGCGTGCCGTCGTTTACCATCGCAGGTTTGGTATGGGCGCGCGGTGGGCATAATGGGTGGCATCGAATGAAATCGAAAGGATCATTATGCCCGCGCTTATCACCCATCATCTGTTTGGCGAGGAAAGCATCGACCGTCTTCCGCAGGGCGTCATCACGTCCGATGAAGAGCGCATTGCCTTTATCTTGGGCAACCAAGGCCCCGACCCGTTTTTCTTTCACATTCTGACACCGCGTGTTTCCGACTGCACGCTGCTGGCGCAGGTCATGCATCGCTCGCGCATGTCTCGCCAGTTCGCGTGCCTGCGCGATGGCGTGTCGCATCTGCTGCCGCGCGACGCCAACTTGGGCCGCGCCTTTGCGTTGGGCCTGCTGTCTCATTACGTGCTTGACCGCAACGCCCATCCCTTTGTCTATGAGCAACAGTTTGGCATCGTGGAGTCCGATTTAGAGCTTGAGGATTCGAGCAGTCAGGTCCATGCCGTGATCGAGAGTGACCTGGATGTACTGATGCTGCAGCTTAAGCGCGATGGCGCTACGGTCGACGATTATCCGCCGGCGGGCGAGATCGTCACCACCGATCGCATCAATCGCGCGGCCGGCGTGCTGATGAGCTATGTTGCCGGACGCGTGTACGGCATTGACATGCCGGCGGGGGAGTACGGTGCTGCCGTTGCCAATATGCAGCGACTTTACCGCGCGATTGAGCCGGCCGGCTCCGTAAAGACGCGTGCGATCTCGCTGGTTGAGGGCTTGGTGCACGACTACTCGCTGCTCGACGGCCTTGCTCATCGCGTGACGACGGAGCTGCCCGAGCGCACCGGTAACCTGGGCCATCTGACATGGAAGAATCCCTTTACCGACGAGGTCTCGAACGAGAGTTTCCCCGAGGTCTTTGATCGCGCGCTGGTCGATTACGAGTGCACGGTCGCACGTTTTATCGAGACCGGCGATATGGAAGCCGTGACCAACCACGTCAATTACAGCGGGCGCGTGCTCGGCGCCGACGAAGAGTTCGACCGCGAGGAATAGGGTCCGTGCGTGCCCCTTTGCCGAATCCTTACCGGTGCTTCTGGACAATTGGGGTACGATGAATTAACTGCATATCGGGCGAATACGAAGGGTCCCTGTCCATGAAATACACCAAGCTCGAGCGTAACTGGGTCATGTACGATGTGGGAAACTCGGCCCTCGTGCTGCTCAATACCTCGGTGGTGCCCATCTACTTTAACGCCATCAATACCGGCGCTTCCTCGGCCGACCTGGTGGTCGCCTGGGGCAATGCGCAGACGATCGCCTCGCTGGTCATCGCCATGCTCATGCCCATTCTGGGCGCGCTTGCCGACTACGCCGGCAACAAGATCAAGTTCTTCTTGGGCTTCTTCCTTACGGGCCTGGTTCTTTGCCTGGCGCAGGCTATCCCCATGTCCGCCATGGCATTTTTGACCGTGTATGTGCTGTGCACCATCGGCCTTAACTCGTCCATGACGTTCTACGACGCCATGCTGCCCGACATTACCACCGACGAGCGCATGGACGCCGTGTCCAGCTCGGGCTATGCCTGGGGCTACATCGGTTCCACCGTGCCGTTCATCATCTGCCTGGCGCTTATCATGGGCGGCCCCGCTCTTGGCGTCCCCACCATGCTGGCAACGCGTCTGTCGTTTATCATCACCGGTGCCTGGTGGCTCATCTTTACCCTGCCGCTCATTCGCACCTATAAGCAAGAGTACGGTCGCGAGCGCGGTCCCCAGGACACCATCGGCCACATCGTGGGCGGCGTGTTCTCTGAGGTCGGACACACCATGCGCGAGATCGCCCACAACAAGACCGTGCTGGTCTACATGATCGCGTTCTTCTTCTACATCGACGGTGTGCACACGGTCATTTCCATGGCAACCAGCTACGGATCGGCTCTGGGCATCGACTCGACCCAACTGGTGTTGGCTCTGCTCGTTACGCAGTTTGTAGCCTTCCCGTCCGCCATCATCTACGGCAAGCTCGCCGGTCGCGTGGGCACGCTCAACATGATCATGGTGGCCGTCGCCGCCTACATGGGCATCGTGCTCTTTGCCGCGTTTTTCTTAAAGACTGCCTTTGAGTTCTGGGTACTCGCCATTTTGGTCGGCCTGTTCCAAGGCGGCGTGCAAGCGCTGAGCCGCAGCTACTTCGGTCGTATTATCCCTAAGGAAAAGTCCAACGAGTACTACGGCTTCTTCGATATCTTTGGCCGTTACGCAAGCGTTATGGGCACCTTCCTGGTGTCGGTTGTCACCTCGCTGACCGGCAACCCGTCGCTGGGCGTCCTTTCTATTGGCGTTCTGCTGGTTGTTGGCTTTGCGCTGCTGGTCCGTCTGTCCCGCATGTCTCAGACGGCAGAGCAGGCCGCATAGGAACTTGCCGGTAATTGCGTCCGCCGCGATACTCTTTTGGGATTATCCGCAATAAACATTCTGACTTTCGAGCAATGATTTGCCCAAGTGGGTATGATGGAATCAGCTAGGTCGCGGGGCGTCGCCTGTGTTTGGCGGCGTCCCGTTTTTGTGTTGCAGGGAGGGTAAGGCATGAACGCCACAGTCGTGATTCCAACGTATTGGGCGGGCGATGACGCTTGCGCAAACGCCCCTGGCACCTATGACCATTCGACGCGACTCAACGCCGACAATCCCGAACTCGACCGCTGTCTGGCCTCGCTTGAGCAGGTACGTGACATCCCGCGCATCATCCTTTTGGTGGTCTGTCCCGTTTCTGCCACGGCCGATGTGTCGCTGCGCGTGCACGAGATTGTCGACGCGCATCCCACGCTCAAGGTCACCGTTGTCACCAACACCCAGGCCTCGCGCATTGCAGACCGGGTTGCTCAGATCGCGCCCAAGGGTTCGGGCGAGTGCGTGAGCCTGCGAGGCTACGGTGCCATCCGCAACATGGGGCTAGCCTGTGCCGCTGTGCTGGGGCATGACGCGGTTATCTTTTTGGATGACGATGAGACTGTCATCGACGCCGACTTTATGAAGCGCGCGACCTATGCGTTGGGGCAGCAGACGCGTCAGGGCTTGCCGATCTTGGTCAAGAGCGGCTATTTCTACGATCGCGACGGCTCGCCGCTGGCTCCCACGGACAAGGCGGGCATCTGCCATCGTTGGTGGACCAAGCGCATCGAGTTCAACCGTTGGATGAAAAAGGCGCTCTCGGGCACCCGCATCTCGCGCTCCAACTACGTGTGCGGCGGCCTGATGGCCCTGCACGCCCGCGCCTTTACGCGTGTGGCCTTTGACCCGTTTATCACCCGCGGCGAGGACTTGGATTACCTCTTTAACATGCGCATGTTTGGCTACGACGTGTGGTTCGATAACGAGTGGACCGTGCGCCATCTGCCTCCGGAGTCCGAAAAGCGCTCACCGCGCTTTATGCAGGATGTATACCGTTGGTACTACGAACGGGCCAAGTTGACATTCGCCGCGCATCAAAAGGAGCTCATTCCCGTTACGGCGGCATCACTCATGCCCTACCCGGGCCCGTGGATTTCGCGCGAGCTCGACGACCGCGTGCGCAAGACCGCTATGGTCCGCAGCGTGTTTACCCGCGAGCATGAGGGCTACCTGCGCATCTGGCGCCATGGTATCGGCGAGGCAAAGGCCTATGCGCGCCAAAACGCTGCAAGCTATCTGCGTTTCCAGAGCTTTTGGCCCAAGATCATGGACGGGCTTTGGCGTGACGCACAACTGATCAGTATCCTGGAGGGGGCCGAATGATCGACCGCCGCGCCCAGCGCGATAGTTCAATATCAATCTTTCGCATCATTGCCGTTGCCTGCGCCATTTGCGTGCTGGTGTACTTTATTTTTGCCTTGGTGACCGGTATCGAGCCGATCGCCACGGTGATTGCCTGCGCGCTGCTGTGCATCTTTCTGTGCATCTTTATCTTTTTGACGCTCAATCCCGATTCGGTGCGCTCCCAGTACACCGAGGAGACGCTCTCGGTGGCCTCGGCCATGCTCGAGGACATTAAGGGCGGTCTGACGCAGGAGTCGGCGCGTTTGGTGTGCCGGCGCATTTTGCCCGAGACGCGCGCCATGACGGTGGCCATCACCGACGAGGGCAACGTGTTGGCCTGCGCGGGCGAGTTTGAGGAAAAACTACTGCCAGATTCTCCCATCCACACGCTTGCCACACGCTACGTTATCGAACATGGCATCGTGCAGTCGTTCAACCGTATGGTGGATGTCGTGGGCTCGGATGGCTCGCACAACCAAGTCCCCGCCGGCATTATCGCCCCCATCAAGGTGGGCGATCGTACCGTCGGCACGCTCAAGTTCTACTACAAGACCCCGCGCGCCGTCGACCGTACCCAGTACGCGCTTGCCTCGGGCTTTGCCGAGATCTTGTCCACGCAGCTCGCCATCCACGAGCTCGAGGTGCAAAAGGAGCTCACGGCGCGCGCCGAGGTGCGTGCGCTGCAGGCGCAGATTAACCCGCACTTCCTGTTCAACACGCTGAACACCATTGCATCGTTTACGCGCACCGACCCGCTGCGGGCCCGCGAACTGCTTCGTGAGTTCTCATCGTTCTATCGTGCCACGCTCGACAACTCGGGATCGCTTATTCCGGTCTCGCGCGAGGTCGCACAGACCAAGCGCTACCTTACCTTTGAGAAGGCCCGCTTTGGCGAGGACCGCGTGCTTGCGACGTTCGATGTGTCTGAGGACGTGGAAGATACGCTGGTGCCGGCGTTCGTGATCCAGCCGATTGTCGAGAACGCCGTGCGTCATGGTATGGGCGATGACGACGCCCTGAGGATCGACGTGACCGTTCACCAAGACGGCGAGGATGCAATCTTGATTGCCGTGGCCGATAATGGCGTGGGCATGGATGAGGGTACCGCCGCCAGACTGTTTGACGAGCGCTCTGCCCGTCCCGACGCCAGCTCTCCCCAGGGTGGCGGCGCCGGTGTGGCCATGCACAATATTTCGGAGCGCATCCATCGCTTTTATGGGCCGCACTCCTATACGCGTGTCGAATCGGCGCCGGGCAAGGGCACCAAAGTGCTCCTTCATCTTGATTTGTCAGAGAGCATCTTTGACATTCAAGAGTAAAATAAAAGGCTACGGGCTCAACGTCATGCGACGGATGCCCGGCGTAGTTAGTTGACGAAAGGTTTTATCCCTATGCTGCGTGCGATGATTGTGGATGATGAGGCGCCGGCTCGCTCGGAGCTTCGCTTCCTGCTCGAGCAAACGGGCAAGATCGGCACGATCACGGAGGCGTCGAGCGTCCGCTCCGCCATCGAGATGCTTATGGAAAGTCGCGTGGATGTCGTGTTTCTCGATATCTCGATGCCCGGTGCCTCGGGCCTGCAACTTGCCGAGGCGCTGCATAAGCTCAAAAATCCGCCGGCGATCGTGTTTGTGACTGCGTATAGTGACCATGCGGTCGAGGCATTCGACGTGGATGCCGTCGATTATCTGATGAAGCCGGTCGAGGAAGCTCGCTTGGATCGCGCGATCGAGAAGGTCATGCAACGCGCCAAGCCGGTTACGGACAGCAAGGTGACCATCGAGCGTATCCCGGTGGAAAAGGGCGGCCGCAAGGTGCTCATCCCCGTGGACGACATTCGCTTTATCATGGCCAAGGACGATTACTCCTGCATCTATACCGTCGATGATCGCTTTTTGTCGACAACCTCGCTGGCGCAGTTTGAGGCCAAGCTCTGCGACTTTGGCTTCTTCCGTGTTCACCGCCGCTATATCGTCAACTTGGCGTGCGTCACGGATGTCGAGACGGTGCCCTCGGGTGCCATCCAGCTGGGCATTACGGGCGTCGACGAACGCGTGCCGGTTTCGCGCCGCCGCGTCGTGCCGCTCAAGAAGGCCCTGAGTCTCTAGCACACTGGCCCCGCAGCCCTGTAGACCCATCGTCTGCGGAGCCGTGGGGCCTTTTTTGTATGTATCTGCCGAATCGTTTTTTTGCGGAAGGGATCCCATGAACAGTGCAAGCGCCAAGCGCATCGACATCATCTCGGACACCCACGGCTATTTATCGCCTGCGCTCCTGGACGAGCTTGAGGGCGCGGATCTGATTATCCACGCTGGCGACCTTACGTCAGAGATGGACTACGAGCACCTATGCACCATCGCCCCCGTGCGGGCCGTACTGGGCAACAACGATTACTACCGCGACTACGGCCCCGATGTAGACCGTCTTGCACTCTTTACCTACGAAGGCCTCAAATTCGCCGTAGCCCACTACCGCGAAGACCTTCCGGTGGGATCCGTAGACGTAGCCATCAACGGCCACACCCACGTAACCAAAGAAGCCCAAGTGGGCCGTTGTTTAGTCCTCAACCCAGGCAGCGCCAGCTATCCCAGAGGCACCCGAGGCCCTACCATGGCCAGAATGCTCGTAAAAGATGGCAAGGTACTGAGCACTAAGTTTATTGACTTGGACTAACCGCAACAAAAACGGGGGATGCACAATGCATCCCCCGTTTTCTTTGAGCCAAAGGCCGAAGTTCAACAAGATCCATCAGACCAACCCCGCCGAGAAGCACGCGGGCTAGCCGCGCAGCGGCGCACGCCCGCAAAACTGGTTGAACATAGTGACGGCAGGGAGGGTCTCCGGGGCCGGCGGGCGCGGGTTAAGTTTGTCGCGAGTTCCGCACGCAAAGGAAAGCACTTAATGTGCTTTCCGTCTTGCGCAGGACTGTAGAGCA
>NZ_JBCJBI010000019.1:0-37802 GCF_039062365.1 Collinsella aerofaciens
CGGATTCGCGCCTCAGGACTCAGCGCAACGCGTTGCGCTGAGTCCTGAGGCTGTTGCAATGAAAATGAGAATCAAGGTAATGAGGCTTCTTCGCGAGCGTGATGCGCAGAACTACCTGCTAGGCGTAGCGAAAAGATATAATATCCCTGAGCAAGAGACCGAACAGACCCGTTCCGCGCTCGCCGATTACATGAGGGGCTTGAAGGAGGCCGGATACGATGAAGATTGATGAGTGCACGGAAATCTCCCACATGACGCTCCTGGCGCTTTCATCCGAGCTCCCGCGCTCAAACTGGCGCAGGGTCCTAATCGATGGGAAGGCTTACGACCCCATTCCCGTCATGGATATGGGCGAGCGGTACGTCGCCGTTGAGGGGCATCACGACCTCACCGGCAAGGAGATCCGCTTTGAGTAGCGACGCGCGGTTTACGGCGCTGCTTCTCGCTGCCAACATCTGAATAGGCTTGAACCGAAGCAAAAGGCCCCGCCCCGGCGGGGCCTTTTCCATGCCGCGTGACCGCGGCGGGAACATCCTCCCGAGCGAGGGAGGACCCATGAACCCCATAACCGAATGCAAGCGATGCTCCGACTGCGCCATCAGGCTCGGCTTCGGCTTCACCCAGCCCGACGTGCTGATATGCACCGTGCGAGGCGACGAGGTGGGGCCGGGCGACGGCTGCACCATGGGCAGCCCCGGCGAGCCCGTGCAGGCTGTCGAGGCGTGCGAGGTGGACGTGTCCGGCCGCGTCGGCTACGGCACGGAGGTGCTGGACTGATGGCCGCGCCGCGAAAGGTCGGCAAGGAGAAGTGGAGCGCCAAGAACGACACGTGGACCGACCGAAACGGCAACGTCACGGAGGGAATGAGCGCCAAGGGCTTCACGCGCGGCAGCGCCAAGGGCCTGCTCGCCTCCGACATCTCCGGCCTCGTCGAGGTGCGCGAGGACAACCGCGAGGCCATCGCCAACGCCATCGACCGGGCGCTCGTCGCCGCGCTGGAGGAGGTCGGCCTCGTCGCCGAGGGCTACGCCAAGCGCGCCTGCCCGGTCGACACGGGCCGCCTGCGCAACTCCATCACCCACATCGTCGACGAGGGCACCCGGCACGTCATCATCGGCACGAACGTCGAGTACGCCGCCTACGTCGAGCTAGGGACGAGGCACCAGAAGCCGCAGCCCTACCTCAAGCCGGCCGCAAACGACCACTACTCCACGTACAAGGGAATCTTCCTCAAGCACCTCCGCGGCTAGGGCCGCGTTACGCGCCACGGACGATGTCGCCGCGGCGACGGACTGCCGCACGGGGAGGCCGCGATGAAAAGCCGGCGCCCCGGTTCATCCGAGGAAAAGGAGAAAGCGTGGCACTGACGCGGAAGATGCTCGAGGCAATGGGCATCGAGAACGAGAAGATCGACCAGATCATCGAGATGCACGTCGAGAGCATCGACGGCCTGAAGGCCGAGCGCGACCGCTACAAGGCGGGCGCCGACGAGGCCGAGGGCCTGCGAAAGCAGCTCGATGAGGCC
Source organism: Collinsella aerofaciens (assembly GCF_039062365.1). Lineage (GTDB taxonomy): Bacteria > Actinomycetota > Coriobacteriia > Coriobacteriales > Coriobacteriaceae > Collinsella. Next base: position 1,526 of record NZ_JBCJBI010000019.1, read on the forward strand.
AAGAAGGCCGGCGAGGGCGCCGGCGAGTACGAGGAAAAGTACAAGGCCAAGTGCAAGGAGCTCGACGACTACAAGGCGAAGGTCGACGGCGAGGCGGCGGAGCGCGAGAAGCGCGGCCTGTACCGCGAGCTGCTGGCCGGCGCGGGCGTCGACCCCAAGCGCATCGACACCGTCCTCAAGGTGTCCGACCTGTCGGGCGTGACCGTCAAGGACGGCGCCATCGAGGGCGCCGACGACCTGACCGAGTCCATCAAGTCCGACTGGTCCGACTTCATCGCCGTCAAGACCACGCAGGGCGCGACCGTGCCCAACCCGCCCAAGAGCACCGGCGGCGCCGCAGCGCCCAAGAACCTGCGCGAGGCGCTCCACCAACGCTACGAGAACAAGGAGTAAACAATGCCTATCACCCTACAAGAGGCCAAGGTCGGCATGGCCGACCATGTCGACCAGTCCGTGATCGACACCTTCCAGCGCTCGTCCCTCCTTCTGGACAAGCTGACGTTCGACAACGCCATCTCGCCCGGCACCGGCGGCTCCACGCTGACCTACGGCTACACGCAGCTCAAGACCCCGGCGACCGCCGGCGTCCGCGCCATCAACGCCGAGTACACGGCGAACGAGGCCAAGCGCGAGAAGAAGACCGCCAGCGCCGTCATCATGGGCGGCTCCTTCCAGGTCGACCGCGTGCTGCAGAACACCTCCGGCGCCGTGGACGAGCTAGCCTTCCAGCTCGAGCAGAAGATCAAGGCCGTGGCCAACGAGTTCCACTACCTCGTCATCAACGGCAAGGCCGCCGGCGGTGCCGGCAAGCCCGACGGCACGTTCGACGGCCTCGCCAAGATGCTCTCCGGCACGTCCAACGAGATCGGCTCCGAGGTCGACGTGTCCACCGCCGACCTCATGACCAAGAACGCCCAGGCGTTCCTCGACGAGGTCGACTACCTGCTCTCGCAGGTCGACGGCCCCAACATGCTGATGATGAACGGCAAGATGCTGACGAAGTTCCGCGGTATCGCCCGCCGCGCCGGCTACTACGAGCGCACCAAGGACGACGCCGGCCGCGTCATCGAGACCTACAACGGCGTGCCCATCGTGAACCTCGGCAAGTACTTCAACGGCACAACCGCCGTCGATGCCGTCGCCGACACCGCCGCCACGGCCTCCGCGCTCGGCAAGTCCGACATCTACGCCGTTTCCCTGGGCCTCGACGGCTTCCACGGCATCTCGCCGACCGGCACCGGCGTGGTCCAGTCCTACATGCCCGACATGGCCCAGCCCGGCGCCGTCAAGACCGGCGAGGTCGAACTCGTGGCCGGCGTGGTCCTCAAGAACACGCTCAAGGCCGGCGTCCTCAAGGGCATCGGCACCGCCCCGAAGCTGGGCTAAGCCATGCTCGAGGAGCTGCTGCGCGCCCTGCGCAACTGGTTCGTCCGCGACAAGGCCACGGGGCACATCCGCGTCGAGGGCGGGGCGCTGGTCCCGCCCGAGGGCCTCGCGCTGGCGGACGGCCAGTACATCCGCGTGACCGGCTCCGTGTTCAACGACGGCCTGCACCGCTGGCCCTGCACGGACCTGCCCGACGAGGAGTTCGTCGGCACCGTGTGGGCGCTCGCCGTGCCGAAGGCCGTCCTCGACCTCGCGGACGAGATTGACGCGTGGTGCAAGGAGCATGCCGGGGAGCTGGACGGCCCGTACCAGTCCGAGAGCTTCGGCGGCTACAGCTACACCCGCGTGATGGGCGCCGACGGCCGACCGCTGACGTGGCGCGACCAGTTCAAGGCGCGCATGGACCCGTGGAGGAAGCTATGAGCCGCCTGTACGAGCGCATGCGCGTCCCGTGCGTGCGCATGGTCCGCAGGAGCGTGCCGGACGGCGAGGGCGGCTGGACGGAGACGTGGGCCACGGGCCGCGCCTTCTCCGCGACCGTCGTGCGTGACACGTCGTCCGAGGCCCGAATCGCCGAGGCGGCGGGCGTCGCCAACTCCTACACGGTGACGTGCTCCGAGGAGCTGTCCCACGGCGACGTGTTCAGGCGCGTGTCCGACGGGCAGGTATTCCGCGTGACGTCCAACGCCGACGACGGCCGCCCGCCAGCGTGCGCGGGCTTCTCGTTCACGCAGTGCACAGCCGAGGAGTGGAGGCTGCCGGATGCCGACTAGGACCGCGGCGCTCGCCGCATGGCTCGGTGGCTTCGGCATGCCCGCGCATTCCGCGCAGGCCGTGCCGGACGACGCCGAGCTCCCGTACATCACGTTCACGCCGGTATCCGGCGCGTGGGGCGACGGCGAGCAGGCCGTGACCGTCGAGGTCTGGCGCCGCACGGCATCCGAGGCCGAGGCCAACGCCGACGCCGAGGCCATCGGCCGCGCGCTGGGGCTGGGCGGCGTGATGCTGCCCTGCGACGGCGGGGGCCTGTGGGTCAAGCGCGGCTCGCCGTTCTGGCAGGCCGCCGACTCGGGCGAGCCGGGCGTAAAGCGCCGCTACATCAACCTCTCAATCGAGAACATCACGACCTTTTAGGGGGTCCCATGAAATACACCCAGATCCCGCAGGACACGTTCAAGAACATCCAGTTGAACGCCGGCGTCCTGCTCAAGGAGTTCGTCCCGGACACCGGCACGCTCAAGGCGACCGACATTCTCGGCGCGACGTCCGGCGGCGCCAACTTCACCGCCACGCCGAGCTTCATCGACTTCGGCGAGGACATCGACAACTGCCCGGCGAACATGATGGAGCTCAAGGTGCTCGACGGCTGGGAGGCCAAGATGTCCGGCACGTTCGTGACCGTGACCGCCGGCCTGGCCGTGAAGCTGACCGGCGCCGCCGACGAGTCCGGCGGCAAGATCACCCCGCGCAACGAGCTCAAGGCGTCCGACTTCGCCGACCTGTGGTGGGTCGGCGACTACAGCGCGGTCAACGAGGACGGCAGCGAGGGCGCGAGCGCCGGCTTCTGCGCCATCCGCCTGCTCAACTCCCTGAGCACCGGCGGCTTCCAGATTCAGTCCTCCAAGAAGGGCAAGGGCCAGTTCGCCTTCGAGTTCACCGGCCACTACTCGATGAAGAAACCCGAGACGGTGCCGTTCGAGATCTACATCAAGGAAGGAACGGAGGTGGCCGCGTAATGCGCATCGACGAGTTCACGGCCGACGAGTTCCTGACGTCGGCGCAGCTGCTGGCCGAGGTGGCCGAGGAGGCCATGGGCGGGAAGCTGGGCGAGGAGGTCAAGCGCGCCTTCGTCTCCTACCGCTCCGCGGCAAAGGCCGCCAAGGCCGAGGCCGGCGGCGACGAGGCCGAGGCGAAGGCCAAGGTCGAGATGGAGGCCGTCGACATGGTCGCGGGCCTGCTGCCCGTCCTGCTGCGCGAGGGCGGCGAGCTGTCGCTCAAGTTCCTCGCCGCGCTCGACGGCCAGACCCTCGAGGAGTACAAGGCGTGCTTCTCGATGGCGAAGTACGCCGCCGACATCAAGGCCGCGCTCGACGGCATCGACGCCGTCAAGGAGATCGCCGCGCCTTTTTTTCACTAGCCGCCGACGACCCGGAGCTGCTCTGGCTCTGCATGGGCGAGTACACCGGACCCCGGCGTGCTCGCCCTTTTGCTAGGTACCTGTCCGCGAGGCAGCGCAGGGAGGCGGAGGGGGCCGCGTACAGGGTCTACCTGACGGAGTCCATCCGCCTCGCCGTGCAGTCGCGCTACATCGCCACGCCCTACCTCGAGCTGGTGCGGGGCGCGGCGGAGCCGGCGGACACGCGGAGCGGCGACGAGATCGCGGCGGACGTAATCGGCAAGTTGGGATTGAAGGTGGTGTAGATGGACCTCCTCGATCTCTTGGTCAAGATCGGCGTCGACGACCAGGCATCCGCGAAGGTGGACGAGGTCGCTGGCGGCATCGGCAGCAAGCTCGGGGCTGCCGCCGGCAAGGCGGCATCGCTCGTCGCCGCAGGCGTGGCCGCCGTCGCCACGGGCACCGCGGCCGTGACCGGCATGAGTATGAAGGCCTACGCCGCATACGAGCAGAACGTCGGCGGCATCCAGAAGATTTTCGGCAACATGGGCAAGTCCCTCGAGGACTACGCCGCCATGACCGGGCAGAGCGTCAAGCAGTGCTCCGGCAAGTGGCAGCAGCTCGAGCAGGCGCAGACCACGGTGCTGAAGAACGCCGACCGCGCCTACATAACGGCCGGCCTGAGCGCCAACCGGTACATGGAGCAGGTGACAGGCTTCTCGGCCGCGCTCGTCTCCTCGCTGGGCGGCGACACGGTCAAGGCCGCGGAGTACGCCAACACGGCGATGGTCGACATGAGCGACAACGCCAACACGTTCGGCACCGACATGGAGGACCTCCAGAACGCCTACCAAGGTTTTGCCAAGCAGAACTACACGATGCTCGACAACCTCAAGCTTGGCTATGGCGGCACGCAGGAGGAGATGAAGCGCCTCATCTCGGACGCGCACGCCGTAAACGACGCCGTGGACGAGTCGAGCCTGTCCTTCGACAACATCGTGCTCGCCATCCACACGATGCAGGAGCAGATGCAGATAGCCGGAACGACCTCGCGCGAGGCCGCCTCGACCATCGAGGGCTCGTGCAACATGGCCAAGGCCGCCTGGGAGAACTGGTTGACGGAGCTCGGCAAGGACGACGCCGACATGGGGAAGCTGACCGGCGAGCTGGTCGACTCCGTGGCGACGGCCGCGTCCAACATCGTGCCCCGACTCGCCACAATCGTGTCCACGGCCGTCGAGCAGCTGCCCGGCGTCGTGACCAAGCTGGCGCCCGTGGTGGGCGAGGCGTTCGCGCAGATAGCCGACAGCGCCCTCACCGCGCTCTCGGGCGCGATGGACGGAATCGGCGAGGTCGGCGCGCAGGTCGGCCCGGTGCTCTACGACGGCATCGTGAGCGGGGCGGAGTGGCTGTCCACGTCGGCGGCCGACATCATGACCCAGCTCGGCGGCTACCTGTCCGAGAACCTGCCGACCCTCATGGAGCAGGGGCTCAACATCCTGACGGGCCTGAGCGAGTCGCTGGCCGAGAACGTCGGCGTCCTGGCCGAGGGGGCGGCAAACCTGATCGTGGGGCTGGCGCAGGGAATCGCCGACAGCCTGCCCACGCTCATCGAGCAGGCTCCGGTCATCGTGCAGAACCTCGCAAACGCGATCAACGACAACGCGCCCACCATCCTCGCGGCGGGAGTGCAGGCAATCGTGACGCTGGCCATGGGAATCGTGCAGGAGATACCGACGCTCATCGCCAACATCCCTGCCATCTTCCAGGCGTTCCTCGCCGTGTGGTCCGAGCTCGACTGGATTAGCCTCGGCCGCAACGCCATAACGGCGCTCGGCCAGGGCGTGGCGAACATGCTCGGCTTCATCGGCTCGTGCGGCACCAACGTGGTGTCCGCCATCCGCGGCGCGATACAGAACTTGCCGAACACCTTGGCCGGAATCGGCCGCAACGGCATAAGCTCCCTCGGCTCGGCCATCCGCGGCGCAATCGGCTACGTGACGTCGGCCGCGTCGAATATCGCTAGCTCTTTGGTGAGTTCGCTGAACTCCATCCCGGGCCGCGTGGTGTCCATCGGCCGCAACATCGTGCAGGGAATCGCCAACGGCATCGCCGGCGCGGCTGGCGTCGTGGTCAACAAGCTTACCGGCGTGGTGGGCGGCGCCATCGATGCGGCCAAGAACCTGCTCGGCATCCACTCGCCGTCGCGCGTGTTCCGAAAGATGTTCGGCTACGTCATGGAGGGCGCGGCCCTCGGTATCGACGACACGGCCGACATGCCCGTGCGCTCGATGAGGTCTGCCGTCTCCGCCGTCGAGGAGGCGGCGTCGTTCGACGCGACCGTGAGGGCGGAGGCGCCGGAGGACGACCCGGACGGCGACGGCGGCAAGGGCTCCCCGCGTTACGGCGGCCCGACCATGTCCCGCGTTGTGGAGCTCCTCGAGCGCATCGCCGACGGCGGCGACGTGTACATGGACGGCGACCGCGTCTCCGGCGCGCTCGCGGGCCGCTCGAGGACGACGATGCTCGGAAGGGGGTACGCGCTCGCATGATGATCGAGCAGGCTTTCAGCTTCGGCGGGACGGACCTTACGGACTACGTCTCCGTGTGGAACGTCGACCGCGCCGTGGGCGCGTCCCTCGACATCGACGAGACGGAGGTGCCCGGCATGGACGGGTGCCTCGTCTCCTCCTCCCGAATCGAGGCGTTCACCGTCAAGGTGCAATGCCTCATGCACGCCTCCGACCCCGCGGACGTCGAGGCCGACCGCCGCATCCTGGCGGCCGTCCTCGCCCCCGGGAAGTCCGGCCGCCTCGTGCTGCCGGAGTCCTGCGGTCTGTCGTTCGACGCCGTCTGCAAAGGCGGCGCCGAGCTGTCGCGCCTGCGGCAGCACCCCGGCGTCGACCTCGAGTTCCTCGTGACCGATCCCGTCGCATACGGCGCCCGCCGCACGGCCTCGGTGGCCGGCACCGGCACCGTGGGCAACGGCGGCACCGCCCCGACGCGCCCCGTCGTCACGTGCGTCCCGGCGACATCCCCGTGGCGCATCACGAACACGGCGACCGGCGAGTACGTGCAGGTCACCGGCACATTCAACGGAAAGAAACAGCTGAAGCTGGACATGGCGCTCGAGCGCGCCACCGTGGACGGCGCGGACGTGCCGGTGACGGTGGACTCGGACTTTTTCGCGCTGGCCGGCGGGGCCGCGACCGGCATCAAGGTCAGCTCCGGTACCGCCGCGCTCCAATGGGAAGAGAGGTGGTACTGATGCGCGTCGACGTGTACGACCGCCACGACGCCTACGTCGGGACCATCGGCCCCCGCCAGCTGCTCTCCATGGTGCACACCGACGAACTCAACGGCTCGGACGAGCTGGCGCTCAGGACGACCTTCCCGCTGCACGAGGGCTACCGCCTCGTGTGGGCCGACCGGCTCGGCACGGTGCACGAGCACGTCTGCCAGAAGCCCAAGGCCTCCCGGGAGACCGGCGGCGTGGTCTGGACCGATACGGCGCTCAACTCCATCTGCGAGCTCTTCGGCGACTTCATCTTCGATAAGAGGCCCTACGGCTACGGCTTCCTCCAGGCGCTCAACGTGTGCCTGGAGCCGACCCGCTGGAAGGCGGGAACGGTCGACCAGACCGGCACCGTGGACGCCGGCCTCACCTTCTACCACACCAGTTCCCGCGAGGCGCTTCAGGACATCCTCGAGTGCGGCGGCGAGCTGGAGACGCAGATCGTCACCGACGGCACGCGCGTGACGGACCGCCTCGTCGGCATCAGCGCCCACCGCGGCCGCTCCGGCGGGCACCGCCGCTTCAGCTACGGCAAGGACCTGACGTCCATCGACCGCACCGAGCACTGGGGCGCCATCACGGCGTGCTACGGCTTCGGAAAGGGCATCGAGACGGAGGGCGGCGGCCACGGCCGCAAGCTGACCTTCGGCGACATTAACGGCGGTAAGGACTACGTCGAGGACGCCGCCGCGCTCAAGCTCTACGGGCGCCCGGACGGAAAGGGCGGCATGGCCCACGTGTTCGGCACGTTCAGCGACCCCGACTGCGAGGACGTCGCCACGCTGCTCGCGGAGACTCGCGCCTACCTGGACGCCCACAAGGAGCCGGGCGTCACGTACAGTGCCGACGTCATCGACCTCGTGGCCATGGGCCGCGACTGGGAGGGTGTCGCCGTGGGCGACGACGTCCAGATCGTCGACACATGCTTCAGCCCGGCGCTGCGCTGCGGGGGCCGCGTGACCAAGCTCGTCACCGACGAGCTCGGGGGCGCCATGCGCGTGACGCTCGGCAACATAACCGAGACCATGACGGACATGTGGCTGTCGCAGCAGAAGCAGGTGTCCAGCCTGTCCAAGCGGTCGTCCAGCTGGGACGTGGCGGCTTCCACGCCGCCGTCGTACCTCCAGCAGGTCGTTGACGCGATGAACACACAGTTCAACATGTCCGGCAGCAGCTACACCTTCACCAGCTTCGAGCAGGGGACAATCTACGCATCCGTGCCCATGGACGCAAACGGCCGCTCGACCACGGGCAAGGGCAGCGCCATGCAGCTGTGCTCCCAGGGCTTCCGCATCGCCTCCGGCTGCAAGGCCGACGGCTCGTGGGACTGGCGCACCTTCGGCACCGGCGCGGGCTTCACCGCCGACCTCATCACGGTCGGCACGCTCATGGGCGACCTGATCAAGGCCGGCACCATTCAGGACAGGAGCGGCAAGAACTACTGGAACCTCGACGAGAGCGAGGTTCATCTAGGCCCCGGCGCCAAGCTCGACGGCAAGGACATCGCGACGACGAACGCCGTGGTCAAGTCGACCGTGAAACTCTACGCGAAGAATCAGTCCGACACAGTGCCGCCGCTGAACATGCAAAATCCTGAGCTGGGATGGTCGGAAGACATACCGCAATGGGCGAACGGATACTTTATCTGGTCGATGGAACGCGTAACCTACGGGGACGGCTCAGTGACCCACACGGCGCCGGTGCTGGAGGCCGCGTACAACAAGGCCTACCAGAGCGCGCACGACCTCACAGACTCGCTCGATGGCCTCGACACGACGGTGCAGGACCTCGCAAGGGACGGCGTCGTGACCGAGGCGGAGGCCGCGGCCGTGAAGAAGGCCAAGCAGGACGTGGACAAGGAGCGCGAGGAGCTCACGAGCCAGTACAACGCGCTGAAGTCGAACAAGGCCCTCAGCGCCCAGTTCCTCTCGTCCGTCCTCGGCCCGCGCTATGCCAAGGCCTTCGGCACGACCGACGAGGGCGGCACGTACGGCGCCTACGCCGACAAGGTCGATAAGGTGCTCCAGTGCAAGACCGCCGAGGAGCTCAAGGCCTCCATGTACGAGTACGACGCCGCATACGGAGCCTACTCGAGCGCGGTAAAGGACTACGCCGATGCCGCGACCGGGGCGCGCCACGCCATCGAGCAGAAGGACGCGGCGGACTATGCAGACGGAATCCTGAGCGCCTACGACGAGCAGATGGACCAGAAGGAGATGTTCGACCGCCTGACGAAAGGCGGCACCGAGCAGGGCATCTACATGCAGAACGACATGGTGTACATCAACGCCTCGTACATGGCCACCGGCACCATAGCCGACAAGCTAGGTCGAAACAGCTGGAACCTCACCACCGGTACGCTCAAGACAAACTACATGACCGCCAACAACATCACGGCAAACGGGACGTTCAAGTGCGGCTACACGAATTGGTACACCATGCTCACATCGGCGGGCGAGCTCGCCGGTTACCGCACCACCAATGGAAGCACCCCGACAAAAGTCGGATACATCGACTACACGGCGTCGATGCGCGACACGGACACGGGGGCCGTCTATTACGGAATCCAGATGCAGGCGCAGGGAAGTGTTCGCATATCATCTCCAATCATCTCCACCGCGGCGACGTCCGACCGCAACGTTACCACGACCTACGGACGAACCGGCTCCGTGTCTCAACCCTTGGTCTCAGAGGTGCACGACAATGGCGACGGCACGGTCGGATGGCATTACGGGACCTTCGTTATAAACACGATCAACGGTCTCTTCACATCGTATTCAACGGTCGGAACGACTGGATAGAGAGGAATGCAAATGGCATACATCGTCGACTACATGGCGCATGACCCTGTTGGCAACGTCGAGGGGCAGTTGACCTGCTACGACGCGGAAGCGCTTGCCGAGGCCGAGAAGAACGGCATGGTATTCATCGCCGTCATGAGCGATGGGACGCGCAAGGTGGTCAAGGCATCGGAGGTGTCGAAGCCGTCTTCGCAGGGCAAGGACTTCGTGTTCGTGCAGCCAACCTACGTCGACAAGCGCACCGCTGCCACGGTCGCGTGCTTCGACGCGCTCTCGGCCATCGTCGACCCTCAGCCGGCCACGGCCGACGAGACGGGGGAGGGAACAGAGGCCGTCGACCCGGTCGAGGCTTTCAAGGCCGCGCTCGCCGCGCTCAAGGCTCTGGAGGCCAAGGAATGATCAACCACGTTATAGCGCTCGATATGCGAAAGCGCCCGGGCACAGTCCCGCAGCGCGTCACCGTGCGCAGGGGCGAGATACAGACGCAGAAGATAACGGCGTCGCTCACCGTGGACGGCGCGACGTACACCCCGACGTGCCAGCTTGCGCGCCTGTGCGTGCTCCACGCCGACGGCACGTGGGCACGGAGCACGGCGACCGTGGGCAACGGCACGGTGAGCGTCACGCTTCCGCCGCAGGCGGTCAACGGGGCGGGGAAGTGCCGCCTCGCGTACTTCGAGTTCTGCTCCGGCGACAGCGCCTCCGAGACGACCGAGGACTTCGCGCTCGTCATCCTCGGCAGCGTCGACGGCAGCGGCGGCCAGTCCGAGGACTACGACAACGAGCTCGACGCGCTCAAGCGCGAGTGGGCCTCGCTCAATGCCGCCGTGACCTCGGCGACGAAGAGGGCCGAGTCGGCGGCATCGTCCGCCGAGGGCAACGCCGACGCGGCTAACAAGGCGGCAAGCGCAGCCACCGCCGCAGCCAAGCAGGCGAACGCCGCGGCATCCGCGACCAAGCCCTACTACATGCAGGCCGCGGAGCCCGCCCGCGACAAGCGCGTGGACGGGATGCTGTGGCTCAAGACCAACGAATCGACCCACAAGATCGCGTCGTTCAACCGCTGGGACGCGGGCCTACCCGGCACGGCGCTGTGGCCCGGTGCCACGACATTCCCATCCGATAGCACGTACCCCGATGAAAAGGGCGCTTGGACCGCCTTCGGCATCTAAAGAAAGGACAACATCATGGCAAACCTCGTAACCTTCGCCAAGAAGCTCTGGAAGGACGCGACCTCGGGCGGCACCCCCATCACCGCCGCCGAGCTGAACCGCATGGAGGGTGGTATTAACGACTGTGCCAACCAAATTAACAAGCTCGGGGATTCCGTATCCCAGCTGTTAGTAAGCAAAGATGTTCGCGAGCTGGACGGTAATGACTTTAACGCCATCGGTACGTGTTTTCAGGCAATTTACCAACGGAACGGCTGGAAAGCAGAGCAACATGGGCCGATTGGCACGAGTAGCTACGGTTTTCTTTTCTCGGCACAGGGCGGCAATTCCGACATTCAGATATTCGTCGACAACGCAGGGAATATCGCCTTTCGCGTACGCTTCTCAGGAAATGTCGACTGGCCAAATTGGGCAATTGTCGGCGCAAGCAAGTAGACATTAACGGCGGTCAGCCCATACAGTAGACATACGCGACAAACGTCGTTCCCACCGTGCACGACACCGTGATATTGCTCCCGTCCCTTGTCACGGAGTAATTCTTCGGCAGAGCCGTGGTGGACACTCCGTCTCCCAACCGCCAGACGAAAAATGGAGTCAGCTGCTCGTCGGAATTGGCGGACAACACTAACGCGAAATGCGAGTTTGTTTTAAGCTCCACGGTTATGGACTTGCCCCACAAGACCATCGGGGATACGGAAAACTAAGCAAACGAGATGGTCGGCTCTCCAGCAGAAATAACGATAACTTTGTTCCAATCGGTCGAATTGATGGTAAGGGTTGCCCCATCGTCGCTCCATGACGGCTCGTTGTTGTTCCCTGCGAGCAATATCGCGGATTTCGATATTCCCGAGACGAAATACAGGCACGCCTTGCCCTTGCCGTTGCAGTCCATCATGACTAGCGCGACCGCTCGGTTGGCAGAGCTGAACGCGATGCTGACCGTACCGCTATCTCTTGACATGTCATGGGAAAGCAGGGATACGGAAAACTATTTCAGGTTTGTAATCAAAAACTTGACGACATACGTATACCAGCCATCGCCTGGTACGGTGATCGTATCGCCGCTAAGTGAGACGTTGCCGTGCAGTGACTGCACATATGGCTTTCCTTCTAAGACACGAATCATCGCATCGGAAAACGCCGCCGTTTTGGCAAACGGGGCCGCGCCGATTATGTAGTAAATTCCATCGTCCCACCCAGATACGGTGAACGTGGCGTTGCTTGAGTCATTGGCTTTTGCAACGAATTCCCCCTGGCATACGGAATGCTATTTGGAGATTTTCCAGATGGTGACGCTGTCTGTGAAGCTCCATAGCTGGATTCCGTCATTGAGTATCGAGAAGCCGTAAGACTTGCCGTCGCTTGCTCTAAATCGAATCTGTAGCATGATGCCGCTCTCGACGAGCGATGTGATCTTGTAGATGGTGTCGTCGGTAAATGGGGATACGGAATGCTACACGGTAAGGAACACCCATGACTGCTCACAGGTATACGTAAAAGAAGCGACCGGGCCAGACACATCGAGCGTCATACCACCCGGCAGCTTTGAGGTTGAGAGGACTTTTGATGACGAGTACCAGATGAAGAACGTGTAAGTCGCCGCGCTGGAGCCGACTGAGCACAGCACGATGACCGTTTGCTTGTCGGTCATGTCGACGGAAGCCTTGTCGCTGTACCAGACCGTGCTTTTCTGGCATACGGAAAACTACGACTCCCAAATATGAAGGTTAACGGCAAGGGGCTCTTCTCCAGGGAGATATATGACCGCTTGAAAATAATTTGTCTTTCCAGTTGTGTAGACCTGAAAGTTAACTTTCTCAATAGTCTTACCATCAATGGTGGTGCAACGGGATACGGAAAACTACCACGACCTGATGGTCGTCCTCTTGCCATTTAACTCGTGAGTTAGACTGCATTTTTGGTCGGTCGAATCTTCTGTCGGCATACTAAAGATGTAGGCGTTGCCCGGCGTGACCACGAACCAGATTTCGAAGCATGTCGAGAATACCTTGAAACCTATCTCAGTCATGTTTCGGAAGGTCACGCGGGATACGGAATGCTATGCGTTAAAGAGTATCAGCAAATGCTACCCACATTGGCAGACCATACCGTGCTCCTGTTCGCATAGTCGTATAGCTCGATAGTCTTATCGATATGGATGCATAGCGCGTAGTCTGCTCCGTTATCCGCTTGAACGCGAATCATGATCGGTTCTTTGCCGCCTGCCGTGACGTTTTGTGAGATGTACGCAGACGTGATTCCTGTGTCCATGAACACCTTTCGGGATACGGAATGCTATAGGCCACTGTTCTGAGGAATAAAAGCGACGAGGAGATCGTCCACATAGATATGGAGTCCTGAACCCCCACTTCTCACCTCCCACTCGAAACGGATTCGATTGTTCAAGAGGTGGGACGTGTGAAGGGATACGGAAAACTACTGAGGGGTCAAATACTTCCACTTTGTCCAATTCATCGAGTTGAATCTGGTTCGCAACGCTATCTTTCCACTGAATGAGATAGCGAATTGTGCAGAGTAATTTGACCCCGGGTTCTGCTGTAATACAAGCGCCGAATTGCTGCCAAAGTCGTCGGGAAGTCCTTTAGGGCTAGCGACGGTTCTGAACATCACGCAATTCGGTGGATTGTCCACGTCCCCAACGCCATCGGCATATAACAGGGATACGGAATGCTATCCAGCAAGAACGATAAGATAGTTAACTCTGACTGGCAGGTTCCACTCGCGATCGAACGTGGCGTAAATCTCCTTTTTTTTCTTTTGAGTAGGAGCAGCCGTCGACATGCACTGGGAGTGCGTCAGCGTCGCCACTCATAGCGAGCACCACATCGGCATCCTGCCTAAAGCTTCTGCCACATATACCTACAAATTCATCGTTAGAGAACAAGACGACAGAATCGCTAGTGGAAATAAACGTTTTTGACCCTGTAAACAAGCGTGGTGCGCGGGATACGGAAAACTATGACTTAATCCATTGTCCATTTACTAATCGCCATGAGACGGCGCTATTGCCATACCCGATCTCAAACACCGCGCCATATGCATCGCTGGTTTTGAATGCAATCCCGAGAACTGCGCTGCCGTATCCCCCAGAGGGGACGACAATGAACGTCGGACAGTTAAGATCTATCTGACCCCATACCCTACTGAATACGGCACTCATGGCTTCCGAGGTCGACTCGCGAGAAGCCTGAATCGTCCGAACTTTTCCTATCAGGGATACGGAATGCTACTTAGTCCACAGTGTTTTGACATTGCCTGTAGCCCCGTACTGCAATTTGATGCCTTCTGCTTTCGAGATGGTGACGTAAAGCGATTTGCCGTCCTTTAAACAGAATTGCACTTGGATAGAAGTGTCCTCGCCCGACCCCCACGAGCCGTAGGTAACGGAGACAACGTCTCCCCAGAAGCTCGGCACTCGGGATACGGAATGCTATTCCGTCTTGGCGTAGACGCCGATTCGCTTCTTTAGAGTCTCATCGTAGACGACGATCTTATCTTTATAGTAATTCAGCGACACGCATCCTCCAGAATCGTTCTTTGCCGTGATAATGAATTCATTGTTACTTTTAAGCAGAATCGCGCACTCGGTCGTACCACCGTCCGTGTCGAGCTGGCATACGGAATGCTCTTACACGTTCGCCCTAATCTTTAGAGCGGTTACGTAATTGACCGTCACGCAAAGATAATTCTCGCCATTGATATTCTGCCAGCTGAGCTGAATCAGGTTCTTGCCGTCACCGCTGACTAGGCTTTTTGTCTTCGAGGATACGGAATGCTACTTGCCGAATTGCTGAGACCAAAGCGTTGTCAGTGTGGTGCTGTCCCAGATGCCGATCTCCTTAGACGAGAAGAAAAGCGTCAAGTTACAGTCGGTAAACCTAATCTGACAATGGCCGTTCTCCGCCTTATATGAGAAGACAACCGAGCTGAGCGAAGAGCGGCATACGGAATCACATCTCCATAGCAGCTGTATATGAATCGCTCGCACGCGCCACGACCGTCCTGAAGCTCTGCAAATAATGGCTCATGGCCGTATTAACAGTCGAATGCCCCAGCGCCACGGCGATGTCCTCGATGGCGGCTCCATGCTCCAGCGAGATCGTAGCCCAGCTATGGCGCAAGCATGTCATCGGCACATGCGGCAGGCTGAACCGCTTACAGAACGCGCGGAACTTGCGAGCTACGGCGTTGGGGTCTAGCAGGCAAAGCCGCCCAGACCTACGCGCCCCACGGATGGCACGCAGGCGCTCTAGGGCGAAGCGCGGCAGTTTGAGCCGCCTGTCGCTGAGCTTTGTCTTGCATCCCGTCTCGATGACCTCGCCGCCCACCACGTGCAGGCCACGGCGCACATGCACCCATCCCGAGCGCCAGTCCACATCCTCGATTCTCACGGCGCAGGCCTCGCAGCGGCGTAGGCCGAGCGCGGCACCGAGCAGGACGGCGGCTTCAAATGGCTGTCCCACGATGGCTTTGAGCGTCACGCGCTCCTGCTCTGCCGTGAGTGTGGGCCGACGAACGGTTGGCTTTTGCGGCAGCTCCACGCCCTGCGTCACGTCCCAGATGCGAAGCTGGTGGCGGCGCAATACCCAGCGGTAAATCTGGCGGAAGGTCTTGTAGGCCTTTTCCGCCGCGCCGGGGAGGTCGAACGAATCGACCCAATCTTGCACCTCCTCAAAGCTGATCGTCTCTATCTCGCGACAGCCCCACTGCGGCATCAGATGGCAGCGGATGGCGCTTCGGTAGCCCTCAAGCGTGGTGGCGCGCAGGCGCTTGCCCTTGTCGGCCATGTACTCAGCAGCGGCATCGGAAAACAGCATTTTGAACAATCCAATCTCTTAAAAATCCCAGACCTAACGAATGGTAGCCCGCCGCGTTACGTCTGGGATTTATTGCTTGCAGCGGACGGCGGAGCCCAATCTCACGCCGCCCGTAGGATGGCGCGGAAAGCGAGAGGAAAGGAGGGCCGAGCGTGGAACCACTGGCGGCCATCGTCATGACCGACATCGTCTCGTGCGTCGTGGCGACGTGCGTCGCGTCGGTCGTGGCAACCGTCAAGGCCCAGGGGCGGAAGGTATCAGAGAAATCTGAACGCGAGCGCGTTGAGTCAGAGGCCATGAAGGCCGGGATGCGCGCGCTGCTGTGGGCCGAATTGCAGCGCATCCACGAGAGGGCGATGGCACAGGGCGGCCTGACCGTCGAGGAGCGCCGCCACCTGGAGAGCGTCTACGCCGCCTATCACGGGCTGGGCGGCAACGGTACCGGCACGCGCCTGTACACGGACGCGATGAACATGCCCGTACTCGATTAGAGGAGGAATCAATGACCAAGGATAAGATCGTCCAGAAGCTGACGAGCCGCAAGTTCTGGCTGTGCACGGCTGCTTTTTTGGGCTCCGTCGCGACCAGCGTCGCCGGCATCGCCACGGACAACCAGACCGTCGCCGCCATCGGCACGGTGTGCGGGGTCGCGAGTGCGGCCATCTACGCCGCGGCCGAGCAGGCCGTGGACGCCGCGCGACTCAAGTCGGGAGGCGAGCATGACGGAGACTAAGGCCGAGCCCAAGCGCAAACTGCCGATGCGCAGCGTTTTCGCCATCGTCCTCGCGCTCGTCGCGGCCCTCGCCGCCCCGTGCGGAGCCGAGGCGTACCAGAGTGTCGACAAGTACGTTAGCGCCGGCCACGGCTATCTCAATGCGAGCTACCTCGTCATTCACGAGACGGCGAACCCCGGCGCTTCTGCCTACAACCACACTTTGTTGTGGTCGCGTGACGACACCTATGCCGTGCATCACGTCATGGAGCTTGACGGCTCCACCGTGTACAACACTGTCGCGGAGAACTGTCTTTGCTGGCACGTGGGCAACGGTAACGGCTACACAATCGGCATCGAGCTGGCACACGCCACCAACGCTGCTGACTTCTCCAAGCAGTGGAGTGAAGCAGTCAAGTGGGCGGGCGATGAGCTCCGCGCCCACGGTTGGGATACGTCCCGCCTGCTGTCCCACTACGAGGCGGCCCAGCGCTGGGGCGGCAGCGATCACACCGACCCGACCGGCTATTTTCGCCAATACGGCAAGACGTGGGCTGATTTTAAACGGGCGGTCGCAAATTACCTCGGCAGCGGCTATGTCGCTCCCATCGCGCCGACCGATGGCAATGGAGGAACTGTGGCCTCTACGCCCACTTCGACCAATGATTCGAGCTTCGGCGGAACCTACCGCTGCACCGTCTCCAGCCTAAACGTCCGTTCCGCGCCGTCTTTGTACGGCACGGTCGTGGCGTCCTACGGCTACGGCCAGACGGTCAACCTCGACAACTGGTACTGCATCTCCAACGGCTACGTGTGGGGCCGATACACGAGCTATAGCGGATACACCCGCTATGTCGCGGTGGGCCGCCCCACCGGCGGCTACGACCCGAACGACTACCTCGTTCGCGGCGGCACCGGCGTGTCTCAGGCGCGCCCCGCATCCACCGGCCGTTCTGCCGGTCGCTACCGCATCGTGGTGGACGCGCTCAACGTCCGCTCCGGCGCGGGCATCGGCTACGGTGTTGTCGCCAGCTACTATCGCGGCCAGACCGTCAACCTCGACGGCACGTTCGTGACGTCCGGCGGCTACGTGTGGGGCCGCTACACAAGCTACTCCGGCCACACGCGCTGGATCGCCGTCGGCACCGCATCGGGCGCCGTGTACGCCCAGAGGGGCTAGGTGACGGCATGGTCGCGTTTGCATTCGTGCCCGGCTCGCTCTTCGGCGGCACCGTGGCGACAATCGGGCTCTGCATCGTGAGCATAAACCGGCGCTAGCGACCGCGGGCGATAACAGCAAAAGGGGCCGTGGCGGTTCGTCGCCACGGCCCCTTTCTCGTATCCCTCGAATATCCCAAGTGGGCGCAAAACCCTAAGTACGGTCAGCGTGTTGCGGTATGTTCAGCGTGTTTTGCCTGTTGGTCAGCATCAATAGCGAGCTGCGGCAAACTGTCTCAGTACTGCCACATGTGGTTGACAGGGCCGGAGCCTTTGCCCATGTTCAGGCCGGCGGCCAGAGCGCCTGTCAGGTAGGCCTTGCCGGCGTTGACGGCATCGGCAAGATCCATGCCCTGGGCCAGCGCGCAGGCGATGGCGGACGAGAGCGTGCAGCCGGTGCCGTGCGTGTTGTCGGTCTCAATACGCTTGTGGCGGAACCACGTGGTGAGCGGATCGCCTAGGTGGTTGCCCTCATCATCGAGTGGTGCGGGTTCGGCCAGTACGTCGTTGGCCTCGTTGACAAGATGCCCGCCCTTAACGAGGGACGCGCAGCCAAAGCGGCGGGTGAGGAGCATGGCAGCATTTTGCTGCGTGCGCTCGGAGTCGACCTCATAGTCGAGCAGGGCCATGGCCTCGGGAATATTGGGCGTGATAACCGTCGCCAGTGGGAACAGGCGACGCGTGAGCGCCTCGGCGGCATCTTCGGCAATCAGCCGTGCGCCCGAGGTGGCTACCATGACGGGGTCGACTACCACGTTTGTCGCGTTCCAGGCGCTCAGGCGGTCGGCGATAACATCGATAATCTCGACAGAAGAAACCATGCCGATCTTGACGGCGCTCGGGCGGATATCGTCAAAAACGGCATCGATCTGCGCCGCGACAATATCCGGGGAGATGTTCTGCACGGCGGTGAGGCCCAGGGTGTTCTGTGCGGTGATGGCGGTGATGGCCGTCTCGGCATACAGGCGGTGCGCCGTGATGGTCTTGATGTCGGCCTGAATGCCGGCGCCACCGCTGGAATCGGATCCTGCGATGGATAGAACGGCAGGTACCTTACTGCGATCCATGTTCGCTCCCTTGTTCGGTCGGAATCAAATGGGTCTATAAGCCAGCATTATAAAGATGCCCGGGCCGACTCTATGTCGAACCCGGGCGGGCGATGCAATCTTTACGCAAATGCAAGCAAATGTTCACACGTCAACAATTGACAGGCACCGGCTCGCCGCCAGAAGCGGCCGCGGCGACAGGGCTAGTCCTCCATGCCAAGGTCGATCGTGGTGCCCTCGAAGATCTTGTTGACGGTTCGGACGGCGCACATCTTGCCGCACATGGTGCAGGTGCCCTCGGTGGCGGCGGGGGATTCTTCGTAGCGCTTCTTGCCCGTAACTGGGTCGAGCGCGCACTTCCACATGGCGTCCCAGTCGAGCTTGCGGCGTGCCTGGCCCATCTTGTCGTCCATGTCGCGGGCGTGGGGCACCTTTTTGGCGATGTCGGCGGCGTGTGCGGCGATCTTGGTGGCCATGAGGCCGTCGAGCACATCCTGGGCGTTAGGCAGGCATAGGTGCTCTGCCGGTGTCACGTAGCACAGGAAGTCGGCACCGGAGCTGGCGGAGATGGCGCCGCCGATGGCGGCGGTGATGTGGTCGTAACCCACGCCGATATCGGTCACCAGCGGCCCGAGCACATAGAACGGGGCGTTGTGGCACAGGCGCTTCTGCAGTTTCATGTTGGCGGCGATCTCGTCGAGCGCCATGTGACCCGGGCCCTCGACCATGACCTGTACGCCGGCGGCCCAGGCGCGCTTGCACAGCTTGCCCAGCTCGATCATCTCGGCAGTCTCGGTCGCGTCGTTGGAGTCGTAGAGACAGCCCGGGCGGCAGGAGTCGCCGAGCGAGATCGTCACGTCGTACTCGTGACAGATCTCGAGTACCTCGTCGTAGAACTCGTAGAAGGGGTTCTCGTTACCGGTGACCTCCATCCAGCCAAACAGCAGCGAGCCGCCGCGGCTGACGATGTTCATGAGGCGGCCAGTCTCCTTAAAGGTCTTGATGACCGACTTGTTGATGCCGCAGTGGATGGTCATAAAGTCCACGCCGTCCTCGGCATGCGCGCGCACGACCTCGAGCAGATCGTCCTTGGTCAGCTTGACCAGCGGCTTTTCCATGTAGCCGATGGCATCGTACATCGGCACCGTGCCCACCATGAGCGGTGTCTCGTCGATGAGCTGCTGGCGGAACTGGCGCGTCTTGCCCGAGTTGGAGAGGTCCATGATGGCGTCGGCGCCAAAGTCCTCGGCGATCTTGACCTTCTTCCACTCCTCGGCGGCATCGGCCTTATCGCCCGAGATGCCCAGGTTGACGTTGACCTTGGTGGACAGGCCCTCACCGACGCCAAAGGCGCGCATGCCCTTTTTGATATGCACGATGTTGGCGGGAATGGCGATGCGGCCGTCGGCCACGCGCTCGCGGATGTACTCGGGGTCACGATGCTCGCGCTCGGCGACCTCCTTCATCTGCGGCGTGATTTGCCCGGCGCGGGCGAAGTCGATTTGCGTGACGAGCTTGGGCTCGGTCTGTGCGCTCATTGGCACGGCTCCCTTCGTTGGCATTACCCATATCAGGTTTGCGGGTCAGGGCGGGCGCACCCAATCTCAGCCTGCCGTCTTGTCCTGCAAGCTCCCCGTTTATGTGGTGGGCTCAAGTATAGCTCGAATGGGTACGATTGGCCTAACGAGCGTGCCTGTGGGGAGGCGAACGTGGAAGACAAGCATTTGTATCGAGAGACACGATGGGATGTATCGGCCGAGGAGGGCCGTGCGCACCATGGCCTTGTCGCGATTGGTTTTGCGGTGCTTGCCGTGCTGGTGATTGCCTTTTGTATCTGGACGTTTGGTGGTCGCGGCGGCGCTGCATGGGAGTTCGAGGCTGATGATAGCCTACCGATTATGACGGTGAGGAGTACTGGCGGTAATGCCAATACGCTCGCCGTTCCGGGCGATTATTGGTACCCGTGCGATGAGTTTGTGCAGTTGCAGCTGAGTGGTGGGTCTATTCCTGGTGAGGAAATCGAACGCGTGACGTATGATGCGACGCTCAAAACGCTCACGGTGAAGCTCAAAGATCAAGGAGATGTGCCCACGACCATGGATATCGCCCTGACGGAATGGCGTCTTGAGCCTCCGTCGGGTGTTGCGGCGTCCGAGGTGGAGCACGTTAAGGTTACCTACCAAGATGGCTCGACAAGCAAGATCGCTAAGGCCGACGGTCTGGCGGAATAGCGGGGTGTTTGGAAACGGCGGGCCTATTGTGCCTGCGCGTTCATGAAAACCAGGGTGTTTTTGTCTGAAAGCTCGGGGATGTGTCGATAGCCGATGTTGAATGCGGTAAGTTCGCTTGCATCCTCGAGCTTGTTTTCTGCCATCCACCGCACCATGGAGCCGCGCGCCTTTTTGCTGGCGGTCGACCGTTGGATGGGCTTCCCGTTGCGGATACCCTCGCCAAAGAGGCACGTGACGGCTGTGGCGTCGCCCGCGAGGTGGGGCAGAACGGCTTTGGCATACTCTACGCTGGCGAGGTTGACGATCGTGGTGTTTGAACCTGCCGGGGCGATAGCCCGCGCGAGCTTATCGCTCCAAAATGCGTAGAGGTCTCGGGCACCGTCGACGACAAGCTTCGCGCCCATCTCCAGCCGATACGGTTCGACGGCATGAAAGGGGCGTACGCATCCGTAAAGGCCCGAGAGGATCCACAGATGGTCTTGCAGCCATGCGAGCTGTGCGGAATCCATCACCTCGGGTGCCATGCTCTGGTATTGAATGCCGTGATAGGACATGACGGCAGGGGAGAGGTGACGGGCGAGTGCGGGATTGTCGAGATCGCCGCTTTTCAGGATGGGCCCGAACTCATGCAGTGTGTTGAGGCAAGGTCCCAGCAGTTTGTCACTCACGTTCCACAGCGCCTGCAGGCCGCCGCTGCCTTCATTCCGCTCGATATCTAGCAGTGCGCGGTGGAGGCGAGTCGTCTCGCGCACAAAGGGTGGGATGCCCAGGACTTCAAAAGCATCTTGGGCCGCGCGCATCTGCTTGGCGGGCGAAATGATGACCTGCAGCATGAACTCTCCTCTGCCAAAAAAGAAATTGCGGTGGAATACGGTCTGTTTTGGCCGTTTATGGGCCAGTTTAGTCCGTATTTCACCGCAACTGATGAAGGGTTGGTTAGGCGCGCTCGAGGAAGGCTTTGTAGCCGCGGTAGGCCTCGTAGATATCGGCCTTGTTGGCGACCTCCCACAGGGCGTGCATGGACAGGACGGCAACGCCGGAGTCGATGACGTTCATGCCATACTCGGCCATGATGTAGGCGATGGTGCCGCCGCCACCCGCGTTGACGCGGCCGAGCTCGCAGGTCTGGAAGTCCACGCCGGCCTCGTCCATGATGTCGCGGATGAGGGCCACGTACTCGGCATCGGCATCGTTGGAGCCGCCCTTGCCGCGGCTGCCCGTGTACTTGTTAAAGCACAGGCCGCGACCCATAAAGGCGGCGTTCTTGGTCTCGAACTTGCCGGCATAGCCCGGGTCGAAGCCGGCGGACACGTCGGAGGAGAGCATACGGCTGCGGGCGAGCGCGCGGCGCAGGGCCAGCGGGCTATCCTCGCCGGCGAGCGTCATGATCTCGGCGACGGTGTTCTCGAAGAAGCGACTCGTCATGCCGGTGGCACCCACGGAACCGATCTCCTCCTTGTCGACGATGAGCGTGATGCTCGTGCGCTCGACATTGGCCACATTGATCTGGGCGAGCATGGAGGGGTAAGCGCAGACGCGGTCGTCGTGGCCATAGCCCAAAATCATGGAGCGGTCGAGGCCCATGTCGCGGGCGGGACCGGCGGGCACGACCTCGATCTCGGCGGAGAGGAAGTCCTCCTCCTCGACGTCATACTGCTCCTTAAGGATGTCCAGGAACATCTGCTTGACGGGCTCCTTGGGGGCGTCCTTGTCGTTCTCGTCAAACTTGACGGGACGGCCGCCCACGATCACGTCGAGGATCTCGGCGTCGACGGCGTCCTTGGCGGGCTTGGCCATCTGCTCGCTCGAGAGGTGGATCAGCAGGTCGGAGATGGTGAAGACTGGGTCATCTGCCTTGTCGCCGATGTTGATGTCGACGGTGGTGCCGTCCTTTTTGCAGATGACGCCTACGAGTGCGAGCGGGGAAGCGACCCAGTGGTAGCTCTTGACGCCGCCATAGTAGTGCGTGTCGAGGTAGGCCATGTCGCCGGCCTCGAAGGCGGGGTTCTGCTTAAGGTCTAGGCGCGGCGAGTCCACGTGGGCGCCCAGGATGTTAAAGCCCTGCTCGAGCGGGGCGGTGCCCAGGTTGACGAGCATGAGGTCCTTGCCGTGATTGGCGGCGTACACCTTGTCGCCTGCCTTGAGCTCGCGGCCTTCGGCGATCACGGTCTCCAGGTCGACGTATCCCGCCTCCTCGGCCATCTTGATGCCGGTCTTGACGCACAGGCGCTCGGTCTTGTTCTCGCTCAAAAACTGCTTATAGCCGCGGCAAAGCTCCTCGAGCTCCTCGACTTGCTGTGGCGTGTACTTTTTCCATGCGCAGGGACGCTCCATGACGCAGGCTCCTTTCGGATCGATCGTGCTGGTTGATGTACCGTGAGCCATCGTATCACGCGCGGGCTCACGGTGGCGGGGGAGCTTGATGTGAGGTGGCCGCGGGGCGGGGAGCGTGTAAACTGGAGTGAGCAAACCGTGCCCAGCCCAAAGCGAGGTATTTAATATGTCTGACAAGCGCCGCACTTTTGCCGTTATCGACGGCAACTCGCTCATGCACCGCGCCTTTCACGCCGTGCCGCCGACCATGAACGCGCCGGACGGTCGCCCCACCAACGCGATCTTTGGCTTTCTGAACATGTTTCTTAAGATGATTG
Source organism: Collinsella aerofaciens (assembly GCF_039062365.1). Lineage (GTDB taxonomy): Bacteria > Actinomycetota > Coriobacteriia > Coriobacteriales > Coriobacteriaceae > Collinsella. Next base: position 24,992 of record NZ_JBCJBI010000019.1, read on the forward strand.
ATGCCTTTAACCCCGACGGTGTGGTCGTGGCGTTTGACAAGGGTAAGCCGCGCGTGCGCATGGAGATGCTGCCACAGTATAAGGCGCAACGCCCGCCCATGGACCCCGATCTGCATGCGCAGTTCCCTATGATTAAGGAGCTGCTCACCGCGCTCAACGTGCCGATTCTGCAGTCCGAGGGCTGGGAAGGCGACGATATCCTGGGAACCATGGCGCGCCTGGGCGAGCAGGCCGGCTGCGACATGCTACTGGTGACCGGCGACCGCGACATGTATCAACTCGTGACCGAGCACGTCAACGTGGTCTCGACCCGCAAGGGCCTGTCTGACGTGGCGATCATGACGCCCGAGAGCGTGGACGACCTGTATCACGGCATTACGCCGGCGCTCGTGCCCGATTTTTACGGTCTAAAGGGCGATACGTCCGACAACATCCCCGGTGTACCGGGCATCGGTCCCAAAAAGGCGAGTGCGCTCATTGCGAAGTACGGTAGCCTGGACGAAGTCATCGCGCATGCCGACGAGGTCAAGGGCAAGATGGGCGAGAACCTGCGTGCACACATCGATGACGCACTACTGAGCCGCAAGGTTGCGACAATTCACACCGATGCGCCCGTCGAGCTCGACTTTGAGGCGACGTCCTTCCCGGCGTTTTCTGCCGATGAGGTTTCCGCGGCGCTGGGTACGCTTGGTATCACCGCCATGCAGAACCGTTTCTTGGCGCTGATCGGCGGCGAGGGCGGGGCTGCTGCCTCCAGTGTGTTTGAGATACCTGCTATGGTTCGCTCAGCCGCCGGCGATGCTGACGCGCTTGGTGCCGTTGCGGCTGAGGTCTCCCGCGCGATTGATGCCGGCGAGTGGGTCGCCGCCGTGGTGGACGACGACAAGGAAGAGGGCGCGCTCTTTGGACTGACGCGCACGCTGTGGCTGGCGACGTCCAAGGGCCTGTTCGCGCTCGAGGAGGGCGACAGCTGTGCGGCGGCTGAGGTTGAGGGCTTCAACTTCGTCCACGGCGTGATTGCCGGCGTGCTCGCGCGTCTGTTTATGGAGGGCCGCGTGGCGAGCCCGGATACGAAGGCGCTGCTGCACGAGCTTTCGCCCATCGATTCTTCTGAGCCCGAGCTCATGGATCCGCTCGCTGCCGATTCCACGCGTATCTTCGATACCGTTGTCGCTGCCTATCTGCTGGATTCCGATCGCTCCGAGTTCGATGAGGCATATCTGGCCGATACGTATCTGCAGATGGCGCTGCCTGCGGCGCGCGGTGCAGGGGGTGCCGGTGAGGACGCTCCGGCGCCCGCCGCTCGCACGGCGGCCTTGACGCTGGCGCTGGTCGCACCGCTGCGCGACCGCATGGCCCGCGAGAACGCCGCCAACGTGTTCGATGGCATCGAGATGCCGCTCGTGCCGGTGCTTGCCAAGATGGAGCGCGCGGGCATGCTCGTGGACCCCGATCGCCTGCGCAGTCTGTCCGAGGGCCTGGCGACCCAGATTACCGAGGTTGAGCGCAGTATTCGCGACCTGGCGGGTGACGAGACCTTTAATATTGGCAGTCCCATGCAGCTGTCGCACGTGCTCTTTGATGTGATGGGGCTTCCGACCAAGGGCCTCAAGAAGACTAAGCGCGGCTATTATTCGACCAACGCCAAGGTGCTGAGCGACCTTGCGCGTGACCACGAAATCGTGCGTCTGATCTTGGACTGGCGTGAGAAGTCTAAGATCAAGTCCACCTATCTGGACACGCTGGGCCCGCTACGCCGTGGTGACGGTCGCGTACACACTACGTACAACCAGACCATCACGGCAACGGGGCGTCTGTCCTCGAGCGACCCGAACCTGCAGAACATCCCGACGCGCTCGGAGCTGGGTCGTACCGTCAAGACGGCGTTTTCGGCAGGCGAGGGAAGCGTCTTTTTGGCGGTGGACTACTCGCAGATCGAGCTGCGTCTGCTGGCACATCTCTCGGGTGACGAGCACCTGGTGCGCGCCTTTAACGAGGGCGAGGACTTCCATGCCGAGACGGCGGCGCGCGTGTTCGGTGTGCCGGTGTCCGAGGTAACGCCCGACCTGCGCAGTCGCGCCAAGGCCGTGAACTTTGGCATCGTGTATGGTCAGCAGGCCTACGGCCTGTCGCAGTCGCTGCATATCTCGATGGTCGAGGCACGCGACATGATCGACCGTTACTACGAGGCCTATCCGGGCGTGCGTATGTTCCTCGACAGCGTGGTGGCACGTGCCAAGCAGACGGGCTACGCCGAGACCATGTATGGCCGCAGACGCCATATTCCCGAGCTCAAGGCCAAAAATCCGCAACTTCGCGGCTTTGGCGAGCGCACGGCCATGAACCATCCCATGCAGGGCACCGCGGCCGACATCATCAAGATCGCCATGGCCCGCGTAAGCCGCCGCCTGGAAGAAGAGGGCTTTGCCGCCCACATGATCCTGCAGGTGCACGACGAACTGGACTTTGAGTGCCCCATCGACGAAGTCGAGCGCCTCATCGCCATGGTCCGCGACGTCATGGAGCACGTAGTGGACCTCCGCGTCCCCCTAATCGCCGAAGCTTCGACTGGAGTGACCTGGGCAGACGCCAAGTAAGGGCATGACCACAATTCCAAAGTAATACAAAACCAGAAGGACGCCCCTCATCAACAAGGAGCGTCCTTCGTTCAATAAAATTCAGCCAAAGTATCTAGGCGCCAAGACGCCATCCATGCGGCAAGCAAGTCACCCAAGGACCTGGCCGGGCGAGGCGGGCAAGTTTTTCGTAGATTCCGCACGAGCCGGAAAGCACTTAATGTGCTTTCCGAGCGAGCCCAGGACCTGACCGAGCGAAAAACTTGCCCGCCTCGCCCGGCCAGGTCCGATGAGCTACGTTACCGAGCCGCCAAGATGGCGTCGATGAGCGTCAGTACGCCCCCGTCGTTGTTGCTCGGAATGCGCCACTTAGCATGCGCGTTCATATGCTCCTCGGCATTGTCCACGATAAAGCTATGCCCGACGCGCTCCAGCATGGGGATGTCGTTGTAGGTATCACCCACGGCGGCAGCATCGGCAATATCGATGCCCAGGTGCTCGCACAGGTGCGCGACGCCGGCGCCCTTGTCGACGCCCAGGTTCATAAAGTCGATCCACTCGCGCCCGGCGTTGGTGACGTAGAGCTTGTCCGAGAACTCGGGGCTATAGGTCTCGCGGAAAGCGGGCTCGGCGTCGTAGCCGGGGAAGAAGACCGAAATCTTGTTGGACTCGAAATCAATGCCCTCAAAGCTGTCGACGTAGTTGATTGTGTTGTAGTAGACGCTGATCTCGTCGTGGTATTGATGGTCGCGGGCAAGCACGTAGAACTCGTCGAAGCAGCACAGGACGGGGACAGCGCGAGGATCCTCCGAGGCACGGTTCAAGACCTGCTGATACAGCTCCACGTCAATATTGCTCTTATAGATATAGCTGCCGCGATAGATCACGCACGCTCCGTTGTCGGGACAAAAGGCGAGGCGGTTCTTGATGCCCTCGAACATCTCCTCGAGCTTGGGGGCGGGACGTCCGCTGGCGGGGCAGAATACGATGCCGGCGTCGGCGAGCTTGTCCAGGCGCTCATCAAGACCCTGGGGCAGCACACGTTCGTCGGTCAGCAGCGTCTTGTCCATATCGACGGCGAGAATCTTAATGTTGCCGATGTTGGCGTCCGATTCGTAAGTTTGCATAAAAAAGCGCCTTTCGTTTCGAGATTGTTTCAGACGTTATAACCATCAACTAGTAGTCGAGCGTATTTTCGCAGGAATGGTGCGTATTTGCACCACGCTTCACAAAGTAATGAAAAAACTTTTCAGAAATTTGAATTTGTCGCTTGTGCTGCGGGCACTTTAGCGTAATATAGCGACCATCGAAAACGGAGACGGAAAAACAACCGCTTACCGAGTAAAAGGTACCGTTTACGATATTTGAATTGCGCCCGGCGATACGTGAAAGGAGAGGCAGATGCAGTTCGTAAAGATCATCACCACTGCAGACAATGCCATCCGACGCCAGCGCGCAATTTCCCGACGACGATAACAATCGTCTCTGTCCGCATGGGGCGAATTGCCTCAACAGAGTCATTTTGAGGTCGTTGGGTTTTAGCACGACATTGCTGCATGTTTCTAGGGCATGTATGTGCTGATTTTTGCTATTTAACCTGATATTGCACGGTATATGACCTTGAAATGACTTGCAACTGACCGATGTTCTAACTAGCTACCAAGGGCGAAAGGAAACAGCCATGAGCAAGGAAAAAGTCGTTCTCGCATATTCCGGTGGTCTTGATACATCCGTATGTGTCAAGTGGCTCCAGGACGAGAAGAATCTCGATGTCGTTTGCGTCTGCGGCAACGTGGGCCAGGAAGAGACCGGACTGGATGCCAAGAAGCAGAAGGCGCTCGACCTGGGCGTTCTCGATTGCCAGGTGCTCGACCTGCGCGACGAGTTCTCCGATGAGTTCCTGACTAAGGCCATCGCTGCAAACTCCATGTACGAGAACAAGTACCCGCTGCTCTCCGCCCTGTCTCGCCCGCTGCTCGCCAAGAAGCTTGTCGAGGTCGCTCACGAGTTTGGCGCGACCTACGTCGCCCACGGCTGCACCGGCAAGGGTAACGACCAGGTCCGCTTCGAGGCTGCCGTCAAGGCCCTCGACCCCGAGCTCAAGGTTATCGCCCCGGTTCGCGAGTGGGACCTGAAGTGCCGTCCCGACGAGGTCGCCTATGCCCACGCCCACAACGTGCCGGTTCCCGAGGGTGCCAACGACAACCCCTACTCTATCGACGACAACCTGTGGGGTCGTGCCATTGAGTGCGGCCACCTGGAGGATCCCTGGAACGAGCCGCTCGACGACGCTTGGGTTATGACCAAGAACCCCGAGGACACGCCGGACACCCCGACCTACACCGAGATTGAGTTTGAAGCCGGCAAGCCCGTCGCCGTCGACGGCAAGAAGATGAAACTCTCCGAGATCGTCATCGCCCTCAACAAGATCTCCGGCGACAATGGCTTTGGCCGTCTCGATCTGGTCGAGGATCGCCTGGTGGGCCTTAAGAGCCGCGAGTGCTACGAGGTTCCCGGCGCCCTGACGCTCATCACCGCCCACAAGGCGCTCGAGGACATCTGCGTCGAGGGCGACCTGCTCAAGACCAAGATCAAGCTCGAGCAGGATTGGGCCACCGCCGTGTACAACGGCCAGTGGTACAGCCCGCTCAAAAACGCGCTCGATGCCTTTATGGCCGATACCCAGAAGTTCGTTACCGGCACCGTCCGCCTGAAGTTCTTTAAGGGTAACTGCCATGTCGTCGGCCGCAAGAGTCCCTTCAGCCTCTACGACTACGGTCTGGCTACCTACGATCGCGACACCACGTTTGACGAGAAAGCCAGCGCCGGCTTTATCGAGATCGATACGCTGTCGCTCAAGACGTGGGCAAAGGTCCAGGGCCCCAGCTCTGCTGCCGCCCAGGCCTAGCGCCTCCTTCCCTTGGTATCCGCGCGGCCCATCCGCGTGATACATAACGGGCGCACGGGGTCCCTACCTTTCGTTATGCTTGCTGACACTTCTTAACATCGGTGGCCCCTACGTTCCGCCCGCATATATGATGCCGCGTCTGCGGCTGAGTCCGAGCCCCGCCGGGGTTGTCCGGCGGGGCTCCTTCTATCAATTTGGCGGCTCTGCGCCTATATATATGAGGAGTATCCACTATGTTTAATGCTATCGCGCATGCTTTGCTTGCCCTCGCGCCCGAGTTCGATGCTGTAAAGGTCGAGGACGTTCCTATGAGCCTGAAGGCCTGGATCGATGGTTCGCAAGGCAACATCCGGAGGGAGACGTTGGGCGCCAAGTGCATGGTGCGTCACTTCTTTGCAAATTAACCACATGGCCCCGCGCGCGGCAGGGAGTGTGTAAAACTAGCGGTTGATAAATCGCTTTAGCGACAGGGCACATTGCTTTGGACGCTTGTTTTGGTATTTGGAGAAAGGAGACGGTTCCATGGCTCTTTGGGGCGGTCGTTTTGAGGCGGGCGTGGCCGAGGTCACGCAGGAGTTTGGCGCGTCGCTGCCGGTCGACAAACATCTCTATAAGCAGGATATCGCCGGCTCTAAGGCGCATGCCAAGATGCTGGCGGCCCAGGGCATCATCAGTGCCGAGGACGAGCGGGCGATTGCCGAGGGTCTGAGTGGAATTGAGCAGGACATCGATGCCGGCAACTTCACCTTCGATATCAACGACGAGGACATTCATATGTCCATCGAGAGCGAGCTGACGCGCCGCATCGGCGAGGCCGGTAAGCGCTTGCATACCGGGCGTTCGCGTAACGATCAGGTGGCGACCGATACGCGTCTGGGCGTCAAGGCGCTGGCCAAGGAGCTCATGGAGGCCAATCTTGAGCTGCGCCATGTGCTGGTGGATGCGGCCAAGAAGTACGACAAGGTGATTCTGCCGGGCTACACGCACATGCAACATGCTCAGCCCGTGCTGCTGTCGCATCACCTGCTGGCGTATTCCTGGATGTTCGCGCGCGACTTTACGCGTTTGAAGGCCGCCTTTGATGCTGCCGACAACTGCCCGCTGGGTGCCGCTGCGCTTGCCGGTACGAGCTATCCGCTCGATCGCCAGATGACGGCTGCCGAACTTGGCTTTGCGGGCGTGATTCCCAACTCGCTCGATGCGGTTTCCGACCGTGATTTCCTCCTCGACCTGCATTACGCCGGCTCCGTCATGGCGATGCACCTGTCGCGTCTTTCCGAGGAGATCGTGCTGTGGTCGAGTTCCGAATTTGGCTTTATCACGCTTTCCGACTCTTACTCCACTGGTTCGTCCATCATGCCGCAGAAGAAGAACCCCGACTTTGCCGAGCTTATCCGCGGCAAGAGCGGCCGAGTCTATGGCAACCTGGTGCAGCTGCTCGTGACCATGAAGGGCTTGCCGCTCGCTTATAACAAGGACTTGCAGGAGGACAAGGAGGGCGCGCTCGATACCGCCCATACGCTCATGCAGTGCCTGTCGGTTATGGCCGGTATGATTTCGACTTGGACCGTCAACGAGGATGCCATGGCGCGCGAGTGCGGCGTGGGACACCTCGCCGCCACCGATGTTGCCGATTACCTGGCTAAGCGTGGTCTGCCGTTCCGCGAGGCACATGCCGTGGTGGGCCATTTGGTCCTGATGTGCGAGAAGCGCGGCTGCAATCTTGAGGACCTGCCGTTTGAGGTGTTCCAGGAGGCAAGCCCGCTCTTTGAGCGCGACATTACCGAGGCGCTCGACATCCCCTCAATCGTTGCTGCGCGAACGACCGAGGGCGGTACCGCCCCTGCCGCCGTTGCCGTGCAGCTGCAGCGTGCCGAGGCACAACTCGTTGCCGACGAAGGCGTTTTTGGATCGTTGACCAAGGTCGTCGAGATGGGTCACGGGGCAAAGTAGAGGTTTGGCTGAAGCCGTTTTTGCCATTTATTGAGGAATCGTTTTTTGCTTTACTGGCGTCTGCTGATGTGGGGGTCCGTATTTTGTTGCTATGGGGGAGGGGCTTGTCGAGAAGTTCTGTAGGACCTTTGGGCAGGTTGTGAAGGGGGTACGTTCGCGGGCGGCAACCGACCGTCTGCTCTGCTTGATGCGGTTGATGGGCAGTCGGATGGTACTCTAATCGAGCTTCGAAACAGAAGTGACACATATGGAACGCTTCAATAAATTGTAACGTTTCAATAAACAGCTTTTTGTTTAACTGCAGCTAAAACTCTGTTACGATGCAGTCCAGGCGGGTGCCGGAATGGGACTTGGGCACGCGCGAACCTACTTGAAAGGCTACCTTATGGCTATCGAGAAGACCTTCATCATGATTAAGCCCGACGCCGTGCGCGACCGCAAGATCGGCGAGATCGTTGCTCGCATTGAGCGCAGCGGCCTTGTCATCGAGCGCATGGAGATGACCACGCTCGAGCGCGCTACCGTCGAGGAGCACTACGCCCATTTGGCCGACAAGCCCTTCTTTGGCGGTCTCTGCGACTTTATGACGAGCGGTCCGGTCGTCAAGATGGTCGTTTCCGGTCTCTCCGCTGTTGCTAAGATGCGCACCCTCATGGGCGCTACCAACCCGCTTGATGCTGCCCCCGGCACCATCCGCGGCGACTTCGCTGTCGATGTCAACGCCAACGTGATCCACGGCTCCGACTGCCTGGAGAACGCCGAGATCGAGATCAAGCGCTTCTTTGGCTAAACCAGCTTTGACTCCTTAAAGCTGTTAGCGTGTGGCTTGGGCGCCGCGGAACTCCATCCGCGGCGCCCTTTTATTCCAAAATCTATGAAGGGGCCCGCTCGGTCATGAGTTCCGAGCGGGCCCCTGCTGTTAGCTTGTGGCACTGAGTGGTTTAGGCCTCGTCGACGACCTTGAGGCCGCGCGTGTGATCGATCTCGTTGAGGAGGTTAACGCGACGCTCGTGACGGCCGCCCTCAAACTCGGCGTCGAGCCACTCGTCGACGATCATCTTGGCGAGCTCGGAGCCCACGACACGGGCACCAAAGGCGAGCACGTTGGTATTGTTGTGCATGCGGGAGAGCTTGGCGCTGAAGGGCTCGGAGCACACAACGGCGCGTACGCCCTCGACCTTGTTGGCAGCCAGGCTAATCCCGACACCGGTGCCACAGATGAGGATGCCCAGGTCGACGTCGCCGTTGGCAACGGCCTTACCCACCTTGTAGCCGGCGATGGGGTAGTCAAAGCTCTCGGAGGTGTCGGTGCCAAAGTTCACGACCTCGCAGCCGCGCTCCTTCAGGTGCTCGGAGATGATGTTCTTGAGCTCGACGGCGGCGTGGTCGTTACCGATACCGATCTTCATGGATGGTTCCTCTCTGGTCTGTGCGGCGCAAATGCTAAAGGTGTTTACCGCGTTCGACTGCATAATAGCGCGACTTTTGCGTAAACGCTCGAGCGTTTTTTGGTCAAACGCTTTAGCAGGCAACAAGACCGACTTCTTGTGAATGAATGTCGTCAGTTTGCGCTTGAGCGCCGTCTGCCGGAACCATGGTTGCGGTTTTTGATGCATTGTTATCAAATAAAGGAGCTAACTATTATGAGAGCCCAGCCCGTTATGCAAGCAGGAGATACCTATGCCTACCGATTCCATCCGTGATGCCGCGTTTTGCGATGTTTTGAACCGCGAACTTGTCTGCGCGCTCGGCTGTACCGAGCCCATTGCCGTTGCCTATGCAGCGGCGCTGGCGAGTCAGACGCTCGGTTGCGAACCCGATCATATGGATGTTGCCTGCTCGGGCAATATCATCAAGAACGTCAAGAGCGTGACCGTGCCCAACTCGGGCGGCATGCACGGTATTGAAGCGGCGGCCGTGCTGGGTGCCGTGGGCGGCGACGCTAAGAGCGCGCTCGAGGTGCTCGAGAGCGTTAACGATGAAGACCGCGCTCGCGTGGCCGAGCTCCTCGCCGACGCCGGCTACTGCGATGTGTCGCTTGTCGAGGGTGTGCCCAACCTCTACATCAAGGTGACTGCGACGGCCGGGGGCCATACCGCGGTCGTCGAGATTACCGATCACCACACTAATGTCACGTGCCATACGCTCGATGGTATTCCGGTATGCGGCAAGTCGGCGGGGGAGTGTGCCGCCTGCGCCGAGCGCGTCGTGGCCGAGCGGGCGGCAGATAACGCCGATACGCCCATGTCGATTGAGACCATCATCGACTTTATCGAGGACGGTGACATTGAGGACGCCCGGGCTGCCGTTGAGCGTCAGATTGAGCTGAATGGCGCAATCAGTGCCGAGGGCCTTGCGCACGCTTGGGGCGCCGAGGTGGGTCGTACGCTGCTGGGTGCTCGTGCCGATGACGTCGCCTGCCGTGCCCGTGCCCGTGCAGCCGCCGGGTCCGACGCCCGCATGAACGGTTGCGCGCTGCCGGTCGCCATTGTGTGCGGCTCGGGCAATCAAGGTATTACCTGCGCGTTGCCCGTCATGGAGTATGCCGAGTACCTGCGTTGCGACCACGAGCGCCTGGTGCGCGCCGTGATGCTGTCCGATCTTATCGCCGTGCATATCAAGAGCTATATTGGTGCGCTCTCGGCGTTTTGCGGTGCTATTTGCGCCGCGTGCGGCGCCGGCGCCGCGATTACCTGGCTGTGCGGTGGCACGCGCGAGCAGATTGGCGCGACGGTCTCGAATACGCTCGGTAACGTGGGCGGCATCGTGTGCGACGGCGCCAAAGCGAGCTGTGCCGCCAAGATCTCGGCTGCCGTCGATGCGGCGATTCTGGGCCATGATATGGCCATGCAGGGTCGCGGCTTCCGCGCCGGCGAGGGCCTGATCCAGGATACCGTTGAGCAGACGATCGCCAGTATGGGCTACGTAGGCCGCGTGGGCATGAAGGACACCGACGTCGAGATCCTCAATATCATGATCGGCAAAACCCAAGTGTGCTAGGACAGTTCGTCGGCTACTTGGTGTTCGTAGAAGGCTTCTACTACGGCGTTAAAGTCACGGGCGAAGTCTTCCATGGTTCCGCGCCAGGTGGTTCGGCTGGGCTTGCCTTGGCCCACAAAGGCGGTTTGGATGCCGCAATCGGGGGACGGGAAGTCGCGTTTGGGATCGTTGCCCACCATAAGGACCTCGTGTGGCTCGAGTCCCATCACCTGAAGCTGCTCTTGATAGTAGGTGGCATCGGGCTTGCAGCGGGTGGTGTTTCCCATGTGCGTGACGAGCTCAAAGGGAGCGTCGGCCAGGTCGCCCCAACCCATGCGGCACTCGATGGCGCCCTGGGGAAAGCTGGGGTTGGTAAAGAGCGCGCAGCGCAACCCTGCGTCATGTACGGCCTGGAGCGCGGCGTGTGCGCCCGGCATGGCGTGGGCGTTAATGACATCGTCGTTCTTGTACGGAAGAACTTCGCGGTCATAGTAGGTAAACGCCTCGTAGATGAGGGGATCGGAGAGGCAGATCCCGCATCGGCGCTCGACCTCTTCTTGGTAAAACTCAAGATTGGTGCGGTTGTCCGTGCCGCTTCGGCGGTTGGCGTTGAGGTCGACCAGGATGGTGCCGAGGCGTGCCATCGTGCCACCGCGGCTGCGGCGCCCGATATCCGCGAGCATCGACGAGACATCCTTAAAATAGCGAAGGATGAACGCGTTGAGGTTGATGCTAAGAAGCGTCTCGTCCATATCGAAAACGACTGCTTTGAGCACGCGGGCACCTTTCTCGATAAATCGTTCCAGAATCGTTGGCTCCGGATACTTTACCCCAAAGCCGTATGCCTAACTGCCTATCGTCAACTTATGGAGACGGTCGTCCACAAGATTGCGAAAAAGTCTCCATACGAGTAAAAAATCGCAGTTCACGCTTGAAATCGAAATGATTTCCCCGTAACCTATACGAACGTGATTGCATAAGCGTCACATTAGTATCTGTCGGCTCCCGAGTGTTCCTAAACGTTGTGTGCTTGTCGCACCCTTCTGTAGGTCCTAGCAATCGGGGCCCCGTAGTTCGAAAGGGGTCCACCTTTGAGTGAGATTCAGAACTCGTCCATTTTCTCTCTTGACGATGTCAACGAGGAGGAGATGAACAACCTCATCGACGGTACGATTACCGACTTTGATGAGGGCGATCTCGTTAACGGCACTGTCGTTAAGATCGAGCATGACGAGGTGCTCGTTGACATCGGATTCAAGTCCGAGGGCGTTATCCCGGTCCGCGAGCTGTCCATCCGCAAGGACGCTAACCCTGCAGACATCGTTGCACTCGGTGATCCCATCGAGGCTCTGGTTCTCCAGAAGGAGGACAAGGACGGTCGTCTGGTCCTGTCCAAGAAGCGTGCCGAGTACGAGCGTGCTTGGAACCGCATCGAGGAGAAGTTCAACTCTGGCGAGAACGTCGAGGGCGAGGTTATCGAGGTTGTCAAGGGCGGCCTGATCCTCGACATCGGCCTGCGTGGCTTCCTGCCCGCTTCCCTCGTCGACCTCCGTCGCGTCAAGGACCTCACCTCCTACATGGGCACCCGCATCGAGGCCCGCGTCATCGAGATGGACCGCAACCGCAACAACGTCGTCCTCTCCCGTCGCGTCGTGCTCGAGGAGTCCCGTAAGGCTGAGCGCTCCGAGATCCTGTCCAAGCTCAAGTCTGGCATGCGTCTCCAGGGCACCGTTTCCTCCATCGTCGACTTCGGCGCCTTCGTCGACCTCGGCGGTATCGACGGCCTCATCCACATCTCCGAGCTCTCTTGGAACCACGTCAACCATCCTTCCGAGGTTGTCAAGGTCGGCCAGGAGGTCGAGGTCGAGGTTCTCGACGTCGATCTCAACCGCGAGCGCATCTCCCTGGGTCTCAAGCAGACCACCGAGGATCCGTGGCGTGCACTGGTCAAGAAGTACCCCGTCGGCGCTATCGTCGAGGGCACTGTGACCAAGCTTGTCCCGTTCGGCGCTTTCGTCGACCTGGGCGAGGGCATCGAGGGCCTGGTGCACATCTCCGAGATGGCCAACAAGCACGTCGATCAGCCTTCTCAGGTCACCCATGTGGGCGACAAGGTTCAGGTCAAGGTCATGGAGATCGACCTCGACCGTCGTCGTATCTCCCTGTCCATGAAGTCTGCTGCTGAGACTCTGGGCGTCGAGATCGAGGTTACCCCGCTGCCTTCCGAGAAGAAGGACGAGGAGACCGACGCCGAGTAAATTGGTTTGACGATCACTTGTTTTAAGGGATCCGTCCGTAATGGACGGATCCCTTTTTGCATTCAAGACTTTAGTCTGCTGGCCGCGCAGCGGCCAGCTTTAAACCACCCGCTACGCGGGTGGAGACAAACGGCTTT
>NZ_JBCJBI010000020.1:0-33374 GCF_039062365.1 Collinsella aerofaciens
GAGCTATTTCCGCGTTGCGCTAGCTGCGGAAACGCGGGACCCGTTCAGGCTGTTGCATTGAGATTGAAAATCAACCAAGCAATCGTTTGTAGACATCGAGGCCTTTGAGAAGGATTTCCTCGTCGAAGAGCATGCTATCGGTATGCAGAGCGCTTGTGGCATAGGCGGGACAGCCATCCGAATCACTCGGGTTGTCTTGGTCCTCTGGCATACCCGTGCCCAGCAGGAAAAACACGCCCGGCAGATGGCGTTGATAGAACGCGAAATCCTCGGCGATCAGCAGCGGTTCCTCCACAAGCTGCAGCCCGGGCAAGGCAGGCGCGACGCTGGCAAACAACTCGGGGTCGTTATCGACCGGTGGATAGCCCTCGGCGAAGTCGAGATCATACGTGCAGCCCGTTGCGGTGCACGCTTCGTCGAGCACACGGCGCACGCCCTCGCGCGCACGGTCGAACATAGCGTCTGTAAACACGCGCAAGCTACCAGCAACATGGGCCTCCCCCGCCACCGCATTGCAGACGGTGCCTGCCTGCAGCAGGCCGAACTTGCCAATGCAGGGCTCATCGGCACCCAGCTCATCCATCAGCCCGCGCTCGGCAACCAAAAACTTCGCTGCCGCCAGCGCCGCATCGTGCGACTCCTCGACCGGAACGCCATAGGTCTTAGCGATATGGATGCTCGTCCCGTGAATATGAATGTGTGTCTCACTCGAACGCGCCAGCAGCGGACCGGAACAACTCGCCAACGTGCCGGCAGGCAGATCGGGCCACACATGGAAGCCAAAAATGCGATCAGCCCCATAGCGCTCGAACACACCGCTCTCGCATACCGTCTTGGCACCACCGGTCGTTTCCTCGGCCGGCTGGAACACAAAGAGAACGTTGCGCCTAATGGCGCCCGACTGCTCGCGAATCGTACGGTCGACATACGTCGCGGCGGCAAGTGCCATGGCCATGTGTCCATCATGTCCGCAAGCGTGCATCTTGCCGGGATGGGTCGAGGCAAAGGCCGCTCCCGTCGCCTCCGCGATGGGCAGCGCATCCATATCGGCGCGAATCGCCGTGGCATGCGCGGCATCAACGCCGGCGTCGAAGAAAGCACAGACGCAGCTGGGGCACGGATGGGTCACTTCGCAGGTGAGCGGTGCCAGCACGCCCTCGATATAGGCGATAGTCTGCGGAAGATCGAAATCGAGCTCCGGAATGCGATGGAGATCGCGGCGATAGCGACGGAGTTCTTGGAGCTCGGTCATAGAGGATCCCTTCGTGAGGCACATCTGTTGCAATTTATTGTGATACAGGATTGTGGCGCACTTGTTTCCAGCATATCCCTGCATTTTTTAAACGTTATATACGAATACTCTTGTTTGGTAAAGTGCAACGTGGTAGGGTCGTTACCACTTGATAGAGGCGCGGGCACGAAGAACCGCGGGCGAGCCGGCAGGCTTTGACCCCGTGGGGAGGCGAAACCCGCCGAACTGGGCTTTTCGGGCACGAACAACCTGGTGGGCCTGTGGGAAACACCCACAGGACTGTCTGCAGCAATGCGGGAGCGCTATCCGGACATTGGGTCCACGCTATGCGGATTCGATGCGCAGATGGCGCCGTCTGGATAGCGAGGTTTACGGGACATGGCATTGACCCCCAACGAGGCATATGCGGCCAAGCAGCCGTTTGTGGACAAGGAGACACTCGAGCATATCGTCGAGCAGTTCCCCACGCCGTTTCATCTATACGACGAGGCAGGCATCCGCCGCAACATGCAAGAGGTGCGCGACGCCTTTGCATGGAACCCGGGCTTTAAGGAGTACTTTGCCGTCAAGGCCAATCCCAACCCGGCGCTCATCTCCATTCTCAACGAATACGGCTGCGGCTGTGATTGCTCGAGCTATACCGAGCTCATGATTGCCCGCTCGCTGGGCATCACCGGACACGACATCATGTTCTCGTCCAACGACACGCCGGCGGCGGATTTTGAGCTCGCCGACAAGCTGGGTGCCATCGTCAACTTTGACGACATCAGCCACATCGAGTTCTTTGAGCGTGTCGCAAGCCCCATCCCCAAGACGGTCAGTTGCCGTTTTAATCCGGGCGGCCTGTTCCAGCTTTCCAACGGCATCATGGACAACCCGGGCGACTCCAAATACGGCATGACCACCGAACAACTCTTCGAGGCGTTCCGCATGCTCAAGACCAAGGGCGCCGAGGACTTTGGCATCCACGCATTCCTTGCCAGCAACACCGTCACCAACGACTACTACCCCAAGCTCGCGCGCATCCTCTTTGAGCTCGCCGTGCGCCTGGAGCGCGAGACCGGCGCACATGTCGCCTTTATCAATCTGTCCGGCGGCGTCGGTATCCCCTATCTGCCCGAGCAGCAGGCCAACGACATTCACGCCATCGGCGAGGGAGTGCACGCGGCATACGACGAGATTCTGGTTCCCGCTGGCATGGGCGATGTGGCGATCTGCACCGAGATGGGCCGCTTTATGATGGGTCCCTATGGGTGCCTGGTCACCAAGGCCATCCACGAGAAGCAGATCTACAAGGACTATATCGGCGTGGACGCCAGTGCCGTCGACCTCATTCGTCCCGCCATGTATGGCGCTTACCACCACATCACGGTGATGGGTCAGCCGGACGGTCCCGATAAAACCGCAGCCACCATCACGAACACGTACGACATCACGGGCAATCTGTGCGAGAACAATGACAAGTTCGCCATCGACCGCGAGCTTCCGCATATCGACATGGGCGACCTGCTCGTGATTCACGACACCGGCGCGCATGGCCACTCTATGGGCTACAACTACAACGGCCGCCTGCGCTCCGCCGAGGTCCTGCTGCGCCCCGATGGCTCGGCAGACCTCATTCGCCGCGCCGAGCGCCCGGGCGATTACTTTGCCACGCTCGACGTGCTGCCGTGCGGCCGCGAGCTGCTGGCCAAATCGCGCGCCGAAAGCGCCCGCCGTCGCGCTCAGGACGAGCGCCTAGCAGTCGCCGCCCAATGGAACAAACGCGTCCAGATCGCGGAAGCGAAGGAGAAGAACATGGATATCCGCAATCTCGAGGGCTCAATCGTCGCCCTTGTCACGCCGTTTAAAAAGGACGGCAGTGTCGACTTTGACGCGCTTGAGCGCCTTATCGATTTCCACCTGCAAAATGGCACTGACGCCATCCTCACCCTGGGCACCACCGGTGAGAGTGCCACGATGACCGATGACGAGGACAACTCCGTCGTCGCCGCTGTGGTCAAGCATGTTGCAGGACGCGTCCCCGTTATTGCCGGCTCGGGCTCCAACTCCACGCAGACCATGCTCACCAAGTCGCTCACCTATCAGGGCCTGGGCGCCGACGGTCTGCTGCTCATCACCCCCTACTACAACAAGTCCAATGAAGAGGGTATCTATCAGCACTTTAAGACCGTCGCCGATGCCGTGGACATCCCCTGCGTCCTGTACAACATCCCCGGCCGCTGTGGCTGCGGCATCAGCGAGCGCAACGTAGAACGCCTGGCCGCGCACCCCAACATCATGGGTATTAAGGAGGCCTCGGGCAACGTCGCCTACGCGGCCAAGATCGCCCACCTGCTGTCAGACGACTTCCGCATGTACTCGGGCGAGGACGCGCTTACCGTACCGCTCATGAGCCTGGGCGCCTCGGGCACCATCAGCGTGTGGGCCGATGTTCAGCCGCAGCTCGTGCACGACATGTGCCGCGCCTATCTGGACTGTGACGTGGCACGCGCCCGCGATATCCAGATTGCCGGCCAGCCGCTCATCAATGCCCTCTTTAGTGAGGTCAACCCCATCCCCGTCAAAGAGGCGCTCGCCCAGATGGGTATGATCGAGGCAAACTACCGTATGCCGCTGTGCCCCATGGCAGACGACACGCGCGCTGCACTTACCGATGCTCTGAAGGGAGCTGGTCTGCTTGATTAAGACCGTCATTATGGGAACGGGCCGCATGGGCTCGCTCATCCGCACTACCGCCGAAGGCATTGTCGACGCCGGCGGGCAGCCCGTTTTTGATATCGTCGCCCAGATCGGTTTTGATCTGTCCGAGCTCGAGAGCGCCCCGGCGGCCGACGTTATCATCGACTTCTCGAACGTCGTGACCTTCGAAGCCGTCGTCGCCTATGTCGAGCGCACGGGCGCGGCGTTGGTCTCGGGCACCACAGGCTACACCCCCGAGCAGATGGACCGCCTGCGTGAGCTGGGCCAGAACACCCGCGTTATGCACTCGGGCAATTACTCCATCGGCATCGCAGCCCTGCGTCATCTAGTGGCCCAGGCCACGCGTGAGCTGCCCGGCTTTGACTGCGAGATTGTCGAGACTCACCACAACCAAAAGGTCGACGCCCCCAGCGGCACCGCCAAGCTGCTGCTCGACGCCGTAGTCGAGGCCGAGCCCGAAGCAGGCTACCACCCCGTCTACGGTCGCGAGGGCATGTGCGGCGCGCGCGACTCCAAGGAGATCGGTATGCACTCGCTGCGCGGCGGCACCGTCGCCGGCGTGCACGAGGTGGGTTTCTTTGGCCAGGACGAGGAGGTCACGCTCACGCACCGCGCCACGAGCCGTCAGATCTTTGTCAACGGCGCCCTGGCAGCCGCGCAGAAGCTCGTCGCCCGCGAACCCGGCTTCTATACGTTCGACCAGGTCATGTTTGCCTAACCAGGTATCAACCGAATCCGCCCAAAGGAGAGATAGCAAATGAGCAACGCAGCCGAGATGGATGCGCAGGAGATTATCAACTACATCGCCACCGCGCCCAAAAAGACGCCCGTCAAGCTGTACGTGCGCGAGAAGCCCGGCATGAAGGTTGCCTGGGGCGACGCACATGTCTACGGCGGTCGTCGCGGCAAGACCGTCTTTGGCGACTGGGATGAGCTTAAGGCCATCCTGGACGCCAACGCCGATTCCATCGATTACTACGACGTGGAGAACGATTGCCGCAACTCCGCCGTGCCCATGCTCGACCTTAAGGGCATCAACGCCCGCATCGAGCCGGGCGCGATCATCCGTGACCGCGTCGAGATCGGCGACCGCGCCGTCATCATGATGGGCGCCATCATCAACATCGGCTCCGTCATTGGTGAGGGTTCCATGATTGATATGGGCGCCGTGCTGGGCGGTCGCGCAACCGTGGGCAAGAACTGCCACATCGGCGCCGGCACCGTACTGGCAGGCGTTGTGGAGCCCGCCAGCGCCACGCCCGTCATCATCGAGGACGATGTCATGATTGGCGCAAACGCCGTGGTCCTGGAAGGCGTGCACGTGGGCAAGGGTGCTGTAGTTGCCGCCGGCGCCGTGTGCGTCGAGGACGTCCCCGCCGGTGCCGTCGTGGCCGGTGTCCCCGCCCGCGTCATCAAGATGCGCGACGAGAAGACCGACAGCAAGACCGGCCTGGAAGAGGGCTTACGTCAACTTTAATAGTTACGCGGTTTTGACAAACCGCGTTTTCGCTGACGTATGCCCAACCTGCGGCGCAATGTCAGCAACCAAGCCGAAAACAAAAAAGGCCGAAGTCCCGAAGGGCTTCGGCCTTTGTTTTTCTGCAACGTCCAAGCACAGCTTATCGATTCTCAATACTTCCGATGTTCTTGAGCTCGATAGAGATGAGGCCGTTGGGCTCGTTGACAAACTCGATGTACTCGGAGTTCGAACCCATCTCGGCCGGGAAGCTGATCTCGATACCCGTGTCGGTACGGATCTTGTGATTGCGCACCGCCGCGCGTTCGACCTGCTTGCGCTCCACGGGCACACGCTCAGGAACCTTCTCCTCGGTCAGTGCCGCGCGCACGCTCTCCTTGATAACCGGTTCGTCCTCAAAGACCTCATCGACGATATCCCAAGGCGGCAGCTCCTCGTCATCCTCAACCTTCTCGGCAACGGCAGCCTTAACCTTAGCGAGCGCTACAGCCGTGTTGGCACCGTGCTCCTCGGCGACTTCCTCAACCACACGCGTCACGGTGTCGATGACCTCCTTGCCCGATACGCCCGTGTCGCACTGCAGCAGGCCATCGGGGATAAGCATACGGTCCTCGCCGGCGATCTTGCGTTTCTTGTCCACATAGCCGATCTCCATGGTGCTCGCGCGCACGATGGCATAGCTCGGCACCTTTTGTGAGGGGTTCGGCAGAATGGCATAGTGGCGCGCGATGTCGTTGCGCACCTCCCCCTCCTCGCGGCCCACTTCGTGCATAAAAGCCTGCTTGGAGCCCAGCAGCATCACGGCAAACCAGCGGGCATCCTCATCGTCGTCAAAATCAGCCACGAGCACGTCAGTGGACTCGGCTTTCTCGGCTTTGGTGAGCTCGGAGGAGATAAACTCCGCAATCCGCTGCGACAGGTCCACAAACTCGCGCTCGCCAAAGAAATAGCCCTTGAGCTCGCCGCCAAACGCAGAGTTCTCGGCAAACGTGGCGCGTTTATTGTCGGCCGAGGTGCGTGCGCGGCGCAGATGCGTGGTCACGAAGTTGCGCACGGTACGGCTCTCGATATCCAACTCGCGCTGGCTCATGACGTTGACGGCGGAGTCAAAGTCCAGGATATGCAGAATCGCGTGATTGATTTTCATATACGGCATTCCGTTCTAGATCGAATTGAGCACGAACCAGTATAGCGGTCGAGCCCGCCCCAGGCGCTTCGAAGATTGGTGCATCGGGGACAGGTTGCTTGCACCAATGGTTAGCGCAGGAGCTCGGACTGCCAAGCCTCGAGCTGTTCTGCCAAACTCTTGCCGGCAGCGGGCATGTCGATCTGAGGTCGTTTGGGCAGCAGTGCGCATTTAAGGATTGCTACGATGGTCTGCGAGACAAAGCGTCGTGTATCCTCGTCAAAGCCTTGCGCAGCCTGGAGCATCACGGGCAGGCTCTCGCGCAGATTCCCAGCGATATCCGCAAACCGCTCAGCACCCGTAGCCTCAAACACGGAGAACAACGCATCTACAAAACGCTCGCGTTCGCTAGGCGACACTGCAAGCAACATCTCGCGAATGGAACCATCAACGTATCGAGCACCGGCAGACAGGCGCTCACAGTACACGAAGTCGTGACCATCAACCACCCAGCTAAAGGGATTGTGCTGCAGCAGGCTGAACTCGGTGCTCTCAACGATGGCATAGTCCTCCTGTGTCTCGAACATCATGCCAAAGATCGACGACCGAGGTAGCGTCTTGTCGATTCGACCGGAAAGATTGGCAAAGGCGTTGCCGCTCAGAAACTCCTCGACGAAGCCCGGACCATCATGGGAATACGCCCGTTCGATTCGCTCACGGGCGACATCGGGGCACATCGCCGCACCGTACACCGCAAGGTTTCCACCCTTGGAATGACCTCCGCACAAAAGCGGCCCGTCAATCGCATCCGCCGCCTCGTCTACATAACGCGCCGCGGATTCCTGGGCCGGCACAGGACACCGGAACGCCATGTTAAAGTCCTCTTTCCAGCCCACAATCGTGCTGTCGGTCCCCCGGAAGGAAAGATAGCTAAACCCCGCCGGAAACCGGAACGTCATGGCTGCAAACTGCTCCGTCGCCACCACATCGCTCACAGCACGATAGCCGCAAACACGAACGCCACGGTAACGAGGGCTTGCTGCCACAGCCTCCAACAGGGCACGGCTCCCCTCCGGATCCCACAGGTCGCCAATCATGTCTTGGTAGCACTCGGCGCGCAGCAGCTCGCGTACGTCTAGGCCCTGCCAGTTCGTCAGCTCCGCCATATCACCCGGCAAACGCAAATAGGACAACCACGCAAAGACCAGGCTATCCACCGCGCAGAACGGCCGCTCCTCAAACGGATCAAACGCCGTCTGGGCATAGGTCAAAAAATTAGGCGAATCCGACATGGCCCTCCCATCAACTATGGTGCATTGGGATGGTGCAATGGGGTCAGGTTACTTTGCACCAAAAAGGCGCCCGGGCCGTGTGAGCCCGGGCGCCTTCATTGTAGCTTTTCGCTCTAGCGAGCTTGATTTAGCAGGAGAAATCGACGCTGCCGATGATGTCCTTGAGGGCCTTGGCGGAGACGGTGAGCTCATGCTGCTCGTCATCGTTCAGCGGCACGGGGACGCGGCAGACAACGCCGTCGCGGCCAACGACGGTCGGCATGGAGATGGCAAGATCGGACAGGCCATACTCGCCCACCATGAGCGAAGAGACGGGCAGAACGGTCTGCTCATCGCGCATGACGGCGGTACAGATGCGCTTGACGGCCATGGCGACGCCATAGTAGGTGGCGTGCTTCTTCTCGATGATGGTGTAGGCGGAGTTCTTGACGTCCTCGGCGATGCGCTTCTCGGCAGCCTCATGCTCCAAGTGGCCGTGAAGCTCACAGAAAGTGTTCAGCGGAACGCCGGCAACCTGAGCGCTGGACCAAGCGACAAACTCGGAGTCGCCGTGCTCGCCCATGACATAGGCCTGGACATCGCGCGGGTCAACCTCGACGTGGGCACCAAGCATCTGCTGCAGGCGGCCGGTGTCGAGCACGGTACCGGAACCGATGACGTGGCCCTCGGGCAGGCCGGACATCTTGATGGCGGCGTAGGTCAGAACATCGACCGGGTTGGAGACGATTAGCAGAATGCCGTCGAAGCCGGACTTCTTAATCTCGGGGATAATGGACTTAAAGATGCTGACGTTCTTGTTGACCAGGTCCAGGCGGGTCTCACCGGGCTTCTGGGCAGCGCCAGCGGTGACGACGATCATGGCGGCGTCGGCAACATCGGAATAATCGCCGGCGTAGATCTTCATCGGCTCGGCAAACGTCACGCCGTGCGCGATATCCAGGGCCTCACCCTCGGCACGGTTCTTGTCCACGTCGATGAGGACCATCTCGGAGAACAGACCACTCTGCATCAGTGCGAACGCCGAAGACGAACCGACGAAACCGCAGCCGACAATAGCGACCTTCTTCTCGTTAACCATTAGAAACTCCCATCTCTCTCCACAAACAAGCCGCCCGGGAACGACCCGAGCGGCTTGTCGTAATCCCAATACATCCAATCGGGACTTTGATTATGCTCCTATTCGCAGCCAAAAATCGGCCGTTTACCGAAATTGTTTGCAGTATTCGTAAAATAACTGCACGAAATCGGTTTCGAGCTATTGACGAGTCGAAATAGGTTTCTAATACAGACCCGCCTCGCGAATGGCCTCGACAGCCAAAGCGATCTGATCGGGCGGCAGGACCAGTGCCATACGCACGTGCCCCTCGCCCGAAGGGCCAAAGCTCGCGCCCGGCGTCACCACAACGCCGGCCTTCTCCATAAGCTCCTCGCAAAACGCCATAGAATCGGTGCGACCACCGGGAAGCTTGGCCCACACAAACATAGAGCCATGCGCGTTGGGTCGCTCCCAGCCCAGGCCCTCAAGACCGTCGCACAGGGCATCGCGGCGCTCCTGGTACTTCAGACGCTGCGCCTCGACCTCATCGCGCGGACCGTTCAGACAGGCGATGGCGGCCTTCTGAATCGGGAAGAACATACCGAAGTCGATCTGGCCGCGCAGCTTAGCAAAGGCCGAGACCACATCCTCGCGACCGACCAAAAAGCCGATGCGGGCACCGGTGACGTTAAACGACTTGGAAAGCGAGAAGAACTCCACGCCCACCTCAAGCGCACCGGGATACTGCAAGAAGCTTCCGCCCGGCTCGCCGTCAAACACGATGTCGGAGTACGCGTTGTCATGGACGATGAGCAGGTCGTGCTCGCGGGCGAAAGCGATAATCTCCTCGTAGACCTCGGGCGTACCCACCGAGCCGACCGGGTTCGCGGGCAGCGACACGATCATATACTTGGCACGGTCGGCCACCTCGGGATCGATACCCGCCACATAGGGCAGGTAATTATGCTCGGCAACCAGCGGATAGTATTCGAGCTTGGCATCGGCGATCTTGGCACCCGCCTCAAAGACCGGGTAGCACGGATCGGGAACCAGAATGGTGTCACCCGGATCGAGCAGGGCCAGGCCCAAATGGCCCACTCCCTCCTGTGTGCCGTTGCACGACTGCACCATAGACGGTGTGATGCCCGAAACGCCAAAGCGGCGCTCGTAGTAATCGCACACGGCTTGCTTAAGCTCGGGCAGATCGCGCAGGGCATACTTCCACATCTCGGGGTCCTGGGCGGCCTGCGTGAGCGCCTCGACCACGTGGTCGTACGGCTTAAAGTCGGGTGTGCCCACGCTCATGTTGTAAATGGTCTTGCCCTGGGCCTTCAGCGCGAGAAGCTTGTTGTTGAGCGAGGCGAAGACCTCCGCGCCAAAGCGGTCGAGACGCTGCGATGCCTGCATGGTGCCACCTTTCGATATAAAAACGCGGCGCTCCGACAAGAGCGCCGCGCGATACGGGCCATCAGATTGCAAAAGTGTAACGCTTACAACCCCCGTATTGGTTCAATTTAGCCAACCTTAGTCAACTGGATTGAGCGCGTCGATCTGCGCAAGCCACAGACGCGAGCTAGCGTCACTCGGCATACGCCAATCGCCGCGCGGGCTGAGCGTCACCGAGCCCACCTTGGGACCATCGGGCAGGCAGCTGCGCTTAAACTGCTGGGCAAAGAAGCGACGGTAGAACGTACGTAGCCACGTGTGGACGGTCTTGGCGCCGTAGACGCCCTCGAAGCTCTTGAGTGCCATGCGGTAGATCTTGCCCGGCTCAAAGCCAAAACGCAACAGGTAGTAGAGGAAGTAGTCGTGCAGCTCGTACGGGCCCACCAAATCCTCGGTCTTCTGCGCAATCTCGCCGTCGCCCGTGGGCGGCAGAAGCTCGGGGGACACCGGCGTATCGAGGATATCGAGCAAGACCTCGGCAATGCGCCCGCCAAAGACATCAGCCGCATAGCGCACCAGATGGCGCACGAGCGTCTTAGGCACGCTCGCGTTGACGGCGTACATGCTCATGTGGTCGCCGTTATAGGTAGCCCAGCCGAGCGCCAGCTCCGACAGGTCGCCCGTGCCAATGACAAAACCGCCAGCCTGGTTGGCCAGATCCATCAGAATCTGCGTACGCTCGCGCGCCTGGCTGTTCTCGTAGGTCACGTCCTGCACAGCTGGATCATGCTCAATGTCCTTGAAGTGCTGCTCCACAGCCGCATGGATCGAAACCTCGCGGAAGCTCACGCCCAGGTCGCGAGCGAGCGACTCGGCATTGGACTTAGTGCGGTGCGTCGTGCCAAAGCCGGGCATGGAGACCGCCGTGATACCCGTGCGCGGCAGCCCCAGTGCATCGAAGGCACGCACGGTCACAAGCAGCGCCAGCGTGGAGTCCAGGCCGCCCGAAAGACCGATGACTGCAGCCTTGGTGCCCGTATGGGCAAGGCGGGTCTTGAGCCCCGCAGTCTGCAGATCGAGGATCGTCTCGCAGCGCTCGGCCAAGTCGCCGTGGTCGGCCGGCACAAAAGGCGCGCGCGGGAAAACGCGGTCGATATCGCAGGCATCGCGCAGGACAGGTTCTTCGGCCAGCACGCCCTCAAACGAAAACTCAATGGTCGTGGCCTCCGGAGCATCGTCGGTACGCGTCCACGTCGTCGAGCGACGGCGCTCGGCAACCAGGCGGTCAAGGTCAACGTCGGCGATGGCCATATCGCAGGTAAGCAGTTTGGTCGCGGCGAGCTTGGAGCCGTTTTCGTAGACGAGGTTCTCGCCCGCAAAGACCATGTCGGTCGTGGACTCGCCCTCGCTCGCGTCCGCGTAGGCATAGGCGCAATACAGGCGCGCGCTCTGGTTGGAAATGAGGCTGCGGCGGTAATCCGCCTTACCGATAATCTCGTCCGAAGCCGACGGATTGAGGATCACCGTCGCACCGGCAAGCGCCATCTCGGTCGAAGGCGGCGCCGGTACCCACAGGTCCTCGCAAACCTCAACGCCCACCACCATATCCTCGGCACCCTCATCACAGCAGCGGTAGACAAGCCCCGAGCCCAGCGGAACCGGACCCTGACCGGCAAACTCGACCCACACGGGATCTGTGGGCGCCGGAGCGAACCAGCGGCGCTCGTAGAACTCGCCATAGTTGGGCAGATACTTCTTGGCCGTGAGGCCCAAAAGCTCACCCGCACAGCACACGGCAGCGCAGTTGTAGATGTTCTCGGCAACTGCAACGGGAAGACCGATGGTAAAGACGATCGGCAGCTCACGGGTTTCATCGAGGATATGCACCAGAGCAGCCTCGCAGGCATGCAGCAGTGTGCGGTTATGGAACAGATCGGCCGCGGTATAGCCGCACAGATTAAGCTCGGGCAACACCAACGCGCGAACGCCACGCCCGGCAGCATCGCGAACAGCCGCCAGCGCAACCTCGGCATTGCCCTCGATATCGGCCACGCGAATCTGCGGCGACGCCGCCGCCACACGCAAAAAGCCATCAGACTGAGAAAGGTGAAGATTCATAAGAATGCTCCCGTGCGTAAACGCTATTCAACACAATTAGCAAGCCCTATTGTAGTTCAACCGCCGGGTGGAACCGCATCCCACCAACTTGGTGAGCAATTGATGAGTTGATGGTATCTGTTAAATGTCACGTACGATTCACATCTGGTGGGTACCCTGATGGCTACACGAAACGAAGCAGATTTACACCGGGAGGACCCCGTATGACAACCAAGTACACCGACGCGCCGCGCACGCGCGTCATGACGCCGGCATCGCTCAACAACGGCGTACACGAGAACCATTCCATTGGACAGACCATGGCCATCGCGCCCAAAAAGGGCTTGTTCGACGACATTTCCATTCCCCAGATCATCGCCGGCGCCGCAGCTGCCGCCACGAGCGTGGCGCTTGCTTCAAAGATCGGCATTGCCGGCTCGGTGATTGGTGCCGCTGTGAGTTCAGTCATCACTGTTGTGTCCTCGCAGGTCTATCGCCACTTTATCTCCGCCAGCGCCGAAGCAATCAAGGGCACGCACGCCGACGTCGATTACCCCGCCGGCGCCTATGAGCCCGTTGAGCCCAATGTCGAGGAGCACCTAGGTGGCGCCGCGACCACGCAGGAGATGCGCCAGGTTGCGGGACGCGCGACCACGGCGCGCGTCGCCCCCAACAGCCTGCGCGCCAAGGCGGCGGCAGAGCGCAGCCAGACACAAAAGAAGGTCATCGTCTTCTCGATCGCCATCGCCATCGTCGCGGTCATCGCCTGCGCCGGCGCCATCCTTATCACCACTGCCGGTGAGGGTCTGGGCGAGCGTCCCGAGCCAATCCTTTCGTCGCGCACGACCGAGAGCGATGCAAATGGCGACACCCAGTCGCAAGATCAGCAGACACAGGCGGACGACACGCAAGACAGTTCCACCTCTGCCAATTCGTCCTCGAACACCCAAAACCAATCGCAAGGCACCGATTCCTCCACGGCCAACAGTGGCACGCCGTCCGGCACGACCGACTCAAGCCAAACGACTGACGGCTCTCAGCCGAGCACGGGCGACCAGACGAGCGACACCACGTCGGGAACGGGTGCAGCAGACAGTAGCAACACCAACAGCTCGAGCGGAACTGCGTCCGGCACGGCATCTGACAACTCGAGCCAAGGCACGACATCGGGCAACTAAGCACATTTGCCTCTCATAGATAACCGACCTGTACAACGGGCGCGAATCGAAAGCGGTTCGCGCCCGTTTGCCTTGGGCGCCGCCATGGCGAACGCCATGCGATGGTAAGATGCTTTACATGTGTAAAGAGGAGATTTGCCATGAGCAAGACAATAATTAGGCCCACGCTTTCGCTGGGCAACCACATCTATCTGTATCGCCTGCTGCGCGATGCGATTGGATGCGGCAAGCAAACGTTTATGACGCAGGTTGAGGAGGCACTCGCCGCTGGTGATATGGCCGCTTATGACCTGGGCTTCGAGTCCACGCGCGAGCTGCTCGAGGAGCTCAACGACTGCATTAAGCTGACCGTCTTTAAGGGCGGCCGCCTGTATGCCACCGTCATCGCCAACGAGGCCTGGGATACCGCCCTTGCCAAGGGCGAGGACAAGCCCAAGGGCACCAAGGGCACCAAGCAGTCCTACAAAAAGAAGAAACGCGGTGAGAAGGACCTCAAGGCCGTGCGCCCCAAGCACGTTAAGCGTTCCGAGCCCGAAGCCATGGTTGAAGCCGCGCCGGAACCCGAGCCCGAGACAGAGATCGAAGTCGCTATTGAGGTAACGGCAGAACCCGAAACCGAAATCGCCGCCACGACCGATTCCGAAGGCATATCCGAGCAGGAAGCCACTGTGGAGCTCAACGAAGCGCCCAAGTCGACAACCGAAGAAGCTGCTGACCAACCCGAGACGCCTGCGTTCCAAAACAGCGATGTCTTTGGCAACGAGGCTGAGGACGATCAGCCCGAAGAGCCCGCAGAACAGGACGTTACCGAGGTGACATCGGAGCCCGAGGCACCGCAGCCTGCCATCTCGCTCACGGTCGTCTATGACCCCGAGAACGCCAACGCCGGCATCACCACCATGGCATCCACGCCGGTCGAGACAAAGTCGAGCGTCGAGAATGAGAGCGCGACGCAGGTTGAGGTTGAAACTGAAGCTGCAGACGCGCCCGTCACCGTGAAGCCCGCAGATTCCACAATCAAGCCGAAGACGACGCTGGAGTTTGCACCCGTCATCGAATCCGTGCCCGCCTCTGCTTGCGACCAAATTCCCGCACCGGCACCGGCTTCGGTACTCGCAGAGGCCCCAACCCCCGCACCCGTAGCGCCCGCCATCCCCGAGGACTTCCCCGTCGATTTCGCAACCGAGGTCTTCTGCCCCGGCCCGCTTCTGCACCAGCTGTCGACCTATCTCCCCTACGGCGCCGATACCCTCGGCATTGTCGGCGAGTACTACTGGATCGCCCGCGAGCGCGGTACCATCGAGGCCGCGCGAAACCGCGCAAGCTTCCCCCTGCGCTACACGCAGGCCGGCGAGCGCCGCGAGGTTGCCGTGCGCATTCGCCGCAACACCACCGGTGGCCTCGGATCCACCTGGGCCATCGATAAAGTCGAGCCTTCTACCAAGTAACAAAAAGGGACGATAACCCCAAGGTTATCGTCCCTTTCTCGTTAGGTCACCTGAGCTCGACTAATCGCGCGTCAGCTTACGGTGAATACGATGCGGCTGGGCTGCGTCCTCGCCAAGGCGCTCGATGCGGTTGGCCTGATAGGCCTCGAAGTTGCCCTCAAACCAATACCAGTTGCCCGGATTCTCGTCGGTGCCCTCCCACGCTAGAATGTGCGTGGCGACGCGGTCCAGGAACATACGGTCGTGGCTAATGACCACCGAGCAGCCCGGGAACTCGAGCAGCGCCGCTTCGAGCGAGGACAGCGTCTCGACGTCGAGGTCATTCGTGGGCTCGTCGAGAAGCAGCAGGTTGCCGCCCTGCTTGAGCGTAAGCGCCAAGTTCAGACGGTTGCGCTCGCCACCGGAGAGTACGCCGGCGCGCTTCTGCTGGTCCTGGCCTTTAAAGCCAAAGCTCGCCACATAAGCACGGCTCGGAACCTCGGTCTCACCGACCATCATGTGGTCCAGGCCATCCGAGACGACCTCCCACAGGTTCTTATCGGGGTCGATGCCGGAACGGTTCTGGTCGACGTAAGAAATCTTGACGGTCTCGCCCACCTCGAGCTCGCCCGAAGTCAGCGGCTCCAGACCCACAATCGTCTTGAACAGTGTGGTCTTACCGACACCGTTGGGGCCGATGACGCCCACGATGCCGTTGCGCGGCAGGGTGAATGATAGGTCGTCGATGAGCACACGGCCATCGAACTCCTTGTGCAGGTGATGAGCCTCGAGCACCTTGTTGCCCAGACGCGGGCCCACGGGGATGCGGATGTCGGTCCAGTCGAGCTTCTGGCTTGCGCGGGCCTCGGCCTCCATCTCCTCGTAACGAGCCAGACGGGCCTTGTTCTTGGCCTGGCGAGCCTTGGGCGAGCTGCGTACCCACTCGAGCTCGGCCTCCATGCGCTTGGCGAGCTTGGCGTCGCGGTTGCCCTGCGCCTCGATACGGGCGGCCTTGGTCTCCAGATACGTGGAGTAGTTGCCCTTGTAGGGATAAAGGTGACCGCGGTCGACCTCGCAGATCCACTCGGCAACGTTATCCAGGAAGTAGCGATCGTGCGTGACGGCAAGCACCGCGCCCTGGTAGTTGTGCAGGAAGTGCTCGAGCCACAGGATCGATTCGGCGTCCAGGTGGTTCGTGGGCTCGTCGAGCAGCAGCAGGTCGGGAGCCTCGAGCAGCAGCTTGCACAGGGCCACGCGACGGCGCTCGCCGCCGGAAAGCACGTTGACCGGCATGTCGGAATCGGGCAGCTGCAGGGCGTCCATGGCCTGGCCGAGCTTGGAATCGATATCCCAGCCGTCGGCGGCGTCGATCTCGTCCTGGAGCTTTCCCATCTCGGCCATGAGGGCGTCCATGTCGCAGTCCGGGTCGCACATCTCCTCGCCGATCTTATTGAAGCGATCGACCTTGGCGATCATATCGCCAAACGCCATGCGCACGTTCTCGATAACGGTCTTGTCGTCGTCGAGCGGCGGCTCCTGCTGCAGGATGCCCACGGTGTAGCCGGGGGTGAGCCTGGCATCGCCGTTGGAGACCTCCTCGATGCCGGCCATAATCTTGAGCAGGATCGACTTGCCCATACCGTTGGGGCCCACGACGCCGATCTTGGCACCGGGGTAGAAGCTCAGGGTCACGTCGTCAAGGATTACCTTGTCGCCATGGGCCTTGCGAGCCTGATACATCTGGTAGATAAACTCTGCCATTTGCCTGTTTTATCCTTTCTACCTGCTGTTCCCCTATTCTTGTTTCGCTTTAGTGGAAACGAAATGAGGAAACCAGCTCTGAAACTTAACGAAAAAGGGGCATGGTTGCCCACGCCCCCTAATACTACCTGGGAAAAGTCCCCCGGAACACACTATGAACTGCGTACGCTAGTTTTCCGCAACCTTAACGAACAGCCCGCTGAGATTTGCGCCACAGCAGATACGAGTAGACGTAGACGGCTCCGACCGAACCAAACGCCAGAATCGCAATCACCGCGGCGACGACTTCACTCGAAAGCACGCTGCCTGCCACGCCCATCACAATCAGGCCAATACCCAGCACCATAAAGCAGGCGCCGCCAAAACGCTGCGTACGGCGCCAGTTCTCGGGATCGGCAAGCGCCCAGGGTGTCTTGATACCGAGCGTATAGTTCTGCTTCACACGCGGCAAGTAGTTGCCTACGCCGATGAACAGCAAACCGACAACACCGGAAATCAGCACGTTAACCGAACCGACCGCCGGCACCACGCCCCAGACCGTAAGCTCTCCCAGCCAGCTTATGGCGCACATGAACAAGGTGAAGGCGATTACGAAGCCCTGGTAGAACTTGCCCGAGGTTCGATATGCCTCACCTTTGGGGTCGATGCGCGGCACCACGCAGAACATTGCGAGAAGCGCCAGAGGCAGCACGCCGAGCGCGGAGGCCATCCAGCTAGGACCCCAACCGTCGACGGCGCCGTTCGCGCCCCAGTGCGTGGGAATCTGCGCAGGCAAGCTCGGCATCACCATGAGGTGCGCTACGACATTGGCGACGCACAGAGCGACCAGCGCAATCCACACGCGCGACGATACCCCCGTGGGGTGAATGCCCTTGTTTTCGTTATTCATCCTTATCACCTTCCGTGTTTGTAAAGCCCATAAACCAGCCAATCAAATCCTGCATGACGGTGGTGTTTAAGCTGTATACGATGTTTTGGCCATGGCGCTCGTCGGTCACCAACCCGGCGTTTTTGAGCGTCGCCAAGTGATGGCTCAGCGACGGCTTACTGATATCGAAATGCTCGGCAAGCTCCCCCGCCGTGCAATTGCCCTCGCGCAGCAACTCCAAAATGCGCCGTCGCGTTGGATCGGCAAGCGCCTTAAAACCCTCTCCCGGCATAAGACCTCCTCTCATCATCTCTCATGACGCGCACACTATACTCGATATTTAGATGTTTGTCTAACTATCTAATCTTGTACTCAAAAAAATAGCCGCCTCCGCGTAATGCGAAGACGGCCACTTCTCACGCTACAAACGTGTTTTAGAGTTGGCCAACCCGCTGCAACGGGTGCCATCTGCTTCAATCTTATGCGAACCCCGATCCCATTTCAACAAGCCCAAGGGCTCAAATGGAATCGCGATAACACCTATAATGGCGATAGCTAAAACACGATTCGCTTCCCCATCGGAGGATGTCTATGACCGAAACCGCTGCCGCTCTCGTCGAGACACGCGACACCAAGCTCGAGATCATCATGGGCCGCGAGGCACTCGATAAGCTCGCCGATGCTACGGTGT
This sequence comes from Collinsella aerofaciens, assembly GCF_039062365.1. GTDB lineage: Bacteria > Actinomycetota > Coriobacteriia > Coriobacteriales > Coriobacteriaceae > Collinsella. Next base: position 18,295 of record NZ_JBCJBI010000020.1, read on the forward strand.
TGGTGCTCGGCTGCGGAGGCGTGGGCTCCAACTGCTGCGAGGCACTCGCCCGCGGCGGCATTGGTCATTTCGTCATTCTGGACAAGGACATCGTCGCGCCCAGCAATATCAATCGCCAGGCTATCGCCTTTCACAGCACCATCGGCAAGCGCAAGGTCGATGTTATGGAAGCCATGATCCACGACATCAATCCCACCGCCACCGTTATCAAACGCACCGAATACCTGCTGAGCGACAACATCGACGAGTTCTTCGCGAGCGTTTTGGAGCAGACGGACGGCAAGCTCGACTACGTCGTCGACGCCATCGACACCATCTCGGCCAAGCTCACCATTGCCAAATATGCTCAGGACCACGACATTCGTTTGGTTAGCTCCATGGGCGGGGCCAACAAGCTCCATCCCGAGTGCCTCCGTTTTGCCGACATTTTCGATACGGTACGTGACCCCATGAGCCGCATCATGCGCAAAGAATGTAAGAAGCGCGGAATCAAGAGTCTGCACGTGCTGTTTAGCTGCGAGGAATCGGTTAAGACCCAACCTCGCGACCCGTCCAACATCCACGAGCGTACCGAGTTGGGTACCGCCAGCTTTATGCCGCCCATCATGGGCCAGATGATTGCCGGCGAGGTTATCCGCCAGATCAGCGGCCGCGGCACTGAGCGCGTACGCTCCGATGGCCAACGTCTGGACTAGCAGGATGCCCTGCGATGGAACCGCGATTCTTTGACACGCATTGTCACCTTGATTTGATGCTCAACCCCGATGTTGCAGCCAGTGAGGCGGCGGCATCGGGGCTGGGCCTATTTGACTGCGGCGTCAATCCGCGCGACTTTTCGGCCGCAAACAAGCGCGCCTGTCGCCAACCAGGCATCATCGCCGGCGTTGGGCTTCACCCCTGGTGGCTCGCCGACGGCCGCTGCGGTCCTGCCGAAGTCAATCTGCTTTGCGAAGTTGCCGCCCAAGAACGCTACATCGGCGAAGTCGGACTCGACCTTTCCGCGCGCTTTGCTGGAAGTGAGCCGCTACAAATACAGGCATTTGACCGGCTCTGCAATGCCCTCGTGCAGTGTCCTCTTGCCGAACGCGTGATATCAATTCACGCCGTTCGTTCGGCAGGAACCGTACTGGACGTCCTCGAATCGCATGGACTACTCATTCCAAACCCCGACTCCCCCGCTATCATCTTCCACTGGTTTAGCGGCACTTCGGACGAACTCGTCCGCGCGCGCAATGCAGGTTGCTATTTTTCCGTCAACGAACGCATGCTCGCGTCTAAGCGAGGACGCGAATACGTACGACAGATTCCACTCGATCGTTTACTGCTCGAGACCGATGCGCCGGCGGAGGCAAACACCGAAACAAGCGCACAGTCGCTCATCAGATCGCTCGCAAGGACCTCAGAACGCATCGCCTCGCTCAAAAACTGCGACGCAAAGCACATCGAATCGGCAGTTTTAACAAATACACGCTCTGTTTTTGATCTTCGCTAACCCCGGTGGGCAAAAAATGCCAAATATGAGTACTGTTGCAAATCCAGTCACATTATTTTACGGCAAAATAGTGCCTTGATAATGTACAGTTGTCCATTATCAAGGCACTTTAAGGTGGTTAAAGTCATTTTTAGCAGGTTTTAATCGCTCGCAGACACCCAACTAGGTTCTCTAAAGCTTGATTTCGCTGCGACTAAATTAGTGACAGTACTCATATTTGGCATTTTTTGCCCACAACCCCAAGGGACATGCGAATCGCACAACGCAGTCCCTATTGGTAGGCAATGCAATTCGGCAGCATTACACCAATTCGTGCATGAGATCACGGTTGCGTGCATACAATTCGTCAAAGATATGACGGCGCGACGCATATAGCTCGTGGGCAGTCATATCGGGCACGATTGTTTGCGCAACGCCAAGGACTTGGGCGAGCTCATCCCATGATGCATAGGCGCCACCTGCGAGAGCTGCCATGATGGCATCGCCGAAGCATGCGCCCACCGTAACCTTGGCAACCGAGACCTCGCGCCCGCATACGTCGGCGATAGCCTGCATCCAAACTGGATTCTTGGTTCCACCTCCGACAAGCATAATGCGCCCAATTGGCAGTCCATGCTCTCGCTCGATAATGTCGACATGGGATGCAACGGTATACGCGACGCCTTCCAAGGCGGCGCGAACCATATGGGCTCGTGTATGCCTTCCGGTCAGGCCAAAGAAAACGCCACGCGCCTCGGGATCGTTGAGCGGAGTACGCTCCCCCCGCAAAGTACGGCAGACACAGGAGCCCATCGGCACCCGGCGCCACGTCGGCGGCATCATGCGCCATAACCGAATAAGCATCGGGGCCACCGTGGCCCTCGGCCTCTACGGCGTCGCGATACAGCTCTTGGCGCAGCCACGATGTGAGCGCACCCGCCGTATTGGTCCCCGCGCAGATCCCGTAAGTTCCGGGAATGATAAACGTCCCTGGCCACAGGCGGGCATCATCGATCATATGATCAGCTAGGTAGATAAAATACGCCGTGCTCCCCAACTGAACCATCATATCGCCGGGACGGAATACACCCGTCGAAATGGCCTCGGCACCAGAGTCGCCCGTTCCCACTAAGACAGGTGTCCCTGCCGAGAGCCCCGTCGCCTCAGCCGCACGCCGCGTAATCACCCCGGCAATATCGGTAGCCGACATTACCTCCGCCATCTGGTCAGGCCGGCAGAAACGAGCGCATTCCCGAGTATCAACCTTCCAAGTGTAGCGGTCGTATAGGGGAAGAAAATCCTCCGCCAAATAACGGTCCACCGTAAAACGCCCCGTCAACTTCGCGCACAGAAACGATGACGCTGTCAGGAACTTCGCGGCACGTTCGTGCACCTCGGGCGTATTCTCCTTAAACCACAAGATCTTGGGAGCAATATCTGACGAACAGGGATCGTGCCCGAAAAGCTCGCGTGCGCGATCTGGCCCATATTCAGAAAGAAGCTCGTCAATCTGCGGCTTCGAACGTGCATCGACTCCGTACAAAATCGCGGGCGCCAGCGCGTTGCACTCGGTATCGACCGGCACACAGTCGCAACCCAATGCGGAAAGGCCCACGCATCCGATCCGTGCCGCGTTAACCCCCGATCGCGCCACCAGCTCGCGCGACAAGCGGCAAAAATCGCCCCACCAAACGGCCTCCGCATCATGCTGGTACCATCCGTCACACGGGTTGTCCGTCTCATGTCCACAAGAGGCTTGGCAAACGATGTTGCATCGATCATCGATTAAAACGCCTTTAGAGGCGCTTGTCCCAATATCAATACCCAGATAGAACGCCATAGGTGCCTACTCCCCTCGCGCCGTACGAGCGGCAGCCATAAAACGAGCTACCCGCTCAACATCAACCGGGGCATCCAGCTTTCCGTCGCGCTTTAAGCAGGTGCCGACAAACGCGCCATCGTAGTAAGCAAATACGTCAGCCACGGTATTTTCGCGACAACCGGTGCCACATACCACAGGCACTTCGCCAACACGCTCGCGGACCTCATCGGCAAGCTCGCCCGAAGCGCCACGACCGGCAGCCGAACCGCCGATGACCATCGCATCCGGTAGGCAATTAAAGAGAAGTGAATCGGCAATGTCCGCAGTCGTGCGCTCGTTGAGATAAACCTCCCCCTCGCTCGTGATGAAGTGAAAAAGCTTGAGGTCGTCCAAGCGCAGCGCCGCCTTGCGACGCATGGTGTGCGCGAAATCTCGGTTAATCAGCCCGAGATCACCGGCCCAGGCACCGCAAAAATTGCAGCGCGTGAACTGCGCATCGACGGCAGCACACAGCTCGATTGTGGCATCACCATCGTAAATAGCCTCAGCTCCCCAAGGGGTCGACAAATCATGGGACAGAGCCCCGATTACATAGCCCATCGATGCAAGGGTTGAGGGAGAAACGTGCTGCTCATAGGGCATCGAGAGCTCATTGGTAATCAAAATGCCATCGACACCGCCCTGCTGCAACGCTTCGAGATCGCGCTTGGCGGCTTCCACGACCTGCAACACGCTTCCGCCCGGGTAATACAGTGGATCGCCCGGCAAAGGACGCAGGTGCAGCATTCCGATAACCGGCTTTTCGGTCTTGAACATCGAGGTTAGAAACGACATAACGTGCTCCTTCATAGAGTTATTGCAGGGACGTTACTCCCCCAGCACCTCGACGTACACTTTTCGCTTCTGCGGACCGTCAAACTCCGCAAGATAGATGTTCTGGGCACTTCCGCACACGATGTGGCCATCTTGGACGGGAAAGAAGCAACTGTTTCCACAAATCATGCTCTTGATATGCCCACAGGAGTTGTTGCCGGTGGCTCCATAGCTCGGCAGGAAGTGTGCATGCGCATAGGGGGCATCGAGTGGGGCGATGCGATCAAGCGTCTCCATAAGATCCGTCTCCACGCAGGGCAGCCCCTCGTTTACCACGATTCCACAGGTCGTATGCGACAAAATAATCGCCGCCAAGCCATTGGTCACCGAGCTGCGTTCGATGGCAGCGTGCACGTCCTCGGTAATATCGATGAACTGGTCCGGAGCAGTCGATAGATAGCTCAATGTCTCGAGCGTCACCATGTTCACTCATCCCCTTCAAGAAAACGCAGGGCATTACCCCAGTAGAGCCTTTCTCGCGCATCATCGCGCATGGGCACGGTATCGAGCGCCCGCTTGAGTTTGAATGCACGGAAGCGCGGCGTATTGCTGGCGAACATCACTTGGTGCGATAGCGCGCGCTCATACCACAGCGGCCCCATATCGACCGTGAAAAGACGCTGCATCATCTCCTCGGGCGAATCGATGTAAGTGATAGAGGTGTCCGCGTAGCAGTTGGGATACTTGAGCAGCATCGCCACGGTCTCGCGCACCCAGGGCCAGCCAAAATGGGTCAAACTAAAACGCACATTTGGATGCGTTGCGATTGTGTGCTCAAATGCAAGCGGGTTACTGCGCGAGAGCTCTGCGCCCGGCTCCCAAGACATACCGGCATGGAAAACCACCGGCTTGTTATAGCGCTCGCACAGTTCGTAAAGCGGCTCGGCCACAGCATCATCGGGGGCAAAACCCTGCTTTGCCGGATGCAGGCAAAGCCCCTTTGCCCCCAACTCGGTAAAGGTGCGCTCCAATTCGTCTGCGGCACAGCTCACCTGCGGGTCTACGCTCGCAAATCCCCACAGACGATCGGGATGCGCGGCAACCAGCATGGCAATCTGGTCATTGGTGCCAAAGTGCCCTCCGCATGCCGTGGTTACATCGAGCGGCATGAGCACGCTCTTCTGCACATCGCAGACGTCCATCTCGACTTGAAGCTCATCCCAATCCATGGGGCCCATATGCCCCATACCAAATTCTCGTGACCAAAAACCGAATCCATCAGGCTCATCACCCGGCGTACAGATCTCGCCGTAGAGCATAGGATGGACCAACATGTCGATAACCATTTCGCACTCCTTTCCAGGCATTTGACCCTAGTACGGCTCAAAAGAGCCGATGACGCGGGACGACAGCTCAGCGCCCGCCTTCATACACGCCGGAATATCAAGGCCATCGATCACGCCCTTGGTAAACCCGGCAATATACGAGTCGCCGGCACCCACGGTATTAACGACCTTCTCCGCCGGTACGATCCCGCACTCATAGAAGTGCTCACCGTCATAGGCAATGCTTCCCTTCTCGCCAAGCGTGGCAACCGCAACGCGCGGTCCCAATTCCTGCACGTGGCGTACCCAGTCTCGCAGCTCCGGAGTGTCCTCTTCAAACGACATGAACGCATAGTCTACGTAAGGAAAATGAGCCTCACAGGCATATTCGGGATCCTGGCTGAACACCGAGAAGTCCATAACCACCGTCTTGCCCGCATCATGCCATTCGGGCAGGAGGTCCAAACAATTGCCAAACAGGTCGGTATGGATGATGTCATGCTCTAGGATAAACGCCCGGTCATCTTCATTCGGACGATATGTCTCCATTACGCCATCGATTGCCTCGAGATGCACGCGATCGACGCCGTCTTTCAATGCCATGAGCATCACCGAGGTGTCGCCATCCTCCACCCGCAGATGTGAGATATCGAACCCCTCAGCGGCCAGCGCCTCTCTCATCTTGTCTCCGTACTCGTCCTTGCCGACAACCGACACGGCGGATACCGAAACGCCCATTCGTGCAAGATGGATACCCCAGTCAATGCCATTGCCAGTCGGATAGAACACGCCGATGTTCTGATAGACGTCCGCGCAGCAAAAACCAGCCGCACACGCTTTAATGCCCATAGTCTTCTCCAATGTTCAAAAGGGGACCCACCACATGGCGAGCCCCCTTTTCGCGTTTCGCTTATTGTTTTGCATCGGCTGTCCAAAGCCTCATAGCCAGACCGCCGTACGCTTTCTTAAGCTATTCGACGATTGGTGCTCCGTGGCCCCAAGAACCTTCCATGCCGCACACGGTCGAGGCAAACCCGGCAGCAAAGTCGAGCGCGCGCTCGATGGCCTCGGCGCCATCCTCACCACGCTTGGCGGAATCGAGATAGCACATCAAAAACGAGGTGAGGAACGAGTCGCCCGCCCCCATGGTGTCCTTCATGTCCGTTACCGGTTTAGCCAGCTGGCGGTAATAGCGCTCACCGTCGTAAGCAATGCAGCCCTCGGCGCCCGCCGTAGCCGACACAAAACGCGGACCCAGGCCCTTCACCCATGCCAGACGCTCGCGAATCTCTTCCTCACTCGCGGCATCCGCCGCACTAAAGAAAGCAAAATCGACGTAGGGCGCAATCTGCTCGTAATACTCGTCGGTGGAGTCGTCCGAAAAGTCAAAAGAGACCGTGATGCCCGCGGCCTTCAACTTGGGCAGCTCGCGCTCGGTAAAGCAATAGTTGCCCGAATGAACCACATCGAACTGCTTCATGTACGAAAGGTCAAAGCGATCGAGGACATAGCGCGCATCGCCACGGATACCGCCCTCGTTGGAACCAAGGAAGACACGGTCACCGTCAACGACGGTCACGCGAGCCGCTCCGTTCTCGCCAATCATCTGCTCGCACTTATCAAGCTCGATACCCTCATCCTCGAGGCTTGCAATGACATGCTCGGCAGCGGCGTCATTGCCAAAAATGCCCATGTATGCAGAGCGTGCGGCACCGCATTTCTTGGCATAAACAGCAAAGTTCACCGCATTGCCGCCGGGATACATGGTGTGGATATGCTCGTAGCGATCGACGACGTTGTCGCCAAATCCGAGCGCGTTAACGTTAAATGCCATGGCCTTTGTCCCTTCTAGTACTCGACAACACCCATGTAGCGACGGAAATCGGGATCGTGATCAAACACCTTGCCGCGTGCAGCACGCAGCTCGCAGTTCATGGCGTAGAACAGCACCGGGTCCAGATAGGCACGGACGCTCGCCGGCACGGCTTCCATACCGTACTCCTTGGCATCGAGCACCATCAGCGTATCGGTATGCGTCTTAAGGAACGCCAGGGCGCGCTCGTCCATAGCACGGCACTCGCTGGAGCCCATCTGCAGGAAGTAAAATACGCCATCCTGAGTAGCCTCGAAGGGGCCGTGGAAGTACTCGGCAGAGTGGATGTAGCTGCAGTGCTGCCACTGCATCTCCATAAGAGAGCAGATGGCGAAACCGTAGGTCTGGCTAAAGTTGGGACCGCTGCCCAGAATGTAGAAGAACTCGTGCTCCTGGCAAAGCTTGGCAAAACGATCGCCCAGCTCGGCATTTACCTTCTCACGTGCCGGGGGAAGAATCTTATCCATCTCGGCGATACCGGCATACATATCGGCAAGATCGGCGTAGCCCTCCTGCTGATCGAGCAGCTCGGCCGCAAGCGACAGCGAAATGCCAGCGGGGACCTCGGCCTGCGGCACGCCCTCGCCCCACGGGTAGACCCACGTGGTCCACTTGCCGGAGTCAATCTTGGATCCAGCGTTGTCGGTCTGGGCGATCACCGTAGCGCCGGCAGCAAGGGCAATCTCACAGCCCTCGACGACCTCGGGGGTGTTGCCACTGTGGCTGCAAGCAATGACCAGGGACTTCTCGCCAAGACGACGCGGACGCATAATGTCAAATTCACGCGCGGTATAGATATACGAAGTGAAGGTGGTTGCCTCGCGCTGCAGAAGCTCATGAGCCGGGATCAAATCGATCATGGAGCCACCGCAAGCAATCCAGTAGACGCTGTCGAACTTGCCCTTCTCGGCAATTGCCTCTTTGATCAGATCGTGTGCGTTCATATCCAGTTCCTTTCTTATTTGGCCCGCAATCAATGACGCTGGCTGCGTAGCCGATAGTTGTTTTAGTCAATCAGATATTTCTCAAATGCGGCCATGTTCTTGGCATCTGCCGCCGCCGGGTCATCGTAGTAACGACCGTCCGTGATTTCTTGGCCCAGCATGCCGTCGAAACCATGGGCATTGAGTGTGGCGACGAAGGCGTCCATATCGTGCTTGCCATCGCCCCACACCAGATGGCCATACGGGTCGCCGTCGATAAAGTGCATCTCGTGAATTGCCCCATCACCAAAGGCGGCAAACCAGTCCTCGAGCGTCTCGCCTGCAACGCCCATCGCGGTTGTATCAACCATGGGCTGTAAGTACGGGCTCGCGACTTCGTCAATCATGCGCTTCGCATCGGAAACCGTCGTCACAAGGTTGCTCTCCTCGGGACGTAGGCTTTCCATCGTAAGCACCAGACCGTGCTCGCCGGCATACTCCGCCAGAATGGACAAGTGCTCGCGGCTGCGCTTCCAGGCTTCCTCGCGGTCCTCGTCCCAGTCGCCCCAGCCCGAGTTGACGGACATACGGTCGCACCCAAGTACCTCGGCAAGCTCAATGCCGTGCTTAAAGTACGCCAGGCTGCGCTGTTCATGCAGTGGCTTGCGTGCGCAGTACTGCCAAGGATAGACAACATTCTCGGGGCACAGAGTGCGATACCTAAGCCCACGGTCTGCAGCCTTTTTCGCCAGGACCTCAGCCTCGAAGTAGCCCGTATGGTCGAGCGTCACATGCGGCTCCGCGCACCACAGTTCAATGGATTCAAAGCCCAAGCGCTGCTGCACATCAAGGAAGTAATCGAGCGACCACATGATGTAGTGGATATTCATGCCCGCAATCTGCTCGCGGCGCAGCGTCGGTTTGGATTCGGGCATCTTATGCCTCCTTATTTCGGTCGAACACGATTTGTCCGTCCGACATCGTCATATCAACCGCAAGATCGCGTGCATCGCGATAATCGAGGTCAAACACATCCCGATCGAGCACGCAGATATCGGCAAGCTTGCCGACCTCGAGCGTACCCAGCTCGTCTTCGCGCATCAGGTCGTACGCGCCCCCGGCAGTCCAAGCGCGCAAGAGCTCGACAAGCGTCAGCGTGTTGACCTCATTCACAGGCAGCCCGTCGTCGAAGTATCCGCCGCATGCACTGTAGATTGACTCGCCCAGGCTCGGAATCAACAGCGGCAAATCCGTGCCACAGCACACTGTGCATCCGGAATCTTCCATGCCACGGCGATTCCAGCTGTGCAAAAGTCGCGTCTCGCCAATTTGTCGACGCATCATCGACAGGCAATCCTCGCGCCGGTCCAGCGTCAGAATCTGCGGATAGACCTCGCAAATTCCACCCAACTTGCCAAACTCGACAAGATCGGTCGGATCAGAGTTCTCGAGATCGGTAATCGCATGGCGACGAAGCATCCGTCCATGCTCGTCTCGAGGCAGCGAGGCATAGAGCGCCACGGTGCGGCGAACGGCGCCATCGCCCTGGCAATGCAAGGAATATCGGAAGCCGTCAGCATCAATTGCGCGTAGCTCGTTCTCAATCAGATCCCACTCGGGCTCCTCGACGACCGTCTTGCCGGCAGCGCCCGCATCGGCCGAGTCCTCATAGGGATCAATCATCTCGGCAAGCCCCGCCCATACGCCGCGATCGGTCATACGGTTGAAGCCAGAAAAACGAACGAACGGTCCCCGGAAGCGCTCTCGTGCCTCGCGAGCATATGCCAGATTTGCACCGGCACCCACCGGCTGCGACATCATAGAGACGCGAACCGTCAGCTCACCAGATTCCTCACGGCGAGCCATTTCGTCGGCAAAACCGTAGTAGTCATCAAACGCCATCTCCTTGATGGCGGTAACGCCGCGCTCGTTAAGCATGCTCATGTAGTCCGAATACCCCGCACGCACCTCGGGCAGCGCGAGGAAATCGCTCATCATGCGCCAGATCTTCTCGGCATAGCACGCCTGGGGTGTAAAGCCGTATCGCGCACTGGCGGCAGCATTGAGAACGCAGGTCTCCGCACCCGGTGTAAAGCAGACGACAGGGATATCGCCAAAACAATCGTCAAACACAGCTGCCGTATTTGCGTTCTCGGCATCCGATGCCAACGTTTCGGGCAGGTTGTGGCCAAAAGCCGCCGCGCAATCCGGATGATCATCTTTCCATGCACGCAAGAGCGACACTGCCTCTTTGACATCAGCGACGCCGGATAGATCAGACCCCAACGTCCGCAGCGCCCAGCCCGTATAGAAGGTATGCACATCGATCAGGCCAGGCATGACGGTGCGGTCGCCCAGGTCAACTACCTCGTCCGCCTGGGTCAAATACGAAGCCGCCTCACACTTGGTGCCAACCGCCTCAATTCGATTGCCACGGACCGCTACGAAACCTTCAAACGGCAGATCCCCCGTACCGGTAAAGACGCTCTTAGACGTCAGGACCGTCAAACGATCAGACATCACAACCACCTACACCGGAAGCATGCCAGAGATTGCCGTTACGATCAGGCCAAAGACGACCATGAAAATGAAGAACTTCCAAATGGTCTTCCACCATTGGCCAAACGAAATCTTAGCCACGGCAAGGCCGGCAACCGTCATGCCCGCCACGGGACTGATGGTGTTGATGGTCTGGTTGGCAAACTGGAGCGCGGTAACGGCTGCCTCGGGATTGAGGCCCATAAGCTCGGTCAGGGGACCCATAACAGGCATGGTGAGCGCCGCCAGGCCAGAACTCGAGGGAACCAGCAAAGAGAGCAGGCCAAGGACGATATACATAAACGTGGTGTAGACGGCGGCGGGTGCACCGGCGAGCGCAGTAGCGAGCGCCTGGAGGATGGTGTCGATGATCATGCCGCCCTCGGCGATGACCAGAATACCGCGAGCGATACCGATAACGATGGCAGCGTACGCAAAGTCGGCGAGACCCTTAACGAACTCCTCAGCGATCGTCTGCTGGTCAAGACCGCCCAGGATACCGGCAAGCAAGCCCATGCCAAGGAACACGGCGGAAATCTCATTCATGTACCAGCCCTGGGTAACAAGACCCCAGACGATAATGCCCATACCGCAAGCAAAATCGATAAGCACGAGCTTCTGACGGATAGTGAACTCTTCCTCGATGGAGGCATCGGTCACGGAAAACTCAACACGCTTGAGCTTATCGTCCTCGTACGTAATGGACGACTCGGGGTTTTTCTTGACGCGCATGGCGTAGCGCATGGCCCATGCGATACCGACGGCAGTGAAGATGACCCAAGAAACGGCGCGCAGCCACAGTTGCGGATTGCCCTCGATGCCAATGATGCCCTGGGCGATCAAAACATTAAACGGGTCGATGGTCGAGGCACAATATCCCAGGTTAGGGCCAAGGAAGCAGATGATGAATGCCGTCATCGAGTCATAACCGATACCCATCATGATGGGAATGAAGATGGCATAGAACGGCAGGGCTTCCTCAGACATACCAAACGTAGTGCCGCAAATGGACAGCAACGTCATCGTGATGGGGATGATGAGAATGTCCTTGTTCTTAAGCTTTTTAATCACACGGCTCATGCCGGCATTCAAAGCGTTGGTCTTGGTGATGATTGCGAACGATCCGCCAATCAATAAGACGAACGCAACGACGTCGGCAGCCTCTTGGATACCCTTGGTGGGCGCTTGCAGGACCGCGAAGATATCCTGGCCCAGATTGATGGTCTCGCCCGTCTCGGAATCGGTGTAGTTCTTATCGACCTGTTCATAGGTTCCAGCAACGGCGACTTCACGCTCGCCCGCCGCTGTCGAAATCGTCTTGCGCTGATACTGACCAGAGGGAACGATCCAAGTCAGGAACGCAAAGACAACGATCAGCAAGAACATGATCGTATAGACATGCGGTAATTTGAACTTAAAACGTCTGTTTGTCTTCTTCGCCTTCGTATCTGACATAGATACCTCCAAAGAACTCGAGAATGCATCGCATCTCGCTTCAACGCTTGCACAAGGCAAACGTTCTATGACGTTCCATAGATTACCAGCAGCTTTTCCCCTCATCAAGATAATTTCAAACTGATTGCCGCAACGCGGTTGAACGGTTGCGTTTACGCCGTGAACGGTATGGAAACGCCCGGTGAGATGATCCACCGGGCGTTTCCATTCGCAATGTCCTAGATGTCAAAAACGTAACGAGACCCAACGATCCGCTGACGACCGATGATAAACGGCCGCCGCTGCTCATCGAAAAAGAAGGCTTCCATATAAAACAAGGGTTCGCCAACGGGAACCGCCAGCAACCGAGCGACCTCGGGCGATGCGCACGCGATCTCGAGCGTGCACGGGTCGGTAAACGCGGGCGTGCGGCCCGTCCGGTTGCGCACGAACTCAAAAATGGATTGGTTAGATAGAGGTGCCGTTGATAGATAGGCGTTGTCCTCGTAAACATATATGTTGTTCTCGAGCATGACAGGGACGCCATCGGCAGTACGCACGCGCTCAACGCAAATCAAGTCAGTTCCAACGGGAACACCAAAGAACTGTGCTTCGGTGGAATCCGCCGGCAGTATCTTTCTCGAAATGACACGCGCCCCCGGTTCCATTCCATTAACGCGGCATGCGTCCGAAAAACTCTGGACGTCATCCTTCTGGCGAATCTTGCGCTTGAGCTTGGGGGCATTGACAAACGTGCCTTTCCCCTGTCGCTTCGTTAGATAGCCCTGCTGGACGAGCTCCTCAATAGCGCGTCGCACGGTAACGCGGCCAACCTTATAGCTCTCAGCCAATTCGAATTCGTTGGGTATCCGCGCACCTGCCTTGTAGGCACCGGAGTTGATTTCGTTTTTGATGATATCGATAACCTGTTGGTACAGCGGTATCGCTGCTTTACCGTCAGTTAGCCCTTCAGTCGGTGGCATATACCCTCTCCCGGCACAATTAAGTCTAAAGCGGGCCCAAAGGCATTCAACAAGTCCTTAAGCCCGCATTAGCTTAAAGTATGCTAGGTGTCGCACCAAAATGTCGGCTATTTACTCATCAGACCCGAAAAACGCGCAACTACCGCGCTTCTAAGAAAGCTCAAGCAGTTCCGGCAGCTGGTCGATGATCTTGTCCGCGGCATCCTGGCTAAAGCCAAAGCGCTCCTCACGCTTGGCAATGACTGTCAGGCCGGCTCGCTTGCCGGCAGTGATACCAGGCACCGAATCCTCAACGCAGCAGCAGCGATTCGCGGGCAGTCCCAGCAGGTCCAACGCATGCAGGTAGATGTCGGGCTCGGGCTTGCTCTCCTTAAACTGCTCGCCGCTCACCACATACTCAAAGGCATCCGACAGCCCGCACGCATTGAGCACTTCCTCGATGCTATCCATGGGAGACGAGCTGGCAAGCGCCACGCGAACGCCGCGGCGCGGCAGCTCTCGAATCGTATCCACGGCACCCGGGTTAATCAAAGTCTGATAGTCGCGCGGACGCTTATGCGCCCACTCATCCCAACGGGCCAACGCTTCCTCGCCAGTGAAATGCCCCTTACCGGCACGCTCAAACCAATCGACCAGCATATCGAGAAAGTATTGATGCGAGGTACCGATCTGCCCGTTCAACTCCTCTTGAGTCAGGCTCAACCCAAGCTCCTCGGCAAACGCGGCAGTCTCCCCCAGGTAGTAATACTCGGTATCGACGATGACGCCATCCATATCAAAGATAATGGCGTCGAACGGAAATGCGGACACGGCACCCTCCCTAACAAAAGGGCGTCCACGAGCGGACGCCCGAACCATGAACTATCGGCGATTCTAACCCAGCAGTTGGTCAAGCGCTTCAGCGATACCGTCTTCGTTGTTATTAGCGGTCACCATCTGGGCAACAGCCTTGACTTCATCGACAGCGTTACCCATGGCGACGCCGGTGCCAGCCCACTCGATCATGGACTTGTCGTTCTGGCCGTCGCCAAACGATACGACCTCGCTGGCATCGATGCCGAGCTTGGGCAGGGCACCCTCGAGCGCACGGGCCTTGTCGATACCGGGCGCCGTAAACTCAAAGTACCAGTCAGCCGTAAACATGCCCGAAAGCGTCTGCTTAAAGGGCGCGTACATCTCCTCGTGATGCGCTTGCAAATAGGCCGGGTCGCCCGCAGTGAGTAGCTTGTCCACGGGATAAGCATCAGCGACCTCATGCAGGCTCTCCACCTCGCGAATCTTAAGATCGCACGCGTCGCGCTCATACTTGACGATATTCTTCTGCGAGCCGTCAGGCAGCGTGATCATGCAATGGTACGAGTCCTCGACGTGCAGATCGCGACCGAGCGAAATCATAGGGATCACGTCAAAATTACGCAGGTGATCAATCAGGCGATGCAATTCGTCGACAGGCATAGCCTGATCGAACAACACCTCGTCGGTCTGGGCATCGACGACGTGAGCGCCGTTAAAGGCCACCAGCAGACCGTCATGGTTTTGAAGGTCGAGCTCCTGTGCCAACGCGTGCAGCCCCCATGCGGGACGGCCCGAAGCCAAAATGAGCTTAATGCCCGACTCCTGCGCCGCGAGCAGCTTCTCGCGCGTACGCGGGCTAATCACTTTCTGATCGTTGGTGAGCGTACCGTCGATATCCATCGCGATGGCTTTGATTGCCATATGTGCCTCCTTGCATCGTTTTTATCGCGCACTATCTTATCCGAGCCGGGGCACGTTCGCACAGCGCGCGTATGACGGTTGCAAAACCACCCCATTTGAAACAAAGGTTGATTTCCGATCCCAACCGAACACATTGAGCTGACGGCACGCTCCCGCAGTTAACCGAACGCCCCCGAGGTCCT
>NZ_JBCJBI010000021.1:0-32449 GCF_039062365.1 Collinsella aerofaciens
GGCAGGCACCCCGGCCCCGCCGGCAAATAGCGGACACTCCGCATGCAATCTATGCAAACAAACAAGTACGCTTAGCTACATTCAAGTACGCTTAGCTACATTCGGTAAGTTCGAGCACGCTGCCCTTAACGATAAGTGCCGGCTCCAGGACGACCTCTTCGGCACGCCTACCGCCCCTACCGGCAAGACGCTTGGACATGCAGCCAAAAGCATGCTCCGCAAGGACACCAGGATCCTGCTCAATGGCGGTCAGCGCCGGCTCAAAGAGAACGTCGGCCGCCGAGTTGTCATAGCTTACGACCGAAATATCGCCCGGGATGCTCTTCCCCATCTCGTGCAGGCGCTTGAGCAAACCGAGGGCAATGTTATCCGAGCTTGCGAACACGGCGGTGGCATCAGTTGCGAGCACCGCCTCCGAGGCCTCGTATGCACTTGGAATGTAGTACTCGCTCTCAAACTCCAAACGCGCGTCGATAGGTAAGCCAACCTCGCGCAGTGCGCGCTCATAGCCGGCAAGTCGTTTGCGACCCGTATTGGAGCGGCGTGCGTTAACCAGACAAGCAATACGGCGGTGGCCTTGCTCGATCAGATAGCGGGTGGCCATGTAGCCGCCCATCTCGTGGTCGAACATCACCTTGTCGCACTCGAGCCCCTCAATGGCACGGTCGACCATCACGGCGGGGATAGGCAGATGGCTGACTTCTTCGCGCAGGGCGCGGTCATCGGAGAACTCGTCACCCACCACCAGGAAGACGCCATCAACGCCGCGCGTCACCAGCTGACGCAGCAGCTCAAGATCGTCGTCGGCGCTTCCGCCCGAGCTGGTAATGAAGAGCGCATAGCCGTCCTCACGGCAGCGCTTTTCCAAGCTGCCGGCGAGCGAGGCAAAAAAGCGGCTCTCGATGTTAGGGACGATAAGGCCCAGGGTGCGCGACTCGCGCATAACCAGGCTACGCGCAATCTGGTTGGGAACATAGTGGTTGCGCGCCGCGACCTCCTTGATGAGCTTACGGTTTTCTTCCGAGATGCGACAGGGCCGATTATTGAGCACAAGCGAGACCGACGAGGGGGAAAGCCCCACCTCCTGGGCGATCTGCTTGAGGGTGACTTTGTTGGCCATCTCGCTCCTTCCGGGTTTACGCGCAATCTCTTGAAAGTATAGCGACTACCCCTCTACCTCGGTGATAAACACTTTACCAATCCGGTAGACGGCTGTTTTATCGCCGCCAGCGCACCAAATCCGTCCGGGTAGGGTATATTGCAATCGATTGATGACAACGACCATCAAAAGGCGGATATTCGTATGCACGAGAACGACTTTTTTAACGAGGACCTGCTGTGCGCGCTCGCTGGCGTTGCCGGCGAGGACAACGTACTGATGAGCGAGCCCATGCGCGAGCACACCACGTTTAAGATCGGCGGCCCGGCCGACGTCTTTGTCACGCCCGATACCGAGCAGGGCCTCGTCGCCACGCTCGATACCTGCTATCGCTGCGATCTGCCCCTCACCATCGTGGGCAACGGCTCCGACCTGCTCGTCGGCGACAAGGGCATCCGCGGCGTCGTTGTGGCGCTGGGCGAGGGCCTCTCCGACATCACGGTCGACGGTACGCATGTCACGGCGGCCGCCGGCGCGCTGCTTTCCGATGTCGCAGCCGCGGCAGCCGAGGCCTGCCTCACCGGCATGGAGCCCATCTCGGGCATCCCCGGATCGGTCGGCGGCGCCTGCTACATGAACGCCGGTGCCTACGGTGCCTGCATGGCCGATGTGCTGGAGTCCGTGCGCGTCTACAAACCCGCTCGCCAGCTCGACGACGGCACCCGCGGCAGCGGCAACATCATCGAGTTCGATGTCGACGAGCTCAACCTGGGCTATCGCAAGAGCCGCATTGCCGACGACGGTTTCATCGTGCTTTCGGCCACTTTCAATCTCGCCCCGGGCAACGCCGCGATGATCAAGGCCGACATGGACGACTACCGCCAGCGCCGCGAGGACAAGCAGCCGCTCGACATGCCGAGCGCCGGCTCCACCTTCAAGCGCCCCGAGGGCTATTTTGCCGGCAAACTCATCATGGACGCCGGCCTGCGCGGCCATGCCGTCGGCGGCGCCCAGGTGAGCGAAAAACACTGCGGCTTCATCGTCAACGCCGACCACGCCACCGCCGCCGACGTCGACGAGCTCATCCGCCACATCCAAGCAACCGTCAAAGACCAATTCAACGTAGACCTAGAACCCGAAGTCCACCGAGTCGGCGAATTCCTCTAAAAAAGAAGGCCCCGAAAGGGGCCTTCACCATATTTATTCAGATAACCCAGTCCGGTGTGTCGCGCCCCGAACCCGAGAGGGCCGCGTGCCCGCCCGCAATATATTTGATTGATCGCGAGTTCCGCACGCAAAGAAGGCCACTTAATGTGGCCTTCGTCTTGCGCAGGACTGCCCGAGCAGGCAATCAAATATATTGCGGGCGGGCACGCGGCCCAGTCGGCTTTACGACAGCGCAATACCGCCGAGCCAGCCCCAACGCACGCCAGAGCCAGTGCCATAGAAGCTAATAAACGAATCAAGCGACTTCGATGTAATGGCACCCTCGTTGCTCATAACGATGCCGCCGCCAACGTAGATACCCACATGACCGTAGATAAGGCCCGGAGCACCCGTGCCGCTGTGCGAGGAATCGGCCACGATCATGCCCACCTGCAGCGCCGAGCGGTCGGAGCTATAGCACCAGGCGTTAAACATGTCGCACGCATTGCCTCCAAAGTAGCCAACGCCGGCGTTACGGAAGACATTGGTGACCCACGCCGCGCACCAGTTCTGACCCGGCGAAGGCGTGGAGTAGCACGCGTTGACGACAGCCTGCTGCTTGCCCGAGCCGGCATTCTGCTGCGGAGTTCCCGGCGCATACGACCCGCCACCCGAGCTCGAACCACCCGAGTAGGAATTGTTCTTGTTCGCGGCAGCCGCAGCAGCGGCAGCCTTCCTAGCGGCCTCCTCAGCCTGGGCGGCAGCGAGGATCTCGGAATCGCGCTGAGCCATGAGCTCCTTGACGTCATCGGAAAGACCGTTCAGCACGGTCTGGACTTCTTGCTGCTTGGCCTGCATATCCTGCATCTGAGCCGTCTGCTGGTCCTTGAGTTTCTCCAGGTCGGCCTTTTGTGCTTCGAGCTCGGTCTTCTGTGCGTCGAGCTCAGCCTGAATCGTCTGGATATCCTCGATGGCATCGCGATCGCTCTTGTTGATCTTCTCAACGTAATGCGCGTTGGCGACGAGTTCCTCAAACGAGCCAGAGGCCAGCAGCAGCGACAGGATGTTCGTGCCGCCGGACTTGTAGCTGGCGGCCACGCGATCGGAAAGGTCGTTGCGCTTCTTCTTGAGCTCGGCCTTCTTTTCATCGATCTGGGCCTGCGTGTCGTCAATCTTGCCCTGGACATTCTCGATGTCGTTGAGGGTCTGGGCATTCTTGTTGGCCAGCGCCGCATACTCATTTGCGATGCTGTCGAGCTGGGCCTGAACCTCGTCAAGCTGGGCCTGGGCGGCATTCAGTTTATCGGTGGTTTCTTTGGAAGCCTCCGCCGCATGGGCGCGAGCGGGCAGGCCAAAAAGAACTGCCGCAGAAGCGGCGCCGAACAGGGCCTTGAGGGCAGTGCGGCGCGAAAGCTCCTGGGAAAGGATGGAATCGCTGTTTGGTGACATATGTACTCCGTTACATGCTTATTTAT
The DNA here is from genome assembly GCF_039062365.1 of Collinsella aerofaciens. Classification (GTDB taxonomy): domain Bacteria; phylum Actinomycetota; class Coriobacteriia; order Coriobacteriales; family Coriobacteriaceae; genus Collinsella. The sequence continues at coordinate 3,721 of NZ_JBCJBI010000021.1, forward strand.
ATGTCGCTCAACTCATACATATTAGCGTACATATGGCGCGTCCCAACGATTTCCACGAACGGCAGGAAACTGCAAGGTCGGCGGCTCGTAAGCAAATGCCAAAGATCAGGTTATGCGTACGCAAGCTCTTTTATGAGTACGTTAACATAATCCTCTGCTTTTCCTACGGCGCACGATTTGGGCGTCCCTGCCTGCGCTATACTCCCCTCTAGAAGTGTTCCTGATTCGATAGGAGACTACATGTCCAAAGCACTCGACCCCAAAGACACCTGCGTCCTCGTTACCGGTGGCGCCGGCTTTATCGGCTCGCACACCGTCGTTCAGCTGCTCGAGGGTGGCTACCAGGTCGTCATCGTCGATGATCTCTCCAACTCCAGCGCCGTCGCCGTCGACCGCGTCAAGACCATCGTGGGCGACGAGGCCGCCAAGAACCTCACCTTCTACGAGGCCAACGTGCTCGACCGCGATGCGATGAACAAGATCTTCGATACCCATCAGATCGACCGCGTCATCCACTTTGCCGGCTTTAAGGCCGTCGGCGAGTCGGTGAGCAAGCCCGTCGAGTACTATCACAACAACATCGAGAACACCCTGGTGCTGATTGACGTCATGCGCAACCATGGCTGCAAGTCCATCATCTTCTCGAGCTCCTCGACCGTCTACGGCGACCCGGACAACCCGCCCGTCACCGAGGAGGATCCTAAGAAGCCCGCGACCAACCCCTATGGTTGGACCAAGTGGATGATCGAGCAGATCCTTATGGACGTCCACACCGCCGACCCCGAGTGGGACGTCGTGCTGCTCCGTTACTTCAACCCCATTGGCGCTCATCCGTCGGGCCTGATCGGCGAGGACCCCAAGGGCATCCCCAACAACCTGGTGCCCTATGTCGCCCAGGTTGCCGTGGGCAAGCTCGAGGCCGTTCAGGTCTTTGGCAACGACTACCCCACCCCCGACGGCACCGGCGTGCGCGACTACATCCACGTGTGCGATCTGGCCTCTGGTCACGTTGCCGCCCTTAACTGGATGAACGGCAAGACCGGCGTCGAGATCTTTAACCTGGGCACCGGCACCGGCACCTCGGTACTCGAGGTCGTCGCCGCCTTCTCCAAGGCTTGTGGCAAGGAGCTGCCCTACGTGATCCGCGAGCGCCGCGCCGGCGACATCGCTGCCAACTGGTGCGATGCCTCCAAGGCCGAGCGCATGATGGGCTGGAAGGCCCAGTACGACATCGCGGACATGTGCCGCGATAGCTGGAACTGGCAGAGCCACAACCCCAACGGCTTCGCCGACGCCGAGTAGCAAAAACCTACATACCGCTCTTGCCCCGACCTCACGTTGTGAGGTCGGGGCTTTTTCATGGCATGTAACCATTCGCCGAAAATCGACCAACTTTTTTATCTTGCCTGTACATGTTTAAACAACATGTTTTACAATAGGCGTATCGAATCAGAACATCGGAGGCGGACTGCACACCCATCGGCAGGCCGACCCCACAACAAGAAGGTTGGTGAGCGCATTCATGGAGCGTGCAAGCGGCGTCCTCATGCCCGTCTCATCTCTGCCCGGACCATACGGAATCGGCGGCTTTGGCTGGAATGCCTACGACTTCGTCGATTTTCTCGCCTCGTGCAAACAACATTACTGGCAGATTCTGCCCCTTACGACGACCAGCTATGGCGATTCGCCCTATCAGTCGTTCTCGGCCCGCGCAGGCAACCCCAACTTTATCGACTTTGCCGAGCTTATCGAGGCAGGGTATCTGGAGCAGCGCGATATCGATGGCGTGTATCTGGGATCCGACCCCAGCAATGTCGACTACGGTGCCATCTTTGGCGGCCGCCGTCAGATTCTCGACCGCGCCGCCGAGCGCTTTGCCGCCGACAAGCCGGCCGATTTCGATGACTTTATCCAGGCCAACGAGGACTGGCTCATCCCCTACTGTGAGTTCATGACCGTCAAAGAGGAGTGCGGTCTCAAGGCGTTTTGGGAGTGGCCCGCGGAGCTCCGCACCCGCGGCGAGGCTTCCGCCAAGGTCTGCGCCGACCATCCGGCGCGTATGCTCTACCACCAGATGACGCAGTACTTCTTCGATCGCCAGTGGAGCCGCCTCAAGGCCTATGCCAACGAGCGCGACATTCTCATCATCGGCGACCTGCCCATCTATGTCTCGCGTGACTCCGTCGAGATGTGGGCGACGCCTGAGCTCTTTAAGATCGACGCCGCCGGCAATCCCGTGAGCGTCGCCGGCACGCCGCCCGACCAGTTCTCGGCCACCGGCCAGTACTGGGGCAACCCCATCTACGACTGGGACGCCATGGAGTCCGATGGCTTCTCCTGGTGGGAGGGCCGCATTCGCGCCGCCCTTGACATGTACGACGTCATCCGCCTGGATCACTTCCGCGGCTTCGAGGCCTATTGGGAGGTGCCGTTCTCCTCGCCCGATTCGTCCTACGGTTCGTGGACGCAGGGTCCCGGCCTCAAGTTCTTCAAGACGCTCGAGGAAAAGCTCGGCACGCTGCCCATCATCGCCGAGGACCTGGGCTTCCTCACCCCCGGCGTCATCGACATGCGCGACAACTCGGGCTTCCCCGGCATGAAAATCCTGCAGTTTGCCTTTGAGGGTACCAACTCGTACTACCTGCCGCATAACTACATCGCCAACACCGTCGCCTATGTGGGCACCCACGACAACGAGACGGCGCGCGGTTGGTTTGAGGGAACGGCCACCCCGCGTCAGCGTGAGCAGGCAGCCCTGTACACCCATCAGCAGGCCGGCGAACCCATGGCAGATGCACTCAATCGCACCATCGCCGCCAGCGTGAGCGACACGTGCATCTACACCATGCAGGACCTGCTCAACTTGGGCAACGAGGCGCGCATCAACACCCCTGCCACGCTGGGCGGCAACTGGACCTGGCGCATGCTCGACGGCGCCATCACCCGCGAGCTCGAGCACAAACTCACTGACTGGACCGAGACCTACTTCCGCATCCCGTCGGAAGCCGAAATCGAGCTTCCTCAATAGGAGCTACCGCGCCCGGCCCCTCCCCACCGTGCGGACGCGCTTGCTTTTCCCGCGCGAGGCCACCCCAATCCCCTCGCGCGGGCTTCTTATGAATTGCAGACATGAAACAACCCATCACAGGAGAAAACATGCCCCAAATTAACCTCATGGAACTCGCCGAGCAGTCTTTTGGCACCTCGCTCGAGCAGCTCGACGACCGTCGCATTTACAAGCTGCTGGTCAAACTCGTGCAGGAGCGCTCCGCCACCTGCCCGCTCAACAACGGCAAGAAAAAGCTCTATTACATTTCCGCCGAATTTTTGATCGGCAAGCTGCTCATCAACAACATGATCGACCTCGGCATCTACGACGAGGTTAAGGACCAGCTCACCGCCGCAGGCCACGACCTCAACAAGATCGAGGAATTCGAGGTCGAACCGTCACTCGGCAACGGCGGCCTGGGTCGCTTGGCCGCATGCTTCCTGGATTCCATCGCCACGCTGGGCTTGACCGGCGATGGCGTGGGCCTCAACTATCACTACGGTCTGTTCCGTCAGCGCTTTGTCGACAACCAGCAGAAGGCCGTCCCCGACGAGTGGCTCGGCGAGCAGGACATCCTAGTCGACGATGACCGCTCCTACACCGTCGAGTTCGGCGATTTTGCCGTTACCTCCAAGCTCGTCAACATCGATGTGCCCGGTTACGGCCAGCCCACCAAGAACCGCCTGCGCCTGTTCGACCTGGCGAGCGTCGACGACGGCCTGGTCCCCGGCAGCTCCATCGACTTCGACAAGACCGAGATCGCCAAGAACCTCACCTTGTTCCTCTACCCCGATGATTCCGACGAGCAGGGCCGCCTACTTCGCATCTATCAGGAGTACTTCATGGTGAGCAACGCCGCCCAGCTCCTGATCGACGAGGCCGTCGAGCGCGGCAGCAACCTGCACGATCTGGCCGACTATGCCGTGGTCCAAATTAACGACACGCACCCCACCATGGTCATCCCCGAGCTCATTCGCTTGCTCGTCACCGAGCATGGCATCGAGTTTGACGAGGCCGTGACCATCGTACGCTCCATGGTCGCCTACACTAACCACACGATTCTTGCCGAGGCGCTCGAGAAGTGGCCGCTCGCCAGCCTGCAGAAGGTCTCCCCTGCCATCGCCGACATTATCGTCAAGCTCGATGAGATCGCGAAGGCCGAGCACGATGACCCGCGCGTCGCCATCATCGACGAGCACGACACCGTCCACATGGCCCACATGGACATCCACTTTGGCTTCTCCATCAACGGCGTAGCCGCCCTCCACACCAAGATCCTGGAGGACACCGAGCTTCATCCGTTCTACGAGATCTATCCCAATAAGTTCTCCAACAAGACCAACGGCATCACCTTCCGCCGCTGGATCCATGGGGCCAACCCCGCGCTCGCCAGCCTGCTCGACGATGTGATCGGCACCGACTGGCGCAGCACCGGCGATCTGAGCAAACTCGCCAAGTTCGCCGACGACAAGGACGTTCTTGAGCGCCTGGCCGCCACCAAGGTCGAGGCCAAGGCCATCATGCGCCAGTTCATGGCGCTCGAGCAGGGCGTGACCATTCCCTCCAACGCCATCATCGACGTCCAGGTCAAGCGCATCCACGAGTACAAGCGCCAGCAGATGCTCGCGCTCTACATCATCTGGAAGTACCTCGATATCAAGAACGGCAACAGACCTAAGCACCCCGTCACTATCATCTTTGGCGGCAAGGCGGCACCTGCCTATACCATCGCCCAGGATATCATCCACCTAATCCTGACGCTTTCCCAGTGGATCGCCAACGACCCCAACGTGGCCCCCTACCTGCAGGTCGTCATGATCGAGAACTACAACGTCACCGCCGCCGAGCGCGTGATTCCCGCTGCCGACATCTCCGAGCAGATCAGCCTGGCCTCCAAGGAGGCGAGCGGCACCTCTAACATGAAGTTCATGCTCAACGGCGCTTTGACCCTGTGCACACTCGACGGCGCCAACGTGGAGATTGCCGAGCTCGTGGGCGACGAGAACATCTACACCTTTGGTGCCTCTTCCAAGCAGGTCGAGCAGCTCTACGCCGACGGCAGCTATGACGCCGGCGCGCTCTATCGCAAGCCCGGCATCAAGCTGCTGGTGGACTTCATCACCAACCCCGCCTTTATGGCGACCGGCAACGCCGAGCGCCTGCAGCGTCTGCACGACGACATCAAGGGCAAGGACTGGTTTATGGCCCTGCTCGACATTGAGGAGTACATCCAGACCAAGGAGCGCGTGCTGGCAGACTACGAGGACCAGGACGCTTGGATGCACAAGGCGCTGATCAACATCGCCAACGCCGGCACCTTCTCGTCTGACCGCACGATCTCCCAGTACAACGACGAGATTTGGCACCTGAGCTAATTTCGCTTCCCTTACCCATCCTCCTGAGAAACGGAGTCGTGGCAACACGGCTCCGTTTTTTGTGCCCGCACGTTACCCTGCGACCCAACTCGGCCAAACAATCTCGATCCATAACAACTACTCGGTAAAAACGGTCCCAGCTGTTACAGATTGAGACATACCGGCCCCTCCCCTTGGGTTTATCTCGATCTGTAACATCTAGCGGCTGAAATTCACCTTTGGTGTTACAGATTTAGATGAAATGGTTAGCTCAGCGGAACCGTCTCGATCTGTAACATCTAACGTCCGAAATCAGCCTCACCCGTTACAGATCGAGACAAACGACCGGTCAGACAATCCCAACACAAAGAAAGGCTCCCCTCTCGCCCAGTGGACGGGAGGGGAGCCTTATATGTGACCGCGGCAAAAGGATGGCAATACCGCAGTCGCCCAAAGGGAGGGCCTGGATGCACCGGGCCTAGATAAGGTTCTTGCCAGAGACCTTATCGAAGAGGTGGGTCGCGTTCTTCTCGAACTTGAACCAGATGGTGTCGCCAGCCTTGAGCGCGCCCTTGGCCTCGAGGTCGACGACGGGGATAATCAGGACAAACTGGCCGTCGGGAGCGGTCACGTGGACATGCTCGGTCGAGCCCATGAGCTCGGTCACCTCGACGGTACCCTGGAGCGCGCCCTCCTCGCCCTTGTCGGCAAGCAGAATCTGCTCGGGACGCACGCCGGCCGTAATCTCCTTCACGTCGCCGCCGTCCCAATTAAGGGCGAGCTGAGCGCAGGTCTCGGGGGCCAGCGCGACATTCATGTCGTCGGTCTTGACGGTAAAGCCGTCGCCCGAGCGCACCAGCTGGGCATCGAAGAAGTTCATCTGCGGCACGCCGATGAAGCCGGCGACGAAGATGTTCGCGGGATGGTTGAAGACCTCCTGCGGCGTGGCGATCTGCTGGACAACGCCGTCCTTCATGACCACGATGCGATCTCCGAGAGTCATAGCCTCGGTCTGGTCGTGGGTAACGTAGATGAAGGTGCCCTTGATCTCGTGACGCAGCTTAATGAGCTCGGCACGCATCTGGTTACGCAGCTTGGCGTCCAGGTTGGACAGCGGCTCGTCCATCAGGAAGACCTTGGGGTCACGCACGATGGCGCGGCCGATGGCGACGCGCTGGCGCTGGCCGCCCGAGAGCGCCTTAGGCTTGCGGTCGAGGTACTCGGTGATACCCAAGATCTCGGCAGCGGAGCGAACCTTGCGGTCGATCTCGTCTTTGGGGACCTTCTTGAGCTCAAGCGTAAACGCCATGTTCTCGTACACCGTCATGTTGGGGTACAGGGCGTAGCTCTGGAACACCATGGCGATGTCGCGGTCCTTGGGCGCCACGTCGTTGACGCGCTTGCCGTCGATGAGCACATCGCCCGAGGTAATGTCCTCCAGGCCGGCAACCATGCGCATCGTCGTGGACTTACCGCAGCCAGAGGGACCAACGAGAACGACGAACTCCTGGTCGTGAACGGTGAGGTTGAAGTCCTCTACAGCGAGCACGCCATCCTCGGTAACCTTAAGGTTATGCTTCTTCTCCTCGGTCTTCTTCTTTTTGCCAAAGAAGCCCTTCTTTTTGGACTCGGTGTTGGGATACACCTTCTGAACATGTTTGAGAACGATCTCGGCCATGTCTTTACCTTTCGATGTGCGGCGCCGCGCTGAGGGGCGCCGCAGAAACTTGCAAAACAGTTACGGCATCAGCCCTTGACGGCACCTGCCACCACGCCGTCGATGATGTACTTCTGGCAGAGGATGTACATGATGACGATGGGGATAACGACCATCATGATGCAGGCCATCATGGGGCCGAGCTCGACGTGGCCATAGCCGCCGCGGAAGTACTGGATCAAGATAGGAATGGTCTTGTACTTGGTGGAGTCGAGGGTGAGGTAGGGCAGCAGGTAGTCGTTCCAGACCCACATGGTCTCGAGAATGCCGACCGAAAGATAGGTGGGCTTCATGATGGGAAGGACGATTTTAAAGAACACCTGGACCGGGTTGCAGCCATCAATCATGGCCGCCTCTTCGATCTCGAGCGGGATGTTCTTTACAAAGCCGGCGAACATAAAGACCGCCAGGCCCGCGCCAAAGCCCAGATAGATAAAGCAGATGTTGAACGGCGTGTTAAAGCCAATGCGGTCCGCCAAATTGGACAGCGTGAACATGAGCATCTGGAACGGTACGACCATCGAGAACACGAACAGGTAATAGAAGAAGTTCGAGATCTTGCTGTTGACGCGAACCACGTACCAAGCGCACATGGAGCAGCACACCAAGATCAGCACGACCGACGTGACCGTGATGATGAGCGAGTACATAAATGCCGAGGCAAAGCCCTGCTCGTTAAGGGCGTGCACGTAGTTTGCAAGGCCGTTGAACGTCTCGGGCGTGAGCAGATCGAACGCCGTGGTGGTGCTGATTGCAGTTCCCTTTTTAAAGGAATTGAGCGCAATCATAAACACGGGGTAGATCCACGCGAGCGACAGGATCGTAAAGAAAATCGAGAGCGCGCGGTTGATAACCTTATCGCGTTTCATTACTGCTGCACCTCCTTGGACCTCGTGGCCTTAAGCTGAATCATGGAGATGGCTACGACCAGGATGCAGAAGATAACCGCCTTGGCCTGACCGATGCCCTGCCATGCGATACCGGCACGCGAATAGAACGTGTTGTAGATGTTCAGGGCGAGCATCTCGGTGGAGTGCGCGGGGGCGCCGCCGGTAAGGGCGAGGTTCTGGTCGAACAGCTTAAAGCCGTTGGTGATGGACAGGAACAGGCAGATGGTGATGGTCGGCATCAGGTTAGGGATCTTAACCTTCCAAAACGTCTGCCATGCCGTGGCACCGTCGACCTTGGCGGCCTCGATGTAGTCGGACGGAATGGACTGCAGACCAGCGATGTAGATGATCATCATGTAGCCGACCTGCTGCCACAGGGTCAGGATGATAAGGCCCCAGAAGCCGGCAGCGGAGTTAAGGGCAATGAGCTGGGCGCCCACGTTGGAGAGCAGGCAGTTGATCAGGATCTGCCAGATGTAGCCCAACACGATGCCGCCGATCAGGTTAGGCATAAAGAAGATCGTACGGAAGATGTTGGTGCCTTTGAGCGCCTTGCGGGTGAGCGCCTGCGCAATTGCCAGGGCGATCACGTTGATGAGCACCGTCGACAGGAAGGCAAACGCCACGGTAAAGAAGAACGACGTGGCAAACTGCGGATCGGACAGTGCGCGCACGTAGTTCGCGATACCGACAAAGTGCGCGTTGTTAATGGTAATAAACTGGCAGAACGAGAGATAGAAGCCCTGGATAAAAGGGATCACGAACCCGATCATAAACGCCAGGCACGTGGGCAGCATAAAGAGCGGCCACCAGCGCTTGAGTGCTTTGCCCATAAAAGGGTCCTTTCAATATGCAGGGGGCGGGCAAACCTACGTCTGCCCGCCCCCTGTCGCTAATCAGATAGCTTGGGCAGCAACTGCTTACTCGGAAGCAGCCTTCTCGGTCTTCCAGCCATCGACGAAGGCGTTCTTGACGCCGTCCCACTTGCTGTTGTCGGCAGCATAGGCGATCAGAGCCTGCTTGAGGTTCTTCTTCCACTCCTCGGAGGGAATGTAGACGAAGTCCCAAGCGACGGTCTTCTTGCCGTCCTTGGCCATGGCAACGGCCTGCTGCGAGAAGACGTTGGTGGTTTCCTTGGCGCTCTTGAACGGGGCAGTCAGACCCATCTTGTCAGCGATGATGCTGGTGGCGGTGTCAGAAGTGACGCACCAATACATGAAGTCCTCGGTGGCCTTCTGAGCATCCTCGGAAGCCTGGGAGCTCACGCACCAGTAGTTCTCGCCGCCGGAGCACAGGCCTTGGTTCTCCTCGCCGTCGACGCCGATGTAGATCGGCAGCATGCCGAGCTGGTCGTCGGTCATACCGGCCTTGGTGAGGTCAGCGTAGGCCCAAGAGCCGTTCTGATAGAAGACGGCCTTGCCGGTTGCGAACTCGTTGGTGGCGTCGTCACCGGTCTTGGAGGCAAGCTGCGAAGGATCGCAGGTGGAGTCGGTGATGTACAGGTCGAAGATCTGCTTGAAGTTGTCGAGATACTCGCCCTTGATCTCGTCGTCCTCCTGGTTGTGCTCCTTCTCGAACTCGTAGTAGAGCGGGAGGTTGGCGAGGTGGGTGGTGTAACGCCAGCTGGAGGAGTCATCCATGCCGGCGGAAGTGAAGGCGCCCTCAACGCCAAGCTCGTCCTTGCGGGCCTGAATGTCGTCAGCGCAAGCCTTCAGCTTGTCGAAGGAGTTGATGTCCTCGGCCTTGTAGCCAGCCTTCTCGAGCAGCTGCTTGTTGTAGATGATGCCGTAGCTCTCCTGGACCCAGTCGATACCCAGATCCTTGCCATCGGACTGCAGAGCCAAGGAGTCGTCAATGAGCTCACCGCGGAGCTTGGTGTCGGACAGGTCGGCGCAGTAATCCTTCCAGTTCTTAAGACCGGTGGGGCCGTTGACCTGGAACAGGGTCGGAGCGGAGCTCTTGGACATCTCGGACTTGAGCTTCTCCTCGTAGGTGTTGGAGGCGGCGGTCACGATCTTGACCTCGACGCCCTTCTCCTCCTTGTACGCCTTGGCGATCTCCTTCCACTCCTTGTCGACCTCGGGCTTGAATTGGAGGAAGTAGACCTCGGCAGCGTCACCAGAAGCAGAGGAGCCGGAGCCGGCGGAGCCACCGCAGCCCACGAGACCCAGACCAAGAACCGCAGCCGCGGAACCAGCAAAGCCCAGGAACTGCCTTCTGCTCATTTCGTTCTTCATTACAATCCACCCTTTCACACCGTGGCGGCACCCTTTGCCGCCGCCTTCGGAGATTGGCTCGGGGACTTTGCCCCTTTTGCTGATTTGAACGATACGCTATTTGGCTAGTTGTTTGAACAAGTATTACTAGAGCGGTAGAAAAACTTCGGTGAACGGTAATTTCAACTTGATACTTGACAAGTTTTGTATAAACAATTATTTGTTATCGAATGCAGAGAAAGCGCCCGGTCAAACCGATGCATCGTCGGTTTGACCGGGCGCTTTCGCTTTGAGGGCATGGGTCTCGTCAGGCTGCGAGCTAGCCGGCTATCGCTTGGAGTTGACGCGGTAGTGGAAGATCTCGGGATGCGTGCGGGCATGCGTGACCTCGAACAAGATGCCGTCCGAGGTGTACGACTGGCTCTCCATGACGGCAACGCAGTTGTATTTGCCGAGGTCAAGATAGCTGCAGTCCTCATCGTTGGCAAGCTCGACGCTCACTGTACGGCGACTCGCCATCACCTTGACGCCGCGTTTGTGCTCCAGATAGTCGTAAATTGACTTTGCGGCGATCTCGGGCGTCAGGCCCTTGGCGATTGACTCCAAAAAGTAACCATGGTCTACTTGGCGCGCATTGCCGTTAAGGCTTCGGACACGCACCACGCGAATCAACTCCTCGCCCACCTTAAAGCCCAGGCGACGAGAGAGTTGCTCGGTGCAAATCAAATGTTCAAAAGACTTAACGTCCGTCGATGCAACGGCATTGTTGCGCTTTGCAAATTCGCCAAACGACTCGACTTCCTCGAGTGCGCCCAGCATGTCGGTTTCGCCCTTGAGCCAAATAACGCGCACGCCCTTGCCGTGTATAGGCTGCACAAACATCTGGTCGGCCAGCATGCTCAAGGCGCGTCGAACGGTATTGCGCGTGCAGCCAAACTCCGCGGTCAGCTCGGCTTCGGTTGGCAGCATCTCCTGAAACGCATAAGTCCCGTTAATGATGCGCGAACGGATCTCGCGGTAGATTCCTTCGTAAATCGCTTTTGGCATGACTTCACCTCTAATGAATATGTATGGCTAGGCACGATAGCATTTCTTGAAGTTGTTTAAACCGATTATCGGCAAAGCGACAGGATTTAACCGTTGACGGTTTCTGTCGCGCCCAAACCGGTTTCGCTCAAAACTGCCGGTACGACAATCGTCTGGTCCTCTACAATGAATCCATTGTTTAAACGTTTCACCACGCGCAACGCGCCTCGATATTCGGGAGGCAGAACATGCTGCAAAAAATCCAACGCTTTGGCGGGGCAATGTTCGCGCCCGCCATGTTGTTTTCCATATCGGGCCTTATGGTCGGCGTCTCCGCCCTCGCAACGTCTGCGGATATCGTCGGCGACCTCGCCGTATACGGAACCCCTTGGTACGTTTTTTGGACTATCATCCAGCGTGGTTCGTGGACGGTCTTTAAACGACTTCCGCTCCTTTTTGCCGTAGCGCTGCCCATCGGCCTTGCCCAAAAGCAACCGGCACGTTGTTGCCTCGAGGCGCTCGTGGCCTATTTTGCCTATTGCTTCTTTTTGAGCGAGATCATCAAGCTGAGCGGAGACAACCTTGGACTTAAGTACCCATCGTCTTTGACCTCCGCTAGCGGCATCACCATCATCGACGGCATCAAGACACTCGACACCGGCATTATCGGCCCGCTGGCGGTGTCGGCAACCGTCGTCGCCATCCATGACCGCTTCTACGATGCCAAGGTTCCCGATTGGCTCGGTACCTTCTCGGGCTCCTCGCTGGTCTACTTCATCAGCTTTTTTGCCGTGTTCGCCCTTGCCGCCATCTCGGCCGCCATCGTGCCCTTCGTATACGCAGCGACCGAAACGCTGCGCCACGCACTTGTGGGCGTCGGCCCCTTTGGCGTAGGCATCTTTGTCTTTTTAGAACGAGCACTCGAGCCCATGGGGCTGCACCACCTGCTCTACATGCCGATCTACTACGACAACCTGGTCATTAACGACGGCATCTACGCCACGTGGACCAATTTGCTCCCCATTCTCTCCCATAGCACGCGCCCCCTCAATGAGCTTGCGCCGTGGGCCGGTTTTACCGCCACCGGCTGGGTCAAGCTCTTTGGCCTTCCTGCCATCGCGGCTGCGTTCTACTCCACCGCAAAGCCCGAGCGCCGCGCTGCCCTCAAGGTCATCCTGGTTCCCGCCATTGTTGCCTCAGTGGTCTGCGGCGTCACCGAACCGCTCGAGTTTCTCTTTATGTTCACCTATCCCGGACTCTTTTTGCTCTATGCCGTCCTATCTTCCTGCCTCGCCATGGCCATGAACTTCTTTGGCGTCGTCGGCATCTTCTCGGGCGGTTTTATGGAAATGGCTGCCTTCAACTTTATCCCGCTCATGCGGACGCATGCCGGCTCCTACCTTTTGGCACTCGGAATCGGACTCATCTTTAGCGTCATCTTCTTTCTGAGCTTTCGAGGTCTTATCCTGATCTTTGACCTTAAAACCCCGGGACGCGAGGACCACATCGCCAGCAACGCGGCGCTCTCGCGCTTGACGGGAGACGACGTTGACGCAAAGCGCACATCCAAAACCGGCGCTTCCGACGACCAGGCTTCACAAGATCATCTGCTCGCCGAGCAGGTTGTGACGCTTCTGGGCGGCGTCTCCAACATTGTGGGCGCAACCAACTGCGCCACGCGGCTGCGCGTCGAAGTCGTGGACCCCTCCATCGTCGCGGACAATGCGACCTTTGTCGCAGCAGGCGCCAAAGGCCTCATCGTCACCGACAAAACCGCCCAGGTGATCATCGGCATCTCGGTTCCCCGCGTCAAAGAGCACTTTGATCAGATTATGGGACTCGAACCGGGGTTTGCATTCGCCGCCTCGCCTTCTCATGCCGCCGACGCCACCAAAAAGCATGGCAATGTCTGCTTCTTCGACATCGACGGTACGCTCGCCTGGCAAGATCCCAGACTTGCCCAGGAGCTTCCCGAAGACGAGCGCGATCTGTCCCCCTATCCCAATGAAGCGGTCTCGCAGGCCATCCGCGAGTTTGTCGCCAACGACAACATGGCATTCATCTGCACGGGACGCACACTGAGCTGCATTCATCCCAAGCTACTCGAGCTGCCGTGGGCAGGAATTGTCTGCTTGGCGGGAGGCTACGTCGAACTCGACGGACGCGTTGTGCGAAATGCAGCCATGAGCCCCGGCTTGCTGCAACGCCTCGCCCCGTATCTTGAGCAATCGGACGAGGTGATTCGCTTTGAAGGTCTTGATCGCGTCGTGCGCATGAGCGCGGACGCCCCCGAGACGTACGGATACGCCCGTACCGTAGGCGATGCCGTCACAAAGCTCAAGCATTACAGCGCCTACAAGATCCTCATGTCTACGAAGCTCGCCAACCGCATCGCCCAGGATAAAGAGATCGAGCCGCTGCTCTGCTTTAACGAACTCGAGCTCGAGGTGACCGAAATCTCCCCCCGCGAGTGCACCAAGCGAACCGGCATCCAGGCTGTGCTTGACGCCCTGGGGCCAAACCACGGCACCGTGTACGGCATCGGCGATGCGAGCAACGACGTCGCCCTTATGGAAACGGTCGATGTTGGCATCGCCATGGGCAACGCACCGGACTTCCTTAAGGAGAAGGCGGACTATGTGACCGATTCTATCGATCATGATGGCGTCGTCACGGCACTCGAGCACTTCGGGCTTATCTAGCCGTCGTCTTCCGCCGCGCTTTACGCCTGCGGGTCCAATTGCCTTCGCCCGCCGCGCCTAGCACCCCAATGTGGCAATATGTTGTCTGCATATTGCATCAATGTGACCTTCAGAAAGAATGCGAGAGCCTGTGTCCAGTCCGTTTACCAGCTTTTTAGCCCAGCACTTTGACCAGATCAACGACTATCTGGCCACGTTCTTTGACGGACAGGCGACCTCCGCCGATATCGAGCGCTATCTGTACGCCCCGCTTTCGGCGTTTACCGCCAATGCCGGCAAGCGCCACCGTCCGCTCATCTGCATGCTCGCCGCCACCGCAGTGGGCGGCAGCTTCGAGAGCGCCCGCAGCGCCGCGGCAGCTATCGAGCACTTTCAATCGGGAGCGCTTATCCATGACGACATCGCCGACAACGGTCAGCTGCGCCGCGGCAAGCCCTGCATGCACCTCACCGAGGGCACGGGGCTTGCCATCAACTGCGGCGACCTAGCGCTCACCATGGTCACCAAGACGGTTCTCGACGACCCCACGCTCGAGGCAGACGTGAAACTCCGCGTGCTCCACGAGCTCACCGAGATGATCGTCCGAACCATCGAGGGCCAGGCGCTCGACTTGGGCTGGGTCCGCGACGGGCGCTTTGACATCTCGGTCGACGATTATCTGGATATGGCGACACACAAGACCGCGTACTACAGCGGAGCTACGCCACTTGCCGCCGGAGCCATTATCGGCGGTGGCAGCGAGGAGCAGATTGAGGCACTGCGCGCCTTCGGCCTGCACACGGGCCTTGCCTTCCAGATCCAAGATGATCTGCTCAACTTGATCGGCACCAAAGAGGCCGCCAACAAGGACTTCCGCACCGACATCACCGAGGGCAAGCGCACCCTCGTCGCCGTGCACGCCCTGTCAGACGAGCGTTATCACGACGAGGTCGAGGCAATCCTTTCCTCGGGCACCGAGGACCCCGCGCAACTCGCACGTGCTGTGGAGATCTTCCAGCAGGCCGGCTCTGTCGATTTCGCCCACAACTACGCGCTCAACCTGACCGCCAAAGCCAAAGCGGCCATCGAGAACGTTGAGCTTGATCCGCACGCACGCGAGCTGTTCCTCTCCATGGCAGATTTCTTTGTGGAGCGCCTTAACTAGCGGGGTTATAAAACCTGTCAGCAGCGTATTTGGGTACAACTTGCTACACTGTTGAGTGCATGTTTATGCATCCCTTTGCGTTGTCTATCCGACCGACGCTCAAATAGTACGAATGGTACGCCGAAAGGGGTTCGTTCATGGAACCTATTACAACGGGCATGCAAGGAGCAGCCGTCGAGGACGTGCAGTCTCGTCTCCTGCAGCTCGGCTACACGATTGATGCCGCCGAAGTCACCGACAAGTACTTTGGAGCCACCACTGAGCAGGCCGTCAGCACCTTCAGGCTCGACAGCGGCCTTGCTGCCGGTCATGCCGTCGATATCCCCTGTTGGAGCGCCCTTGTAGACGCTTCGTATAAGCTGGGCGACCGCACCCTCTATCTGCGCATGCCCAATTTCCATGGCGCCGATGTGCAGGCCCTGCAGCGCGCTCTCAACGTTTTGGGCTTTGCCTGTGGCGAAGACGACGGCTACTTTGGTCCGCATACCGAGGCCGCCCTGCAGCAGTTCCAGGAAAACGTCGGCCTGTTTGCCGACGGCATGGCCTTCCAGGACACCTACGCCTACATCAACCGCCTGCACCATGTGTGGGAGGGCAAGCCCTCGGTCACCGAAGCCGAGTCCCGCATCGGTTTTGCTCGCGCCGCCAACGTGCTCGAGCGCTTCCAGATTGCCGTTATCGGCGAGGACCCCATCGCACGCAGTGTCGCGTCGCGCATGTGGAATATCGCCACGGCAACGACCGACAACAGCGGCATGATGCTCTGCGACTCCGAGGTCCCAACCGACGTTGACCTGGTGCTCGAGATCGCAAGCGACGAGCTGCCCGCCGACGCCGCACCGCGCGCCACGATTGCCCTCGCCGAGTGCCACAACCTGGCCCAGCGCATCCGCACTGCCAATGTCGCCGCGCAGCAGAAGCCGGCTCGCATTCGCATTGAGCTCACGGGCATGACGCGCTACAACGGCACCTTCACGGCCAGCGACGCGCAGACACTCGCCGTACGCCTGCTCGACGGCGTTTGCGATGCCCTCGCAGATTAGGTAAACTAAACGGGTTGCTTTTGGGCAACACCACACATTGGGACGTAGTTCAACGGTAGAACTCCGGTTTTTGGTGCCGGCTGTTGGGGGTTCGAATCCCTCCGTCCCAGCCCTTAAGAACACAGCGCTCCAGGCCCTTATGAACCTGGAGCGCTTTCTTGTGGGCAAGCGGAGGAATTCGAACCCGCAAGGGTGCGGAGCTGAGGAAACGCGAAGCGTTTTCCAGCGCAGCACGCAAGGAGCGAAGCGACGCAGCGGGGCGCGGCCGCCGGCAGGCGGACGCGGAATCCCTCCGTCCCATATCAGCCGAGGGCTCCCCGCATCAAGAAATATCAGCCCTGTTCCGAAAAGCGAGCCGCATGCAACAACCAAGTAACCACAGGCCCCGGGAGAGCGGGGACACCGGCTTAGGTTTATCGCGAGTTCCACACGAACAGGAGGCCACTTAATGTGGCCTCCGTCGTGAGCAGGACTGTAGAGCAGGAAACCTAAGCCGGTGTCCCCGCTCTCCCGGGGCCGGCGGAATCTAGTTGTTCAGCATGCGGTCGAAGCTTCCCGAGTCGCCATCCCGATAGTCGGCGGTCATCAGAATCTCCTGCGGAATGCGCCCGCCCTCGCGCAGCACATTGCGGAACTGCACGCGCGTGACCATGGGCAGATCTTTGATCGTCGCCGCCAGGTTCTGCGGCACACCCTGGTTGGCAGCCGCGGGCTCGCACTCTCCGCCGGCCTTCACGCGACGCTTATGCTCGGCGAGCATGGCGCGATACATGCCGGCATGCAGGCGAATCTCAACCACATTGGCATTGCGAGTCTGCTCGACGATGCGCGCGCCCTCGCGATCGATATCGCCCACGTAGTAGACGTAGTTAAAGCGATAGCCAATCTCGGCCAGATAATCGTCCAGGGCATGCGAGACGCTCGCCTTGCAACCGCCGCCAAAAATCACGCCGCCCACCTTGATGCCAAAGAGCTTGGCGTGCTTGCGGCCACGCAGCAGCTTGACGATCTCGTCGTAGGTGTCCAGGTTCTCGACCATAATGAACGGCTTGTCGGCTCCCAGCGTAAAGAAGCCCGTAAAGTGCACGGGGCGATTGGGGGCGACCTTGATCGCCTGCATGCTGATGCCCTTTTCGGTCATACGCCTGATCAGGCGCTCACCGTGCTTGCCGTCAAAAGCCTTCTCGTCGTTAAAGATCTGGTAGGCACGCTGGCGGCGCGAGGCAACCGGCGTATCGGCACCTCGGTTCTGCTCGATCCAAGCCTGGATGATTGCGATTTCCTCGGCAATCTTGCGGTTGGACATCTCGTTATGCTGAGTGCGCTGCGGAGCCTTTTTGCCGTCCTTGCCCTCGACCTTTACGATCTGTGTCTGCTGCTCCTTGATCTTAGAGAGCGCCGTAGGCGTAGGGACAACCTTGAGCAGCTGCCTGCCTAAAACGCGGGCAAGGGCAAACGCCGAGACCTCGCCGTGGACGGACGACTTGGGCTGCTGGGCAGCAGTATCTGCTGCGGCAGACTCCGGCTTCTTCTGAGACTTGCGCTTAGAATCGCCTCGGGAATTGCGCTCGTGCTTCGGCATAGACGCCTGCTTCTGCGGACGAACGGACTTGCTCTCCTTCGCCGGCTGGCGCTTAGGCTGCCCCGAAGAAACCTCGGCCTTCGCATCCTCGTTCTGCGGCGTGGTCTTCTCGGTTGCAGTCTCGGCATGGGAACTGCGGCCCCCACGATGGCGACGGCGGCGAGGCTTGCTCGACGCGCCCTGCTCCGTCCGCCCATCAGTAGGCTGCTGGCCCTTGGCCTCGGCATCAACCTCAAGCTGCGGCTCAACAGGCTTCTGCTCGCGAGCCGCCGGCTCAACGGCCTTTTCGTCCTGGGTGGTCGAAACCGACTCGCCCTTCTCCTGACGCTTTACGGGATACGCGCGTCCCGCAAAACCGCGACCAGGACGACACGAACCCGGGGCCTTCTTGGCAGACTCCTCAACATCGTTTGCAACCTCAGAAGACTCTTCAACCTCACGCGCGGCATCCTGCTGTGCAGCCTTAAAGTGAGCACCGCGACGGCGCTTGGGCTCTTGGGCCTCCACGGGCTTTTGATCCTTCGTGGGCTTCTGCGACTCGGCAGCAACCTCGGTCTCAACAGCCTCGGCATCCATCTCGCCCTTTCGAGCAACGGCGCGACGGAAGCGCTCCTGCTGGGCGCGGCGCTGTGCATCGCGCTTGCCACCCCCGCCAAAACCGCCGCGTCCTGCCTTGGCCGTAAAGGCACGCACGACGTTCTCATCGAGCAACTCATCGGTATCGACATGCCCACGCGGAGCAACTTCTTCCACAGCAGGCACGTCAGCGAAATCCTCGACGACAAAATCTTCGACGGACTCGGCAGGCTGCTCCTGGACATCGCGGATCTCGGCATTGATGGTATAGAACGCCGGGCGCCCGTTAATGCCGCTACCCTCGATCTTGGTCACGATATTTGCCGCGATAAGCTCATCGCGCATCGCCTTGGTGTCGCACTCTTTATCGACGGAGCGGAAAATCTGCGCCAGCGCACTCGACTTAATCTTGAGCGCCTTGCGGCAAAGCAGGTCGTAGGCAACCAGCTTGGCACGCTCAGCAGAAAGCGACGTCTGGCTGCTCAGGCGCTCAGCCAAAGCATCGACATTTTGTTGGTTATCGGAATATACCGTCTTGGCCACGGAGCCCCTTTCATATGCACACATATACGTCCATATGGTACAACGCGCGAGCCTATCCACGCAAAACATCTGCGAGAACGCCCTTACATCACCCGTTCTCGCAAGAAAAAAGACCGAGTCCGCTTGATTGCGGACCCGGTCTTTCCGAGTCATATGGATGAGAGATTCAACCCGTCCGACCGACTAGGCCTTGGCGGCCTCGGCGTCAGCGGGAGCCTCGGCGGCAGCGGCGCGACCGTACTCGGCCTTGCCCATCTCGGACCACTCGGGCTCCTCATCAGGCATGGAGCCAGCCTCCTTGCCGAAGAACTCCTTGAGGCAGTTGACGGCGACGATGAGGCCCAGGACCATCAGCAGGACGGCAAAGACGAGCTGCAGGCCCTTGGTGGCGGCGACGGAAACGGCGGCCGTGGTGGCGGTAGCCGGGATGGTGCCGAAGAAGCCGTAGGCCTGGACGGCGGTCATGCAGCCCATGGCGCTCTGGACCAGCGAGGTGAAGGTGCAGCAGAGCAGGAAGACGACGGGCACGTAGAGCATCCAGCCCTTGCGGCCGGTGCACTTGCAGAACACGGCGAGGGTGATCATGGTCATGCCGCCGAGCAGCTGGTTGGAAGCACCAAAGAGCGGCCAGATGTTGGCATAGCCACCAAAAGCGAGGGCGAGACCAGGAAGCAGGGTGACGACCGTGGCGAACCAGGGGTTGCCGAGGACCTTCATGTAGCCGGCCTTGGACTCGATGGCCAGGGCATCGTTGGTCTGGGCAAAGAACTCGGAGAACGAGGTGCGGGCGATGCGGGCGACGGCGTCGAGCGAGGTCAGAGCCAGAGCGGAGACGTTCATGGTCATGAAGACGGTAGCGAGCGTGCCGTCAACACCGAAGGCCTGCATACCGCGGGAGATGCCAGCGGCGAAGATCTGGAACGGGGTGGAAGCGACACCGGCGTTGAGGGCGCCGGTACCGGCGGTGTTCATGTCGGAGAACATGATGCCGGCGACGATGATGGCAAGGATGCCGACGAAGGACTCGACGATCATGGCGCCGTAACCGACCTTGACGGCGTCCTGCTCCTTCTCGACCTGCTTAGAAGAGGTGCCCGAAGATACGAGGCTGTGGAAACCGGAGAGAGCACCGCAAGCGACGGAGACGAACAGGACCGGGAACATCATGCCGGAGGCAGTGGAGAAGCCGGTGAAGACCGGAGCGGTGATAGTGGCCTGACCGTTGACGCCCAGGACGACGATGCCGAGGACAGCGCAGACGATCATGACAATCATCATGATGGAAGTGAGGTAGTCACGCGGGGTCTTGAGCATCTGGATGGGCATAGTGCCAGCAAAGACCAGGTAGACCATGACGACGGCGAACCACTGGAACTTATCCAGGTAGAGCGGGAACTGCATACCGACGGCGAACATGAGAACCATGAGGACCACGCCGGTGACGAACTCGGCAGCGCCGGTGAGGTTGAACTTCTTCTGGGCCCAACCAAAGGCGATAGCGACGAAGGTGAACAGGATGGAGATGGTACCAGCGCAGCCGGCGGCATAGGACTTGGTGAAGTCGATGGCACCGGTAGCAGCACCAGAAGCGTCAACGGCCGGGGTGAACATGAACGTCTTGCAGACCATGTCGGTGAAAGCGGCGATGACGATGATGCAGAACAGCCAGCAGAACAGCAGGAACAGGCGACGGCCGGTCTTGCCGATGTACTTCTCGATGAGCTGAGCCAGGGACTTGCCGTTGTTCTTCATCGAGGCGTACAGAGCGCCAAAGTCATGGACGGCGCCAAGGAAGATGCCGCCGACGAGGACCCAGAGCACGACGGGAAGCCAGCCGAAGGCCATGGCGACGATCGTACCCGTAACAGGGCCAGCACCGCAGATCGAGCTGAACTGGTGCGAGAACGCGGTGAAGGCGGAGACGGGCGAGAAGCTCTTGCCGTCCTTCATGCGCTTGGCCGGCGTGAGGGCCTCTTTGTCAACGCCCCACTTGTTGGCCAGCCAACGGCCGTAGCCCAGATAGCCGCAGGCGAGCACCGCCGCGGCCACAACCATGAGCAAAACTCCGTTCATTACATTTCCTCCTCTAAAAAGAACTTCCTAGACATAAAAAATGAGGGCCGTCGGTTGCGCTCGACGGCCCTCATCTTTATCAGCCGCCCGTTATCGTACGGGCTAGCTGTATGTGCTAACCCGCATCAGATAATTACTACGCTGATAATGTTTAGCTGATGCGTGAACATGTCTAAGAAATCCTCTTCAATCATGATGTGAACGATCCGTGCGTGTTCACATCCCCCAGTGGTTGAAAAGGAGTATGAAACTTTAGTTACCTAAAGTCAACGCAAATATGTAATGAATTTTCAACTTTTTTTGAATTTCTCGGCATAAAACGCCACTGACCTCGGACTTTACCCCACGACAGTTTTTGCATGAGAGATGCCCCTGAGAGCCGCGGGAGCCGGGCGGCGCATATGAACTTTCCTGCTCTACAGTCCTGCGCAAGACGGAAAGCACATTAAGTGCTTTCCTTTGCGTGCGGAACTCGCGATAAAGTTCATATGCGCCGCCCGGCTCCCGCGGCTCTCAGGGGCTCCCATCCCAAATGCGGAGCAAAGCTCCGCACACCAACTTTTTTCTTTCAGCTAAAGAACGCCGGAAATTCGACACTGGCTTGTTAACTTTGCTGGACGTTGTCGACGCCAAACCAGCTCAGAAGCTATATCGACACAGAAAGGTCCCCGGACGGAGGGGCCGGATATAAGGTTTATCGCGAGTTCCGCACGCAAAGAAGGCCACTTAATGTGACCTTCGTCTTGCGCAGGACTGCAGAGCAGGAAACCTTATATCCGGCCCCTCCGTCCGGGGACCGCGCCGTACCAGCTACAGCGTCATGTTCGGATCGGCGTCGACGTCGAACGGCGAGATTTCACCTCGGTCGAATTTACGGCGGGCGACCTCCGCGATCATGGCAGCGTTGTCGGTGCATGCCGAAAGAGGCGGCACCGTTACGCGAATCCCCTGACGCCCAAGCTTCTTGATCATCATCTCGCGCAGATGCGGGTTGGCCGAGACGCCGCCGCCGATGCAGTATTCCTTGCATCCGGTAGCGTGCAGTGCGTTTTTGGCCTTCTTGTACTGCACATCAAAGACAGCTGCCTCAAACGAAGCCGCCAGATCGGGCAGGTGAATCGTGCGCCCGGCCTTGGTCTCTTGCTCGATGTAGAGCGTCACGGCCGTTTTAAGACCCGAAAGCGAGAAACGATAGTCTCCCCTGCTGTTAAGCGCGCGAGGAAAATCGATCGCGCGGGGATTACCCGTCTCGGCCAGCTTGGAGATGATGGGGCCACCGGGATAGCCCAGACCCAACGCCTTGGCTACCTTGTCGAAGGCCTCGCCCACAGCATCGTCGAGTGTCTCACCAAGTACCTCGTAGTCGCCCCATGCCTTCACATGCACGAGCATGGTGTGCCCGCCCGAGACAAGCGTGAAGATGAAAGGCGGCTTGAGGTCGGGCTGCGCCAGCAAGTTGGCAAACAGGTGCCCCTCCAGATGGTTGACGCATACGAGCGACTTGCCAGCAGCGTAGGCAAAGCCCTTGGCGAAGGCGACGCCAACCACGAGCGCGCCCACCAGGCCCGGACCCTGCGTCACGCCCACGGCGGCAAGCTCACTTGGTGCAATGGCTCCGCCCGTAAGGCCCAGCGATGCTGCGGCATCCTCGAGCGCCGCATCCACGACACTCACAATCACCTCAACGTGTTTGCGCGAGGCGATCTCGGGCACCACGCCGCCAAAGCGGGCATGGAAATCAATCTGTGTCGACACCTGGTTGGCCAGCATATTGCCATCCGCATCGATAATCGCCACGGCCGTCTCGTCACAGGAACTCTCGATAGCGAGCACTAGGCGGCGGCGCTCAATTTCGGCACGCTCCCCCTCGGAGCGCCTAGGCGCAGGCAGCGGCCATACGCGCTGCTCTGCCGCCGTCGGCTCGGGCGAAGCATTGTCGACCGGAAGCACCAGGGGCAGCGAAGCCGTCATGACGATGGCATCTTTGCCAACACCGTAGTAACCGCGGCGACGGCCAGCCTCGGTAAAGCCCAGAGCGTTATAAAGCGCGATCGCTCCCTCGTTGCCGTCCTCGACCTCGAGCGAAGCCGTGGTGCAGCCGAGCATCTGGGCATCATAGCTCACATGCGACAGCAGCTTGCGGGCAATGCCCTCACGGCGATGTGCCGGGTCGACGGCGACATCCAGAATCTGCACATCACCGTCCACGACCATACCGCCGGCAAGGCCCAGCAGCTTGCCGTCGTCGTGTGCCACCCACCAACTACGCGGCGCAGCGACGTCCTCGCCCAGTTCGGACAGGAACATGCCCGGCGTCCACGCCTCGTGTCCGGCACCTTCAAAGCAGGCAGCCTCCAGCGCGCTCGCGCCCTCGGCATCCGCCGCGCCCATGGGACGGAACTGCAGATGACGACCGGCGAGCTCATCGGCAACGCCCGTAATTTCGCTCTGCGCACTCTCGGCAAGACCAAGACGCTTGCGCTCATTTTCCTCGGCATCCGAAAGGCGCGTGTAAATCGGCAGGACGCGAGCCGGATCGCCGTCACCCGCAGCGTGCGCGAGCAGCAAGCCCTCGCCCGAAGGCCACCACAGGTCGCGCTCCACGCAGCGTGCGGCCTCGTCCTCACCCAGCAGCTTGCCATAGCGCACGAGACCGTCACCGGTCAGCTGAACCTGGTCCCAGTCCGCTGCTCGGCGCCACTCATCGAGCGCCACGGCGGCCTTGACCACGTGTTCGCGCTCAAATTGACGCTCGGGACCCTCATCGACCAGCATATACAGCGCCGGATATACCTCACCGCGCATAGCGTCGGCCAAGATACCAAGCTTGCCGCGCACGCCAGCCTTCCACGCCGTCCAAGCGCAAGCGTCGAGCGTCGACACGCCCAGCAGCGAAACATTGGCACCACGCGCGAGGCCCTTGGCAGTGGAGATGCCGATGCGCACACCCGTAAAGGACCCCGGGCCGAGGCCGACCACATAGCAACCAACATCGCTGCGATCCAGGCCGGCTTGAGCCAGCACGCCATCAACGGTATTCACGAGCTCAACGTTGGCGTGACGGCGACACATGTGGTCGCCACTCGCGAGCTTCGTCTCGCCCGTCTGCCCATCAGTCCAGCTTGCCGCGCAGGCAAGCATGTCGGTCGAGGTATCGAGCGCCACCACCGGCGCGTTGTCGTTATGCAAGCTCATCTTGTACAGCCTTATCAATCAAATGGGAAAGCTCCATTGCGCGGTCACCGTGCGCCTCGAGCGTTATCGTTCGCACATCGCTATCGTCCTCATCACGCTTGAGCGTCACCGAAAGATACTCATCCGTCAGCTCGTCTTGGAATTGTTCGCCCCATTCCAGCAGGCAAGCACCCTCATAGCCCAGCACATCGAAAATGCCCGTATCCTCGAGCTCGTAGGCATGCTCCAGGCGGTATAGATCAAAGTGAAACAGCGGAATACGGCCTTGATCGTGAACGGCCATGAGCGCAAACGTAGGGCTCGTAACCATATGCCCATCGCCCAGCCCGCGCGAGACGCCCTTGGTAAAGTGAGTTTTGCCCACCCCCAGGCCACCGGTCAGGATGAGCACATCGCCGTCCTCAAGGCACGGTGCAATTAGCTCGCCAAAGTACTCCGTATCGGCAGCGCAAGTCGTTTTGTAAGTACCTACCCCCAGGCGCTCCAGGGACATATATGCTCCTTATTATTCCGAGGCGTCCTCTGGTGCGGGATGTCGCTCCAGATAGTCGCCCAGCATCTTAAAGTCTTCCTCCAGCAGTTCCTGCCACGCCGGATTGCGTAGCGCTGCTGCCGGATGGAACGTGGGCATTACTACAAAATGCCCCATCTGGTGGAACCTGCCGCGCAGCTTAGTAATGCCAATCTCGGTCTTAAGCACAAAGTGCGTCGCGGGGTTGCCGAGCGTCACGATAATATCGGGCCAGATGCTTCGAATCTGCTCACGCAAAAACGGCGAGCAAGCCAGCACTTCCTCGGGACGCGGATTGCGGTTTCCCGGCGGGCGGCACTTAAGCACGTTGGCAATGTAGACGTCTTCGCGCTTGAGCCCCGCCAGCGACAAAATGCCGTTGAGGTCCTCGCCTGCCGCCCCCACAAAGGGCTCGCCCTGCAAATCCTCATTGCGGCCCGGCGCCTCACCAATAAACATCACGCGGGCGTGGGGGTTTCCCACGCCAAACACGATATTGTGACGCGACTGGTAGAGCTGGCAGAGGTGACAATCGCCCAGAACGGCCTCGATTTCCTCGAGTGCGACCTCACGTGGCACCTGATGAGTATGGCCGGGGATGTGCATGACGCCCATAGCGGCTCCTACACGTAGACCTTGTCGAGACGCATGCCAAAGCCGCAGGCGACCTCGTAGTTAATCGTTCCGCGCAGTCGGGCCATCTCGTCCATAGTGATCTCGGCATCGCCATCGCGGCCGACAATAATCATCTCGTCACCATACTCGGCCTCGGGAATCTCGTGTGCCGGGTTGGACTGAATGGCGACCATAAACTGGTCCATGCAGATATTGCCAACCTGATGCACGCGCTCGCCGCGATACAGCACATCCATACGATTGGAAAGCGTACGCGATAGGCCATCGGCATAACCGATCGGCAGCGTGCAGATCTGAACGCGCGTACGCGGTACGCGGTAGGTAAAACCGTAGCCCACGCCCTCACCCATCGCAGGGTGTGCCACGCGCGTCACACGCGCATGGACGCTCATAACGGGATCAAGCTGCATCACGCGGCCACTCAGCTCGCACGGCTGCATTCCATACAAGCCAACGCCGGCGCGAATCATATCAAAATGCATCGAAGGGTCGAGCATCGAGGACGGCGTGTTGGCGCAGTGCACGATACCGCACTCAAAGCCCGCATCCTTAATGGCCTGAACGGCCTCGGTAAAGCGCTGACACTGCAGTTTGTAGTCCCAGCCCGAAGGTTCATCGGCCGTGGCGAAGTGCGTAAATACGCCGTCGCACTGAATACCGCGATGGAAATTAATACCGCGGACAAAGTCAAGCACCTGCGTGTAATGTACGCCTATGCGGTTCATGCCCGTCTCGATGGCGAGATGATACTTGCCCACTTTGCCCGCCGCGACGGCACATTCGCCATACGCAAGAGCAAAGTCAGACGTATAGACCGAGGGCATGATATCAAACTCGAGCAACGTCGGAATGGCCTCGATAGGCGGCTCGCTTAGGATGAGGATGGGTTTCGTAATCCCGCCCTGTCGGAGCTCAACGCCCTCGTTAACCGTCGCCACGGCAAACATGTCGGCACCGGCCGAATACATGATCTTGGCGCACTCAACAGCTCCATGACCATAAGCATCGGCCTTAACCACGCAGCACAGACGCTGACGTGGATTCAGCAAATTCTTATAGGCCCTCGTGTTGCGACGGAGCGCCCCGCGGTCGATCTCGACCCAGGACCAGCGCGTCAAATCGGCTTTATTCATGATTAGTCATCCGACCCTTCGTCCATGATTCCCAGATCTTCGAGCGCATCCTTTGCCGCCAGTTCCATGGCAGGACCGATCAAGTCGATAAGATCGGTCGCGATGACGCTCTTCTCACCATACTCCGTCGCCGCGGCAAAACCGGCATAGCTGTGAAGTGCGACGGCGTACGAATACAGCAACTCCCAACGATCCATCTCGTCGCGCATGGTGGCAAGCGTGCCGGCCAAAATACCCGCGAGAACATCACCCGAACCGGCAGTTGCCAGAGAAGCCGGACCCGAGAGCGGCAGCAGCACACGCTCAACACCACAGATAGCCGTCGTCGGCCCCTTGGCAATGACAACCAGGTTGTCGGAGCCTGCAGCCCAGACAACCTTCTGCGCGGCCGCAATCGCGGTACCAAGGTCGTTCACCTCGTCACCGGCAACCAGACGCGAAAGCTCACGATAGTGCGGCGTCATAACCAACGGCTGCTCGCGACGATACATCTCGGGGTTACTATCAATACCGTCAATGGCAATCTTAGCAAGGCAGTTGAGTGCATCGGCATCCAAAATAAGCGGTACATCAAGCTCGAGCAAGCCCGAAACCACCTGCATAGCGCCGGCAGACGTCGTCATACCGGGACCGCACAGTACGCAGCTGTACTTCTTTGCAATCTCGCACACCGTCATGCGCGCAGCGGCGCCAAAGGAGCCGCGGGAATCAGACGGAATAGCAAAGACGGGAATCGAAGGAAGTGCAATGCGAATAAGATTAGCGCAGGCGTCAGGAGCCGCGACTGCCACGTAACCAGCACCCGCGCGAGCTGCAGACTTGGCCGCCATAATGGCAGCACCAGGATATTGCGCAGATCCGGCGACAATAAGCACAGAGCCACGGGAATACTTATCGATATTCGTAGGTAGTGGGGCAAAGTAATCAACTAAGTCACCGGGCTCGACAATCTCGGCGGCGTGGTCGACATCATCGATGACCTCGTCAAGACGGTCGTAAAGATTGCCGCAGATCAAATCGCCAGCATACTCAGGGCCATCAGCGCTATACAGACCAATCTTGGGCGCAATCATCGTCACCGTATGTTCGGCACGAATGCAGTCGTCATCAACAACGCCCGTCTCGGCATTCAGGCCCGAGGGGACATCAATGGATACGACACAATCGGCGCATTCATTGACCGTAGGAATCCAGATGGAGAACGGCGCACGCAGATTCCCATGGAAACCGGTACCAAAAATGGCATCGACAACAACATCGGCCTTATCGATCAAAACCTCGAGTTCGTCACGCGAGGGGCCAACGCAAACGTGCACATCGCGGCCGGCAGTACGACGAGCAACATGACGTGCCAGAGCAGCAGGAATCTCATCCGGCTCAACCGGAGAAACGATATCGACGTCCACGCCCTTATGGCTCAGGATATCGGCGGCAACCCAACCGTCGCCGCCATTATTACCAAAACCGACCAGAACGAGAACCCGATCGGGATTGAGCTTCAAGACCTCGTTGGCGGCAAACTCACCCGCTAGCTCCATAAGCTCGGCCTTCGAAGTCCCTTCGCGTTCGATGATATCCTCGAGACGAACGACTTCTTCGGTACTCAAAACCGGTTTCATCTATGCTCCTAGCGTATCTTGCGAAGCATCGCCCAGGTGCTCCGTCAATGCTGAATTCTGCAGCTGCTCAAGCTCATCTAAAACAGAGCGAGCCTCTTTAAATGTCTGCGCTACGCGTTTCTTGGTGCTCACCTTTTCATCTTTTGGCTTAGGCCGAGCATCTTCGGTAATCGCGATGGCATTCGCAACGGCTAAGTCTCCTGTAAGCGTAATGGAAAGAGCGACCTCAACAACACCCAGCTCATGAGCGATCTCGAGTGCACGGCCCGAAAGCAGCGCCTTCGGTTTGCCGAGTTTATCACGCGTTACCGAAACATCCTTGCGACCCACGCCTTGACTAAAACCCGTGCCGAGAGCTTTAAGCACCGCCTCGCGCGAAGCAAAGCGGCTCGCATAGTGAGCAGCGGGACGCGATGATACATCGCAATACGCACGCTCTTCTTCGGTAAACACACGCCGAGCAAACGACGGCGTCTTTTCAAGAATTGATTTCATCCGGGAAATCTCGACGATATCAACGCCGATACCAGCTTCAGCCATGTTCACCTCCATATCGCACAGACTAAGTTATTGTAGCCCGTTCACAGAAGATGCGACAAACGAGGGTTATAAAACACAGCTACTATGTGAGACAAAAGCCCGTAAATCAGAACCACCCTTAAAAAGGGTGGTTTGCTCTTAGGGTATAACCCACGGGCCCCGGGCTCGCGTCTAAAGGCG
>NZ_JBCJBI010000022.1:0-12751 GCF_039062365.1 Collinsella aerofaciens
CGCGAGTTCCGCACGCAAAGGAAAGCACTTAATGTGCTTTCCGTCTTGCGCAGGACTGTAGAGCAGCAAACTTAACCCGCGCCCGCCGGCCCCGGAGACCCTCCCGGAGGGACCGAAAAATTTTTTCAAAAAAGTTGTTGCGCGCCGGATAGACTTCTGTGTATACTAATCCCCGCAGCGCACGCGAGCGGAAACAAACGCGAACGCCTGCCTGGGGAGTTAGCTCAGTTTGGTTAGAGCGCCGGCCTGTCACGTCGGAGGTCGCGGGTTCGAGCCCCGTACTTCCCGCCAACGCAATTAAAGCCACGTCTTCGGACGTGGCTTTTTGCGTTTAATGGGACAATTGCTCGGCCGTCCCTTTCATTCAGCTCCTTGTTTCCAAGATGCGGGAAAAAAGAATTAGTTATACCTGTTTAAACAGGGGGTTTGTTGCGCAACACCTGTTCAATGAGACAGGGGGTTAGGTTATACTAAATTGCACTGCGGGCCTAATCTGATGCATTTTGCTTTGGATTCGACCTTCAGCGGACATCTGAATCACTATTTGGTTGTCCCGGCGGTTATTTAGCGTCTCGACGTAAGCTCGGCCCCGGAGCCCGTTCGAGCTATTCCTATTCCTTGAAAGGGGAAAAATGGACATATCGAGAAAGACTGATTACGCCCTTCGTATGTTGGCGATGCTTGCCGAGGAGCCGGAGCGGTTGCTCTCTGTTCGCACCGCTGCCGAAGAGGTCAATGTCCCGTATTCGTTTGCCCGCTCGATTCAGCACGGTTTGGTCCAGGCCGGTATTGTGGAGAGCCTGCGTGGCGTCCACGGTGGCATGCGTCTCAAGGTCAGTCCGGACGATGTTACTATCCGCCAGGTCGTCGAGGCCGTTCAGGGCCCTATGGTTATGAACGATTGCACCGCGCCCGATGGTGACTGTGCGCGCATGGGCACGTGCTGCTATCATCCCCTGTGGGCCGGAGCCCAGGCGTTGATGCGCGACTACCTCGATTCCGTTTCGCTTGGCGACATCGTCGCTCACCGCCAGTTCCCGGCCGTCGATCCCAAGTTCGCCGACCGCGAAGCGTTTCCCGAGTACGCCACCTGCGCGTGCGCTGACCGGGAGGAATAGCGCCGCATAAGGAGCATAGCCATGATTCAGGACCCCTTTCGTTCGATGATTCGTTCGGAAGGGGTTCTGCGTTATCGCGACCTTCCGTGGCGCCGCACGCGCGATCCGTACATCATTTGGCTTTCTGAGGTCATGCTGCAGCAAACGCAGGTGCCGCGTGTGGAGGCGCGCATGCCGGTGTGGCTCGATCGTTTTCCGACCGTGCAGGCGCTTGCCCAGGCTGCGCCTTCGGATGTTTTGGACGCTTGGCAGGGGATGGGCTACAACCGACGCGCTCTGGCGCTTCACGGGGCCGCTCAACGGGTCGTAGGGGATTGGGGCGGGGAGTTTCCGCGTGAGACGCGTGACCTGGTCGCCCTGCCTGGTATTGGCCCGGCAACGGCGCAGGGTATCCGGTCGTTTGCGTTTGATCTTCCGGGCGTGTATCTGGAGACCAACGTGCGCACGGTCTTTCTGCATCACTTCTTTCCCGATGTACCGGCTGTTCCCGATCGCGAGCTGGTGCCGCTGATCCAAGCCGCCTGTCCGGCGGCTCCCGGTGCAGCGACCGACGAGATCGCGCCCTTTGCCATGCCTCAAGACGATGCCGACACGCCGCGCGCGTGGTATTACGCGCTGCTAGATTATGGCGCGTATCTTAAGAAGACGCTGCCCAATCCGTCCAGGCGCTCGGCGGGCTATAGTCGTCAGTCCAAGTTCGAGGGCTCGCGTCGCCAAAAACGCGCCCATATTGTGCGCATGCTACTGGCTGCGCGCGATGGGCGGCCGGCGGGGATAACGCTTGCTGATGCCGTGGTGGGCGTTAACGAAATGGAGACGGCAGCCGGTCGCGGGCCGGTCGAGTGCGAGCTTGTCGCGGGCATTCTAGCCGACCTGGAGCGTGAGGGCTTTTGCCGAGCCGAGGGCGATCGCTGGCTGAGCATCTAGCCTATGCAAATCTGAAGAACAGGATTGTAAGGTTTAGATTTTCGGCATGAGGGCATCCTAAAGATGAGGCCGCTCGAAGCCTACGGGCGGTATATGTTGAAGGGAAGTACACCTATGGATTTTGAGAACTCCCAAACCAAGAAGAACCTCGAGACTGCTTTTGCCGGTGAGTCCCAGGCACACACCAAGTATCGCTACTACGCCTCCAAGGCCAAGAAGGATGGCTACGTTCAGATCTCGAATATCTTTGCCGAGACCGCAGGCAACGAGTCCGAGCACGCCAAGCTGTGGTTTAAGTATCTGCACGACGGTGCCGTTCCCGATACCCTGGACAACTTGCGCGATGCCGCTGCGGGCGAGAACTACGAGTGGACCACGATGTACGACGAGTTCGCCAAGACCGCCGAGGAGGAGGGCTTTACCGAGATCGCCGAGAAGTTCCGTGGCGTCGGTGCTGTCGAGAAGGCTCACGAGGAGCGCTACAACAAGCTCGTCGAGCGCATTGAGTCGGGCGAGGTGTTTGAGCGCGAGGGCGTGAAGGTATGGAAGTGCCTGAACTGCGGGCACCTGCATATTGGTGCCGAGGCGCCCGAGGTGTGCCCGGTTTGTAACCACCCGAAGGCGTACTTTGAGGAGCAGGTGGTGAACTACTAGCGCTTGGCGCTGACATGAGCTGGGCCGGGAGGGCGGGATTGCCTTCCCTCCCCGCTCACGGCTTCGCAGGGTCGCGTTGAGGGAAGGCAATCCCGCCCTCCCGGCCCGCTTTGGGTCGTTGCGTGCTCGCTACAGAAAAGCTGATATTAAAGTATGTGTGCCGCCCCTTTTGGGGCGGCACGTTTTGTGTGGGGATTGGTTGGGACGGTACCGTTCTTGGGTGGGGTACACTAGGTAGCGTTGGCTATTTGTTTCCTCTTGTGAGGTGTTGGTTATGGGTAAGAAGTCTCGGGCTCGGGCTGCGGCGGCGGGGACCCGTCTCGATCCTCATCGCGTGGTTGATGAGAGCGGTAAGGCTGCGCGTGGCGATAAGGAGAAGAAGGTCGGTGCACATGCTCATCCTGAGTGGGCGCCTCACCTCAATACGGCTAGCGAGGATCTGACTGCTAAGTTGTTTACTCTGGTCGAGGTTATCTTGGGCGTGGTGCCCGTGGTGGTCATTGGCTTGTTCTTGGCTTCGAAAGATGCCACGAGCGTGGATAAGCTCACCGATGTCTTTTCTCAGGATCCCTCAATGGTGGTTACGTTTATCTCTGCGTGCCTGCAGCCGTTTGTGGCGTACATGCTGTACATGATTTATCGCAAATACTGCGAGGGCGATGCGGGCTTTGCCGCCGGCAACCTGATCGGCCTCTTGTGCTCCGAGATTTTGTTGCTCAATATCCCGGGCGTTATCGGCATGGGCATCTTGCTGTGGCGTGTTTGGCGCAATGTCGCCCCGCACTTTGAGAGCTGGCTGTTTGAGCGTCGTCTTACGGGCGTGGTGGCCGACATTGCCGGTTCGCTCGTGATTCTAGTCTTGGCGTTTTTGTGTGCCACCGCTGCTCGCGGTCTTTCGGGCATGTAATCTGCCCCCACCGACCACGGAGCGCAGGGCGGGGAAACCTTTCCCTCTCGCTCACGGCTCCGCAGGGTCGCGCGAGGCAAAGGTTTCCCCGCCCTGCGCTCCGGCGTTGAGTCGTCGCATGCTCGTTACAGAAAAGCTGATAATAAGTTTGTGTGCCGACCCTTTGGGGCGGCACTTTTTGTGTGGGGTCCCGGTCTTCACAATTTCCGTCAAGCTTTTGGTCAGCTTTTGGTTAGTTGGCGGGTTGGTGGAAGGGCAAAAGATCATTCGATAAAAAAGCTCAGAGAAAGTGCTGGTAGGGGAGTTGTTGAGGTTTTCGACAGCTTTTGTCAACAAGAAACTTCGCAGCTATTGCTACGGATTGCGTTGCCGTGGCCTTGGCGGTGCGGGATGCTGGGCGCAAGCGTCGAATGCTCCGATTGAGGAGGCAAGCATGGATCTGTTTCTTGAGACCCCGCAGCAACAAGCTGAGCGCATGTTGCGTCAGCAGCAACGGCTTATGGAGATGCAAATGCAAGGGGTAGCCGCCCAGCCCCCTGCGCAAAATGCCACGCCCGCGGTTTCGCCTGCGGGCGTGGCGGCTCCAGAGGCCTATTCCGTACAGCAAGATTCATATGCGCAGGAGCTTGCGTTCGACAAGCGTCGTGCGCGTCGCCGTCGCTGGGCCCAGCGCCTGCGTACGTTGGCGATGATCGTGCTGATCCCGTTGGGGCTCGCGGCAATCTTCTTGGTCTCATATGCCCTCACATGCATTCTCAACGGCGCCTCGCCCAGCGAGGTGCTTGAGCACTTGGCAGCTCTCGGCCAGCGCCTAGGCGATGTCGTAACAACCATCTGCGCCGGCTGGGAGAGTTAGCGTTTGTCGCATCAGGACTTCGAGGGTGTAGGGATTGTCGCCACGAGTAGAATCCTTGCATCTTGTGGGTCCTGTCATGCGACTGAATAGTATTATTGAAGATGAATAATAATAGGATTTGCTATGTATAAGCAGGATTTAGAGCAGACTCTTTTGGGCATTGACGAAGAGGCGGAGCTGGAAATAGGTCCAAGAGACGATAGGCCGAGCGTTGTATTGGTGGGAGGAAGCGCCTTCATGCTAAATGATGTGACGAATCGGTCGGTTACACATGACATTGATGTGTTTGAGGCAGACAGGTGCCTCCGCGAGATCATAGCTCGATACCCCGAGGTGAACGGTATGGCGGTGGCATATTGCAACCAGATGCCATTCAATTACGAAGATCGTTTGATTCCCTTGGATATTGGCGCGCGTTTTATCAGGTACTTTACGCCATCCTTGGAGGACCTGGCGGTAATGAAGCTCTATGCCTGTCGTCCGAACGACATCGTCGATCTTCATAGTCAGGCATTCGTCGACCGACTTGATTGGGGGTTGCTCGAACGGCTTATATTCGACGAGGGAGAGGCGCTGGCGTCGTCGCCTTCGGAGCGGAGTTATCAAGAGATGGTCTGCGCATACAGGCAATACAAAAAGGAGGTGCTCGGTTGAATCTGACCTTTGAGGGATTCTTAAAAGGCTATTGCCGAGAGCTATCCGGACAGCAGTCACTGAGTTTTAGAAAACTGGTTGAGCAGGCGATGACGGTTGCGCCGCGCGTGGCGGAGCCTCTGTTTTTGCTCGCTTTGGCGCAAGGAAAAGCCGAATACGTTCTGAGTTTATCTGAGGGCTCGTGGATGGAAGAAGATTACCGAGGCGTTTTGTCCTTGTACGGTCAAGCGGGTAACATGGCGTCTCTATGCACCAAAAGTGAGCTCCCTAATCGTTATGCCAACGTTTGGCGTGCGTATAGAGCGGTGAAGGAAAAGCCAGTGGCGGACAGAAGGATCAACGCCCTGATGCGAAAAAGAACATTGGGAGCGCTAGGGGAATCGGGCGTAACGCGTTACGGTCTCTGCCGCGATTTGAATCTGAATAAGGGAAACGTTTACGCATACCTAGCCGGCGATGACTCAAAGGTGAGCAGGGAGACGGCGCGCCGCATTATGGAATATGCGGAGGAGAGGGGTGCTCAAGAAGGGGCCGGGCGCCCGGTGCGTGTGGCGGGGTAAGATTGATCGCGGTTTTGATTGATAATCGATTGGGTTTGTTGGGCGGAGTCTATGTCTGCTATTGATATTGCGCTTGTTGTGATTGCCTTGGTGGCGGTGGGAGTTGCTGTGGTTTGCGCCCTGCAGCTTAAAGGCCTTCGTGCCGAGTTGCGAGAGCGTGGCGGTAACGACGCGGAGACGCTCGCGGCGCTCGAGCAGGCTAACAGCACGCTCGATGCCCTCAACGTCGCGCTGGCAGAAACCCGCCGCACGGCAAACGCCATCGCGCAGCAGCAGACGACCGACGCCGCCGTGGAGCAGCAACGCTACCTGACCATTGCGCGCGAGTTCTCGCAGGCTGGCGACCGCATGGATGACCTGCGCCGCGAGACGGCCCAACAGCTCGGTGCCAACCGCGAGGGCATCGAGCACCGCCTGGACAAGGTGCGCGAGACGGTCGATGCCCAGCTGGGCGCCATCCGCAAGGACAACAACGTGCAGCTCGATCAGATGCGCGCGACGGTGGACGAGAAACTCTCCCGTACGCTCAACGATCGCCTGTCTGCATCGTTTAAGCAGGTGAGCGACCAGCTCGAGGCCGTGTACAAGGGCCTGGGCGATATGCAATCTATCGCCACCGGCGTGGGCGACCTTAAGCGCGTGCTGGGCAATGTGAAGGCGCGTGGCATTTTGGGCGAGGTGCAGCTGGGCGCAATCCTGGCGGACATCCTTACGCCCGACCAGTATCTGGAAAACGTTGCCACCAAGCCCGGCGCCTCGGAGCGCGTTGAGTTTGCTGTCAAGCTGCCGGTGGACGAGGGTGATCCCGTGCTGCTGCCGATCGACTCCAAATTCCCGGGCGATGCGTACGAGCATCTGCTCGACGCCCAGGAGTCGGGTGACGCTGAGGCCGTCGCCGCAGCGCGCAAGACGCTCGATATGATGGTGAAGCGCGAGGCAAAGGACATCTGCGAAAAGTATCTGAGCGTGCCCGCGACTACCAACTTTGGCATTATGTTCGTTCCGTTTGAGGGGCTGTACGCCGAGGTCGTCAGCCGCCCCGGGCTTATCGAGACCCTGGGCCGCGACTATCACGTCAACGTTGCCGGCCCCAGCACCATGGCGGCCATCCTCAACAGCCTGCAGATGAGCTACCAGACGTTTAGGCTGCAAAAACGCACCGATGACGTGCTGCGCGTGCTTTCCGCCGTCAAGGCTGAGCTGCCGCGCTATCAGGCGGCGCTACGCCGCGCCCAACAGCAGATCGAGACTGCGGGCAAGACGGTCGAGGGCATTATCACCACGCGCACCAACGTTATGGAGCGCAAGCTCAAGGACATCGATGCGCTGGAGGATGCCGAGGAGGCCGACACGATTCTGGGCTTGGAGTCCGCAGGCTTACTCGCGGGCCAGGAAGACGAGGGCTAGCCGCAACGGACGGCGGGGCGTCGGCGCAAGCGCGAGGCGCGGGCGCTTTTCGCATCGTGCTTGCCTGAAGTGCACTTTAGTGTGCAACAATGGCGTTTCGCCCTATCAGACGTGAAAGGAAGCCCATGTCTCAGAGAAGCACCAGCCCGCTCAAGCGCTCCACCGTGCGCCGCACGTTGCAGCGTTTTTGGGATGTCACGCGCACGCAGCCGCTGATCGTCTTTCTCTCGGTGTTCTCGTCGGCGGGCTACATCTTTTTGCTCACGTTTGCCAACACCTATGTGATGGCCCTCATCGTCGACCGCGTCCAGGCCGGCCCCGTGGCAGCCGACCAGGTGTTTGAGGTCTTTGGCCCTTACATTCTGGCGCTCGTGCTCGTTAACCTGGTAGGCCAGATCCTCTCCAAGCTGCAGGACTACACCGTCTACAAGCTCGAGATTGCGGGCAACTATCACCTGGCGCGCTTGTGCTTCGACACGCTCTCCAATCAATCCATGACGTTCCACACCAGCCGCTTTGGCGGATCGCTTGTGAGCCAGACGAGCCGTTTTATGAGCGGCTACACGGGTCTGGTGGACGTGACGGTGTATTCGCTCATCCCCACTATCACCTCGGTTGTCTGCACGGTGGCGGCGCTCGCTCCGGTGGTGCCCGCATTTACCGTAATCCTGGTGGGCATCATGGTCGTCTATATCGCGTTTGTCTGGCTTATGTACAAGCGCATCATGCCGCTTTCGGCCGCGACGTCCGCCGCGCAGAACAAGCTGTCGGGCGTACTGTCCGACGCGGTCACGAACATCTTGGCCGTCAAGACCTGTGGGCGCGAAGACTTTGAGCGCGACCTGTTCGATGCTGCCGACCGCGCCGCCCGCGATGCCGAAACGGTATCGATGCACGCCATGATGCAGCGCAACTTTACGACCTCGGGCCTTATCGTCATCACCATGGCCGTGGTGAGTGTGTTCGTGGCGGGCGGCAACGCGTGGTTTGGCATCTCGGCCGGCGCGCTCGTCATGATCTTTACCTATACGTACAACCTCACCATGCGTCTGAACTACGTGAGCTCCATGATGCAGCGCATCAACCGCGCGCTGGGCGATGCGGCCGAGATGACGCGCGTGCTGGACGAGCCGCGTCTGGTGGCAGACGACGCGAATGCCCCCGAGCTCAAGGTGGGCGAGGGCGCGATTGATTTTGAGCACCTGAGTTTTGCGTACCGTGACGCCGCGGCGGGCGAGAGCGTGTTCAACGACCTGACGCTCCATGTGGCGGCAGGCCAGCGCGTGGGTCTGGTGGGCAAATCGGGCTCGGGCAAGACGACACTCACCAAGCTGTTGCTGCGCCTGGACGACGTTCAGGGCGGCCGCGTGCTCGTGGACGGCCAGGACGTCTCGCGCTGCACGCAGCAGAGCCTGCGCCGCCAGGTTGCCTACGTGCCGCAGGAGGCGCTCCTGTTCCACCGCTCCATTCGCGAGAATATCGCCTACGGCCGCCCCGACGCCACCGACGAGCAGATCCGCGAGGCAGCGCGCCTGGCCAATGCCCTGGAGTTTATCGATCGCCTGCCCCGTGGCTTTGACACCATGGTGGGCGAGCGCGGCGTTAAGCTCTCGGGCGGTCAGCGCCAGCGTGTGGCCATCGCCCGCGCCGTCCTTACCGACGCGCCGATTCTGGTGCTCGACGAGGCGACATCTGCCCTCGACAGCGAGTCCGAGGCGCTGGTGCAGGAGGCGCTCGAGAACCTGATGCGCGGCCGCACCTCCATTGTGGTGGCACATCGCCTGTCCACCGTGGCCTCGCTCGACCGCATCGTGGTGCTGGCCGACGGCGAGATTGTCGAGGACGGCACGCACGCGCAGCTCGTCGCGGCGGGCGGCGAGTATGCAAGCCTGTGGAGCCGCCAGACCGGCGCATTTTTGGAGGCGTAACAACCCCATACGTGGGACAATCGTTTCCGTGAAGTTATGTTTTTGCCGAGCTGAGGAGTCGTTATGCCACGCGAGACCAATGCCGCCAAACGCGAACGCGCCATCGAGGTGTGCGAGCGCCTTAACCGTCGCTATGGCCCGGTCGAGTGCTTCTTGGACCACGAGAATCCCTTTAGGCTGCTCATCGCGGTACTGCTCTCGGCTCAGACGACCGACGCGCAGGTCAACAAGGTGACGCCCCAACTGTTTGCCCAGTGGCCCACGCCCGAGGCCATGGCCGGGGCAAGCGTGACCGACGTGGCGGACACCATTAAGTCACTCGGCTTTTATAAGAGTAAGGCCAAGCATGCCGTGGAGGCTGCGCAGATGATCGTCGCCGATTACGGCGGCGAGGTGCCGGCCGACATGAAGGAGCTTGTAAAGCTGCCGGGCGTGGGGCGCAAGACGGCGAACATCGTGCTCAACGTTGGGTACGGCATCGTGGAAGGCATCGCGGTGGATACGCACGTCAACCGCATCGCGCACCGCCTGATGCTGAGTCCCAAGACGCACGCCAAAGAGCCGCTCAAGACCGAGCAAGATCTGCTCAAGATCTTGCCGCACGAGTATTGGGAGTCGGTCAATCACCAGTGGATCACCTTTGGCCGCGAGATCTGCGACGCCCGTAAACCTAAGTGCGACGAGTGCCCGCTGGCAGATCTTTGCCCCAGCGTACGGGTGGGGTAGGTTGCAAGGGCAGAGTGCCGCCGCTCTTGCGTGTCTCCGGGCGGCACAAATCGAGGCGCGGCCGGTGCCCGCGGCGCTCGCTACGACTCCCGAAGCAAGAACTCTTCTGCCGGCACAACCGATGCGCCCTCGGTATCGTAGCGCTCGGAGCCGTGATATACGACGGCTCGGTCCTTTGCGGGAATGCCAAGTTCGGAACCAACAGAGCGTAGGTGTCGAGCAAATGTGTCGCGATAGGTAGCGCCCGATTTGATTTCGAATGCCTGCGGGCGAGCCGGCTCTGTTAGATCGATAAGGTCGATCTCTCGTTTGCTGTCGTCGCGATAAAAGACAAGCGTGGGCTCGATGCCTCTGTTGAGATATGCCTTCTGGCGTTCTGAGACAACGAGGTTTTCGAATATTTCCCTGCTTAGGGGGTGGTTCATGAGGCTGCGCTCGTCGTGAATGCCAAGCAGATGGCAAAGTAGCCCCGTGTCGTAGAAGTACAGTTTTGGCGCCTTGGTAAGCCGCTTGCGCATGTTTCCAGCATATGGCTGAAGCAGGAACACCAAATAGCTTGACTGCAGGATCGAAAGCCACGAGCTGATCGTCGCCGTGGCGACTCCCACATCAGCGGCGAGTCTTGATAGGTTGAGCAGCCCTCCCACGCAAGCCGCGCACAGCCCGATCATTTTTCTAAAGGAGCTCAGGTTGCGCACGTCGAGAAGGCCGCCCGCGTCGCGTTCTACGTAGGTCATAAGGTAATTTTGAAAGAACACATCGGTGGGGATGCCCGCATCATATATGCGCGGGTATCCCCCGCGAATCAGGTAGGTGTCAAGCGAGATTTGCGTATCGCCAAGCTCCTGGTAGGAGAGAGGTAGGAGTTTGAGCATGCCGACGCGCCCGGCAAGCGATTGCTGGATGTTGTGCATGAGCAAAAAGTTTTGCGAGCCGGACAATACATACTGGCCGGCCCTTCCGCGCTCGTCGGAGGCGACCTGAATCATGCTGAACAGCTCCGGTGCATATTGGGCTTCGTCGATGATGAGATGATCGGGGCGCCTGCTGATAAAGCCGACGGGGTCATCGAGCGCGGCGCGACGGACTTCCGGGTTCTCGAGGTTGAGATATTCATATTCAGGAAAGACGGCCTTGATGAGAGTTGACTTGCCGCATTGGCGTGGCCCCGTAAGCGAGACGACGGGGAACCATTCTGACATGTCGCGTAGCTTATGGGCCATGGTTCGCTCAATCATTTTTAATGCCCTTCGTGTCTTACATTGCATGCTCGCAGGCATACTTTTGGTTCGAAAGCCTCGTGCCGAGTTTGTCGGTATCCGCCGGGTTTCGTGGCAGATCTTTGGGATTTGCCACATTGGCAAGGCAAAACAACCATAATTACTAACTAGAAGTTACCACAACTATAAAGTAGGAATTGCCATAATTGCAAAGTAACGCAGGTGGAAGCTGATAATTGATGCTGTCCGATCAGGCTGTTTTGTGCCAAGGGCGTTGGGTACGCGCTTTTTGGGCGAGTGGACCGGGCGTTGATGGCAGCCGTGCAGTGTGCGCGACGCCCGCAAGCCCAAGTGCGACGAGTGCCCGCCGGCAGATCTTTGCCCCAGCGTACGGGTGGTGCAATAGCTTTTTGCAAACTTTTTTGCAAAAAAGTCCCAAACCTTAGATATAGCTTGGTTGCACAACCTTTTGAGTTTTTTCTCGGCTTGAATTGACGATGCAATTCAAATGTCTTCTTTCGCGAAGTGGTCGCGGAGAAGAGAGTCGGGAAAGGACGACCACATGAATAGGAAGCTTAACGCTGCTATCACAGCCGGTCTAAGCTTGAGTATGGTGCTCAGCTCCACGCCGGTTGCTGCCATCGCGGCGGAGACTGCCCAGGGTACAAACGAGGGGGCTACCGCTGCGGCCTCCACTGGCGTAAAGGACGTTACCTTCTTTGCTAACGGGGGCACTTTTGCTGACGGAACCCCCATCTCAGTGGATAATAAGACGAATGAGAACGGCGAGATTACTCCGCACGCTTCTCCAGTGCGCGATGGATACGTCTTTGACGGCTGGTATTATGACAGCACGTTTACCCAGGCTGTAGATTTTTCACAGCCCCTTCAGGGCGGTACAGATCACTTCATGCTGTTCGCTAAGTGGACTGAGGCTCCCTCAAAGGTACTTAATGTGACCTACGCTGCCAATGGCGGTCAGTTCGCCGACGGCAACGACGTCATGCTGGGCCAGACTGACAGCAATGGTATTGCGCGCCAGCCGCTTGCCCCCACGCGTGATGGCTATGTGTTTGCCGGTTGGTATTATCACAGCAATGGAACCGACCAGGTTGATTTCAACCAGCCGATTGTCGGTGGCGGCAAGAATGTGACCCTTTTCGCCGCTTGGACGCCTGCGAAGCAGGACAAGACTGTCGATATCCTCTATGTCGCCAACGGCGGTACGTTCTTCGACGGCAACGAAACTATGCAGGGCGTAACCGATACCGACGGTATTGCACGCCTGCCGCTCCAGCCGACCCGCGAGGGCTATGACTTCGTTGGTTGGTCGTACGATCGCGACGGAAATGACCCCGTCGACTTCACGAAGGCTATCGTTGCGGGCAGCGGTCACGCGACCGTTTATGCTCAGTGGAAGCAGAACAACGAGAAGACGGTTCTCTATGTTGCCAATGGTGGCGCCTTCGCCGATGGCAATGTGGCCATGGAGGGTGTCACTGACAGCAACGGCGTCGCCCGCCAGCCCCTGGCCCCGACCCGCGAGGGCTACACCTTTACTGGTTGGACTTACGATGCCGCCGGCACCGAGCCTGTCGACTTCACCAAGCCCATCCAGGGTGGCGGTCAGCACGTTACGTTCTTCGCTCAGTGGGCAGAGCTTGCTAACAATGAGAAGGATGTTCTCTACGTCGCCAACGGCGGTGTGTTCGCAGATGGCAACGAGACGCTCCAGGGCGTGACCGACGGCGACGGCGTCGCCCGCCAGCCCCTGGCCCCGACCCGCGAGGGCTA
>NZ_JBCJBI010000022.1:12849-31369 GCF_039062365.1 Collinsella aerofaciens
AGGGCGTGACCGACGGCGACGGCGTCGCCCGCCAGCCCCTGGCCCCGACCCGCGAGGGCTACACCTTCGCCGGCTGGACTTACGACTCCGAGGGCAAGGACCCCGTCGACTTCAGCAAGCCCGTCCAGGGCGGCGGCGACCACGTGACGTTCTACGCCCAGTGGACTAAGAACGAGACGCCTGCTGTCCAGACCCACAAGGTCAACTTCTATGTTGATGGTTCCACCACTACGGTCGAGGTCGAGGACGGCAAGACTGTTGCTCAGCCCACCGATCCTTCCGTTGATGGCTTCAACTTTGTCGGCTGGTCTTCTTCCAAGGAGTCCTTCAAGAAGTTCGACTTCTCTGCTCCTATCACCGAGGACACCACTGTTTACGCCTTTTTCACCGCTAAGACCCCCAAGTCTGAGACTCTGAAGAAAGATGAGGGCAAGAAGCAGGTCGCTGCTGACAAGAAGGACGAGGCCAAGGCCGAGAAGAAGGACGACGCTGCCCTTGCTTCCACTGGTGACCCGACTTTCGTTGTGACCTCCGCTGCCGCCCTTACCGGCGCCGTGGCTGTCGCTGTGGGCATGTACATGACCAAGCGTCGCGAGCACTAATCACTTCTAGTGTTTACCTCTGGGCTTAATTAGCCCATACCTGATAGCCGCGTGGGGACCCGACCCCCACGCGGCTTTTTATTTCAGTGTTGGTTTTGCGGTAGTTGCGACTACCTGCAATGCCGTTGCAATAAAAAAGAGCGCCGCTGCGATGTGTTCAGCGGCGCTCTTTTGTTTAGATTTAATTGTCTGATTGGTTGCCTTACGCCAACGCGCGAGCGTCAGAGGAGAGCTTCAGCACCAAGAACTCGGTTGAGGCACCCAATTTGAGCAGGTCGCCGTCATGAATGGGAGTCTGCCTGTCCTCTTCATTGCCAGTGCGCAGCGAGCGTGGCTTTTCGATGACGGTCATTGTTCCGTTACGCGTCACCAGCACGGTACCGTTCGTCGAATGTAAGCCGGCGGCAAGCCATGTGCCGTTATGGAACGCCACGCGTAGGTGACGTCGTGAGACATCGGGTCCAACGTTGGTGACGCTATTGCGCTCGTGTGCAAACGAGCCCAGTATCGTGCCTTCGGGATCAAGACTCAAGGGATAGATGGGCGGCAGGGCCGAGCCGTCTGGTGCGAGCCTGAGCAACCCTAGTTTGACGGGCGCCCCATTGACCTTGTGTTTGGTGATATGCCGCTGGATGCCGTTTATGGTTTCGAGTGTGTCAAACGTCGTGGCCAACCGTGTCGTGACAAAGTCATGTACCTCGGATGCGGCGGCATTCGGGTCGGCCAGGCATCCGCAAACCGTTAGCGCAAGTAGCTCCAAAAGGCGCCGGTCGCTTTGTTTGAGACCCGGCGTGACGGCTATGCGGGCAAAGGTGTTGCGTAGAATGGAGCCGTCCTGCCCCCACTGATCCAATGCCTGAGCCATACGCTCAAGCGCACGAGTGGCTACATCTTGCTGGCGCGCGTTTGCTGTTGTTGCATTGTCGGCGCCATCGATCGACGCCGCTATCGCCAGGTTTTGCACGCTTTGCGAAAAATCCGCGAACATGTC
Organism: Collinsella aerofaciens; assembly: GCF_039062365.1. Taxonomy (GTDB): domain Bacteria; phylum Actinomycetota; class Coriobacteriia; order Coriobacteriales; family Coriobacteriaceae; genus Collinsella. The sequence goes on from NZ_JBCJBI010000022.1 coordinate 14,443, forward strand.
AGGCTCAATTTTATCCGTGCCCGGAATAACGTGTACGACACGCCGCGATAGAAACGTCTTTTCTGAAACGCGCAGATTTGGAGCGGGCTTGTTGTCTATCGCCTTATCGGAAAGCAGCATGCGCGCTGCTTCTCGGTTATTGATGTATAGATCACTTTTGAGAACGTCAAATAGCACCTCTGAGGGCGTTTCTGCATGCATTGTGCGCTGCTCCTTTCTAAGTGATGCGGTATGGGGGTTAGATGCAAAATCCAGGAAGGACATACGTTATTTGTCTTGGCGCGTTTCCGGGTGTTGCCCACGAAAAGGCATCGCCGTCTTTTCCGACACGATTAAAGAAAGTCGCTTCGGAACCCTCACTGCAGTCGGCGCTCGGCGTACGCTCCCAGTAATAGATTTTCTTGCCATTGGCGGTTCGAACTATGGCGCTGTTTTTGGTTAGTCCGCTTATCTCCTGCTCTTGATAGAGCTGGTACTGGTTGCCCTCTTCGCTGTAAAGGTCCGAAAGGTACTCGGAGTCTTTCGAAAACGTTTCAGACGCTTGGTAGCCGCATAGCTCGCTCATGGACGGTAGCCACAGCTTGTCGTCGGTAGGGGTGATGCTGCCAGCATCTTTGGTGGCTCCCGTATTGTTGGTGAGTTTTCGTGCTGAGTGGATTTGTTTGCGAAGGCTGTTGGGCAACAACGCTAAGCCGTCTTCTGCCAACCACGCGCGAAGGGAGGACTGCTCCCAGCCTCCCGTTGCCACGTCATCGTTCATGGTGCGCGCGGCAACGGGTGTTCGAAACATAAAGGTGATGCCGGCGGGCACATTGCTGTCGCTCAGTGTATCGGCGCGAAAGCCCACGATCTGAACCTGTGCTTTGGTACCGTCGGAAAGTTTGAAGCTCTTGGTGTCTTCGCTTAGAAGGGAGTTCTTGCTGTTTACAAGATGATAGGCGGCAGCGATTTCCAATGCCTTTTCGTGTGAAGGCGCCGATTGGATTTCGCGAGAAATCTGGGCGAGTTCCTCCCAAGAATAGTCATCGAGCGATGGCTTAACGCCGTGCATAAGATCGATGAGCCCCCAGCAGCCGGTGAAAAGGGCCGACCCTGCTAAGCCAAGGGTGCAAACACCGGCCAGCGTAAGTGCGACGCGGCGCGAAATGGCGGGACGTTGTGCATCGCCTTTATCGGGGTTTCGGTCTTTGGCTGTCGACTGTGGTTGGATGGGCGTAGGCAGTGGCGTGCGAGGTTCAAAGTCAATTCCCTGAATCCAGGCGTCGAGCCTGCCGGTAATCGTAGACAGCGGAGCACGCTGGGATTGCTCGTTGTGAATGCCGCTCATAATGATGTCGACAAGCTCTTGATCGCCCGCCTCGCGCGGCTCGATCGGTTCGGGCTCATGTTCAATTTTGTACAGGTACGGCGACTGGTCCATATGCTCATTCAAGCGATATGGTGTATGTCCCGTATAGAGTGTGTAAAGCACGCTGCAAAGTTCGTATACGTCAATGCTGGGCGATGTGCGAAGGGGCGCTAACTCGGGAATATCGCTCGTGAGCATCTCGGGCGGTGCAAACTCGGGCGTGCCATGGCGCCAAATGCCATTGGACATGGTGAACGAGGGGTCCGATCGCTTGAGGCTCGAGCTCCCCAAATCGACGAGGCAAAGATCGAAGTGGCGATGTGAAATTTGCTGCGCGAGAGAGTGGCGCGTCGTTCGGAAAATGATATTGCGTAAGGATATATCGCGATGCACAAACGGACTGTCAAGCAATTGGGCGCCGAGGAGAATTTCTCCTAGGCGCCTTCCGATCGCGGCAACGACGCTGGCAGGAATGCGGTCATTGTCGGCGGGATCGGATAGTTCTGTAAGGGCATCACTCAGGGATGGGCCATCAATCCATTCCATGATGATGACTGGCGTGGAGCCCGAGAAACCGTAGCCATACGTTTTGGCAAAGCCGTTCAGATGATACGTCGCCGCAAGATTCTGATACTCTTCAAAAAATACTTTTACTCCGGGGGGGGGGTACTCATTTTGCCATCAAGAGGCAAATGCGATTTAATGGCAAAGGTCTCACCCGCGGTGTTAATGACCTTGTGGAGATGGGGCGAGCTTGGGGCGACAGGGCCACAATCCAGCAACGTGGTAAAGCGACGAATAAGCTCGGGCTGCTTGAGAGCTGAAAATAAGGGATTTGGCTCAAACGGAAATAGCGTGATGATATCCATGTCCGTGTCGTATGTCACGGGGCGGTCCTTTCAAAATATATATCGATAAGATAAATGTATGTGAAAAGGTGGCGCAACCGTCATCCCAATTGCAAAGCTCCGTTATTTGCAGGGAGCAGTGCAAATAACGGAGCTTTGTACGTTCAAAATATGTATAGCCTAGTCGGTGACGCGAATGACCAAGAAGCGCGTTGAGGCCCCCAAGCAAAGCGTGTCGCCGTTGCGGATCTCGATGGGTGTGCGGACGTGGTTTTCGGCTCGCTCGCGACGAGGGGGTTCAATGATGCGCTTGCAGCGCCCGATACCCGAGAGCAAAATCGATCCATTGGTGGAGCCAAGGCCCTGTGCAAACCAATGCCCATCTTGGAGCCAAATGCGTAGATGTTGGCGCGAGACATCGGAATCGACATCGGTGATGGCATTCTCGGCATCGGTTAGTGAGCCTATGATGGTGCCGGCTGGATCCATGGATAGGGGGCGCAGGGGCGGGCGCGCCGAGTTGCCTACAACGCGGAGCAATCCCAGCCGAACGTCTCCTGATGCGCGTGCCGTGGCGGAGAAAAACGAAGTGACGGTTGTTTCGACCGTGCCGAGTGTCGAGAGCATTTGGTTAGAGGCGAATGACTCGGTATATTCGATAGCGCGAGCGGGGTTGCCAAGGCAGCCGGTAACAATAAAAAAGATCAAATGAATGTAGAGACGATCTTTAATATCGCTGCTGTCGCCAGCTGTTTCGATGCGCTCAACGCCGTTTTTAAAGAGCATGTCGTCGCTGGCGCACGCCATAAGCGCCTCTTGCATGTCTGGGACGCACGACTCCATATAGCGCTTAATGACCTTGCTCAGCGATTGGGGGTCTGACCCTCGTTTTTGAATGATGAGGTTGAGTATCCGGCGTGCGCTTTGGTCGAAGGGTGCGAACAATGACTCGGGGAGGTTACCGGGCTTTGCGTGGACGATTTCGCGTGAGATGAATGAAGGAATAGCGAGTCGTTCGGAAATCGGTCTGTCGCCATAGCGGCCGTCGCTAGCCAATAGAATTTGAGCGGCGTGACTATTATTGATGCGGCCAAGTGATTTAAGCCCAACATACAGCGCGCAAGATGGAGTGTCTGCCATTTATTGTTACCCCATCCCCTTTAAACCGGATTAATAAACATTCATTTACTCATTATAGGTGTTTAGAGCATGGATTGTTTGCAAGGCGGACGCGGATGACTGGCATGCCCGCAAACCCAAGTGCGACGAGTGCCCGCTGGCAGATCTTTGCCCCAGCGTGCGTATGACGGGGTAGGGCCCGGCACGTTTTGCCGGCACCCGAAGACCGCGACCAATGTTGCGCAACACATTTGGGCCGCGAAGGCTCAATATGATGGCGACAGATGCCGTTTGTTGTGAGGGGATGCCCGAATATGTTTTGCACCAAGTGTGGCTCCGAGATGCCCGACGGAGCCGATTTTTGCACGAACTGCGGGGCACGCATGGGTGCCGCTTCTCCGGCTGCCGCGCCTGCTGAGCCCGCACCGATGCCGGCAGCAGGGATGCCTTCCGTGCAAAAGAAATCGCATAAGCGAGCGGTGATTATCGGCATATGCGTAGCGGGCGTGCTCGTTGCCGGCGGCGCTGCGCTGGCGCTGACCGGCGTGCTGGGTCCGCTTGGGCAGGGCAATTCATCGCAGATTACGGTACTTGGGTCCGACGAGGGCTCGGCCGAGCACAAGGACAAGGGAAGCGCCAAGGAGAAACCTGCCGCCGACGAGGATGAGGCGGATGAGTCTGAGCAGACCGGCAGCAGTGTAAAGGTCGACCTCAATGACCAGGCAACTTATGCCGCGGCGAATCTGTTCCTGTCGAACTTTACGGAGGAAGACTTTGGCTACAACAAGAATGACCCGAGTGCGTTATTTGACGTAACGGATGGCTTGTCTGCAAAGGAACAGCAGGACATGACGTTTTTCATCTTTAACCATTTTCTTGGCAACGGCTCAAAACGCGTAGAGCGGGGAAGCGACATCGACGGGAAAAGATACGGGTTTAGAATCGCGATCGATGCCGTGCATAGCGAAATGAATCGCCTTTTTGGAATGACGCTTTCCGATGACGAAATGCAGTTTGATGACAACGAGGGGAAGTACGACGAAGTTATTCAAGCGCTTGGGACGAGAGCTACGGTCCAAGACGGATTCCTGTATTTCAACGAAGAGCACGGGGTTGCTAAATATGCCGCCCCGACAATCGTCACGGCAGCGGAGGACCTTGGAAACAACACGTATCGCCTGACATTTGAGGCCTATGCTGCGCAGGACTATAACGGTACGGTGCCGACGATTTCCGAAGTTCCCGAGAGCGTTTACGGGCTCCCCGTTAATCAACTAAAGTCGACTATCGGTGCCGACTCTACACCCACGATGACCGGTTCTGCTGTAGTGACGGTGACGGCTGGCGACACGGCTCCGTCCTTTGCGCTCCAAAGTATCAGCTACAACTATTAATTCACAGCGCCAGGCGGCTCGTCCGTCTGGCGTTTTTTACGGGACCGGGTTTGCCCTTGAGCCGGAGTCCTTTCCATGCGCTACCATGACAGGCAATAATCTTTGACGAACGACCCGCCGAGCTTGCCTCGGCGGGCTTTTGGCGTTGCAATGCCGGAGGAACAGCATGCTCATTCACCGTATAGCCGCGCAGCTCTACACTGCCGAGGCGCTGCAGACCGTCGAGGCCGGGCTCGATTCTGGCGAGGACGTGACGCTGGCCGTGTCTCAGTCGGGCCGAACGCTTATGGCCGCCGCCCAGTTTGCGCGTCGTCCGCGCCCCACGGTCTACATCGTGAGCGGCGAGGACGCGGCCGATCGCGCCGCACGCAGTCTGGCCGCCTATGTGGGCCTGGCGCACGTGTGCCGCTTTCCCGAGCGCAAGGACTACCCTTGGCGCGAACAGGCGCCCGACGATGCCGTGGTGGCCCAGCGCTGCGAGGCGCTCGGGCGCATCGTGCGCGGGGACAACTGCATCATGGTCGCCTCGGCCCGCGCGCTGCTGCGCTGCGTGCCGCCGGTCGAGAGCCGTTACTGGGAGTCCACGACCTTTGCGGTGGGCGAGGAGATTCCCTTTGACGAGGTGCCACAGCGCTTGGTGGGCATGGGCTACACCAATGCCGGCGCCGCCGACGCGCCCGGCCTGTTCCGCGTGCACGGCGACACCGTCGAGGTGTTCCCCGCGCAGGAAAAGGCGCCCGTGCGCATCGAGTTCTTCGGCGACGAGATCGACCGCATCCGCCGCATGGTGAGCTCAACGGGCCAGACCATCGGCAACGAGGACAGCATCGAGATCTTCCCCTGTCGCGAGCTTGCACTCACCGACGAGGCAGTCCACAACATGCATGTGGCGCTCTACCGCGCCAGCCAGGACGACAGCAAGTTGGCAGCGCTGCTCGAGATGGTGGATGCGCGCATCGTCACGCCTGAGCTCGACCGCTTTTTGCCGGTGATGTACGGCCAGACCGTGAGCCCGCTGTCGCATGTGAGCGGAAAGGCGCTCGTGGTGCTGTCCGAGCCGCGCTCGCTGTTCGACGATTGCCTGCGCGCCTACGAGGATATCGAGGCACGTGCCGGCGAGGCGGGGGTCGACCGTCTGGACGGCCTGTACGTGCGTGCCCAGCAACTCGACTTTGGTGCTCAACAGCGCCTGAACTACGTGAGCCTCATCCGTGCCGGCGGTGCGGTGACGGCCGAGCTCAAGATTGAGCAGCCTGCCATTGCAGGCTCGGACAACCGTTTCATGACGCGCATCCAGGAGGTCGTGGGCAAGCGCTATGCCTGCGTGTTTGCCATCCCCGACCGCGGTGCGCGCGAGTCGATGGAGCTCACCTTTGGCGACGAGGGCATTACCTTTGAGGAATCGCTGACCGCGGCGCCCGAAAACGCCGGCGCTATCGGCGACCGCGTGCGCGTGGCGGCGGCGGATTCCGCCGACCGTGCCGCACGCCAGGAGGCCCATGCTTCCATTCGCGAGCGTCGCGCCGATGCGCTCAACGCCCGCTCGCTCGAGGCGGGCGCCGCGCAGGCTGCCGCCGGCGCCGCCGTGCCCACCATCTCGCGCGGGCGCGTGACCTTTGTGGACGCTGCCCTGCCGCAGGGCGTGGTGGTGCCCGATGCCAACCTGGCCGTGTTCTCGATCGCCGACCTCAACGCCCGCATGGATGCCAACCGCGCGCGCAGCCGCCGCAAGGTTGACATTACGCAGATCACCTTCCCGTTTAAGCCGGGCGACTACGTGGTGCACGCTACCCACGGCATCGCGCTCTTTAGCGAGATTGCGCGCCAGGAAGTGGGCGGCAAGGAACGCGACTACTTTTTGCTGGAATACGCCGATGGCGACAAGCTCTACGTGCCGTTGGAGCAGGTCGACCGCATCACGCGCTACGTTGGCCCCGACGGTGACAAGCCGCGCCTGACCAGGCTCAACACCGCCGACTGGACGCGGGCTACCAACAAGGCGCGCAAGAATGCCAAAAAGCTGGCGTTTGACCTGGTCGACCTGTATACGCGCCGCTCGTCGATTACCGGTATCGCCTGTCCGCCCGATACGCCCGAGCAGATCGAGATGGAGGAGAGCTTCCCCTACGACGAGACGCGTGACCAGCTGGAGGCTATCGCCGACATCAAGGCCGACATGGAGGCGCCCAAGCCCATGGACCGCCTACTGTGCGGCGACGTGGGCTTTGGCAAGACCGAGGTCGCCCTGCGCGCGGCCTTTAAGTGCGTGGACTCCGGCCGCCAGGTCATGGTGCTCTGCCCCACGACCATTCTGGCCCAGCAGCACTACGAGACGTTCTTTGAGCGCTTTGCTCCGTTTGGCCTCGAGGTTGAGGTGCTCAGCCGCTTCCGCACGCCGGCGCAGCAGAAGCGCGCGCTCAAGGCATTTGCCGAGGGCACGATCGATGTGCTCATCGGCACGCACCGCCTGCTTTCGGCCGATGTGAACCCCAAGAACCTGGGCCTGGTGATCATCGACGAGGAGCAGCGCTTTGGTGTGCAGCACAAGGAGCAACTCAAGAACCTGCGCGAGCAGATCGACGTGCTCACGCTTTCGGCAACGCCCATTCCGCGAACCATGCAGATGGCCACGAGTGGCGTGCGCGACATGAGCCTGATCACGACGCCGCCGACCGGGCGTCGTCCCGTGATCGTGCACGTGGGGGAGTACGACCCCGATGTGGTGAGCGCGGCGATTCGCCTGGAGGTGGGCCGCGGCGGTCAGGTGTATTACGTGTCCAACCGCGTCAAGACCATCGACGACGCCGTGGCGCGCGTGCACGAGGCCGCGCCCGAGGCGCGCGTGGGCGTGGCGCACGGCAAGATGAGCCCGCGCGAGGTCGAGGACGTGATGATCGAGTTCGCGACCAAAAAGATCGACGTGCTCATCGCCACGACCATCGTGGAGAGCGGCATAGACAACGCGACCGCCAACACGCTGATCATCGAGGACTCGCAGCGTTTGGGCCTGGCGCAGCTCTACCAGCTCAAGGGCCGTGTGGGCCGCTCTGCCACGCAGGCCTACGCGTACTTTATGTTCCCGGGCGAGCTGCCGCTCACCGAGGAGGCAACGGCGCGCCTGACCGCGCTTTCCGAGTTCCAGGACCTGGGCAGCGGCATGCGCATCGCCATGCGCGACCTGGAGATCCGTGGTGCCGGCTCGCTCATGGGCGCCGAGCAGCACGGCAACCTGTCGAGTGTGGGCTTTGACCTGTTTACGCAGATGCTGGGCCAGGCCGTGGCCGAGGCGCGCGGCGATGACGATGCCGGCGTGGAGGCGGCGAGCGTGGGCATCAACCTGCCGGCCGACTACTTCTTGTCCGAGGAGTATATGCCGGCGGTGGACCAGCGCGTGCTCGTGTACCGCAAGCTCGCGGCGGCTGAGGACCTGGAGAGTATCGACGAGGTGCAGGAGGAGACCGAGGCTGCGCACGGTGAGCTTCCGTTGGCGGGGCTCAACTTGTTCAACCGCGCTCGCATTCGTATTCGCGGCGAGCGCCTGGGGCTCGAGAGCGTCACGCTCAGCGGTGGCCGCATTACCTTCCTGGGTGTCGACGTTCCCAAGAAGGTAGCCTTTGAGCTTAAGACTCGCTATGGCGCGGTGAACTTCCCCAAGAGCCGCAAACTGTCGGTGCCCTACAAGGCGGGCGCCGGTGCGGGCAGCGGCCTGGGTCGCGGCCTCGACGCCAACGACGGCACCGGCCCGGTGGCCGCGGCACTCATGCTGCTGCAGCAGTTGGGTGCTAGCGACGATGACTAGCGAGTCGACGCTGCAAACACCCTATTTGGGCACTCTGGTTCCATCGAAAGGAAAGCATGTTCGGATACATCTATAAGAAAGATGTCGCCATTATCGCGGTTGTCCTGTGTCTTTGTCTGGGCGTGGGCAGTTTCTTCGATTATCAGATCTCGAGCGCGCTGTTCAACGTCGGCAGCATGTACGGCCGCTTTATCGAGGCCGCCGGCGAGCTGCCGTTCGAGCTGACGGCAAGCGTCGCAGGCGTCATGCTCGTGCGCGCGGTGCGTCCCGACTCCAGGGGGAGCAAATGGCTCGCCGTGCTCGGCATCCTCGTCAACGTTGGCCTGGCCGGCTACGAGATCGTTTCGTCTCTGAAGGTTGGCGGCAAACTCATTGCCGTTCAGCTGGTGCTGACGTTTGTGCTGGTCATCGTTGCCAACCTTATCGTCTATCGCCTTACGCGCACGACCGAGCCCGACGAGCTCACGCGCTGGGCGTTGATGGTGCTTGCCGTGTGGGTCGCTCAGACCATTATCCTCAACGTGATCGTCAAGCCGTTGTGGTCGCGCCCGCGCATGCGCGTGATCGAGGCCACGCCGGGGCTCAATTTTCAGCCGTGGTGGGTGATCGGCAACCCCGACAAGTGGTCCTTTATTGCCGCCGGCGTGATTAAGGACGGCTTCAAGTCGTTTGCGAGCGGACACACGGCGCACGCGGCGATCGGTCTTATGCTCGCCGGGCTTCCCGCGACGGCCTTTAAGGAAAAGCCGTCGCGCCGCCGGGTGGTCTTTTGGACGGCGGCTGTGGTCGCGGCGCTCGTCGCGTTTGGCCGCATCGTGATTGGAGCACACTTTTTGAGTGACGTGAGCTGCGGTTTTGCTCTGGTACTGGCACTTGAGTGTCTTGCCGCGCGCATTGCCTATCCCAACGGCGTACAATAGCTCCGTTTGAATCATCTGACCGATATCCGGTAAGAGAGGATTGCCATGCTCGCGTTTAACAACGACTATTCCCACGGTGCACATCCGGCAGTGCTGCAGGCGCTCGTCGACACCAACATGGAACCGCAGCCCGGCTACGGTACCGATGCGCACACCGAGCGTGCCAAGCAGCTTATCCGCGAGGCCTGCCAGGCCCCCGATGCCGACGTGTTTTTTCTGGTGGGCGGCACGCAGGCCAACGCGACGGTGATCGACATGCTGCTTGCGCCCTACGAGGGCGTCGTTGCCGCCGAGACTGGCCACGTCGCCTGTCACGAGGCGGGCGCCATCGAGTTTGGCGGCCACAAGGTGCTCACCATTCCCGGCTACGAGGGCAAGATGCACGCCGAGGACCTCGAGAACTATATCCAGGTGTTCTACGAAAACGAGAGCTACGAGCACACGGTGTTCCCGGGCGCTGTGTACGTGAGCCTATCGACCGAGTACGGCACGCTGTATTCCAAGGCCGAGCTCGCGGCGATTCATGCGGTGTGCCAGAAGCGTGAGATTCCGCTGTTTGTGGACGGCGCCCGCCTGGCCTATGCGCTGGCGGCCGATGAGTGCGACATTACCCTGCCCGAGCTGGCGCAGCTGTGCGACGTGTTCTACATCGGCGGCACCAAGTGCGGCGCGCTCTGCGGCGAGGCCGTGGTGTTTTGCGGCATGCACGCCCCGGCGCACCCCATTCCGCGTATTAAGCAGCATGGCGCACTGCTCGCCAAGGGCCGCCTGACGGGTGTGCAGTTCGAGGCTCTTTTTACCGATGGCCTGTATTTTGAGATTGGCCGCCAGGCGATTGAGACCGCTCAGGCGCTGCGTCGTGTGCTGCACGAGCGCGGCTACCAGTTCTTCTTGGAGACGCCCACAAACCAGCAGTTTGTGATTCTGCCCAACGAGGACATGGCCCGCATTCGCGAGCATGCCTCGATCGAGTACTGGGAAAAGTACGACGAGACCCACACGGTGGTGCGCTTTTGCACCAGCTGGGCCACGACGCAGGAGGACATCGACGCGTTGGCGGCTGTCCTGTAGCTTGATGCAATGACGAGGGCCGCCTTGCGCTTGGGTTTGGCGCAGGGCGGTCTTTGCTTTTGAGGGGGAGGGGCTGTATGCCCGAGAAATCCGAGATGTCCGAGCCAGCGATTCGCCTGGCGACGCCCGAAGACGCGCCGGCGTTGCTTGCCATCTATGAGCCATATGTGCGCGAGACGGCGATTACCTGCGAATACGAGGTGCCGAGCGTTGAGGAGTTCGCCGGGCGCATCGAGCGTACGCTCAAGCGCTATCCGTATCTGGTGATGGAGTTGGACGGGCGTCCGGTAGGCTATGCCTATGTGAGCGCGCTTAACAGCCGCGAGGCCTATGACTGGTCGGTCGAGACGTCGATCTACCTGGCACGCGATGTGCGCCATGGCGGGCTGGGTCGCAAGCTGCACGACGCGCTCAAGCAATGCCTGATTGCGATGGGCATCACCAATATGTGCGCGCTCATCGCCGTGCCGCACGACAAGGACGACGAGTATCTGACGCACAACAGTCAGGATTTCCATGCCCATATGGGGTATCGCCTGGTGGGCGCCTTTGACCGCTGCGCCCAAAAGTTCGGCCGCTGGTACGACATGTGCTGGATGGAGCTGGTCCTAGCCGAGCGCACGCCCAACCAACCCAAACCAACCTGGTTCCCCGACCTCCCCAAACCTACCATTTAGGGACAAGTTTATTTTGGCAGGTTAGCCGATGGGCTCGGTGTATTTGGCGCGGTCGGCGCGTTGGATGCGCTTGGAGACATGGAGCGGGCAGCCGTCGGTATCGTAGACGTAGTCGGTGATCAGGATCAGGGCCTGCCCGCGCTCAACGTTGAGCAAAAACGCCTCGTTTTGCGAGGCATAGCACACTTCAAAGGTCTTATGCCCCTGTGCCGGCGCGCGATGGAATTCTTGACGCAGCGTCGCGTAGAGCGAACCGTTGATATCGCGATCGATGAGCGTCTCGAAGCTTGGCGGCAGGTAGGTGGTCTCCAAGCACAGTGGCGCATCGTCCAGATAACGCAGACGGACGAGTTTGACGAGCTTGCTGCCCACGGCGGCGTCAAAGAACTTAGCTATGCTGCCGGCCGCCTTGGCAAAGCTCGAGTCCACGGTGCGCGTGGTGGGCTTCATGCCCCGGCCTTCGACCTGCTTGGTATAGCTCGAAAACACCAGGTTGTTCTCGTGGAGCGCGGGCGTGTCGGCCACAAAGGCGCCACGCCCGCGCTCGGTGCGCACCAGGCCCTCATCGACGAGCACCTTAAGGGCATGGCGCACGGTGCTGCGCGACAGCCCCGATTCGTCCATGAGTTCCATCTCGGACGGCAGCTTGTCTCCGCGCGCGTAGACGCCGGCGGCGATGCGGTCACGCAGCATGCCCGCCAAGCGCTCGTATTGGGCCAGTTTCCTCTTGACCGAAATGCTCATACGGCTAACCTGTATCCTACTTTTATGCCTAATCAATCAAGTATGTATCTTATATATCCATAAAACTGCTGGTAATGAACCGGTGAAGGGCACGTATCTTTTTCCTTTCACCAAGATTGAGTTGAGCAATATAGCGCATCTAGATATTAGTCAACTCATAATTAGTTTAGTTCTATAAGTTTTACTAATTAGCCACCTATTGACCGTTCGCCTCTATAAATCTACCGTTTGTCCGGGTTAATTGGATAATTAGTGTATACAACATATAAGACGTATATGATGACTTAAATCAGACGGGTACAAGATCCGGACTTGTATGCTGTCCTTCGCAACGTAGGATGTTGTGATTAGGAATAGTTGGAAAGGAGACGGTAATGAATCAGCTTTATGCAGCAGTAGCCGTTGGCCTCGTGGGTGTCATTTGTATCATGGACTCACGCATGTTGGGTCGATTGAGCCTTGAACGACCTCTTATTGGCGCGACTATGGTCGGTATCGTATTGGGAGATATTCCTACCGCTTTGGCGGCTGGCGCAACGCTGGAACTGATGAGCATTGGCCTGATTAATGTCGGTGCTGCAATGATTCCCGATATGAATATGGGATCAATTGTTGCTACGGCGTTTTGCATTCTGACGGGCGCTGGCCCAGAGGCTGCATTGACTATTGCGGTTCCCGTAGCTGCCTTTGGTCAGGCAATTGGTCTTGCGGTACGTATGGTGCTCGCGGCGTTTTCCCATAAAACGGACGTTCTCATTGACCAGGGAAAGTTCAAGCAGGCACTTCATCTGCACATTATTTGGGGAAATGTCCTGTATGCGCTGATGTATTTCGTTCCCATTTTCTTGGCGATCTATGCGGGAACTGATCTCGTGCAGGCTATTGTGGGCATGATTCCCGATTGGGTGACTAGTGGCCTTGGCCTTGCTGGAAATGTTCTTACGGCGCTCGGTATGGCTCTGCTGCTTAACATTATGCTCACGAAGAAGATGGCCCTGTTCTTCTTCGTTGGATTCTTTGCTGCCGCTTTCCTCAGCATTAACGTGACTGCAGTTGCTATCTTCGCAGTTCTGCTCGCACTTATTCTCTCAGACATTAAGTTTCATGATGGCGGAAGCCAGCTCGCGGCGCAGTCGGCAGATGATTACGATCCGCTTGAGGACGACGACTAGGTATCGAGGAGGTCATTAAAATGGTGGAGCAGACTGTTGGAGCTCAGGCATCCGAAACTACTGAGCTTAAAAGCCTTGAACCGCAAAGCGTTTCTGAGAATAAACGACTTTGGCAATTCTTTTGGCGAACATGGGCGATTCAGGCTTCGTGGAATTACGAGGGCCAAATGAATCTGGGCTTCCTGTATTCAATCGCCCCTACTCTTGATCGAATCTATGCGGATGAATCGGATCCCGAGATTCTGCAGCGAAAGAAAGACGCTTATCATCGCCACACCGCTCTTTATAACATTACGCAGCAGCTTAATAGCTTTGTGCTTGGACTTGCTGCGTCCATGGAGGAAGAGTATGCGCGCGATCCGAAGAACTTTAACCCTGAAGTTATCAACAGCTTAAAGGTTTCGCTCATGGGTCCGCTTTCGGGCATCGGTGATTCATTGCTCGAGGGAACCCTTCGAATTATTTCCTTTGGTCTGGGTGCGTCTCTTGCCGCTCAGGGTTCAATTCTCGGTCCCATTTTGGCGCTTTTGATTTCAGGTATTCCTAAAGCCCTTATTACCTGGTTCGGCGGAAAGTTCGGATATACGCTCGGCGCTGATTATGTCAAGCAGCTACAAGGTGGCGGCATGATGGAGCGTGTCATGTATATGGCGAGCGTAGTCGGTTTGATGACCGTGGGCGCAATGATTGCCACCATGGTTGGGATTACGACTCCTCTGCAATTTCAGGACGGTGCCGTAGTGCTTCAGGATGTCTTGGACGGCATTTTCCCGGCAATGATTCCTCTGGCAATTACCATGCTGTTCTACTGGCTTCTTAAAAAGAAGGCAAGTCTGACAGTTCTCCTTCTCGGTGGTATCGCAGCGAGCCTTATCGCTAGCTTCTTGGGCGTGCTCGCTTAGACCTTGCTTTAAGAGGGATTAGAATAATATGTTTTAATCAGGGGCATCGACCGTGTCGGTGCCCCTGATTTCGTCTAAAGTGATTCTGGATTGATGCCTTGTTGGTACTGTTTATAGAAAGTCGTTTTCAATGGCGTGATGACGAATCAACTAATACTCATCGCTGCGCTGATCGTCTTCGACTAATGGGCATCCAGACTTAAGTCAAGAGAACCGGGCTTATAGGACAAAATGTGTGTCCACATTGGGGGCATCGGCGCAGGTCGATGCCCCTTTTTCAGCCGTTTAAATTCCGAGTGGTTTTTAACCATTCGGACAGAATATGTGTCCGGTTGCCTATCGTTCCCGCGGGTCGATGATCTTTTCCAGAACCGTTAAACCCTTTCGGAAGAGGTGCCCATGCAGGCCGTTTACGGGATCGCTCACCCTTTTTAGAAGAGGTGGATGCAGAGATGTGAATATGGGGGGGGGTACATGCGGGCTCCGGGCATGTTTGCCCCTTGTGTCTGCGATTGTTCCTGTGCGGGTGTTTAGAACTGTCCGCGAGCAAATATAGGGTAGATTGGTTTGCGCGAGATTGTCGAGGCATTTGCCTTATTAAAATGTTAGAAGACTGCTGTCAGCGGTGCTGAGGTGTGGCGTTTGGGTGCGACGAGGTGTCTGAGCGAATTCTAAGCCCTTGCTCCACGGCCTATAGTACATCCCAGTTGCCGTTAAACGGTTCGATACTTGTTTTCGTTGCCATTGGATTGCCAAGCGATGCGGAGGCGAGGGATTCCCATATTGGGTAACGGACTAAGGCATGGGAGGCTTTTGGGCTGAAGCGAGTACGCTGGTCGTTGCGGAACGCGATTGACTAATCTTTGTGGGCCTTGCGTTGCAGCGACTGGGGCGTGCTCGAGATGATGGAGGGGTGCGGATGGTGGTTGAAATCGGGAAGACGGTCGGATCTCTATCCAAAGCCGGCAAATAGGGTTAAGTCTGCATGAACTATCAGCCGTATTCCAGGCGCTTGGATGCCGGATTGACTTGCTTCGAATCGGGCGTTGCTCCAACCATTTCGGTAACAAACCTGCTCTGGCTAGTCTCCATCTGTTACGTTAACTCCTCCTTTCATGCCTCTTTGAGGTCTGCTAGAACGGCAACGTCTTTTCAAAGAAAATGGGCATCAGCTGACGCTGACGCCCATTTTCAAAGCTGCTTGTCATCAAATTATCGTGAGCCAGCCGACCCTATGCCCTCAATGCTGCGGTAGGCCTCTAAATAGGCAGACATCGAGCGCGCGTCTGCTGCCATTGGATCCGTGAGTGTTTCTGAATCCGTGCATTCAACGCTTAGAACTCCTGTGTAGCCGTTGCGCTCAAAGGTCATAATATCTTCCGCGATATTTCGATTGCCATCACCGAGTGCGAGATGAAGCGAACGTTCTCCTGTGTCAACATAATGCGAATGAATCAAATTAGCGCCAAATGCGTCGAAATATCCCTGTATGGTATCTCCGGCGCTGACCATTGCACCGATATCGAGGCATACCTTAAGGGCCGTTTCATCAACCATCTCAAGTAACAACTCGAGGTCCTTAACAGTATTGGCAATTCGCGATTCCGGTGCTCGAAGTGCTTCAATGGCAAGATTTATGCCTTGCGACTCTGCATAGTGCGCAACTTTCTTGAGCATAGATGCACTTCGCTCTCGTGCTTGTTCTACCGGTTCATCGTAGTATGCCCAACCACTGGTAACTAATACCTGGCTTGCTCCAAGCGTTTTTGCAACATCAATCGCACGGGTAAAGTATGCAAGGGTGCGATTTTGAATTGACTCATCCTTTGCGGCCATATTGTGCGGCTTGGGGTTGCATTGTTCGGGGCAGATGCCGTGAACACGTACACCGAATTTATCCATTAATGCTAAAACGCGTTCCGTTGGATCGTTTTGCTGGTAATCCATAAAAAAATGCTGCGGTGATGTCCACAGCTCAACGCACGGATAACCCAGCTTGGATGCGTTTTCAAAAAAAACGTCCAAGTCATAAAACATGTAATGATGGTTCATGGTGGCAAGTTCGATGCGTCGTCCGGTCATCAGGTCTCCTTTCAGATAAAATGGTATGGAACGTCACAGACGTTATATATAATTATAGCCAAGGAAGTGCCTCATGCCAGTTTGCTTGTCTGTTCGCCGTGAACGGTAGCAAATAGCCGGCAAACGGAAAGAAATATATTATCTGGACATACACGTATATAACGTCTATGATGTAGACAACCGATAGGAGGTAATGATGAATCAGATAATTCTTGCATCGCATGGTGGGCTCGCCGCTGGAGCCCGCGATACACTTGAAATGATTATCGGAGATGTATCACGTGTCCATGTCATTTCATTGAAAAGAGACGATAAGGACCAAATTGACGAGCGCACTATTGCCCTAATCGATTCCTTTGATGCGTCCGATAAGGTTTACATTTTGACGGATATGATGGGCAGCAGCGTAAATAACTCAATGGTATCTGTCATGTCAAAGAGGGCTTCAGTAAGTGTGATCGCCGGGATGAACTTCCCTCTGATTCTCGAGATAGCATTGTCGAGCGATCCGCTTCCGCAATCGCGGCTTGATGAAATAATTGCTCAGAGCAGGGCGGGTATTCAGGATGTAGCTGCCCTTTTGGCTCAGAAGGTACAGGAAGATGAGGAGGACGACCTATGATTAAGCTTGTTCGTTTGGATTACCGCTTGGTTCATGGACAGGTTCTGGCAGCATGGGTAAATCAAATCAGCGCACAACGAATTATTGTCGTTGACGACGCTGCGGCCAATGACGAGATGAGGTCTGCTGCATTAAAGTTGGCAAAACCTGCGGGGGTTGATTTCCGATCCCAACCGAACACATTGAGCTGACGGCACGCTCCCGCAGTTAACCGAACGCCCCCGAGGTC
>NZ_JBCJBI010000023.1:0-23454 GCF_039062365.1 Collinsella aerofaciens
CTATCACACCGATGCGGAAGGCTTCGCCTGCATGTTGCGCGACGAGGTCCTGGCGCGCACCGGCATCACGGCGACGGTCGGCATCGGCCCCAACCTATTCCAGGCCAAGGTGGCACTCGATATCACCGCCAAGCACGTGCCCAGCCGCATCGGCATACTCGACGACGAGACCTTTCGCAAGGAGATCTGGCTCCATCGCCCCATCACCGACATCTGGGGCATCGGCCCCGGCGTGGCAGCACGACTCGAAAAATACGGCGTCTACGATTTGATGGGTGTCGCCGCACTCGACGAGAACCTGCTCTACGACGAACTCGGCGTCAATGCCGAGTATCTTATCGACCACGCCTTCGGGCGTGAACCGACAACCATCGCCGATATCCAAGCCTATCGCCCGCAAGCGACCTCGACCACCACAGGACAGGTGCTCTCGAAGGGCTATGCCTACGAGCAGGCCTACACTGTCTTGCGCGAGATGGTCGATGCCGCCGTACTGGATTTAATCGACAAGCACGTGGTGTGCGACAGCATCTCGCTCTTTGTGGGCTACGCAAGCGAGCGCGCCGACATACGCCGCCTCGACGCCAGCGGCACGGCGCAATATGTAGACGGATGCGGACATTTGCGTTCGAGCACGTCGAGCATCGAACCCGCCGCAACCGCCGGCCCCGAGCTCGCACCCCGTGCGCCCAAGCCCGTCCAGCGAGATGGCGAACGGCGCCGCCTGGTGCGCGAGGCGCAGGCAATCGATGGCATCTTTGTGAGAGAGCATGGCGGCAAACCGCGCGGTGGCTATGCCGCACTCTTTGCGCACTCCAACGCTTCGCGAAAGCTGCCCGAGCGCACCAATTCGTTTAAGAAGATCATGGGCTATTTCGATGAGCTTTGGGCGCAGACCGTCAATCCCAAACGACCGGTCAAGCGCATCAACCTGGGATTTGGCAATCTGGTACCCGAAGAATTTGCCACCATCGATCTGTTCAGCGATATCGAGGCGGATGAGCGCGAGCGCGACTTGGCGCGCGCCGTGTTGGCCGTAAAAGGCAAATACGGCAAGAACGCCCTGGTCAAAGGATTGAGTTTTACCGCCGGCGCCACCGCACGCGAACGCAACGACCAAGTTGGAGGACACCGTGCCTAAACCCAAACAACAGCCCGTGCGCCCGCCGACCGCCTTCGAGCGCCTGGCGGACCCCGAGGGCAGACGCCGCGCCGCCGACCCCAAGCTCACTGCCAACGGTGCCGTGCGCGCCAACCGCGCCGCACAGTTTATGCCCTTTGCCGCCCTCACGGGATACTACGAACTCGTGCGCAAGCAGGAAATCACCGTCGAACCAAAATGCGAACTCACGGAAGAAAAAGCCCTCGAGCTTTCAAAAAAGCTCGAGGGCCTCAAACGTGGCGACTTGGTGCGCGTCACCTATTACGATACGTACGGCTATCGTAGCCGCACCGGCATTCTCGACGAAGTGCTTCCCGCGTTCAAGCTGCTCAAACTCAGGGATATCGCCATCGACTTCGACGATATCCAAGACATTGAGCTACGCGGACGAGCCTAGCGACGAGAACGCTTGCGCAAGACGAGAGCAATGCCAAGCACTGCGGCAGCTGCAACCAGCAATCCCAAGACCAGCGTGAGGGTCGAGTCGCCAGCGCGAGGCAGCGAGCCGTCCTTCGGAGTCTTCTTAGCGGTCGTCGTGACGGTGGTCGTGGTGCTGCTCGACTGGTCGTTGCCACCCGTCTGGCTGCCGCCAGGCTGATCGCCGCCACCCGGCTGCGAAGGATCGGTGGGTTCCGTCGGATCCGGAGTACCGGGATCAACCGGATTCTCCGAATTCTCCTTGCGCTGGATCCAGACCTGGCAACCATAGAACGGGTTGGCGGTACCAAGGCACAGACCCTGGTTGGTCACCGCAAAGGTGCGCAGACCATGGTTATACGGATCGTTAAAGCCATTAGTCGTCAGCGTCGTAAAGTTCACGCCGTCCTCGGTCACATACATATCAAAGCCGCGCTCGGCATCGCGCAGGTAACACATGCACGTAAGGACACTCTGCAACTTCTTGAGGTTCTCCTCGCTCAGCAGCTTATCGAGCGCATCCTGAATATCGCTCGGCAGCTCGGTGCCATAGGCATCCTCGTACTGCTGCTTAAGGCTCTCATAGCTATCGAGCATGTCCTGATACTGGTCGGCAAAGGACTTGAAGTACGCGATCTCGCCATCGATCTTCTGGACATAAGCGGCGTCGTCCTCAAAGTCCTGGGACATCGTCGCGGCCTGATCGCAAAGACCGCCCGCGGCATCCTCCAGCGCATCGCTCAGATCGCCAAAGCCCTTAGCAACCTCGGTCTTCTCGTCATCGACATCGACGGCCTTGTTTGAATCATCAACCTCGGCAGCTTCGTTCGAATCATCGACCTCGACGGCCTCGTTTGAATCATCGTCCGCAAGCGTGTTCACGGGAACGATGGGGTCGTCAGGCGATTTCTTGTCGAGCAGGTAATCGAGCAGGTCCCTAAGGCGCTGAACCTGAGAGTCCCACTCCTCGGGCGTCATATCGATAATGTCGCCATTGGAGAACTGGCCGATCGGCTCAAGCAGGCTCGCGGTATCAAAGGTACCGATATACAGCTTGCCGTCGAACTTCTGCATGCGCCAAATGTACTGGTTCTCGTTTCGGCCAAAGCCCGAAGTCAGGCCGGAAATACCGCCCTCGGGGAACATGTCGGTGCGATCGCCAACGACGAGCTCCATGTTCTCGTCCTTGTCCATGCGATAGATGTTAACCGACTGCTCAAGATTGGCATTCACAAACGAGCAGTCAACGCCGCCCATGCTGCTCTTACCGCCCTCTTCGGTGTTGGATTTGTTGAACAGGATGCGCTCGAGGGCAATCTCCTCGTCGTTGTATTCACCGATATAGAGGTAGTCGTTGTAGACGATGAGGTTGGCAGCGCCAGAACGGGTACGGGCAGGATCGATGCCAAAGCAGTACTTTGCACCGTCCGTCTTCTGATCGCCGACAATGGGAGTCCACGAATAACTGCCGTCGGCATTCTTGTCGCCACGGACCATGGCAAACGACTGCATGGAATTATCATCGGGAGCGTTCTCGGGCGTACCGGTGCAGATGGTCGCATAGAGATGGCCATTGTACGAGACCATATCCCAAATGGCGCCGCCGTAGATGCTGTCCTTATAGCGAATCACCGGATAGCCAAACAGCGTGTCCGAGTTGGCAATCTCGGTGAAGCTGTCCTGGCCCTTCGAGGGGTCAGACGACGTCAAGATCGTCGCCACAAACTTACCGGCTGCATCTTTACCCACATTGCTGATGACGAGCTGGCCATCATGGACGCACATGCCGCGGATACCGGTAGAAATGCCCTGCTTGTAGGCAGCACCGTAATCCTGCATGCTCGAAAGGCCCCGATAGACAGCTTTGCACTCATCCGTTTTAGGATCGATCTCGTATACAGCAGGCAGGCCGCCTTTGCCGTCATTGGTCCTGACGCTGCCGCAGAAATAGAGCTTACCCTTATAGCTCACGGCGTTGCGGAACAAAGGAGCGACGCCGTTGAGCGATTCAGAGAGTAGCAGTTTGGTCTCACCGGTCTTGGTATTGATCTTGACCAAGATGCCACCGCTGTCCTTGTCGGCCGTGCCGTCCTCCTTCTGCTGTCCATAGAAGAAGGTACCGTTAAACATGGCCTCCAGCGTCAGGCGCATGGTTTCGACATCAAAGGAATCGCCCAGCGTGCTGTTCATGAGCGTCAGCGTGTTGCCCATCGCCGCATAGCAGGTGCCCACATAAAGCCAGTCACCATAGCTCGCAGCCGCCCAAGTGTAGCTCTGGCCGCGATCGCCTTCGTTGTTGGCCGTATTACCATCGGCG
This sequence comes from Collinsella aerofaciens, assembly GCF_039062365.1. GTDB lineage: Bacteria > Actinomycetota > Coriobacteriia > Coriobacteriales > Coriobacteriaceae > Collinsella. The sequence goes on from NZ_JBCJBI010000023.1 coordinate 3,897, forward strand.
CCCGGAACGGCAACGGCACCGTTACCCTGGTAGTCGACGATGCCATCCGGCTGCGACGTTCCTACCGTAGGATGCGAGAGCTTCTCAAAGGAATACCCATTTCCCGCATTGTAGGTAACGGCACCCGATGCGTCTTCGGCGTGCGCCGGCAGCGGCGATACCAAGATAGCGGCAAGCGCTGCCACCAAACCAAGTGTTCCCACTCGTCTCATAAGGTTATAGCCTCCCCTGTCCTAAAGCCCAGTTTTAGCATTCTTCATTTCTGTCCACGGTTAATTGCAATCTGAGCACAGCAATAATCAGTATATAAATATACACCTGTAATTTTTTGGACGGGTTCATAGATGCTCGATTGGTAGCGAATTCCGCGCAAACCGTCACCAAACTCCACTTTTGCCGCATCTAAAGGTTATTTTTGCGCAAATTTTTGGATGCCGATAGTCACAATGGGCAGGAGGCTGGTACCCACCGGAGAGGGCAACGCCTACATTTTCATAACGTAATAGCCCGCACCCCTCACCGCCGTCTCGAGTGTGTCGCGATCAACCGGCTGTTTAGAGCGCACACGTGCCGTGTGATCCGCATACGTCACCGTTGCCCACACGCCATCCAGCGCATTCAGGGCATTGGCCACGTTCTGAGCGCAGCCGTCACAGCTCATGCCGCCGATAAGCAACTCATCGCTATAGGGATAGTGCGATGCATCGGTATCCACCACAACAACCTTTTTGGCTTTCTTGCCGCTCGTACCATCACTGCAACAACTCTTCCCGTGTGTCGAAGCGGCAATGCGACGCAGTCCAAAAAACATACCGACGGCAATGACGGCCAGCACGATGAGATTCGCAGGGTTGAGCAAGTCACTCATGCGTTCCCCTTTCAAGTAGCCCTATCTAGATACCCCCATGGGGTGTCCCCATCTTAACCCAAAATCATGTCCGTTCGGTCAATTAGTTTCCCTCTTCAAACTTTTTTGTTGACCATGGCTTACTTTCGTGTATAAGTTTTCCTAGGCTAACAGTTTAGATCCGTAAGGGGCGCCGTGACTCGAACCATAGACATCCCAACGTTTCAGGCGGCAGTCGTGCGCAACTGCTCTCCCACGCTCGCGGGCATCAAGCCGGCATCGCTCTTTACCTATCCAGGCACCTACGCCCACGGGGACGGCTCGGTCGCAACCGAAACCATCGCAGAGCGCCGAGCACGCCTGCTCAACGTTATCGCCCAGTGCAATCGCGAGCTTGACCCGTTCGGTATCCACCTGAGTGTTTTGGTCTGGCGGCCCTGCGGAGCGCTCGTGTATATGTACCGAGCCAAAAGCCTCACCACCTATTTCGCAGACCCTCGCGCCCAAACGGCGCTCGCCTCGGAAGGCTACGACACGAGAGACCTTTCGACATGCCTTGTACATTTGGCATCACGCATCACGCTCGCGAGCAATAACGTCGCGGAATGCGCCTGTAGCCAGACTCGATACGCACTACCCCAGCAAGCTAGCTGCAGCAACGACTGCACCTGCGAGTTTCCGCACGAAATAGGCTACTTCCTCGGATATCCCTACGACGATGTGCGCGAGTTTATCGTCCAGCGCGGCGAGAACTACAAGGTCTTTGGAGCTTGGAAGGTCTACACGAATGTCGAGCAAGCGCTTGCGATGTTTGACGCCTACCGCGCTTGTACTCAATACCTCACCTTTGTCTATCAGCAGGGCTGCAGCTTGGCGCAACTTGCCCAGGCAACCCGATAGAACATAGAAGCCGCGGCAACCTGCCGCACAACTGAAAGGACTCAACATGAGCAAGATCGCCGTCGTCTACTGGAGCGGCACGGGCAACACCGAGGCCATGGCAAACTTCGTTGCCGAAGGTGCAACCGATGCCGGCGCCGAGGCAGAGGTCATCTCCTGCGCCGACTTCTCTGCCGACAAGGCCACCGAATATGATGCCTTCGCCTTCGGCTGCCCAGCCATGGGCTCCGAGGAACTCGAGTACGATGAGTTCCAGCCGATGTGGGACGAGGTCAAGGAGGCTCTCGGCGACAAGAAGGTCGTCCTCTTTGGCTCCTATTCGTGGGCCGAGGGCGAGTGGATGGACAACTGGAAGGCCGACGCCGACGAGGCCGGCGTCAACGTCGTGGACTCCACCATCTGCTACGACGCGCCCGACGACGAGGGCGAGACCGCTTGCAAGGCCCTCGGAGCCGAGCTCGCGTAACGAACCCAGGGCTTCCAAGAGAGCCTGCATCAAAGCGCATCCCCATCCCTACAAAAGAGCGGGGCTGGATTCAAGTCCAGCCCCGCTCTTTTGTAACGGCAGTTACATCAACCGGCTACGAGATATTGCCCAAGAACGCCTTGGTGCGCTCGCTCTTGGGGTGGTCGAAGACCTCGCTCGGCGTACCCTCTTCCACAATGACGCCTCCGTCCATAAAGACGACGCGGTCGGCGACATCGCGGGCAAAGCCCATCTCGTGCGTCACGACGATCATGGTCATACCGTCGTGTGCCAGGTCGCGCATGACGCCCAAGACGTCGCGCACGAGCTCAGGGTCGAGCGCCGAGGTGGCCTCGTCAAAGAGCATGACGTGCGGGTTCATCGACAGGGCGCGGGCGATGGCAACGCGCTGCTGCTGGCCGCCCGAGAGCTGGCTCGGCATAAAGTCGATACGCTCGGCAAGGCCGACCTTGGTCAGCTCCTCGATGGCAATCTTCTCGGCCTCTTCCTTGCTGCGCTTGAGCACCTTTTGCTGCGCAAGCATGACGTTCTTTTTGACCGACAGGTGCGGGAACAGGTTGAACTGCTGAAAGACCATGCCCAGGTGCGTGCGCACTTTGTTGAGGTCGACACCCTTGGCGCACACATCCACGCCCTCAACGATAATCGAGCCGCTCGTGGGATGCTCCAGACGATTGATGCAGCGAAGCATCGTCGACTTGCCCGAGCCCGAGGGGCCCAAGACCACAACGACCTCACCCTTGTGCACATCCAGATCTATGTCGCGCAGGACCACGTTGTCGCCAAAGGCCTTCTGGAGGTTCTTGATGCTGACGACGACCTCGTTCGAGTTATTGGTTTCGCTCATGATAGGACCTCCTTACAGACCGGCGATGTGATCGGCAGGCGTCGCGACAACCTGTCCGGCGCTCTTTGCGGGACGCTTCTTCTTGGTCTCGGCCGTGCCCAAAAGCCTCGCCTCAAGACCGCTCACCAAGCGAGCGAGCGGCAGGGTGATGACCAGATAGAACAGGGCGGCAACCACGTACGGTGTAATGGAGCCCGTCGTGGCCACGATGGTACGGGCGTTCATGACGATCTCGACCACACCCACGGCGGCAAGCAGCGACGTATCCTTGTAAAGCAAGATAAACTCGCTGGTCAGCGTAGGCAAAACATTGCGGAACGTCTGCGGAATCATAACGTAGAGCAGCGTCTGGAAGGCATTCATGCCCAGCGAACGCGCAGCCTCGTTCTGGCCCTTGGGGATCGACTGAATACCGGCGCGGAAGATCTCACACAAATAGGCAGACGAATTCATGGCCATGACGATGACGCCGAGCACGTAGTCATCAACCTTGACGCCGGCCAACGGCAGACCGAAGAACGCGATATAGATCTGCAGGAATGCCGGCGTACCGCGAATGATATTCACGTAGATACCGGCAAGGCAGCGCAGGATGCGCGACTTGGAAATGCGCATGAGCGATAGGGCGAAACCGAAGGGAATTGCCAGCGGAAACGCCACAAGCACGATCGAGAGCGACATGAGGAAGCCCTTGAAGACGATCGGCAGGCTCTGGACCAAAATGACCGGGTTCAAGAACAGGCGCAGGAACATATTGGAGTTCCAGGCCTCGACCCACGGCTGCTCCTTAAGATCGGCCAGGAAGTTATCGAAGGCCGTCACGCCCTTGATCTCCACCGACGGAATCTTGGAGATCTTCTTGGTCGACCCGTCAGCGAGCGTATAGGTGCCGCCAAAGGCCTCATCGCCGCCCTCGACGGGAAACGTCACACCATAAACCTCGACACGGAAAAAGCCGCCGGCAGGCGCCGTCTCGCCAAAGTCAATCTTGAGCGTCTGGCCGTCAGCCTTGCACGTGGGTTTCATGGGCGTACGATCCATGAGGTCCTCGCCCGAGAGCATCGTCAATCGCGTGTCATCGGTACCAAACGTCGTGCCGTCGACAAACGTCAGCGAAAGACCGCTCAGCTCCTCATCGGCATCGGCCTGGACCTCCCAGGTAATGCGCGTCTCGGTACCGCCGACCACAGCGCTGCCCGAACCGGTGTTGGGTCGAGCGGTAATCTTTGCGGTCTCAAGCGCCTGGGCGGTCGTGGGCGCATATGTCCCCACACACACCAGCGCGAGCGCCACGGCCATGACGCAGACTAGCTTTTGGAGCAAGGCGGGCAGTGGAAAACGCTGCTCCGCAGCCCCTTTGTTCAGTCGAGACAAGGTGGCTCCTATCGTAGAAGTTGCCGGCAAAACGAGACGGAAATGCTCTCCGTCAAGAGAAGCGCAAAGGCCCTCTCCGCCAAAGCGGAAAGGGCCCGCGAGCAATCAAGTAGCTATTTTACTTGATATTGTACTTAGCCATGAGGGCGTCAACGGTACCGTCGTCGGTCAGGTCCTTGATGGCCTGGTTGATGTCGTCCTTGAGCTTGGTGTTGCCCTGGTTGATGGCGATGGCGTACTCCTCGCCGGTGCTAATCTGCTTAATGGTCTGGCAGGTGTTGAACTGCTCGGCGGTCAGCTGGCTGGCAACGGAGCGGTTGGTGACTACGGCGTCGCCCTTATCGGACTGCAGGGCGCTGAAGCACTCGGTGGCGTCCTTGTAGGGGACAATCTTGGCCTTGGGGAAGTTCTCCTGGGCAAAGGACTCGGCGGTCGAGCCAGACTGGACGATGATGGTAGCGTCGGCGTTGTTGAGCTTCTCGCTGTAGTTGTCGGCCGTGATGTCGGTGTTATCGACCTTGGTCACGATAGCCTGATCGTCCATGTAGTAAGAATCGGAGAAAGTGACTTCCTTCTCACGCTCGGGCGTGTCGGTGATAGCCGCGATGGAGACGTCATATTTGGCGCCCGAAGCGACGCCCGGAACAAGCGTGTCAAAGTCATTGTTGACATACTCGACATCCAGGCCCAGCTTGTCGCCGATAGCCTTGATGAGCTCAAGGTCAAAGCCCTGATAATCGCCGTTGTCATCCTTGTACTCAAACGGAGCGTACTCGGCAGAGGTGCCGACGGTCAGCGTACCGTCCTTGACGAGTGCGTACTCCTTGGAGCCGTCGACCTTCTCGACCTTAGCGTCGTCAGAGCTGCTGGAACCGGCATTAGAACCAGAGGTGGCGTTGGACGAGCCGCAGCCCGTCAGAGCGAGGGCGAGCGCCATAGCACCCGTGGCGGCAAATGCGCCAAGCTTCTTCAGCTTCATAATCAGTCTCCTTCCGGTGACCTCGTTTGATTCAGAGGTCTGCAAAAACTGTTGGCTATTATGCACCCGGAATTACGAATCTGCAATGAGAAAACTGATTGAAACAAACCCATAACGTGAATTGAATACTCTACTTTGTGACAGTCGTTACTGCTGCAATGACCTTAATAGTCTAATTTCAGCTGCATAACCTGCAAGTTCGTTCGGAGTCTCCAAAATAAACGGCAGCGAACGCAAACGGCCATTCGATACAATATTCTGCATAACCTGCATACCGCCACCAAATTCCTCGCCGCCAAGGTATCCCTTGCCGATGCACTCGTGACGATCTTTATGGGCGCCACAAGGGTTCTTCGAATCGTTGATGTGTACGGCATGCAAGCGATCGATACCCACCACGCGGTCGAACTCGTCGAGTACGCCGTCCAGATCATGGATGATGTCGTAGCCGGCATCGCTCACATGGCAGGTGTCCAAACAAACGCCCAGCTTATCGGACAGCTCTGGGCACTTGGCGGCAACGCCCTCGATAATGCACGCCAGTTCTTCAAAGCTACGGCCCACCTCGGTGCCCTTGCCTGCCATGGTCTCAAGCAATACCGTCGTCTGCTGTCCCTCAAACATCACCTGGCACAGCGTGTCGACAATCATCTGAATGCCGACGTCTGCCCCCTGTCCCACATGCGCACCGGGATGAAAATTGTAGTAGTTGCCGGGCAGTGCTTCCATGCGCTGCAGGTCCTCTGCCATGGCCTCCAGGGCAAACTCGCGCGCTCGCTCCTTAGCGGAGCAGGGGTTATAGGTATACGGGGCATGCGCCACCAGCGGTCCAAAGTCGTTTTGCGCCATAAGCTCGCGCAGAGCCGCCACGTCATCCATGTCAAGGTCTTTTGCCTTGCCACCGCGCGGGTTGCGCGTAAAGAACGCAAAGGTATTGGCGCCAATGGACAACGCCGTCTCTCCCATTGCCCGATAGCCCTTCGTCGTCGAAAGATGACATCCGATCGTCAGCATCTCCAACTCCCCCTCATCAGTTGCGGTGAAATACGGTCTATTGGTGCCTTATTTTGGCGCAAACAGACCGTATTCCACCGCAAGTTATAAAAGGGGCATCAGAGATGTGGGCCGCCAGGCACCACGGGCGCCGGCGTCATGATCCCCTACGCGTCAGCGCCAAGTCCTAGAGGGCTAGACGGATTGCATCGATAATGCGCGCGCAGCGCTGCGTGGCGGCAAGGGGCATGACGGGACTCTCGAGTTTCCCCGCCCGGATGAGCTGGGTCGCATGCTGGATTTCGCCGTAGAAATCATCAACCTCAAATGGTGCATCGATTTCGAGTACTCGACCGTCGGAATACTTCACATGGGCGAGCTCGGGGCGATGGAGACGCTCGATTTCCAACGAGCCTCGCTCACAGGCAATCGTTAAGCGGCTTTCATATGTTGCTTTGCCGTCGCACACCATATGAATGGGTATACCGCCGACGCTCATACGGATCTCGTCGGCCCAATCGACGCGGCCGCCTGATACGTCACGCCAGCGAACTTCACGGGATGAAACCTCGCACGCGCCCGCGAGCAAATCCTCAAACCAACCGACCGCATAGCAGCCCATGTCATATAGACAGCCGCCCTGCAACGAATCAAGCAGATAGCCCGAAGGAGGCTCGCCGTAATCGAGCTTTTGCACGCTTTCAATCGAGACAATACGGCCAAGCTCACCCGACGCAAGCAAGTCCTTCACGCGAGTGCGCATCGGACAAAACCGATTCTTCATCGCCTCCATAAACAGCACGCCGCGCTCACGAGAGGCGGAGGCAATCGAGAGAGCCTCTTCCTCACTCAAAACGGCCGGCTTTTCGCACAGCACGGCCTTTCCGGCGCGCAGCGCGCGACAGGCCCAACGCGCATGCATGCCATGCGGAAGAGCCAAGTAGATTGCGTCGACATCGGTGTCGGCAATCAGCGCGTCATAAGCCGCATTGCCGTTATCGTCGACCGAGGCATGGCCATGCGCAGCATCGATCGAAAACGCTCGGCAAAATTCCTCGACATGTGCAGGAGTGCGGCCGGCCGCAGCCACCAGCCGTGCCCCGTCGACCTTCTTGAGCGACGGGGCAAATCGATGAGAAATGTGCCCAGCGCCCAAAATGCCCCAACGAACCTCACGCGAATCATTACGTAAACCTCGGTCACCCACGATAGCCTCCCATCAGTTGCGGTGAAATAGTTCCTGTTTGGCCCCTATTCTGCCGCAAACAGGAACTATTCCACCGCAAGTTATAAAAGGGTCATGAGGAGCGCGTTTTGCCGAAGGCCTTAAGCACCGCCGTCACGGGACCAGGCTGGAAACGTCGGCGCACATCGTCGAGACGCTCGGGAATATCGATGTGCTGCGGGCAGTGCCGCGCGCATTTGCCGCATTTGACGCAATTGCTCACCAACTTGGGCTCGCTTGTGCGCACCGCGCTCGCCGTAAAGTATTGAGACAGCCCCGTAAACCAGCTGTGCGCATAGCTTGCGTTGTAGGCGGCAAAACATCCAGGGATATTGATGCCTTTAGGGCACGGCATGCAATAGCCGCATCCCGTGCAGGGCACACGGTTCGATTTCTCAAACTCCATCAACACGCGCGCAATCGTGTCGAGCTGGTTGGCCGTCATCGAATTCGGCAACGCGAGGTCTGCCAGTGACGAATTCTCGTCCACCTGCGCGGTATCGGTCATACCCGAAAGCAACATGGTCACCTGGGGATGATTCCACACCCACGAGAGCCCCCAAGCGGCAGGCGTATGCAAATGCCGATCGCATGCACCATCGAGAACAGCGCGCGCCCGCGGAGGCAATTTGCCTGCCAAGCGTCCGCCCAAAAGCGGCTCCATCACAAACACCGCGAGACCTCGCTCGGCGGCGGCCATGAGCCCCGCCGTTCCCGCCTGATATCGTTCTCCAGCGTAGTTGTACTGGATCTGGCAAAAGTCCCACTCATACGCATCGAGCATCGTAAGGAAGTCCGCCGCGCTGCCGTGGTACGAAAAGCCTATCTGACGAATACGCCCTGCAGCCTTTTGCTGCGCGATCCAGTCCTCGATGCCCAGCGCCACCACGCGCTCCCACTGCGCAGGCGAGGTGATGTTGTGCATAAGGTAATAGTCGATATGGTCGGTCTGCAGGCGGCGCAGCTGCTCGTCGAAAAACCGATCGAAATCCTCCGCGCATTTGCACGAAGCATGCGGCAGCTTGGTTGCGAGCAAAACCTGGTCGCGCAAGCCCAGGCGTTCAAGCGAAGCGCCCACGCAAGCCTCGTTGCCGGGATAGAGATAGGCCGTGTCCAGATAATTAATCCCCTGCTCCACCGCACGGGAGATGATGGCATCGGCCGTCTTCGCATCGGGGTGTCCCGGCGCACCGGGAAACCTCATGCAGCCCAGACCCAGAGCGGATATTCGGTTACCACTTTTGGGGTCAACACGGTATTGCACGGCCCCTCCCTTCGCCATCAGCGCCCCGGCAAGGCGAAACACAATGGTCACGCAGCCGAAACATCGTGGAATCGCAATCGAGAACGTATCGTAACGCAGCAGAAATCGAGCTGTCACGGCACCGCTTTAACATCAGCAAAAAGCCCGATGAAAGGGGCCGGGCATGACCACGCGCATGTCTTTGCGGTCTGCCCCGCGGCATAAGCGCACAGCGCAATAGTTTCTTTTTCATAACAGCCGCCCCGCGCACCCACCAATCACCCTGGCAGCATACAATCCATCAGGCGCCCCTTACGCGGGCGCCTTTTACATGGGGAGATGATTCACATGCAGATCAACAAGGTCGCCTTTATCGGCAAGGGCGGCGTCGGCCTGCTCTACGGCAGCATAATCGCCCGGGCGCTCGGCAACGACGCCGTCGAATACGTCATGGATGATGCCCGTTTTGAGCGTCATGCGAACGACGCGCTCACCGTCAACGGCAAGCCCTGCGATCTCACGTCCGTCCGTGCCAGCGAGGCGACGCCCGCCGATCTGGTCATCCTGACAGTCAAGACCACCGGTCTCGACCAAGCACTCAAGACTATGGAGCGCGTCGTGGGACCCAACACGCTCATCGCCTCGCTGTGCAACGGCATTACGAGCGAGCAAAAGATTGCCGAACGCTTTGGCTGGGAGCATACCGTTCTTGGTATCTGCCAGGGCATGGACGCCGTGTTTCTCAACGGCGCGCTCACCTTTACCAATGCGGGCGAAATCCGCTTTGGCGCGGCGGCCGGCACGAACCCCGCAACCATCACCGCGATCGACGAGCTCTATACGCGCTGCGGCATCGCCCATACCGTCGAGGACGACATCGCCCACCGCATGTGGGCCAAACTCATGCTCAACGACGGCATCAACCAGACCTGCATGGCCTACGGCGGGACCTACGGAAGCGCCACGGAGCCGGGCTCCGAGCAGCGTCGCTGCTTTGTTTCCGCCATGCGCGAAACGCTTGCGGTCGCCAACGCCGAGGGCGTTGAACTGACCGAGGCAGACCTGACGCAAATGGTGCACCTCATCGAGGGAATCGACCCCGCCGGTATGCCCTCGATGGCTCAAGACCGCATCGCAAGGCGCAAAACCGAGGTTGATGAGTTCGCGGGCACCATCTGCCGCCTCGCAGCCAAACACGATATCCAGGCACCGCAAAACAAGTGGCTCTATCGGCGCATCCGCGATATCGAGAAAAGCTGGTAGCGCCAACGCGCCGCATTCAACAGCCTTAACAGCAAAACCGCCGCAAGGGAACCTTTCCCCTGCGGCGGCCTTCATCTTCGTCTATGACCGGCGGCCGATCTCACAACAGTTAACGTTGCGACCCCGGCACCTCGTCCTCATCGTCGCGGCAAAGAACCACGCCCGCGCTTCCCAGCAGTGCGGCCGCGATCAGCGCGCCGACCACGATAGGAGCAGTCCCGCATGTCCCCTGCATGCCCGCGACGAGCGCGACCGTGGGACCAAGGCAGCCGAGCATCAACGCGACGGCGGCAACGGCAATATCTCGAGCATTCACAAGACCACTTCTTCCAAGAGAAAGACCTTATTTCTCATGAACTAGTGTGCCCCGCATCCATACGCCCAGCGTACCGCCACGGTAAGGGCTCTGTTAACTCAAACGCATACATAGAACGGACGTCCTTACGTTGCCCTAAAGCTCGGTAAAGACGCCCGTCCGCCAAATATCCGTGATGCAGAAAAATTACCAACCGGTGTAGTAGTCGGTGGTTCCGGCAGCGCAGCCGGAGTCATAGACCTTGCAATCACCCTTGGAGCCCGTAAAGGTCGAGCCCTGGGCCATATCGCCCGCGGCAACAACGTAATAGCCGTCGGAATCGCGCCAGAAGCCCTCAGAATCCTGAGTCCATTCGCCCGTGCGATAGTGATAAAGCACATTGCTGCTGTAATAGGTCTCGCGGCGCCCGTTGTAGTTATTGACACCCGCAGAGCGCGTCAGGCCCGATCCGTTCGCGTAGGACGCGGCAGACGCGTAAGACGGAGTGTAACCGGCGTTGTAGTACGAAGCCTGGGCGGCCTCGGCAGCCTCCGCCTCGGCGGCAGCCTCGAGCGCTTCGCGCTTGGCATCCTCAAGCGCAGCGCGCAGCTCATCGAGCTCGGTCGACTTGGCGTCGACCTCCCCCATCGTCAACAGGCTACCCGCACCGTCGATGCAACCCTGCAGCACAGCACGCTCGTCATCGGTAGCATAGTCGCCATACATATTCATAATGATCTGAGCGCGCATCTCAAGGGAATCGCGCTTGGCCTCCATCGAGGCGTTCCACTCCTGCATGGAACCATAACCATCGCCGCGATAGTCAACGGGCTGCACCAGCGTCGCCTCGGACGGCGTAGGTCCAACCGTATCGGATAGTGTTGCCGCGTGGGCATCGGTTGCACCGGCGCCCGCCAAAAGTGCCACGGTCAGAGCGGCGGAAAGGGCGGCGGCTTTCGGTTTTCGTGAATCGATCCTCATGTAGCTAGAAACCTCCGTAGTGCGTTTTTGCTGCGTTTGAGCTGCGTGTGATTCGATCGCGCTGCATAGTACCCCGAGCAAATCGCGACCTGCGGTTTTACTCAAAAGGCGCACGTCAATTGCGTAAAACTCACATCCTCTCAACAGGAGTTTTCCACATCTCGATTGCATAAAGCATGCCAAAAACCCTGTTTTTGCACCCGCTCTATGCAAAAAAGGCGCCTGTGCAACCATTGTTCGCACAGGCTCCTTGAGCAGGCATTTTATGCAGTTATACCTATCGAGTCGCAAGGGGTCCTTGCACAAGTCGCCTTACTCGTCCAGCGCGGCGAAGGCCTGCTTCAGATCCCAAATGATATCCTCGGCGTTCTCGGTACCGATGGAAAGACGGATCGTGGAGGGAGTGATGTTCTGCTCGGCGAGCTCCTCGGCAGAGAGCTGGGAGTGCGTAGTGGTAGCCGGGTGCACGACGAGCGACTTGACGTCGGCCACGTTGGCGAGCAGCGAGAAGACCTGCAGATGGTCGATGAACTTCCAAGCTGCCTCCTGGCCACCCTTAATCTCAAAGGTAAAGATCGAGGCACCGCCGTTGGGGAAGTACTTCTGATAGAGCTCGTGATCGGGGTGCTCAGACAGGCTCGGGTGATTCACCTTGGCGACATGGCTATCACCAGCCAGGAACTCAACGACCTTCTTGGTGTTCTCGACATGACGGTCAACGCGCAGCGACAGAGTCTCGGTGCCCTGGAGCAGGATCCAAGCGTTGAACGGGCTGATGCAGGCGCCCTCGTCACGCAGCAGGATGGCGCGGACATAGGTTGCGAAGGCGGCGGGACCGGCAGCCTCGGCAAACGAGACGCCATGGTAGGAGGGGTTGGGCTCAGCGATCTGGGCGTACTTTCCGCTCGCCTTCCAATCGAAGTTACCGCCGTCGACGATCACGCCGCCCAGCGAGGTGCCGTGGCCGCCGATGAACTTGGTTGCGGAGTGGACGACGATGTTGGCACCATGCTCCAGCGGGCGGAACAGATACGGGGTGCCGAAAGTGTTGTCGACGACAACCGGCAGACCGTGCTTCTTGGCGATCTCGGAGATGGCGTCGATGTTGGGGATGTCGGAGTTGGGGTTGCCGAGCGTCTCGAGATAGATGACCGTGGTGTTGTCCTTGATGGCGCCCTCGACCTCGTCCAGGTTGTGGGCATCGACGAAGGTGGTCTCGACGCCAAACTGGGAGAGCGTATGCTCCAGCAGGTTGTAGGAGCCACCGTAGATGGTCTTCTGAGCCACCACGTGGTCACCGGCCTGGGCAAGAGCCTGCAGGGTATAGGTGATGGCAGCAGCACCGGAGGCGACGGCAAGACCTGCCACACCACCCTCAAGTGCGGCGATACGGTCCTCGAAGACGCCCTGGGTGGAGTTGGTCAGACGGCCGTAGATGTTACCGGCGTCGGCAAGACCAAAGCGGTCGGCGGCGTGCTGGGAGTTGCGGAACACATAGCTCGTGGTCTGGTAGATAGGCACGGCGCGGGAGTCGGATGCGGGATCGGCGCTCTCCTGGCCAACGTGAAGCTGCAGGGTATCGAAACCAAAGGTGTGCTCGGGGTTGTTGATGAACTGGCTCATGATGATCTCCTTGATCGAACAAAAGTAAATTAATTAGAGAGAAGTAAGTCGCTGTCTCCTGATCACGCCGACGGGCGCAAACAGGAGCCCGGCATTCGTCTTGGTAAGCAATTCATATGCGGGCCTCCTTTCGCATCCCGGTTCCGTGGTCGGTTTAATTACCTACCGCCTTTGTGTGTTTTGAATAGTACGAGCATTGTTTCGCTCGGTCAATCACTTAAAAGCGCTAAACTGTTATCGGTTTTATAGATAGCAATCGAAAGGATGGCGTCGATGACCCTTCAGCAGCTTCGTTTTCTGATTGCCGTGGCAGAGTCCGGCTCAATCAACGCCGCAGCTCAGCGCCTCTATACCGCTCAGTCCAACATCTCAAACGCCGTCAAAAGCCTGGAACAGGAACTCCATCTGGAGATCTTTACGCGCTCCAGCCGCGGCGTCACGCTCACCAACGACGGCACCGAGCTTTTGGGCTATGCGCGTCAAGTCGTAGAGCAGGCCGATATGCTCGAGGCGCGCTACGAGGACGGCGGCACCCCGCAAGCCCGCCTCGCCATTTCCGCCCAGCACTACGCCTTTTCGGTCGAGGCCTTTGTCAACGTGGTCGAGCGCTGCCGCGACAGCAAGTTCGAGTTCATCATGCGCGAGACCACCACATCGCAGATCATCGATGACGTCCGCGCGTTTCGCAGCGATATCGGCATTCTGTATCTGGATGACTTTAACGCCCGCGTTCTGCAGAAGGCCTTCGCCGATGCCCGCGCAAGCTTCCATCCCCTCTTCGACGCAACGGTCCACGTCTTCGTTAGCGAGCGCCACCCGCTCGCACGCCGCCCTCAGCTGTCCCTTGCCGACCTTACACCCTATACGCGCTACAGCTTTGAGCAAGGCACCTCGAACTCCTTCTATTACGCCGAGGAGCCGTTTAGCTACATCCCCTGCGATCGCAACATTCGAGTCTCTGACCGCGGCACGCTCACCAACCTGCTGATCGCCTCGAACGGCTACACGCTCTCCACCGGCGTGCTCTCAAACGAAATGCAATGGGGCATGGCATCGATTCCACTGGCAGATGCCCCGACGATGCACGTAGGCTATATCATGCACGATGAACGCAAGCCCTCTCCCCTGTTGCAGCAATACCTCGACGAGCTCGACCGCATCATCCAAGAAAACCAGCCATCTGAGGACAGGGTAGATATGGTAGATTGCTAGCCCTCGGCGAACGCGGCGCTACAATGGTCACTCACACGAAACGTACCCAACGAAAGGAACCATGTGAAGGTCATCATCTACACCGACGGCTCGGCCCGATCAAATCCGGGACGCGGCGGCTACGGCGCCGTGCTCAAATACACCAACCCCGCCGGCAAGACCTTCACCTCCGAGCTTTCGCGCGGCTACGCCAAGACCACCAACAACCGCATGGAGCTCATGGCGGTCATCGTGGCGCTCGAGGCGCTTAACCGCCCCTGCGAGGTCGAGGTCCATTCCGATTCGCAGTACGTCGTCAACGCTTTCAATAAACACTGGATCGACGGCTGGAAAAAGCGCGGGTGGAAAACTGCCAACAAGCAGCCCGTCAAGAACCGCGACCTGTGGGAGCGCCTGCTTGCCGCCAAAAGCAAGCACAAGGTGGAGTTCATCTGGGTTAAGGGACATGCCGGCCACGAGCTCAACGAGCGCTGCGATGAGCTCGCCACCACGGCAGCCGACGGCAGCAACCTCGATATCGACACCGGCTTTAACGAGAGCGACCTGTAACGGCGTTTTCGCACGCTTTTGTGTCCTCCCGCGCTACACTCGTCCTGTAGGCCAAACAACGCAAGGGGGACACATGCTGCGTATCGCAACCATCGGCACGTCCATGATCACCGACGACTTTATTCAGGTCGTCAATGCCAACGACCAGGCCGTATTCGTAGGCACGCTCTCGCGCAATGCCGAGCGCGGCGCCGCCTTTACTGCCGAGCACGGCGGCGAGCGAAACTTTACGTCACTCGATGAGCTTGCGGCAGCCGCCGGCGTCGATGCCGTCTACATCGGCAGCCCCAATGCGCTCCATTACGAGCAGGCGCTCGCCTGCATCGCCGGTGGCAAGCACGTCATCGTCGAGAAACCCTTCTGCGCCACCGAAGCACAGGCGCTGGAAGTCTTCCGCGCTGCCGAGGCAGCAGGTGTCGTGGCCCTCGAGGCCATGCGTCCCCTCCACGATCCCGCCTTCCACGCCATCGAGGACGCCCTGGGCGAGATCGCCCCCATCCGCCGCGCCTCATTGCGCTTTGGCAAGTATTCCTCGCGCTACAACGAGATTCTCGCGGGACGCGCCACCAATATCTTCGACTGCAATATGGCATCGGGTTCCCTCATGGACATTGGCGTCTACGCCGTCGAGCCCATGGTCGAGATTTTCGGCATGCCCTCCGGCCTTACGAGCATGACTACTCTGCTCGACCCCACCACGCGACAGCTCACGCACGGCCCCATCGACGGCTGCGGTTCCATCCTCGCCAGCTACGGCGGAGGCCGCATCTCCGTCGAGCTCGCGCACTCCAAAATTACGAATGACCTGCTGCCCTCGCAGATCGAAGGCGAGCGTGGCACTATCCAGATCGACCATCTGTCCACGCCCCGCAACGTCCGCATCGACTATCGCGGCGATGTCGTACGCGGCTCGGCGACCGAGGCACCGCGCGAACAGGGCGACAACGGCCGCGTGCTCGACCTGCCCAAATCGAGCAACACTATGGAATACGAACTCACAGACTTTATCACCGCCATCGACGGCATCGATAACGTTAAGGAAGAGATTTGGGAGACCCCGGCAGGACGCCACGAGCTTGGCCACTACCGCGATGTCACGCTCGTCTCACTGCGCATCATGGATGCCGTGCGCCAGCAGGCCGGCATTACCTTCCCGGCCGACGCAGACAAGCAGGCATAGCGATGGGCCTCTTCGATACGTTCTTCTCCAGCGTCACCGGCGGCAGTCGAGAGCCTCAAAAACCATCGAACGTCGAGCTCGAGCTGCGCCGCAGGCTTACCGTACTCGCAAGCGACGAGGCCACTCAAAACACTCCCCTGCGCTATTTCCTGCACTGGACGGGGCAAGTCCAAGGCGTTGGTTTTCGCTTTACCAACACCAACCTCGCGCAGGCACGCTCCCTCACCGGCTGGGTGCGTAACATGGAAGACGGCTCAGTCGAGATGGAGATACAGGGAGCTCCGGCAAACA
The DNA here is from genome assembly GCF_039062365.1 of Collinsella aerofaciens. Lineage (GTDB taxonomy): Bacteria > Actinomycetota > Coriobacteriia > Coriobacteriales > Coriobacteriaceae > Collinsella. The sequence continues at coordinate 20,186 of NZ_JBCJBI010000023.1, forward strand.
TCCTATCTCATCTCGAGGCGCTTCATGCCTCCTACGAGCGCATGGGAACGCGTTTTCGCCTCGTAGACGCCCAGGCCCGAGCCCCACTTGCCAATGAAGACGGTTTCAGTCCTCATTATTAGTATTGTGTGCTAAATACGGTATCATTTACCTACGACCGTTAATAGAAAAGAGGCGAGGCGCATGGCGGTGCAAAGAAGGAATACCAAGCAGCGAAAGCTGGTTCTTGACGCCGTGCGCCAAAGCTATAACCATCCCACCGCCGACGAAATCTACAACGCCGTGCGCGAACAGGATGACAAGATCAGCCGCGGCACGGTCTACCGCAACCTCAATCTCTTGGCAGATGCCGGCGAGATTCTCTCCATCAAGACGCCGGGCGGCAGCCGCTTCGATCGCACGATCGAGCCGCATGCGCATATCATCTGCACCTCGTGCAGCCGCGTCATCGACGTACCGCTCCCCTTCGATGCCCAGCTCGACGCCAAGGCGTCCGAGCAAATCGGCTGGCACGTCACGTCGCACTACACCATCTTCGAGGGTCTCTGCCCCGACTGTAGGTAGATGTTTGGAACATGCCTTAAAATCCACCTTTCCGCACTTTGCAGCAAAAAGTAGATTTCTAGACATGTCCCAAATGTCTACTCAGCAAGTAGACGACGCAGCTCTTCTTCGACCGTGCGCACATAGCGGACGCGGTCGTTAATGCCACGCATAGAGGGGTTGCAGCTCTCCATCAGATAGGGATGGCCCACGACGTTGAGCATGTCGCGATCGTTCTCATTGTCGCCAAATGCCATCATCTCATCGGGCGAAATCCCCAGGACACGACCGTAATCGACAAGCGCGGAGCCCTTGCCCGAACCGAAACCGATAAGGTCCGTCCATGCGGTTCCTGACGTCATCACATCGACACGGTCGCCAAAGAGGCGCTCGAAATACTCCCGGGCCGCCGGATAATCCACCTCGGGCGTCTGGAAGCCAATCTTAATGACATCCTCGTCGATGTCCTCGGGACGGTCGACCACCGCCACATCGCAGTGGACCACATAGCGCAAATGGTCGACGAACGCATCGTTGCCGCTCATGGTGTAGATGTGCCCCTCACACGAAAGGGTCATGTCGGTATGGGGATACGCAACCACGGTATTCGCGATAACCATAGCAAGGCTACGCTCCATGGAACGCTTGACGACGGCACGCCCCTCGCTCATCACCAGGGTTCCGTTTTCGCATACATAGGCGAGCTCATCGGCCACCGGGGCAAACAGGTAGCGCAAGCTCGCATATTGACGGCCACTCGCCGGCATAAACACGATACCACGACGATGCAGCTCATCGATAAGCTCAAAGGCCTCGGAACGCAGCTCGCGCTCCCCCGGATGCAGCAACGTGCCGTCCAAATCGCATGCAATCAGTTTGATTCCCTCAAGACCCATATGCTTCCCCCAAAGCCTCATATCAACAGCAAGACGGACCTTGATCGGTCGCCCCTCAAAGCCCGTCTTGCGCATACGCGCGCTTAGCCGCGCGCCTTTTTTACGATGGTAAAGTCGGGAGCCATGCTCACGACGACCTCCGCCGCACTCGACGCAAAGCGCCGGTCCGCATCGAGTTCACGGGTAACCAGCGAGAGCCGAACACCCTCGACACCCCGGAGCATGCGGCCCAAAACAGGCTGCACCGGCGTATACATGCGCACAGTATGCTCGTCCGAGTCGCCCCGGAAGAGCGGCGCATGCATGTTGCCGATCTCCCAGCACGAATGCGCGAGCGCAATCGGGTCCATGCGGTCAACTTCGACCAAATAAACCTCGGCGCTGCGCAAGCGCACGACAACCGCCACGGGCACCATGCCCGAACGGTCAATGGCGAGCACGTCGCCGTCGGCAAGACGACCGCCGTCGGCAGTATCCAGCCGAACATCGACCGTGCGCCCCAGCTCCGTCACGCCCACAAACGCGTATACATCAGCCTGGTCCCAATCGAGCAGCAGATCGTCAACTTCAAAGACGCCGCCCAACTTCCGGCGAAGCAGGAGTTCATAGGACGGATCGTTGAGATTTCCCAAGCATGTCGTCGAAACCAAGCGTTCAGGCATACTCTAACCCTCGACCTCGACGAGCTCGATATCAAAGTTGAGGTCCTTGCCGGCCAGCTCGTGGTTGGCGTCGAGCGTCACGGCCTCGGGCGTCACGTCAATGACGACGGCGGGGACAGGCATGCCGCTCGGCGTGGACAGGAAGAGCTTCATGCCCTTCTCGATCTGCTCGATGTTGGGAACCTGCTCGGCCGGGAAGGTCAGAACCATCTCGGGATTGTGCTCGCCATAGGCATCGGCAGCAGGAATGTGCACGGTCTTCTTCTCGCCCACCTGCATATCGACAACAGCGGCGTCGAAGCCCTTGATCATCTGACCGGCGCCGCAGGTGAACTCCAGCGGCTCGCCGCGATCGTAGGAGCTATCGAACTGCGTGCCGTCGTCGAGCGTGCCGCGATAATGGGTCTTGACCTTCTTGCCCTGGTTGGACATGGTAACCTCCGTGATAAGGGCGGCGCACAACGCGGGCCGCCGTGAACATATGGCGCTAACTATACCCTAGTCATACAATTCAATGACAGTTTGCAAAGAAACGCTGCAACCGGAGGAACCATGGCATATCCCGTATTTGACCTACACTGCGACACCGCCGACCGCATCGGCTGGGCCACGCTCGATCTCGACCTGCGCTTTACCGCCGGCACCGACGGCTATTTCCCCGGCGACGAAACGCATCCGCAAGATTTCGACCTCATCGAGGGTAACGCCTGTGCCATCTCGCTCGCAAAGATCGGCAACACGCCGTGGGCACAGTGCTTCGCCACGTTTGTCCCCGACGAGATTCCCACCGCCCACGCCGCGCGCTTCCAGGCGCAGATCATGGCGCATATGAGCGGCCAGGCAATGCTCAACCACGACCGTATGGTCAACGTGCGCAGCGCCGCAGACATTCGCCCCGCGCTCAAGGACGGCAAGGTCGCTTGCATCCACACCATCGAAAACGCCACGTTCTTTGCCGAGGACCCCGCGCTGATCGAAGTGCTCAAGAGCTTGGGCGTGCTTATGTCGTCACTCAGCTGGAATGCGCAGGGGCCGCTCGCGAGCGGCCACGACACCCACGCCGGCCTCACCGGCGCCGGCATCGAGGCACTTACGCAGATGGAGCACGCCGGCATGGTACTCGACGTCTCCCACCTCAACGATGAGTGCTTTGACGAGGTTGTCGCTC
>NZ_JBCJBI010000024.1:0-13336 GCF_039062365.1 Collinsella aerofaciens
CGCCTTTAGACGCGAGCCCGGGGCCCGTGGGTTATACCCTAAGAGCAAACCACCCTTTTTAAGGGTGGTTCTGATTTTGCGCTGAGTGAGTGTCATGGCGAACGTTGCGCCGAAGTCCTATATACAGGACCGTTCATCCGTTTGGTTCGGTGATGATTGGCGGCGCGCGGCGCGTTTTGGGACCATGGCTGATACTATGGATGCTCGCAAGCGATATGAATGAGGATGCTCATGGCATATGACGATAGGGAGACCGGGCTGACGGTTGAGGACCGCGGCTCAAAGTTGGGTCTTCCCCAAAACCAAGATGCAGAGGCCAATGTACTGGCCGCTATGCTGCTATCGCCCGAGGTGGTCGAGGAGGCCCAGGTCGAGCTGCAGCCCGATGACTTCTACCGGCCCATTCATAAGACCATCTATACCGCGATGGTCGATATGTACAACAGCCGCATTCCCATCGACTCCATCTCGCTGATCGATTACCTGCGAAGCATCAACAAGCTCGATGCCGTGGGCGGCGAAGCGTACATTTTGGAGTTGATGGGTCAGACCCTGTCGCTCGTCAACTGGCAGCACCATGCCGCCATCGTTCGCCGCGATTCGATGCTGCGTGAGCTGATCGGCGCCACCAACGAGATCAACGCGCTGGCATATAACGCCCCCACCGACACCAAAGAGGTTGTCGAGCTGGCCGAGAGCAAGCTGCTCAAGGTCACGGCACGCGAGGTCAAGTCGAGCTACAAGACGCTGACCGAGTTTATGGTCGAGGCCTATAACGAGGCCGAGGAAGTGTGCCAGGCCGGTGGCCAGGCTGCGGGCGTGCCCACGGGCTTCCCGTCGCTCGACCGCATGCTCATGGGTTTTCGCGAAGGCCAGCTCATCATCATCGGTGCCCGTCCTGCCGTGGGTAAGACGTCGTTCGCTCTGAATCTGGCGCTCAACGCTGCCGCTGCTGGTTATACCGTCGGCTTCTTCTCGCTGGAGATGTCGGGCAAGGAAATTGCCCAGCGTCTGATTTGCGCCTACGCCATGATCTCGATCAGTGACTTCCGCATGGGCCGCATCAGCCCCGAGCAGTGGGCCAATATCAACGAGGCCACGCAGACCTTGTCCAAGCTCGATATTCTGATTGACGATACGCCCGGCACCACAGTGACCGAGATTCGCGCCAAGAGCCGCCGCATGCTCCATAACAAGGAGAAGGCAATCATCATCCTGGACTACCTGCAGCTGGTGAGTCCTCCGCCGGGCCGTCGTTCCGAGAGCCGTACCGTCGAGGTTTCGGAGATGTCGCGTGGTTTGAAGATCATGGCCAAGGAGCTCAAGATCCCGCTCATCGCGCTGTCGCAGCTCTCACGTCAGGTCGAATCCCGTACCGGCAAGCGCCCGCAGCTTTCCGACCTTCGTGAATCGGGCTCCATCGAGCAGGACGCCGACATCGTTATGTTCTTGGACCGCTCCGCCGATGAGGCCGAAGCCTCGCGTGACGATCGACCCGACGAGGGCGTTACGCGTATCGTCGTGGCCAAGAACCGTTCGGGCCCGATCGGTGACGTCGACCTGATGTTCCTGCCGGCATCCACCAAGTTCTATGAGCTTGATGGGGCGCATACCGAGGAGTAGGACAGGCGCCCGTTGCACGGGTATACTGGGAATGTTTTGTGCTTCTGCGTGCCAACGTGGCGCGTAGACAGTCCATGAATGTAAGGAGTAAACATGCCGTCAACCGTTTTGGTCGGTGCCCAGTGGGGCGATGAGGGCAAGGGTAAGATCTGCGACCTGGTCGCCGGCGACTTCGATGCCGTCGTGCGCTATTCGGGCGGTAATAACGCCGGCCACACCATCGTCGTCAACGGCAAGAAGTACGGCCTGCACCAGGTGCCCTCCGGCATCATGTATTCCGACCATATGTCGGTGATCGGTAACGGCTGCGTCGTCAACCCCAAGGTTGTCCTTGAGGAGATCGACATGTTCGAGGCCGACGGTATCACCACCAAGAACCTCAAGATCAGTGGCAACGCGCACATCATCATGCCGTACCACATCGATCTAGATGGTGCTTTTGAGCAGAAGCTCGGCAAGAAGAACATTGGTACCACCAAGCGCGGCATCGGTCCGTGCTACCAGGATAAGATGGCCCGCATCGGCCTGCGCATGCAGGACATGCTGGACGAGGCGCTGTTCCGCGACAAGCTGGAGACCGCTCTTGCCCGCGTGAATCCCGAGCTGGAGCTCATCTACCACCTGCCCACCTACACCGTGGACCAGATCTGCGACGAGTACCTGCCGATGGCCGAGCGCCTGCGCCCCTACATCACCGAGACGAGCCTGCTGCTCAACAACATGATCGACGAGGGCAAGGACCTGCTGTTCGAGGGCGCCCAGGCAACGCTGCTCGACATTGACCACGGCACCTATCCGTACGTGACGTCTTCCAACTGCACCGCCGGCGGCGCCATCACCGGCTCCGGCGTCGGTATGAAGAATGTCGACCGCGTGCTGGGCGTCATGAAGGCCTATATCACCCGCGTCGGTTCGGGCCCCATGCCCACCGAGCTTTCCTATGAGTCCGAGGCCGGCCATACGCTGACCGAGGAGGGCTATGAGTACGGCGTGACCACCGGCCGTCGCCGTCGCTGCGGTTGGTTCGATGGCCCCATCGCCAACTACGCCTCGCGTGTTAACGGCCTCACCGATATCGCCATGACCAAGCTCGACGTGCTTTCGGCCTTCGATACCGTCAAGGTGTGCGTTGCCTACGACGTCGACGGCGAGCGTTACACGAGCGTGCCCGAGCATCAGGTGCGCTTTGAGCACGCCAAGCCCATCTACGAGGAGCTCCCGGGCTGGAAGTGCGACATCACCGGCTGCCGCAGCTTTGACGAGCTGCCGCAGGAGGCTCAGGACTACGTGACGTTTATCGAGGATCTGGCACACACCCGCGTGACGTTCATTGGCGTCGGCGCCGGTCGCGAGCAGATCATCAACCGATTCTGGAAGTAATCGGCACTATTTGGTTATTGCGATATACCCCTTTGCAGCCCGGACGGGCGGCCGAGGGGTATATTTGCTTGCAAAGGGCTCGCGCGGAGCGGGCCGTTCATCCATAGAGGAGGCACCCTTGAAGGCGGACACTCAAACCATCGACATCCTGTTGTTGGGCAGCGGCGGCCGTGAGCATGCTTTGGCAGCTAAGCTCGCAGCATCACCGCGCGCCGGCAAGCTCTACATTGCGCCGGGTAACGGCGGCACCGCGAGCTGCGGCGAGAACGTGGTTCTCGACGATTGCGATCCTGCGGCCGTGGCGGCGTTTGCCCAGAGCCACGGATGCGGACTCGTGGTGATTGGCCCCGAGGCTCCGCTCGTGGCGGGCGTTGCCGATGCCGTGCGCGCGGCGGGCATTCCCTGCTTTGGCCCGGGCGCCGAGGGCGCTCAGATGGAGGGCTCCAAGCTGTTCTCCAAGCAGCTCATGGAGCGTGCCGGCATTCCGACGGCCGCCTACGGCTCGTTTACCGACGAGGCTTCGGCTCTCGCCTACGTGCGCGAGCAGGGCGCACCGCTGGTCGTGAAGGCTGACGGCCTGGCCGCAGGCAAGGGCGTCATCGTGGCGACCGAGCTTGCGCAGGCCGAGGAGGCCGTGCGTGAGTGTTTTGGCGGCACCTTTGGTGATGCCGGCAATACTGTGGTCATCGAGGAGATGCTGACCGGCCCCGAGTGCTCGCTGCTGGCCTTTACCGACGGCAAGACCGTGCGCCCCATGGCCACCTCGCAGGACCACAAGCGTGCGCTCGAGGGCGACCTTGGCCCCAACACCGGCGGCATGGGCGTTTACAGCCCGGTGCCCATCGTGACCGACGAGGAGCACGCCACCATGGTGGAGGTCATGGAGCAGACCGTGGCCGAGCTTGCTGCCGAGGGCATCGACTACCGCGGCTGCCTGTACGGCGGCTTTATGCTCACCCCCGCCGGCCCCAAGGTGCTGGAGTTCAACGCCCGCTTTGGCGACCCCGAGACGCAGGTCGTGCTGCCGCGCCTCAAGAACGACCTGGTCGAGGTTATGCTCGCCTGCGCCAACTGCGAGCTTGATCAGATTGAGCTCGACTGGCGTGACGAGTGGGCCGTGGCTGTTGTTCTGACGAGCGCGGGCTATCCCGGCAGCTACGAGAAGGGCAAAGTCATCACCGGCATCGCCGACGCCGAGGCCATGGAGAACGTGACCGTGTACCATGCCGGCACCGCCGTGGTGGACGGTCAGCTCGTGACCAACGGCGGCCGAGTGCTTGCCGTGACCGCGCTGGGCGACACGTTCGAGAACGCTCGCAACCTTGCCTACGAGGCCTGCGAGAAGATTGATTTTGAGGGCAAGACCCTGCGTCATGACATCGGCCTGCGCGCGCTGCGTGGCCGCGACGCCTGGGATGCCTAAAGTCCGAGAGGGATGAGACGGATGGACGAGAAGAACGAAGAGCTCGTGGACGCGCAGATCGTCGAAGAGGACAGCCGCATGTATGGGCACGCCGAGGGCGAGCCTGGCGGCGAGGTCGCTGACGAGCCGGCGCTGGTGCTGGGCGACGACGACCCGCACGATGCCGAGCTGCACGAGAAGATTCTTTCGGAGGAGTGTGCCTGGAAGGGCAAGATCCTCGACGTCCACCGTCTTGAGGTTGAACTGCCCAACGGTCGCCGTAGCGCCCGCGATATCGTTCGCCATCCGGGTGCGGCGGCCGTTGTGGCACTGACCGAGAGCGGCAAGATCGTACTGGTGCGTCAGTACCGCACCGCCATCGACCGCGTGACGGTCGAGGTTCCCGCCGGCAAGCTCGACCCAGGCGAGGACCCGCTCGATTGCGCCAAGCGCGAGCTGCATGAGGAGACGGGCTTTAGGGCTGGTCGCATTCGCTTTTTGACGTCGATTGTCACGTCCTGCGGTTTTTGCGACGAGATCATTCACATCTACTTGGCTACCAAGCTCGAGTTTGATGCGCCCAACCCCGATGATGACGAGTTCGTCAACGTGGACCTCGTGCCGCTGCACGAGCTGATCGACGCCGTGCTCGACGGCAAGATCGAAGATGCCAAGACCGTCGTGGGCGCCTTGGCCTGCGATAGCATCGCGCACCGACTAGGCGGGGCCGAACTTTAACGAGCGGGAATGATCCCGCAGGTTTGTGTAAGTCAGCGAAAGTGCTCCATTTGAGACAAGGTGGCCTAAAAGAGGAGGGAAGCGTATGGATATACGCGACCGACGATTGAAGGCCAGATTGTCCAAATGGAGCACTTGCAGCGTCGAGACGAAACGCGGTTTGGTAAAACCGCGTAAGGTGATTATGTTTAAGAGGTTTCTTTCGTATTACAAGCCCCAGATGGGGCTTTTTGTTGCCGATACTGTTTGCGCCCTGGTGCTTGCCGCCATTGACCTGGCGTTTCCTATCATTCTGCGCAATCTGACCGGCGGGCTCTTTACCCAGGGTCAGGCTGCTATTATGCAGGCGCTCGGTATGATTGCGGTTGGCCTGGTACTGATGTATGCCATCCGTTGCGCCTGCCGCTACTTTGTGAGCTATTGGGGCCACGTGATGGGCGCGCGCATGGAGTCCAAGATGCGCGAGGACCTGTTCGATCAGTACGAGCGCTTTAGCTTTGCGTACTTCGATCGCAACAGCTCGGGTGACATGATGAGCCGCGTGGTCAACGACCTGTTCGATATCTGCGAGGCGGCGCACCACGTGCCCGAGTGGATCATCATCTGCGGCATCGAGATCATCGGCTCATTTGTGATCCTCTTTACCATCGCCCCGGTGCTGGCGCTTGCCATGGCTGTGGTGACGGCAGCGTTTGCGGTCATCATGTTTTGGCAGAACTTGCGCATGCGCGAGGTCTTTAGCGACAATCGCAAAAAAATCAGCGGTATCAATGCGCAGCTGCAGGATTCGCTGGCAGGCATGCGCGTGGTCAAGAGTTTTGCGAACGAGGAGGCTGAGCGCTCCAAGTTCCGCGCCTCGAACGACCGCTATCTTTCGTCCAAGGAGAATATGTATCACGCCATGGGCATCTACACTGCGACGTATGGCCTGCTCTCGGGCGTGTTGTACGTGATCGTGGTGCTGCTGGGCGGTTGGCTCGTTGCCCAGGGTCAGCTGCAGGCGGTCGATATGGCGACCTTCGCGCTCTACATTTCACTGTTCTGCACCCCGCTCGAGACGCTCGTCAATTCGGCCGAGACGTATCAGAAGGCCATCGCCGGCTTTAAGCGCATGGACGAGGTGCTTTCGACCGCCCCGGATATCCAGGACAAGCCGGATGCCGCGGACCTGCAGGTGACGGCTGGCGCGGTTGAATATCGCGACGTGTGCTTTAGCTACGAGGACGTTGAACTCGGCGCAGGCGAAGAGGCTCGTCCCGTGATCGACCATATGAATCTGTCCATCAAGCCCGGACAGACCATTGCCCTGGTTGGCCCCTCGGGCGGTGGCAAGTCCACAACGTGTTCGCTGCTGCCGCGCTTTTATGACGTGGCTGCTGGATCCGTCAGCATCGACGGCCAAGACGTGCGCGACGTGACGCAGCAGAGCCTGCGCCGCACCATTGGCCTGGTGCAGCAGGATGTCTATCTGTTTGACGGTACGATTGGCGAGAACATCGCCTACGGCAAGCCAGGCGCCACGGCAGAAGAGGTCGCCGAGGCCGCCCGCCGCGCCAATATCGATGCCTTCATTGAGTCGCTGCCGCAGGGCTACGACACGGTCGTGGGCGAGCGCGGCAGCCGTCTTTCGGGCGGCCAAAAGCAGCGCGTAGCCATTGCGCGCGTGTTTCTCAAGAACCCCAAGATCCTGATCCTGGACGAGGCGACGAGCGCCTTGGATAACGAGAGCGAGGAGGCGGTGCAGGAGTCGCTCGAGCGCCTGGCGCGCGGTCGCACCACGATCATCATCGCCCACCGTCTCTCGACCATTAAACATGCCGACGAGATTGCGACCGTCGAGCATGGTCGCGTTGTGGAACGTGGTACGCACGAGCAGCTTCTCGCCCGCGGCGGCACCTATGCCCGTTACTATCGAATGCAGTTCGAAGGTGCGCGTGCGCACGAGCTCGACTGATTGATATGACAGGAAGTATATGGCTGAGAAGAACCCTTTGACTCCGGAAGAAGTGACGGAGTTATTCTCCGAGATCGACGCATCCGGCGTTTTGGATCCGACGCTTGCCAAAAAGCGCACCGAGCGCATGCGCGAAAAAGAGGCAGCGGCCAAGCGCGGCGACAAGGCGGCGCTGGCGCAGCTTCGCAGCGAAGATCGCGCGAGCCAGACAAAGCAGATCGACCCGCTGTCCGAGGACGACCCTTCGGGCTCGCAGGTGAGCCATACCATTACGAAGACCGCCATGGCCGTAGTTATCGGCATTCTGGTGTTGATCGTGGGCATGCAGATTGGCTACGGCGTGATGCGCCGCCTGAACACTGCCAACCTGTCCGAGAGCGTTTCGGTCGATACCGTTTCGACGGCGCTCAAGGGCGGCCTTGAGTGGGGTAACGGCTTTACGCAGTTTCCGCTCGACTTTAGCGTCGACGAGGCGGACGAACGCACGGGTACGGTAGAGGTGACGGTGTTGGACACGTCGTCTGCCAACGAGCTCGAGCTGCTGTCCAACGGGCAGATTCAGGCTGCGGCACTTGCGACCAACGCGTTGCTTAACGATAAGATCGACCGCGTGGTGTATAACGTGCACGCCTATATCGACGAGGACAGCAATATCCAGCATGATTCCTTCTTTGGCATGTTCCCCGCGCGGGGTCATCAGAGCGCCATTTTGACGTTTGTGTGGACCAAGAGCTCGTCAAATGCCACGAGTATCGACTGGAAGATGCGCATCGTGAGTATGGATGACACCATCGCCGAGCGCATTCAGAAGCAGGTGAACTCGGTGTCGTCGTTGATTGAGGACCCGGTGGTGAGCCAGACCAAGATTGACGAGGAAAAGGCCGAACGTGACCTGGAGCATCGTCTGCATGGCCGCGAGATTTTCCGCGGCGGCAAGCCCGATCGCACACCGTCCAAACTGCTGGAGCAGGATAAGAAAAAGTAAGACGTCATCATCCCGCGTGAGCCACAAGCCCCGCGGGATGATTTTTAATCCTCGTCCTAGAAAAATCATTATGCATAGAAAGTCATAATTATCATTTCGTAAACATTTCGATGAAATTAACGCCATGAGGCATGCTTACGGTTACAATACCGCGAGGCCTAACTACACACCTTTAAGCCGGTCCTGTGAGACCGGGAAGGAGAACTATGGCGAACAACCATACCGCGGGCGCTGCCGCCCGCACCTTCGCGCCCAGCGAGCTTTGCCAGCGTATGCTGGCCAAAACCAGCAAGGGCACCTGTGGTCCCTGCATCCTGTATCTTGAGGATGGGACCATTTTTTATGGCCGTGCATGCGGTGCCGAGGGTACCGCGACCGGCGAGGTCTGCTTCAATACCTCGCTTGAGGGCTACTTTGAGGTCATGACCGACCCGAGCTATGCCGGCCAAATCGTTACCATGACCTATCCGCAGATCGGTAACTACGGCATCGACGAGACCGACGTCCAGTCGGCCTTCCCCGGTGATACCGCCCGCTCCGCGAGCGCTCCCGCCATGCGCGGCATGATCGTCCGCGACATGTGCGCCACGCCTTCCAACTGGCGCTCGGCCGTCAGCGTGCCGGAGTACCTGCGTGCCCACGGCATCGTCGCTATCGAGGGCGTCGACACCCGCGCTCTTGTGCGCCACCTGCGCGACAACGGCTCCAAGATGGGCATTATCTCGACGGAAATCTTTGACGTCGTCGAGCTTGCCGAGCGTCTGGCCGCAGCGCCGACGCTGGTGGGCGAGAACCTGGTCAAGACCGTGAGCTGCCCCGCGCCTCATGCCTTTGCTGCGAGCGACCTGCCTGCTACGCATGACTTTGCGCTTGCCCCTGCCGCTCCTGCCCGCCACAAAGTGGTCGCCTACGACTGCGGCGTGAAGCGCGGCATCCTGGAGGGCCTGGTCCGTGCCGGCTGCGACCTTACTGTCGTGCCATGGGATACGCCCGCGAGTGAGGTGCTCGACATGAATCCCGACGGCGTCTTTTTATCCAACGGCCCCGGCGACCCCGATGCCGTGGTGGAGACCTACGAGCAGGTGCAGCAGCTGATCGGCAAGGTGCCGGTCTTTGGCATTTGCCTTGGTCACCAGATGATCAGCTTGGCGTGCGGTGCCCAAATGGAAAAGCTTAAATTCGGTCACCGTGGCGGTAACCAGCCGGTTATGAACCTGGTGAGCCGTCGCGTGGAGATCACCGCGCAAAACCACGGCTTTGGCCTGCTGTTCCCCAGTCTGGGCAAACTGATCCCGGAGCTTTCCGGCGGCGAGACCGAGCATGCGGCCGATGGCGACCTGCGCGCCTGGGTGCGTCGCGGCATCGCGCCGGTCGTGATGAACGAGCGCTTCGGCCGCATTCGCCTGACGCACGTGAACCTCAACGACGGCACCGCCGAGGGCATCCAGCTGCTCGACGCCCCATGCTTCTCGGTCCAGTACCACCCCGAGGCCTCGCCCGGCCCCACCGATGCCCACTATCTCTTTACCGCCTTTACGCGACTCATGGACGGCGAGGAGAACTACCTGGACATCGACACCGCGAAGGACCGCCTGCGGGGCTGGAATTTCGCCGAGACCGCCGCGACCGAGACCGAGGAGAACTAACATGCCGAAACGTACTGACATCAAGCGTATCCTCGTCATTGGTTCGGGCCCCATCGTTATTGGCCAGGCCTGTGAGTTCGACTACTCCGGCGCCCAGGCCTGCAAGGTGCTCAAGGAGGATGGCTTTGAGGTCATCCTGGTCAACTCCAACCCGGCGACTATCATGACCGACCCGGGTCTTGCCGACCGCACCTATGTTGAGCCCATCACCGCCGAGTTTATCGAGCGTGTGATCAAGAAGGAGCGCCCGGACGCGCTGCTGCCCACGCTGGGCGGCCAGACCGGTCTGAACGCTGCCGTCGAGCTGGCAAAGGACGGCACGCTCGACAAGTATGGCGTCGAGATGATCGGCTGCGACCTGGCCGCTATCGAGCGCGGCGAGGACCGCAAGCTCTTTAACGAGGCCATGACCGAGATTGGCCTGGAGGTCGCGCGCTCGGGCTATGCCTATAGCGTGGCCGACGCCGAGGCTATCGCCGAGCGCGTGGGCTATCCCTGCGTGCTGCGTCCGAGCTTTACCTTGGGCGGTGCCGGTGGCGGCATCGCGCATACCCACGAGGAGCTCGTCTCCATCGTGAGTCAGGGCTTGGAGCTCTCGCCCGCCCACGAGGTGCTGGTCGAGGAGTCCATCGAGGGCTGGAAAGAGTATGAGATGGAGGTCATGCGTGACCACGCCGGCAACGGCATCATCGTGTGCTCCATCGAGAATCTCGACCCCATGGGCGTGCACACCGGCGACTCCATCACCGTGGCGCCGGCGCAGACGCTCTCCGACCTTGAGTATCAGCGTATGCGCGTGGCCTCGCTCGCCATTCTGGAGAAGATCGGCGTCGAGACCGGTGGCTCCAACGTGCAGTTTGCCGTGAACCCCAACACCGGTCGCTTGATCGTCATCGAGATGAACCCGCGCGTGAGCCGTTCGTCCGCGCTGGCCTCCAAGGCCACGGGTTTCCCCATCGCCAAGGCCGCCGCCCGTCTGGCTGTGGGCTATACGCTCGACGAGATTGTCAACGACATCACCAAGGCCACGCCCGCCTGCTTTGAGCCCACGATTGACTACTGCGTCGTTAAGGTGCCGCGCTTTGCCTTCGAGAAGTTCAAGGGTACCGACCCCACGCTCACCACGCGCATGAAGGCCGTGGGTGAGATCATGGCGATTGGCCGCACCTTTGAGGAGGCCTTCGGCAAGGCCATGCGCTCGCTGGAGGACGGTCACCAGGGTATCTGCGCCGGTGGCAAGGAGGGTGCCGATAAGCTGAGCGACGATGAGCTCGCTCAGGCCGTGGCAACCCCGACCGAGCACCGCATCTTCTTTGTGGTCGAGGCCCTGCGCCGTGGCTGGGACATCGCTCGCATCCATGCCACCTGCGGCATCGACCCGTGGTACCTCAACCGCATCAACGACATGGTGCAGGTCCAGGAGAGCATCCGCGGCCTGCGTGTGGAGGATATCGACGCTGACGCGATGCGCCTGCTCAAGCAGTACGGCACGAGCGACGCCGAGATTGCCGCTCTGACCGGCTCGGACGAGCGCTTTGTGCGCGCCTATCGCAAGGGTCTGGGCGTGGTTCCCAGCATGAAGACGGTCGATACCTGCGCTGCGGAGTTCTCGAGCGCCACGGAGTACCACTACAAGACGTACGAGAACATCTACCGAACGAGCCCGGATGCCAAGAAGTGCGTGGCTCCCGACGAGACCACGCCGGCGGACAAGCCCAAGGCGATGATCCTGGGCGCCGGCCCCAACCGCATTGGCCAGGGTATCGAGTTCGATTACTGCTGCGTGCACGCGAGCTACGCGCTGGCGGCCCGCGGCTTCGAGACCATCATGGTCAACTGCAATCCCGAGACCGTCTCGACTGACTACGACACGTCCGACCGCCTTTACTTTGAGCCGCTCACCTACGAGGACGTCATGGATGTCATCGATGTTGAGCGTCCCGACGGCGTTGTGGTGACGCTCGGCGGCCAGACTCCGCTTAAGCTGGCGCGCATGCTCGAGGAGAGTGGCGTCAACATCATGGGCACCAAGCCCGATGCCATCGACTTTGCCGAGGACCGTGAGCGCTTCGCCGCTCTGCTCGACAAGCTGGGCATCATGTACCCGCCGGCGGGTCAGGCCACCTCGTTTGAGGAGGCCGAGGCCGTGGCCGCGCACATCGGCTACCCGCTGCTGGTGCGTCCGAGCTACGTGCTGGGCGGCCGCGGCATGATGATCGCCTACGATGCCGAGCATCTGCGCGATTACATGGCCGAGGCTGCGCGCATTAGCCCCGACTATCCGGTGTACCTGGACCGCTTCCTGGAGGGTGCGATCGAGTCCGACGTCGACGCCCTGTGCGACGGCGAAGAGGTCTACATCGGCGGTATCCTGGAGCATATCGAGGAGGCCGGCATCCACTCCGGTGACTCTGCGACGTGCATTCCGCCGTTCAGCTTTAGTGAGAGCCTGCAGGCGAAGCTCCGCGAGACTACGCGCCGCATCGCGATGGCGCTGGGCGTACGCGGCCTGGTCAACGTGCAGTACGCCATCAAGGGTGAGACCGTTTACGTGATCGAGGCCAACCCGCGCGCAAGCCGTACCGTGCCGTTTATCTCCAAGGCCACCGGTGTGCCGCTCGCCAAGTGCGCGGCGCGTATCATGGCGGGCGATTCCATCGCCAGCCTGGGCCTGCCGAGCGATGAGCGTCAGCTCGATTGGTTCTGCATGAAGGAAGCCGTTATGCCCTGGGGTCGTTTCCCGGGCGCCGACGTTATCCTGGGGCCCGAGATGAAGTCGACAGGTGAGGTCATGGGTATCGCCAAGAGCTATCCCGAGGCATATGCCAAGACGCAGCTGGCGATTGACTACAAGCTGCCCGATCCGAGCTGCGGCAAGGTGTTCATCAGCGTGTGCGACCGCGACAAGCGTCATATCCTTTCGGTCGCCCGTATCCTGCGCTACCTGGGCTTTGATATCTGCTCCACCGAGGGTACGGCGCGCGTGCTGCGCGGCGGCAACGTGACTTGTGAGGTCGTGGAGAAGATCAGCGGTCCGCACGACGGCGAGCGTCCCAACATCGGCGACCTCATCGCCGATGGCAAGATTGCGGTAATCATCAACACGCCGTACGGCCCGGGTTCTCGTGGCGACGGCTATCTGTTGCGCACCGAGGCCGTGCGCCGCGGCGTGACTTGCGTGACCGCGATGTCTGCCGCCAACACGTACGTGAGCGCCATCGAGGCCGTGCGCGAGGACCAGCAGGGTCACGGCAGCGCCAACGACATGGGCATGGACGTCATCGCTCTGCAGGACCTGCCGCAGCACACGGTGTAGTGTGACCTGTCCGGCCGGGGCGGAGGGGGCCGAGTTTCCCCCTTTCGCTCCGGCTGCAAGCAGAGTCGCTCAGGAGGAAACACGGCCCCTCCCGCCCCGGCCTACGGTGACTCAATTGCACCGTGTGCTGCCGAAGGGGCTTTGCGCGATGACTAGGGCTGAATAGAAAATGAGTGTGGGCTCTGTCGTTCGAATGAACGACAGAGCCCACATTTTTCAAGACTTTAGTCTGCTGGCCGCGCAGCGGCCAGCTTTAAACCACCCGCTACGCGGGTGGAGACAAACGGCTTTA
>NZ_JBCJBI010000025.1:0-10275 GCF_039062365.1 Collinsella aerofaciens
AAGCCGTTTGTCTCCACCCGCGTAGCGGGTGGTTTAAAGCTGGCCGCTGCGCGGCCAGCAGACTAAAGTCTTGAATGAAAGGGCGCAGACCTTATGGTCGCGCCCTTGAAATTGAACGTCAGATTGCCGTGTGTACGGGTTTGCAGCGTCGAGCCGTTACGCGGTTTGGTAAAACCGCGTAACAAATTACGCAAGCTTTGCGCCGACGATCTTTGCCGCTGCCGGCTTATCGAAGTTGCCGCCGGTAACCTTGCCCAGAGCGCCCATGACCTGGCCCATCTGCTTCTTAGAGGTCGCGCCCAGCTCGGCGATGACCTGCTCGATCAGGGCCTCGAGTTCCTCACCCGAAACCTGCGCGGGCAGCAGGCTCTCCAGAATCTTGACCTGCTCGGTCAGGTTGTCGGTACGCTCCTGGTCGGTACCGGCCTTAATGGACATCTCCAGCGTCTCACTCGTCTGCTTAATTAGACGCTTGATCATGTTGTTGACGTCTTCCTCGGTCACATCGCGACGCTCGTTGACCTCGATATTCTTCACCTCGGCCTTAACCTGGCGAATGATAGACAGGCGAACCTTGTCCTTGGCCTTCATGGCCGCAATCATTTCCTTCTGCAGCTCTTCGTTGGTCATCTGCATATCCTCCTCAATAGCGTGGGCGGTACTCACGCGGGCACCGCCCCATGATTACTTAGTCGTCGACGAATCGTCGGTCGAACTCTTGGTGACGCCCTTCAGGCTGACGTTGTACGGCACGTCCTTGGGCATGGGGTTAACGGTGATGTCGGCGTCCTTCTTGTACTGCTCCAGCCACTCGCTGTACGCAGTGCTTGCCGCCTGCGTCTTCACCACGTTGGAGACGTACTTCTTGATGTCCTTGGGCACCTGCTTAATGTCATCGACCTGATTATCGACATGGAAGTAGTCGGTGCACTTGATGATGTGATAACCATAGGTCGACTCGACGACGTCGCTCACATCGCCCTTGTTGAGTCCCTCGAGCGCCGCCTGGTAGCTGTCGACGAAGGTGGCGAGCTTGTCCCAGCCCACATCGCCCTTCTTCTCCTTGGAGCCGGTGTCCTCGGAGTACTGCTCAACGGCGTCCTCAAAGCTCAGCTCACCGGAGTTGATCTTGTCCAGGCACTCCTGCGCCTTGGCCTTGGCGGCAGCCTTGTCCTCGTCGGAAGCGTCGGAATCAACCTTGATCAGGATGTTCGACGAGCGACGGGCGTCGTTGTAGCTGGACAGGTTTTCGTTGATGTAATCGACAATCTCGCTGTCCTTGGGCTTGCTCGTGGGCGCGACGGCATCCTTGAGTTTCTGCTGCGCCAGGCTCTCCTTGAGCGAGTCCTTGTAGGTGTCCTCGGTGTAGCCGTAGGTCTTGAGGGTCTTCTTAAAGGTCTTGGCGCCGCCCGCACTCTTGCACGCGTCCTTCCAAGCCTTCTCGACCTCCTCGTCCGACACCGTCACGCCGTTCTCCTTCTGTGCCTGCTGAAGCAGAATCTGCTGCGTGTAGGAGTCGATGAGTTGCTTGCGATACTTCTTGGGCGTGAGGTCGTTGTCGACCAGATACTGCGCCCAGTCCTTGTCCTTGGTGTAGCCGTAGGACGTGCGCATGCTCATGATCTGCTTGGTCACGGTGTCCTCGGTGAGGTTGGTGCCGTTGATAGTAGCAGCCACACCGCCGGTAAGCTTGTAGCCCGAGGTATCCTCTGCCTGCGACATAAGGCCGGAGCACGCCATGGCCGAGACGGAAAGCAGCATCGCCAGCACGCCGATGACCACCAGAACGATCTTGACGGTCTTAGACACGTACGTCTTGCGCTGCTTCTTACGAGAGCTGGAGGCAGCGCGAGCCTGCTGCTCGGGCGTCGGCGCGGCCTCGGAGTTCTTTTTCTTATTTGCCATGTTTGGCCTTTCGCGTCACGAATCGAACAAACGCCATTGTGTCACAACGCAGCCCCCGCGGCACGCTTGGCACATGGGGGACAAGTTAATCTGCACCATTTTGGTGCAAAGGGGACAGATGTGGCACTTGGGGACGTTCCTTTTCTGCCGGCAGTTAGGGACAGTCCCCAAGTGCCGGCAGAAAAGGAACGTCCCCAAGTTCCGGCTCAGCCCCACCTTAGAAGTGGCGGCGAATGGCGTCGACCATGCCCTGGGGCGTGGTCTGGCCGAGCACGTCGGCTGCGGCATCGGCGTCCATAAAGATGTTCATGAGCGCCCGCAGGGCCTCGACCTGGCCGCCCGGCTCGGCAATACCCAAATTGATGACGATCTGCGCCGGCACCGGAGCGCCCATGCCAGCCATAGCGTTAAATGTCACGGGCGCGGCGGGCTTCACCACCGCGATATAGGGCTTGGCCACAAACCCCGGATCGGTATGCGGAATGGCAATGTTTGCCGCCGGCATGGCAAGGCCCGTGGGATAGGCATCCTCGCGCGTGAGAACGGCGTCGAGCCAACCGTCGGCAATGTAGCCGCGCGGGGCAAGCTCGCCCTCGAGCCGCGCAAACACCTCATCCGGCGTTGCACACTCCCAATCAAAAAACACCAGCTCAGGCGTAAACAGCGCTTCGTTATCCGCCATGCGCTCACCTCTCTCACCTAGTCACCTGGGACGTTCTTTAACGACTAGTCATTCAAGAACGTCCCCAATGACTAGTCGTTAAAGACCGTCCCCGATGACTACCCAAAACAAAAGGTGGTCACGCGCGCCTTGGCGCCAATGACCACCCTGACTACTCGGCTAAATTGTACTGTGCGCCGCTAGCCGCGAGGCGCGTCAATTGCGACCTTGCCGCTCTCCAGCACGTGAACGCGGCCGTCGGCGAGCATCTGCACGACCTCGGGATACAGCACGTGCTCAATCGCGTGGATGTGCTCCTCGAGTGTGTCGACATCCCAGCCTTCCTCGACAGTCAGCGCGCGCTGGGCGATGATGGGGCCGTTGTCGTAGATCTCGTTGGCAAAGTGCACGGTCACGCCGGTCACCTTGACACCGCGCGCAAACGCGTCGTCGATCGCATGGGCACCGGTAAAGCTCGGCAGCAGCGCCGGATGCAAGTTGACCACGCGGTTGGGAAACGCCGCCAGCAGCGGCGTGTGCACCATGCGCATGTAGCCGGCCATGACCACATACTCGCAGCCGCGCTCGAGAAGCTCGTGCGCGATGATCTCGTCGGCGGCAATAGGGTCTGCATAGACATCCTTGGACAGCGTGAGCGTCTGGATGCCCGCGCGCTCAGCGCGCTGCAAACCCTTAGCCGAAGGACGGCTCGACACCACAAGCTCAATCGAAGCGTTGAGCTTGCCGGCGGCGATCAGATCGATCAGCGCTTGCAGGTTGGTACCCGAACCGCTGATGAGCACACCGATCTTGAGCGGCTCGGCCGTATCGGTGCCGGTCGGACGGGTATAGGGCACAAAATCCAGGCCCTCGGCAGCAGCCATCTGCTCGTTAGCGCTCATCGGAGTACACGACCTTACCGGAGCCCTCGACGCACTCGCCCACGCGGAACGGCTTCTCGCCCAGCGCGACCAGAGCCTCGGTCACCGCGGCCTCGTCCTCGGGGGCGACGATCAGGCACAGGCCAACGCCCATGTTGAAGGTCTTGCATGCCTCATTGGGCGCGAGCTCGGCCTGGCGCGACACGTAGGTGATGACGGGCGGAACGTCCCAGCCCATCTCGGCACCGTTGCGGGTGACCACAGCGTCGACGTCGTCGGCGAGCGCGCGGTTGAGGTTCTCGGTAATACCGCCGCCAGTGATGTGGGCAATGGCATGAACGTTGGCGCCATCGCGCAGCAGCTCCAGAATCGGCTTGACGTAGATGCGCGTGGGAGCCAGCAGGGCGTCTGCCAGCGAAGCGCCGCCGAGCTCCTCGAGCGGACGGCTCAGCTCCTCCGCCTTAGCGGCGGCCTCGGGCGTGCCCGGCTTAATGCCGTCGACGCCGATGACCTTGCGCACGAGCGAGTAGCCGTTGGAGTGCACGCCGGTGGAAGGCAGGCCCAGGATCACATCGCCGGGGCGGACGTTTGCGGGATCGAGCATCTTGGGACGGTCGACGACGCCCACGGTAAAGCCGGCGAGGTCGTAATCGGCGGGGGCCATGACGCCGGGGTGCTCGGCCATCTCACCGCCCACGAGCGCGCAGCCCGCGAGCTTACAGCCGTCGGCTACACCCTTGATGATCTTTGCCATGTGCTCGGCCTCGATGTGACCGATGGCAACGTAGTCCAGGAAGAACAGCGGCTCGGCGCCCGAAGCCAGAATGTCGTTGACGCACATAGCGACCAGGTCCTGGCCCACTGTCTCGTGACGGTCCATGATCTGGGCGAGCACGAGCTTGGTGCCCACGCCGTCGGTGCCGCTGATCAGGATCGGGTCTTCCATATCCTTAAGTGCGGCGGCCGAGAACAGGCCGCCGAAGCCACCGATACCGCCGATGACCTCGGGACGGTTGGTGTCCTTAACCATCTGCTTAATAGCGTCGACGGCGCGGCCGCCCTCGGCGGTATCGACGCCGACGTCCTCATACGTCACATGTTTGCTGTCGCTCATCTGAGCCTTCCTCTCCCACTACCGTGGCGCCGCGCGGGCGCCAAACGGTGCTCATAGTTGCGTTCATTTCGGTGCACGCCATAACAGCACGCGCCGTCATATCAACAAAACAGCAGGTAAAACCTACCAAAATAAACCTGTCCCCACATGGCAGGTTTTAGGCCTCGCCGTGCTCCTCTTCCCAGCTGCGGTCGTCGTATTTCTCGACCACGGCGTCGTCGTCAAAGTGCAGCGGCTTGTCCAGGTTGCGGGGCTTAAAGCCCTCCATAAACTTGTCGCGGCCAAAACTCTCGGGAATCGCCACGGGGTAGCGGCCGGTAAAGCACGCATCGCAGTAACCGCCCTTGGGCATGACCTTAAGCAGGCCCTCGACCGAAAGGAATGCCAGCGAATCGGCGCCGATATACTCGCAAATCTCATCGACCGTCTTGTTGGCGCTGATAAGCTGCGACTGCACGTCGGTATCGATGCCGTAGAAGCACGGCCAGATGACCTCGGGCGAGTTGATGCGGATATGAATCTCCTTGGCGCCGGCGTTGCGCAGCATCTTGACGAGCTGCACCATGGTGGTGCCGCGGACGATGGAGTCGTCGATGACGACCAGGCGCTTACCCTCGATGTTGTCGCGCAGCGGGTTGAGTTTCATACGCACGCCCATGGCGCGCAACTCCTGCGTAGGCTCGATAAACGTACGACCCACGTAGCGGTTCTTGATGAGGCCCTCGCCAAAGGGAATACCGCTCTCGTGCGAATACCCCTCCGCGGGCGGCAGGCCGGAGTCGGGCACGCCGATAACCAGGTCGGCCTCGACGGGCTCCTCATGTGCCAGCTGACGACCCATGTCATAACGGCAGGCGTAGACGCTCTTGCCGTTCATGATGGAGTCGGGGCGAGCGAAGTAAACCTGCTCAAAGATGCAGTTAGCAGGCTCTTCGGCGGCAGGCACGCCCTGCTCGGACACAAGGCCCTCGGCGCTGATGCGCAAAATCTCACCGGGACGGACGTCGCGGACGTACTCGGCGCCCACAATGTCGAGCGCACAAGTCTCGGAGGCGACGACCCAGCCGCCGGCGCGGGTGACACGGGTGGTGGCGTCGACCGTCGCGGCGCCGTCCTGCGACGGCAGCTTCGAAACGGATGCGGCATCGGCCTGGTCCAGGCCCTCGTCCACCAGCTTGCCCAGCACGAGCGGGCGAATGCCGTGCGGATCGCGGAATGCGTAGAGCGCCTGCTCGTTGATGAGCGTCATGGCGTAGCCGCCGCGCACGAGCTCCATGGTCTTGCGAATGCCCTCGCGCGGATGGCCTGTACGCTGGGTAAAGTAGCCGATGAGTTTGGTCGCGACCTCGGAATCCGAGTTGGAGAGGAACGGCACGCCCAGCTCGATCAGCTGGCGGCGCAGCTCGTCGGTGTTGACGAGGGTGCCGTTGTGCGCGAGCGCGATAATGACGCTATTGATGGTAGAGAGGTGCGGCTGAGAGGCTTCCCAGCTCTTGGCGCCGGCGGTGCCGTAGCGCACGTGACCCACGGCCAGCTGACCGGAGAGCGTCGACAAGTCGGCATTGGAGAACACGCGGTCGAGCAGGCCCAGGTCCTTGCGGACCATAACCGTACCGCCGTCACCAACAGCGATTCCCGCCGATTCTTGGCCACGGTGCTGCAGTGCACGCAGGCCAAAGTACGTCAGTCGAGCCACGTCGCGATCGGGCGCCCAGACACCAAAAACGCCGCATTCCTCATGCAGCTGGTCGGAATCCGGATCATACGTCGACATGGCGTTCACCTGTCCCGCGGCGCGCTCGGCCGCGAGGATGGTTTCTTGAGACATGGCATCCCCTCAGAGCCTCGTATTTTGGCGTTACCCGCCTTATTATACGCACGGCGCGACACGCTCCCCAGCGCATGAGCAGCGCTTTTTAAAAGCCCACCGAGCTAATAATCCGTTTTGCGGCCAAACATTTTATCGGTCTGTCCAGTGCAAGCACCCGCGCTCCCAGATGGCCGCCGCGTCCACCGTTGGGGATTACAAAGTTGCAATTGGGACGTTCGTCCTGTCTTATGGCTGGTCGGCGGCGTATCCTTATAACCTACAACAAAGCGAGAAAGGTTCTGTATGGATCGAAACGAACTCGACCCCAGCGTCCCCAGCGCCACGGAGGTCAAGAAGATTCCCCTCGTCATTAAGGTGTACGCCGTCCTGTGCATCCTGTCCGGCGTGGGCACGCTCCCGTCGGTCGCTGCCTTTATGTGGCGTGTCATTACCGCGCTCATCAGCGGCAACGCCGCCGAAAAGCTCGGCGACAACACGCTCGTCGCAGTCGGCCTTATCGTCGCCGGCATCATGCTCGCTGCGGCAAGTGCCGTCATCCTAATCATCTTTGGCCTGGACCTTATCAAAAACCAGCGCCGCAACGCCGCCCGCCTGTCCTACATCCTTATTGCATTCACCGTCGTCGAGCTTTTGGTCGACGTGATGCTCCAGGGCATCGGGCCCTTCCTGCTGCGTCCCGCGATCCAGCTCGGCATCCTCGTTGCACTTTCGACAACCGTCGACCCCACGCTGCGCCAGGAGCGCGAACTGCAGCGCCGCCTGCAGGAGATGCTCGACCGCGACGCCGCCGCGGAGGGCATGCTCGGCCGCGATGAAACCGGCGAGGGCTACATCAAGCTCAACTACTTCAACCTGTTCTGGGTATTCCTCGTCTGCTGCGTGCTCGGCCTGATCGCCGAGGACATCTGGCACATGACGGTCGACGACCCAGGCGTCTACCAGGACCGCGCCGGCATGCTGTTTGGTCCTTTCAGCCCCATCTATGGCTTTGGCGCCGTACTCATGACCATGGTGCTCAACCGCTTCTATAAAAAGAACCCCATCATCATTTTCCTGGTAAGCGCTGTGCTCGGCGCGAGCTTTGAGGTGTTCGTAGGCTGGTTTATGCAGACCTCATTTGGCGTGGTCTCGTGGAGCTACTCGCACATGAAGCTGTTCGGCATGCCCGACCCACTCGCCGTCCTTACGGGCGGACGCACCTGCACGGGCTTTGCCTGCCTGTGGGGCCTGGGTGGCCTTATCTGGATCAAGCTGCTGCTGCCGAGGCTGCTCAAGCTCATCAACATGATTCCGTGGAAGAGTCGCTACTCGGCTACCGTCATCTTTACCGTCATTATGCTGGTCGACGGCGTCATGACGCTGCAGTCGCTCGACTACTGGTACCAGCGCGTCAACGGCACGGAGCCGGATATTCCCGTCGCGCAGTTCTACGGCAAGTATTTCGATAACGACTACATGGAGAACCGCTTCCAGAGCATGACCATGAGCCCCAAGGATGCGACGCGCGTGTAGCGTCCACCGCGCCCAAAACGCAAAATGCCCGCCGGTATCACACGTACCGGCGGGCATTTTTATAAACGAGCCTTCCATCGACGCAAGCCTCTACGCCTCGCGCTCGACCTCACTCACGCATTCATTCTTGATGGTGCCAACGAGCGCCTGCAGCGCATCGACCACGTGCGGGCGAATGTCCCCGCCGATGAGCACGAGCATGATGTCGTCACCTACGGCAAGCTCGCCGCTTGCCAGCCACACGCGCACATAGCCGATACCCGGCATCGCGCGCGTCGCCTCGATGGCGGCCTGTACCTTGCTGGCGTCGTAGCCGAACACCATGCCGCCCACCTTGTGGCCCGGCGCCACGCCATCGGTCTCGACACCGCGCGCCTCGGCCTTGGGCGTCGCGCGCACCACACCGTTATGTGTCAGATACATACCGCACGCAGGTGCCGACGAATCGGCCTTGGCCTCGCGCAGCCAAGCATCAACCGAAGGCATCGTTTTGCCATTCTCGAGCATCATTTCCCCCTTACCGTCGTCGAGTAGCCAATTTGGAACGGGGCTTTTTTAGCTACTCTCGAACAACTTATTCCTCGACCGGCGTGAGCACCATGACAGCACGCGTGTTGCTCAGCGATAACGAACGACAGGTCACAAGCGTTACGACCTTGGTTGCCGAAGCGGCACGATCGGTGGCATCGCTCGCCACGGCAGAGGCGCCGTCGAGCATCTCGGACAGGTGATTCTTCAGTCCGTCATCGCCCTCAAAGTTGGGCGTGCGCGCCTTGGCATACGTGTCCTCGACCACCTTGGTCGCCAGCGGGCGCAACTTATACGTCGCATCGCGCGTGATGTAGTACACGTATTCCATGCTGTCGAACGTCGCCTGATCGGTCGTATCCGAAATCACGTTGAACATCGAACCGTCGTTCATATGATGACCGTAAATCGTGGTCTGCTGATCCACCATGCCCGGCGCGGTGTCGTCGCTATCCAAGAAGATGGCCCCCGAGGCATTGGCCGTACCGTCAAACAGCGTGTTGAGGTACTTGGAGTTGTTGTTGGTTTGCACCACGGGGTAGTTGATGTTGGTGCCGGGCGCGTAAATCCAACCCACAACCTCGGGATTTGTCTGAGCAAGCGCATTGAAGTCGATAATCGGCACGCCGCTGGCGTCCTTGTCACTCACATATTGCTTTTCGATTTTTTGATACGACTCGCTCGCCTGCTTGTAGCCAATCTGCGCGTTGATAAAGATGGCGGCTGCAGCAACGATCAGGCCAATGCCGATGATGATGAGCAGTATGGGAATGACGGAGCGGCGCTTTTTGCGCGGCGGTTCGGTATAGCTCGATGGCGCGGCATGCGCCGAAGAGCGAGGTGACTTCTTGGCCGTACTGTATGACGAAGGACGATATGCAGCCGGCGTATCCTGACGGCGATGCTTCGCCGGCGTCACGGGGCGCGGCGCGCGCGGCTGTTGAGGAGAGGATGTCCGACCCTGCTGCGGCGCGCGGGCTGCTCCCGACTTGGCTGAATCGGGAATCCGAGAAGCCGAAAAACGCTTTCCCTGATAGTCGGACATGGCTCTCCTTATGCTGCAAATGGACTGGCAGAGCGCTTAGGCGTCAGCCATCTCCTGCTTCATCTTCTCGATAACCTTGCGGTACTCGGGGTCGCAGGCGCCCAGGATCTGCGTGGCGTAAATGGCGGCGTTCTTGGCACCGTTGATGGCCACACAGGCAACGGGCACGCCCGAAGGCATCTGCACCATCGACAGCAGCGAGTCCATACCACCCAGATCACTCGTCTTCATAGGCACGCCGATGACCGGCAGCGGCGTAAACGCAGCCACGACACCGCCCAGGTGAGCAGCCTTGCCGGCGGCAGCGATAATCACCTTGATGCCGCGGTCGGCAGCGGTCGAGGCCCACTCATGGACCTTCGCCGGCGTGCGGTGCGCACTTGCAATCACGAGCTCATAGGGCACGCCCAGTGCCTCGAGCTCGGCGGTGCAGCCTTCCATAACGCCCAGATCGGACTTGGAGCCCATGATGATCCCGACAACCGGCTTTTGATCTGCCATAAACAAAGACCTCCTGTTGAGAGCGGCGACGCGGCGGATCCGCGACCCTTAACTACTGAGAGTAGTATAGCTGCTCCCGTCCCTGCGGTCTGTGGGTGCTCTGCGGCGGCCCGGTGTTTTCATCTTCACTCCGGTTGCTGCGCAAAGTCGTTCAGATGAAAACACCGGGCCGCCGCAGAGCACCTTCGACCTACCGGGGATTGCTATGACGTACGTTAGCTGAAATCAGAACCACCCTTAAAAAGGGTGGTTTGCTCTTAGGGTATAACCCACGGGCCCCGGGCTCGCGTCTAAAGG
>NZ_JBCJBI010000026.1:0-7900 GCF_039062365.1 Collinsella aerofaciens
GGAGCTATTTCCGCGTTGCGCTAGCTGCGGAAACGCGGGACCCGTTCAGGCTGTTGCATTGAGATTGAAAATCAACCCAGATCAGTTTGATACGGCAGACCCCGGCAATCTTCACGGAGGCATTATGCTTCCGCTGAAAAACATGATAAATGAAGCCTATTCGCTGGATATTGGCCGGAAGATCAAGGCCCAGGCAAGGCAGGCCATGAAAGACGGTGACTATATTGGCGCACGGGCTCCATACGGCTACCGGAAAGACCCGGAGAACTGTCATAAACTGCTGATTGACGAGGCCGCCGCTCCTGTTGTGCAGCAGATTTTCCAGTGGGCTTATGAGCGTGTAGCGTTAAACCGTATTGTGCGTAATCTGAATGAAATGGGGATTCCTGCCCCAAGCCATTATAAAAAGACTACCGGTGAAATTACCAGCCCTGGGCTGATCGGGAGCGGGAAATGGCAGACCCGTACTGTAATGAAGATACTGGAAAGTGAGGTTTATACCGGTGATCTGGTACAGGGCAAGACCAAAATTGTAGACCACCAGCAGGTACAGGCCGGAGACGATAATCTGATCGTTGCAAGGCATACCCATGAGCCTATTATCAGCCATGCGGTTTTTGAGGCGGTACAGGACTATCGGAAACAGGTCTGCGAGCAAAGCAAGGCTGTGCCAAAAAAACCATATACCCCCAATATCTTTAAGGGAAAGGTATTCTGTGCGGATTGCGGCAGGAGTCTCCACCGGCAGCGGGCGGAGCGCAAAAAAGGGCCGGATATTTACTGGTTTCATTGCCTTACCAACAGCCGGGTAGAAAAAGATAGCTGCAAGGGTGTGATGATACAGGAAACGGAGCTGATCGCTACGGTCACATCTGTTTTGGAGAAAGAGCTGACGGTTGCCCTGGGAATGTCTCTCCCCCTCTTTCAGTTGGAGGCAAGGCAAAAACAGGAAAAGGATAAACTCAGGGGCCAGATGTCATCCAAACGGCAGGAAATTGAAAAGAAACGCCGGTTGATCCGCGGCCTATATGAGAACTTTGTACAGGGTGTTTTGACAAGCGAGGAATACTTTGAACTGAAAGCGGATTATGAGGAATCCATCAATACACTGTCCGGTGAGATCACCGAGCTTGAAAGGGATATGGATGCTCTCGACGAACAGTTTGTACGCTACCGGACTATGGAAAAGGATGCAAAGTCACTGGCAAAGGATCACCTGCTTACGGCAGAACTGATTGACCGGCTGATTGAGCGGATCGAGATAGACCACAAACGGGATATTCATGTGACCTTCCGCTTTAAGAGTGAATTTCAGGGAAAGGAAGTGGAGTCATGCGCAAATATGTAATTGCCCTTTATATTCGGTTATCCGTGGAGGATATTAAGACAGAAAGTTTGAGTATTCCGAACCAGCGCCTTATCCTGCGGGAAAAAGCCATGTCGCTGCCGGAATGGGATAATGGCGAGGTTTTGGAGTTTGTCGATAATGGCCATACGGGTACGAATTTTGAACGTCCCGCAGTGCAGGAGCTTTTGACGATGGTGCAGGCAGGAAGTATCGACTGTATCATTGTCAAAGACCTATCCCGGTTTGGACGCAACAGCATTGAGACCGGTTATTTCATCGAGCGGGTGTTTCCGCTCTATCACACCCGGTTTATCTCTGTCAGCGACGATTTTGACACCGTCAATTTCAAAGGAGATACCGGAGGGATTGATGTTGCCTTTAAGTATCTTATCAGCGAGTGCTACAGCCGTGATATGTCCATGAAAACAAAAAGCGCCAAATATGCGAAGATGCGCCGGGGCGAGTACCAGAGCGTTATCTGTCCTTACGGCTACCGCAAAAGCGCAGACGGGCGTATGGAGCCGGACGAAAATGTTGCGGGAAATGTCCGTCTGATATTTGAATGGGCGGCTGAAGGCAATACCGCAGCAGAGATCACCCGCAAGTTGTACGCCCTCCATATTCCCACGCCTGGAGAGTATCGGAGGGATAACGGAAAAGACCATTATAATGTGTCAAGGACACACGGCGTATGGAGCAGTTCAACAGTCCTGCGGATGCTGGAGGATCAGCGGTATATCGGCACCTACATAATCGGCAAACGCAAGGTGCAGGAAATCGGCAGCCGCTGCATGAAGCTCAAAGATGAAAGCGAGTGGTTCAAAATCCCCGACCATCATTCCGCGATTGTCAGCAAGGAATTGTTTGAGCAGGCCAATACTTCTATTAAGCGTTTTTCCCTCCCCAATAAAAAAAGGCGTGACTATCTGCTTCGGGGAAAGGTGTTTTGTGGATGCTGCGATCATGCTATGTCACTCAGAAATGGAGCATGGTTTTATTGCCGTCATTCCGAAGTGTCAGAAAGTTTTCCCTGTCATGGCGTGCGGGTAAAGATGGCTGATCTGGAGCAGGTAGTCTTTGAGACGATCCGGGCGCAGATGTGTCCGGCGTTGGGAATCGACGGCAGTAAAGATAAGCTGGATTTACAGACGGTCCAGCAGGCCGAGCATGAAGATAAGTTGCGGGCTATACAGGACAGCAAACGGCAGCTTTATGAACGGTATGCGCTTGGCGAGATCGATCTGGAAACCTACCGGTCACAGAAAGCAGTATATGACGCGGAACTGGTACAGGCCAAGAATGTCCATGCCGCTATCACAGCGCAGACCAAACAGATACAGAGTGATTATGAGGCGAGGCTGAAACAGCGGGAAATTGTTCAGGAAGTAGGCAGCACCGATGTCCTGACGCAATCGCTGATAGACCGGCTTATCAACAGGGTATATGTTTTTCCTGGGGATCGGATTGAGATAGAATATGTTACGCAGGACTTTTTAGGAACGGAGAAATCTGGAAAGGAAGCATGAGCCATGAATACCGTATGGAACAGCTACGGGCAGCTATTGCAGCTGCCCGAAAAAACTTCAAAAAAGATGCAAATTTTTTTGTCGTGGGCTTGACATACGGGTGGGGAAGCACATGGAGCTTCCCCAATGGAAAGATGCAATCGCTGCCTTCGTATTGAGATGCAAGTGCCTGCTCGATCTCGATGAGGTTTCATTTGGGACATATCGAGAGCTGGTTACGGTCGATGCGATTTTCCGCGAGGAGAAAAGAATGCGGAGCGAGGACGGTTCGGTGTTTGTGCTGTCGGCTTTTCCAGAGTTTCTACTCGACTACTTTGACGATAAGTTCTTTAATTCCATGGCCCCGATGCGCCACCTTAAGTTCGATGATTGCCCTCGAGAAAAAGGATGAGGCGCAATTAATCTCGCGGGCACAGGTTCTCCTGCCTAAATCGTGAACTCGGCATAAGAGCCCCAACTCGCCCGTTAGCCAATTGCTCTTGACCAGAAGGCAAAGTGGACAATTGCCTCAGAGACACATCATTACGCCAATTCGTATCGCAAGGTGCGGCCACCGCCGTGTCTTGCGATTTGCCCCTTATCCACCATCTCTTTCAATATGCGGCCGGCCGTGGACTGGCCGATCCCGAGCAACGTCTGCGCTTCCTTTCGGGTGATTGAGGGGTGCTCTGCCAAGAACCGCAGGATCTCGTCCTCTCGGGAATAGGAAGCAGCGGGCGCCTCCTTGCTGTTTGCCGTGGGCGTTTCCGCTGCCGTTGCTGCGAAGTTCGTGTTGGGCAGGACGATTTTGAATGCGTTGTTCGTGGCCATGATTTGCGGCTGAGAGGCCGCACCCGCGTAGGCCCCCATGATCTTCCTCATCCCCGTGCCGTATGCCTCGATGAGCTGCAGGCGGTAGAAGACGTTGGCGAGATGCGGGTTCCGGCAGGCGGAGACGCCCATCATCAAATCCTCCAGCTCAAAGCCGGGCAGAAGGCCGCCGACTGACACGAACTCGATCCTGTCGTCGTAGACGCTGATCAGCGTGCTGGTGCGGAAGGAGTAGTCCCTGTGCACGATCGAGTTCAGCAAGGCCTCGCGCACGGCGACCTCCGGGTAGTCCCGGGTGTCGACGCGCAGCAGCTTTTGGTAAGTGGCATGGGTCTGGTTGTGGAAGTCGATGTAGTCGTAGACCTCGTCGAGCTGCTGCATGAGGGGCCCGGAGAACTCCCGGCGATCATTGAACACACTCGGGTCCGTCCCCTCGAAAACGGCCGCTTTTACGGTATGCGGGCACTGGTCGGACAGGAGCAGGCCGAGGTTTGTGTAGAGACCGTCCGATGAGGTTATATTCAGGGCCTGCATCTGCGGCGCGCCGAAGGGGATCTTTCGTGTCTCGAATTCCCCTTTCGTCGACTCGAAGGTGAGCGCTTGGTCGAGGGAGCGCATGTCCTCAAAGCTGTCGCCGTCAGTCTCTTTGATCATCTGCCGGATGGCAGCATCGGTCGCCGGGACGGAGGAGCACCCCTGCCGCACGTAGACACCCTCGGGGCGCAGGCCCTTCTTCGCTAGGTAGTAGGGGCGGTTCGTGCCGCGCTGGACCTTGACGGCCACGACCGCCTTCCCGTCGCAGTCGAGCGTTTTATAGCTGACAAACATGGTGACGTCTGGCTTCACGGCGTCTCGCACCATGTTGGAGACCTGCAGGGCGCACGCATCCGCGTCCTCGACGCCCGGCACGGCGCCGTCGTCGGCGACGCCAACGTAGACCGTGCCGCCGCCGCAGTTCGCAAATGCGACGATCTCCTTCTTGATGCCGTTCTGCGCAATGGCCTTCAGCTCGATTGTCTCTGTTTCCTGGAATTTCATGCTGTCCGCCTTCCGATTCTATTCTGCCCATATTCTAACCATTTTGCTAACCATGGTGGTTAGCAAAATGGTTAGAATTATGCTTCCCAAAGCAGAGGCGCACCGCCCTTTTCAAGCAATGAAACAGCAGGTAGAGACTTTGTCGATTTGAGGAGCTCGCGCATAAGCTTAGGCTCAATTGTGCTGTGCTCCTCAAGGAGACGCCGCCCGTATAGAATCAAACCATCCGCACGCCAGCTATCAATTGGATTGGACGCCACATGGAGATCCCCAGCACCCTGTGCAGCAATGTCTACGACTTTGCGTTTTGCCCCGAGCCCAGCTACGACCGCCTGGTGGACCTCGCCGATCCCGAGGACTGGGGCCCCAGCAACCGCATCCTCAAAAACTACCTGTCGTTTTCGTTTAGCCGCGCGGTGTTTTTGACCGAGCGCGACGTAGACCAGACCGCGCCGTCCAACCTGCCGCTGGTGTTCGACGACGACCGCTGCCTGTTCAACACCGGCCTGTATACGCGCCGCTACGAGACCATCTATGGCCTGTTTGAACCCAACACCAAGCCCGACGCGCGCCAGCGCTGGTTTTTGAAGGGCTTCTTTAAGGAGAGCGACCCCATGCTGGTCTCATTTGAGTACCTGCCGTGCCGCGTGCGCTTTGCCGAGGACCCCTCCGAGCTGGTCTTTGACTACCGTCTGCCCATCCGTTCCAACATCGATCACATTCTTGGCGACGAGGAGAACCTGACGCGTATTCCCGCCAGCCTGATGGGGGAGGACAACTCGCTGCTGCTGCGCCGTGCCTTTGAGGGCGCCGTCGTCGAGGCCGCCCGCCGCGCCGCCGCCAACTACACGCTCGCCGTGCCGCAGTTCTACGGCGGCCGGATCCAGCTGCTCTTGCCGCTGTGCCTGACCGGCGACAAGCCCGAGCTGGCGCTGACCATCCAGCGCGAGGACGGCTTCTACGCCGCGCGCACCTGCCTCACGCTCGACATGGCCTACAACAACGCGCGACTTATCTGCCGCCCCGAGACCTCGTGGATTAAGCGGTAAAGGGCGGTTGAGCTGCGGTTTTGTTGGCTGACTGGGTTGAAACAGTGCGGTTTGCTCCCACGAATTTAAAATCGGGAGCAAAAAGTTCTTGGTAAACCACGCACGGCTATGTTAGTATCTCTTTTGCCGAAAGGCAACGGGCGATTGGCTCAGGGGTAGAGCATATCCTTCACACGGATGGGGTCACAAGTTCGAATCTTGTATCGCCCACCATCTAAAGCACAGGCCGGAGGTTATAAGCCTCTGGCCTTTTTCTATTTGACACCAAATCTGACACCAAAATCGAATCGAAATTTTCAAACGCTTTTCTAGCTGATCTCTCTTGAACTGACGCCATCGCGCGTTTTGCATAAAGCTCATGCGCTCTTTCATTGAATTTGCCATGGGATTCACGCACAAATGTGGAGATAGGGACCACGGCCCCAGAACGCCTGCCAGCAGATTTGTGTCACACGGCGATCTTTAGGCGAATTACGTCAAGCTATTGGCCAGCATTTGGTCAGCTTCCAGTACTTACCGGCATGATGCCGCCATTGATAATCGGTCTACCTGCAAACATAACGGCACGCAGCCAAAACTAGGGGAGGCCCATATGGACGAGATCGTCTGCGCAAACACCGCATTTCGCTACTGGCGCTGCCCACCGCAGGTGCGCAATCTCTACCCGCGCCTGCCCAACTCCGAAGACGGCTGGCGAGCTCTATCCCAAGCCCCTTTTGTAACCGAAGTCCTCAAGACCCCGATTATCGCTGTTGCTTCGCCAGGTTGTTGTAATCACCACTCGGGACTGCGCTCCACTATTCGCTGGGAAGGGGCATCGAATGCCGGCACAACAATCGACACTAATTTAGGCTTCAGTGTCACCAATCCGCTTAACACGTTATTTACTATGACACGCTTTGTGTCCCAAATAGATCTCGTACTGGCTATGTACGAACTATGCGGTTGGTTTTCTGTTTTCGAGCCGGCTCCCGCTGCCGAAATGCAGTTAAAAATGGCGGTAGAGGAGAATCGCAATTCCAGCACGCAGGATTTGTTCGAACTTGGAGAAGGCGAAGACGAGGTTCCTTGGAAACGAGTTTACGCCCGCGCAACCGTAAAGGCCACAGATAAAGAAGGCCAAACGAACAAGCATGAGGATGGAAGAGAGGTTACGAAACTCAAAGGCACTTCTCTTTGGATGAGAAAGCCGCTCATCGAGCTAAGCGATCTGCATCGATTCGCCGACAAGGTCAAAAGTCAAATGTGGGGAAAGCAGTTTTATGATGCCACTCAGCAGGTTATCGGCATTGCTGCGTCTCCACTCGAGGTCGCTGGGGTCCTGCTTCTAAGTCGTTCTCGACGTCTAGGTGGTGCAGGATTCAGATACGTGTACCTCAACGATTTAACCCCTCTATCCGTGGCAGCCCAAAGCATCGCAGGCCAAAAGGTCTGCTACGGCGACATCGTGATCGTAAACCCAATCCTAATGAAGGCAGTTATTATCGAGATCCAAGGTGAGGTCATTCATGGCTCAGGTGCAATACTTGACCACGATGCGGAGCGCATGACTGCGTTGCAGAGCATGGGATTCGATGTATTCCTGGTGACTCACGATATGCTCAACGATTCAAAGCTGATAGACACCATAGTCAGAAGTGTCTGCGACCGTTTAGGGATTCGCTATAAAGCCAAAACTGAGGCAATGAAATCCGCCGAGACGCGACTGCGAGCAAATGTTTTGTGCAACTGGTTGGAAATCGGAAATTAGTCGGCGACAAGGCGCTAGAACTACCTAGTTTACCTGTTAGTGAATTAATGTCATTTCAAAACTATGCCGGATTACGGGGCTGGACCCGGAACGGCCGTCCATGCCCTGCATTTCACGGAATGCGCAAGTCGGCTACCTGCGGTTTTAATTTTGCCGATGACGGCATGCTCGTGGGTTCCCGGCCTGGTCCCGTAAACCGGCATGGTTTTGAAATCGCCGGGTCGGCGGGAGCGCGATTGGCCCCGGTAATGGGCCTGGCGCCGGCAAGACGGCCGTTGAGCGGATGGCGGCCCGCGCCGCGACGGTTGATTTTCAATCTCAATGCAACAGCCTGAACGGGTCCCGCGTTTCCGCAGCTAGCGCAACGCGGAAATAGCTC
>NZ_JBCJBI010000027.1:0-6565 GCF_039062365.1 Collinsella aerofaciens
GTATCGGGTTCCCACATTCATCCGCACATGTGCGGATGAATGTGGGAGGTGTTCGGATAAAGTTGATAATCAAGGCATTTGAAACAAAGGCAAAAAAGTACTTGCAAAGACGCGTTCCGACATATAAGTTGATAAAAGACCGCCGTTGCGGTTTTAAGTAGATCGAGCATATGAAGTTTGAGTTTTAGCGTGTAAGAGAAGGAAGATCGGCAAAGTACAACCCCAAACGCAATGACAACTTAATGAGGTAACTGCCACATGTGAGGCACCCAGGGCATTGCTGTCTCGATTTTGAGCACGATGCCTTCCGCCTTGCATGGGCCGTTCCATCCCGCCCCTGCAGCAACTGCCTCACGGGCTCATTGAAAACCGCATAGCACCCCAACGTCAGCACATCACCCACGGCAAGCACATCACTCACGACAACCAACACATCAACAAACAGCACGAACATCAACCGATTGGAGAAGCTATGACAAACTACCACGCTGAAGACGGCGATAAGAAAAGCATTCTGGATGCCCGCATTGAGCGAGCATATGCAAACGAATATGACGCCGCCTTTGCCGCCGCGACCATCAAGAACTACGCGTCGCTACCGCTCGCGACGATCTTGGCCGACCACCCCCAACTGCTGAAGCGCTGCACAAAGATCATGGGCGACCCCGACATTCGCAAGCTGACAGACCCCTATGCCCCAAAACGCGACAACGATTCGTACGTTCTTACCGTAGGCTGCCTAGCCCATATGCTTACGGCGCTCGACACGAAACTCAAGCTCGAATGGGAACCCGACGAGCGTCATGAACTCGAAAGCAAGCGGAACACTCTGCGCACCGCACTGTTCCTTCCGTTGGACGGCCTCAAGCGCTGCAACGTCGAGCTCAATACACAGGCGCGGCAAAAGCCCGGAACCACGGGGCAGAAAACTCCAAGACCCCATGCGGCCATCGTCGACCGCAACCGATATAACCGCATGACCGCGCACTTTTCCGCCGAGGGAGCAGCCATAAGGACGCTGATCGATCTGCTGTGCCTCCTGAGCATCAACGAGCTATTTGAGGGCTATCTCGCCCTTGTTCCCGCGACGGCACCCAAGTCGGTAGCAAAGATCATCGAGACCTGCAGACGCCAGTTTGAGCGCCATCGCAATGGCAGCGAGATGAACGCCAGCATCGCGCAGTACTACGCGGCTCATTACAAAAATGACGGATGTGCCCCTGTCGAGCATCAGCTGCGGCTCGCCTACACCACGCCCGCCGCAACGCTCCATCGCTTTGGAGCCCTTGGCGTTTGCGAGCCGCACGAACAGGCAGCCTGCCCCACAACCGAGCTCGATCTCAGGCTCGGACGAACCCTGTAGCCCGCCAGCCCCTCCGCGGGCAACAATCCTATTCCACAACACAACCAACAGAAAGGAGTCCTCATGGACACCAATCACTCCCCCATCATCAGCCCCCTCACCATGCGTGAATCCGCCCGAGGTATCACGCTCACCAGCATTTACGATGAGATGCTCGCCCGTCGCGAGCTCTCCGTCATGGGAAACATCGAAACCCCGATGGCCCACGACCTATGCCAGCAGATCCGCCTGCTCGATGCCACCGACCCCAGCCGCCCCATCACCATATTTGTCGCCAGCGCCGGCGGAAGCGTGCGATCGGGTCTTGCGATCTATGACGCCATGCGCCTCGCATCGTGCCCCATCCGCACCGTCTGCCTGGAATTCGCCGCGTCCATGGGCGCCGTAATCTTTATGGGCGGCGACGATCGCCGTATGGCGCCCCATGCAGAGCTCATGATTCACGACCCGCTGATCCCCCAGGGGGCAGGCGGCTCGGCACTTGCGCTGCAGGAAACCAGCCGGCGTCTCATGCAGACCCGCAAGACCCTCACGCAAATCCTCTCGGACCGCAGCGGCCTCACGCCCAAGCGCATCCAGTCCCTCACTGCAAAAGACACCTACCTTTCGGCCGAGCGCGCCGTCGAGCTCGGCTTTGCCCACGAAATCCTCTCGACCACCAAGGAGGTCGCCCATGTCTAACCTCGCCAGCCGCCTCGACGCATCTGAGTCCGCATCGTCCACCATCCTCGCCAAGGATCGAACGCTTTCCTGCGACACCCGCCAAACGGGACTCAACAACAACGCACTTGTGATCGGCCCCTCAGGAGCCGGCAAGACCCGAAACGTCCTCAAGCCCAACCTGCTACAAATGAACGCAAGCTACATCGTGCTCGACACCAAAGGCACGCTCTGTCGCGAAGTGGGACCCGTGCTGGCAGCCCACGGCTACCGCGTGCAATGTCTCAACTTCGCCGACCTCAACACCGTCCCGTCCCTTGCGCCCAGCATCGAGCGCTGCGGCTACAACCCCCTGAGGCACATTCGCCGCAAGGCGGACGGCAGGCCCAACCAGCAGGACATCCTCTCGGTGGCAAAGGCCATCTGCCCCATCGAGGACAACAACCAGCCTTTTTGGGATCATGCGGCGGCAAACCTGCTGTCGTGTCTTATCGCCTACGTCACCGAACAGCTACCCGCCGACGAGTAGACGATCAGCTCGGTCATCAAGCTGATCGAGCACCTGCAGGACGGTGCCACGGCCCGATTGTTTGACGATCTGATCACGACCGACCCCCAAAGCTATGCCCTCTCGCTATGGCGGCGCTACGCCATTTCGCAAAATGCCGAGCGCATGCACGCGAGTATCGTCGGCATCCTTGCCGAAAAGGTCATGTGTCTGGGATTCGACGGTGCGGCACAGCTCTATCGTGAGTGCCATCAGGTGGACTTCGCATCCATGGGACACACCCTCTGCGCCCTGTTTGTAACCGTAAGCGATATTGACCGCAATCTCGATCCGCTGACCGGCCTCTTTATTACGCAGGCGTTTATGGGCCTCATTCGTGAGGCCGATAGGCAGCCCGACGGCAGCCTGCCCGTGCCCGTGCGCTTTATGCTCGATGACTTCGCAAATCTGCAGATCCCCCAGATCAACAACGTGCTCTCGATTATCCGAAGCCGCAACATCTGGGCAACGCTGCTATTGCAGTCGACCAATCAGCTCGATGCGCTCTATGGCGAGGCACGCGCACGCTCCATCATGGGCAACTGCGATACGCATCTGGTGCTGGCGTTCCAGGATCCCGAGAGCGCCCGGGTGTTTTCCGACCGCGCCGACGCACTGCCCAGCACGCTCATGGCGACGCCGATCGATCGCTCGTGGCTCTTTGTACGCGGTCGCACTCCCGAACAGGTCGAGCGCTTTAGGCTCGAAGACCATCCGCTCTACGGGGAGCTGCCCGAGGCGCAGCGAGGCCATGCGGAGACCGAGATCTAGGCGCAGGGTTCTCGCAGCGCGCGGCGCCCCGGCGATGTTCCACAAAGGCCGTGCGCCCCGGGACCACGGCAAAGCAAAGGGGCCCGCATCCGATAGGATACGGGCCCCTGACTATAAGGCGCGATGCGTTAACAGCAGCGACTACTTGCGGTGAGCGCGGTAGAACTCGATGAGCGCCTGGGTCGAAGCGTCCTGCTCGGCCTTGGCGGCGTCGTCGTGGAAGGCCGGGGTAATCTGCTTGGCAAGCTGCTTACCCAGCTCAACGCCCCACTGGTCGTAGGAGTCGATGCCCCAGACCGTGCCCTCGACAAACGTGATGTGCTCGTACAGGGCGATGAGCTCGCCAAGTGCGAACGGGGTCAGCGTGTCGCCGAAGATCGAGGTCGTCGGACGGTTGCCCTCAAAGCAGCGGGCCGGGACGATCTGCTCGGGCGTGCCCTCGGCACGAACCTCGTCGGCCGTCTTGCCAAAGGCAAGCGCCTTGGTCTGGGCCAGGAAGTTGCCCAGGAACAGCTCATGCACGTCCTGGCCGCTATCGGTCGCAGGATTGGCGGTATTGGCGAAGGCGATGAAGTCGGCCGGAACCACCACAGTGCCCTGGTGCAGCAGCTGGTAGAAGGCATGCTGGCCGTTGGTGCCGGGCTCGCCCCAGAAGATCTCACCGGTATCGGAGGTCACAGCGCTGCCGTCCCAGCGGACGTGCTTGCCGTTGGACTCCATGGTGAGCTGCTGCAGGTAGGCCGGGAAGCGGTGCAGATACTGGCAGTACGGAAGCACGGCGTGGCTCTTGGAGCCGAAGAAGTTGACGTACCAGACGTTGAACAGGCCCATCAGCGCGACGGCGTTGTTCTCGAGCGGCGTGTTGCAGAAGTACTCGTCGATGGCATGGAAGCCCTCGAGGAACTGCTGGAAGCGCTCGGGGCCGAGCACGACGATCAGCGACAGGCCCACGGCGGAGTCGACGGAGTAGCGGCCGCCGACCCAGTTCCAGAAGCCGAAGGCATTGGCGGGGTCAATACCGAAGGCCTCGACCTTCTCGAGTGCGGTGGAAACGGCGACGAAGTGCTTTGCCACGGCCTCGGCGTTCTGCTCATCGGAGCCGTCGATGGCACCCTGAGCCTTGAGCTGCTCGAGCATCCAGGTCTTGACCTCGCGAGCGTTAGTGAGGGTCTCGAGCGTGGTGAAAGTCTTGGAGACGATAATCACGAGCGTGGTCTCGGGATCGAGGCCCTTGAGCTTCTCGGCCTGGTCGTTGGGGTCGATATTGGAGATGTAGCGGCAGTCGATACCGGCGTCGGCATAGGGACGCAGGGCCTCGTAGGCCATGACCGGGCCCAAGTCGGAGCCACCGATGCCGATGGACACCAGGTGCTCGATCTTCTTGCCGGTTACGCCCTTCCACTCACCGGAGCGCACGCGCTCGGCGAACGCATACATGCGGTCGAGGACCTCGTGCACGTCGGCGACGACATCCTGGCCGTCAACGATGAGCTGGCCCTTCTCGCTTGCCGGACGACGAAGCGCGGTGTGCAGGACGGCGCGGTCCTCGGTGGTGTTGATGTGCTCGCCGGAGAACATGGCGTCGCGGCGCTCCTCGAGCTTCACCTCGCGGGCAAGATCGCACAGCAGCTTGACGGTCTCATCGGTCACCAGGTTCTTGGACAGGTCGAAGTGCAGGTCACCGGCGTCAAAGCTCAGCTTGTTCACGCGCTCTGCATCGGCAGCGAACCATGCCTTAAGGTCGATACCCTCGGCCTCGAGCTTCTCCTGATGGGCCTCGAGCGCCTTCCAAGCGGCGGTCGACGTAGCGTCGATAGGTGCGGCAACAGTTGCCATAAAGTCCTCCTCAACATACGGGCGCATACCTCCATGCGCCCGGATAATCAGATGCCCCTATTCTAGCGCAGGTCAAGACCGTAATCAGCGAGCGTTGCCAATCCGCCCCCAAACGGCGACCGACCAAAAAGGGACAGGTTTATTTTGGCAGGTCAAACGCTTTACCCACCAAAATAAACCTGTCCCTTCCTGGCAGGTACTAGGCCGCGGCGCACACGCTGCCGAGCAACTCGCGCAGAGGAGACCCAATGCCCTCAAGCAGTTCGGGAGCGATAATGGCAAAAACGGGAACCTCGCCGGCTCCTACGACGGCAGGCACCTTGCCCTCCGAGACAATACATCCATAAGGAACAAAACCGTCTTCGCCGGCATCGAGCACGGCCATGCGACGAGCGAGTTCACGCGCAAAGCCGGCAGTATCGGCATCGCCGATCGCCAGGACAAAGTCCACGCCTTCGTCGGTCGCTAGGGCTACGGCCTCATCAACCAAATCGTCTCCCCCGTCGTCCCCGACCAAACCGCAACGAAAGAGCACGCGTTCGAGCAGGGCGCGATCGAGCGAGCCGAGTGCCGCCGAGACGAGCTCATCGCGCGTATGCTTGTCACCGCCCAGCACTACCAGCGCCTTAGTGCCGCCGTAGTGAGCGACCAATCGTCCGCACCAGCGAGCCACGTCTCCATCCGCAACAAGGCGCGTTGGCATACCAAACCCATAATTGACCATCTTTCCCACAACCCTTCCGTGCATGTAGGTGGCACCGATCGTTAGGCTCATGCTACGAAGCGAGGTTTTCCGAGCTGTTTCGCACTCTTTAGGGCTGCGTTAAATACCCGATGTAACCGAACGACCATACCTGCCAAAAAGGGACAGGTTTTGACGATGTCCGCGCAAGCCGGTATTATCGAACAGGTATTCGATAAGAACATGTGTTTGATGGGAGGACGCGTGGGGCACGAGCGTCACACCTATATCTGCATCGACCTTAAAACGTTCTACGCCAGCGTCGAGTGCGTCGACCGCGGGCTCAACCCGCTCACCACCAACCTGGTCGTTGCCGACGAATCGCGCGGACGCACGACCATCTGTCTCGCCATCACGCAGGCCATGAAGGACTTAGGTATTCACAACCGCTGTCGTCTGTTCGAGATTCCCGACGGCATCGACTACATCAAGGCCGTACCGCGCATGCAGCACTATATGGAGGTGTCGGCACAAATCTACGGCATCTATCTGGAATACGTCAGTCCGCAAGACGTTCACGTCTACTCAATTGACGAGTGCTTTATCGACGTGACACCCTATCTGGACCTCTATCACACCGATGCGGAAGGCTTCGCCTGCATGTTGCGCGACGAGGTCCTGGCGCGCACCGGCATCACGGCGACGG
>NZ_JBCJBI010000028.1:0-4874 GCF_039062365.1 Collinsella aerofaciens
GGGTATCGGGTTCCCACATTCATCCGCACATGTGCGGATGAATGTGGGAGGTGTTCGGATAAAGTTGATAATCAAGGTTTGTCCAATCGGATGGTATTCGTGAACAAACGAACGTTTATGCTCGGGTATGTCGTGGTAAAATCTCAGGCGTTATCGGAGCAACCTTACAGGAGGTTTCTTTTATGCTCGTCAACGCAGCAGACATGCTCAAGAAGGCCGAAGCCGGCAAGTACGGTCTCGGTGCCTTCAACACCAACAACCTCGAGTGGACCCTGGCTATTCTCCAGGCCGCCGAGGAGGCCAAGTCTCCGCTGATCCTTCAGTGCACCGCTGGTGCCGCTAAGTGGATGGGCGGTTTCAAGGTCTGCGCCGACATGGTCAAGGCTGCCGTCGAGGCCACGGGCGTTACCGTTCCCGTCGCCCTTCACCTCGATCACGGTTCTTACGAGGACTGCTTCAAGTGCATCGAGGCCGGCTTCACGTCCATCATGTATGACGGCTCTCACGAGGAGACCTTCCAGCTTAACCTCGACCGCACCAAGGAGCTCGTTGAGCTTGCCCACTCCAAGGGCATGTCCATCGAGGCCGAGGTCGGCGGCATCGGCGGCACCGAGGACGGCGTGACCTCCAGCGGCGAGCTCGCTGATCCTGCTGAGTGCAAGCAGATTGCTGACCTGGGCGTCGACTTCCTCGCTTGCGGTATCGGCAACATCCACGGCGTGTACCCTGCCGACTGGGCTGGCCTTTCCTTCGAGCGCCTGGGCGAGATTAAGGCTCAGACCGGCGACCTGCCCCTCGTCCTGCACGGTGGCACCGGCATCCCCGAGGATCAGATCAAGAAGGCCATCTCCCTGGGTATCTCCAAGATCAACGTCAACACCGATCTGCAGCTCGTCTTTGCCAAGGGCGTTCGCGAGTACATCGAGGCTGGCAAGGATCAGCAGGGCAAGGGCTTTGACCCCCGCAAGCTCCTCAAGCCTGGTCGCGACAACATCGTTGCCCGCACCAAGGAGCTCATGGAGGAGTTTGGCTCCGTCAACAAGGCGTAAGTAGCGGTTTAACT
Source organism: Collinsella aerofaciens (assembly GCF_039062365.1). Classification (GTDB taxonomy): domain Bacteria; phylum Actinomycetota; class Coriobacteriia; order Coriobacteriales; family Coriobacteriaceae; genus Collinsella. Next base: position 1,064 of record NZ_JBCJBI010000028.1, read on the forward strand.
TCCCGCCGGAGGCCCCGTTTCCCCTACGCTGTTTCCCTCGCGCTCACCTGGCTTCGCCAGAAGTCGCGCGACGGAATCAGCTCCGGGGAAACGGGGCCTCCTTCGTTAACTCGCTACAGGGTTACTGGGCTGATTATTTCTTATAGCTATCGTTTGTCGGTGTTGAGGGCTCCTTGACTGGGGCTTTCTTTTTTATCTCGCTACAATGGGCTTCAAGAGTTCTAATGACTTGGAGTTTGGTATGGCTGTTATTGATGTGCTGCCTTCGGATGGGAAGGTTATTGACGAGGGCTCTGTTGGTTGCTCTGTCGATGTTTGCTGTGATGATTTTCGCCATCTCGATATTGGGCTACCGCCTGAGATTCTTCGTCTTAAGGGTGCCGGGTATTTGACGCAGGCTGTTGCTGCCTGCGATCGTCTTTTGGAGCAGAATCCCGATCCCTCGTTGGCCGCTTGCGTTCGCGCCGAACGGTATCGCATGATCGAGACGCCGCTTCATTTTTCGGTGTCGCGCGATCGGGCTATTGCGATGATTCGCGAGGAGTGGCCTGAGTTTACCGAGGAGCAGTTTGACGATCTGATTGACCGTAAGCGTATTGACTGGCGCTTTATCGATGGTGAGCTGTTCGTTCTCGACAACTTCCTCGATTCGCTTCGCGTATATCCCAAAGAGGTCCCCGGCATGCGTCCCGATCCTACGGACGGAATAGCACTGCGCAACGAGATGCTCAAGGAGATGGAGTCGCAAAACGGATTGACTCGCGTTATTACGCTTAAGGCGTCCTTGTCTGTCCCCGGCGCTCTAGAGGGGGAGACCGTTCGCGCTTGGCTACCCGTTGCCGCCGCCTGTCGTCAACAGTCTCATATCGAGGTTCTCGATATGACGCCGGAGGGTGCTGTTGCTCCCGCGAACGCTTCGGCGCGTACCGCCTCGTGGTCTTCTTCGAGTGATCGCTCATTCTCGGTGACCTATCGCTATCAAATCAATGCCGCTTATCGCGATATTTATGGGGGTGCGCTTCCGTCGCATCCGCGTATGGACGCGCCGCTGCCCGAGGATATTTCTGAGGACCGTCCGCACATTGCATTCACGCCGTATCTGCAGCAGCTGACGGCCGGTGTTGTTGACGGACTCGAGGATCCGCTCGATCGCGCCCGTGCTATCTATGATTATCTGACGCAGTATATCGACTATCGCTATCAGCCGCCGTACTTGCTTTTGGGATCTATTGCCGATGACTGTGCGCATTCGCTCCGCGGCGATTGCGGCGTTATGGCGCTCACGTTTATCACCATGTGCCGTATCGCGGGCGTGCCTGCCCGTTGGCAGAGCGGCCTGTATGTTGCGCCCGATTCGGTGGGGTCGCACGACTGGGCAGAGTTCTATACGCCGCAGACCGGTTGGCTCAACGCCGACGTGTCATTTGGATCTTCTGCTCGCAGGATGGGGGAGGAGTGGCGCCGCCGTCACTACTTTGGCAATCTCGACCCGTGGCGTATGGTGGCCAACAATCGATTCCAGGCAGAGTTTGAGCCCTCTTTCGACGGCATGCGCGAGGACCCTTACGATAACCAGATGGGCGAGGCTTCGGTCGACGGTCGTGGATGCCGTCAGCGCGAGATGCTCCGTTCGGTCGAGCTCATCGAAATGCTCGAAGTTCCATTTTCGGACTAATCAACAGAAAGCTGTGATAAACTAACTCACGCATTGCGTGCCCGAGTGGCGGAATTGGCAGACGCAGTGGACTCAAAATCCACCGTTGGCAACAACGTGCGAGTTCGAGTCTCGCCTCGGGCACCATACATGCAAGCGAGCGTTCAAGGGGGTTGCGGCCCCCTTTTTCGTGCCGAACTCGCGTGAGCGCGCGAAGCGTTAAGCAAACAGGCCTGTGGCCTGTTTGTAGCGGAGCGTGGCGAGGGCGCCACGCGCCCGAAGCCCGGGGCTTCGCGAAGCGAAAGCCCTTTGAGTCTCGCCTCGGGCACCATACATGCAAGCGAGCGTTCAAGGGGGTCAAGGCCCCTTTTTCGTGTACGTAATGTGATAACGCGCTATACGTGTTATTATTCGCAAGGCGTTGTTCCCGCAATGCCCCAAAGAGGAACCCGAGGGTTCCCACCTTTTGGCGCCAATGAGCAGCTGACTGGTCATACAACTTAGATCTCCTTCCTCAAATCGAGGAAGTCTATGTGTACGACCTGGTTGCTGAGAAGCGCCGGGTTATTTTTTTATGAATGGAGGTAGGGAAAATAGCTAAGTCTGATGACACCCGCATCAACGACGAGATCACTGCATCTTCGTGCCGTTTGATTGGCGTCGATGGCTCTCAGCTCGGCCTGTTCGCCATCCGCGATGCCCAGCGCGTCGCCGACGATCAGGGTCTCGACCTGGTCGAGATCGCTCCCAACGCGGAGCCGCCGGTCTGCAAGGTCATGGACTACGGTAAGTTCAAGTACCAGCAGGCCATGAAGGCCAAAGCTGCTCGTAAGAACCAGTCCAAGGTCGAGGTTAAGGAAATGAAGTTCCGACCCAAGATCGACGTTGGTGACTACGAGACCAAGAAGGGCCACGTTCTGCGTTTCCTCAAGAAGGGCGCACGCGTTAAGATCACCATCATGTTCCGCGGCCGTGAGATGGCTCACCCGGAGCGGGGTCTTAACGTTCTCGAGCGTCTCGCCGAGGATCTCAAGCCTTACGCTACGGTCGAGTCCAAGCCTAAAATGGAAGGCCGTAACATGCTTATGCTGCTCGCCCCGATTAAGGGCGCCTTCGATGAGGATAAAGCGGCAAGCGATACCAAGTAACTAGTGTTCTGTAACCGATTAAGGAGTATTTCATGCCTAAGATGAAGTCCCACAGCGGCACCAAGAAGCGTTTCCGCAAGACTGGTACCGGCAAGCTTATGCGCGCCAAGGCTTTCAAGAGCCACATCCTGAGCAAGAAGTCCACCAAGCGTAAGCGTGGCTTCCGTCAGGAGACCGAGATCGCCGCTGCCGACCGCAAGGTCATCAAGTCGCGTCTCGCCTAAGTTCGCGTTCCCGTTTTTCGTTTTACCGTATAGGAGTTGATAGAACATGGCACGTATTAAGCGCGCTGTTGCCGCCAAGAAGAAGCGCCGTACCGTTATGCACCGTGCGAAGGGTTACTACGGTGCCGCTTCGCGTACTTACAAGCATGCTAAAGAGCAGGTCCAGCACTCCCTGCAGTATCAGTATCGTGATCGCCGCAACAAGAAGCGCGAGATTCGTTCTCTCTGGATCACCCGTATCAACGCTGCTGCTCGCCTGAACGACATCTCTTACTCTCAGTTCATGCACGGCCTGAAGGTTGCCGGCATCGAGCTCGACCGCAAGGTCCTGGCTCAGATGGCTTACGAGGACATCGAGTCCTTCAACGAGCTGGCTACCATCGCCAAGAAGGCTCTCGAGGCCTAATAGATTCTCTTGAATCGCTAGGGGAGTGTCGCGTTGTGCGCGGCGCTCCCTCTTTTTATCTGAAGCGCGGTTTACATTGCTAAAAGCGCGGGTAGATAAACACTTACAGGTGACCGATCTCTATATATTCCTGAACCAAAGGGTCATCATCTGATACGTGCGGAAGATCCGCACCAGTCTTTCTATTACCTATAGAAAGCAATATGTTGTGTAGGACTTGTGAAGAGTGGAATTGACGTCTCACAGAGCTTCGCGGTCTGGCAATATATCTCCTTGCCGCGCGGCCCGGTGCAACCGGATCGGCCGCAAAGCGTGCACCTTGAGAACCGGATACTGCGAGGATGGACACATTGAGTGTCGCATCCGGGCAGACATCGAA
>NZ_JBCJBI010000029.1:0-2211 GCF_039062365.1 Collinsella aerofaciens
TCTCAAGGTGCACGCCCCGCGGCTGATCCGGTTGCACCGGGCCGCGCGGCAAGGAGATATATTGCCAGACCGGAGGGCCCCCGCGGGCGGGAATCTGGGCGTACACATTTCCTACACATATAAGGACTCTCGGCTGGCTGGATAAATATAGAGGGGACCTCGTTTCCGAGATCCCCTCTTTCGCCTATCTATAGTAATAGACTCTTAAATACCTTATGCCAGCAGCTTGCGGCCGGACTCCTCAATCGCGTCAAGTGCTGCATCTGCCTCGGCGGCATCCGCGCCCTTAGCGAAGATGTACAGCTTAATCTTGGGCTCGGTGCCGGAAGGACGAACAATACCCTTGTTACCACCCTCGAGATCGAACTCAATGACATTAGCCTTCGGCAGGCCGTTCACGCAGGTGTTGTAATCCACGACGGCCTCGATCTTGGAACCGGCGAGCTCCGCGGGCGGGTTCTCGCGCAGACCGGCCATGATGCCGGCCATCTTTGCCGCGCCCTCAGCACCCGGATAGCTCAGCGAAATCGTCTTGTTGTGATAGTAGCCATACTTCTCGTACAGCTCGTGCATCGCGTCGGCTAGGTTCTTGCCCTGGAGCTTGTAATACTGAGCCATCTGGCAAATCAGCAGCGAAGTGCTCACCGCGTCCTTGTCGCGTACGTGATCGCCGGCCAGATAGCCGTAGCTCTCCTCAAAACCGAAGATAAAGCGATCGACTTCACCAGCATCGGAAAGCGAGGTAATGATGTCACCGATGTACTTGAAGCCCGTCAGGCAGCGACGGAGCTCAAAGCCATACTCCTCGGCCAGAGCATCGACCATGGCGGAAGAAACAATGGTAGTAACCGCAACCTTCTTGGTGAGATCATCCCCGCGGGCGGCACGGGTCTTGCAAATATAGTCGAGCAGCAGGACGCCCATCTCGTTACCGGTCAGCAGCAGGTAGTCATCACCATTCTTGACGGCAACGCCAACACGGTCGGCGTCTGGATCGGTTGCAAGCAGCAAATCAGGGTGAACCTGCTCGCAGAGATCGATGCCCTTCTGCATGGCCTGACGGATCTCGGGGTTAGGATACGGGCAGGTCGGGAAATCGCCGTTAGGCTCCTTCTGCTCGGGAACAACCGTGACATCGGTGATGCCAGCACGCTCGAGCACCGTCGTGACGGGAATGAGGCCGGTGCCGTTGAGCGGAGTGTAGACGAGTTTAAGCGGAGCGCCAGCGATCTCCTCGGCAGAAAGGTTAGTCACGCCGCGGGCGAGAACGGCGTCGTAATAACGCTCAAGGCACGAGTCATCGATCCATTTGACCAGACCCTGCTCAAGAGCCTCATCAAAGTCCATAGAATTCACGCCGGTGAACGTATCGGTCTCGGCAATAGCCTTAGAAATTGCATCGGCGGCCTCACTGGTGATCTGGCAGCCGTCGGGGCCATAGGCCTTATAGCCGTTATAAGGCGCCGGATTATGGCTAGCGGTCATGCAGATGCCACCGGAGCACTTAAGGTCACGGACGGCCCAGGAAAGCGTCGACACGGGAGAAATCTTGGGATACACGAGGGCCGTCACGCCGTTTGCCGCAAGAATGGCAGCCGTCGTCTTAACGAACAGCTCGCCCTTATTGCGGCTATCGCGAGCGATGGCGACCGTCGGATGCTCGAAGGTAGCATTAAGGTAGTCAGCGAATCCCTGGGTCGCACGACCGACCGTATAGATATTCATACGGTTAGTACCTGCACCGATAGTGCCACGAAGACCGGCAGTACCGAAGGCGAGATCCTGGAAGAAAGCGTCGGTGATGGCGTCCTCATCACCCTGCTCCTTCATCGTGTTGAGCTCAGCGAGGAGCTCCTCATCCTTGACATTGGCAATCCAAGTATCAAGCAGCTCATGAACATCTGCCATGTGAGTCCTTCCGTCACAATCAATAAAACGACCCATGTAAAACAGGACAAGCGCATCAGCGCGCTAAAGCAAATATTAGTCCATTGAGAACAGAGAACCGGCCACAGAACGGTGAACGTTTATATTCACCGGTGGATGATTGGATTGATTTAATTGCTTAGTGAATGCCGCCTTTAACGCAAAAAAGGGGGAGGCCGCGTGGCCTCCCCCTTCTTCAGTTCAAGCAGACGGCTCGGTGCCGTCCACCGGTCAGCGGCGCCCTGGCCTCCCACGGGCTGACCCCGCAGTACTCTCGGCGCGATG
>NZ_JBCJBI010000030.1:0-1637 GCF_039062365.1 Collinsella aerofaciens
CCTTGATTATCAACTTTATCCGAACACCTCCCACATTCATCCGCACATGTGCGGATGAATGTGGGAACCCGATACCCTGAGGGCCGGATCGGCCGGCCCCGGGAGATCGGAGGACGGCATGTCCGGAAAGAAGAAGAGCGGCTCCGCAAGGGCGGTCCCGAGGGCCTACGGAAGGCTCACGAGGCACGAGCGGGACACGGTCCAGAGGATGCTGGAGCGCAGGGCGTCGTGCAGGGAGATCGCGAGGGAGCTGGGCAGGTCGCCCTCGACGGTGAGCGCCGAGGTGGCGTCGCACAGGTTCGTGACGGCGCCGAAGGCCAGGCGCGGCGAGCGCGTGGACGCCTCCGCCGACCTGTCGGCGGCCTGCCCGCGCCTGGCGGCGTGGCCGCGCTGCTGCAACGGGTGCGGCCGGTACCGCGCGATCGGCTGCAAGCGCCGCCCCCACGTCTTCTACGAGGCCCGGGCCGCGCAGCTGTGCGCCGACTCGGTCCTCGTCTCGTCCAGGCGCGGGATAGACGCCGACGAGCCCGCCGCGGCGGCCAGGCTGGAGGCGATAAGGGACTGCCTGCGCCGGGGGCTGTCGCCCGAGCAGATGGCGGCGCGCAACGGCGGCCCGGTGGACCTGTCGCCGTCGACCATCTACCGCTGGGTCTCGGCGGGCTACGACGGCATGACCAACATGGAGCTCAGGCGCAAGGTCGGCTACAGGCCGAGGAAGCGCGCCGCGGGCCGGGCGGCGACCCGCCACTCCGCCCGCAGGTCGCATGCCGCGTTCCTCGCCCTCGGGGAGGACGCGTGCGCCGCGGCCTGGGAGATGGACACCGTCGAGGGGGCCCGGGAGGACTCCGCCTGCCTGCTCACGCTGCTGCACCGCCCCAGCAGGCTCCAGCTCGCGCTGCCGCTGGAGGAGAAGACCGCCGGGTGCGTCGCGGACGCCCTGGAGGGCGTCCGGGCCATCCTCGGCGCCGACGGGACGCGCCGCGTGTTCCGCGCCGTCCTCACCGACAACGGCGCCGAGTTCTCCGACGAGGCGGCGATCGCGGCGCTGCTCGGCGAGGGGCCGGGCGAGACGAGGCTGTTCTACTGCGACCCCAGGCGCAGCGACCAGAAGGGCGCCTGCGAGCGCAACCACGTCGAGATCAGGAAGCTGCTGCCCAAGGGCGCCGGAATCAGGTTCGACCGGCTCGCCCCGGCCGACCTGGCGCTGGCCATGTCGCACGTGAACTCCGAGCCCCGCGGCGCGCTCGGCTTCGCGACGCCCGCGCGCGCCTTCAGGGCGATGCTCGGGGAGGACGCGGCGGCGCTGCTGGACGCCTACGGCGTGGAGGACGTGCCGCTCGGCGATCTCGACCTGACGCCGGGGCTCATCGAGAGGGCGCGCGCAGAGAGGGGCGATGCCCCGCTGGCCTAGCCTAGGAGAAAAACGGAATAGACGGACCGACCGTCCGGCTGAGTCTGGGAAGAGGTGCCGGGCGGCGGGCGGAGCATGGCCACCGGACCCATCGAAACACATCTCCACCATTCCTTCAACTGGGAAAATGCCGCCCCCGGGGCCCGGATAGGACCTCGGGGGCGTTCGGTTAACTGCGGGAGCGTGCCGTCAGCTCAATGTGTTCGGTTGGGATCGGAAATCAACC
>NZ_JBCJBI010000031.1:0-1472 GCF_039062365.1 Collinsella aerofaciens
TCTTCCATCTCTCTCCTATCGCTATGCGGCTCTCAAGGTACGCGGGTGCGACCCCGGGGACCGGGTGCTGCGGGGAATCATCGCGGGCGACATCCACCGGACGGGCTCCTGCCCTCTATTCGAGTTAAGTTGATCTCTCTAGAAGATTTATCTCCCTAGAAAGGAGGTGATCCAGCCGCACCTTCCGGTACGGCTACCTTGTTACGACTTCACCCCCCTCACCCTCCACACCTTCGGCGCCTCCCCCCTTGCGGTTGGGCCGGCGACTTCGGGTGCAGACGACTCGGGTGGTGTGACGGGCGGTGTGTACAAGGCCCGGGAACGCATTCACCGCGGCATGCTGATCCGCGATTACTAGCAACTCCGACTTCATGGGGGCGGGTTGCAGCCCCCAATCCGAACTGGGGCCGGCTTTCCGGGATCCGCTCCCCCTCGCGGGGTGGCATCCCTCTGTACCGGCCATTGTAGCACGTGTGCAGCCCAGGGCATAAGGGGCATGATGACTTGACGTCGTCCCCGCCCTCCTCCGCCTTGACGGCGGCGGTCCCGCGTGGGTTCCCGGCATCACCCGATGGCAACACGCGGCGGGGGTTGCGCTCGTTGCGGGACTTAACCCAACATCTCACGACACGAGCTGACGACAGCCATGCACCACCTGTATGGGCTCCTCTCGGCCACGGGGTCTCCCCCGCTTCACCCATATGTCAAGCCCTGGTAAGGTTCTTCGCGTTGCTTCGAATTAAGCCACATGCTCCGCTGCTTGTGCGGGCCCCCGTCAATTCCTTTGAGTTTTAGCCTTGCGGCCGTACTCCCCAGGCGGGACGCTTAATGCGTTGGCTGCGGCACGGGGGGATCGTCCCCCCACACCTAGCGTCCATCGTTTACGGCTGGGACTACCAGGGTATCTAATCCTGTTCGCTCCCCCAGCTTTCGCGCCTCAGCGTCGGTCTCGGCCCAGAGGGCCGCCTTCGCCACCGGTGTTCCACCCGATATCTGCGCATTCCACCGCTACACCGGGTGTTCCACCCTCCCCTACCGGACCCAAGCCGCGGAGGTTCCGGGGGCTTCGGGGGGTTGAGCCCCCCGCTTCGACCCCCGGCCTGCCGGGCCGCCTACGCGCGCTTTACGCCCAATGAATCCGGATAACGCTCGCCCCCTACGTATTACCGCGGCTGCTGGCACGTAGTTAGCCGGGGCTTCTTCTGCAGGTACAGTCTTGACTCTTCCCTGCTGAAAGCGGTTTACGACCCGAAGGCCTCCGTCCCGCACGCGGCGTCGCTGCGTCAGGGTTCCCCCCATTGCGCAAGATTCCCCACTGCTGCCTCCCGTAGGAGTCTGGGCCGTGTCTCAGTCCCAATCTGGCCGGTCGGTCTCTCAACCCGGCTACCCGTTGTCGGCACGGTGGGCCGTCACCCCGCCGTCTACCTGATGGGCCGCGGAGCCATCCCCTCCCGTCGGGGCTTTAGCCGGGG
>NZ_JBCJBI010000032.1:0-1217 GCF_039062365.1 Collinsella aerofaciens
CCTTGATTCTCATTTTCATTGCAACAGCCTCAGGACTCAGCGCAACGCGTTGCGCTGAGTCCTGAGGCGCGAATCCGGGTAGGCAACCCCAGAGGGGCCGGAATCCCCCGGCCCGCGATGGAGGGAGGCCGGCATGTCCAGACCGAAGCCGTCCGGAAGGTCGTACGGGAGGCTCACGAGGCACGAGAGGAACACGGTCGAGAGGATGCTCGACCGCAACCGCAGCGCCCGCGAGATCGCCGCGGAGCTCGGCAGGTCGCCCTCGACCGTGACCAGGGAGGTGGCGGCGCACCGCTACGTCACCGCGCCGCGCTCGCGCTACGGCGAGCCCGCGCCCGCGGACCTGTCGGGGGCCTGCCCCAGGCTCTCCGCGTGGCCGAGGTGCTGCAACGGCTGCTCGCACAGGAGGGGCTACGGCTGCTCGAGGAGGCCCAGGGTGTTCTACAGCGCAAGGAGGGCGCAGGAGGCGGCCGACGCCGAGCTCTCGGCGAGCAGGTCCGGGATCGACGAGACCGAGGAGGGCGCCGCCGCCAAGCTCGCGGCCATCAGGGACGGGCTCGCGCGCGGGCTCTCCCCGCAGCAGATAGCGGCGACGACCCCCGGGCTCAGCGCCTCCACCGTCTACAGGTGGGTGGACGCCGGCTACGACGGCATGACGAACATGGAGCTCAGGCGCAAGGTCGGCTACAGGCCGAGGTCGCGCCGGGCCCCGAGAAGGGCGACGTCCCACTCGTCGCGCAGGTCGCACGCGTCGTTCCTCGCGCTCGGCGAGGACGCCTGCGCCGCGGCCTGGGAGATGGACACCGTCGAGGGCCCCAGGGGCGACTCCGCCAGGCTCCTCACGCTCCTGCACCGCCCGAGCCGCTTCCAGCTGGCCCTGCCGCTGCCGGACGGCACGTGCGCCTCTGTCCTGGCGGCGCTCTCCTCCCTGCGCGGGGTCCTCGGCGAGGACGGCGCGAGGCGCGCCTTCGGCGCCGTGCTCACCGACAACGGGAGCGAGTTCGCCGACGAGGACGCCATCGCGGCGCTGATCGGCGAGCGGGACGGCGAGACCAGGCTCTTCTACTGCGACCCCCGGCAGAGCCAGCAGAAGGGCGCGTGCGAGAAGAACCACGTGGAGATCAGGAAGCTGCTGCCCAAGGGCGCCGGGGCCAGGTTCGACCGGCTGACGGCGGCGGACTGCGCGCTGCTCATGTCGCAGGTGAACTCCGAGCCGA